>NZ_JBIAPL010000003.1:0-121986 GCF_042888225.1 Streptomyces sp. NPDC003023
CGCCCCCCGGCCCCCACCCCCCCCTCCCCCCCCCCTACGGTGTGTGGGGCCCCGGGGGGGGGGCGCCCCCCCCACCCCCCCCCCCCCCCCCCCCCGCGCCCGGGGGGGGGGGGGGCGGCCGGGCCCCCCCCCCCACCACCGGAAGGGGTGAATGCACGTAACTTTCGCGGCGAGGTAGCGTTCTGTCGCGCTACGGGGCTCCCTGTGCACGGAGAGTCACGTTGAGGCCAGTTCCGCAGGGCTCAGCCGCGCCGTCGGGTGGGGCTCAACCGCCGGGGTGCACCCATGGGTTGGCACGGCACTTGACGCCGCCGATGTCCAGGGTCTTCGTCTGCTGCTGCATCACGGGGGCGAGCGCCCCCGGCGTGCTGCAGTTCACGTGGTTGTACCCGAGCCGGTGTCCGACCTCGTGATTGATGAGCATCTGACGGTAGGCCAGCATCGCGTCGTCGCCGTACGTCTGTGCCCCCTGCGCCCAACGGAAGGCGTTGATCATCACGCGCTCGGTCGAGGCGGAGTCGCAGGAGACGTTGTCGACGGTCGTGTCCAGGCCGGACTTGGCGCACCAGACCGCGGTCGTCCCCGGGCTCGCCAGCGTTATGACGAAATCCGCCTCGCCGGAGGAGATCCGCTCGAAGGTCATCGCCCCGCCGTGCGCCCAGCTCCGGTCGTCGTTGAGCGTTTCCTGGATCGCCCTGGCGAAGAGAGCGGCGTCCATGTCGAGCCCCTTCTCGACGTCCACGCGATAGCTGACCTTGCGCCCCTTGCCGGGCGCCTTGTCGAAGCCGGGGACGGCCTCGAAGTCACCGGAGGCCGTCAGCTTCGGATCGATGGGGAACTGCTGGGCCATCAGCTGCTGGAAACTCGGCGGCGCGGCCGGCGGGTTCGCCGCCTGCGGCGGCGTGGGCCTGCCCTCCGAGCGGCCGGGGCGTTCCTCCGCCTCGCGCTCCTTGCCGGACTGGGCGCCGATCACGCCGGCCCCTTCGTCCGCCACCTGCCCCGCCACCACCACGGCGAGGACGGTGATCACCGCGGCGGCCGCGATCCCGGTGAAGGTCCGGCCCTTGCCGCCCTTCTCCCGCGCCTCCCCGGCCGGTGCCTCCTCGGCGTCGGGAAGGGCGTCGTCCTCGGTGTCGGCGGCGATTTCGGGCGGCCGCCCGTGCCCGGTGTCCCAGTCGGTGACGGAGGCGAACGGGTCGGACGAGTACGGGTCGGATCGCTGCGCTCGCGGGGCCGGAACCTGGTCGAAGGCCTCGAGGTACTCACGGCGCGGGCCCGGTATGCGCGGTCCGCCGGCCGGCCTGTTCGGCTGCGCGCCCTGAGGGCGCTGCCCGTCCCACGGCCGGCCCTGCCAGTCGCCCCAGCCGCCTCCCGCCTCGTGGTGCTCCGGATGCCCGCCGCGGGCCTGGGGCGCCCCATGGCCCGGCATGTGCTGTTGCGGTCCCGGTGCGGGACCCGGCTCGGCGGCGCGCCTGCGCCGGCCGCTGCCGGACACGGCCGTCGCGGCCTCCCGTTCACCGGAGGCCGGTCCGCTGTCCGCGTCGGTGGTCGCGCCCTTGGGCGCGGGGCCCTTGCGGCTGTGTCGTCCCACGCCCCGGATCAGCTCCTACCGCAGTCGTCGAGCAGTTCCCGGAAGGCCTGTGCGACCGTTTCCGGATACTCCATCATCGCAACGTGCCCGGCGTCCGGGAGCGTCAGCAGCCGGGATCCCCGGAACGCCACTGCCGCCTTGCGCGCCATACGGTACGAGACGAGCTGGTCCTTCCGCCCGTAGACGAGGAGGGTCGGCGCGAGTACCCGCTCCGCCTGACGCCACAGCCCCTGCTGCCCCCCGAGCGTGTACGCGTCAACGATACCCCTGGCCGACCTGGTCGTCGCGTCCCAGAAATGGGGAAGACCCATGCGCCGCTCCATCTCCTCGACGGCATGGCGAAGCGCTTCGTCCGTCACCCGTGCGGGGTCCCCGTAACAGAGCGCCAGTACCCCGCGCGTGCGCTGTTCCGGGGTCCATCCCTTCGTCATCCGGGCGAAGAGCCCGGCGACTCCCGGCAGCGCGAGCAGCCCGGTCGGCACGGCCGCACGCTGCACGCGCAGCTCCGGCAGGGCGGGCGAGACGAGCGTCAGGGTGCGCACCAGATCAGGTCTGACGGCCGCGACGCGGGTGCAGACGGTGCCGCCCAGGGAGTTGCCCAGCAGATGCACGGGGCCGCGGCCGCCCGCGTCCAGGAACCGGATCACCGCCCGGGCATGGCCGGTGACCGAGTAGTTGCCGTCGGACGGCGGCGGCGAGTCCCCGAAGCCGGGCAGATCGACCGCCTCACCCGCCACGGTGTCCTCGAGCTGTGCCATCAGCGCCGACCAGTTCATCGAGGAGCCGCCCAGGCCGTGCACGTAGAGGGCGGGCGGCAGGCCGGCGCGCGCCGGGGGGCGGGATCTGACGGTCAGGGTGAGCCCGGGCAGGGTGGCGGAGCGGAGCTCCTCCCCGTCGGCGACGCGCACGGTCGCGACCTTGGGAGCCACCGCGCCGTTGAAGGCACGGGCTCCCGGCAGCTCGGTCGAAGACATGCGGCAATGTTACGAGACGATCACGCGGTGCCCCGTGTGTTCGGCGTCACACATCTTCGAAGCCGTGCCGGGCACCCGTGGCATGCCGACAACCACCACATAGCGCCCTGAATCGGTAGCTCCTAGGCTCGTGGTACAGGGCACTCTCCAGGGAAAGCGGTGCCGCATGTCAGTCGATCCGACCGAGCCCGAGACCTTCCAGGAAGCCGACGACGGGAACACCGGCACAACGGACGAGGAGGTTCCGGAGGCCGACGCCGCCGAGCAGCACACCGATGTGCGCTCGGAGCGCGACGACCCGGTGAACCACGTCGACCCGGCCACCGCGAACGAGGCGGACGCCGTCGAACAGACCCGTGTGGTCAAGCTGGACGAGGACGACTACCGGTGACCTGCCGCCCGATGCCCCGGTATGTCCGGGGTAAGGACGCGGACCGGCAGCTTCCGAGACCGTCCGGTCCATGAAATTCTGCGTTCGCGCGACGCACAGCCGGGTTACCCAAAAGTACGATGGCGGGCGCGGCGCACAGCGCACGCGGGAGACCGCGGCGGTCGGGCAATCCTTGTTCATCGGGACGCCTGCTCGAACTGTGCTTGTTCGAACTGTGCTTGTTCTTACATTTGGGAGGCGGCGTGACAGCCATCGAGCAGACAGAGGCGGCGCGCCCGCGGGGCACACGCCTGCCACGCCGAGCCCGCAGAAACCAGCTCCTGGGCGCCGCCCAGGAGGTTTTCGTGGCTCAGGGCTATCACTCGGCGGCGATGGACGACATCGCGGAGCGGGCCGGAGTCAGCAAGCCCGTGCTCTACCAGCACTTCCCGGGGAAGCTCGAGCTGTACCTGGCGCTGCTGGACCAGCACTGCGAGTCGCTGCTCCAGGCGGTCCGCGGCGCACTGGCCTCGACGACGGACAACAAGCTCCGCGTGGCCGCCACGATGGACGCCTACTTCGCCTATGTCGAGGACGAGGGCGGCGCGTTCCGGCTGGTCTTCGAGTCGGACCTGACCAACGAGCCCGCCGTCCGCGAGCGGGTGGACCGGGTGTCCCTGCAGTGCGCGGAGGCCATCTCCGACGTCATCGCCGAGGACACGGGGCTCTCCAAGGACGAGTCGATGCTGCTGGCGGTGGGACTGGGCGGCGTCTCCCAGGTGGTCGCCAGGTACTGGCTCTCCAGCGGCTCCGCCATCCCGCGGGACACCGCGGTGCAGCTCCTCACCTCGCTCGCCTGGCGCGGAATCGCGGGATTCCCGCTGCACGGCACGGACCAGCACTGAGAGCGGGCCCGCCCGCCGGGTCCGGGCGGGCTGTTCGCTCCTGGCGTTTTCCGGCGGGGCATGACGTGCGGCGACTCCGGGCTAGGGTGTGCTGCGTACGGCGCGGCTGACCGCGCAACGCACTGACCGTTCGGAGGGACATAGCCGTGGAGGTCAAGATCGGCGTGCAGCACGCGCCCCGGGAGATCGTTCTGGAGAGCGGGCAGTCCGCCGAGGAGGTCGAGCGCGCGGTGAACGATGCGCTGGCCGGCAAGGCGCAGCTGCTCAGCCTCACGGACGAGAAGGGCCGCAAGGTCCTGGTGCCGTCCGACCGTCTCGCCTACGTCGAGATCGGTGAGTCGACGTCACGGCGCGTGGGATTCGGCGCGCTGTAGCGCGACCGGGGCGCGCGACCGGGCACACTGCCCGGACGAGCGCGGTGAAGCATCGGGAAGAGGGCTCGGCGGTACGACCGCCGGGCCCTCTTCCGCTGCTCAGCACCGGTCCGGACCGTTCGCGAAAGGGTTGCGATCCGCTCACGCCGGGTAGTACGGGCTACGACCGTCCCTGCCCCGTCCGGCTTCCGTGAGGTGATCGGCAGTGCTCTTGGAATCGCTCGGTTCAGTCCTGCTCGGGCTCGGCCTTTCCTGGGCGGCGGTCCGTCACCTGGCCGATCGTCTCCCGTCCCGGAGGACGGTCTTCACCACGGGCGCACTGGGCGCCCTCTTCGGCGCGTATGTGACGCACGTGGCGCTGGGACCGGGGCACACGCCGGCGACCCTGCTGGGGGCCGTGGCGATCGGGGCGGTGCTGCTGTCGCTGCTGATCCGCCCCTCGCCCCGCAGGCTGCACCGCGTCTTCCCGATGTGAGTCCTCACCGGTCCGGGCCCGAACCCCGCCCGGACCGCCGGGCCCCCGCCCGGCCCCCTGCCCCGGCACCGGTCGAGCCGAGCCCCGCCTAGGCGGCGAGCCCCAGTGCGGCCATGCGCTTGGTGTGGGCCTTGGTGATCCGGGAGAACATCTCGCCGACCGCGGCCAGGTCGAAGCCGTCCGCCACGCCGCCCACGAGCATCGTGGACAACGCGTCGCGATCGGCGACCACCCGCTGCGCCTGCGACAGTGCCTCGCCCATCAGCCGCCGTGCCCACAGGGCGAGCCGGCCGCCGAGGCGCGGGTCCGCCTCGATCGCGGCACGGACCTTCTCCACCGCGAAGTTCCCGTGGCCCGTGTCGTCGAGTACGGCGAGCACCAGGGCGCGGGTGTCGCTGTCCAGACGAGCGGCCACCTCGCGGTAGAAGTCGCTGGCGATCGAGTCTCCGACGTAGGCCTTGACCAGGCCCTCCAGCCAGTCGGAGGGTGCGGTCTGGCGGTGGAAGTCGTCCAGGGCCTGCGCGAACGGCTCCATCGCGGCCGTCGGCTCTGCGTCGATCGCCGCCAGGCGGTCCCGCAACTGCTCGAAGTGGTGGAACTCGGCGGAGGCCATCTTCGCCAGCTCTGCCTTGTCCGCGAGCGACGGCGCCAGCTTGGCGTCCTCCGCAAGCCGCTCGAATGCCGCCAGCTCGCCGTACGCGAGCGCCCCGAGCAGGTCCACGACGGCGGCACGGTACTGCGGTTCCGCGGACGCCGCAGCCCAGTCCTGAGCGGCGATCCCGGTGAGACCGGTGGATTCATTGGCGTTGTCAGGCGTCTCCATGGACGGCACAATAGCCCGCCCGCCGTATGGGGTAAGGGCCTGGTCAACCATGCCTGGAACACAGTTCTCGTGAATTCACCCAACACACATGCGCGAATCCGGGGTACAGTGGTAATGCGCCTGCTGAGCGTCAAAGTATTTTTGCGTTCTCAGTAGGCCGTCTGATGAATGAGGATGCCCGGTCGGTGGCCCGATCGGCTCCGACCTGACCGCCCTCCACGCGGACCATGCGCACGACTGCGCACGGCCGCAGATGAGGGGCCCCCTCAGCGGTACGAGCGCTCGAGCGACGGCAGTGGTCCCGCACCCATCCGGCCAACCCACGGCCGGGTCCAGTACCCAGGTGTGGTACGACCCCCAGCGTTCGCCTCGCGCCGCGTCTCACAGAAGAGGCAACACCCTGACTACGCAGACTTTCCGGGATCTCGGGATCCTGCCCGAGACCGCCGAAGCCCTCGAGGCCGTCGGCATCGTTTCCCCCTTCCCCATCCAGGAGATGACGCTCCCCGTCGCGCTCACCGGCACCGACGTCATCGGCCAGGCCAAGACCGGCACCGGCAAGACCCTCGGTTTCGGCCTGCCGCTGCTGGAGCGAGTCACCGTCCCCGCGGACGTCGAGGCCGGCCGGGCGAAGCCCGAGCAGCTGACCGACGCACCGCAGGCGCTGGTCGTCGTCCCCACCCGCGAGCTGTGCACCCAGGTCACCAACGACCTGCTGACGGCCGGCAAGGTCCGTAACGTCCGGGTGCTCGCCATCTACGGCGGCCGGGCCTACGAGCCCCAGGTCGAGGCCCTCAAGAAGGGCGTCGACGTCATCGTCGGCACGCCCGGACGCCTGCTGGACCTGGCCGGCCAGAAGAAGCTGGACCTCTCGCACGTACGCGCGCTCGTCCTGGACGAGGCCGACGAGATGCTCGACCTGGGCTTCCTGCCCGACGTCGAGAAGATCATCCAGCAGCTGCCGGCCAAGCGCCAGACCATGCTGTTCTCGGCGACCATGCCGGGTGCCGTCATCGGTCTCGCCCGCCGCTACATGTCCCAGCCCACGCACATCCGCGCCACGGCGCCGGACGACGAGGGCGCGACGGTCGCGAACACCACGCAGCGCGTCTACCGCGCGCACTCCATGGACAAGCCGGAGATGGTCTCCCGCATCCTGCAGGCCGAGGGCCGCGGACTCGCGATGATCTTCTGCCGCACCAAGCGCACCGCCGCCGACATCGCCGACCAGCTCGCCCAGCGCGGCTTCGCCTCCGGCGCGGTCCACGGCGACCTCGGCCAGGGCGCCCGCGAGCAGGCGCTGCGCGCGTTCCGCAACGGCAAGGTGGACGTGCTGGTCTGCACCGACGTCGCCGCTCGCGGCATCGACGTCGAGGGCGTGACCCACGTCATCAACTACCAGTCGCCCGAGGACGAGAAGACCTACCTCCACCGCATCGGCCGCACCGGCCGCGCGGGCGCGACCGGCACCGCGATCACGCTGGTCGACTGGGACGACATCCCGCGCTGGCAGCTGATCAACAAGGCGCTGGACCTCAAGTTCCCCGACCCTGTCGAGACGTACTCCACGTCTCCGCACCTCTTCGAGGAGCTCGGCATCCCGGCCGGGACCAAGGGGGTCCTGCCGCGAGCCGAGCGCACCCGCGCCGGCCTCGCCGCGGAGGCGGTCGAGGACCTGGGCGAGACCGGCGGCCGCGGCCGCCGGGGCGGCGCACCGGCTGCGGCGGTCCGCGAGGAGCGCCCGGCCCGTACGCGTACGCCGCGTCAGCGTCGCCGCACGCGTGGCGGAGAGACGCTGGCGGCGGCCCCGGTGACGGAGGCGGTCGTCCCCGAGCAGTCCACCGACGAGGCGCCCACCGAGGCACGGACCCCGCGCCGCCGTCGTCGTACCCGGGTGGCCGCGCAGTCGGCGCCCGAGGCGGCGGGCGTCGTGGAGTCGGCGGCTGCCGTGGAGACCGTCGAGACGACGGTGGACGCGGCGGCCGAGACCGCGAGCGTCACCAAGCCCCGCCGTCGCCGCACCCGCAGCGCGGCGGCAGCAGCCGTCGCCGAGGCGGAGGCGGTCGTGACAGCCGCGGAGACGGCCGTCGCGACGGCGCCGGAGCCCGGCTTCCAGACGCCGGAGAGCGCTGCCGCCAGCCTGGCGGAGAGCGCCGAGGCGAAGCCTCGGCGCAGCCGGGCGCGCAAGGCCGTCGACACGGCCGAGACCGCCGAGGCCCCCGCGACGGAGACCAAGCCCCGCCGCACCCGCGCCCCCAAGGCCGTCGACACGCTCGAGGGCGCCGAGAGCGCCGAGGTGAAGCCCCGCCGCACCCGCGCCGCAAAGGCTGTCGACACGGTCGAGGGCGCCGAGAGCGCCGAGGTGAAGCCCCGCCGCAGCCGGGCGCGCAAGGCCGTCGACACGGCCGAGACCGCCGAGGCCCCCGCGACGGAGACCAAGCCCCGCCGCACCCGCGCCCCCAAGGCAGCCGTCGCGACCGACGTCGTGGAGGCACCCGAGGCTCCCGCGACGGAGACGAAGCCCCGCCGGACCCGTGCCCGCAAGGTCACGGAGACGAAGGTGGACGCGGTCGCCGAGACCGCGGCGGAGCCGGAGGCCAAGCCTCGCCGGACGCGTGCACGCAAGGCCGTGGCACAGCCGGAGAGCTGACAGCCGCGCGACTTCGATGGCCCGGCCCCCGTTCGCGGGGGCGGGGCCATCGGCCTTTCCCGGCCTGCTCGGTCCCGGACCGGTTCCCCCACGCGCCACCCGGACCGCCCGCCACCAGCACCCGCGCGCTAGCCTCATCCGCATGAGCCGGCCGCCCACATTCGTCCCGCCCGCCTGCGCCCTCCCCCGCACGCTGTCCACCGCGCGCGGCCCGTTCGCCGTGCTCGACGCGCGGCCGGACACCGACGTCGCGCGCGGCACCGTGCTGCTGCTGCCCGGCTACACGGGCAGCAAGGAGGACTTCATCGCGCTGCTCGAGCCGTTGACCGCGTCCGGCTACCGCGCGGTCGCGGTCGACGGCCGCGGACAGTACGAGACCGAGGGCCCGGCTGATCAGAGCGCCTACGCGCAGGACGAATTGGCCAGGGACGTGCTCGCCCAGGCCGCCGCCGTCGCGGACGGCGGCCCCCTCCATCTCGTGGGGCATTCACTCGGCGGGCAGATCGCCCGCGCCGCCGTCCTCGAGGACGCCTCCCCGTTCGCGACTCTGACGCTGGTGTCCTCGGGTCCCGCGCAGATCAGCCCGGCCCAGCAGCAGCGGGTGAAGTTGCTGAGCGACGCGCTCGCCGTGATGCCGATGGATCAGGTGTGGGAGGCGATCCTGGCCTTCGACGCACCGGAGGACGCGGCGGAGGAGGCCACGCAGGACGCCCGCGAGGACCTTCGCCGGCGTTGGCTGCGCCACAACCCCGCCCAACTCATCGCCACCGGACGTCAGCTGACGTCAGAACAGGACAGGGTCGCGGAACTGGCCGCCGTGGAACCGCTGCCCAAGCATGTGCTGTCGGGCGAACGCGACGACACGTGGCCGGTGCCGCTGCTGGACGACATGGCCCGGCGGCTGGAGGCGCACCGGACGGTCGTCCGCGGCGCGGAGCACTCCCCGAACACCGACCGCCCCGCGGAGACGGCCGCCGCGCTCACCCGCTTCTGGGATCAGTACTGAGCCTGCAGGTGCTGCCAGAAGCCGTCCCGCAGCGCCCGTCGGAGCACCGCGTACCCGCGCAGTGAGCGCTGGAGCCGCCGTTCCGCCTCGATGAGCAGATCCTGGTCCACCGGGCCGGGCAGGTAGGGGTGGCCGGGCAGCAACTCGGCCATTTCCGCCCGTCCTCTCTCCGCCAGCCAGGTCGCCGCGATCTGGGCGCCCACGAAGCGCACCTCGTCGCGCGACGGCGGCGGCGCGCCCTCGTTCTCGTAGGTCGTGACGGGCCTGCGGGTGATGTAGGGGCGGCAGAAGTCGAGGTCGAAGGTGCGCTGGCTGTCGACCTCCCACAGCAGGGGCTCCGCCTGGTTGCGTCCCTCCGCCGCCTCGATGCCCCACAGGTGGACCCGCGCGCCGTAGCCCTGGGCCGCCTCGACAGCGGAGACGAGGTCCTCGTCGCCGCCGACGAGCGCCGCGTCACTGATCGCCCGGTGTCTGGCCAGGGATTCCAGATCGGTGCGGATGAGGGAGTCGACGCCCTTCTGCTGGTTGTTGGCGTTCAGGTTGCCCAGGCGCACCTTGACGTCGGGCAGCTCCGCTATGGACTGCTGCTCGGGGGTGTGGATACGGCGCCGGGCGCCGTCGTACCAGTAGACCCGCAGCAGCCGGCTGTCGGCGAAGATCGTGCGGGCCTTGTCGATGAAGGCCTCGATCAGTCCCTCGGCGTCGAGGTCGAAGGAGCGCCGGTCCTCTGTGCCCGCCACAAGCAACCCGGCCGCAGCATAGACGTAACCGGCGTCGACGAAGATGGCGTGCGTGGACGGGGTCTTCGCGACCTCGGCGAGCATCCGCTGGAGGAGCTCATTGGTGCGCTCCAGCCTGGCGGCGAGCTCGTTGTTCTCTGCGTCGTTCATACGGGGCTCATTGTCCGTGCCGGAGCCGCTACCCGCCAGTAGTTAGGCATCCAAAAAATTTCCTTAGCGTAGGGAATGTTTGCAGGATGCATCCCGTTGAAGACGTATGTACACACAGACGGAGACATCCGTCTGCCATCAGTTCTCCTCCAGGAGGATCACCGACGAAGGGAGAAGCGTTTTGCGCTTCGAGATCATGCGACTGGACGACGTCGACGGCACCGCCGTGGACAGTACCGTCGTGGACGCCGCCTCCGTCAACCGGATCGTGCAGCAGGCCGCATACACCGGCCAGCGCATCTACATCCGACCCGCCGACACCACCGCTGCTTCATAACGCCTGCGAGCTCGTTGACGCGCGAAGCCCTCGTACGGAAGCGATCCGTACGGGGGCTTTTCACGTCCGGGCGCGTCCGCTCACGCGCCCTGGATCACCTGGGTCACACCGTTGATGATCTGCTGCACGGCGATCGCGGAGAGCATCATGCCCGCGAGCCGGGTGACCAGGACCACACCGCCGTCCTTGATCAGGCGGATGATGACCAGCGAGTAGCGCATGGTCAGCCAGAGCACCACGTGCATGGCGAGGATCGCCGCCCACACCGAGGCCTGCTCCCCCGCTCCGTCCGCGTGCTGCACGGCGAGGATCACGGACACGATCGCACCGGGCCCGGCCAGCAGCGGCATGCCCAGCGGGACCAGCGCCACGTTGACGTCCTTGGTCTGCTTGGGCTCGTCGGTCTTGCCCGTGAGCAGGTCGAGGGCGATCAGCAGCAGGAGCAGCCCGCCGGCGATCATCAGTGCCGGGACGGAGACGTGCAGGTAGTCGAGGATCTGCTGGCCGAGGATGCCGAAGACGGTGATCACCCCGAAGGCGACCGCCACGGCCTGCCAGGCCATCCTGCGCTGCACCTTGGCGGCGCGGCCGGAGGTGAGGGCGAGGAAGATCGGCGTGATCCCCGGGGGATCCATGATGACGAAGAGGGTCAGGAAGAGAGAGCCGAAAACGGCAGCGTCGAACACAGTGAGGGCCTTGCGGGAAGAGGGTCGTACGAAGTGGAGGGGCGAGGGTTACGGGCGGACTCCGCCCGTGCCCGGCACCGGGAACGCGCCGGTGGCGCGGCGGGTGATCTCGCCGTAGATCTCCGGGTCGGTGGTGTACTCGCCGAGCCGGCACGTCTTGCGGCTGCCGTGGTAGTCGCTCGACCCGGTCGTCAGCAGTCCGAGCTCTCCGGCGAGGCCCCGAAGCCTGGCGCGTGTCGCGTCGTCGTGGTCCATGTGGTCGACCTCGATGCCGTCGAGGCCGCAGGCGGCGAGTTCCGCGATGGCGGACTCCGGCACCACCCGACCGCGCTTGACGGCGAGCGGGTGGGCGAACACGGTGACCCCGCCCGCCGCCTTGACCAGGCGGATCGCCGTGAACGGGTCGAGCTCGTGCTTCTCCACGTAGGCCCGGCCCCCGTCGGCGAGCCACTGGGGCGTGAAGGCGTCGGAGACGGAAGGCACCACGCCGAGCTCGACGAGCGCCTCCGCTATGTGGGGCCGCCCGACGGAGCCGTCCCCGGCGATCCGGGCCACCTGCTCCCACTCGACGGCCACACCCAGCTCCTGGAGCCTGCCGACCATCGCCCGGGCCCGCGGCACGCGGTCGTCGCGTACGAGCTCCCGCTCGCGCAGCAGCTCCGGCTCCTCCGCGTCGAAGAGATACGCCAGCATGTGGAGACCGACGCCGTCGAGACGGCAGGAGAGCTCGGCTCCGGTGACGAGAGTCACGCCGTCCGGCACGGCCGCGACAGCCTCCGCGTGACCGCGGGTGGTGTCGTGGTCGGTGAGCGCGACGACGTCCAGACCGGCCGCGGCGGCGTTGCGCACCAGCTCGGCCGGGGTGTCCGTGCCGTCCGAAGCCGTGGAGTGGGTGTGCAGATCGATGCGCACGACGCTTGACTCCGAAGCTCGGGGGCGGACAGGGGACACCCCAGGATAGCCGCCGGGAGGGCGCCGACCGGCCGCACGGCGTGCGCGGCCGGCCTGCCGGGCTACGACAGCAGCCGCGGTGAGAGCGCCCCGCACGGCAGCAGCTCCACCTCCGCACCCGCGTCACGCAGATCGGTGAGCACCAGCTCGTCGTAGAGCAGCAGCCCGGACTGCTCGGGCCAGACGATGGCCCACAGCCACAGCCCGCGCGCCTCGCCGGCGAACACCGCGCGATCGTCCGGCGCGCCCGTCACATGCCAGAGCGGGGTGGGCCGGCCTGCGGCGAGCAGCTTGGCCTGCGGTGGTTTGTCGACCTCGATGTGGGGTCCCGGGTCCGGCCCGTCCATTCCGGCGTATCTCGACCCGAGACCGACGCCCAGCTCCTCGGCGACGAGCAGCATCTCCCCCATACCGCCGAGCGGCCCGGGGCCGGAACACGCGACCGCGGTGGCGCGGCCGCCGCTTCTGTCGTCGCCCGCGTAGGCGACGCCGGTGAACAGCCAGCCGACAGGCAGCGGCCAGGGCATCCACACCGGGACGTTCGCGCGGTGCACCACGACACCGAGGGCCTCGACACTGGGCGGGATCACCGGCTGCAGCGGGTGCACGGCACCGTGCACATCGCACTGCCAGGAGTCGGCAAAGAGACCGGGCGCCCTCACCCGGCCACCGCACTTCGGGCAACTGGGTTCGCCCCTCATAAGGCCCAACGGTCCTCTCCGGCCGACGCCGCGTCAAGGACGATCACCCGTCCGGCCACAGTCCGCGTCGCCGGCGTCCCCGAGTCACGGTCATCCGTTCGACCGGCGGAGGGCGGATCGAGCCGGAGAAGACGAGGGCTGGAGAAGACGAGGGCCGCAGAGACGAGTGCCGGAGAAGTCGAGCGTCGAGGAGCCGAGGGGTCGAAGTCGAGGAGTCGACCGCGTCACACCTGTGGCGGCGTCAACCGAGGTCCACCGACGCGCGCAGCGGGTCGCGCAGGTCCGTGCCGTGTGTCAGCCACCTCTCCTGGAGCTCCGCCGCGCCGTGCACCCGCTTCCACGCCGCCTCGTTCGGCGTCATCGGAAGGAGCGGCAGAAAGCGCACCGGGTCCATGGGGTCGTCCAGTTCGAGATCCTCGACCAGGCCGCCCGGTTCGGCGACGAGCACCGAGCTGAACGGCGCGCCCGGCCACAGCGCCTCGCCCACGTCGAGCGAGGCACCCGGCGCCACGATCACACCTTCCACCTGGGGTGACGCGGCCAGCACGGCAAGAGGTCGCAGCACCTTGTCGGTGTCCGCGAGCCCCGCCCGCACGGTGAGCACCAGTTCGGCGCGGGGGCCCTTGACCGGGTCGGCGAGGGTCGCGGTGGGGTCGGCCATCGGGAGGGCGGACATGCCGAGGGTGGCGTAGCGCACGATGCCCTTGCCTGCGTCGCGGTCCTGGAAGCGCAACACCTCGATGCGGTCGGTGCCGAGGAACGTCACCGCGGCGCGCGCGTCCGGTTCTCCGAGAGCGCTGTGCAGCCGGGCGTCGACAAGTGCGAGAACGTCTTCCATGCCGCGAGCATAAAACGCGTAAGGAACGGGCATTCAGAGAGATTGACCCGTAGTCGGCTGATAGGGTTGGCCGCTGGTCGGGACGGCGCACAGAAGTGTGGCCTTCGAGTCCCGACAACACGTCGTCCCTCACGGGGGACCGGCCGGAGGAGGTGAGGCTGCGGTGGATCGAAGTCGATCGGGCAGTACCAGCAGCTCTTCCGCACGGCACCCTTCCTCTCGCCGGTCCTGATCCGACGAGCCGGAAATCGGTGAGCTGAGGCCTTCCCGCACGGGCCCCACGGCATTTCGCACGACGGAAGAGCGCGAGCACTTCGTTTTTGCCTGTCTGTAGCGAACGCCGTCACCGCGACCTCGCGGTGCCGCCCGCTTTGCGGACGTACACCTCACGTCCCCATTCCGGGCTGTGCCACGCCACCGCCGACGGCCTCTCCGTGAAGGAGCCAGCCATGTCGATGATCCGTGACCTGCGCGCAGCGGTCCGCCCCTCGCTGCGCAAGAGCAACACCCCCTACAGCGGCTACGACGCGACCCGCGACCCCTCGGCGTCCAGCGCGGTCGTCGACTGCGCGGTCTACCGCGACGGCCGACGTCTCGAGAGCGCCAACTGTCTGACGCCGCGTGAGGCGATGCTGCGCGTGCGGGAGGGCGGCGGCTTCGCCTGGATCGGTCTGCACGAGCCGACGGAGGAGGAATTCGCCGGTATCGCGGCGGAGTTCGGGCTCCACCCGCTGGCCGTCGAGGACGCGGTCCACGCCCATCAGCGCCCCAAGCTGGAGCGCTACGACGACACCCTGTTCACGGTCTTCAAGACGATCCACTACGTGGAGCACGCCGAACTCACCGCCACCAGCGAGGTCGTGGAGACCGGCGAGGTGATGTGCTTCACCGGCCGGGACTTCGTCATCACCGTGCGGCACGGCGGCAAGGGGTCGCTGCGTGCGCTCCGGCACGGCCTGCAGAAGGACGCGGAACTGCTCTCCAAGGGCCCCTCCGCGGTGCTGCACGCCATCGCGGACCACGTCGTCGACGGTTACATCGCGGTCGCGGAGGCGGTGCAGGACGACATCGACGAGGTGGAGATCGAGGTCTTCTCCGCACCCGCCAAGGGCAGCACGCGCGGCGGCGACGCCGGCCGGATCTACCAGCTCAAGCGTGAGGTGCTGGAGTTCAAGCGGGCCGTCTCGCCGCTGCTGCGGCCGATGCAGCTGCTGAGCGAGCGGCCGATGCGGCTCGTGGACCCGGACATCCAGAAGTACTTCCGCGACGTCGCCGACCACCTCGCCCGCGTGCAGGAGGAGGTCATCGGCTTCGACGAACTCCTGAACTCCATCCTCCAGGCCAATCTGGCCCAGGCGACGGTCGCCCAGAACGAGGACATGCGCAAGATCACCTCGTGGGCGGCGATCATCGCCGTACCCACGGCGGTCTGTGGGATCTACGGCATGAACTTCGAGCACATGCCGGAGCTGCAGTGGAAGTACGGCTACCCGTTGGTGCTCACCGGCATCGCGGTGGTCTGTTTCGCGATCCACCGCACCCTCAAGCGCAACGGCTGGCTGTAGGGCGCGGACCGGTCGATAGGCTGCGGGCATGACATCGCATCTGCTCGGCCGGGCGCTCGTCGAGGAGGCCACCAAGAAGTCGGGCCTCGTCTGGGTACGGGGCGACGGCCCGGCGCGCGCGCTGTGGCACGTGTGGCACGAGGGCGCGGCGCACGTCGTCGGTGACGGGCCGGGCGAGCAGCCGCTGCCGGGACTCGTGGACGGCGGGGACGCGGAGGTCACCGTCCGCAGCAAGGACAAGGGTGGTCGGCTGGTGGCCTGGCCGGCCCGGGTGAGCGAGCTCGCCCCGCACTCCGACGAGTGGGAGGCGGCTGTCGGCGAGCTCAAGGGCAAGCGGCTGAACGCGCCGGACGCGGAGCGGATGACGGAGCGCTGGGCTCGGGAGTGCCGGGTCCTGCGGCTCGAGCCGCGTGACGCCGTGACCGAGTTCTCCGGCGACTCACTGGCGGCGGCACCACTGCCGACGGCCGCGACGACAAGGCGGCCCGCACCGGCGGCGTTGCCGAAGCTGCTGTTCAAGCGCCGCAAGCGGCGCGACTGAGGCACGTTCACCGGCTCCGGCCCGGCACCCCGTACCCCGTACCCCGTTCGGAGCGGTGGGACCGGGCCCACGGGCCCCGTAGCGGGACCGGGGCCGGGACCGTCAGGAGCTCTGCTCGGACGTCTTCGGGAGCTGCTTCCCGTAGTCGACCGTCTCCCCCTTCGCCGGCTCGGCCAGTGCGAAGTCCTTGTCCCAGTCCCCCAGGGTGAGCACTCCCGCGCCTCCGGCCCGCGTGAACTGCAGCGGGTAGGGCTTGCCCTCCAACGACACGTCGAGGATGCCGCCCTGGCCCTTCTCGCCCGCGGTGACCTTGATGGTGCGTACGCCGCCGACCCGTGTCCGGTCGCCCTTGCTGAGCTCGCCCTGCATCCCGAGCAGCCCGTCGAGCAGCACGTCCATGTCGGTGAAACCGCGGAACTGCTTGTACGACGGATCGCCCTGGGGGACCTTCACGTACTTGTCCGCCAGTTTCTGCGCGGCCTCGAGGTCCGACGGGCCGGGTTCGTCCTTCCCCTCGCCGTCGGCGTGGCTCCAGAAACCGGCGTCGGCCTTCAGGAAGAGGGAGTCACCGATCCGCAGCAGCTCGAAGGCGTTCTCCTTCGAGGTGAGGGAGCCGGTGCCCCCGTCGTGCTTGAGCCGCATGTTCAGCTTGTAGGTGCCGCCCTTGCTGACGAGCGTGCCCGACAGCCGCACGGAGGTCGCGGCGTCGGCCGCCGCTCGCGCCTTGCTCTCGATCTCCTGCGCGGAGAGCTTCCCGATCCCGTTGGTCCCCGCGTCGGGGTCCTCGCCGCACGCCGTGAGTGCCACGGTCAGCCCGGCACACAGCACCGCGGAGAGCGCGGCCCGGCGCACTCGGCCGGCCGGAGGGAGGGGAGTCACAAGCGCACTGCCTCTCATCTTTGGGGGGATGGCAGACCGCAGCGTACCGGGGTCGGGTGCACTGATACGCAGGCAGCCGTACGGAGGACAGCCGGAGCGGCCCGGAACGGTACCGGCTAGCCTGAACCCGTCGAAAAGCAGCACTTCATGGCAGAAGAGACCGGCGGCGGAGAGGGGCGAGCATGGTGGCGGGCGCCCCCCGGGTCTTCGTCTCGCACCTCGCGGGCGTACCCGTGTTCGACCCCAACGGCGACCAGGTCGGCAGGGTGCGCGACCTGGTGGCGATGCTGCGCGTCGGCCGCCGGCCGCCCCGGCTGCTGGGTCTGGTGGTCGAGGTGATCAGCCGCAGACGGATCTTCCTCCCCATGACGCGGGTGACCGGCATCGAGTCGGGTCAGGTCATCACCACAGGTGTCCTCAACGTGCGCCGCTTCGAGCAGCGCCCCACCGAGCGGCTGGTGCTGGGTGAGCTGCTCGACCGGCGGGTACGCCTGGCGGAGAGCGGCGAGGAGGTCACCGTTCTCGACGTGGCGATCCAGCAGCTGCCCGCCCGCCGTGACTGGGAGATCGACAAGGTCTTCGTACGCAAGGGCCGGGGCGGGACCCTGCGCCGCAAGGGCGAGACGCTGACCCTGGAGTGGTCCGCCGTCACCGGCTTCTCGCTCGAGGAGCACGGGCAGGGCGCGGAGAATCTGCTCGCCACGTTCGAGCAGCTGCGCCCCGCCGACCTGGCCAACGTCCTGCACCACCTCTCGCCGAAGCGGCGCGCGGAGGTGGCCGCGGCGCTGGACGACGACCGGCTCGCCGACGTGCTCGAGGAGCTTCCCGACGACGACCAGGTGGAGATCCTCGGCAAGCTCAAGGAGGAGCGGGCGGCCGACGTGCTGGAGGCCATGGACCCGGACGACGCGGCCGACCTGCTGAGCGAGCTGCCGGAGGAGGACAAGGAGCGGCTGCTGACGCTGATGCGGCCGGACGACGCGGCGGATGTCCGGCGCCTGATGGCGTACGAGGAACGCACCGCGGGCGGCCTGATGACGACCGAGCCGATCGTGCTGCGCCCGGACGCCACGGTGGCCGACGCGCTGGCCCGGGTGCGCCAGCAGGACCTCTCACCCGCGCTCGCCGCGCAGGTGTACGTGTGCCGCCCGCCGGACGAGACACCCACGGGCAAGTACCTGGGCACGGTCCACTTCCAGCGGCTGCTGAGGGACCCGCCGTTCACGCTGGTCAGCGCGATCGTGGACAGCGATCTCCCGCCGCTGGCACCGGACACCCCGCTGCGGGACGTCACCCAGCACCTCGCCGCCTACAACATGGTGGCGGCGCCGGTCGTCGACGAGAGCGGATCGCTGCTGGGCGCGGTCACCGTCGACGACGTGCTCGACCACCTGCTCCCGGACGACTGGCGCGAGACCGAGTTCGAGGAGCCCGCCCATGGGTAGCGGCGACGGGCCGCCCGACCGGTCGGACCAGCAGGGCCGTATGCCGGTCGGGGCGAGCGCGCTCCCGCGGACACGGGTGCGGCTCGACCTGCCGAGGCCCCCACGCCGCAGTCTGCTGCCCGAGTACGACCCGGAGGCCTTCGGGCGGCTCTCGGAGAAGATCGCCCGGTTCCTGGGGACGGGCCGGTTCCTGGTCTGGATGACGCTCACGATCATCACGTGGGTGGTGTGGAACGTCAGCGCGCCCCCGTACCTGCGTTTCGACGAGTACCCGTTCATCTTCCTGACCTTCGCGCTGTCGCTCCAGGCCTCCTACGCGGCGCCCCTGATCCTGCTCGCGCAGAACCGGCAGGACGACAGGGACCGGGTCAACCTGGAGCAGGACCGCAAGCAGAACGAGCGCTCGATCGCGGACACCGAGTACCTGACGCGCGAGATCGCGGCGCTGCGGATGGGCCTCGGCGAGGTCGCTACACGGGACTGGATCCGCTCGGAACTCGAGGACCTCGTGAGGGAGCTCGGGGAGCAGCGGGTGTCGCTCAACGACGAGGGCACGTCCCGGAGTGACGAAGACGACCGCTGACGGGCTTCCCGCAGGCGGCAGGCAGCGCCGTACCATTCCCGTATGGCTACGGAAGACGCGGTGCTTGAGGCACTGGCGACGGTGAACGACCCCGAGATCAACCGACCGATCACCGAACTGGGCATGGTCAAGTCGGTCGACATCGGGGACGACGGAACGGTCGCCGTCACGGTGTACCTCACCGTCTCCGGCTGTCCCATGCGCGAGACGATCACCAGGAACGTGTCCGAGGCGGTCGCCCGTGTGGAGGGCGTCTCGCACGTCGAGGTCACCCTCGACGTGATGAGCGACGAGCAGCGCAAGGACCTCGCCGCGTCGCTGCGAGGCACCACGGCGGAGCGCGAGGTGCCGTTCGCCAAGCCGGGCTCCCTGACGCGGGTGTACGCGGTCGCGTCCGGCAAGGGCGGCGTCGGCAAGTCGTCCGTGACCGTCAACCTGGCGGCGGCCATGGCGGCCGACGGGCTCAAGGTCGGCGTCGTGGACGCGGACATCTACGGCCACAGCGTGCCGCGCATGCTGGGTGCGGACGGGCGCCCCACCCAGGTCGAGAACATGATCATGCCGCCGTCGGCGAACGGCGTGAAGGTGATCTCCATCGGCATGTTCACCCCGGGCAACACGCCCGTCGTGTGGCGCGGCCCGATGCTCCACCGCGCATTGCAGCAGTTCCTGGCGGACGTGTACTGGGGCGACCTGGACGTGCTGCTGCTCGACCTGCCGCCGGGCACCGGCGACATCGCCATCTCCGTCGCCCAGCTCGTGCCGAACGCGGAGATCCTCGTCGTCACCACCCCGCAGCAGGCCGCGGCCGAGGTGGCGGAACGCGCCGGGTCCATCGCGGTGCAGACCCACCAGAAGATCGTGGGCGTCGTCGAGAACATGTCGGGCATGCCGTGCCCGCACTGCGACGAGATCGTGGACGTCTTCGGGAGCGGCGGCGGCCGGCGGGTCGCCGAGGGCCTGACGAAGACGACCGGCGCGACGGTGCCGGTGCTGGGCACCATCCCGATCGACGTACGCCTGCGCGAAGGCGGCGACGAGGGCAAGCCCGTCGTCCTGACCGACCCCGACTCCGCGGCCGGCTCGGCGCTGCGGGAGATCGCCGGCAAGCTCGGCGGCCGCCGGCGCGGCCTGTCAGGGATGTCGCTGGGGATCACCCCGCGCAACAAGTTCTGACGGGGTCCTGCCCCCGCGTGGGAAGGCGCCGCTCGTGCAGAGCGGCGCCTTTCCTCATCGCGCGTACGCCGCCGACTGCAGGGCGGCGAGGCTTCTCACTGGGCGTACGCCGCCGAGCGCCGGACGGCGCCGCTCGTCCTCAGGCGTGCGCCGGCGACTGCAGGACCGCGCCTTTCCTCATAGCGGGTACGCCGCCGACTACGGGGCGGCGACGCTTCTCACTGGGCGTACGCCGCCGGGTTCGGCACCACTGCGAAGCCGAGGCCGTACGCGCTCATCCCGCGCCCGTACGCGCCGATGTGGACGCCGGAGCCGGTCGTCCCGGCCAGCACCCAGCCGAACTCGGACTCGCGGTAGTGGAAGGGCGTGGGCACTCCGTCCACCGGCAGGGAGAGGGTCGACCACACCGGGCCGTCCAGATCGTCCGCGAGCTCGAACGCGGTCTCGGTCTGCTGGTCGAGCCAGTCGTCACGGAGCGAGTGGTCGAGCTTCTCCGGCCAGGTGTGCGCCAGCAGCCCCGAACCGGCCAACCAGGCGGCAGAGGAGACGGTGGTGGCGTCCAGCACTCCCGTGCCGTCTCCGGTGCGCCTGACGGGGCTCTTGGCAACGGTGACCACGACCGCGAAACGTTCCTTGTCGGTGCCGGCCGTCTCGGACCGTATGGTCGGCTCGTCGCCGTGGCCGATGGCCCCGTGCTGGACCGTGCCGTCCGCGGCGGTGCCGACCTGCATCAGCCGGCGCGGTCCGGTGAACGCGGCGTCCAGTCCGTACCAGGGGAACGCGGCGTTCTTGAATCCCTCCACCGCACGCCGGGCAGCCGTGTCCCCCTGCGCCGTGCGGGATCTGTAGCCGCTCTCGACGGGCGAATCGCCCGCCGTCTCCTGCTGCTCCGTCACCCGGCTCGTCGTCGACATGTACGGCCGCCTCCTCTGTCTTTCACTACCTGCAGCGGACCCGCCCCCCTCGGGCGTCCTCACTGCCGGACAGATGGAGAATAGCCACCCCGCCGCCGCGCGCAGGGAAGGACGGCTCTCAGGTGGCGTCGGCGTCGAACGGCGGACGCTCGTCGCGGGCGGGCTTCTCGCCCTTCTTGAGCAGGTCGGGGCCGCCTGAGGAGGAACCGTTCACCGCCGCGGGGACGGAGCTCTCCGACACACCGGCGTGCTCCGTTCCGTTGACGGCGTCGGCGACCTCGGTGATCTCCTTGCGGAGATCGAAGCTGCTGCGGAGATCCTTGAAGTCCTTCAGGTCCTCGTTCTCGGCGAGCTGCTTCCTGAGGTACGTCTTCGGGTTGAGATCCTCGAACTCGAAGTCCTTGAACTCCGGCCCCAGCTCGTTGCGGATGTCCTCCTTCGCGTTCTCGGAGAACGCGCGGACCTTCCGGATGAAGCGGGTTGCGTCCTGGATGACCTTCGGCAGCTTGTCGGGGCCGAAGATGAGCACGGCGAGAACCACGAGCGCCACCAGCTCCAGTGCGCCTATGTCATTGAACACCCTGCTGCTCCTCGTGTTCTCCGTGCCCGCTGTGTACGCCGCACCCGCCGGGGCCGTGGATCCGGCCCGGGGCCGGGCCCGATCCACGGTACCTGGCGAAACTGTCGGGCCGGTACCGTCCGGGCAGCCCCGAGATGGTCATGAACTGTCCGCCGAGCCGAGGACGAGCGCCACCGTCCGCTCGTCCCCACCGCGCCGCAGGGTGAGCTCGAGTCTGTCCCCGGGGCGGTGTGCGCGGATCTTCACGATGAGCTCCTCGCCGCTGTGCACACGCTGGCCGTCGACCTTCGTGATGACGTCGCCGGGCTTCACACCCGCCTTTGCGGCCGGGCCGCCCGGTGTGACGGACGGGCTGTCGTCCTGGCCCTTGTCACCGACGCGCGCTCCGTCGCCGGCGAACTTCATGTCGAGGCTGACCCCGATCACGGGATGGGTGGCCTTGCCGGTGCTGATCAGCTCCTCGGCGACCCGCTTGCCCTGGTTGATGGGGATCGCGAAGCCGAGTCCGATGGATCCGGCCTGGCCCCCCTCGGCCCCCGCCCCGGTGTCCGCGGCGCGGATGGCGCTGTTGATGCCGATGACCCGGGCCTTGGCATCCACCAGCGGGCCGCCCGAGTTGCCGGGGTTTATCGGGGCGTCGGTCTGCAGCGCGTCGACATAGCTGATGTCGCTGCCGTCGCCCTTCTCGCCACCGGCGGTGATCGGGCGCTCCTTGGCGCTGATGATCCCCGAGGTGACCGTGTTCTGGAGGTCGAACGGTGCGCCGATGGCCACGACGGGGTCGCCGACGCGGACGTTGTCGGAGTTGCCCAGCGGCAGCGGCTTGAGTCCGGAGACGCCGGTGACCTTGACGACGGCGAGGTCGTAACCGCTGTCCTTGCCGACCAGAGTGGCCTTGGCCGTCTCGCCTCCGCTGAAGGTGATGGAGATGTCCCCCGACGTGCCGGCCGGGTCGACCACATGGTTGTTGGTCAGGATGTGGCCCTGGTCGTCGAGTACGAAGCCGGTGCCGGTGCCCTGTTCCTCGGCGCCGCTGACGTGCAGGGTCACGACGCCCGGCAGGGCGCTGGCGGCGATGCCCGCGACGCTGTCGGGCGCGCGGTCCAGGCTCTCGCGGCCGGCCTGCGGAAGCTCGATCCGGGTCATGCCGCCGTTGCGTTCGACGTAGGCGCCTATGGCGCCGCCGGTGGCGCCCGAGACGAGCGCGAGCACGAGGGCTCCGATCAGCAGCAGGCCGCGGCGGCGCCTGCGGGGCGCGGCCGGCTCACCGGGGCTGGAGAACGGCTGCTGTCCGGGCGCGCTCCAGGGGTCGTACTGGAGCCACACCGAGGAGAGGGGCTGCGGACGCTCCTGGGGCGGCACGGGGGCGGGCAGCGCGGCCGGCGGGGTCGCCAGGGGCTGCGGGAGGGGGTGCGTCGGCGGGTGCGGCTGGGGCTGCGCGTGCGGTTGTCCGTGGCCGCCGGCCTCGGTGCCGGCCGGTGGTACGTACTGCGGCGGCAGCGGCGTGCCGTGGGCCGGCGTCGGCACCGGGCGCTGCACGGGAGGAGCGGGTGCCCACGGGCCCGGCCCACCGTACGGCGGCGTGCTGTAGGCATCGGGCTCGTGCAGCGGCTTGGGCCTGGCGGGTGCGGCGGACGCGTCGAGTGCGACCGACGCGGCGGGTGCGGCCGACGCAGCGGGTGCGGCAGGCTCGGCAGGTGCGGCGGGCATCGGGGCACCTCCGGCAACCGTGGCGTCCACCGGCTCCGGGACCGCCACGGCCGACTGCTCCGCCGTCTCGTCCGTGAGCCCGCTGTCCGTGAGCCCGCCGTCCGTGAGCCCGCCGGGCAGTGCCGGTGCCGGCGACGCCTCCGGGTCCGAGGATGCCCCGGCCGGTGCGGGAGCCTCCTGCTCGGAGCTGCCCCCGCGGGCCGTGCCGGGGCGGCTCCACCACTTCGCCTTGGCCCCGGTGGGCTTCCCGTCGTCCATGCTCTCCCCGCAAACTGCCGGCCTCTGCGGCGCCACCAGCGGACGCCCGCTGAGATTCAACCAGGTTTGCGAATCCGGGCGCAGTGCCCTGGGCAGGTACCCGTCACGCAGGCGTCACGGACCGGGTGCCGTCCGGGTCAGCGCGACGTCGACAGCGGCAGCGCGGCCTGCGTCGGAGCCGCCAGATGCCTGGGCACGGGTGTGACCGCCGGGCCGACCGCCGCCGGGGCGGCGGAGAGCGGGGAGATCGATCCCGTCGGCCGTATCAGCGGCATCGTCGAGGAGGCGTGAGTCAGCGGCGACACCCCGAAGGAGCGGTTCAGCACCTCGCCGGCCGGCTCACCGGGCACGGCGGCGACGACCGGGCCGGTACCCGGCCTGGTCTGCGCGCCGCCGGATCGCCGGCGGTCGCTCTCGTTGCCGCGGACCGATGTGGCGCCGCCTCCGGAGCCCGTGCCGCTGCCGTTGGTCGCCGCGGTCGGGGTCGCCGTGCGCAGCGGGGTCACCTTGTTCCCGCCGCTCTGACCGCGCGAACCGGACTCGGACGACACGTCCAGGGGGACCGCGCCGCCGAGGGCGATCGCGGCGAAGGACACCGCGCTGGCCGCCGCGAAGGCGAACCGTCTGCCGCGCCACGGCGAGCGTTCAGCCTCCGTACGGCCGACCTCGTGGATCCGGAAGCCGCTCCCGCCACCGGGCAGAACGGCCGCGTGGGCTCCCCCGGGGACGTAGCCGAACGTCTCCGCGCGAGGGTCGCGCGGTCTTCCCGCGGACGGGTTCAGAGCTCCGAAAACCCCGCCGGTCGTGCGTCCGCCGCCGAAGGGGCCGGGATCGTCGTCGTCACCGGCGACCGCGCCGGGGCCCGCGGGCAGCCCTTGGAGCCGCGCGAGCAGCCCTTCCGAGAGCGGCGGCGGCGCGGCCTGGGCGAAGACCTTCTTGAGGCGGCGCTGGGCGTCTGCCTCGGCCTTGCACCTGGGACAGGTCGCCAGGTGGGCGAGGACGCGGTCCCTGGCGTCGTGCTCCAGCTCACCGTCCACGAGCGCGGCGAGACGATCCCCCAGATGCTGTTCCGCAGGGGTCGGACCTGTGCCGCTCACGCCGGTCCGCCCTCCCCCGCCAGGCCGACGACACCGGCCAGCGAACGCTGCTGCTCCGCCCGCGCTTCCGGGGAACGGTGCTGCAGCGCCTTGCGCAGGTGGGAACGGCCGCGGTGGATCCGGCTGCGGACCGTGCCGAGCTTCACGCCGAGGGTCGCGGCGATCTCCTCGTACGACAGGCCCTCGATGTCGCACAGGACGACGGCGGCACGGAATTCGGGCGCGAGAGTGTCCAGCGCGTGCTGAACATCGGCGTCGAAGTGGCTGTCGTTGAAGACCTGCTGCGGGGACGGCTCGCGGCTGGGCAGACGCTCGGCCGCGTCGTCGCCGAGGGCGTCGAAGCGGATCCGCTGCTTGCGGCGGACCATGTCCAGGAAGAGGTTCGTGGTGATCCTGTGCAGCCAGCCCTCGAAGGTGCCGGGCGTGTATGTCGACAGGGAACGGAAAACGCGGACGAAGACCTCCTGGGTGAGGTCCTCCGCGTCGTGCTGGTTACCGGTCAGACGGTATGCGAGGCGATAGACCCGTGCGCTGTGCGTGCTGACGATCTCCTCCCATGTGGGAGGAGTCCACGCCTGCGATTCCGCATCCGATGCGAAGGTCGCGGTGGTGACGGAGTCGGAGGTCACGGAACGGTCAGCGGTGTTGGTCACGGATTTCGGCTCACCCACCGATCTGAGGAGACGCCTGAGCACTCCTCCACGATCCGCAGGTGCAGCCGCACCTCCCCTGTCGGCTCTGGTGGTGTCCAGCGGAGCCCCTACCATAGCCACCTCGCCCGTTAGCTCCGGATAAGAATCTTTACGTGGATTTGGGTCCGGCATCAGGCCCTGTCCCACGCGCTTCCTTCTGCCCCGAACAACGCACGGTCCCATCTGCGGGTTCCCGGGCGCAGCGGATACAGTCAGCGTCGCGCCACCTACGGGGACGGGAGAGGGTCATAACCGCCAACCAGCAGACGAGCTGGGCGTTCGCCGACGCCTTTGTCGCCGAGGACGACGCTCTGCGCTGGGCCCGGGAACGGGCCCGCGACTCAGGGCTGCCCTCGGTGTCCCCGGGCACCGGCGCGGCACTGCGGCTGCTGGCGGCCACGGCGGACGCGAAGGCGGTCGCGGAGATCGGCACCGGGACGGGAGTGTCCGGGATCTACCTGCTGCACGGCATGCGCCCCGACGGCGTGCTGACGACGGTGGACCAGGAGCCGGAGCGCCAGCAGTTCGCCAGGGAGGCGTTCCGTGCGGCCGGCTTCGCCGGGAACCGGGCACGCTTCATCCCCGGCCGGGCACTCGACGTCCTGCCGCGCCTCGCGGACGGCGGCTACGACCTCGTCTTCTGCGACGGTGACCGCACCGAGTCGCTGGACTATCTCGCTGAATCGTTGCGCCTGCTGCGCCCCGGCGGGCTCGTCTGTTTCGAGGGTGTCTTCGCGGACGGCCGTACGGTCGACTCGGCGGCGCAGCCCGCGGAGGTGCTGCGGGTGCGTGAGCTGCTGCGGGCGGTCCGCGAGAGCCAGGAGCTCCTGCCGACGCTGCTCCCGGTGGGCGACGGCCTCCTCTGCGCCGTCCGCCGCCCCTGACCGCCCCTGACCGCTCCGGCCGCGCCGCGCGCGCCTCACGCCGCTCGAGCGCACGTCCCCCGGAACGCACACCGCCCCCGGCACGCATGTGCCGGGGGCGGTGGAAATTCAGGGCGCGTCAGCCGACGACCTTCTTCAGGGCGTCGCCGAGTGCATCGGCTTCGTCCGGAGTCAGTTCGACGACAAGACGACCGCCGCCTTCGAGCGGAACGCGCATGACGATGCCCCGCCCCTCCTTTGTCACCTCGAGCGGGCCGTCGCCCGTCCGCGGCTTCATGGCCGCCATGCTCGTTCCCCTTCCTGAAACCAGCTCATCGCAGCCGGCGGCCCCGTGAGTGGTGCTGTGTCACCGGCATCGAACACATTGCTTCCAGGCCATTATCCCGCATGGCGGGACCCAAAGACCAACATCAGTCCGCATCGCTTGCGCAACGCGCTCTCTCAAAACCACCCAATTCGGCGATGTGCCTGCGATACTTCGCCCCCGCCGAGCGGGCACAACCCGAAGATTGTTTGACGCAGGTCACATGTCCAGGCCCGATGATCTCCGTCATGCTGGCCTCGACACTGCCGTCAGAACCACGCAGAACCACTAAGGGGACCCGCCATGGCCGACTCCGTGCTGTACGACGTGAACGACGGACTCGCGACGATCACGATCAACCGGCCCGAGGCCATGAACGCGATGAACGTCGAGGCCAAGATCGCCCTCCGGGACGCGGCTCAGGCAGCGGCCGCCGACCCGGCCGTGCGCGCCGTGCTGCTCACCGCGACCGGCGCCAAGGCGTTCTGCGTGGGCCAGGACCTCAAGGAGCACGTGTCGCTGCTCGCCGCCGACCGCGAGTCGGGCAGCGGCGAGACGATGAGCACCGTACGGGAGCACTACAACCCCATCGTCCGCGCCCTGACGGGGATGCGGAAGCCGGTCGTCGCCGGGGTCAACGGCGTGGCCGCGGGCGCCGGTCTCGGTTTCGCGCTTGCCGCGGACTACCGCGTCGTCGCCGACACGGCCAAGTTCACGACGTCGTTCGCGGGTGTGGCGCTCACCGCCGACTCCGGGGTGTCGTGGACGCTGCCGCGTCTGATCGGGCAGAGCCGTGCCGCGGACCTGCTGCTGTTCCCGCGCTCGTTCTCCGCGCAGGAGGCGTACGAGTGGGGCATCGCGAACAGGCTCGTCCCCGCGTCGGAGCTGGCGGCCGAGGCCGCCGCCGTGGCCCGCGCGCTGGCCGACGGGCCGACGGTCGCCTACGCGGCGCTGAAGGAGTCGATGGCCCACGGCGCGGACCGTTCGCTGAGCGAGGCGCTGGACAAGGAGGAGGAGCTCCAGACGAAGGCCGGCGCCTCCGAGGACCACGCGATCGCGGTGCAGGCGTTCCTGGCCAAGGAGACCCCGACGTACCTGGGGCGCTAACCCGCGCCGCCGCCACGGGAGACGCAGTCGGCGAGGTGGTCGTCGACGAGTCCGCACGCCTGCATCAGGGCATACGCCGTGGTCGGGCCCACGAAACGCAGTCCGCGTTTCTTGAGCGCCTTGGCCAGTGCGGTGGACTCGTCGGTGACGGCCGCCACGTCGGCGACGGTGCGCGGCACGGGGCGCTCCGCGCCGTCGGGTGCGTACGACCAGATCAGAGCGTCCAGTTCACCTGCGGACCAGCCGGCGAGCACCCGCGCGTTGGCGAGGGTCGCCCGGATCTTGGCGCGGTTGCGGATGATGCCGGAGTCGGCGAGGAGGCGCTCCTCGTCGGCGTCGGTGAACTTGGCCACCGAGGCGATCCGGAAGCCGTCGAAAGCGCTCCGGAACCCTTCCCTGCGGCGCAGGATCGTGATCCACGACAACCCGGACTGGAACGCCTCGAGGCAGAGCCGTTCGAACAGGGCGTCGTCGCCGTGCACCGGGCGGCCCCACTCGTCGTCGTGGTAGGCGACGTAGTCCTCGGTGGACAGGCCCCAGGGGCAGCGCAGCCTGCCGTCCGGGCCCGGCATGGCGGAACCGGTCGCGACGGTCATCGGCCGGACTCCTCTCCGGGCTTGGTGAACAGGTCCGCACGGCCGTCGGCGGTCGCCTGCGCCCCGGCCAGGGCCGACTCGAGCTCGGCGATGCGAGCGTCCCGCTCCGCGAGCTCGGCGCCGAGACGGCCGAGCACCTCGTCCACGTCCGCCATCCGGTAGCCCCGCATGCCGACCGGGAGCCGGAGGGCGTCCACATCGGCACGGCCGACGGGGCGGCCGGGGGGCAGCGGGTCGACCAGTTGCTCCGGCGCGACCTCCGGCAGTGCCGCGGTGTCACTGCCGCCGACCACGACGAGCGTGACCGCCGCGATGACCACGACCATCGCGATCAGCAAGAACCAGAACACGAGCGACCCTCTCCCCGGACTTCCCGCAGCTTCCCGTACATCCCGGGGAACTTACCCGAGCGGAATTCCGTCCGGTGCTGATCGTGCCACGGGACACCGACGGCTAGGGTCGCAGGCGAACGAGCACTGAGGAGGAAACAGCGGATGCTGCGGCTGGGACGGCGCGAGTTCGACGCGCACGAGCCGGTGATCATGGCGATCGTGAACCGGACGCCGGACTCCTTCTACGACCAGGGGGCGACCTTCCGCGACGAGCCGGCGCTCTCCCGCGTCGAGCAGGCGGTCGCGGAGGGCGCCGCCATCATCGACATAGGCGGGGTGAAGGCCGGGCCGGGCGAGGAGGTGACCGCCGAGGAGGAGGCGCGGCGCACGGTCGGCTTCGTCGCCGAGGTCAGGCGGCGCCATCCGGACGTGGTGATCAGCGTCGACACCTGGCGTCATGACGTGGGCGCCGCGGTCTGCGAGGCGGGCGCCGACGTGCTGAACGACGCGTGGGGCGGCGTGGACCCGAAGCTGGCGGAGGTCGCCGCGCGGTACGGCGCCGGGCTGGTGTGCACGCACGCCGGCGGTGCGGAGCCGCGTACGCGCCCGCACCGGGTCGCGTACGACGACGTGATGGCGGACATCCTGCGCGTGACACTGGGGCTGGCGGAGCGGGCGGCCGATCTCGGGGTCCGCAGGGACGGGATCATGATCGATCCCGGTCACGACTTCGGCAAGAACACCCGGCACAGCCTCGAGGCCACCCGCCGGCTCGAGGAGATGACGGCTACCGGCTGGCCGGTGCTGGTCTCCCTGTCGAACAAGGACTTCGTCGGCGAGACGCTCGACAAGCCGGTCAAGGAACGGGTTCTCGGCACGCTGGCGACGACGGCGGTGTCGGCCTGGCTCGGCGCGCAGGTCTACCGCGTGCACGAGGTGGCGGAGACGAAGCAGGTCCTGGACATGGTCGCCTCGATCGCGGGCCACCGCCCGCCGGCGGTCGCGCGCCGCGGCCTGGCCTGACCCTCTGCCCGACGCCCGACTGCCGACCGCCGACTGCCGACTGCCGCTGCCGACCGCCGGAGCGGGCCCCGGAACCCCGGGTCCCGCTCCGGCAGCGGCCGAAGGCGGCTACCTGCCCGTCTCCTTGGAGACGAGCGCCACCGCCTCGTCCACGTCGTCGGTGACGTGGAACAGCATCAGATCCTTCTCGGACGCCTTGCCCTGGGCGATCACGGTGTTCCGCAGCCAGTCGACCAGCCCGCTCCAGTACTCCGTCCCGAAGAGCACGATCGGGAAGCGTGTCACCTTGCGGGTCTGGACGAGGGTCAGCGCCTCGAACAGCTCGTCCAGGGTGCCCAGTCCGCCCGGCAGCACGACGAAGCCCTGCGCGTACTTCACGAACATCGTCTTGCGGACGAAGAAGTAGCGGAAGTTCACGCCGATGTCGACGTGCGCGTTGATCCCCTGTTCGAAGGGCAGCTCGATACCGAGGCCGACCGAGATGCCCTTCGCCTCGCGCGCGCCCTTGTTCGCGGCCTCCATCACGCCCGGGCCGCCGCCGGTGATCACCGCGAAGCCGGCCTCCGCCAGCGCTCTGCCGAGCTGGACGCCGACCTCGTACTCGGGAGTGCCGGCCGGGGTGCGGGCGGAACCGAAGACGCTGATGGCGCCGGGCAGTTCGGCCAGCGCGCCGAAGCCCTCGACGAACTCCGACTGGATGCGCATGACCCGCCAGGGGTCCGTGTGCACCCACTGGGAGTCGCCCTCGGTGTCGAGCAGCCGCTGGTCGGTGGTGCCGGGCCTGATCTGTTCCCTGCGGCGCAGTACCGGTCCCAGCCGCTGCTCCTCCAGCGCCCGCAATCCCTCGGGGTTGCTCATGACCTGCTCCCTCCGCCGAACATCAAGTGCTTTGGGTCAGGGTAGGTCGGCCAACGTTACGAATGGCGAAATCGGGGCGATCCGCCAGGGTGCGGTGTCACGAAGTGAGCCAGGCGCGCAGCCGCTCCTCACAGTGCGTGATCCTGTCCACGGCGACGTGTTCGTCCCGCTTGTGGGCGAAGAGCGCGTCGCCGGGCCCGTAGTTGACCGCCGGTACGCCGAGCGCGCTGAAGCGTGAGACGTCGGTCCAGCCGAACTTGGGCTGCGCACTCCCGCCGACCGCTTCCATGAACGCGGCGGCGGCCGGGTGCGAGAGGCCGGGCAGGGCTCCGCCCGTGTGGTCGTCCACCACGATCTCGCTCACGCCGCAGTCGGCGAACACCTCGCGGACATGCGCCTCGGCCTCGGCCATGCTGCGGTCGGGGGCGTAGCGGTAGTTGACCACCACGGTGCACTCGTCGGGGATGACGTTGGTGGCCACACCGCCCTCGATACCGACTGCGTTGAGGCCCTCCCGGTACTCCAGGCCGTCGATGACCGGCCGGCGGGGCTCGTACGCGGCGAGACGGGCCAGGACCGGCCCCGCGGCGTGGATGGCGTTGGAACCCATCCAGCTGCGCGCGGAGTGCGACCGCTCGCCCTTCGTCCGCAGGTGGACCCGCAGGGTGCCCTGGCAGCCGCCCTCGACCTGGGCGTCGGAGGGCTCCAGGAGGACCGCGAAGTCACCGTCCAGCCAGTCCGGGTGCGCCTCGGCGACATGTCCCAGGCCGTTGAGGTGCGCGGCGACCTCTTCGTTGTCGTAGAAGACGAAGGTGAGGTCGCGGTTGGGTTCGGGGACGGTGGCCGCGATCCTCAGCTGGACGGCGACGCCCGACTTCATGTCGCTGGTGCCGCAGCCCCACAGAATGCCGTTCTCGTCGAGCCGCGAGGGCACGTTGTCGGCGATCGGAACCGTGTCGATGTGCCCGGCGAGCACGACCCGCTCCGTCCGCCCGAGGTTCGTCCTCGCGACGACGTTGTTGCCGTGCCGGTCGACGGTGAGGTGCGGCAGCTCGCGCAGCACCTCCTCGATGGCGTCGGCGAGGGGCTTCTCGCTGCCGCTGACCGACGGCATGTCGACCAGGGCGGCGGTGAGGGCGGGTCCGTCGAGGGTGAGGTCGAGCAAGGTCCGATGCATGGCTCCGACCCTAAACGCTCACGGACGGCCCCTTGGCGGCACACCCCCTGGGGCCGCGCGGGGGCTCCAGTACGGTGGGCTGGTGTCCGAAACCGCCTCCCCCGTCCGGCGCGGCCGCGCCCTGCGCTTCACGGCCGCGCTCCTCGTGCTGCTGGCCCTCATCGGTTACGTCGTGGTGCAGCACGTCACCGGGGGCAAAGCCGCGCGCTGTGTCGTCCGCGCCGCGGAGGGCGACGGCCCGTCGTACGACCTCTCGACCGAGATGGCGGGCAACGCGGCGACCATCGCCGCTGTGGGGACGACCCGCGGGATGCCGGAGCGGGCGGTCACGATCGCGCTGGCGACCGCCCTCCAGGAGTCGGCGCTGCGCAACATCGACCACGGCGACCGGGACTCGCTCGGCCTCTTCCAGCAGCGCCCGTCCCAGGGTTGGGGGACGCCGGAGCAGATCCTCGACCCCGTCTACGCGTCGGGGAAGTTCTACGACGGCCTGGCGGAAGTGCCCGGGTACTCACGGCTGCCGCTGACGGTCGCCGCCCAGCGTGTCCAGCGCAGCGGTTTCCCCCAGGCGTACGCGAAGCACGAGCCGGACGCCGCGCTGCTGGCGGCGGCCCTCACGGGCCGTGCGTCCGCGACGCTGACGTGCGGCGCGAAGGCCGGCGGCGGGCAGGGCGACCCCGCTCAGGTGCGTACGGAGCTCACGCGGGCGTTCGGGCCGGACGTGCTGCCCAAGGGCGGCAGCGGCCGGGGCCGTACGGGCGACGCGGACGCACGTGAGGTGTCCGTGCCGGTGCGGGCGGCGGCCGCCGCCGAGAGCGCGGGCGACGCGGGTGATCCCGGCGCGGCCGGCAGCGGCGGCTCCGGGGGGCACGACGGCGCTCGCGGTCCGGAAGGCGACAAGGGCGGCTGGAAGCTCGCGCACTGGGCGGTGGCGAGGTCGGACGAGCTGCGCATCGAGGAGGTCGCGTACGGCGGCCGGGTGTGGAGCGCCGCGGAGTCGGAGGACGGCTGGCGCCGGGCGGGCGGCGGCGAACCCGGCTCGGACGAGGTACGGATCCGCATCGCACGGTAGTCCGGAACCTCCCTCGAAGGAGGCAGTCCGTTCCTCTTCCGCGGAGCCCTTTCCCGGCCCCCCGCACTCTCCTGACGGCGAGGCCAATTCCCTTGCGGGGAACGGGAAGTGACGGTTCGCCAGGGCATCACGCAATGCCGCGTTTTCCCCTTTTTATCCAAGACCGATAATGCGACGCATTGCCAATTCTTTACCTTGGGGCACCGCAACTTCTCCCTGCCCAAACCCGGTTGTCAGGACGTCCGAACGCCGGACACACCATTCCGAACGTCCTCTCGTCCCAAGGAGCATCATGTCCCTCCCCCTGACCCGTCGGATCGCCCGTGCCGCGCTGCTCATCGCGGCGGGAGCAGCTCCCGTGGTCGGTGCGGCCGGCTCCGCAGGCGCCATGGAGCTCCCGCAGGCACCGGTCGGCGGCCTGTCGGCCCTCGACGCGGACAACGTCGGCGGCACGGTCGACGGCGTCTCCAAGGAGACCACCAAGGTCGCCGGTCAGGTCGGCGGAAAGACGGCGGAGAAGGCCGCCCCCGTCGCCACCAGGACCGTGGGCAAGACGGCCGAGAAGGCCGCCCCCGCCGCGACCAGGACCGTGGGCAAGACGGCCAAGTCGGCGACGCCGGTCGCCAAGAAGGCCACCGGTGGCGGCGCGGGTCAGGCGGGCGGCCTGGTCGGCGGCGCCACCAAGGGCGGTCTGCCGACCGACGCGCTGACCGGCGGCGGCCTGCCCACCAGCTCCCTCGGCGGCCTGCCGCTCGGCGGCTGACCGACCGGCACCGTACGCGCGGGGAGGGCCCTGGGAGCTTCTGCTTCCAGGGCCCTCCCCCGCGCCGGGCCGATTGCCGGGCGACGGCGGCTCAGCCGAGGCGCTTGACCGCCGCCTCGACCCGCTCGTCGGTCGCGGTGAACGCCACCCGTACGAAACGCGTCCCCGCCTCGCCGTAGAAGTCACCGGGCGCCACCAGGATGCCCAGCCCCGCGAGGTACGCCACCGTGTCCCAGCACGGCTCGTCGCGGGTGGCCCACAGGTAGAGGCTGGCCTCGCTGTGCTCGATCCGGAACCCGTGCGCCTCGAGCGCGGTGCGCAGCGCCGTGCGCCGTGCCGCGTACCTGGCGCGCTGCTCGGTGACGTGGGTGTCGTCGCCGAGCGCCGCGACGGTGGCCGCCTGCACCGGGGCCGGGGTCATCATGCCGCCGTGCTTGCGGATCTGCAGCAGCTCGCCCAGCACGTCCGCGTCGCCCGCGACGAACGCGGCGCGGTAGCCGGCCAGGTTGGAGCGCTTGGAGAGCGAGTGGACGGCCACCACGCCCGCGTACGAGCCGCCGCAGACGTCCGGGTGGAGGACCGAGACCGGCTCCGCCTCCCAGCCCAGCTCCAGGTAGCACTCGTCGCTGAAGACCAGCACACCGTGCTCGCGCGCCCAGGCGACGATCCGGGTCAGCTCGTCCTTGTCCAGCACCCGGCCGGTCGGGTTGGACGGCGAGTTGAGCCACAGCAGCTTCAGACCCGCCGGGTCGAGCTCCGTGGGGTCGTCGTACACCACCGGGGTGGCCCCGCAGAGCCGTGCGCCCACCTCGTACGTGGGGTAGGCGAGCCGGGGGTACGCGACCTTGTCGCCGACGCCCAGGCCGAGCTGGGTCGGAAGCCAGGCCACGAGCTCCTTCGAGCCGACGACCGGCAGGACGTTGGTGTGCGCCACGCCCACCGCGCCGAGCCTGCGCTCGACCCAGGAGGCGAGCGCGTCGCGAAGCGCCGGGGTGCCCCACACCGTCGGGTACCCGGGCGAGTCCGCGGCCTCCACCAGGGCCTTCCTGATCAGCTCGGGAACCGGGTCGACCGGTGTGCCGACGGAGAGGTCCACGATCCCGTCCGGATGGGCGGCGGCCGTCGCCTTGTACGGCTCGAGCTTGTCCCAGGGGAAGGCGGGAAGTCGCGAGGAGACTGCGGGCACGGCGGCGCTCACTTTCGGGAACCGGACGCTCTCGCGTACGGGAACTGAGGGGTCAAACACCTCGGTCCCGTACGGACGACGAACCGTACGGGACCGGGGACATGAGAACTGGGATCAGCCGTTCTGCGGCGGCAGTGCGGCGATGAAGGGGTGGTCCCGCTCGATCAGGCCGAGCTTGGAAGCACCACCGGGCGAGCCGAGCTCGTCGAAGAACTCGACGTTCGCCTTGTAGTAGTCCTTCCACTCCTCCGGGGTGTCGTCCTCGTAGAAGATGGCCTCGACCGGGCAGACCGGCTCACAGGCACCACAGTCGACGCATTCGTCCGGGTGGATGTACAAGGACCGGGAGCCCTCGTAGATGCAGTCGACGGGGCACTCCTCGATGCACGCCTTGTCCTTGACGTCGACACAAGGCTGCGCGATGACGTAGGTCACGCTGTCGTTCCTCCTCGATAAGGGCTGGCTTGCGCGGGAGCGCGGCGTCGTCGATGCCCGCCTCTAGTATCTCCGTTCTCGGTAACGATCCGAACAGGAGGGGCTCACAGAGCTGTGGAATTCACTGCGGGCGGACGGCTCGAGATCCGCATCACACCTTCTGACGTGGGCAAACGCGTCTCGGTCAGACGCTTGAGCGACGCTGAAGCCTCGGTCGCGAAGTTCACCGACACGGTCGGTGTTCTCACATCATGGACCGGTGGTGTGCTGCTGATCACACGACGGACCGGGGAGAGCGTCCACATCCCGGAAGCATCCATGGTCGCGGGCAAGGTCGTGCCGGCGGCCCCCGCACGGCGCAGGGGCCCCGCGGCGGACTTCCCCGAGCTCGCACGGGTCACCGCGCGCGCCTGGCAGCCGGTGGAGCGGGAACTCCTCGGGGACTGGGAGCTGCGGGCCTCCGGCGGCTTCACCCGGCGCGCCAACTCGGTGCTGCCCCTCGGCGATCCCGGCATGCCGCTGGATCGCGCGCTGGAGCGGGTGCGTCACTGGTACACGGCCCGCGGCCTTCCGGCGTACATCCAGACCGCGACGGGCGCGGCGGGCACACAGGAACCGCTGTGCGCCGAACTGGAGGCACGGGACTGGCGCCGGGAGGTATCCGCCCAGGTGCACATCGGGGGCCTGGCGGCGGTGGGCGACCTGGACGCGGACGTTTCGCGCGTCGCCGTCTCCCGCTCCTTCGACGAGGCATGGCTGCGGCGCTACCAGCGCTTCGGTGTGCCCGGACCCGATGTGCTCGACGTCCTGGGCAGCGGACCCTCCGTGTGGTTCGCGTCCGTGCCCGGCGCCGTCGGACCGGGAGCCGGCGAGGTCCCCGCCGCCATCGGCCGTTGCGTCGTCGACGGACGCTGGGCGGGCTTCATGGCCGTGGAGGTCGATCCGGCGCAGCGGCGGCAGGGCCTGGCCACCGCGGTCATGGCCGCGCTGGCACGCCGTGCCCTCGACGAGGGCGCGTCGGCGGCCTGGCTGCAGGTCGAGTCGGACAACGACGGCGCGCGCGCCCTGTACGGCGGCATGGGCTTCTCCGTCCACCACCACTACCACCACTACCGGGCGCAGTAGGGCGGGGGCACACATGCAAGACGACGACCGGCGTTCGCGTTTCGCGGCACAGGCCCGCTCGGAACGTCCCGACCTGGCCCTGCTGTGCCTGCTGATCGGCGCGGAGGCGGACCCGTCACTGGACGAGACCGGCATGGACGAGGCCCAGATCGAACTCGACCGCCTCGCCGGGATGCTCCCGTACCGCCCGCGCGGCCCGCACGCCCGGGCGGCCGCTCTCGCCGACCTGCTGGGCGGCCGGGAGGGTTTCCACGGCACCGCCGGTGACTACAGGCGCCTGGAGTCCTCCCTGCTCCACGAGGTGCTGCGCCGCCGGCGCGGCCTGCCGATCCTGCTCTCCGTCGTCTGGACGGAGGTCGCCCGGCGGGCCGGCTGGCACGTGTACGGGGTGGCCCTGCCGGGTCACTTCGTGGTCGGCTTCGGCGACCCGGAGGAACAGGTCCTGGCCGACCCCTTCGCGGCCGGCCGCGTCCTGTCCGGCACGGACACCGAACTCCTCGTCACCAGCACGACGGGCGCCTCCCTCAGCCCGTCGATGCTCACCCCGGCCGACCCGCTCGCCGTCGTCTCGCGCGTCCTCGGCAACATCCGCGCCTGGGCGGCCCTGCGCCCGGAACACTCCGCCGTCGCCCTCTGGGCGCTCGACCTCCTGCTCCTCTTCCCCTCCCACCCCGCACGCCTCCGCTACGAGCGCGCACAGCTCCTCGTACAGCGGGGCGACTACCTGACCGGAGCGGCGGAGATGGAGGCGTACGCGGAGGTCGTGGGTGCGGTCGAACCGACGACGGCCGAAGAGATCCGCGGCCACGCCCTCGCGGCCCGCGCCCACCTCAACTGACGCTCCGAGCGGACTGATCAACCACTGCCTTCGAGGCCCATGAGGACGGAGTACGCGGACTCGGCCCGACGTGCCGGAGCGGCGTCGGGGTGTGCGTGGTCCAGGAAGCTCCGGGTTCCGCCGTGGTGCAGGATGCGGCCACGGTCCATGAGGGAGACGGTGTTCGCCTCGTCGGCCAGGTCGGCTATGTCGTGGGTGGACATCAGCACCGGGATCCGGGCCGCGACCTCCCGCACGACGTCTCGGAACACCGTGCGCTGGTGGGGGTCGAGGCCGGCCGTGGGCTCGTCGAGGAGGATCACCCGCGCGTCGTGGGCGAGGGCGCAGGCGATGCCCACACGGCGCAGCTGGCCTCCGGAGAGCTTGGCCGTCTTCTTACCGCTCTGTTCGGCGAGGCCCACCTGATCGAGGACGGACCCAGCGCGCTCCCAGGCTCTGGTGCGGTTCTCCCTCTTGAGCCAGGCCACGTATGCCACGTATTCGCGGGCGGTCAGCTGCCGTGACGTCGGCACCCGCTGGGGCAGCCAGGCCACGTGGCGGCGGTATTCGCGGCTGGCGGAGGTGAGATCCGAGCCCTTGAGCAGGACTCGGCCCGCGCGGGGTGCCACCGTGCCGGCCAGGAGGGCCATCGTGGTCGACTTGCCCGCTCCGTTGGGGCCGAGCAGGATCGTCAGACCTTCGCCCGGGACTTCGTAGTCGAAGCCGGCGAGAACGGGGCGTTCCCAGCGCCGGTAGCGGAAGGTGACGCGGTTGAGCAGCACGGTCATCGGTCGGTCCTAGGTGCGAAGCAGAGGAGGGAGAGGAGCCCGGCCAGGAATACGGCGGCGGCCCCCACGGTGGCGTGGGTGACGTGCGCCGCCTCGGTGACGATCACCCAGGGGTAGGGGTCGTCGCGGCTCCGGCCGCCGAGAAACATGGCCTGGATCATCCAGAAGACGGGGAGCAGGGGCGCGCGGTGGCCCATCAGTGGCCAGGCGCCCAGGGCGAGTCCGCAGAAGAGCAGGTTGTTCCGCGCGGCCACCGCTGGGGCATCCGATCCCAGCAGCGACATTCCCGCGGCCACTGCTGTCACAAGGAGCGCGAAACCTGACACAAGGATGATGTCTCGCGCGTCGATTCGGCGGATGGCGGAGCGTTCCACCGAAGGCATCCGCCGTTCGAGGCATGCGATCAAGCAGACACTCGGAATGAGAGTGACGAAGTTGCTGAGTTCCGTCACCGTCGCGTACTGCCCCAAGAACGAGGGGAAGACGACTTCCACACCACCGGTCAGGCTGACACCCAGGACGAACGCGAGCAGAGCGCCAGGCAGCAACTCGAGGGCGCCCCGCTGACGTAGCCACCAGATCATGCTCAGCGACCCGCCTGGCATGCGGCCCGGAGCTGCTGGGCGTACCAAGCCTTCTGCTCCGGCAGGGGCAGCTTGCTCACTCTGGCTGTCTCGGACAGCAGTTGCTCCCTGGTCTGGCCTTGGCTGAACCCTTGGGTCTCCCGGGAGAGCCATGCCATGTAATGGCCATCGACCCCTATGGCCTGGGCCGCCCAGAGGGTGTTGTAGTGCAGTACGTTCCAGTTCGGATTCTCGCAGGGCATGCCGACCACGGAGATGGCGATGTTCTCCCGGAGGGCCTGATCCGCATTGCCCGGCCCGAGGGCGAGTGTCCAACCCTCTCCGCCGGTGTCGATCTGCCGAACATCCGCAACGGCGATATCGGTAATACGGTGAGGTTTCCGGGCGATGATGCCCTTGTCTTCCAACCGGGCCGTCATCTGTGCGAGTTCGACCTGAACCTCACCGATGTGCTCGGAACCGACCTCCGGCAGACAGACCTTGGGCATGGTCCCCTCGCAGGCGACCGGGGCCAGCCCCTTGGTGGTCGGAGGAACGGAACGCCAGTCCATGGTGATGCCGTAAGCGGCGAAAAGGCCGCCGACCGCGAGGACGAGAGACAGGGCGGCGGAGCGAACACGGTCGCGGTGGGGACCTGCCAGCACGGCGCAGGCAAGGGCCAGACAAACCGTGGGCAGAATCGCGGCTGCTGTCATGGCGGGCGAGTAGGCCTCGCCGAACCCCACCCAGGAGATCGACCCGGTGACGTGATGCGCCCAGAAGCTGTCCGTACCCAGCGGAAAACTGATACCCACGAAGACGGCCACCGATACGAGCGGTGCGGAGTACAACGCGTGAAGTCGGAGGCCGACGACGAATCCGATGACGGCATGGGCGGTGAGCAGGACCACCACAATGCCCATGAGGTGCAGTGCGTACAGATCGGGAAAGACTCCGACCACCCACAGCCCACCCGCCATGACTCCAGCGGTCAGCACCGACAGGGACACCACGGTGATGAGAACGGGCCGCGCCGCGATGCGCCACATGGGCTGGACGGAACCCAGGTCCCAGGTACCCAGAGCCTTGAGACGGGTCGCCTCCACGGCACTCAGCCCCGCCGCAGCCGCGGCGGCCATCGGGACGGGGGCATGCACCGCGTACGACGCCGCCTGCGCTGCCCACGGCAGGACGATGAGGTGCTCGATGCGTCGGGTGCTCGTGAGGAAGACGAAGGCGAAGAAGAGGCCGATGAAGGGCGTGGCCGGCACAGCAGGGTGTGTGCGGAGAGAGGTGGAGAAACGCATGAGGCCTCATAAGGAAAGCGGCCGGGCCTCGCGCGCTGCACAAAGGCCCGGCAGGATCAGTCGGCCAAGGCAGTACCTACGTTGACCTCGGAAACGACGACGGTGTAAGAGATCGCACCCCGAACCGATCTGATCGATTGCAAAGCAGTAGCTGTCGCAGGGCAGCCCCGACTCGGGCTCGTCGCCCGCCGAGCAGCTTCTTGACCGGGGCTCATCCCACCCCGTTCAGCGGAACTCGTGCACGACCTGGATCTCACCAACGATGTGAGCGTTGAACTCGTCCAGTTCCTCTGCGGGCACCCACAGCTCGAGGATGGTCCTGCCGCCGGCCTGCTGGACGGGATAGCGGGCGACGAACTCCGAGTCGACCTCGAACCGGGTGACGAAGCCCGCGCCGTCGTGCTTGACGTTCCAGTCGCGTGCGATCTGGACCGCGTAGTCCTCGTTGAGCACGGGGTAGAAGATCGGCTGCTCAGGCAACCTGGGCGGCCAGGCCCGCCACCCCGACTCCCGTACGAGATCGAGCTCGACGGGGCCGGTGGGGCGCCAGAGGGTCGTGGTGGCAGGGCTGTTGGTCATGCGGCCGGACGATACCGCCGGGCTCGGCCGACCAGCCAAGGGTTTCCGGCGACGAGCGCGCCCCTGCCGTCAGCCGAGACCGCCCGTACGGACGGCGGCGGCGAAGGAGGCCCAGGCGGTCGGGGCGAAGGGCACCACCGGGCCGGTGGGGCGCTTGCTGTCGCGGACCGGCACGGCGGACGGGTGCGCGGCGTCGACCTCGAGGCATTCGCCGCTGTTGCCGCCGCTGTGGCTGGACTTGCGCCAGGACGGTGTGTGGTCACTGCGCTTCATGCTCGTAATCCTCCGCGACGGACCTGATCAGTGCCAGGGACTTGCGGTGCGACAGCGCGTCGCCCTGCGCGTGATCGTAGACCTCTTGGCATTGCCGCACCACGGACGGAATCTCCCAGACCCGTCCTGTCTTCAAGCCCTCCACATACGCGATGGGCGGCATGTCGTCGAACCACATGAGCTTGACCGGACCTTCCAGCGCAGCGTGGGCGCCGGCGCCGAACGGAAGGACGTGCACGCGGATGCGTCTCTTCTCCGCCAGGGCAACGATGTGACGAAGCTGTTCGCACATCACAGCCGGGCTTCCGATGACCTGACGCAGGACCGCCTCGCCGAACAGCGTCCACACCACTGGTGAGTCGAAGTTGTCGAGGATGCGGGCCCGTTCCAGACGCGTGACCAACAGCCTGTCACTTTCCTCAACACTCTTCGGCGGATGGCCCGAGCCGAGCACCTCGCGGGCGTACGACTCGGTTTGGAGGAAGCCGGGAACCAGGGCGTTGGCGTACTCCCGAATCACCGATGCCTGTTGCTCGAACTCCATGGCCTCCGCGAAGTGTTCCGCCACCGCCTTGCCGTCCAAGGCCGGCAGGAAGCGTACGAAGAAGCCACCCGCGCCCAGCGCCTGGTCCAGCCGGCGCGCGTCGGACTCGTCCGGGCGGCGGCGGCCGGCCTCGATGTGGGCGATGTGGGTGCGGGACATGACAGCGCGTTCGCTCAGCTCCTCCTGTGTGAGGCCGACCGCCTCACGTCTGCGCTTCAGCTCCTCGCCGTACTTGGTCCGCGAATGCGGGTTGTCCTCGATCGCCATCCGCCAACGCCCCCTCGTGCCATCCGCGTTGTCACGCCCGGACACCTACCGAGCGTAGTCGCGGCCGGGCCACGCTGTGAGCGGTTCAGCACACAGAGCTAGGAGATCGACAGAATTATGGGCACAACCCACAACATCGGCGCTTTCGTCGCCCACACGGGGACGGACGTCTACGGGCCGGGGAAGGTCATCGGTGTGGACGGCGAACACAGACGCGTCAGGTTTGTGTACTTCGTCGCCACCATCCGGGCCGCCGACCTCCGTACCGCCTCGGACGCGGAGGCCGTGCAGGTCAGGGAGTGGCTTCAGCGGAAGCAGGCCCGGTACGGAGGCCGGTGGTGATGACCGTGCGCGTCTCGCGCGACGGCGGGCGGACGTGGGAGCGGAGGGTCGTCCACCGACCCCGGCGCGGTGTCGTGCCGGTCGATTCGGGGATGCGGTGGCCGCCCTGCCGCTGCCCCCGCTGCAATCACATGAAGTGACCGTGCGTATGCAGAACTTGATGTACGGTGAGCGCAAGACGGCCCCCGTCACCGGTTGCAGCCGGCGCCGAGGGCCTACATCCCAAGTGCTTATAGGGAGCACCGGAAATGCTTCGTCATGCTATCCCGCCTGCGCGTTTCTTCTCGCAGATCCCGAACGACATCCTGCGCCACCCCCGCCTCGGCTCCGACGCCGTACGGCTCCTGAGCTGGCAGCTCTCCCTCCCCGCCGACCGGCACGAGTCCCTGTCGGCCACCGCCGCCCGCGCCGGGATCAAGCCGGTGGCCTTCCAGCGGGCGAAGAAGCAGCTCAAGCAGGAGGGCTTCTTCCACGAATGGAAGGAGCAGGGGCGCGGCGGTCTCTGGCGCACCCGGCAACTCGTCTCGAACGTGCCCCTGACCGCCGACGAGGTCACCTCACTCCGGAACCCGGCACCGACCCCCGCGAATCCGGCCGTCGGTGAACCGGCTCCCCGGTCCGTCGGTCGTCATCCAGACGAAGAACGAGAAGAGAAGACCTCCAACCCTCCCGCGGCGACGGCGCCCGAACCGGACCCGTCCACGGCCGCGGCCCGCCGGCTGGTGGGTGCCTTGCGGGCGCTGGACCCCCGGCTCCACGTCCCACGCGGCATGCTTCCCGAGCTCGCCGCTCTCGCCGCACAGTGGCTGCGGCTCGGCCACACGGCCGACGGCGTACGGGAGGCCGTCCGGCACGGTCTGCCCGGCCCCGCCCAGCCGATCCACCGCCCCGGCGGCCTGCTGCGCCACCTTCTGCGTGACGCGCCCCCGCCGCCTGCCCCGCCCGAGCCGCCCCGCGTCTCCCGTATGCGCGAGTGCGCGGGAGACGGGCACACCCAGCCGCTGCTGTTCGAGCCCGTCGGAGACGAGGAGCTGTGCCGGGACTGCCGCCGGGAGCGGGCGGGGACGAGCGCGGCAAACGTCGCACCAGGGGCCGCGCTCACTGTCGTACTGGGCGTGGCCGCGGCCCGTTCCGCGCTCCGGGGAGGGGCGTGACGCCCTGCACCAGGGCCAGGGCCGCATGTCGCCCGTTCGCGCGCGCAGCCAGGTCTCAAAGTCGAACGGTGTCCGTTCACCATGCTCGGGACTCGCCTTCAACTTACTCAGATCGATCACAGTAAGTTGAAATTGAGTAACTAACCCGATACGCAGCGCGAGTAACGCGGCCCGGTGCCGCCGGGTCTCTCGTGCCGGCCAGCGGCCGCCGATCTCGCAGGCGTGCGCTCCGCGACGGAGCCCCTCCACCCGTTTTCGGGCGAGGGGCTCCGTCGACAGCAGAGTTCCGTGGAGGCCGCTCAGCTCGGGTCGAGTTCGATGACCGCCGTGCGTTCCGCGGGGGTCTTGCCGCGCAGGGCCGGGCCCATCGCCTGGGCCACGTCGTCCGCGGAGACCTCGTGCTTCTTGCCGTCGCCCTTGGTGATCATGACACCGTCGAAGACGCCCTCGAGCAGGGTCTCGATGGCCTGCTTGTCGTAGACCTCGACCAGCCTGCCGTCGATCGCCTTCATCGAGAGGATCTTCGGCAGTGACTTGGTCGGTCCGAACTGGATCGACTTGCCGCCCGCCTTGATCGTGACCAGGCCGGACATCGCGGGCTCCGCGAACTCCTTCATCGCCCGGTCGAGCTCGGCCTGTGTGATGGTCGGCTGGCGAGTGGCCACCGGCAGTTCCACCACGTCCGGCTTACCGGTCTGCACCTGGGCGCGGTACGCGTCCTTGACCGAGATCATCGATCGGCCGACGTCCAGCGACTGGCCCGGCTTGCCGGGCACCGCGACGGCCTTGCCCGGCTCGAACCGGATCGTCCCGTCGTTGGAGGACCCGGCGGTGCCCGCCAGGTCCGCGAGGGCGACGCTCAGCTTCTCCTCGTCGACGAGGATCACCGGCTGGGCGACGCGCTCACCGCCGAACAGGGAGCCGATGACGGAGACCGGGTTGTAGTCGCTGCCCGCCGCGCCTCTGACGGTGGCCTGGCTGTCCAGGGACAGTCCGGCCTTGTCCGGGGCGAGCTCGGTCTTCTTGCCGCCCACGGAGAGCTGCAGCGGCGCCTTGGCGCGCTCGCCGAACGCGGCCTCGAGCTTGTTGACGGCCGCCTCCTTCGTGCCGCCGCCGATGTCGACGCCGAGGACCGTGGTGCTCTTGGGCACGTCGGAGTGGTTGAGCAGCAGTCCGGCTCCGTACGCGATGCCGAGCAGACCGACCACGCCGACGCCGGCCAGCACCAACTTGGAGCGGCCCTTCCTGGCAGGTGCGGGCGCCGGTGCGGGGCGGGGCGCGGGCCTGGACTCGGCGTCCGGCGTGACGGGGCCTCCGGCGCCGCCGGGGCCGGCCGGGAATTCCGGTACGGAGAAGTCGCCTTCGTGGATCGGCGTCCGCACCGGCGGCCCGGGCTGGGTCAGGATCGGATTCGGTCCGGTGCCGGGACCGGTGTCCGGTCCGCCGAGCGGCGGGAACGGCGAGCGGTGCGCGCCGGGAACCACCGGGATGCCGCTGGTCAGCGTGTCACCGGAGACATGGCCCCGACCGGCGCCGCCGTCGGGTGCGGGCTTCTGCGGGGTGAGCACGGCCGTGTCGTCGGACATCCAGGGTCCGGGCGCGCCCGTGCCCGGTGCCGGAGCGCCGGGGCGCGGCCCGAGCGGCATGCTGCCGGTGGCCGGGCCGGCCGTCGGGCCGGCAGGGCCGGCGTTGCGGTCCGGTGCGCCGGGGGGACGGAAGCCCTGCGGGGGCGTGTTGCGCCCCGGGGCGAACCCGTTGCCCTGACCCGGGCCGCTGCCCTGACCCGGACCGTTGCCCTGACCCGGGCCGCTGCCCTGACCGGGACCGTTGCCGGGAGCTCCGGGGCGTGGGCCCGCGGGGCGGGACGGGGCGGCCTGCTCCGCGAGGGCCGCCAGACCGCTCGGGTTCGGGGCCGTGGGGCCGGGACCTCCCTGAGCCGGGCCGGTGCCGGTGGGCGCACCCGTGCCGTGTGCGGGGGTCGACCCGGCGGGCGGCGGGCCCGCGGACGGCTTCCGCGGCGCGAACCAGTCGCTGGCGGGGGGCTTGTCGTCGCCCTGCGGGGCCGACCCCGTCTCCTGCGGCGCTCCGGGGCGCGGCGTGCTGCCCGTACGCTCGCCATCCCGCTCCGCGGCTGCTGCGCCGCCGGGCGCTCCGGAGGTGCCGGGGCCGCTCGAGCCGGAGCCGGAATCCGGTCGGCTGTCGACGTCGCTCATCGGCGTACGCATCACGACCGGCGGAATCGGCCGCGAACCCGGGATGTTGATCCGGATGCGCGTCGTCAGCGTCGTCTCGGTCTTCTTCTCTTCCGGCTGCTGCTCGGGGGCCGCTCCCGCGGCATCGTCCGGAGCGTCCTGCGGGTGCAGCGACGGATACTGGCGCGATCCGTACGGCGGTGTCCCGGAGGGATACGCGGCTCCACCGCGCCCCTGGGGGCCGGAGGACGAACTGTCAGTTTCACGACTCAAAGCAGGTTCTCCCGGTTGGCTTCGCCGCCCGTTCTTACTGGATAGCTACTGCTGCGGGCGGCTCGGCGGCGCGCACCACCATACTGGCCACCGCCGACGGACACCCCGGGACTGCGGGAAGCGGCGTTCGGCCGACCGTACGGGCATGGTCAGTTCGACGGCTTCCCACTCCGTGGGGCGACCCACCATAGGGGGCCGGTCCCACCGGCTGCTTGCTGGGGTCCTGTCGGTGTCTATCCGCCAAGTCGGCCCGGCTCGCCGCCGGGTTGCGGCAACCGCGACATGGTGGCACACATCACAGCGATCGCCATGCCACCGAGCATGAAGACGAGCGGTCCGATCCCCGCCCCGAACATGGCGTCGCCCTCGGGACGTCCGGTGCTCAGAAGGACGATCGCCATGAGCCAGCCCACCGCGGACGAGGCCACTCCGAGCTGAGTGGACGTCGCCCGCAGCGAGCCGAGGAACAGGCCGGCGGAGGCAAGCAGCGCCAGCGCCAACCCGCCCGGGAACCAGGCCGCTTGGACGAGCGAGCCCGCCGCGCCGACGACCGCTCCGAGAACCGCCAGAGCGAGGTACGCGGCGATCCGGCCGGGCCTCGGGGGCTTCGGAGACCGGGTGAGCCAGGAGTCCGTCGCGCCCGGTTCGGCGCCGCCCTTCCCGCCGCCGTCCCTGCCGCCGCCGCTCATCGCGAAACTCCCGCGAAAAGGTCGTACTCCCGCTCGCCGGACCCGGCCCCGGACCTGCCCGCGACCAACTGGTAGTACTCGGTGGTGAACAGGGGTTGTCCCAGATCGTTGGAGAGGGCGAAGAAAGGCCCGTCCACGGCGATTTGCGTGGCGTGCGCCCGCATGGCGGCCGCCTTGTGCTCCGCGTACGCGCTGCCATCGATCTCGGCGGTGATGTCGGAGTCGTCCACCACGCCGGGGATGTCACCGATGTCGGCGACACCGGGAAAGTCCGCGCCCGTGGCACGCAGCCGGGCGAAGCCCTCCTCCGCCACGGACCGCGGAACACGGTTCCAGTAGATCTTCGCGATCTCGTGCGGCACCCCGAGGTCCCGCCGGAAGGCGGGCTCGGCGGCCAGCTCGGCGGCACGCATGGCCACGCGGTGCGTCTGGATGTGGTCCGGGTGGCCGTATCCGCCCTCGGGGTCGTAGGTCACCATCACCTGCGGACGCACCGAACGGATGATCTCGACCAGGTGAGCGGCCGCCTCGTCGACGTCCGCGCTCCAGAACGCACCCTCCCGGTGGTTCTGTTCGAGCCCCATCATCCCGGAGTCCCGGTAGCGGCCCTGACCACCGAGGAAGCGGTGGTCGGTGACGCCCAGCTCCTTCATCGCGGCGGCCAGTTCCCCGACACGGTGGGGACCCAGCCGGTCCTCCCGGTCCGGCGCGAGATGGGCGAGATCATCCGGAATGACCTCCCCCTCCTCGCCGAGGGTGCAGGTCACCAGGGTGACCTGGGCGCCGGCGGCCGCGTACAGGGCCATCGTGGCGCCGTTGTTGATCGACTCGTCGTCCGGATGGGCATGCACCAGGAGCAGACGACGGGCGGGAAGATCCTTCATACAGCACACCCTAGAACGGGCAGGGGCGGGCGGCGGGACGGTGTCCGGTCAGAACTTGATGCCCCCGATCATCCCGGCGACGTTCGTCGTCAGCTCGCTGATGGTCGGCGCGATCGAGGAACTGGCGAGGTAGAACCCGAGCAACATACAGACCGCCGCATGTCCGCCCTTCAGCCCGGCTTTCCGGATCAGCAGGAAGACGACGATCGCCAGCAGCACCACCGCCGAAATCGAGAGTGCCACGGCGGTTCACCTCCACAGATATTCGGTCGGGACGGGCCAGTTGCATGTGCCAGGAGGTTCATACCCACCTTGCGCTACGGATCATAACTTTCCGTGCGTGGGCATCGGTCGGTGCACGGCAGCACATGGGGGCGCACACCCCCTAAGGTTCGGACCCATGACGTCGACGCCGCCGCTCTCCTTCCCGCGTCAGTCCGCGCGGACCCAGCGCTTCACGCTGGGCGCCCCCCGCGCCTTCACCGTGTCGCCGGACGGTTCGCGCGTGGTCTTCCTGCGTTCCGCCTCCGGCACCGACCGGTCGGGACTGCTGTGGGTCCTCGACCTCGAGGGGCAGGGCGGACCGCTGGAGCGGCCGGCCGCCGATCCGCGGGAGTTGCTGGGCGGCTCGGCGGAACGGCTGTCCGCCGAGGAGCGGGCCCGGCGCGAGCGCAGCAGGGAGGGATCGGCCGGAATCGTCGGTTACGCCGTCGACCGGGCGGTCGAGTTGGCCGCCTTCACGCTGTCCGGACGGCTGTTCACCGCCGAGCTGCGGGCCGGCACCGCACGCGAACTCCCCACGCCGGGGCCGGTACTGGACCCCCGGCCGTCCCCCGACGGCCGGCTCGTCGCCTACGTCGCGGGCGGCGCGCTGCGGGTGACGGGCGCGGAGGGCGAGGGGGACCGTGCGCTGGCCGAGCCGGAGGACGAGCACACCGCCTACGGTGTCGCCGAGTTCATCGCCGCCGAGGAGATGGGCCGCTCGCGGGGGTTCTGGTGGGCACCGGACTCGGACCGGCTGCTCGTCGCCCGTGCCGACGAGCGGGAGGTGCGCCGGTGGTGGATCCCGGACCCGGCGCATCCGGACCGTGAGCCCTCGCAGGTCGCGTACCCGGCGGCGGGCACGCCCAACGCCGATGTGAGTCTGTTCTTCGTCACCCTGGACGGCCGCCGCACCGAGGTGAGCTGGGACCGGAAGCGCTATCCGTACCTGGCACGCGTCCACTGGTCGGCCGCGGGAGCCCCGTTGCTGCTCGTGCAGTCGCGGGACCAGCGGACGCAGCTCCACCTCGCCGCGGATCCGGATTCGGGTACGACCCGGACCGTGCACGTCGACGAGGACGCGGCATGGCTGGAACTGTTCCCGGGCGTCCCTGCCTGGGCCCCGGAGTCGTCGCACGCGCAGGGCTTCGGCGGTGGCCGGCTGGTCCGGATCGCGGACGAGGGCGGGGCGCGGGTGCTCGCGGTCGGCGACCGGGTACTGACCGGCGCCCAGTTGCAGTTGCGCGCGGTCCTGGACATCGGCGAGAGCGATGTGCTGGTCTCGGCGGCGGCAGGCGAGGAGGCCGCCGAGCCGGAGACCGGTGAGATCCACGTGTACCGGGTGAACGAACTGGGCGTCGAGCGCGTCTCCGAGGGTCCCGGCGTGCATTCGGCGGTCCGGACGGGCGGGGTGACCGTCCTGGCCTCGGCACGTACGGACGTGAGCGGTACCTCGGTGCGGGTGCTCAGGGACGGCAAGCAGATCGCGGTGGTCGCGTCGCACGCCGAGCAGCCGGTGCTGCGCGCCCGGCCGGCGTTGCGGGAGGCGGGCGGGCGGCGCATTCCGTGCGCGGTGCTCATGCCGTCGGACCACCGCGAGTCGGACGGCCCGCTGCCGGTGCTGATGGACCCCTACGGAGGGCCGCACGGTCAACGGGTGTTCGCCGCGCACAATCCGTACCTGACCTCGCAGTGGTTCGCCGACCAGGGGTTCGCCGTGGTCGTCGCGGACGGGCGGGGCACACCCGGTCGCTCCCCCGGCTGGGAGAAGGCGATCGCGGGCGACTTCACTCCGACGCTGGACGACCAGATCGAGGCGCTTCACTCGTTGGCCGGATCCCTCCCGCTCGATCTGGGGCGGGTGGCCATCCGCGGCTGGTCGTACGGGGGTTATCTGGCGGCCATGGCGGTGCTGCGCCGTCCGGACGTCTTCCACGCCGCGGTGGCGGGCGCCCCGGTGACCGACTGGAGCCTCTACGACACCCACTACACGGAGCGCTATCTGGGCGATCCGGGTACGCGCCCCGAGGCCTACGCGGCGAACTCGCTGGTCGGCGAGGCCGGGTTGACGGCCGTGGAGGGACCGGCACGGCCGCTGATGATCGTCCACGGTCTCGCGGACGACAACGTGGTGATGGCCCACACCCTGCGGCTGTCCTCCGCGCTGCTCGCCGCGGGCCGTCCGCACGAGGTGCTGCCGCTCACCGGCGTGACCCACATGACGCCGCAGGAACAGATCGCGGAGAACCTGCTGCTGCTCCAGGTCGGCTTCCTCAGACGCTCCCTCTGCCTCGGCTGAGGAGTTGACTCGGTCCTGGGTGACGACCAGGCCGACGACTCGGGACTGTCACCAGTTGGGCGGCGGTGACGACGGTGGCGGCGGGCCGAAGCCACCGGCCGGCGGTGGGCCCGGCGGTGTGCCCGGCTGCCTCGGCCCCGGCGGTGGGTAGCCGTAGCCGGGGCGGGCAGGCGGGTAGCCGTAGCCGTACGCGGGCTGCGGAGAGCCGTGACCCGGAGGTGGCCGGTTCCCGTCCGGCCAGGGGTCGTCCCCCGGCCTGCTCTCGCCGCGCCGCGTCAGAAGCACGATCAGTACCGGTCCGGCGATCAGCTCGAGGAACGAGGTCGCGACGACGAACCGGTATTCCAGCGGTACCTCTGTGAAGTTCTCCAGGACGCGCGTCCGGACGGCGAAGTCGAGCCCCACGGCCCCGGACGCGAGGACGTTCACCGCCAGCACGGCGCCCAGCGGACGCGAGAACACCGCCCTGGCGAGCAGGCCGACACCGGCCGCCGTCCCGAGGACCACGACAGTGGCCGCCAGCCAGCCCGGCGGCGGCGCGAGGAGCCGCTGCGCGATCCGCTCGCCGCCCGTCACGCTCTCGAGGTAGAGCTCCGGCCCGACCTGGTAGGCGAAGTGGATCTGCCACACGGCGGTGACGGCCGCGTCCAGCAGCAGGAGCGGCCCGGCCAGCCAGGCGACGAGTACGGTCGGCCTGGTGGGCACCGGGCTGCGCGGGGCGGCCCGCGGCCCGCGGGGCTGACCGGTCGCCTCCGGCGGGCGCCTGCCCGCCACGGCGGTGATCCCGAGTCCGACGGCCAGACCGAGCACGGCGAACGTGCTCAGCAGAGCTCGCGTGCGCATCGAGTCGGTGGGCTGGAGGTACGCCCAGGAACCGGTGAGGACCCACAGGCTGGGCAGCCGGACGGCGAGCGTGAACACCGCCGCCGCCAGCAGCGCGGAGGCCGGGACCGACGAGCGCAGCACGGCGACCGCCGTGCCCGCGTACACCGCGAACAGCGCTCCGTCGAAAGGTGAGGTGACCTGCGTCGGCATGGTGAATCCCTGGCGCGATCCCGACGCCCAGTGCCGCCAGAAGCCGGCCAGCCCGTCGGCCGCCGAGATGTCCCGGACGATCCACGCCCCGGTGATCAGCGCCAGCACACCGCACAGCGCCGCTCCTGTGATCCTGGCCCCCCGCGTAAGACTCACATCGACGATCGTGCAGTGGCGGGCCCTGCTCGAACAAGGCGGCGATCGGACAGTTCCGGACAACATGCGCGGCGGTACGGGAGGACCGGCCGGGCCCGCTCTCCGCGGTCCCGGCCGGTCTACGGCACCCGCACGGCCGTACGTTCCCCAGAGTGCGGCGTCCGCATATCGGAGCGGCGACGCCCGAGTTGCGTACGTGTCAACGGAACTGACCGCGGCTCACAACGCCTTGGTGCTGCCGCCGCCGGAGGCCGGTCCGCTCGGCACCACATGCCTCTCCTCCGCGAAGTGGCAGGCCGACGGGTGTTGCACAGGTCCTTCGGCGCCCCGCAGATGCGGCGGCACGGCCAGCAGCGGAACCTCCAGCGCACAGCGTTCCTGCGCCATCCAGCAGCGGGTGCGGAACCGGCAGCCGGAGGGGATGTTCGTCGGCGACGGCACGTCCCCCGTGAGGATGATCCTCTCCCTGTGCTCACGCGCCGCGGGGTCGGGCACGGGGACGGCGGACAGGAGCGCCTGCGTGTAGGGGTGGGTGGGGTGGTCGTAGATCTCGGCGTCCTTCCCGGTCTCCACGATCCGCCCGAGGTACATGACGCCGACCCGGTCGGAGATGTGCCGGACGATCGACAGGTCGTGGGCGATGAACACGTAGCTGAGCGAGAACTCGCGGCGCAGCCTGTCCAGCAGGTTGATGACCTGTGCCTGTACCGACACGTCCAGGGCGGACACCGGTTCGTCGGCCACGATGATCTCGGGCCGGAGGGCGAGTCCCCGTGCGATGCCGATGCGTTGGCGCTGGCCGCCGGAGAACTGGTGCGGATAGCGGTTGATGTACTCGGGATTGAGCCCGACGACGTCCAGCAGCTCCTGCACCCTCTGCCGGCGCGACCCCTTGGGCGCCACCTCCGGATGGATCTCGTACGGCTCGCCGATGATGTCGCCGACCGTCATACGCGGGTTGAGGGACGTGTACGGGTCCTGGAACACCATCTGGATGTTGCGCCGGACGGATTTCAGCGCACGCCCCGACAGCCTGGTGATGTCCTCGCCCTTGTACCGGATCGCGCCGGACGTGGGCCGCTCGAGGTGGACCAGCATCCTGGCGAGTGTGGACTTGCCGCAGCCCGACTCGCCGACGATGCCGAGCGTCTCGCCGGCGAAGAGGTCGACGTCGACGCCGTCGACGGCCCTGACCGCGCCGACCTGCTTCTTGAAGAGGACGCCCCTCGTGAGCGGGTAGTGCTTGTACAGGTCGCGGACCTCGAGGATCGCCTCAGCCATGGAGTGCCGCCTCCCAGAAGTGGCAGGCGCTGCGGCGCTCCTCGTCCACTTCGTACAGCGGCGGGATGTCGGTCCGGCAGACGTCCTGAGCCATCGGGCAGCGCGGGTTGAAGGCGCAGCCGGGCGGGATGTGCATCAGGTTCGGCGGCAGGCCCTTGATCGCGTACAGCTCCTGCCCCTTCTGGTCCAGGCGCGGGATCGACTCCAGCAGGCCCTTGGTGTACGGGTGCGCGGGTGCCTTGTAGATGTCGTGGACGGGTGCGGTCTCGACGATCCGGCCGGCGTACATCACGGCGATCTTGTCCGCGACGTCGGCGACGACGCCGAGGTCGTGGGTGATCAGGATCAGCCCCATGTCCAGCTCGCGCTGGAGCTCGGCCAGCAGGTCCATGACCTGCGCCTGCACGGTCACGTCGAGCGCGGTCGTCGGCTCGTCGGCGATGATCAGGTCCGGCTCCAGCGAGAGAGCCATGGCGATCATGATGCGCTGGCGCATACCGCCGGAGAACTGGTGCGGGTACTGGCCCACGCGCTCCCTGGCGGCGGGGATGCGCACCCGGTCCATCAGCTCGACCGCCCTGGCCTTCGCGTCCTTGCGCGACATCCCCCGGTGGACGGTGAACATTTCGCCGAGCTGGTCGCCCACGCTCAGCACCGGGTTCAGCGACGAGAGGGCGTCCTGGAAGATCATGGCCATTCCGGCGCCCCTGATCCTCCGCCGCTCGTCCTCCCGCGTCTTCAGCAGGTCCTGGCCCTTGAAGAGGATCTCACCGCCGGTGATCCGGCCGGGCGGCATGTCCAGAATGCCCATGACCGCCTGCGCGGTGACCGACTTGCCGGATCCCGACTCGCCCAGCACCGCGAGCGTCTCGCCCGCGTCGACCGTGTAGTCGACGCCGTTGACCGCCTTGGCGACACCGTCGCGGGTGCGGAACTCCACATGCAGGCCGCGTACGTCGAGCAGGCGGCCCGGCGTGTCCGGCTCCGCGGGCATCACGGCCTCGTGGCTGGTGGCGGGCATGGCGGCTCCTCAGCGTCGGGTCAGCGCAGCTTGGGGTCGAGGGCGTCGCGCACCGCGTCGCCGAGCATGATGAACGCGAGCACCGTGACCGCCAGTGCCCCGGCGGGCCACAGCAGCATGTGCGGGGCGTTGCGGACGTACGGGGACGCCGACGAGATGTCGATGCCCCAGGAGACGGTCGGCGGTTTGAGGCCGACGCCCAGGAAGGAGAGCGTCGCCTCCAGCGAGATGTAGGTGCCCAGCGCGATGGTCGCCACGACGATCACCGGGGCGATCGCGTTGGGTGCGATGTGCCGCAGCAGCATCCGGGAGCTGGATGCGCCGAGGGCGCGGGCGGCCTGCACGTAGTCGTTCTGCTTGGCGGTGATGACGGAGCCGCGGGCGATACGGGAGATCTGCGGCCAGCCCAGCAGCACCATGAAGCCGACGACCGGCCAGACGGTGCTGCTGGTGATCACGGACAGCAGGACAAGCCCGCCGAGGATGACGGGGATGCCGAAGAAGACGTCGGTGAGCCGGGACAGGACGGCGTCCCACGCTCCGCCGAAGAAGCCGGCCAGCCCGCCGAGCACGGAACCGAGCAGTGCCACGCCGAGCGTGGCGCAGACTCCGACGGCGACGGAGGCCCGTGCGCCGTAGACGGTACGGGTGTAGACGTCGCAGCCCTGCCCGTTGAAGCCGAAGGGGTGGCCGGGCTGGGAGCCCTCCTGCGCGTTGGCGAGGTCGCACGACTGCGGGTTGCCGGAGGCGATCAGCGACGGCCAGAGGGAGATGACGATCAGGAAGAGGATGACCAGGGCCGAGACGACGAAGACCGGATTGCGCCGCAGGTCGCGCCAGGCGTCCGACCAGAGGCTGCGCGGCTTGCCGGCGGGGCCGGTGCCCTCGGGGCCGCCGGAGGCGGCTGATGGACCACGTTCGAGGGTCTCGCCCTCGCTCATGGCGAGGTTGGTCGCGCCGCCTGCACCGGTGGCGGCGACGGCCGAGTGCGCCGGATCGTCGAAGTGCGGGTTCTGCCGCGGCTCAGGCATAGCGGATCCTCGGGTCCAGGACTGCGTACAGGAGGTCCACCAGCAGGTTGGCCACGAGGAACACGATGACGAGGACGCTGACGAAGCCGACGACCGTCTGCGTGTTCTGGCGCACGATGCCCTGGTAGAGCTGGTAGCCGACACCGTGGATGTTGAAGATCCGTTCGGTGACGATCGCGCCTCCCATGAGCGCGCCGATGTCCGTGCCGATGAAGGTGACCACCGGGATCAGGGAGTTGCGCAGCAGATGCTTGCGGATGACCCGGCCTCGCGGCAGGCCCTTGGCCTTCGCCGTGCGGACGTAGTCGGCGCGGCTGTTCTCCGCGATGGAGGTGCGGGTCAGACGCGTGACGTAGGCGAGCGAGACCGAGGCGAGCACCAGACCGGGGACGATCAGCTCGTCGAACCTGGCGTCGGTGGACACGGACGGGTCGACGACGTCCCACTTGTAGCCGAGCAGCAGCTGGAGCAGCAGGCCGGTGACGAACGTCGGCACCGAGATGACGACGAGGGTGACCAGCAGGACGCCGGTGTCGACGGGGCGGCCGCGGCGCAGACCCGTGACGACGCCGAGTGCGATGCCGATGACGATCTCGAAGAGGATGGCCACCAGGGTGAGCCTGATGGTGACCGGGAAGGCCACCCCCATGAGTTCGGTGACCTTCTGTCCGTTGAAGGCTGTGCCGAAGTCCCCGGTGAAGAGGTTGGCCATGTAGGTCAGGTACTGCTGCCAGAGGGGCTTGTCGAGCCCGAACTCCGTGCGCAGCCGGGCTGCCGTGGCCGGGTCGCACCGCCGCTCCCCGCACAGGCCGGCGATGGGGTCGCCCATCACGTTGACCATGAGGAAGATCAGCAGAGTGGCGCCGAAGAAGACGGGGATCATCTGCAGCAGACGCCGGATCACATAACGTCCCATGAAGGGCTCCGGGGGTCGTGGGAAGGGTGACGGCCCGGCGCTGCGATCGCGCCGGGCCGGGTGCCTTTTGCCGTCAGTTGACCTTGATCTCGTTGTAGACGGGGACGCTGAACGGGTTGAGCTTCACGTTCGAGACGCGTTCCGAGTAGCCTGCGCTGCCGTTCTGGTACCAGAGCGGAATGGCGGCCATCTCGTCCCGCAGAACCTTCTCCGCCGCCTTGAAGGCCTCCACGGCCTTGGCCGGGTCGGTCTCCGCGTTCGCCTTGTCGACGAGTGCGTCGAACTCCTTGTTGCTCCACTTGCCGTCGTTGGACGAGGCGTTGGTGTAGTAGAGCGGCTGGAGGAAGTTCTGGATCAGCGGGTAGTCCATCTGCCAGCCGGCCCGGAAGGGGCCGGACATCTTGGACTGGGTGATCTGGTTGCGGAAGTCGGCGAAGGTGCCGACCGGGCGGCCGACGCATGCCTTGTCGTCGCCGAGGGCGTTCTTGATGGAGTTGCAGACGGCGTCGACCCACTCCTTGTGGGATCCGGTGTCCGCGTTGTACGTGATCGTGATGCGCCCGCCGGGCAGGCCGCCGCCCTCCGCGATCAGCTTCTTCGCCTGCGCGGGGTCGTACTCGCAGGCCTTGCCGCAGAGGCTCGGGTCGTAGCCGCCCTCCTCGCCGAGCACCGGGGAGGTCCAGTCCTTGGCCGGTGTGCGGGTCTGCTGGAAGATGGTGTCGGTGATCTGCTTGCGGTTGATCGCCATCGACAGACCGGTGCGGACCTTCGCCCCGTCGGGGGTGTTCCAGGCCTTGTCGTAGAACGGGAACGCGAGGGTCTGGATGATGCCGGCGGGGCTGTTGATGTACCGGTCGCCGAGGTCGGCCTTCACGTTCTTGAGCTGGGAGGCGGGCACGTCGTCGACGAGGTCGATGTTGCCGGCGATCAGGTCGGTGTAGGCGGTGTTGTTGTCGGTGTAGACCTTGAGGTCGATGCCGCCGTTCTGGGCCTTGTCGGGCCCCGGGTAGTCGTCCCAGCGGCGCAGTGACATCTGGGAGCCCTTGGCGTACGACTCGACGGTGTACGGGCCGTTGCCGACGGGCTTGGCGAGCCAGGCGTCGTGGTCGTCGAAGAACGCGCGCGGCAGCGGGGCGAACGCCGCGTAGCCGAGGGTGTCGGGCCAGGTGGAGAACTTCTGGGAGAGCTTGACGGTGAACGTCCTGTCGTCGACCACCTTCAGGCCCGACAGGGTCTGCGCGCTCGGTTGTCCCTTCTCCGGGTGGACCTGCTCGTACCCCTCGATGTAGCCGAAGAAGTAGGCGTTGCGCTGATTGTTCTTCAGGTGGGCGCCGTAGTTCCAGGCGTCGACGAACGACTTGGCGGTGACGGCCTCACCGTTGCTGAACTTCCAGCCCGGCTTGATGGTGACGGTGAAGTTGACGGAGTCCTTGGTCTCGATCTTCTCGGCCACCATGTTCTGGGCCTCGCCCGTCTTGGGGTCGTACCGCTTGAGCCCGCGGAAGACCATGTCGAGGACCTTGCCGCCCTGCACCTCGTTGGTGTTGGCGGGCTCCAGCGGATTCTGCGGGTCGCCCCAGGAGGAACCCACGATCCCGTCGGCGCCACCGCCGCCGCCGTCGTCGCCTCCGCCGCCGCAGGCCGCCGCCGCGAGGACGACGGCGACCGCGCATGCGGACCACTTCGCGTGGGGGGCTCTGCGCATGGAGTGCCTCCTGGTTCCCAAGTCGACTTGGGCCCAATATCACTCCATAAAGGATCTAACGCATTTTCAGGACACCCGGTCGGCGGGGGTGTGCGCCGGCAGGACGAGCTCCCAGGTGTCGATCGCGTAGCGCGGGCTCATCCCGTGCGCCTCGTAGAGCGCCAGGGCCTGGCTCTCGTTGCGGGTGTCCACCGCCAGCCCGATGGTGTCCCGGCCACGGGCCGCGTACGTGCCGAAGGCATGGCGCAGCAGATGGCCGCCGAGACCGCGGCCGCGCACCGACCGCCGGACGCCGAGGTTCCCGACCCAGCCCATGGTCTCCTTGTCGTCCCTGGTCAGCAGGACGGCCACGTCGCCCTCGCCGTCCATGTGGGCGATCCACATGAGCGACCGGTCGCGGGGGCCGGTGTCGGCCAGCCACTGTTCGTAGGTCCGCGGGTGGTGGTCGAAGTGCCCGGCGAACGTCTCCTCCATCAGGGCGTGGGCGATGCGGTGGTCGGCCTCTTCGACGCAGTCGCGCAGCGTCACGCCGGCGGGCGGTGCGGGCACCCGGTCGGCCGTCCGCGACAGCGGGCGGGTCATGACGTGGTGGCGGCGGACGGTGCGCCAGCCCCTGCCGTCGAGCAGCGCGGTGTCGAGGGTGGGCCGGACGGTGAGGTTCAGGTGCAGCACGGCCCGGTCCGCGCCTCCCTCCGCCGCCTTGCCGGCGGCCCGCTCCTCGATCCGGCCCAGGACCAGCAGGGCGGCGTCGGGCCGGTCCGGCAGGACATAGTGGTCGACGCCGATGTCTCCCTTGCCGGAATCGCTCCACAGGATCCCGTACGCCACGAGCTCGCCGTCGTCGTGCACCAGCCAGGAGTCCCGGGCGAGGTCGATCTCCGGATGGGCCAGGTCGGTCTCGACGGTGTGGAGCTCGGTGTCGGCGTGGCCGATCTCCGCGATGTCCACGGCATTCAGCAGAGCGCATACGGCGGGTGCGTCCGCGAGCTTCGCGGGCCGGACGGTGAGTGGCATTCGACCACTGTTCGCGTCCCGGGCCCGCCACCGCAACGGATTTTCGCCCCTCAGGCCGCCGGTGCCCGGCCGACCGTGAGTCCGACCACGATCTCGTCGTCCTCGAGGTCCCCCGTCGGCTCGAACCCGAGAGCGGCGTAGAGCTTGGCCGCGCCGGTGTTCCGCGGGTGGTGGGAGAGACGGATCTCCCGGCAGTCCGGTCGCTCGGACAGCAGTCGGAGCAGAGTGGTGAGGGCCTGCCGGCCCACACCCCTGCCCTGCTCGTCGGCGTCGACGATCACGCCGCCGATCCAGTGGGTTCCGTCCTGCTCGTCGTACGCCCACATGACATGGCCGACGACGGTGTCGTCCGCCAGTACGCCGAGCGAGGTCCACACGCCTTCCCGCATCGACAGCAGCAGATAGCGGGCGGCGAGCGCCGCCACGAAACCGCGCTGCTCGTCCCGGGGCGCGATGTCCGCGACGGCCCGCCAGTTGTCGTCACCGACGGCGCACAGTGCGATGCGGCGTCCGGCCCGGTCGGTCAGTCCGTAATCCATTCGGACACCTTCGGTGCGTGCGCCGCCCGGCGCAACGCATTTCCACGACACAGGGCGCCCGCCCCCGACGGGGACAGGCGCCCTGTGTGTGACGCACGGGGACTACGCCGCGTGGACGACGTCCTTCTCCTCGGCGAAGTGGCACGCCGACTCGTGCGCCGCCGGGGTGTCCTCACCCTTGAAGCGCTCGGGAACCGCGAGCAGCGGAACCTCGGTCGCGCACTTCTCCTCGGCCTTCCAGCAGCGGGTGCGGAAGCGGCAGCCCGACGGCGGGTTGGCCGGCGACGGTACGTCCCCGGTGAGGATGATCCGCTCGCGGCCCTCACGCGCCTCCGGGTCCGGGACCGGGACCGCGGACAGCAGAGCCTGCGTGTAGGGGTGCGTCGGGTGGTCGTAGATCTGCACGTCCGTGCCGATCTCGGCCATCTTGCCGAGGTACATCACGCCGACCCGGTCCGAGATGTGCCGGACGATCGACAGGTCGTGGGCGATGAAGACGTAGGAGAGGTTGAACTCGTCCTGCAGCTTCTCCATCAGGTTGACGACCTGCGCCTGCACCGACACGTCCAGCGCCGAGACCGGCTCGTCGCAGATGATGATCTCGGGGTTGAGCGCCAGACCGCGGGCGATGCCGATGCGCTGACGCTGACCGCCCGAGAACTGGTGCGGGTAGCGGTGGATGTACTCCGGGTTGAGACCGACGACGTCCAGCAGCTCCTGCACCTTGCGGCGCCGGTCGCCCTTGGGGGCCACCTCGGGGTGGATGTCGAAGGGCTCACCGATGATGTCGCCGACCGTCATACGCGGGTTGAGCGAGGTGTACGGGTCCTGGAACACCATCTGGATGTTGCGGCGGACGGCCTTGAGGGCACGCCCCGACAACTTGGTGATGTCCTGGCCCTTGTAGAAGACCTCGCCGGCGGTCGCCTTCTCGAGCGTCATCAGCAGCTTGGCGACGGTGGACTTGCCACAGCCGGACTCGCCGACGATGCCGAGCGTCTCGCCCTGGTAGAGGTCGAAGGAGACCCCGTCCACGGCCTTGACCGCGCCGACCTGGCGCTTGAAGAGGATGCCCTGGGTCAGCGGGAAGTGCTTGACCAGGTTGCGCACCTGCAGGATCGGCTCACCGCGGTGGACGGGCGCGTCGAGCGCCGCGACCGCGGCCTCCTCGGTGGCGGCGTCGACCGCGTCCACCTCGGTGACGTTGGGGGTCGCGTCCACGGCCTCGTTCGTCTTCTTGAGCTCAGCCATGGATCGTCTCCTTCCAGAAGTGGCACGCGCTGCCGCGGCCGGGCAGCTCGCTGCCGTCCTGCTCGGTCACCGGGGCCAGTGCCGGGATCTCCGTACGGCAGATGTCGTCCGCCTTGGGGCAGCGCGGGTTGAAGGCGCAACCACTCGGGATCTTCAGCAGGTTGGGCGGCAGGCCCTTGATGGCGTACAGCTCCTGGCCCTTCTGGTCCAGGCGCGGGATCGAGTCGAGCAGACCCCTGGTGTACGGGTGGGCGGGCCGCTTGTACAGCTCGTGCACGGGCGCGGTCTCGACGATCCGGCCCGCGTACATCACGGCGATCTTGTCCGCGACGTCGGCGACGACGCCGAGGTCGTGGGTGATCAGGATCAGACCCATGTTGTACTCGCGCTGCAGCTCCGCGAGCAGGTCCATGACCTGGGCCTGGACCGTCACGTCGAGCGCGGTGGTCGGCTCGTCGGCGATGATCAGGTCCGGCTCGAGGGCCAGGGCCATGGCGATCATGATGCGCTGGCGCATACCGCCGGAGAACTGGTGCGGGTAGTCGCCGACACGGGCCTTGGCGGCCGGGATCTTGACCTTGTCCATCAGCTCGACGGCCTTGGCCTTGGCGTCCTTCTTGGACAGGCCCTGATGCACACGGAACATCTCGCCGAGCTGGTAGCCCACGGAGAGCACCGGGTTCAGCGAGGAGAGCGCGTCCTGGAAAATCATCGCGATCTTCCGGCCGCGGACCTTGCGCCGCTCCTCGTTGCTCATGGTGAGCATGTCCTCGCCGCGGAACAGGATCTGTCCCTGCGGGATCTTGCCGGGCGGCATGTCGAGGATGCCCATGATGGCCTGGGCGGTGACCGACTTGCCGGAGCCGGACTCGCCGAGGACGGCCAGGGTCTCGCCGGAGTCGACGCTGTAGTTCACGCCGTTGACGGCCTTGGCCACACCGTCGCGGGTGTGGAACTCGACGTGCAGGTCGCGCACTTCGAGCAGTGGACCTGAGTACTCGCCGCCCTCGCGGGGCGCCGGGACGCTTGCTGTCTTATCGATGATGGTCACGTCGTACGCCCTCCTCAGCGCAGCTTGGGGTCGAGGGCGTTGCGGACCGCATCGCCGAACATCAGGAACGAGAGCACCGTGATCGAGACCATCACCGACGGAATGATCAGCACGTGGGGTGCGTTGCGCAGCTGCTCACGTCCGCTGGAGACGTCGACGCCCCAGGACACCGTCGGTTCGGCGAGGCCGACACCGAGGAAGGACAGCGTCGCCTCTGCGGCGATGTAGCCACCGAGCGCGATGGTCGCGACGACGATGATCGGCGCGAGCGCGTTGGGCAGGACGTGCCGGGTGAGGATACGGGTGGTCGAGGCGCCGAGCGCCTTGGCCGCCACCACGTAGTCCGCCTGCTTGATGGTGATGACCGAGCCGCGGGCGACACGGGCGATCTGCGTCCATCCCAGGAACACCAGGGCGAGGATCACGACCCAGATGGCGCGCTTCTCGAAGCTGGTGAGCACGACGAGCGCACCCAGCAGGAACGGGATGCCCATGAAGATGTCGGTGAGGCGCGACAGGAGGGTGTCGACCCAGCCGCCGAAGTAGCCGGCGATCATGCCGACGAGCGTGCCGAGGAGCGTCACCAGGGTGGTGACACCGACACCGACAATGATCGAGGCGCGGGCGCCGTAGACGACACGGGCGTAGATGGAGCGGCCCTGACCGTCGTAACCGAACCAGTCGGGCTGGAAGAAGTGGCTCCAGTTCGGCTGGCCGAGGTAGTGGTTCGCCAGGTCGGCGTCACGCGGCGAGGCACTGGTGAACAGGCTCGGGAACGCCGAGATCACGATGAGCAGCAGGATGAGCGCCGCCGAGATCAGGAAGAGCGGGTTGCGGCGCAGGTCGTGCCACGCGTCGGACCACAGGCTGCGCGCCTTGTCCGGCTTGGGCGCGCTGGTGACGAGCGCCGTGTCGGGAGCGGCAGCGGTGCTGGTGACCTTGTCGGTCCCGGTGGACTCCGCGGGGGCTGCGGTCTTCTCAGGCATACCGGATCCTCGGGTCCAGGACCGCGTAAAGCAGGTCGACGAGCAGGCTGGCGAGCAGGTAGACGAGGACGATCAGCGAGGCGATACCGACGACGGTCGCCCCCTCGCGGCGGAACAGTGCCTCGTAGATCGCGTCACCGACGCCCTGCACGTTGAAGATGCCCTCGGTGACGATGGCACCGGTCATCAGGTTGCCGATGTCGGTGCCGAGGAAGGTGACCACCGGGACGAGCGAGTTGCGCATCAGGTGGACACCGATGATCCGACGACGCGGCAGGCCCTTGGCGACGGCCGTGCGCATGTAGTCGGCACGCAGGTTCTCCGCCATCGAGGTACGGGTCAGCCTCGCCACGTACGCGAGTGAGAGTGAGCCGAGAACGATCGCCGGCAGGAGGAGGTCTCCGAAACTCTCGGAGTCCTGCACGGTCGGGGTGGTGATCCCCCACTTGAAGGCGAACAGGTACTGCATCAGGTAGCCCAGCACGAAGGAGGGCATCGAGATCAGAACGAGGGTGAGGGCCAGCAGGCCCCGGTCCCGCACCGACTCGGGACGCAGACCCGCGATGATGCCGAGGGCGATACCGACGACCACCGTGAAGGTGAACGCGAACAGGGTGAGCCGGATGGTGACCGGGAACGCCTGCCCGATGATGTCGGCGATGGGACGCTGGCTCGCGATCTCCGTGCCGAAGTTGCCCTGAACCAGCTCGAAGAGGTACTTCAGGTACTGCTGCCACAGTGGCAGGTCGAGACCGCGGTCATGGCGAATGGCCTCGACCACGGCGGGGTCGAAAGCCTGGTCCCCCATGAGCGCTCTGACGGGGTCGCCGGGCAGCGCGAACATCATGGCGAAGATCAAAAAGGTTGACCCGATGAACACCGGGATCATCTGGAGCAGTCGTCGTGCGACGTAGCGCCCCATGGGTGCCTCCGTGAGGGGTTAACTGGGTCCGGGGGCTGTCCTGTGCGGACAGCCCCCGGACCACCGCCGCCGCCGGATGTCCGACGGCGGCGGGTGACGGCCGAGTGGGGATGAGGCCCGCAGGCGCTTACTTGACGGTGACTCCGGTGAGCTCCAGGTCACCGTGGAAGTCGACCGCGACGTTGTCGACGCCCTTGCCGTGGCCACCGTTGATGCGGTAGTACCACAGCGGGATGGCCGGCATCTCCTCGAGGAGCTTCTTCTCCACCGCCTGGTAGCCCTTGACGGCCTCTTCCAGGGAGCTCGCCTTGTCTGCGTCGGCCATCATCTTGTCGATCTCCTTGTTGGAGAAACGACCGTTGTTGGACTCGGCGCTGGTGTGGTACAGCTCCTTGATGAAGTTCACGTTGACGGGGTAGTCGGCCACCCAGCCACCGCGGTACATCGACTTCACCTGGTTGTTGTCACGGGCCTCGAGGTCCGTGGGGAAGTCCGGCTTGGCGTCGCCGACGCAGTCGACACCGGTCGCCTTGCGGATGGACTCGCAGACCGCGGTCACCCACTCCTTGTGGCCACCGTCGCTGTTGTACTGGATGAACAGCTTGTTCTCCGGGACGCCGCCGCCCTCGGTGATGAGCTGCTTGGCCTTGGCCGGGTTGTACGTGAAGACGTCCGTACCCAGGTCCTGGTTGCCCTTGACCTGCGGCGGCGTGAAGCTCGTCGCGGGGGTACGGGTGTTGTTCAGGACGGTCTTGGTGATCGTCTCACGGTCGATCGCCATGGACAGACCCTGGATGACCTTCGGGTCGATGTCCTTGAACGTCTTGCTGTAGAACGCCGGGACCAGCGACTGGATGGCCGCGTAGGGCTGCTCGATGGCGCCCTCGCCCAGGTCCTGCTTGTACTTCGGCAGGTCCGTCGGGCCGACCTGGCGGATGATGTCCAGGTTGCCGGAGACGACGTCCTGGTACGCGGCCTCGAGGGTCGCGTAGTTCTTGAACTGGATGCCCTTGTTGGCAGCCTTGTTCGGGCCCAGGTAGTCAGGGTTGGCCGCGACCTGGATGAGCTTCTTGTGGGTCCACTTCTCGAACTTGTACGGACCGTTGCCGATCGGCTTCTGGCCGAACGCCTTCGGGTCGTCGTAGAAGACCTTCGGCAGCGGCGCGAACGTCGCGTAGCCGAGCTTGTAGTTGAAGTAGGGGACCTTGTCCTTCAGCTCGATCGTGAAGGTGGTGTCGTCCACGACCTTCAGACCGGACATCTTGTCGGCCTTCGGCTCACCCTTCTCGGGGTGGACGTCGTCGTAGCCGGCGATGTCGCCGAACCAGAAGCTGTTCTGCTGGTTGTTCTTGATGTTGGCGTACCAGTTCCACGCGTCGACGTACGACTGCGCGGTGACGGCCTCACCGTTGTGGAACTTCCAGCCCTGCTTGAGCTTGACGGTCCAGGTCTTCGAGTCCGTCGTCTCCACCGACTCGGCGTTGGTGTAGACGATCTCGCCCTTGGCGTCGAAGTCCAGGAGCTGGGTGAAGAGCGACTGGATCACGTACGAGCCGTTGGTCTCGTTCGTGTCGGCGGGGATCAGCGGCTTCTGCGGCTCGCCCACGTCGATCGAGACGTAACCGGCCGGCTTGCCCGCCGGGTTCTTCTTGCCCTCATCACCGCTGCCGCCACCACAGGCAGTGGCCGCCAGGGCGACAACGATCGCTCCCGCGACCCACTTGGCGCTCTTGGCACCACGCATGGGTTCCTCCTCATGAGTCCACTTTTGTCACTACAAGAGGGGCACGGTTCCACGCGCGCTGACACCCCTGACAGCGTTCGTCAAGTGCCCCGAGTGTGCTCGTGAGTCGGCGCTCCCCACAGCGCTTGACCCATTGACCCGAGCTCAATGGAGCCAACTATTAAGTAGGACAGGCTTGTAAACCACACCTAAAGGGTCTCGTTTTGACAACATCAGAGCAGGGCTTGAGCCCGAAATCCGGACAAAGCGATCCCAGACAGACACCCGCGAAACGGACCGATAACACATGTTCCGGAGTGCCACGGCCGATATACGGACACTCGGACCATGAAAACGAGTTGACGAACGGCCCGGCCCTCCACAGTGTCTGCGGAGGGCCGGGCCGTGTGTTCAGCGGTTTTTCCGGAGCTTTTGCGAACCGTCAGCCGTGCTTGGCACGCGAGGCGGCGCGACCGCGCTCCTTCTGGTCCAGGACGACCTTGCGGATGCGGACCGCCTCCGGGGTCACCTCGACGCACTCGTCGTCGCGGCAGAACTCCAGCGACTGCTCGAGCGAGAGCTTGCGCGGCGGGACCACGTTCTCCGTGTTGTCCGCGGAAGCCGCACGCATGTTGGTGAGCTTCTTCTCCTTGGTGATGTTCACGTCCATGTCGTCGGAGCGCGAGTTCTCACCGACGATCATGCCCTCGTAGACCTCGGTACCGGGCTCGGTGAACAGCACACCGCGCTCCTGGAGGTTGATCATCGCGAACGGCGTGACCGAACCCGAACGGTCGGCCACCAGGGAGCCGTTGTTACGGGTCACCAGCGGGCCGAACCACGGCTCGTGGCCCTCGTGGATCGAGTGCGCGATACCCGTACCACGGGTGTTGGTCAGGAACTCCGTGCGGAAGCCGATGAGGCCACGGGACGGAACGACGAACTCCATGCGGACCCAGCCGGAGCCGTGATTCGACATGTTGTCCATGCGGCCCTTGCGGACACCCATGAGCTGCGTGACCGCGCCCATGTGCTCCTCGGGAACGTCGATCGTCATGCGCTCGACCGGCTCGTGCACCTTGCCGTCGACGTCCTTGGTGACGACCTGCGGCTTGCCGATGGTGAGCTCGAAGCCCTCGCGGCGCATCTGCTCGACCAGGATGGCGAGCGCGAGCTCACCGCGGCCCTGGACCTCCCAGGCGTCCGGACGGTCGGTGTCGAGGACGCGCAGCGAGACGTTACCGATCAGCTCGCGGTCGAGGCGGTCCTTCACCTGACGGGCCGTGACCTTGCGGTCCTTGACCGCGGACTTGGCGTCCGCGCCCTTGCCGGTGCCGCCACGGCCGACGAGCGGCGAGGTGTTGGTACCGATGGTCATGGAGATCGCCGGCTGGTCGACCGTGATCAGCGGAAGCGCGATCGGGTTCTCCGGGTCGGCCAGCGTCTCGCCGATCATGATGTCCGGGATACCGGCGACGGCGCAGATGTCGCCGGGGCCGGCCACCTCCGCGGGCTTGCGGGTGAGCGCCTCGGTCATCATCAGCTCGGTGATGCGGACGTTGGACATCGAGCCGTCCCGCTTGATCCACGCGACGGTCTGACCCTTGCGCAGCTCGCCCTGCTCGACGCGGAGCAGCGCGATACGGCCGAGGAAGTTGTCGGCGTCCAGGTTGGTGACGTGGGCCTGCAGCGGGGCCGTCTCGTCGTACTCCGGCGCCGGGACGTGCTCGAGCAGCGTGGTGAAGAACGGCTCCAGGCTGTCGCTGTCGGCCGGGACGGTGCCGTCCTCGGGCTTGGTCAGCGAGGCGACGCCGTCACGCGCGCACGCGTAGACGATCGGGAACTCGATCTGCTCCTCGGTCGCGTCCAGGTCCAGGAACAGGTCGTACGTCTCGTCGACGACCTCGGCGATCCGGGAGTCGGGACGGTCCGTCTTGTTGATGCAGAGGATGACCGGCATCTTCGCGGCGAGCGCCTTGCGCAGCACGAAACGCGTCTGCGGCAGCGGGCCCTCCGAGGCGTCGACGAGGAGGACGACCGCGTCCACCATCGACAGACCGCGCTCCACCTCGCCACCGAAGTCGGCGTGACCCGGGGTGTCGATGATGTTGATGGTGATCGGGGCCCCGCCGGCCTTGGGGTGGTACTTCACGGCCGTGTTCTTGGCCAGGATCGTGATGCCCTTCTCACGCTCCAGGTCGTTCGAGTCCATCATGCGGTCGTCGAGCTGCTCGGCCGCGTGCGCTGCGAAGGCACCGGCCTGCTTCAGCATGGCGTCGACCAGCGTGGTCTTGCCGTGGTCGACGTGGGCGACGATGGCGACGTTACGGATGTCGTGGCGCGTGGGCATGCGTACTGGCGCTTCTCTCGATCGTGGGATACAGGCAGTGGATGTAGTTTCCCCATCCGCCCACCGGGCGGACACGCCACGGCTTGTCCCATGGTACGGGGCCGTCGGGACCCGGGCCTCCCGGAAGGAACGGGTGGGGGACGAACGAGGCGGGGATCACGCCGCGGCAGGGGGCGGGCCGGTACGGCGATCGAGCGGGCACACAGGGGCCGGCCTGGGTCAAGGGTCGGCACGAGCTTGCCCGCCGGCGATACCGGCGGGCAAGGAAGTTGAGCCAGTTCTGAGGTTGTGACCTGCTGTTTTCTGTCGGAGGTGGCCTCCGTGACTACTTCTTCGGGGCTGCCCCGCCCTTCTTGAAACCAATGTCCTGGTATCGCGGGTCGGCGAAGCCGAAGGCGCCCGCGTTGACCACGTCCCTGCGGACCGCGACCAGCTCGGGACGCTGGTAGAGCGGGACGGAACCGGCCACTGCCCAGATCCTGGCGTCGGCCCTGCGCATCAGGTCACGGGCGGCCTCGTCGTCGAGCTCGCCCGCCGCCTGGGCGAAGAGCTGGTCGATGTAGTCCGTACCGACCCGCGTGTAGTTCTGCTCGACGAGCAGCGAGCCGTCGGACGCGGGCTTCGGCTTTGCGTAGATCGGCCTGGCGTCGGTGGCCGGGTACGGGCTGGAGGGCCAGGAGTAGAGGGCCAGGTCGTAGTCTCCGGAGGCGATGTGGTCCTTGAAGAAGCTCGCGTCGTCGACCTTGACGATCTCGGTTCGCACTCCGATGCGGTCCAGCATCTGTGCGATCTTGTCGCCGACGCCGCGCAGGGTCTCTGAGCCGGGGCCGGAGGGCAGGACGAAGCGGAGGCTGAGCGGCTTCCCGTCCTTGCCGAGCGCGCCACCGGCGGAGGCGCGGTCGGGTGCCGCGGTACCGCGTGGTGCGTAGGCGCCGGCCATGCCGCCCTTCTCCTGGGACGACTTGTCGCCCTTGCCGTCGCCGACGATGTAGAGCCCGTCGTCCGAGGCGGTGTCCTTGTTCTTCTCCAACTCCTGGTCCGAAGGCTTCGCGGAGGGCTTGGCGGAGGACTCGGCCTTCTTCTCCTTGTCCTTCTCCTTGTCCTTCTCCGCGTCCTTCTTCGCGTCCTCCTTCTTCCCGTCCTGGTCCTTCGCCTTGTCCGGCTTGCCGGCCTCGCCGCCCGCCTTGGCCGGTTCCTGCTTGTCCAGCAGCCCGTCGGGCGTCCAGCCGGCGTCGGCGAGCAGCGCCTGCGCCTCCTGGGTGTTCTGCTCCCCCAAGGCGGCGCTGTTGTCCGTGTACGCGGCCTGGCCCGCGAGTGCCACATGGCTGCCGGGCGGCTCGGCGGGCAGGCCGAGAGGCGTGAGCACGGCTTCGGCCAGTGCCTTGCGGTCCAGCGCGCGGGCGATCGCCCGGCGTACCCGGTCGTCGGCGAGCGGCCCGGATTCACCGTTCAGCGCCAGCTGGGTGTAGGCGGCGGCCAGGGACTTGCGGACCTCGTACGCGCTGAGGGCCGACTGTTCCTTCGCCCACTTCTTCTCGGCCTCCGCCGCACGTTTCCTCGCCTGCTGCGCGACCTCGGCCAGTTCCTCGTCGGAGCCGTGGGCCATCGCCCAGGACTTCAGCGCGGCGGAGGGGACGGTGGCCGCGGCCGGCCCGTAGGCGAGCGGACGGCCGCCGCGGCCGGCGTCCTTCACGGCGTAGGAGATACGTTCCGCCGCCGAGGGGTCGATGTCCGCGAGGTCGACGGTCCGGGCAGTCAGTGCCTCGACGCGCTTGTCGCGCGGCACCGCGGTCAGGACCAGCTTGTCGAGTTTGGGCCGGTCCCCCCACCAGCGCGGATTGCGCACCAGGGTGGCCGTCTCGGCCTTGGTGTCGATCTTGGAGATCCGGAAGGGGCCCGCCGTCGCCTTCAGGGTGGTGCGGGCGCCGTCGTTGAAGGCCCCCGCGCTGCCGGTCACGTCCTTGGGGTACAGCGGCGTGAACAGGGACCGCCAGTCCGCGTAGGGCGTGGTGAAGGTGACCTTGACCTCGAGATCGTTCGCGCCGCGCTCGATCTTCTGGATCCGGTCGTAGCCGGCGTTGCGGGCGGTCCAGAACGCGGAATCCTTTCCGCTCAGCGCGCGCCACTGGGCCAGGAAGTCGGGGGCGCCGATCTCGCGGCCGTCGCTCCACACCGCCTGCTGGTTCAGCTTGTAGAGCACGACCTGCTTGGGCTCCCGCTCGATCAGCTCGGCCGACTCGAGATAGTCCGGATTGCGCTGTGGACGGCCGCTCTCGTCGAGTACGAACAGCGCGGGCAGTACCGCGCCGGCGATCCGGCCGGTGGTGGCGTCCGCGTCCGCCTGGAAGGCGTTGAGCGTGGCGGGCATCGTGTCGACGGCCCAGCGCAGCGTGCCCCCGTCGGCGACGAGGCCGCGGTCGGCGGACGCGATGTCCTGAGCCGGGGGATTCCCCCGGCTCTGCTCGTCGCCCGAGCTGCATCCGGCGAGGACGGGGAGTACGAGCACTCCGCTCGCGAGCAGTGCGGCGGGACGGAGCCTTCGGGAGCATGTCCGTCCGCGGGGGACTTCGACCTGGGACATGACTTGTACCTCTTCGTCCTGTTTTGTCGAATTTAGAGATGATCACACCGATTCCCTCCACTGAAGTGGAAGGGAAGGCCCACCGGGGGGAGGCACGGCGGGTCCGCCACCAAGGCCACCCGTGCGGGCGAACCGCGAAAGCCGTAAAAAGCAACAGAAGGGTCGAATATGGGGGCAGTGAGACAACAGCCACAAGGGGCGCGCCGGCAGCGCACGCGCCGGGAATCCCGTACGTCCCCTTCACAAGTGGGGATGTGACGCGCGACACTCGCAGGCGCATGAGCGACGCCACCGCACCCCGCGGAAGTGAGGGCAAGTCATGTCACAGCAGGAAGATCTGTCGGCGGTCCAGAGCCGCATCGACGAGCTGGTCCGTCGCGTCGGGCAGCTGGAGCAGACCGTCGATCAGCTGCGCGCCACCGGCCCGGTCCCCGCGACCGCCGCCGCACCGGCCGCGAAGGTCCGTACCGAACTGGTCACCATCCCCGACGCCCCCTACGACAACGCCCTGTGGACGGACTCCGACGACGAGGGGCTGGGCGTCCGCGACCGGCACGCGCCCTGACCGGGGCGGACGGCAGGACCGGCCCGTAGCGACCGGCCGGTGAGGCCGCCAGTCCAGTCCACCCCCGACCCACTCCACCCGGAGTCTTCGTTGGCCACTGGTACTGAACCACCACAAATCAAAACGGGCGTGCACGGGACCACGCGCGCCGCCATCGGCCCCCGCCACCTGCGGACCGACCGCTGGTGGCTCGCGCCGGCCCTGACCGCCGCCGGGCTGCTCGCCTTCGTCGTCTACTCGACATGGCGCGCGTTCGCGAACGCCCACTACTACGCGGCCCCGTACGTCTCGCCGTTCTACTCGCCCTGTCTGGCCGAGAACTGCGAACCCATGCGGGGCGGCCCCAACTGGGAGATCTTCGGCAGCTGGTGGGGCCTGTCCCCCGCGCTGCTGATCCTGATCTTCCCGCTCGGCTTCCGGCTGACCTGCTACTACTACCGCAAGGCCTACTACCGGGGCTTCTGGGCCTCTCCCCCGGCCTGCGCCGTCGCGGAGCCGCACAAGAAGTACTCGGGAGAGACCCGCTTCCCGCTGATCCTGCAGAACATCCACCGGTACTTCTTCTACGCGGCCGTGCCGGTCGCCGCGATCCTCACCTACGACACGGTGCTCGCCTTCCGCGACGAGAAGTACGAGTGGGGCCACATGGGCCTCGGGACGCTCGTCTTCCTGGTCAACATCGTGCTGATCTGGGCCTACACCCTGTCGTGCCACTCCTGCCGGCACATCATCGGCGGAAGGCTGCGGCACTTCTCCGCACACCCGGTGCGCTACCGCCTCTGGGGCTGGGTCGGCAAGCTGAACGCCCGTCACATGCAGCTCGCCTGGGCATCGCTGCTCAGCGTCGCGCTCGCCGACTTCTACGTCTATCTCGTCGCGTCCGGCGCCTTCGACGATCCGAGGCTGTTCTAGATGGAAGGTGCTCGATGACCGATCTCGAACGGCAGCAGTGGGACGTCGTGGTGGTGGGTGCGGGCGGCGCGGGCCTGCGCGCCGCCATCGAGGCGCGCGAGCGGGGCGCGCGGACGGCGGTGATCTGCAAGTCCCTGTTCGGCAAGGCCCACACCGTCATGGCAGAGGGCGGGATCGCCGCCTCCATGGGCAACGTCAACTCGGGCGACAACTGGCAGGTGCACTTCCGCGACACGATGCGCGGCGGGAAGTTCCTCAACCAGTGGCGGATGGCGGAGCTGCACGCCCGAGAGGCGCCCGACCGGGTGTGGGAACTGGAGACCTGGGGGGCGCTGTTCGACCGTACGAAGGACGGCCGGATCTCCCAGCGCAACTTCGGCGGACACGAGTACCCGCGCCTCGCGCACGTCGGGGACCGCACCGGCCTCGAGCTGATCCGCACGCTCCAGCAGAAGATCGTCTCGCTGCAGCAGGAGGACAAACGCGAGCTCGGCGACTACGAGGCCGGTCTGAAGGTCTTCCAGGAATGCACGGTCACCAGGATCCTGAAGGCTCCCGACCGGAGCGGTTCCGCCGAGGGCGGCCGGGTGTCCGGCGTCTTCTGCTACGAGCGGGAGTCCGGCCGCTTCTTCGTCCTCGAGGCCCCCTCGGTCATCCTGGCCACGGGCGGCATCGGCAAGTCCTTCAAGGTGACCTCCAACTCCTGGGAGTACACCGGTGACGGGCAGGCCCTGGCACTGCTCGCGGGCGCCCCGCTGCTGAACATGGAGTTCGTGCAGTTCCACCCGACGGGAATGGTCTGGCCGCCGTCCGTGAAAGGCATCCTCGTCACCGAGTCGGTGCGCGGTGACGGCGGGGTGCTGCGGAACTCCGAGGGCAAGCGGTTCATGTTCGACTACGTGCCCGACGTCTTCAAGGAGAAGTACGCGCAGTCGGAGGAAGAGGGCGACCGCTGGTACGAGGACCCGGACAACAACCGGCGTCCCCCCGAACTGCTGCCGCGCGACGAGGTCGCACGGGCGATCAACTCCGAGGTCAAGGCGGGCCGCGGCTCACCGCACGGCGGTGTCTTCCTCGACGTCTCCACCCGTATGCCGGCCGAGGTGATCCGGCGCCGGCTGCCTTCGATGTACCACCAGTTCAAGGAACTGGCGGACGTGGACATCACGGCGGAGGCCATGGAGGTCGGCCCCACCTGCCACTACGTGATGGGCGGCATCGCCGTCGAGTCCGACACCGCCGCCGCTCCCGGCGTCCCCGGCCTGTTCGCGGCCGGTGAGGTCGCGGGCGGTATGCACGGTTCCAACCGCCTCGGCGGCAACTCCCTCTCCGACCTGCTCGTCTTCGGCCGCAGGGCCGGCCTCCACGCCGCCGAGTACGCCCAGCGGCTGCCGGCCCGCCCAGCCGTCGACGAGGACCAGATCGACTCGGCCGCCGCGGAGGCGCTGCGCCCCTTCGGCGCGGAGGAAACGGCGGACCAGGGGACGCCCGAGAACCCGTACACGCTCCACCAGGAGCTGCAGCAGACGATGAACGACCTGGTCGGCATCATCCGGCGGGCGGGCGAGATGGAGCAGGCCCTGGAGAAGCTCGCGGAGCTTCGCGTACGGGCGAGCCGTGCCGGGGTCGAAGGGCACCGGCAGTTCAACCCCGGCTGGCATCTTTCGTTGGACCTGCGGAACATGCTGCTGGTCAGCGAGTGCATCGCCCGGGCGGCACTGGAGCGCACGGAGAGCCGCGGCGGGCACACCCGCGAGGACTGCCCCGGCATGGAACGCGCGTGGCGCCGGGCCAATCTGGTGTGCCGGCTGGCTCCGTCGGCCGGCGCCGATCCGGCCGGCGGCCGAATCGAGCTCGAACGGACGACCGCAGAGCCCATCCGCCCCGACCTGCTCGCCCTCTTCGAGAGGGAAGAGCTGGTCAAGTACCTCTCCGAAGAGGAGCTGACCGAGTGAGTGCGTACCGAGCCCACTTCAGGGTCTGGCGGGGTGACCAGGACGGCGGCGGCCTGGAGGACTTCACGGTGGAGGTGAACGACGGAGAGGTCGTCCTCGACATCATCCACCGCCTCCAGGCCACCCAGGCGTCCGACCTCGCGGTCCGGTGGAACTGCAAGGCGGGCAAATGCGGTTCGTGCAGCGCGGAGATCAACGGCCGGCCGCGGCTGCTGTGCATGACCCGCATGTCCGTCTTCTCCAGGGACGAGACGATCACGGTCACCCCGCTGCGGGCGTTCCCCGTGATCCGGGACCTGGTCACCGACGTGTCCTTCAACTACGCGAAGGCCAGGGAGATCCCGTCCTTCGTACCGCCGCCGGGCGTCGCGGCCGGTGAGTACCGGATGCAGCAGATGGACGTGGACCGGTCGCAGGAGTTCCGCAAGTGCATCGAGTGCTTCCTGTGCCAGGACACCTGCCACGTGGTGCGCGACCACGAGGAGAACAAGGGGGCCTTCGCCGGCCCGCGCTTCCTGATGCGGGTCGCCGAACTGGACATGCACCCGCTGGACGCGGCCGGGGAGACGGGACTCGACCGGAAGACGACGGCACAGGACGAGCACGGGCTCGGCTACTGCAACATCACCAAGTGCTGCACCGAGGTCTGCCCCGAGGGCATCAAGATCACCGACAACGCGCTGATCCCGCTGAAGGAACGGGCCGCGGACCGCAAGTACGACCCGCTGGTGTGGCTGGGCGACAAGATCCGGCGCCGGGAGCGGTGACCTTCCCCTCGGTGCCGGCGGGCCCTCCCGCCGGCACCGTCAGCACCACCCTTCGCGGTACGCCTCCCAGTCGCCCTCCTCCGCCGCGAAGTCCACGTACAGCGCCACCCCGAAACGCTCACGGTCGCGGTCGGTGCGGCCCAGACCCAGCCGGGTGCCGCGGACCGCGGCCGCGACCGTCTCCGCGTTCTCGTGGTGGCCGAGATCGTCCTCGTGGAAGAACGGCAACCCCATCAGCAGATCGGTGCTCTCCGGCGTGACCTCGAGCGCCAGAGCAGTCTGCTGCGCGACATACCCCCCGTACATGAACTCCAGCGGCATCCAGGTGTCGTACGACATGACGGCGATCTGGTCGACCCGCCGCGCCACCTCGCCGAAGAACTTCTGCGACCACCACTTCTCGCGCCCGCTGACGGCCGAGTTGACGCTGTGCGCGGCCGGCAGCGGGTCGATCTGGTGTGCCGCGATCGACAGCTGGGCCTTGCGGTCCTTCGTCAGTTCGCGCAGGTCGTCGAGCAGCGACAGATAGTCCCGGTCTCCGGAGAGCAGCGGTTCGAGGTCGAAGTGGACCCCTTCGAAGCCGGTGTCGAGGATCCGCCGTGCGGAGGCGACCACCGCGTCACGGGAGCCCTCGTCGTCGAGGCGCAGCCCGTCGGGACCGTCGTTCGCGAGTACGTCGCCGAGCCATGCCTGGACCCGGACGCCGGGCATCTCGCGGTGCACGGCGTCGATGAACCACCGGGCGCGGGGATGGCGGTCGGCGGGCAGCGTGCCGTCGTGCTCGAGGGGGCCGGCATGGACGTACAGGTCCTTGATGCCGGTGCCGCGTATCCGCTCGGCGAACGCCTTCACGTCGGCGTCCTTCCGGCGGCCGTCCACCCACGCATGGCCCAGCCAGATCGCGTCCTTGCCGCGGGTGCGGGTGCCGTCCCGAAGGTCGCCCGCGTAATTGACGCGCAGCGCGACCACCCCGGCGAGCGCCGGGACGAGCAGGACCAGCGCCAGCGCGAGGGCGATCCGCCGGGGCCACTTCAGCCGCGGGCGCCACCACCCTCGCCCCGGCCCCTTCGAACCGCCCCCCGGCCGTGTGTCCGTTCGCTGTTCGCCGTCGATCGTGTCGTTGCCCATGCGATGCAGGACCGCGGTCGGCCGCCCGCGGTTCCTGACGGCGTCCGGTCGCGGTGGGACAGAGTGCGACTTAGCCTCCGAAATGTGATGCGAACAGCCGCCCGAGTCCTCGTCGCCGTGCTGACGGCGGCATGGTGGCTGGTCGTGCCCGCCACCGGTGGCGCGTGGGCCGAGGACCCGGTGGGCCTGTCACGGCAGGGTCAGATCACCGACCGCGTCGGCGCGCTTGGCGACCGCGAGGCAGCCGTGTCCCGCTCGCTGGACACCCTCTACGACGAGCAGCGGCTCCAACTCTTCGTCGTGTACGTGGCAAGCTTCTCCGGCCGCTCGCCCCAGGAGTGGACCGCCGCCACAGCCGCCAGGAACGGTCTAGGCGGGCAGGACGCCCTGCTGGCCGTCGCCACCGGCGACCGGCAGTACGCCTACTGGGTCGACAACACCTCGCGCCTGACCGACGCCCAGCTCGCCGAGGTCGCCGCAACCGCGGTGGAACCGGCACTGCGGGAGAACGACTGGGCGGGCGCCGCGATCGGCGCGGCCGAGGGATACGGCGCGGTGCTGTCCGGCAATCCCGTACCGACGGTGAACATCACGCCCGGCGAGGCGGATCCGGGCTCGGACGGCGGAGCCGGTACGGGTGCCGGCGATCTGGTGCTGCCGATCGCGGTCCTCGGCGGCGCCGGAGCGCTCGCCGCGTACACGTACAGCAAACGCAAGCGGCGCACGGCGACCCGCACCACCCCCCGTGGCGGCCAGGAGGGCTGGGGCACACCGGAGCAGCCGCCGCTCCCGGAACTCGACGCGAAGTCCAAGCAGGCCCTCGTGGACACCGACGACGCCGTGCGCACCAGCCAGGAGGAACTCGGCTTCGCGGCGGCGCAGTTCGGTGACGAGGCGGCACGGCCGTTCACCGAGGCGGTCGACCACGCGAAGAACGAGCTGACCGCCGCGTTCCGGCTGCGTCAGCAACTGGACGACGCCCATCCGGAGGACGACGCCACCCGGCGCCGGATGCTCGAGGAGATCGTCACCCGGTGCTCCGAGGCCAACCGCAGGCTCGACTCCGTGTCGGAGGACTTCGACCGGTTGCGTGCCCTGGAACGCAACGCGCCCCAGGCACTGGCCGCGGCGGAGGCCGCCTTCCAGGACGTGAACGGCCGGGTCGTCAGCGCCGAGGCCACGCTCGGCGTGATGCGCGAACGGTACGCGCCGTCCGCGGCCGCACCCGTCGGGAACGACGTGGAGCAGGCGAAGGACCGGCTGGAGTTCGCGACGAGCAGTCTCGACCAGGCCCGGCAGGCCGTCGAGGCGGACGACAACGGCGCGGCCGCGGTGCGGGTACGGGCGGCGGAGAGCGCCGTCGCGCAGGCCACCAGCCTGATCGAAGCCGTCGACCGGCGGGCACGGGAACTGGCGGAGGCCGCGGGAAAGCTACCCGGCGCGCTGACCGAGACGGAGGCGGACCTGGCGGAGGCGCGCGGGCTGCTGGAGGGAACCGGGGAAGGCACGCCGACGGCGGGGCTCCAGGGCCGTGTCGCCCGCGCGGAGACCGTCGTCGCAGAGGTGCGCAAGGCCGCGGAGACCGGGCCGTACGACCCGATCGACGCGCTGCGGCGGGTGGAGGAGTCCGACGCCGGGCTGGACGAGGAACTCGCCAGGACACGGGACGACGAACAGGGCACACGGCGCGCCCGGGCGCTGCTGGACCGGGCGGTGCTCGCCGCACGCTCGGGCATCGGCGCCGCCGCCGACTACATCACCACGCACCGCGGCGCCGTCGGCAGCGAGGCGCGGACCCGGCTGGCTGAGGCACAGCGGCGGCTCGAACGGGCACAGACACTGGCCGGGGAGAGCGGTGGCGGCGGCGACCCGCAGGCCGCGCTGGCGGAGGCACAGCGGGCGGACTGGCTGGCGCAGCAGGCGCAGAGCCTCGCGGAACGCGACGTACGCGGCTTCGGGGACCCGTTCGGGCCGGGTGGCGCGGGGCCCTCCGGTGGCGGGCTCGGGGGCGCGGTGCTCGGCGGCATCCTCCTCGGCGGGATGCTCGGCGGCGGGGGCCGGGGAGTCGGCGGTTTCGGGGGCGGGTTCGGAGGCGGCTTCGGGGGCGGGCCGGGGAGTTTTGGCGGCGGTGGCACCCGCGGCCGGATGGGCGGTGGCCGGTTCTGACCCATGTCCCACTGATTTTCCCCACGGCTCAAGGAGCAGCGGCATGACCAAGCAGACCATTCTCGGACGGGTCACCCAGCTGGCGAAGGCCAACATCAACGCGTTGCTGGACCAGGCCGAGGACCCTCAGAAGATGCTCGACCAGCTGATCCGCGACTACACGAACAACATCGCCGAGGCGGAGCAGGCGGTGGCGAGCACCATCGGCAATCTGCGCCTCATGGAACAGGACCACAAGGAGGACGTGGAGGCGGCCGGCGAGTGGGGCACGAAGGCGCTCGCGGCCAGCAGGAAGGCGGACGAGCTGCGGAGTTCGGGGCAGACGGCGGACGCCGACAAGTTCGACAACCTGGCGAAGGTCGCTCTCGGCAGGCAACTGCAGTCGGAGAAGGAGGCGAAGACCGCCGAGCCGACGATCGCCTCCCAGACGGCCGTCGTCGACAAACTCAAGTCGGGTCTGGAGCAGATGAAGGCGAAGCTGGGCGAGCTGCAGGCGAAGCGCGACGAGCTGGTGGCGAGGGCGAAGTCGGCGGAGGCGCAGAACCGGATGATGGACGCCGTGAAGAGCATCGACGTGCTCGACCCGACGAGCGACCTGAACCGCTTCGAGGACAAGGTCCGGCGGGAGGAGGCGCGAGCCCTGGGCAAGCAGGAGCTCGCGGCGTCCTCGCTGGACGCGCAGTTCGAGCAGCTGGACGGTATGGGCGACGACGCGGAGATCGCGGCGAGGCTGGCGGCGCTGAAGGCGGGGTGAGGGCGGGGGCCGCCGCGCCTGCGGCGGCGCGTTTCCCCTCCCCGCCCCTTCCCACAACCGGGCTCCGCCCGGGCCCGTTCACCGCGCTCCGCGCGGTGTTTCGGGGGCTCTGCCCCCGTACCCCCGCGCCTCAAACGCCGGCGAGGCTGAAGATGCCGCCGCGCGGCACAGCGGCCCGGCAGGGCGGCACGGCGCACGGGGCCGGCCCCGGTTCCAGTTCCGGTTCCGCGAAAGGGGCGGGGTGGGGTGGGGAAACGGCTCGCCGCAGGCGTCACACGGACCCCCGCACACGCTCAGAACATGCTCAGCAGCTGCTCCACCGTCGGCTCCGCCGACCCCTCTCCGTCCGGCAGCGCCAGCTCGAACCACACCGTCTTGCCCCGCGGCGTCCTCCGCGAGCCCCAGGCCGCGCTCAGCAGACCGACGAGCTGCAGGCCGCGTCCGCCCTCGTCCGTGTCGCGGGCCCGTCGGCGCCGTGGCTGGACCAGGCCGGCGTCCCACACCTCGCACACCAGCGTCCGGTCCCGCAGCAGTCGCAGGCGGATCTCGCCCTCGCCGTACCGCAGCGCGTTGGTGACCAGCTCGCTGACGAGGAGTTCCACCGTGTCGATCAGAGCCTCGAGGCCCCACTCCGTGAGCTGGCCGCGTGCCAGTTCTCGTGCCCGCCCCACGGATCGGGGCTCGCGCGGCAGCCGCCAGTCGCCGACGGCCGCGGCCGGCAGGCCCTGTATGCGGGCCATGAGCAGGGCGATGTCGTCCTCGCCGTGCCGCGTCTCGAGGCTGGTGAGCACGTGGTCGCAGACGTCTTCCAGCGGGCGTACCGGGTTGGTGAGCGCGGCGCGGAACGCGCTCAGTCCCTCGTCGAGCGGGTGGTCGCGGGACTCGACGAGTCCGTCGGTGTAGAGGGCAAGGAGCGAACCCTCCGGTATCTCCACCTCGACCTCCTCGAACGGTTCGCCGCCGACGCCGAGCGGCATCCCCGGGGGCACCTCCAGCAGCAGTGCCTCTTCGCCCGGTTCGACGAGCACGGGCGGCAGGTGGCCCGCGTTGGCGAAGGTGCAGCGCCGGGTGACCGGGTCGTAGACGGCGTAGACGCAGGTGGCGAGGTAGACCTCGGAGAGGTCCGCCTCGCGGGACCTGTGGGCCACACGGGACGGGACCTGGGCGCCGCCCCCGGTACGGCCGGCCTTCGCGGGGCTGCCGAGTCCGCGGGCGATCTCGTCGAGCGCGGACAGCACCTCGGCGGGTTCCAGGTCCAGCAGGGCCAGGGTCCGTACGGCGGTGCGGAGTTCACCCATGGCGACGGCGGCCCGCAGTCCGCGGCCCATGACGTCTCCGACGACCAGCGCGGTGCGGTGGCCGGGCAGTTCGATGACGTCGAACCAGTCGCCGCCCACCTCGGTCGCGGTGGTGCCCGGCAGATAGCGGCAGGCGATGTCCAGGCCGGCGGCCTCGGGGTCGCCCGGGGGCAGCAGGCTGCGCTGGAGGATGAGGGCGCGTTCGTGCTCCCTGCGGTACAGCCGGGCGTTGTCGATGCAGACGGCGGCCCGAGCGGCGAGCTCGACCGCGAGGGCCCTGTCCCTCTCGCCGAAGGGCTCGCTGCCCTTGGCGCGGGAGAACTGGGCGAGTCCTACGACGGTGTCGTGCGCCACCATCGGCACGGCCAGTGTCGACTGGACCAGGCCGCCCTCCTCGCCGGGGAGAGTCCGCACACCGGCGGTCCGCAGCGCCCCGGCGCAGGGCGAGTTGAAGGGGTAGCGGTGGACCTCGCCGACCGCGATGGGGGCGCTGCCCTCGACCGTGCAGCCCGGTGTCGTCATCAGCGGGGCGTCGGAGACGGCGCTGGCGAAGGCGACCCTGCGCAGTTCCGCGCTGCCACCGCCGTAGCTCTCCGACCGCGCGGAGCCCCACTGCCCCGGCGGCGCCTCGTCGCCGGTGAGCAGTCCCTGGTACAGGTCGACGGAGGCGAGGTCGCAGAAGCCGGGGACGGCGACGTCGAGGAGTTCACGGGCGGTGGTCTCGAGGTCGAGGGAGTTGCCGATGCGGGCGCTCGCCTCGTTGAGGAGTGCGAGGTTCCGGCGGGCGTTGGCGGCCTCGCGCGCCGCGATGTGACGGCGTGTGATGTCGGTGCCGAGCCCGGCGACGCCGACGGGGCGGCCCGATCCCCCGTGTACGCGGTAGAGGTTGATCGACCAGTGCCTGCGGTCCGTGGTTCCCGGCGCCGTGCCCACGATCTGGAGGTCGGTGACGGACTCTCCGGTTTCCAGGACCCGGCGCAGGGCGGCGTCCATCCGCTCGGCCTCCGGCCGGGAGAGGTAGTCGTGGACGGTACGGCCGCGGTGGTCGTCCGCGGCGCCGCCGAAGACGGTGGCGAAACGCTGGTTGGCGCGTTGCACGGTGAGATCGGTGCCGAAGAGCAGGAAACCGAAAGGAGATTGACCGAAAATGGCCTGCGACGCGGCGAGGTCGGTCTCTATCTGCCGCAGCGCGCGGACGTCGAGCACGATACAGAGCGCGGCCTGTTCGCCCTGGGCCGTCAGGCTGGGCATCACATAGATCTCGGCGAGGCCATGGGCCCTGCTGCCACCCGGCATCCGGAAGGGGACGAGGCCCGTCCACTCCTTGCCGTCGAGGATTTGCGCCACTTCGCGGTGGCCCAGCCCACGTAGCTCCGCGGGCATGAAGACCTCGACCGGGTCCTTGCCTCTGACCTCGCGGGCGGTGATTCCGAACAGCTCCACGGCCCGGTCGCTCCACTGATCGACCAGGCCGTCGTGACCGATCGAGAAGGAAGCCACCTTGATGTAGTCATAGATCGAGCCAGGCGGGCTGCTCTGCCACACGACATCGCTCGCCGTCTCAGGTATTTCGCTCACGCGACCGTCCCCTCCAGCTCACCGCACCGGACCGGCCATGACCGCAGTATTCAGCACTACGGCTCCCACCGACACGGCGTTCACGATCACAGAGAGGTCTCGTTCGTTTTGAGCCGACTCCGATGTGATCGTCGTCTCTGAAGACTTCTAACCAGTCAGGGCCAGCTCGAACCACACGGTCTTGCCCGTCCTGCCGCGCCGAGTGCCCCAGCGTCGAGCGGAACAAGCCACCAACTGCAGTCCGCGGCCGCTCTCGTCGTCGGATCGGGCCGATCTCTCGACGGGCGGATCCGGAAGCGGATCGGAGACTTCGACCAGCAGGACGGGGGGCGTGCCGGCGGCGTCGGGGCGGAACAGGCGGAGCCCGATCGGACCGGGGGTGTAGCGCTGGGAATTGGTCACCAGCTCGCTGACGAGAAGCACGGTCATGTCGACGGCCGAGGTCTCCACGCCCCACTCCCGGAGGGTGTCGCGGACGGCGTGGCGGGCAGCGCGCACCACGTTCGGCCGGGCCGGAAAAGTCCACTCGGCGCATTCGCCTCGGGTGCCGATCACGCCGATCACTTCCCCGGATCACCAGCCGAACCGCGTCCTGTTTCAGGGGGTTAATCAGCACATACCCTATTTGCGGCCCGGCTTACCGTACGCGGACCGCAATGGACGCAGCAGTGGCTCGAACGGCCCACCCCTCAGCGGCGCGCGCCCTCTCCGGCCCCTCCGGGCTCCTCGGCATCCGGGGGCTCCTCGGCATCCGCGGGCCGCTCCGGCCGGCGGCGCGCGCACGCGGCGACCGCGGGCCGGTCCTGGTCGAGCCAGTCGACGTCGTCCAGCTCGTCGGGCGCGAGCCAGCGCAGGGCGTCGTGGTCCTGGAGCGGCCGGGGCTCGCCGGACACCAGCCGCACCGTCCACACCCGCAGCACGTAGCCGGGTCGCAGCGGCCATTCGCCGGGGACGCGTTCCACCGTCTGTGTCTCGATGCCCAGTTCCTCGCGCAGCTCGCGCACCAGTGCCTGCTCGGGACTCTCTCCCGGCTCCACTTTTCCGCCGGGGAGCTCCCAGCGGCCGGCGAGCGCCGCCGGTGCGCTGCGCCGCGCGGCCAGGAGCCGCCCTTCGTCGTAGACGGCTCCGGCCACGACCAGCACGCGATCAGTCATGCGGCGGAGCGTACTGCGCGCCGGGAGAGCCGCGAGGCGGCGGGTCGGTGCGCCGACGGGGCCCTCAACGGGCCGGCCGGCCGATCTGTTCGACCCAGTAGAGCTGCTTCTGGCCGCGGCCGTCGAGTGAGTCCGCGATCTTCTGCGCCTCGGCCTCGGTGGCGTACCTGCCCACGCGATAGCAGTTGCCGTTGTCGTCCTGCCGTATGACCAGCCAGGGCAGGACGGAACCGCTCTCGGTCATCGCACCCCTCCCCCGGTCGGCCGGACTTTTCGTAACGATCGCCAGGAAACCGCAGTTTGCATATGCCCAAGCCTACGCCTGGCATTTACTGAGCGGATACGGGTTTTTACAAAGAGGCATGAAGACAGGCGCATCCGGCCGGATACACCCCCCTCGCGTGGCCACCAAGTGCCGTCGCGGGGTCACTTCACGAGGAGCCCGGGATCATCTGACGGGCAGGTGGTACGCGAGGCGATAGCGGTCCGCGGGTACGACGACGTCCGCGGTCTCGACCGCGCGTCCCGAGGCGTAGTACGTGCGCTCGACGACCATCACCACATGGCCCGGCACGCCGCCGAGCGCCAGCAACTCCTCCGCGAGGCCCGGCCTGGCGCCGACCTCCTCCACGACGTTGTCCACCACGATGTCGATGGCGGCCATCCGCTCGACGACGCCGCAACCGCCCAGCGGGCCCTCCTCGGGCAGCATGACGGGGGTGCGGCCGGTGATCTCGAGGGGCTCCCAGGAAGTGGAGAGCATCATGGCCTCGCCCGCGTCCCTGAACAGATAGCGCGTACGCATCACGCGGTCACCGAGCCCGATGCCGAGCCGCTCCGCGACCTCTCCCGTAGCCCGCTCCTGCTCGCTGCTGGACTCCCAGCTTCCGCGGGCGTCCTCCTCCGCCTGCTCCTGGCGGAACGGGCTGGCGCCCGACGGCGGCCGGAAGCCCGAGCGGGCGACCCTGCGCGGTTCGGGCCGCTCGCGCACATAGGTCCCGGAACCGGAACGGCCCTCCACGAGCCCCTCCGCCATCAGAACCTTGCGTGCCTCGAGTGCGACCGTGTCCGAGACGCCGTACTCCTCGCGGATACGGGCCTGGGAAGGAAGGCGGGTGTGCGGCGGCAGCGAGCCGTTCACGATCTTCCGGCGGAGATCGCTCGCAACGCGCAGATAGGCGGGCTGCTCACCGAATGTCACAGGCCACTCCCCAACAGGTTGACAGACCGCAACAGCGTGACAACCGTCGGTTGCTGACCGCAAGCCTGGGCCAGGGTTTCACCCGAAGTGATGATTTGCTGCTGAGCAGAGGTTTACCGCGGGTACGGCACCCCTGGCGGAAACACCCCTTGACCGCAATGGTCCATACCAATACGTTCCTGCGCACACGACACCGTTCCCGGAACCCGTTTCCGGTACGCGCACAGGAATGAGCCCGATGCGTCGAACCACCTCTGTCCGGGCGGCTGTTGCCGTCTGCTCGCTCTCGCTCGTCGCCACCCTCGCCCCCGTCGCGGTCGCCACCTCGGCCGAGCAGGACACACGCGACGGCCATCACGACCACCGCCCCGAACAGTCGTACAAGCGCGTGGGCTACTTCACCCAATGGGGCGTCTACGGCCGGGACTTCCAGGTCAAGGACATGGACACCAGCGGCCAGGCCGCCAGACTCACCCACATCAACTACGCCTTCGGCAACGTCGACGCCGAGGGCAGGTGCTTCACCGGCAACGTCCCCGGTGAGGCGGACGCCTGGGCCGACTACGTCCGCCCACTGGACGCCGCCGACTCGGTCGACGGCGTCGCCGACACCGCGGAGCAGCCTCTCGCGGGCAACTTCAACCAGCTGCGCGAGCTCAAGGCCAGGCACCCGGGCCTCAAGGTCCTGATCTCGCTCGGCGGCTGGAGCTGGTCCACGCACTTCTCGGACGCCGCCCGTACCCCCGAGTCGCGCAGAGCCTTCGTCTCCTCCTGCATCGACCTCTACATCAAGGGCAACCTGCCGGCGGACGGAGCGCGCGGCGGCGAGGGCGCGGCGGCCGGTCTCTTCGACGGCGTCGACATCGACTGGGAGTGGCCGGGCTCCGAGGGTGACTCCGACACCGTGTACCGGCCGGAGGACAAGCGGAACTTCACCGCGCTGGTGCACGAGTTCCGCACCCAGTTGGACGCCTACGCCCGGTCGCAGCAGAAGGAGCACGGCGGCAGGCGCAAGCACTACGAGCTCTCCGCCTTCGTGCCGGCGTCGCCCGCCAAGATCGACGCGGGCTTCGAGGTGCGGAAGATCATGCGGGACTTCGACTTCGTCAACCTCCAGGGCTACGACTTCCACGTCTCCGGTGAGAAGACCACCGCCCAGCAGTCGGCGCTCCGCGCCCGCGACGACTTCAGCGTCGACCAGACCGTCCGCGACTGGGTCCGGCGCGGCGCACCGGCCCGCAAACTGGTGGTCGGCATGCCCTTCTACGGACAGGGCTGGACGGGTGTGACCGGCGGGGGTGACGGGCTCGGCCAGCCGGCGACGGGGCCCGCCCCGGCGACATGGGCGGCCGGTTACGAGGACTACAAGGCCCTCAGGAAGCTCGCCGACTCGGGCACGTACGAGGTCCACCGGGACCGGCGGAACGGGCACGCGTGGCTCTTCGACGGGACCACGCTGTGGACGTACGACGATCCGCGGGTGCTGCGCGCCAAGACCTCGTACATCCGTGAACGGGGTCTCGGCGGCGCGATGTTCTGGTCGCTCGACGGGGACACCGCGGACGGCGAGCTGACGGCCGCGGTCGACCACGGGCTGAACCGGCGCTGACCGGGGGGCGACGCGGCCCCGTGCACGCGGAAGGGGCGGCCGTGCGAACGGCCGCCCCTCTGCTGCTGCGGTACTGCGGTATTGCGGTACTTCGGTGGAGCTCAGCCGGTCACCGGCTCATGGGCGGCTCAGAACTGCAGCGCCCAGGAGTTGAGCGTTCCGGTGTCCCACGACGCGTTGTCGGTCACCCGAAGCTTCCAGGTGCCGTTCGCCGTCTCCGACGACGCGTCCACCGTGTAGGTGGTGTTGATGTCGTTCAGGCTGCCACCGCTGCCGAAGGCCTTCAGCGTGTACGCCGTGCCGTCGGGCGCGACGAGCTGGACCCGGAGGTCACCGATGTAGGTGTGCTGGATGCTGACCGGCACCTGCAGGCTCGAGGGCGCCCTGCCCGAGATGCCGCTCACCGTGACCGGCGACTCGACGGTGGCGTTGTCCCTGATGGGGTAGTCGGTGGTGTTCTCGAAGCGGTCACCGGTCGGCGGCTCGGTGTCCCCGGTGCCCACGTACATCAGGCGGTTGGGGGAACCGGTGCCCGGGTTGCCCACGACACCGCTCGTGGCGGCGGTGGTCAGGGCAGTCGAGACCTGGGCCGGGGTCGCGGTCTTGTTGCCCGCCAGGTACAGCGCCGCCGCGCCCGCGACGTGCGGGGTGGCCATCGACGTGCCGGAGATGGTGTTCGTCGCCGAGTCGCTGGTGTTCCACGTCGAGGTGATCGAAGAACCGGGGGCGAAGATGTCCAGCGCGCTGCCGTAGTTGGAGAAGCTCGAGCGGGCGTCGGAGCTGGTGGTGGAGCCGACGGTGATGGCCTCCGCGACGCGCGCGGGCGAGTAGTTGGAGGCGTTGGACCCGTCGTTGCCCGCCGCGACCGCGTACGTGACGCCGGAGGCGATGGAGTTGCGCACGGCCGTGTCGAGGGCGGAGTCGATGCCGCCGCCGAGGCTCATGTTGGCGACGGCCGGCTTGACGGCGTTCTGCGTCACCCAGTCGATGCCGGCGACGACCTGCGCGGTGGTGCCGGAGCCCTGGTTGTTCAGCACGCGGACGCCGACGATCTTGGCCTTCTTGGCCACACCGTGCGCGGATCCCGCGACGGTTCCGGCGACGTGCGTGCCGTGTCCGTTGCCGTCCTGCGCCGTGTTGTCGTTGTCGATGGCGTCATAGCCGTACGACGCCCGACCACCGAAGTCACTGTGGGTGATGCGCACACCGGTGTCGATGATGTACGCGGTCACGCCCTCACCGGCGGTGTCCGGGTAGGTGTAGCTCTGGTTCAGCGGCAGCGCCCTCTGGTCGACCCGGTCCAGGCCCCACGAGGGCGGGCTCGGCTGCGTACCGGAGATCGTGAAGACACGGTTCTGCACGACGGACTCCACGGCGGGGTCCGCGGCGAACTTCTTCGCCTGCGACTCGGAGAGCTCGACGGCGTAGCCGTTCAGTGCGGCGCTGTACGTCTTCTTGACCGTCGCACCGTACTTCGCCGCGAGACGCTTGCCCGCGCTGGAGCCCGCGTCGGCCGCGGAGTCCTCGAGTGTGACGATGTAGCTGCCCTTGATGGCTCCGGGTGCGCCCGCGTTCTCGATCACACCTGCGGGTGCCGGCTCGACCGCGGTCGCCGGCAGGGCATAGACCGTGCCGAGCGCGAGCGCGGCAACGGATATGGCGCTTGCCGCGGCGAGTCTTCGCCGCGAAACACGCATCACAGACATGTGAGGGGTCCTCCTCATAGGTGGTGCGTTGCTGTGGGGGACGACAGGAGCATGCCAATAACGCGGCCCCAAATCCGCGTCACGTGCAAGCGCCTGACGATCGAAAGATTGACCGATCCATAGGAATCCCACAAGAGGCCCGGCCGCCAAGTAACAAGCGCGCCACACGACTGACATGCTCACGAGCCATGACGACTTATCGTTGCTCCGTCTGCGGAAGCCGCTCGCCGGCTGATTCTGCCACCTGGTGCTGCCCCGCCTGCCAGGGGCCCTGGGACCTGGACTTCAGCGCCTCGGCCGTTCCTCTCGGCGCCCTGCCGGGACGGGTGAACTCACTGTGGCGCTACGAGGAGGCACTGCCTCTCTCCAAACCCGTCACGTCGCTCGGCGAGGGCCGGACACCGCTCGTGACCCTCACGCCGACCGTGTCCGCGAAGCTCGACTTCCTGACTCCGACACTGTCCTTCAAGGACCGCGGCGCCGTCATGCTCGCCGAGCTCGCCCGGCGTCTCGGGCCACGCCGCGTGATCGCCGACAGCAGCGGGAACGCGGGCACGGCCGTCGCCGCGTACTGCGCGCGGGCGGAACTGGACTGCACCGTGTACGTACCCGAGGCCACCAGCGCCAAGAAGGTCGAGCAGATCCGGGCCCACGGAGCGCGGCTGGAAATCGTCCCCGGTGACCGCGAGGCCACCGCCGCGGCCGCTCGCTCGGCGGCGAGCCTGCCCGGTGTCTTCTACGCGAGCCACGTCCACAACCCGTACTTCCTGCACGGGACCAAGACGTACGTGTACGAGCTGTGGGAGGACCTCGGCGGCCGGCTCCCCGAGGCGATCGTCGTTCCCGTCGGAAACGGCACGCTGCTGCTGGGTGCGGCACTGGCCCTGTCCGAACTGCACTCGCACGGGCTGATCGACTCCCGTCCGGCACTGATCGCCGTCCAGGCGGAGGCGGTGTCGCCACTGGCCGCGGCGTTCCACGCGGGCGCCGACGAACTCCTCGACGCCTCCCCCGCCCGCCCGACGCTCGCCGAGGGCATCGCCATCCCGAACCCGCCGCGGGCCCGGCAGATCCTTCGGGCCGTACGGGAATGGGGCGGAACCTTCCTGACCGTCACCGAGGACGAGATCCGGACAGCCCAGCGAGACCTCGCCACCCGCGGACTGTTCGTCGAGTCGACGGGAGTGGCCTGCTGGGCGGCAGCCGGCGCCTGGACCGACCGCACGGCCGTGGTGCCGCTGTGCGGGGCCGGGCTGAAGACGGGCCTGGCGCCGTGAAGCACGCAGGCCGCCTCCGCCGTTGACATCGAGCGCGCTCCAAGTGATGGAATCCCGGCGCCGGACAGGCACTCGAGCCAGCACAGGGGGCAACAGCATGAGCAAGGACACCACACCCGCGGCACAGGTCACGCTGATCACGGGCGGTGGCAGCGGCATCGGCGCGTCCGCGGCCCGCCGGCTCCTCGCCCGCGGCCACCGCGTCGCCGTCACCGGCCGCAGCCCCGAACGGCTGCGCCGATTCGCCGGCGAACTGGGCGACCCCGACGGTCTGCTGCTGCTCCCCGGCGACGCGTCCGACCACAAGTCGGTCCAGTCGGCCGTCGACACCACGGTCGAGGCGTTCGGGCGTCTCGACGCGGTCGTCGCCAACGCCGGCTTCGCCACGCACGACTCGGTCGCCGACGGCGACCCCGAGGGCTGGCGCGAGATGGTGCTCACGAACGTCCTGGGCCCCGCCCTGCTGATCCGCGCCTCGCTGCCCGCTCTGAAGGAGACCCGCGGCCGGATCGTCCTGGTCGGCAGCGTCGCCGGGTTCCAGAACACCCCGGGCAACATCTACGGCGCGACGAAGTGGGCGGTCACCGGCCTCGCGGAGAACACCCGCCGCCTGGTGACGGCCGACGGGGTCGGTGTCACCCTCGTCGCGCCGGGCCGCGTCGAGACCCCCTTCTGGGACGGCCTCGGCGCCCTGCCGGAGGGGCATCTGCTGACCGCCGATCAGATCGCCGACTCCATCGTGTGGGCGGTCGGCCGGCCGTACGGCGTCGACATCAACACCATGATCATCCGGCCGATCGGCCAGCCTGTCTGACAAGCGGTCCGGCGACACCCGGACGGTACGATCGCGGCGGTTCGACGACGGGGGCGCGGATGTCACAGGTGACGCGGCGATTGTTTCTGGCCATGGGGACCCTGGCCCTGACCTCCGCGTGCGGAACCGACGCCGCCGCAGGCGGGCCCGACGAGGGCCCGCTGCGCACGGACACCGGACCGCTGGAGAAACGCTTCCCGCTGCTCGGTCCGCTGAGCGAGGCCCACTGGCTCGGCTACGACCGGGTGCGGAACAACGACGGCCGGTCGGTCCCCGGACCGTCCGACATCCGCGTGGTCGGGGTCGCCCGGCCCGCGGACGGCACGGTCGCCCGACTGCTGTCCAAGTCGGCCCGCGGCTTCCGTCCGCGGACGCCGTCAGAGGTGCCGGAGCGGCTCGCGGCCCATGTCCCGGCCGGGGCCGGATGGGTCGGCAGCGAGACCTTCGACGCCGAGATCACCAAAGGCGCGTACAGCGGCCGTTTCCTGCTGTCAGCGGCGAAGGGACTCGTCTGGTTCGACACGGTCAATCCCTCGGCGCCGTCGGCCGCGCCCTCCTGAGACACCGCGGGGCCGGGGAGGCGGGGACACCGGAGGGGGCGAACTCGACGGTGCGGTCCGCCGTTTCGGGCGGGTACTCAGGTGCTTGCCGCGGCGGCGCACCCGGGGTGCCCCCAGCTCGCGCCGACCTTGGTGATCTTGTCGCCCTTGGCGTACGGGCTGCCGCAGGGGCAGGTCCCGGCGAAACGGGCGGACAGAGTGCGCCTGCCCGACGATGTGGACTTCGACGCGGAGGCGGCCGACGCACCGCGCGGCCGGCCGCCGCCGCGACGCGGTGCGGAGGCGGTGACCGGGTCCGGCACGGGAAGGTCGGCCGCCGTTCCGGCCGCGCCCTGCTGCGTACGGGCGGCGTCGCCGGCCGCCTTGTCGGCGACGGCGTTCAGCGGATCCCCGTCCACCTGGTGGGCGGGGACGTACACGAAGACGACGTCCCTCCCTTCCAGGAGGGCGTCGATGCGCTGGATCAGTTCGCGGTTGGCGACCGGCTTGCCCGCGGCGGTCTTCCAGCCGTTCCGCTTCCACCCGATCAGCCACTTGGTCACCGCGTCACGGGTGTACGTGCTGTCGAGGCGGACCTCCAGCGGCGTCGCGGGGTCCGTCGAGGCCAGCAGCTGCTCGAGCGCGGTGAGTTCGCCGATGTTGTTCGTGCTGTGGCCCAGCGGTCCGGACTGCCAGCGCTGCGGGACCCCGGCGCCGTCCGCGACCACGTAGGCCCATGCGGCCGGCCCCGGGTTGCCCTTTGCGGCGCCGTCGCACGCCGCGATGATTCGCTCACCCATGCCACCGATCATGGCACTTCCCCAGGTGTCCGTGTGCTGCCGGGTCGGACGCGGCCCGTTTCGGCTCGCGGCCGGAAGGACGCGTCCCGGTCCCGACGGTGTGCCGTCGGGACCGGGAGGTCCGTCACCGGGTGTGCGGGCGAGGGCAGACGGGCCGCTGGTGGGGGCGGCGGCAGGACTTCGAGCGCGGCCTTCAGAAGTCGTCGGCGCCGTTGCGCAGCTCGTACGTCCAGTAGCCGGTCTTCGCGGCGGCCTCGTCGACGGCGAGACCACCCGCGGGGGCGGTGACGACATCGCTGCCCTCGGCCGGGCCGTCGGCCGCGAAGAGGTTCACGTTGAAGCGGGTGACGACCTTGTTGTCCTCGTCCACCCCGCCGAGGGCGACGCGGACATTGGCGTACGCCGGCGCGCCGGGCTCGAGGACGATCGGCGCCTCCGGCCTGCTCTTCGCGACGGCCGGGATGTCCTTGGCGGTCTGGACGTCGCCGAACGCGATCAGCGGGTACTCGAGGATCCGGCAGGTGCGGCCGGAGGTGTTGGTCGCCGTGAGCACGATGTGCTCGGTGGGCACCTCGTCGGCCTTCTCCATCGTGATCTTCACGTCCTCGTACGTGCAGGCGGGGGCGTCGGCGTTACCCTGCGAGCCGCCCTTCGACCCGCCCTTCGACCCGCCCTTCGAACCATCCTGCGGGCCGCCTTTCGCGCCGGTCGAACCCGTTCCGCCGCTGCCGCCGGCGGTGGAGCCCGCGCCGTCCTCGGCGGCGGCCCCGGCCGCTGCCGCGCCCTTCGCGTCCGACGCCGCCCCTGCCGACGCCTTGGAGCCGGAGTCCGAGGACGCCGACGACGAGCCGGCGTCCGCCGCCCCCTCGGCGCCGTCACTGCCGCCGCAGGCGGTGAGACCCAGTGAGAGGGCGGCGATGGCGGCGGCGGCAAGGACGGTGTTCCTGTGGTGGGTACGCATGGTGGTTCTCCCCCGTCGAGCAGTCGGTCGTGGCCGTGTTCGGCACACTGTTTCGGTCCGACTACAGCTTCGGGCCCGGCGCTGCCGTCCCACTTGCGTACCGCTAACGATTTACCGGCAGCCGCGACAGCAGCTCCGCCGCCCGTTCGTGTCCCTCCGTGAAACCGGCCGCTTCGGCCGAAAGAGACGCCTGTTCAAGCTGGTCAGCCGCCTCCTCGAGGCGGCCGAGCCCTGCCAGTGCCTCGCCCAGGAGGAGCTGCAGCTGCGTCCGGCCGACCACCGCGTCGGCCGGGACGAGTTCCGTCGCGCGAAGGGTGTGCGCGAGTGCCGCCTCGTGATCCCGCGCCCCCAGGCAGTGCCCGGCAAGGTGCCGGAGAGTCAGCACCTGGGTGGGCGGATGGCCCGTCCGGTCGGCGAGCGAGACCGCCCGGGCCATGAGCGGCCCGGCCCGCTCGCGCTCACCGACGGAGTCCAGGACCACCGCGAGATTGACGGAGGCGATCGCCTCGCTGATCTCGTCACCCGCCGCGGCCGCCAGTTCGGGAGCCTTCTCCAGTTGCAGGAGAGCCTCGTCGTCCCGGCCCTCGGCGTGCAGCACCCAGCCGAGCAGTGCCCGTGCGCGCGACTGGGCGTCCGGGTCGCCCTCCTGCTCCGCGGCGTCGCGCGCGGTCTCCAGGAGCGGCACCCAGCCGTCCCTGATCCGCCAGAGCATCAACGGCCACTGCATCAGGACGAGCCGCCAGACCCGGTCGTGAAGGCCCAGGGAGGTGGCGGCGGCGACCGCGCCCTCCAGGGCGGGGCGCTCGGCCTCGTACCAGGCCAGCGCGGCGGTCCGGTCCTCGAACTCCCTTGTCGCGGCGGGACGCCGCATGCCCGCGGGCAGTGAGTAGCAGGGCTGGGAGCCCGGTTCGGCGGCCGCATCGGCCGCGAGCCCGGTGTACAGGTAGTGGTCGAGGAGCCGCGGCAGCCCCTCTGGGTCGGCCTGGGGGGAGAGATGGCGGGCGTAGAGGCGTACGAGGTCGTGCGGCGTCCAGCGGCCCGGGACCGATTCGGTGAGCAGATGGGCGGCGGTCAGGCGGTCCAGGTCCGCCGACGCCCGCGCGGGGGACGTCCCGGCGAGCGCGCCCGCGGCGAAACGGTCCAGCTCGGACCCTGTGTGCAGGCCCAGCGCACAGAACATCCGGGCGGCGGACTCGGGCAGCTGCTGCACGGTGAGCCGCAGCGCTGCGGAGACTCCGGTGTCCTCGACGTCCAGCAGGGCCAAGCGGCCCTGTTCGTCCGCGAGTTCCCCGGCCATCGCCGCGAGCGTCCACTGGGGCCGCTCGGCCAGCCGGGCCGCCGTCACCCGCAGTGCGAGCGGCAGGCCGTCGCAGAGCCCGGCCAGCTGCGCGGCGGCGTCAGGTTCCGCGGCGATCCGCTCCTCCCCGAGGACGGTGGCGAGCAGAGCCGAGGCGTCGGCCCGCGGAAGGTGCCCGAGCGCCACCGGGCGGGCGGCGTCCGATGCGACGAGACCTCCGAGCCGGTCGCGGCTGGTCACCAGCGTCACGCAGTGTTCACCGCCGGGCAGCAGCGGCCGGACCTGCTCGGAGGAACGCGCGTTGTCGAGTACGACGAGGAGTCTGCGTCCCGCGGTGAGTGCACGGAACAGCGCTCCCATCGCCTCGGCGGCCACCGGAATACGCTCCGGCGGGCAGCCGAGCGCGAGGAGGAACTCCCGCAGCACGGTGGCGGCTTCGGGGGCCTGGGTCTCGCTGAAGCCGTGCAGGTCGGCGAAGAGCCGCCCGTCGGGGAAGTCGGCGCGTCGCTGGTAGGCCCAGTGCAGGGCGAAGGCCGTCTTGCCGACCCCGGCGGGCCCGGTGACGAGGCATACGGGGGCGTCGCCGACCGCCCTGGCCAGTGCCGCCAGTTCGGCGCCCCGACCGGTGAATCCGCGCGGCGGTCGCGGCAGCAGCTCGGGGACCCGGACCTCGGCGGGGACCGGGACCTCGGCGGGGGCGGGCGGTCGCTGCGCGGGAGCGGGACCCGCGGAGCGCAGGAGTGTCGCGTACGCCTCACTGAGCTGCTCGCCGGGGTCCACGCCGAGTTCCTCCGCGAGCAGCCGCCGGGTGCGGTGGTACCAGCTGATCGCGTCCGACTGCCGTGACGAGCGGCCGAGAGCCAGCATCAGCGCGGCCGCGAGCGATTCACGCAGCGGGTGCGCGACGGCTTCGGTGCGGAGCACCGCGGCGGCCCTGCCGTGCTCGCCGAGCTGCCCGTACGCGTCCGCCAGTGCCTCCACCGCGGCCAGCCGCAGATCCTCCAGGCCCCCGGCCGCCGCCTCCAGCGGCCTGCTCCGCACGGTTCCGGTGAGTGCGGGCCCCTGCCAGCAGGCGAGGGCGTCGCGCAGCATCCGTACGGCGTCGGCGGGCCGGCGCTGCACCCTGGCGAGTGCGACGAGCTCCTCGAAGCGGTGGGCGTCCACCAGGGATTCGGGCATCCGCAGCAGGTACGCCGAGCCCTGGGTGGCCAGCTCGACCCCGTACACCTCGGCGCCGTGCGCGGCGAGCAGCGCGCGCAGCCGCGAGACGTGACCCTGCAGAACGGTCCTGGAATGGGTCGGCGGCTCGTCCTCCCAGAGCGCGGCGGTCAACTGGTCCACGTTCACGGCGGTGTTGGGGCGCAGCAGCAGCATGGCCAGCAGACTGGAGCGCTTGGCGGGTCCAAGGGCCACATCGCCGTTCTCCGTCACGACGGCGACGGAGCCGAGCAGCCGGAACTCCACCTGAGACCTCCATGATCCACTTGCCGCAAGGGTCGACAATACGCGTGCGAGCGCTTCCCCCCGCCCCGGCGCGGCTCACGCATGACGTGCAGGACCTGCCCCGGCGGGGACCCCGGACCACTGCCGACGGGGCAAATGTCCGAAAGCAGACGCCGCGCATGTCGGAACCCGCCCGCGGTCGGGGTCTCTATCCGTGGTCCGGGCCCGGCTCGGTGGCACCGCCCGGCTCCGTGGCACCCCCCGGCTCCGTGGCACCCCCCGGCTCCGTGGTGCCGCCCGAGGTCGTTCCGGCTTTCGAGTGGAGGACTTCGCGGGCCTGTTCGGCGGCACGGGTCATGCTCTCGCCGACGAAGTCGACGAAGCGGGCGATGTTCTCCAGACGGGTGGCGGCCGGGGTGTCGGGGCCCAGGAGGCTGACGCCCTGCCGTGCGGTCTCGGCGAGCTGGGCGTGGGACCGGGCGGCGGCGATCATCCCCTGGTACCAGACGTCGTCGTCGGCGATGTAGCGCTCGCGGCGGCGTTCGTCGCGTTCGCGGCGGATGAGTCCCTGGCCCTCGAGGAACGCGACGGCCTTGGAGACGGACGCCGGGCTTACCCGGAGGTGCTGGACGAGTTCGGACGCGGTGAGGCTGCCCGCGTCGGTGGTGTAGAGGGACACCAGGACCCGGGACGTCATCTTGGGCAGGCCCTGTTGCATGAGGAGGGTGGTGAACGCCTCCTCGTACTCGCGCACGGCCTCGGCGTCACGTCCGCGGCCCTGCTCGGGCGTCTGCGCCCCCCGGGGGGCCGCCTGCCTGCGCCGGTGGGCGCGGCGCTCGGTGGCGCGCTGGGCGAGGTCGGCGCGGTATGCGGCGGGGCCGCCGTTTCGCATCACCTCGCGCGTGATCGTCGAGGTGGGACGGTCGAGGCGCCTGGCGATCTCCGCGTAGGCGAGGCCGTCGGCCACCCCCAGCGCGATCTGCCGGCGTTCCTGCTGGGTGAGTCTGCCTCCCGGCATCGCGATCTCCCTACGTGCGCTTCCCTCGGTGATCCAACATAGCGTTCACCCGGAACCCAATGCAACGAACCGCACTGACTCCATTGCGTTAAAAACCCAACCGTTGCAACGATATCCAGGCTATAACCTGCATATACACACCCCGTACGCAACGAGCTTGTTGCCTAGATCGTGAACGCAACGTAGCGTTTCCGGTGTCAGAAACAAGCAGCGGCAAGAGGAGAGCACGATGCGGAAGTTCGACACCCCGGCCCCGATCTCCACCGTCCTGGACATCCCCGCGGGGCGGATCCAGGTCATCGCCTCCGACCGGTCCGACGCCACGGTCGAGGTCCTGCCCGCGGACGCCTCGAAGGGCCGCGACGTGAAGGCCGCGGAGCAGACCACGGTCGAATACGGCGACGGCGTCCTGCGAATCGAGGCCCCGGCGGCGAAGAACCAGATCCTCGGCCCCTCCGGCTCCGTCGAGGTGACCATCCGGCTGCCCGCCGGCTCCCGCGTCCAAGCGAAGGCGGCGGGCGCCGAATTCCGGGGCGTCGGGCGGCTCGGCGACGTCGCCCTCGAAGGCGCGTACGGCCCGCACGACGCGGTCAAGATCGACGAGGCCGCGAGCGTCCGCCTCACCGCCCTCGCCGGTGACGTGTCGGTCGGCCAACTGGGCGGCCCCGCGGAGATCAACACCCAGAAGGGCGACATCCGCATCGCCGAGGCCGTGAGCGGCACGGTCGTGCTGCGCGCCGGGATGGGCAACGTGTCGGTCCGCGCCGCCGCCGGAGTCTCCGCCTCGCTGGACGCCGGCACCGGCTACGGCCGGATCACCAACTCGCTCAAGAACACCGAAGGCGCCTCCGCGGGCCTGCACATCCACGCGACCACCGACCACGGCGACATCGACGCCCGCAGCCTCTGAAGGAGAACCCCCTCATGACCGGCTTGGCCATCGCGGCGCACGCACTGCGCAAGTCCTACGGCGACAAGGTCGTGCTCGACGGCGTCGACCTGACCGTCCCCGAAGGAACGGTCTTCTCCCTGCTCGGCCCGAACGGGGCCGGCAAGACCACCGCCGTCAAGATCCTCTCCACCCTCGTCTCCCCCGACCCCGGCTCCGGCGAGATCCGCGTCGGTGGCCACGACCTCGCCGCCGCACCGCAGGCCGTACGCGCCATGATCGGCGTCACCGGCCAGTTCTCCGCCGTGGACGGGCTGATCACCGGCGAGGAGAACATGCTCCTCATGGCGGACCTGCACCACCTGTCCCGCGGCGAGGGGCGCCGCACCGCCGCCGAACTCCTCGAGCGCTTCGACCTGGTGGAGGCGGCGAAGAAGCCGGCCTCCACCTACTCCGGCGGCATGAAGCGCCGCCTCGACATCGCCATGACCCTGGTCGGCGACCCGCGGATCATCTTCCTCGACGAACCGACCACCGGCCTCGACCCGCGTTCCCGCCACAACATGTGGCAGATCATCCGCGAACTCGTCTCCGACGGCGTCACCGTCTTCCTCACCACCCAGTACCTGGAGGAGGCCGACGAACTCGCCGACCGCATCGCCGTGCTCAACGACGGCAGGATCGCCGCCCACGGCACCGCGGAGGAGTTGAAGCGGATCGTCCCCGGCGGACACGTCCGGCTCCGCTTCACCGACCCGGCCGCGTACCGGTCCGCCGCCTCCGCACTCCGCGAGGTCACACGGGACGACGAGGCGCTGGCACTGCAGATCCTCAGCGGCGGCAGCCAGCGCGAACTGCGCTCCGTCCTCGACCGGCTGGACTCCGCCGGCGTCGAGGCCGACGAGCTGACCGTGCACACCCCCGACCTCGACGACGTGTTCTTCGCCCTGACCGGCTCCGGCGCGCCCGGCCGGAACAACCAGCCCAAGGAGACTGCCCGATGAGCTCCCTCTCCCTCGCCGTACGCGACTCCTCCACGATGCTGCGCCGCAATCTCCTGCACGCACGGCGCTATCCGTCGCTCACCCTGAACCTGCTGCTCACCCCGATCATGCTGCTGCTGCTCTTCGTCTACATCTTCGGAGACACCATGAGCGCGGGCATCGGCGGCGGAGGTGCCGACCGGTCCGCATACGTCGCCTTCGTCGTCCCGGGCCTTCTGCTGATGACCATCGGCAGCACCGTGGTCGGCACCGCGGTCTCCGTCTGCAACGACATGACCGAGGGCATCATCGCCCGCTTCAGGACGATGGCGATCCACCGCGGCTCGGTGATCATCGGGCACGTCATCGGCAGCGTGCTGCAGTCGGTCACGAGCGTGGCGCTCGTCGGCGCCGTCGCCGTGGCCGTCGGCTTCCGGTCCACCGACGCCACGGCCCTGGAGTGGTTCGCGGCGTTCGGACTCCTCGTGCTCTTCGCCATGGCGCTCACCTGGATCGCGGTCGGCATGGGCCTGGTCAGCCCGAACGCCGAAGCCGCCGGCAACAACGCGATGCCACTGATCCTGCTGCCGCTCCTGTCCAGCACCTTCGTCCCGGTCGACGCCATGCCCGGCTGGTTCCAGCCGATCGCCGAGTACCAGCCGTTCACCCCCGCCATCGAGACCCTCCGGGGCCTGCTGCTCGGCAGCGAGATCGGCCACAACGGATGGCTCGCCGTCGCCTGGTGCCTCGGCCTCACGGCGCTCGGCTACGTCTGGTCCACCTCGAAGTTCAACCGCGATCCGAAGTAGCCGTCATGACGACGCGGGCCACCTCCCGCGACCCTTCCACCCGAGGGCGGCGTCCACCGACACCCGTCGGCGCACGCCGCCCCGTCGGCAGCACCTCCGTCGGTTGACAGGCAACCAAATGGTTGCCATTTTGGTTTCGAGGGGGTTCGATGGCATGGACGAGGTGTTCAAAGCACTCGCGGACGCGAGCCGAAGAAGACTGCTGGACCGGCTGAACGAGCGGGACGGGCAGAGTCTGCACGAGCTGTGCGCTGGGCTGGAGATGACCAGGCAGGCCGTTTCCAAGCATCTGGCGGTGCTGCAGGAAGCGGGCCTGGTCACGGCGGTCCCGCGCGGCCGAGAGCGGCTGCACTACCTCAATCCCGTGCCCATCCACGACATTGCGGACCGCTGGATCGGCCAGTACGAGCGGGGCCGGATGGCGGCACTCAGCAATCTGAAGCACGCCCTGGAAGGAACGGCGATGACCACGCCCGAGTACGTCTACACGATCTACATCCACACCACGCCCGAGAAGCTCTGGCAGGGGTTGACCAGCCCGGAGTTCCTGAAGCAGTACCACGGCGGCTACGCGCCGTCCTCCGACTGGCAGCTCGGCTCCAAGGTGCTCTGGCCGGTCGAGGACGGCGGCGAGCCGCAGGACCTCGGCCAGGTCGTCACCGAGTCGGAGCCCGGCAAGCGGCTCGCGTACACCTGGCACACGCTGCAGCCGATGCACCAGGAGATGTTCGGCATGAGCGACGCGGAGTTCACCGAAGCGGCCAAGGAGCGTTCGAAGGTTGCCTTCGACATCGAGCTCGCCGAGGAGCCGGAGATGGGCGTGAAGCTGACCATCACCCACGACGGCTTCGCCTCGGCCGACTCCAAGATGCTCGAGGGCGTCAGCGGCGGCTGGACCGCGATGCTGTCCGAGCTCAAGACAATCCTCGAAAGGGGCTGACCTTTTCGGTGGGACACCGCAGATCCCGGTCTGCGGTGTCCCATGTGCGGGTGCTCCGTGCAACGGCGCGCGGCGCACGCGCTCCGGTGGACAGGTGTGTCGCTCCGTCGGCCTCGCACCGACGCGACGACCCGAGGAATCACGCCGCGCCTCCGAGCCGAGCGCACAGCCCCTTGAATGTGTACACATGGCACACTCGGTACACTTGAGCGCATGACGCAGCCGCTGCCCATAGAGTCCATCCGCGACGTACGCGCACACCTTGCGGAGGTGGTGGAGCGCGCAGACCGCGACGACGTGCCCACGGTGATCACACGTCGAGGCAAGGAAGTCGCCGCCGTCGTCTCCATCGAAGTGCTGCGCAAGTACCAGGAATGGGAAGAGCGCGAGATCAACCGGATCATCGACGAGCGCATGGCCAACCCGGCCCCAGGCATCCCGATCGAGGACATCATGAGGGAAACGCTGGCGCGCGGTGAGTGAGTACCGAACCGTCTTCCGACCCGAGGCGCAGGCCGAACTCCGGAAGACCCCCCGCGACATGGCGCTGCGCATCCTCGCCAAGCTGACCGAGCTGGAAAGCGACCCCTTCGGCTTCGACACCACCGCGCTCGTGTCGCAGCCGGAACGCCGCCGACTGCGCGTCGGCGACTACCGGGTCGTCTACACGATCGACAACAGGGAGCTCGTGGTCTGGGTCGTACACGTCGGGCATCGCTCCACCGCTTACGACACCTGATCCCGACTGATCCAGCGTCTGAACATCCAGCACAGGCCCAGCAGAGGCAAACCTTTAGCCTTGTGCACCTACATGCGGGCGCTATTCCGTCTCACCAGGTCGTCACAGCGGTTTCATCCTCAGGGCCCAGCAGAGGTGACCAATCGTCAGAAAATCCAGCACCGAACCAGCACGGTATGGACGACGGGGCCGGGCTCTCAAGAGCACGGCCCCTTCTGATCTGCTTGCTTGCCACATCAGCGACGTGGTGTTATTTCATCCGCTCAGACGTTGAAGCGGAACTCCACCACAAGGCTGTGACCTGCGGAAATGCGGGCGCATCCCAGCACCATCCCAGCACGGAATGCGCGACAAAGTACAAGAAGACCGAAGATCGCCAACGCTAGAGCAGCGCTCGCGCTCACTCACGGTCTCCCTGGACGCCGGCGGCCAGCTCCGACGCCTGGCCGCCGCCCAGAATGCACGTCCAGACCTCGGGGCCGGCACGAGCCTCCACAGGTCCCGTATACCCCCGGCTTGGCGGGGCATAGTCAGAAGCTTCCGCGCTGCCGCAGGTCAGCCTGCATAGCTCAGCGGGTGGAGCAGGCCCCTTCTAAGCGCTTGGCCGCAGGTTCGAGTCCTGCCGGGGGCGCCCCAAACATGGCTGGTCAGGGCGCTCTCGGACCGCTAGCGGAGAAACGGTGCGCGCGGCGACGGAGTCTGGCCGGACAGCACGTACAAGACCAGCGGACAAGCCCTGCAGAACCGAGGGCTCATCAAGGTCACCAAACGCCGCGGGCATTGGAGCGCTCACCTCACCGAGAAGGGGCGGCAGCATCTCATCGAACGCGGCATCCGCCCCGTGGAGCAGAGCACCCGACCGCCGGAGCGCCCCGCCCGAGAACCGGCACCGCCGCGCCCCCGAGCCGTGCCGAAGGCCCTTGCGAACTACGCGGACCAGCTACTCGATGAACTGGCGGTTGCGAACGACGGCTGTCTCATGCCACATCACTTCCGCCCGGGCAGGAGCGGACCGAGGTCGAGGCGTGGCTCGCGTTCGCGGACGCGCACCTCCAAAACCTCACCGAATCGGCCTCAGCGCCGAAACTGCCCACGCCGCCGAAACCCAGCGGCGACGACCTCAAGCCCTTCCTCGGTCACTGGAGCCCCTACGGACCCCGCTCCTACTGAGCCGGACCAAGGGAAATCACACCGCCACGAGCCGGACCCGCTCGCCGCACAGCTTGGCCATGTCGTCAATATCGGAAGTCAGCATGACCACGGGGCGGTGCTGTCGCAGCGCGGCCTCCGCGACGGCCGCATCGATCGCGTACTTGTGTCCGTGCAACCCGGCATTCATCAGCAACTTCGAGGCGGCCCTCGCCTCCTCGTCACCGACCGGGACGACCCGCAGCCCGGAAAGCACCCAGTTCAGGCGTGACTTGTTCGTACGGGCGTGGACGGCCTCGATGATGGTGAGCGCACTGATCACGACCTCCATGCCACGCGAGCGCGCCTCAGCGATCAGAGCCACCACCTGTTCTTCGTCAGCGAGCAGCTTCGAGAGTCCCTCGCTGTCGAGGACGAGCGTCCCCTCGTGACTCAGCCTGCGGCGGGCCACTCGGCCTCCTCGGCGAACACCTCGTCGAAGACCTGCCGCGCCCGTTGACGAGCCGGCTCGGAGACCGGCCCCTTGCGGCTCTCGTAGTCCGCCAGGTACTCGTCCAGGACCTGCCCGCGCAGCTCACGCTCGACCGCCTCGGCGATGAACGCGGAGAACTCCCGCTTGCCCACCCGAGCCCGGATCGCCTCCGCGGTCCCCTCCGGCAGCGACAAGCTCACCCGCGTCGCTGGCCCTTCCCCGATGCTGTACGTCGCCTCAGCCATGCCCCCGATTGTGTCAAACGAGTAGGAAAATCGCCACGTCCGCACTACCTTCACAGCTCGGTCAGCGCCCCGCTCGCACAAATCCCAGCACGGGCACCCCCATCCATGCCAACACGATCCCAGCACGGTACGGATGACCAGGGATGACGACAGGTGACGAGGGGTCAGCTATCCCAGCACCATCCCAGCACGGGAAAAACAAAGGGCCCGACTCCGAAGAGTCGGACCCCATCTGACCTGCACGTTTGCCAGATCAGTGACGTGGTGTTACGTCACCCGTCACACATTGAAGCGGAACTCCACCACGTCGCCGTCCTGCATGACGTATTCCTTGCCCTCCATGCGTGCCTTGCCCTTGGCGCGGGCCTCGGCCACGGAGCCGGTCTCGACCAGGTCGGCGAAGGAGATGACCTCGGCCTTGATGAAGCCCTTCTGGAAGTCGGTGTGGATCACACCGGCGGCCTCGGGGGCCGTCGCGCCCTTCTTGATGGTCCAGGCGCGGGTCTCCTTCGGGCCTGCCGTGAGGTAGGTCTGCAGGCCCAGGGTGTCGAAGCCGACGCGGCCGAGGGTCGCGAGGCCCGGCTCCTCCTGGCCCATGGACTGCAGGAGCTCCAGGGCCTCGTCGTCGTCCAGCTCGATCAGCTCGGACTCGATCTTCGCGTTGAGGAAGATCGCCTCGGCCGGGGCGACCAGGGCGCGCTGCTCGTTCTTGAAGTCCTCGTCGACCAGCTCGTCCTCGTCGACGTTGAAGACGTAGAGGAAGGGCTTGGTGGTCAGCAGGTGCAGCTCGTGGAGGAGCTTGCCCTTCTCGGTGCCCGCGGTGATCCCGGCGGCGAAGAGGGTCTGGCCGGACTCGAGGATCTTCTGGGCCTCCTCGACCGCGGCGAGGACCGCGACCTTCTCCTTCTGGAGGCGGGACTCCTTCGTGAGGCGGGGGACCGCCTTCTCCACCGACTGCAGGTCCGCGAGGATCAGCTCGGTGTTGATCGTCTCGATGTCGTCCTTGGGCGAGACCTTGCCGTCGACGTGCACGACGTTCTCGTCCTTGAAGGCGCGGATGACCTGGCAGATCGCGTCGGACTCGCGGATGTTCGCCAGGAACTTGTTGCCCAGGCCCTCGCCCTCGCTCGCGCCGCGCACGATGCCGGCGATGTCGACGAAGTCGACCGTGGCGGGGAGGATGCGCTGCGAGCCGAAGATCTTCGCGAGGACGGCGAGACGGGGGTCGGGGACGCCCACGACGCCCACGTTCGGCTCGATGGTGGCGAACGGGTAGTTGGCCGCCAGCACGTCGTTCTTGGTCAGGGCGTTGAACAGGGTCGACTTGCCGACATTCGGCAGACCGACGATTCCGATCGTGAGCGACACGTTGGCGACTTCCTGACGTGGAGAGTGTGGAGAGCTGCGGACTGGCGGGTCGGCGTACAGCCCGGTAGGGCGGGGCCGATCCACCAGTTTACGGGCGGGCCCGGCGGGCCTGCGACGGCCGGCGGAGTCGAACACAGCACCAAGGTCGTCCAAAGGGCGTGTCCAGTGCCGGTTTCCTCCGCCGCCGCGACCTACTTTGTGCGAGTGGACCAGCACAGGACAGGTCGCCCCCGCCCCCGGCAGCAGCCGAAGGCCCCCGTCTCGGCGCCGAGCACGCTCGCCGACGCCGCCGCCGTCTATCCGGTGCCCGCCGGCCCGCCGCGGCCCGTCCCTCCCCTGGTGCTCGCGCTGCGGCGGCTGCCGAATCCCCGGCTGACCGGGCTCGGTGCGGGGCTGTTCGCGGCCGCCGCGATGCTGGCGCTGGGCAGTCTGTCCTGGCTGCTGTTCGACGGCTCCGCGACCGTGTACGGGCTGATGTTCCTGCCGGTCAGCGCCCTGACAGCCCTCTGGGTGCGTGAGGCCGACCTGGTCAGTGCGCCGATCATCGTGCCGATCGCGTTCGCCGTGGGGATCGTGCCGATCTCCGGCGGCAGCGGCGGGGTCGGCGGGCAGACCATGGCCGTGGTGACGGCGCTGGCCGTGCACGCGGGCTGGCTGTACGGCGGGACGCTGGTGGCAGGGGTCATCACCTGCGTACGGAAGGTGCGGACAATGGCGCGGCGCCAGCGCCGGGGCCGTACGGGCGGCGACCCCGGCGGACGCGGCTGACGCTGATGGCAGGCGTTGCCTAGCGGCTCGCCGCCGCCATCGCCGCGCCGACGATGCCCGCGTTGTTCTGCAGCTCGGCCGGGACGATCTCTGCCCGAACGCCCTCGATCAGCGGCAGGAACTTCTCCGACTTGCGGCTCACCCCGCCGCCCACGATGAACAGCTCGGGCGAGAACAGCATCTCCACGTGGGCCAGGTACTTCTGCACCCGCCGTGCCCAGTGCGACCAGCTGAGGTCCGCGTCCTCCTTGGCCTTCGTCGACGCCCGCGTCTCCGCGTCGTGGCCGTTCAGCTCGAGGTGGCCCAGTTCGGTGTTGGGCACCAGGCTGCCGTCGGTGAAGACCGCGCTGCCGATCCCGGTGCCGAAGGTCAGCAGGATGACGGTCCCCTTGCGGCCCCGGCCCGCGCCGAACGTCATCTCCGCCACACCGGCCGCGTCCGCGTCGTTCAGGATCGTGACGGGCAGCCCTCCGACGCGCTCGCCGAGGAGGGCGGCCGCGTCCTTGTCGATCCAGCCCTTGTCGACGTTCGCCGCGGTACGGATGATGCCGCCGGTGACGACGCCGGGGAAGGTGATGCCGACCGGGCCGGTCCAGCCGAAGTGACCGATCACCTCCGCGACGCCGTCCGCGACGGCCTCCGGGGTCGAGGGCTGCGGTGTCAGCACCTTGTGGCGCTCCTGTGCGAGGTCGCCGCGGCCCAGGTCCACGGGAGCACCCTTGATCCCGGATCCGCCGATGTCCACTCCGAAGACGTTCATGGACACAACGTTAAAGGGCGGAGCTGAGCGTCACTGCCCGGACGGCCGACCCGACAGCTCGGCAGCCTCCGCGCGCAGGTCGCGGCGGAGCTCCTTGGGCAGGGAGAACGTGATCGACTCCTCTGCCGCCTTCACGATCTCGACGTCCTCGAAGCCGCGCTGCGACAGCCACTCGAGCACCCCCTCGACCAGCACCTCCGGCACGGACGCGCCCGAGGTGACGCCGACCGTGGAGACGCCCTCCAGCCATGCCTCGTCGATCTCGTCGGCGAAGTCGACCAGGTGTGCGGCGCGGGCGCCGGCGCCGAGGGCGACCTCGACGAGGCGGACCGAGTTCGAGGAGTTCCTGGAACCGACCACGATGACCAGGTCGGCCTCCGTGCCCATCTGCTTGACGGCGATCTGACGGTTCTGGGTGGCGTAGCAGATGTCGTCACTCGGCGGCGAGATCAGGCCGGGGAACTTCGTCTTGAGCGCGCCGACCGTCTCCATCGTCTCGTCGACGGACAGGGTGGTCTGGGAGAGCCAGACGACCTTGTCGGGGTCGCGGACCTCCACGTTGGCCACGTCCTCGGGGCCGTCGACCAGGGTGATGTGGTCGGGCGCCTCGCCGGACGTGCCGATGACCTCTTCGTGACCCTCGTGGCCGATCAGGAGGATGTCGTAGTCCTCCTGGGCGAACCGCACGGCCTCCTTGTGGACCTTGGTGACCAGCGGGCAGGTCGCGTCGATCGTCGCGAGCTTCCGCTCGGCTGCCTCGGCGTGCACCGTCGGCGCCACGCCGTGCGCGGAGAACATGACGATCGAGCCTTCGGGGACCTCCGCCGTCTCGTCGACGAAGATCGCGCCCTTCTTCTCGAGGGTCTGCACCACGTACTTGTTGTGGACGATCTCGTGGCGGACGTAGATGGGCGACCCGTACTGCTCCAGGGCCTTCTCCACGGCGATCACGGCACGGTCCACGCCTGCGCAGTAGCCGCGGGGGGCGGCGAGGAGGACGCGTCGGGCAGGAGGCGTAGCAGTCATGCCCCCCATCGTAAGGCCGCGTCGTGCAGGCGCTTGATCAGCCACCGGTACGAGACTTGGCGGTACTCGAGCGAGGGAGTACGTCGTGATGAGGCGAGCCGCCGCCCCGGAACCCGGCACCGGTCATGAGGAGCTCCCGGACGGCGACGGGCTGCGCCGGACGCTCGGTTTCCGTGACCTGGTCGTCTACGGGCTGCTGTTCATCGCCCCGATGGCCCCGGTCGGCGTGTTCGGGACGCTGGACGCCAGATCCGGCGGCGCGGTGGCCCTCGTCTACCTGGTCGCCACGGTCGCCATGGCCTTCACCGCCGTGAGTTACGCGCAGATGGTGCGGGTCGCTCCGAGGGCCGGCTCGGTGTTCACGTACGCGAGCAAGGGGCTCGGCGAGGGGCCGGGGTTCATCGCCGGGTGGATGGCGATGCTCGACTATCTGCTGATCCCGGCCGTCGCCTACCTCTTCTCGGGCATCGCGATGGAGGCGCTGGTCCCCGAGGTCGACCGGTGGGTGTGGACGGGGATCGCGGTGGTGGTGACCACGCTGCTGAACCTGTGGGGTGTGCGGGCGGCGGCCAGGGTCGGCTTCGCGGTGCTCGCGATGGAGATTGTGGTGCTGCTGGTGTTCGTGGTGTCCGCGGTCACGGTGCTCGTACGGGACGGGGCGCAGCGCGGCTGGCTGACGCCGCTGACGGGCGACAGCGGGTTCTCCGTGGCGGCGGTGCTCGGGGCGGTGTCCGTGGCCGTCCTGTCGTATCTCGGCTTCGACGCGATCGCGTCGTTCGCCGAGGAGGTGACGGGAGGCTCGCGGAAGGTGGCGCGGGCGGTGCTGTTCTGTCTGGCGCTCGCCGGGCTGCTGTTCGTGGCGCAGACGTATCTGGTGGCGCTGCTGGAGCCGGTGCCATCGGCGCGGCTGGCGGCCGAACCGGCCCGGCAGGGCTCGGCGTTCTACGACGCGGTCGACGCGTCGGTGGGGACCTGGCTGCACGATCTCGTGGCGGTGAGCAAGGCGATCGGGGCGGCGTTCGCGGCGCTGGCCGGGCAGGCGGCGGCGGGGCGCCTGCTGTTCGCGATGGCCCGTGACCGGCGGCTGCCGGGGGTGCTGGCGCGTACGGGGTCCGGGGTGCCGCGTCCGGCGCTGCTGGTCGCGGCGGCCGTGACGATGGTGGCGGCGGTGTGGGCGGCACAGCGGGACGACGGCCTGGACCATCTGGTGTCGGTGGTGGACATCGGGGCGCTCAGCGCGTTCGTCCTGCTGCACGCGAGCGTGATCGGCTGGTTCGTCGTCCGCAGGGCGGCCGGTCCGCCGGACCGGATCAGGCATCTGGTGGTGCCGGTCGTGGGCGCGTGCGTGCTGATCGCGGTGATGGTGGAGGCGGCGGGGTCGGCGCAGGTGGTGGGGGTGGTGTGGCTGGGGGTGGGGCTGATCGTGCTGTCGGTGCAGTGGGGCGGACGGCGCGGGGGGCCGGCAGGCGGGGGCGGGTAGGCCCCCTGTCTGAGCGCCGGGCCTCGGCTGGGGCCGGAGCGTCCCTGTTCGGCGCGGCGGACCGCGCGGCGGACTGCGCGGCGGTCCGGGCCGGCGGGGGAAACGTCTCCGGGCCGGTCCCTCCTCCCCGGGGACCGGCCACGGCCACGCGACGGCCGGCACCCCGGGGCCGCGGCTTCGCGCCGCCGCACGGCCGGCCGGCGCCCGGACGCGGAGGGCTCCGTGGGACGGATCCGACGACGCACGTACGCCGTCCGGAACGAGACCCGAGGCAGGGGGCCGGGCGGCGCATCACGGGCGCGTGGCACTGCGGGGCCGGGGCCGGGTGCGGCAGACCGGGCGCGGCGGGTGGGGCGGGTGGGGCGGGCGGGAAGGCCGCCGTCGTGCGAGGGCCGGGACTTGTCCGAGGGTGCCGTTACGCTCGCCCCCATGGCTCTCAACACGTCCGCGGAATCTCCTCTGCCGGTCGGCGAGGTGTCACGGCTCATCGGCGGCTGGATCGACCGGCTCGGGGCGGTCTGGGTGGAAGGGCAGATCACCCAGCTGTCGCGGCGCCCCGGGGCGGGTGTCGTGTTCCTGACGCTGCGCGATCCGTCGCACGACATCTCGGTGGGCGTCACCTGTTTCCGGCAGGTCTTCGACGCCGTCGCCGACGTGGTGGCGGAGGGCGCCCGCGTCGTCGTGCACGCCAAGCCCGAGTGGTACGCGCCCCGGGGGCAGCTGTCGCTGCGGGCGGTCGAGATAAAGCCGGTCGGCGTCGGCGAACTGCTGGCCAGGCTCGAGCAGCTGAAGCAGACCCTCGGCGCGGAGGGGCTGTTCGCGCCGGAGCGGAAGAGGCCGCTGCCGTTCCTGCCGCACCGGGTGGGTCTGGTGTGCGGGCGGGCGTCCGCGGCCGAGCGCGACGTGCTGGAGAACGCGCGCCGCCGCTGGCCGCATGTCCGCTTCGAGGTCCGCAACGTCGCCGTGCAGGGCGTGCACGCCGTGACGCAGGTGGTCCAGGCCGTCAAGGAGCTGGACGGTCTGGACGACGTGGACGTGATCATCGTGGCGCGCGGCGGCGGCAGCGTGGAGGATCTGCTGCCGTTCTCGGACGAGCAGCTGGTCCGGGCGGTGGCCGCCTGTTCGACACCGGTCGTCTCCGCGATCGGTCACGAGCCGGACTCCCCGCTGCTGGACCTGGTGGCCGATCTGCGGGCCTCGACTCCCACCGACGCGGCGAAGAAGGTCGTGCCTGACGTGGGCGAGGAACTGGACCGTGTCCGGCAGCTGCGGGACCGGGCGCTGCGCACCGTGCAGGGGCAGCTGGACAGGGAGGAGCGCGGGCTGGCGCACGCGCTGGCCCGCCCGTGCATGGAGCGCCCGCAGCGGATGGTGGACGAGCGGGAGTCCGAGGTGGACGCCCTGGTCGCCAGGAGCAGGCGGGTCCTGGGGCATCTGCTGGACCGCGCCGAGTCGGAACTGGCCCACACCCGTGCCCGGGTCGTCTCGCTCTCGCCGGCGGCGACGCTGGAGCGGGGGTACGCGGTGCTCCAGCGCGCGGACGGGGCGGTGGTGCGCTCGGCCGAGGAGGTCGGCGCCGGGGATCCGCTGAGGGCGCGGGTCGCGGAGGGCGAGTTCTCCGTCCGGGTCGCCGAGTGACACCGGCGCCGAGCGCCGGTTCCGTTGTCGTACCTCTTGCATAGGGTGGATCGCATGGCTGCCAAGACGGAAGAGGCCGCGCTCGGTTACGAGCAGGCGCGGGACGAGCTGATCGAGGTCGTACGCCGGCTGGAGGCCGGTGGCACGACGCTCGAGGAGTCGCTGGCGCTGTGGGAGCGCGGCGAGGAGCTGGCGAAGGTGTGCCGCCACTGGCTGGAGGGTGCCCGGGCGCGGCTGGACGCGGCGCTGGCGAAGCCGGAGGGGGACGGGGCCGCCGACGCCGAATAGGAGCGTGGGCGAGCCCGGCCGGAGACCTTCCCGCACACCCCTGTGAGGCGGGTCACATTCCGCATATAGTTGAAATTTAATCCACTGGGGTGGGGTTGGAAGCCCTCGTAAGGCTTTTCCAGCACGTGGAAGGTACGTCTATGTCCATCGTTCTTGACCCCGCCGCCCAGGACCTCCTCTTCCGTGAGGCCCGCACCGCCAACACGTTCACCGACGAGCCGGTGACCGAGGAGCAGGTCCAGGCGATCTACGATCTGGTCAAGTTCGGCCCGACCGCCTTCAACCAGAGCCCGCTGCGGGTCGTGCTGGTGCGCTCCGCCGAGGCCCGTGAGCGCCTCGTGGGGCACATGGCCGAGGGCAACCAGGCCAAGACCGCCGCCGCTCCGCTGGTCGCGATCCTGGCCGCCGACAACGAGTTCCACGAGGAACTGCCGTCCCTGCTGCCGCACTTCCCGCAGGCGAAGGACATGTTCTTCAGCGAGCGCCCGGTCCGTGAGCAGGCCGCCGCGATGAACGCCGCCCTGCAGGCCGCGTACTTCATCATCGGCGTCCGCGCCGCGGGCCTCGCCGCCGGCCCGATGACCGGACTCGACTTCGCGGGCCTCCAGAAGGAGTTCCTGGACGACGACCACACCCCGCTGATGGTCGTGAACATCGGCAGGCCGGGCGAGGACGCCTGGTTCCCGCGCTCCCCGCGCCTGTCGTACGAGGACGTCGTCACCACCGTCTGACAGCGCCCTCCGACGGCGCCGCGAGCCCGCCGGGCACGCACGAAGGCCGCCGCACCCTTCCGGGCACGCACAAAGGCCGCCGCACCCTTCCAGGTGCGGCGGCCTTCGCCGTTCTCGCGCGGGGCCGTCAGGAACCGGCGGACGACTTCGCCGACGGCGTGGCCGACGCCCCGCCGTCCGTGCCGCCCGGCTTCTCGGACCGCAGCGCCGCGGCCATCTCCGCCAGCCGCTCCGGCGGCGCCGTACCGGTGACCACCGTCGTCGCGCCGTCGGCCGTCAGCACGAGGGCGTCGTACTTGGGGCCCTCCCAGTACTGCCAGGTCTCACCGGCCACCTGCCGCGTCCGCTCCGTCTTCACGGCCTGGTGGGTGACCCGGGCCACGTACTTGTCGGCGGGCCGGGCGGTGGACTGCTCCACCGCGACGTACTGGTTGTCCGGGTCGAGGAAGCCGAGGTGCCACGCGTGGGCGTTCTCGCGCTCGAACGTGACGGACGTCGCCCGCCACTCCTTGCCGAGCCCCTCGGGCGCCAGCACCGGGTACGGTGCCGCCCGCTGCGCCGTCACCAGCTCGACGCGATAGTCCTTCGTCCTGATCGGGTCCTTGTTCTCGTCGTGCGGCACGAGCATGTAGATGCCCGCCACCACGACGCCGATCACCGCCATGGACTGGAACATGCCACGGATCGTCTGCTTGCCTCGCATACCTGCCACGCCCCCCATGTTCGCATCCGGGGGATGTGCTCAAACGTGGCCCCCTCTGCTCATTTTGTCGACGTACCGATAGAGTCGCCCCACCCTCTTTATTTACGGCCGTCGTCGTACAGAAAGGTGCGCTCCGATGACCGAGAATCATCTGCCGTCCCCGCTGGAGGTCTCCCCCGAGGCCCCCGACCGCAACCTGGCCCTCGAGCTCGTCCGGGTCACCGAGGCCGCCGCCATGGCCGCCGGCCGCTGGGCCGGGCGCGGCGAGAAGAACGGCGCCGACGGCGCCGCGGTCAAGGCCATGCGGACCCTCGTCTCCACCGTCTCCATGAACGGTGTCGTCGTCATCGGCGAAGGCGAGAAGGACGAAGCCCCGATGCTGTTCAACGGCGAGCGGATCGGCGACGGGACCGGCGCCGAGTGCGACATCGCCGTCGACCCGATCGACGGCACGACGCTGGCGGCCAAGGGCATGCCCAACGCCATCGCCGTGCTGGCCGCCGCCGACCGCGGCACCATGTTCGACCCGTCCGCCGTCTTCTACATGGACAAGCTGGTCACCGGCCCGGAGGCGGCCGACTACGTCGACATCGACGCCCCCGTGTCCGTCAACATCCGTCGCGTCGCCAAGGCGAAGCACTCGTCGCCCGAGGACGTCACCGTCGTCATCCTCGACCGTGCGCGCCACGAGGGCATCGTCAAGGAGATCCGCGAGACCGGCGCGCGGATCAAGTTCATCTCGGACGGCGACGTCGCCGGCTCGATCATGGCCGTCAAGGAGGGCACCGGCGTCGATCTGCTGCTGGGCATCGGCGGCACTCCGGAGGGCATCATCTCCGCCTGCGCGATCAAGTGCCTGGGCGGCGTGATCCAGGGCAAGCTGTGGCCGAAGGACGACGCGGAGCGGCAGCGCGCGCTGGACGCCGGCCACGACCTCGACCGCGTCCTGAGCACCAACGACCTGGTCTCCGGCGAGAACGTCTTCTTCGTCGCCACCGGCATCACGGACGGCGAGCTGCTGCGCGGCGTCCGCTACCGGGCGGAGACGGCGACCACGCAGTCCCTGGTGATGCGCTCCAAGTCGGGCACGATCCGGCAGATCGACTCGACGCACCGGCTGTCGAAGCTCCGCGCGTACAGCCAGATCGACTTCGACCGCGCGCAGTAGTCGGGCGCCCGGCCGCCACGGACCGGGCCCCGTCGGACAAACGGAAGGGGCGCCCTTGTGCGGGGGCGCCCCATATCCGTACGCGCGCTCGGCTCGGGCCGGTCTCAGGCCGCTGACGCCGACTTCTTCAGCTCCACCTCGCGGCGCCTGCGGCGGGCCAGCACCACACGGCGCTCCGCTGCGGTGAGACCGCCCCACACCCCGTACGGCTCGGGCTGGACCAGTGCGTGCTCGCGGCACTCCACCATCACCGGGCAGCGGGCGCAGACCCGCTTGGCCGCTTCCTCCCGCGAAAGCCGCTCGGCAGTCGGCTCCTTGGACGGGGCGAAGAACAGGCCCGCCTCGTCACGACGGCACACCGCCTCCGCATGCCAGGGGCCCGCCTGGTCCTCCCGCGCAGGAATGCGCTGTTGCGGCACGGCGGCCACCTGCAGGGACTGATGCGGCAGTTGCAGCACGGTCTACTCCTGACGACGGGATTCGCGAGCGAGAGACGATGCAGCAGTCCCTACCCGCTGTGCGCACGCCTATGCACTGAGTGGCACTGAGTTCCGACGTACGGAATTGCGTATCGGCGCGTTCGGCGTGAAGGCGCCCCCCGGTTTCGTCGCCCCGGGGCCGTCAGCCGAGGTGTTTGCGCAGCCGGTGGTGGAGGTCGGAGATACGCCTGCCGCGCTTGGGCTTCGCCTCGACATTGCCGAAAACCGAGTAGCCGTTGACGACGACCACGGGCGCCTCCGGGTCCGCCGCCTCCAGCGTGACGACCTCGAAGTTGCCGAAGAAGCCGGTCCCGCTGCCGCGCAGGGAGATGTTCTCGGGGACGCGCACCTCGACATTGCCGAAGACGGACGTCGCGTTGATCACCGAGAGCCGCTGCCCGTAGAGCGCCTCGGTGAGATCGATCTCGATGTTGCCGAAGATCGAGATCGCGTTGGTCCTGCGGCCGACCCTCCAGCGGCCCTTGCGGGTCGAGCTGGAGAAGACGGCGACCAGGTTCTCCGCGGGGCCGCCGGGATCACCGGAGTCGTCGTAGGCGTGCGTGGAGGCGGTGCCGGGCCGGCGGGTCGTGGCCGGCAGATCCCGCACGATCGGCTCGAGTTCACCGACGGTCTTGGCGCGGTAGACCGCGTCGACGCGCTCCGAGTGCTCCTCGGCGTCCAGCCGGCCGTCGGCCAGCGCGTCCCTCAGGATGTCCGCGACGCGGTCGCGGTCGGCGTCGGAGGCGCGGATGGCACCGGCCTGGTCCTGCGGGACGGCGGGCTTCTGGGCCGGCTTTCCGGCCGGCTCCTGGGGCTGCTTCTCGAGGTCCACGGCACCAGCGTAGCGAAACGCGATAGATCGCGACCAGTGGCCCACGCCGCCGTTCCCGCCCGACTCAGGTCCACTTCGATCCACTCCGATCCAAGTGAGCCTTACCTCACAGGATCGGGACTCTCCGGGCGTTCTACGCTGGACGGCAGCGCCGCCAATGGAGGCGGCGCTGCCGTCTGTCGAGTGAGGAATGGCCGTAATGTCAGAGTTCAAGTACTCCGACCTGCTCCCCCTGGGAGAGGACACCACGCCGTACCGCCTGGTGACGGCCGAGGGAGTCTCCACCTTCGAGGCCGACGGCCGTACGTTCCTCAAGGTCGAGCCGGAGGCTCTGCGCAAGCTGGCCGCCGAGGCGATCCACGACATCCAGCACTTCCTGCGCCCGGCCCACCTCGCGCAGCTGCGACGGATCATCGACGACCCCGAGGCGTCGAGCAACGACAAGTTCGTCGCCCTCGACCTGCTGAAGAACGCGAACATCGCCGCCGCCGGCGTGCTCCCGATGTGCCAGGACACCGGCACCGCGATCGTCATGGGCAAGCGCGGCCAGAACGTGCTGACCGAGGGCGGCGACGAGGAAGCGCTGTCGCGCGGCATCCACGACGCGTACCTGAACCTCAACCTGCGCTACTCGCAGATGGCTCCCCTCACGATGTGGGAGGAGAAGAACACCGGCTCCAACCTCCCGGCGCAGATCGAGCTGTACGCGACCGACGGCGGCGCCTACAAGTTCCTCTTCATGGCCAAGGGCGGCGGCAGCGCCAACAAGTCCTTCCTCTACCAGGAGACGAAGGCCGTGCTCAACGAGGCGAGCATGATGAAGTTCCTGGAGGAGAAGATCCGTTCGCTCGGCACGGCCGCCTGCCCGCCGTACCACCTGGCGATCGTCGTCGGCGGCACGAGCGCCGAGTTCGCCCTGAAGACGGCCAAGTACGCGTCCGCGCACTACCTGGACGAGCTGCCGTCCGAGGGCTCGGAGCTCGGCCACGGCTTCCGCGACGAGGAGCTGGAGAAGAAGGTCTTCGAGCTGACGCAGAAGATCGGCATCGGCGCGCAGTTCGGCGGCAAGTACTTCTGCCACGACGTCCGCGTGGTGCGCCTGCCGCGGCACGGCGCCTCGCTGCCGGTCGCGATCGCCGTCTCCTGCTCGGCCGACCGCCAGGCCGTCGCAAAGATCACCGCCGAGGGCGTCTTCCTGGAGCAGCTGGAGACCGACCCGGCGCGCTTCCTGCCGGACACGACGGACGAGCACCTCGCGGACGACTCCGATGTCGTGCGCATCGACCTGAACCGGCCGATGGACGAGATGCTCGCCGAACTGTCCAAGTACCCCGTCAAGACCCGGCTCTCGCTGACCGGCCCGCTGGTCGTGGCGCGCGACATCGCGCACGCGAAGATCAAGGAGCGGCTGGACGCGGGCGAGGACATGCCGCAGTACCTGAAGGACCACCCGGTCTACTACGCGGGCCCCGCGAAGACCCCCGAGGGCTACGCCTCCGGCTCCTTCGGTCCGACGACGGCCGGCCGGATGGACTCCTACGTCGAGCAGTTCCAGGCCGCCGGCGGCTCCAGGATCATGCTGGCCAAGGGCAACCGCTCCAAGCAGGTCACCGACGCGTGCGGCTCGCACGGCGGTTTCTACCTCGGCTCGATCGGCGGCCCGGCGGCGCGGCTCGCGCAGGACTGCATCAAGAAGGTCGAGGTCGTCGAGTACGAGGAGCTCGGCATGGAGGCGGTCTGGAAGATCGAGGTCGAGGACTTCCCCGCGTTCATCGTGGTGGACGACAAGGGCAACGACTTCTTCCAGGACCCGGCCCCCGCGCCGACGTTCACGTCGATCCCGGTGCGGGGCCCGGGCCTGGCGTAGCCCTCGCAGTCGTAGTCGCCGTCGCAGTCGCAGGAGCCCCGGCCGGTGCCGGGGCTCCTTTGTGCCGCAGGATCAGCGGCGCCTCTCCGACATGACCGGAGCCGAAGCGTGGCAGGGGCAGTCGCACAGCAGGTGCCGCACTCCCGGTACGGCGCGGTCCCAGGGCACGTGATCGCGACAGCGGTCGTGGCGGCCGACGATGCAGCGCGGCGAGCGGAACGCGGGCTCGGGCACCGCCGCGCCGGTCACGGCTCCTCCCCCGTGGGCCGGCCGAAGGCACCCGCCAGCGTGTGGGCGAGGAAGGACACGGTCACCGCGTCGGCGATCTCCGGCGTCACCCACCATGCGCCTCCCGCCCCGTCGTGATGCGGTCCGTCGTGGCCCGACGCCTGGACGCAGAGCGACTTGGCGCACACCGTGTGAACCACGGCCGCTCCGGCGAACACGGACCGTCGCGCCCCGCAGCGGCCGGGCACCGCGCGGCTCATCGGACGCCCGCGACGGCGTGGATGTTCCGGTGGTCGACATCGACCCCGACCGTGGCCAGCCACAACGCCCGACGCCGCCTGCGCTGAGCGGCGGGCCCCGATCGCGCCGCGAGGTACGGCCGGACAAGGGGCGACCGGGCGCCGTCGAGGAACGTGGCCTGTTCCCGGGCATAGGGCGATCGCGGCGCGGGGACGCGGGGCGCCCGGGACCGGGGCACCGGGCGGAGCTGCGGGGACGCCACTTCCCGGTGCCTGCCGGTGGCGGGCAGCATGTGCATCAGCAGCCGGACAAGGACCGGGATCAGGACCCGGCCCAGCGCGTGCGCGATAGGGTTCCGCACGTCAGCAACTCCTTTGAAGTTGGTGGCCATGCCCCGGGAGGTCTAGCCACCTCGCCGGGGTCTTGGGTATGGCGCCCACCGTATGGCGTGATGCACCGTGATGCATCACGCTATAGCTAGAGCCACCCAAACGTGTCTTTGTATGACTATCTAGCGTTGGACCATGAGCCTTGATCCGGAGTCGGGACGCCCGCTGTACATGCAACTGGCGGACGTGATCGCCGCGAAGATCGCCACCGGCGAGTACGCGCCGGACCGCATGATCCCCACCCCCGCCCGCCTCGCCGACGAGTACGGCATCGCGCAGCTGACCGCGCGCCGCGCCATGCGTGAGCTGCGCGAACGCGGCCTCATCTTCACCGTGCCCGGCAAGGGCTCCTACGTCAGCCCCGACGCCGGCAGGAACGGCACCGCGCCCGAGGCGTAGCCCCGTCCGCGGTGCCGCGCCCCGGTCAGGCGAAGCGCTGGTTCGCCGAGCCGTCGCACGCCTGGAGCCTGATCGGCTCGTGCGCCGCGCCCTGGGTCAGGCAGACCCCGGTCGCGGACGCCGGCCGGATCGTGGCCCCGTCACGTACGAACTTCTGGTTGGTTCCGCCGTGGCAGTCCCAGACGATCAGCGCGGCGCCCGCCCGGTAGGTTCCGGCGGGCACGTCCAGGCACCGGTCCTGGGACAGTTCCGTGTGGACGGTCCCCCGCGCGGAGTCGTGCCACCAGCCCTGGTTGCGGCCGTCGTGGCAGTCCCACCCCAGCACGCCCGTGCCGTTTGCGCTCGTGGCGCCCTGCACGTCCAGGCAGTCGCCCGTCGCCGCGTTCCGCAGCGGCTGGTAGGCGTCGTCCCAGGCGTACGGGACCAGGGCCGGCCTGCCGGTCGAGTTGACGTCCGCGCAGCTCGCCTCGCGCAGACCGGAGTTGTAGAGCTGGGTCAGGCACGAGGCGAACGCCGCGTGGCCGCGGATGTTGGGGTGGAAGGACTGCCGGACCGAGTTGGAGTCCGGCGGGAAGTGGCCGAGGTCGATATAGAGGCCCCGGGCCCAGGCGTCCTGGTAGCAGACCTCGTGGCCGTGGAAGAGCCGGGAGTTGTCCAGATACACGGCCCCCGTGTCCCGCGCGGCCTCGCGCATGCCGCGCTCGAACGCGGGAACAGCGGTGTCGCGGCCCCACACGGTGTCGGAGTCGTAGCCCATCCCGCCGCAGATCAGCTTGCCGGGGAAGTCGGGGTTGTCGCGGAAGTCGGGGCCGATGGGGCTCGGATAGCCCATCACGACCAGTTTGTAGTCGGCGTCCCGGTAGCCGGCGTCGCGCATCACGGTGCGCAGGTCGCGGACGGTCTGCTCGACCTTGGGGACGAGGCCGTCGACGCGCGCCTGCCAGCCGGGCGCGTACTTGGGCTCGCAGGGTCCCTGGCTCAGGACGTAGCGGGTGACGCAGTCGGTCATGACCGGGCCGAACTGCAGGTCGTCGTTCGCGCCGGCGACGAGCAGCACCATCTTGATGCGGGTGTTGCGTGCCTTGATGGCGAGGTTGTCGCTCTGGACCAGTTCGTCGGCGTACTGCTTTGTGCCGCCGATGCGGATGTTGGGCGTCGCGGCACCGGAGCAGGAGACGTTCCAGGTGACGTCCGCCGGGATTCCGGTGCGGTGGATCGCGGCGTCGGGCGAGCGGTGACACCAGTTGTCGGGCCCGTTGGTGGGCTCCTCGTAGGTGCCGATGCCCTCGCCGGAGATCTCGCTGTCGCCGAGCGAGATCAGGCCGGTCTTGCGGTCGGCGGGCGGACGCTCGGCCGGGTCTCCGTAGAGCGCGACGGCCTCAGCCGCCCGGATCGCCTCGAGTTCGGGCGGCAGGGGTACGGCGGCCGGGGACAGGGCGGAACCGGTGGGCTCCGCGGCGGCGGGGCCTGCCGCGGCCAGGCCGCCAAGGACGGTGGCGAGTGCGGCAGCGGCCGCGAGGGTGCGTCGGAGTCTGGGAACGGTGCCTTTCATTGCGCCTCCCCGAGTTGTTGTTACTCGGGGTATTTACTGGCGGGTAGCGCAGTTGGGAATAGACGGAACAGGACAACTGCTCAACTTTTCCAGGAGGTACGACACGATGAGCGGCGCGAGCGAGTACCGGACCGAGCACGACTCCATGGGCGAGGTGCGGGTCCCCGCCCACGCCAAGTGGCGGGCGCAGACCCAGCGGGCGGTCGAGAACTTCCCCGTCTCCGGTCAGCGGCTCGAACGCTCGCACATCGAGGCACTCGCCCGCGTCAAGGCGGCGGCCGCCGAGGTCAACGCCCGACTGGGCGTGCTCGAAGCGGACATCGCGCAGGCGATCGCCGAGGCCGCGACGGAGGTCGCGGAGGGCAACTGGGACGAGCACTTCCCGGTGGACGTGTTCCAGACGGGATCCGGCACCTCCTCCAACATGAACGCCAACGAGGTCATCGCGACGCTCGCCACCGAACGGCTCGGTCGCGACGTCCACCCGAACGACCACGTGAACGCCTCGCAGTCGTCCAACGACGTCTTTCCCTCGTCCATCCACATCGCGGCGACCGCCGCCGTCACCCGCGACCTGATCCCCGCGCTGGACCACCTTGCCGCGTCGCTGGAACGCAAGTCCACCGAGTTCAGGACGGTCGTGAAGGCCGGGCGCACCCATCTGATGGACGCCACACCCGTCACCCTCGGCCAGGAGTTCGGCGGCTACGCGGCCCAGATCCGGTACGGCATCGAGCGGTTGACCGCCTCACTGCCGCGCCTGGCCGAACTGCCGCTGGGCGGCACGGCCGTGGGCACCGGAATCAACACCCCGCCCGGCTTCTCCGCCGCCGTGATCGCCGAGGTGGCCCGCGCGACCGGACTGCCGCTGACCGAGGCCCGCGACCACTTCGAGGCGCAGGGCGCACGCGACGGGCTCGTGGAGACCTCCGGCCAGCTGCGTACGGTCGCGGTCTCGCTGACCAAGATCTGCAACGATCTGCGGTGGATGGCCTCCGGCCCGCGCACCGGCCTCGCCGAGATCGCCCTGCCCGACCTACAGCCCGGCTCCTCGATCATGCCGGGCAAGGTCAACCCGGTGATCCCGGAGGCGGTGCTGATGGTCGCCGCCCAGGTCACCGGCAACGACGCCACCGTAGCGGCGGCCGGCGCGGCCGGGAACTTCGAGCTCAACGTCATGCTGCCGGTGATCGCCAAGAACCTGCTGGAATCCGTGCGGCTGCTGGCGGCCGCCTCCCGGCTGCTCGCGGACCGGACCGTCGACGGCATCACCGCCGATGCCGAACGGGCCCGTGAGTACGCGGAGTCCTCGCCCTCGGTCGTCACCCCGCTCAACAAGTACATCGGGTACGAGGAGGCCGCGAAGGTCGCCAAGAAATCGCTCGCGCAGCGCCGGACCATCCGTGAGGTCGTGCTCGAGTCCGGCTACGTGGAGCGCGGAGACCTGACCCTGGAGCAGTTGGACGAGGTACTTGACGTGCTGCGCATGACCCACCCGTGACACCGGGGCCGTGACACGGCCCGTGACAGGCGTCGCGGCACGGCCCGTTCCGTACTTCTAAGATCTGCTCATGACAGGCACGGGAGGCCCGGTACACGGCACGGGCAGGACGGACCCGCACAGAAGCGACGCGGAACGCATCGGACGATGGGAGCCCGGGGAGCACATCCTCTGGCGCTACCGCGGCCATGCCCCGGGCCCGGCGGGCCGGGCCTTCCACATCTGCCGGCCCGTGACCGTCGTCCAGGACACCGACGAGCTGCTCGCCGTCTGGATGGCACCCGGTACCGAGTGCGTGAAGCCGGTGATCGCGGACGGCACAGCCGTCCACGACGAACCGCTGGCCACCCGCTACACCGCGCCCCGCACCACCGCCCGCACCCGCTGGAGCGGCAACGGCGTGCTGAAACTGGCCCAGCCCGGCCTGCCGTGGTCGGTGTGGCTCTTCTGGGAGCACAGCTGGCAGTTCCGCAGCTGGTACGTCAACCTCGAGGAGCCCCGGACCCGCTGGTCCGGCGGCATCGACTCCGAGGACCACTACCTCGACATCTCCGTCTACCCCGACCGCAGTTGGCTGTGGCGGGACGAGGACGAGTTCGACCAGGCGCAGCGCGTCGGCCTGATGGACGCCCGCACGGCCAGGGGCGTACGGGAGGCGGGCAGGGCCGCGGTCGAGGTCATCCGGTCATGGGGCGCGCCGTTCTCCGACGGCTGGGAGCACTGGCGTCCCGACCCCACCTGGCCGGTACCGGCCCTGCCGGCCGACTGGGACCGGGTCGCGGCACGGCACGCGGCCTGAATTCGAACGGCTCGTGGCCGGTTCCGGTCGAGAACACGCTCCGGCGCATACGACCTCGTGAGACTCTTGATGCGCCCCCTGGGGGCAAACGTAGGATCGTCGTCCGCAAGGCTGCGCCGTACGAGGAAGCAGGACCCAAGGGACCAACCGCAAGTCATCGATCAGTCACAGAACGTCCATCATCACCAGTCATCACAACAGGGGGTTGAGCCGTGCCGGAAGCCCGCCACCCTGTCGACGTCACCCCCAGAGCGGGTATACCGCCTCACGAGGCGATTGCATCGCACACCCGGCCCGGACGGACGGAATCCCACGCGTGACGGAGCATCCCACCTCCCACGAAGGCCGACAGCCGCTGGCTGCGCGGTCGCAGGAACGCACCCGGCCGCGGGCGCAGGCGGCCGGGGCCTCTCCCGTGCCGGCCGGGCCGCCGCCGAAGCCGCAGCCACAGTCACAGGTGCAGCCGGCGCAGCTGCAGGCCCAGGACATCGCGGGCACGGCGAGACGTGAGGGTGACCGGCTGCGGTTCGTGGGGGCCGCCACCCGGCGGATCGCCCGCGGCATCGACCTCGACGAGATCGTCCTCGGCCTGTGCCGGGCCACCGTGCCGACCTTCTCCGACGCGATCCTGGTCTATCTGCGTGATCCCCTGCCGGTCGGCGACGAGCGGCCGGTCTCCCCGTTCATACTGCGGCTGCGCCGTGCCGACAGGCTGCGTTTAAGCGCTGACGACGCGGACCAGGGCGTGTCCGCGGTCATGCCGCTGCTCGACCTGGGGAGCGATCCCACGCCTGCGGCCGAACTGTGCGAGGTCCGCTCCGGAGGGGCGCTGTCGGAGGTGCTGCGCGGGGTGCGGCCGGTCTTCGGCGACTCCGCCGCGGCCCGGGCGGCCCTGCCCGAGCTGCTCGGCGACGGCCGTTCCGTACCGAGCGGCCACCGCGCGATACTCGCGCCGCTGCGCGGCCGCCGCCGGGTGATCGGAGCCGCGGTCTTCCTGCGCCGCCCCGACCGGCCCGCCTTCGAGCCGAACGACCTGCTGGTCGCCGCCCAGCTCGCGACCCACACGGCGCTCGGCATCGACAAGGCGGTGCTGTACGGCCGCGAGGCGTACATCGCCGACGAGCTGCAGCGCACCATGCTGCCCGACTCGCTGCCCCAGCCGACCGGCGTACGGCTCGCCTCCCGCTACCTCCCGGCGGCGGAGACGGCCCGGGTCGGCGGCGACTGGTACGACGCCATCCCGCTGCCCGGCAGCCGGGTCGCGCTGGTCGTCGGCGACGTCATGGGCCACTCCATGACATCCGCCGCGATCATGGGCCAGCTCCGTACGACCGCCCAGACCCTGGCCGGTCTGGACCTGCCGCCGCAGGAGGTCCTGCACCACCTCGACGAGCAGGCCCAGCGCCTGGGCACCGACCGCATGGCCACCTGCCTGTACGCGGTGTACGACCCGGTCTCGCACCGGATCACCATCGCCAACGCCGGCCACCCGCCGCCCATCCTGCTGCACCTGGGCGGACGGGCCGAGGTGCTGCGGGTGCCACCCGGCGCGCCCATCGGGGTCGGCGGGGTCGACTTCGAGGCCGTGGAGCTGGACGCCCCTGCCGGGGCGACGCTGCTGCTCTACACCGACGGGCTGGTGGAGTCCCGGCTGCGCGACGTGTGGACGGGCATCGAACAGCTGCGTGAGCGGCTCGCCGACACCGCGCAGCTCACCGGTCCCGACCACTCGCCGCCGCTGGAGGCCCTCTGCGACGACGTGCTCGACATGCTGGGCCCCGGCGACCGGGACGACGACATCGCCCTGCTGGCGGCCCGTTTCGACGGGATCGCACCGAGCGACGTCGCCTACTGGTTCCTGGAGCCGGAGGACGCGGCCCCGGGCCGTGCCCGCCGCCTCGCCCGGCGCGCCCTGGCCCGCTGGGGACTCGAGGAGCTCTCCGACTCGGTGGAGCTGCTGGTCAGCGAGGTCGTCACCAACGCCGTGCGGTACGCGGAGCGCCCGGTGACCCTGCGGTTGCTGCGCACCGACGTGCTGCGCTGCGAGGTGGGCGACGACTCCCCGCAGCTGCCCAGACAGCGGCGCGCGCGCGACACCGACGAGGGCGGGCGTGGCCTGTTCCTGGTGAACCGGCTGGCCAGACGATGGGGGGCGACCCGGCTCTCCACGGGCAAGGTCGTCTGGTTCGAGCTGCCCACCCGAGCCTGAGAGGGCGCCTACCCGTACGTAACAAAAGTCCGGATTGCATCCAAATGTTGCCGACGATGTGTGGTCGGAGTTGACTGGGGCACGCGGCCGAAGCGACCCGAAACCCCCAGATCGACGAAACGGGAGAACGCTCGTGACCGAGTCACCCCCGAAGGCCCCGTACACGACCAACAACGTCGGCATCCCGGTCGAGAGCGACGAACACTCCCTGACCGTGGGTGCCGACGGTCCGATCCTGCTCCAGGACCACTATCTGATCGAGAAGATGGCCCAGTTCAACCGGGAGCGGGTCCCCGAGCGTGTGGTGCACGCCAAGGGCAGTGGCGCGTACGGCTTCTTCGAAGTCACCAACGACGTCAGTCAGTTCACCCGGGCCGACCTCTTCCAGCCGGGCAGGCGCACCGACATGCTGGCCCGGTTCTCCACGGTCGCCGGTGAGCAGGGCTCCCCCGACACCTGGCGCGACCCCCGCGGTTTCGCGCTCAAGTTCTACACCGAGCAGGGCAACTACGACCTGGTCGGCAACAACACCCCGGTCTTCTTCGTCCGCGACACGATCAAGTTCCAGGACTTCATCCGCTCGCAGAAGCGCCACCCGGTGACGGGGCTGCGCAGCAACGACATGCAGTGGGACTTCTGGACCCTGTCCCCCGAGTCCGCGCACCAGGTGACGTGGCTGATGGGCGACCGGGGCATCCCCAGGACGTACCGCCACATGAACGGCTACAGCTCCCACACTTATATGTGGATCAACGGCGGCGGCGAGCGGTTCTGGGTGAAGTACCACTTCAAGACGGATCAGGGCATCGACTTCCTCACCCAGGCGGAGGCCGACGAACTGGCCGGCCACGACGCGGACAAGCACCGGCGGGATCTGTACGAGTCGATCGAGTCCGGGAACGCGCCGTCGTGGACGCTGAAGGTCCAGGTCATGCCGTTCGAGGACGCGGCCGACTACCGCTTCAACCCGTTCGACCTGACCAAGGTGTGGCCGCACGGCGACTACCCGCTGATCGACGTCGGACGGATGACGCTGAACAAGAACCCGGAGGACTACTTCATCCACATCGAGCAGGCCGCCTTCGAGCCGTCGAACATGGTGCCCGGCATCGGGCCCTCGCCGGACAAGATGCTGCTCGGCCGGCTGTTCTCCTACCCGGACACGCACCGCTACCGGATCGGCCCGAACTACGCGCAGCTGCCGCCGAACAGGCCGCGCTCCGCGGTCAATTCGTACGCCAAGGACGGACCGATGCGATTCGTGCCGTCGAACGCGTCGATGCCGTACGCGCCCAACTCGTACGGCGGCCCCGCCGCCGACTTCCACCGCTTCGGTGACCCCGCGGGCTGGGAGACGGCCGGCGAGATGGTGCGCGAGGCGTACAAGCCGCACCGCGACGACGACGACTTCGGGCAGGCGGGCACCATGGTCCGCGAGGTGCTCGACGACGCCGCCCGTGAGCGGCTGGCCTCGAACATCAGCGGCCACCTGCGGCAGGGCGTCACGAAGCCGGTGCTGGAACGGGCACTGCGGTACTGGCGGTCCGTCGACACGGACCTCGGCGACACCGTCGCCAAGAAGGTCGACGGCGGCTGACCCTCACACACACGGCGGCGGCCCCCCCCCCCGGGCCCCGGGGGGGGGCCCCCCGGGGGGGGGGGGGGCCCCCCCCGGCCCCCGGCGCACGGGTGGACCGGGCGGGCGGGCCGGGCACGCAGCCCCCCC
>NZ_JBIAPL010000003.1:121996-691161 GCF_042888225.1 Streptomyces sp. NPDC003023
CGGGCCCCCGGCCCGGTGGGCGGCGGGGGGGGGCCCCCCCCCCCCCCCGGGGGGGCCCCCCCCGGGGGGGGGGGGGGGGCGCCCGCCGCCGTGTCGGTCGTTGACCGCCGTCGTTCCCGGGGCTCAGGGTTCGAGCGGGCGGCGGTCCTGGTCCCTGTCCGCCTCGCCGTCACCCGTCTCGACCGGGGGTGTGAACGTCCCGGTCGGCGGCGTGATGGTCGCCGTCTCCGTCGGGTCGCCCGTCGGCGTCGGGTCCGCGGTCTCCGTCTCGGTCTCGGTCGGCGTCGGGTCCGCGGTCTCGGTCTCGGTCTCGGTCGGCGTCGGGTCCGCCGTCTCGGTCTCGGTCTCGGTCGGCGTCGGGTCCGGTTCCGGGCTCGCGATCTCCGCCACGTCCAGGTCGAACTCGGCGTCCGATCCGCCGTTCAGCGCGCCGAGGGTGTAGTCGGCCCAGATCCTGGCGGGGAAGCCGCCGCCGTTGGCCCGCCCGGCCTGGGCGGTGCCTGTGAGGGAGACCTGACCGCTGCCCTTCTCGGGGGGCGTCTCGCCGAACAGGGCCACCACCGTGGCGAGTTCCGGCGTGTACCCGGCGAACCAGGCGGACTTGTTGTTCTCCGAGGTACCGGTCTTGCCCGCCGCCTCGTACGCACTCGACTTCGCGGCGATGCCGGAGCCGCTCTTCACCACGCCCGTGAGGCCCGCGGTCACTGTGTCGGCCGTCTCGCGGCTGATCACCTGGCTGCCGATGCCCTGCTGGACCTCGAGCTCGCGGTCCTTGTGCTCGGCCTTGGCGACGATGGTCGGGGTGACCTTCTTGCCGTGGTTGTCGAGGGTCGCGTAGACACCGGCCATGTCCCATGTCGAGGCGCCCATGGTGCCCAGCGCGATCGACGGCCGCTCGGGGAAGTTCTTGTCCGGGACGCCCATCTCGAGCGCCGTCTCCTTCACTTCGCCGAGGCCGACGTCGACGGCCATCTGCGCGAAGGCGGAGTTGATGGACCGGTTGAGCGACGTCTGGACGGTCACGTCACCGTAGCTCTTGTTGAGGTCGTTCTGCGGCGCGAAGGGGACGTCGCTGCCCACGACCGGGCGTTTGCTGGTGCCGTCGTAGACCGTGTTCAGGCCGATCGGGTCGCCGTCCTGGGTCTCGGAACCGTTCTCCAGGGCGGAGGCGAACACGACGGGCTTGAACGTGGAGGCGGGCTGGTAGTCACGGCGGGTGGCGTTGGACACCCAGTGCTCGGTGGCGCTCACCCCGCCGTAGAGGGCGACGACCTTCCCCGTCTTCGGATCGACGGAGGTGGCGCCCGCCTGCACGGTGGCGTCCACGGCGTTGCCCTTGCGGTCCAGCTCGTCCTCGAGCTGCTTCTTGACCGCGGCCTCCAGCTCCTTCTGGCGCTTGGAGTCGATGTTCAGGGTGATCGTCCAGCCGCCGGCCTCGAGGTCGCTCTCGTCGAGCCCCTGCCGGGTCAGCTCGGCCTTGGCCGCCTCGACGATGTAGCCGGCCTGGCCGCTGAGGCCCGAAGGCGCCTTCGGCTCACCGGGGGTGGGGAACTTCAGGCCGTCACGGGTGCCCTTGTCGAGCCAGCTCTCCTCGACCATGTTGTTCAGCACGTAGTTCCAGCGGTTGGTCACCGTCTCCTTGGTCTCGTCGGAGGCGACGGCCCAGTCGTAGGTGCTGGGGGACTGGACGAGCGCGGCGAGGTAGGCGCCCTGGGCGACGTTCAGCTTCGCGGCGTCGATTCCGTAGTACGCCTGGGAGGCGGCCTGGATTCCGTAAGCGCCGCGACCGAAGTAGCTGGTGTTCAGGTAACCGGCGAGGATCTCGCTCTTCTCCGAGTTCCGGTCCACCTTCAGCGAGATCACCAGCTCCTTGAGCTTGCGGGTGATCGTCCGGTCCTGGGTCAGGTAGTAGTTCTTGACGTACTGCTGGGTGATGGTCGAGCCACCCTGCTTGCCCTGGCCGGTGACGGTGTTCTTCAGGCCGCGCAGAGTGCCCTTGATGTCGACGCCCGAGTCCTCGAAGAAGGTCTTGTTCTCGGCCGCGACGAAGGCGTACTGGACGTCCTTGGGGATCTTGTCCAGGCCGACGATCTCACGGTTCACCTCGCCGGTACGGGCGAGGATCGTGCCGTCGCTGTACTTGTAGACGTTGCTCTGCTGCTTGGCCTGGGCGTTGGCCGCGGGGACCGGGACCAGCATGTAGGCCACGAAGAACGCGCCCATCGCCAGCAGACACAGACCGAGGAACGTGCCGAGGATCTTCTTGAACGTGAAGAAGCGGCGTATGCCCGAGGGCCCGGTTTTCTTCGCCCGGCGCGCACCGCGCTGCCGGGCCTGTCGCGCTTCCGCTCGGCCCATCGCTTCGTCGCTCCGCTCTGTCGGTCTGTCGTCTTCTGTCCGGAACCGGCCCGGAACCAGCTCAGAAAGCTAACACCGGACACGCAGACAAAGAGGCATCGATCCGCCCTTTTCCGGACGTGAGAATCAGCACCTTGTCTCAAGGGAACCGACTCACGAGAGGCGCTCAGGGTTGCGGCATGCGTTAAAGTGATATCACTCTGCTAGAGGTAGAGATTGCGACGAGACGGCGCCACAGACGCGGAAACGGGGACTCCCATGCCTGTCACCAGCACTTTCGAGCACCACAAGGACGGAACGGCGGACGTTCCCGAGATGCCTCGGCCGCAGGTGCGCGAGTTCACCGCCCGCAGCATCGGAGGCGGCCTCGCCCTCCTGCTCGGTCTGATCGGACTGGTCGCGGGCGTGGGGCTCCTCATCGGCGCGACGTCGGTCGACTCCACCGCGGCCAAGGCCGTGCTGATCCCCGCCGGCATCGTGATCGGCCTCGCGGCGTTCCTCGCCATGAGCGGGCTGAACATGGTCGCGCCGGGCGAGGCGAGGGTGGTCCAGCTGTTCGGCCGCTACCGCGGCACGATCCGCACGGACGGACTGCGCTGGGTCAACCCGCTCACCTCACGGACCAAGATCTCGACCCGCGTGCGCAACCACGAGACGGCCGTACTGAAGGTCAACGACGCGTACGGCAACCCCATCGAGCTCGCCGCGGTGGTGGTGTGGAAGGTCGAGGACACCGCCCAGGCGATGTTCGAGGTGGACGACTTCCTCGAGTTCGTCTCCACGCAGACCGAGGCCGCCGTCCGGCACATCGCCATCGAGTACCCGTACGACGCCCACGACGAGGACGGTCTGTCACTGCGCGGCAACGCGGAGGAGATCACGGAGAAGCTCGCCGTCGAGCTGCACGCCCGCGTCGAGGCGGCCGGCGTGCACATCATCGAATCCCGCTTCACGCACCTCGCCTACGCGCCCGAGATCGCCTCCGCGATGCTGCAGCGCCAGCAGGCGGGCGCGGTCGTGGCCGCCAGGCGCCAGATCGTCGACGGCGCCGTGGGCATGGTCGAGGCGGCGCTCGCCCGGATCGCCGAACAGGGCATCGTCGAGCTGGACTCCGAGCGCAAGGCGGCGATGGTGTCCAACCTGATGGTGGTGCTCTGCGGCGACCGCTCGGCCCAGCCGGTCCTCAACACGGGCACGCTCTACCAGTGACCCCGCCGCCTCCCCCGGAACGCAAGCAGGTCCTGCTGCGGCTGGACCCCGCGGTGTACGAGGCGCTGGCCAGGTGGGCGGGTGACGAGCTGCGCAGCGCGAACGCGCAGATCGAGTTCCTGCTGCGCAGGGCACTGGCCGATGCGGGACGGCTGCCGGGAGGTACGCGGCCGATCGCCCGGCGCGGCCGCCCCCCGAAGGCACCGCCGGCGGACCCGGGCGGCCCCGGGGACGCCCAGCCGTAGGCGGCAGCGGCCCTCCATGAGGGGGCCGCAAGCAGCAGCGGCCCCGTGTGGTGCCCACGGGGCCGCCCCCTACCCGCTGTCGGCTCGTCGCGGGGTGAGCGGCGTCCCGGATTTGTCGCGGGACGGCCTCTCCGGACGAGGTGGACACCACCGATGCGCCCCTCCTCGACAGGGATCACCATGACACCACCGAACTCCCCGCCGGGACACAGCGCATAGAGGCACGGACCCGGCGCGGAGCGGAGACCTCGGCCGCGTGGCCCCTCAGTCGGCCACCCGCACGGGAAGCGTCCGCATCGCCTCCCGCAGCGCTTCCGCGAACTCCTCGAACTCGCCGCCGCGCGCCGCCCCCGCCCGCATCGCCAGGGCGATGCGGCGCGACGGGGCCGGGTCCGCGAACCAGCCGGTCTGGAGACGGCCCGCACGGCCCGTCTCGACATCGACCGCCGTGCGCGGCAGCAGCGTGACGCCAAGGCCGCCCGCGACGAGCTGGACCAGAGTGGCCAGGCCGGCGGCCGTCGTGGTCACCGGGGCACCCTCCGTGCGACCCGCCTCACGGCAGATGTCGAGTGCCTGGTCACGCAGGCAGTGCCCCTCGTCGAGCAGCAGCAGATGCAACTCGCGCAGCGCCTGGCGCGGGATGTCGTGGCGGCCGCCGAGCCAGTGGTCCTCCGGTGTGACGAGCACGAAGTCCTCGTCGAAGAGGGGTAGTTCGGTGACACCGGGCACGCCCAGCGGCACGGCGAGCAGCAGCAGGTCCAGCCGCCCCGCGGCCAGCCCCTCCAGCAGGGAGGACGTCTGCTCCTCGTGGACCTGGAGGTCCAGCTCCGGATAGCGCTCGTGGACCAGCCTGAGCACCGTCGGCAGCAGATAGGGCGCGACCGTCGGGATCACCCCGAGACGGAGCACACCGGTGAACGGCGCCCGTACCGCCTCCGCCTCCTCCATCAGCGCGCCGACCGCGTCCAGCACCGCCTTGGCGCGGACGGCGAGCCGTTCACCCGCCGGGGAGAGCAGCACCTTGCGGGTCGTACGCTCGAGAAGCTGGACACCCAGTGCCTCCTCGAGCGCCGAGACCGAGCCGGAGAGCGCCGGCTGACTCATCCCGATTGCCGCCGCCGCGTCCCGGAAGTGCAGATGCTCCGCCACGGCCGCGAAGGCGCGCAGCTGTGCGAGGCTCGGCTGTTTGACCCTATTTGTTGGCGCCACTGATAAGTACCTCCGATCGCGATGACCGAGTCTAGCTATTTCCGCGATCAATGCACTCTGTGCCACTATCAAGATCCGTCCAACCCCACCGGATGACCCCAAAAGGGAAGTCCTGTTTGCAAGGAGAGCGCGTGCTCACTGTCGGTGACCAGTTCCCCACGTTCGAACTCGCTGCCTGCGTCTCGCTGGAGAGCGGTAAGGAATTCGAGCAGATCAACCACAAGTCCTACGAGGGCAAGTGGAAGGTCGTCTTCGCGTGGCCCAAGGACTTCACCTTCGTCTGCCCGACCGAGATCGCCGCGTTCGGCAAGCTGAACGACGAGTTCGCCGACCGTGACGCCCAGGTCCTCGGCTTCTCCGGCGACTCCGAGTTCGTCCACCACGCCTGGCGCAAGGACCACGCCGACCTGCGTGACCTGCCCTTCCCGATGATGGCCGACTCGAAGCACGAGCTGATGCGCGACCTCGGCATCGAGGGCGAAGACGGCTTCGCGCAGCGCGCCGTCTTCATCGTGGACCCGAACAACGAGATCCAGTTCACGATGGTGACCGCCGGCTCCGTCGGCCGTAACCCCAAGGAGGTCCTGCGGGTCCTGGACGCCCTGCAGACCGACGAGCTGTGCCCGTGCAACTGGACCAAGGGCGAGAACACCCTCGACCCGGTCGCGCTCCTGGCCGGTGAGTGATCCATGGCCCTCGACGAGCTGAAGGCCGCCATACCGGACTATGCCAAGGACCTGAAGCTGAACCTCGGCTCGGTCATCGGCAACAGTGACCTTCCCCAGCAGCAGCTGTGGGGCACCGTCCTGGCCTGTGCGATCGCCTCGCGCTCGCCGCGGGTGCTGCGCGAGCTGGAGCCGGAGGCAAAGGCGAACCTCGGGCCCGAGGCCTACACCGCCGCCAAGTCGGCCGCCGCCGTCATGGCGATGAACAACGTCTTCTACCGGACCCGGCACCTGCTGTCGGACCCCGAGTACGGGACGCTGCGCGCCGGTCTGCGGATGAACGTCATCGGCAACCCCGGCGTGGAGAAGGTCGACTTCGAGCTGTGGTCGCTCGCCGTCTCCGCCATCAACGGCTGCGGCCAGTGCCTCGACTCCCACGAGCAGGTGCTCCGCAAGGCCGGTGTGGACCGCGAGACGATCCAGGAGGCCGTCAAGATCGCCGCGGTGATCCAGGCCGTGGGCACCACGCTGGACGCAGAGGCCGTCATGGCCGAGTAGTACGCGGCCGCGGACATGTGAGAAGCCCCCTCCGACCCGTTCCCGGGTCGGAGGGGGCTTCTGCGTGTGCGTCCGGTGCGCTCGGGGCGCTCCTGGCCCGCTCCCGGTCCCGCTCCTGCTCTGGGCGCGGCGAACCTCAGCCCTTCGTCCGCAACGCGACCATCAGTGCCTCGATGTCCGCCGCCAGCAGCGGTTCGACATCGGTCAGGTCGACCGTCCGCTCTCCGGAGTCCACGTCCGGGTAGCTGGACAAGGACATCGTGATCACCGCCTGGCCGTCCAGTACCTCCAGGACCACGCTGGTGGAGTCGCGGACGACGTACGCCCGCTCGCCCAGCCCGTCGACCTGCCGGACCGTGCTCCCCGCGCCGGGGTACTCATGACGAGCGGCGACGTCCCCCGCGAACTCGGGTCCGGGGTCGGTCTTCTTGTGCAGCCGGTACCCGACCGACACCTCGGGCAGTGCCCCCAGTTCGTTCCCGTCCTCGTCCACCGGGATCTCGTAGCCCGTCGGTCTGAGAGCCAAGTAGCAGGACGCGTCCTCGAGGGTCTCGTGTTCGCTGACCGCCGCCGTCCCCTCTCCTTCACGCCCGCCGATCGCCGAGGACAAGGTCTTCAACTCGGCGTCCACGCAGAGATTGCGGCTCGTCCGGTAGCCGCCGAGGTCCGGGGCGGCGGACATGTACGCGTACAGCCCGCCCGCCCACACCACCGACGCGACGGCCGCCCCGCCGAGGGCCCACAGCCACGCGGGGCGGGCCGGGCGCGCGGCGGCCGGGGGGTCGCCGGCCGCCATCACCTCGTCGGGGGGCGGGCGCTGCCCCGGGAGTTCGGCCGCGCCGAAGTGGCCCTCCGGCACCATCTCGGGCTCGGAGATCACCGCTGTTCCTCCGCCGCAGGAGGCTTCGCGGGCCCCTCCTGAGCCGGCGCGGCCGCCGCGTCGAGGGACGTCGAACCGTGCGGCGGCGGCGAGTGCCGCAACGCCTGTTCCCTGCCGTACACGTTCAGATAGCCGACCACCGTGTTGGTCACGGCGACCAGCGGAACGGCGACCACCGCGCCGCCGATTCCGGCGACCAGACCACCGGAGGCGACGGCGAGGACCACCGCGAGCGGATGCACCCGCACCGCGCGGCCCAGGATGAAGGGCTGCAGCACATGGCCTTCGATCTGCTGTACGGCGAGGACCACGAGCAGCACCATCAGCGCCGTGAACACGCCCTGGGTGACCAGCGCGACGACGACCGCGAGAGCCCCGGAGACCACCGCGCCGACGAGCGGGATGAAGGCGAAGAGGAAGATGAACACGGCCAGCGGCACGGCCAGCGGGACCTCGAGGAAGTAGATCCCCAGACCGATGAAGATCGCGTCGATCAGAGCGACTATCACGGTGCCCCGCACATACGCGGTCAGTGTCCGCCAGGCACGCGGGCCGGCTCCCGCGACTCCGGGACGGGCCTGCGCGGGGACGAGCTTCAGCACCCACTGCCACACCCGCTTGCCGTCGTACAGCAGGAACAGCGTGGAGAACATCGCCAGCAGTATCCCGGTGAGCACCTCGACCATCACGGTCACGCCCTGGAGACCGGCGGAGGTGATCTCCTCCGTGTTGGTGCCGATCGTGTCGCTGAGGTTCTCCGCGATGTCGTTGATCTGACTTTCCGTCACATGGAACGGACTGTCCAGCAGCCAGCGCTTGAGCTCGTCGATGCCGTCCCTGACCCGGTCGGAGAGGTTGTCGAGGTTCTCCATGACCTGCCAGACCACGAACCAGCCGACCAGGCCCATGATGACGAAGCCGAGGATCGCCGTCACCGCGGTGGCCAGGCCACGCGGCAGGCCCAGCCTGCGCAGCCGGGCGACGGTGGGCTGGAGCATCGCGGTGACCAGCAGGGCGGCCACGAAGGCCAGCACCACCAGCTGCACGGAGCTGATGGCACGCATCAACACCCAGAGCGTGCCCGCCAGTACGAGCAGCCGCCAGCCCGCCTCGGCCGCGACCCGGATGCCCCAGGGGATGGCGGCGACGGGGTCGGGCTTCGCCGCGACGGCGGGGGCGTACGCGGGCGGCGGCGGAACGGTGTCGGGAGGCGGCAGGGCACCGGGCAGATCATCGCGGGAATCCGCCCCGTCGTCGCCGCGGCGCTCGTTCAGGCGCTCTCCCATCCGGGTCAGCTCGGCGCCCATTCGGCCGAGCCATCCTGGAACCTTCGACATGATGCTTTCCTCTTCCCCCATACTCGCCCCCTGCGCCTGGGGGCCGCGGATGGTGCCCCCACCCGGCCGGAATCCGACCGTACACGCACGGAGCCCCTCACCGTAGGACGGTGAGGGGCTCCGGGAAGTTGAGCGACTGTCCGACTGCTGCCGGACTAGTACCAGTGGTTGGCCTGCCAGAACGACCAGGCACCGCACGGGCTGCCGTAGCGGCTGTCCATGTAGTTCAGGCCCCACTTGATCTGGGTGGCCGGGTTGGTCTGCCAGTCGGCTCCGGCGGACGACATCTTGGAGCCGGGCAGCGCCTGCACCAGGCCGTACGCGCCTGAAGACGGGTTCTGCGCCTGGTAGTTCCAGGTCGACTCGTGGTTCACGATGTTGCTGAAGCACTGGAACTGGTCGGCGGGCACCATCTGGCGTGCCATCGCCTTGACTTCGGCGACCGTGTAGGACGCCTGCGCGGAGAAGCTGGACGCGTCGCGGACGGCGTTGCGGTTGGCCCGCTCCTCCGCCTCCTTGCGCTCCTTCTCCGCCTGCTCCGCGGCCGCCTTCTTGGTCTCCGCGGTCTTGGCGGCCTGGATGCGGGCCGACTCCTCGGCGGACTTCTTCGCAGCCGCGTCCGCGGCGGCGGCCTGGGCATCGGCCTGCTGCGCGAGGGACGACACCTGGATCTGGGCCTGCTCGCCCATGGGGATGTCCGCGAGGAGCGTCGTGTCGGCGGCAGTCGTCTCGAGGTTGTCGCCCGAGGGCTGAGCGTTGCCCGACGCGACGCCGACGACGGCGCCTACGGTGGTGACCGCAGTAGCCGAAGCGACTGCGAATCCCCGGACCGAGATCCGGCTCACACGGTTTCCTTCCAGCAGCACTCGCACAGGTGACCTCGCGGGCGCAATCTTGCCCCTGACGCTGGCCTCCCCACTGCTTGGGTCACGGGAGGCACGGGCCCGGTGGGCAACTCCTTCAAGGAGATGCCGCGTTGTGCTCGCGGGCGGCATGCGACGAACAGGTCTTGAGTTGTGTGTTGCTGTGCACCAGCTGTGGTGCGGTTGTGTCGCATGCGGGGCCTGACGGAAGCAAGACTCTGCCGGAAGCCGACACCGCAAGGCAATTCTTCACCGGGTGTGAAAGCTCACACCCCGTTTACGCCGGGGGTTTTGAAGGAAAGCCCGGACACCGCGACGCCGCCCGGCTAGGCTCTTGCGCTTCGCCGGGCGGCGTCAACTGACTTGCCCCATTCGCCGGATAAGCCTCCGGCGACTATCGGACTAAATGTGCCCGTCCTCCAGCATTTCGGTCACCAGTGCGGCGATCTGCGAACGCTCCGAGCGGGTGAGCGTGACGTGGGCGAAAAGCGGATGCCCCTTCAGCTTCTCCACGACGGCGACCACTCCGTCGTAGCGGCCGACGCGCAGATTGTCCCGCTGTGCCACGTCATGCGTCAGGACGACACGGGAATTCGCCCCGATACGGGACAGAACCGTCAGCAGGACGTTCCGCTCCAGCGACTGGGCCTCGTCCACGATGACGAACGCGTCGTGCAGCGAACGGCCGCGGATGTGGGTCAGCGGCAGAACCTCGAGCATGCCGCGGTTCAGGACCTCCTCGATGACCTCGCGTCCCGCCACCGCGGACAGCGTGTCGAAGACCGCCTGCGCCCAGGGGCTCATCTTCTCGGCCTCGGTGCCCGGCAGATAGCCGAGCTCCTGCCCGCCCACCGCGTACAGCGGCCTGAAGACCATCACCTTCTGGTGCTGCCTGCGCTCGAGGACCGCCTCCAGGCCCGCGCACAGCGCCAGCGCCGACTTGCCGGTGCCGGCCCGGCCGCCGAGCGAGACGATGCCGACCTCCTGGTCGAGCAGCAGATCCAGCGCGATGCGCTGCTCGGCGCTGCGGCCGTGGATGCCGAACACCTCACGGTCACCACGCACCAGACGGACGTTGCCCTCCGCCGACACACGGCCCAGCGCCTTGCCGCGCTCCGACTGCAGTACGAGACCGGTGTGCACGGGAAGCCCGGCCGCCTCCGGCACGTACAGCGTCTCCTCCCCGTACAGCAGGTCGACCTGCTCGGCCGACAGGGCCAGCTCGGTCATACCGGTCCAGCCGGCGTCGGTGATGGCGAGCTCCGCGCGGTACTCCTCCGCGAGCAGACCGACCGACGACGCCTTGATACGCAGCGGCAGGTCCTTGGACACGACCGTGACGTCGTACCCCTCCGCCTGGAGATTGCGCGCAACCGCCAGAATGCGCGAGTCGTTGTCCCCCAGCCTGAAGCCGGCCGGCAGCACGCCGGGATCCGAGTGGTTGAGCTCGACGCGCAGCGTGCCACCGAGGTCGCCGATCGGCAGAGGCGCGTCGAGACGGCCGTACCGGACCCGGAAGTCGTCCAGCAGGCGCAGCGCCTGACGGGCGAAGTAGCCGAGCTCCGGATGGTGCCTCTTGGCCTCCAACTCCGTGACCACGACGACGGGAAGCACGACCTCGTGCTCGTCGAAGCGGCTCATGGCGTTCGGATCCGCCAGCAGGACGCTGGTGTCGAGAACATAGGTGCGCCTGTCGTTCATACGGCGCTTTGTGCTGTTCACCACGGAAGGACGTACCCCCTCGGACGAGGTCGGGGTGCGACGGCGTCGCGGGCCATGGGGCCACCCGCCGAAGCGGGCGACGGGCCGGGCTCAGGCCACGATGCGCGGGCCGAGCGCCGGCCCTCCGCGTGGTCCGCACCGCTGGTGCAGTCCTTCGTGTGCAAAGGGCCTCCCGGGTGAGCGGTGTCAGCCGCTCACTGAGATACGACGTTCGTGAATCGGACGTCGACCTGAAAGGGATATGCCCTCGAACAAGTGCGGCCATGCCAAGGGGGCGGGGGCGCTGCGGTGAACAGGGGATGACGGGGGCCCTGCGTGCGGCGGTCCGGTCGTTGGGCGGCCCCTTTCGTACCGGGGTCCGCCCGGGCCCGGTACCGCGCTCCATGCGGTGTTTCGGGGGCTCCTCCCCTACGCCGGGCGGCGTGGGAGGTACCCCGGCCCACGGCCGCAGAGCCGTAGGGGGAATGGGAGACCGCCCCGCGCGGGGCGACACCGGTTCCGGGCCGAGCCAAGGACGGGAAGGGCCTCGCAGCGGCAGAACCGGCCCGGCCGGCGTTCGAGGCCGGCGTGCGGAGCGCGGTACACCGCCCGCAGGGTGTCACCGAGGTCCGGGGCCCTCCGGTTCGGGAAGGGGCGGGGTGGTGGGGTGGGGTGGTGGGGCGGGGTGGGGGTGGGGGTGGGGCGGGGTGGGGAAACGGCCCGCCGCAGGCGCCACCCGCACCCGGAGTACGTGCCCGCAGGCGTCAGGACCCGTAGCGCCGGTGCCGCGCCGCGTAGTCCCGCAGCGCACGCAAGAAGTCGACCTTACGGAAGGCCGGCCAGAAGACCTCGCAGAAGTAGTACTCGGAGTGCGCGCTCTGCCAGAGCATGAAGCCCGACAGCCGCTGCTCCCCACTCGTACGGATCACCAGATCCGGATCCGGCTGCCCCCGCGTGTAGAGGTGCTCGGAGATGTGCTCGACGTCCACGATCTCCGCGAGCTCCTCGAAGCTCGTGCCCTTCTCCGCGTGCTCGAGGAGCAGTGAGCGCACCGCGTCCGCGATCTCCTGGCGGCCGCCGTAGCCGACGGCGACGTTGACCAGTATTCCCTTCACGTCCGCCGTGGCCTGCTCGGCCTCCTTCAGCACCGTCTGCGTGTGCGCCGGGAGCAGGTCCAGCGTGCCCACGTGGTGCACGCGCCAACGGCCGTCCGCGGCCAGGTTGCGCACGGTGTTCTCGATGATGCCGAGGAGAGGGGTGAGTTCCTCCGCCGGACGGTCGAAGTTGTCCGTGGAGAGGAGCCAGAGAGTGACGACCTCGACGTCCGTCTCCGCGCACCAGCCCAGCAGCTCGGAGATCTTGTCGGCGCCGGCCTGGTGCCCCTGTGCGGCCGTGCCACCCGAGGCCTTTGCCCAGCGGCGGTTGCCGTCGAGGATCACGCCGATGTGCTTCGGCACCTGGGCATGGTCGAGGCGGCCTTCCACCCGGCGTGCGTAGAGCCCGTACACCAGGTCGCGCAGGTTCACAGTTCTTACACCCCTTTGTGCGGCAGTCCCCGAAGGCGCAACAGTACTGCGGGCCGGGCACGACGGCCCAACCCGGTGTGTCACAAGTCCGTGATAAGGAGGGAAGCGTGACTGATTCCCCCTATTACCTCGCAGACGCCGGCCGATACGAATCCATGGAGTACCGCCGCACCGGTCGCTCCGGCCTCAAGCTTCCCGCCCTGTCGCTCGGTCTCTGGCACAACTTCGGCGACGACCGGAGTCTCGACTCGCAGCGCGCGATCCTGCGCCGGGCCTTCGACCTGGGTGTGACCCACTTCGACCTGGCGAACAACTACGGCCCGCCCCCCGGGTCCGCCGAGCTCAATTTCGGCAAGATCTTCGCGCAGGACTTCGCCCCGTACCGGGACGAGCTCATCATCTCCACCAAGGCCGGCTATCTGATGCACCCCGGCCCCTACGGCGAATGGGGTTCGCGGAAGTATCTGCTCTCCTCCCTGGACGCGTCCCTGAAGCGCATGGGAGTCGACTACGTCGACATCTTCTACTCGCACCGCTTCGACCCGGGCACTCCGCTCGAGGAGACGATGGGAGCGCTCGCATCCGCCGTCCAGCAGGGCAAGGCGCTGTACGTGGGTGTCTCGTCGTACAACGCGGAGCAGACCGCGCAGGCGGCCCGGCTGCTGAAGGAGATGGGCGTCCCGGCCCTGATCCACCAGCCGTCGTACTCGATGATCAACCGCTGGATCGAGAACGACGGCCTCCTCGACACGCTGGAGAGCGCCGGCATGGGCTGCATCTCCTTCGTGCCGCTCGCGCAGGGCCTGCTCACGAACAAGTATCTGAAGGGCATCCCGGAGGGCTCCCGGGCCACCCAGGGCAAGTCCCTCGACCCGAACCTGCTCTCCGACGAGGTGGTGCGCCGGCTCCGCGGTCTCGACGGCATCGCCTCGCGCCGGGGGCAGTCGCTGGCCCAGCTGGCGATCTCGTGGGTGCTGCGCGACCCCCGGATGACGTCCGCCCTGATCGGCGCGTCGAGCGTGCGACAGCTCGACGAGAACGTCGCCGCGCTGGCCGGGGCCCCTCTGACGGACACGGAGCTGGCCGAGATCGACACCTTCGCGGTGGACACGAAGGGCACCAACATCTGGGCCGACCGGAGCTGACCCGTCCTGTCCCCGGGACAGAAAACGGGCCGGTCCGTGGGGGGGATACGGACCGGCCCGAGGGGGGGTTTCCACCATAACCCTTCGTAAGCGGTGCCGAGTGCCACGCCATGCCGGAAGTGCTCACCGAATTCGCACCGGGGCGCGTACAGCGGTGCGCCACCAGGCATGACGGCCCGTGACCGCCCTCCGCGGTACCTCCCACGGGGGACCCGGGCGCCAGGGCGTCGCGTTGACGAAAGTCATGACCCTCTGTCAAATGCCCGTCCCGCACAACCCGTTGGGCCTTCATAGCGGACAGGATCTGACCTGGATCGCCCCTACGGTCACCCCCATGACGACAATCGACGTGACGTGGCCACAGGCGAACGCCCGCCGCCTGACCCGGCAGGGACTGGCGGGTCAGGGCACGGCGGGCGAGGGCCTCGACTCCCCCGCCGGGATCACCGGCGCGATGCTCGGCGCGCACGCACAGGTGCTGTCCGCGGGAGAACTGTCCGTCGCCCTGCGCCTGCCGCCCCGCACGACCCGCACGGACGTACGCGAGGCGCTCTGGACGGAGCGGACCCTGACGAAGACGTACGGCCCCCGCGGAACCGTCCATCTGCTGCCCACCGCGGACCTTCCGATGTGGACCGGCGCACTGTCCGCGGCCCCGGACGGGTCGAGCCCCCAGCCGGAGGGCGTACGGATGACACCGGCACAGACCGACGAGGTAGTCGCGGCGATCCGCGACGCGCTGACGGGCGAGCCGCTGACCACCGACGAGCTGACGGACGCGATCGTCGCCCGTACGGGCACCTGGGCCGGTGACCGGGTGATGGAAGCCTTCCAGGACAAGTGGCCGCGCTGGCGGCAGGTCACGCACACCGCCGCCCGGCGCGGCGCCCTCGCCTTCGGCCCGAACCGCGGCCGCAGGACCACCTTCACGACGCCGGGCGTCACGCCCATGGCCGCCGGTCCCGCCGTCCTCGAACTCGTCCGGCGCCATCTGTACGCGTACGGCCCTGCCACACCCGCCCACTTCGCCAGATGGCTGGGGGCACCCAACGCCTGGGCGCGGGAGGTGTTCGCGGACCTGGCGGCCGTGGACCGCATCGAGGCGGTGTCCTACGAAGGCGCCCCGGCCTGGGTCGCCGCCGGCGACACCTCCTTCCCGGACGCCGCCCCGCCCCGCGGCGTGCGCCTGCTCCCCTACTTCGACGCCTACGTGATCGCCTGCCAACCCCGGGAACGTCTCTTCCCGGGCGCGGCGTACACCCGGGCCCTGGCCGGCGGCCAGGCCGGCAACTACCCGGTGGTGCTGGTCGACGGCGTCGTGTCCGGCGTCTGGCACCAGCGCCGCTCCGGCAGACGCGTCACCGTGACCGTGGAACCGATCGGCCCCGCGCTCGACACGTCCCGGGCGCGGACCGGGCTCGCCGACCAGGCCGAGCGGGTGGGCGAAGCGCTGGAGGGCCGGGCGGAGCTGAGCGTCGGCAAGGTGACCGTGGGCCCGCACGCCTGAACCGCACGGGCCCGTCCCTCACCGCCTCACGTCAGGTCGTGCCCCGTCGTGCTGTCGACGTTGTCCGGAATCACACCCTCGTGACGGTCGCCGGTCGACTTCGTACCGGACGGCTCGAACATCAGAATGGAGCCGCCGGTGGACGTGGGCCTGTGCTCGGTGCCCTTGGGCACGACGAACGTGTCGCCCTTGCGCAGTTCGACGGTCGACTCGCTGCCGTCGGCCGCGCGCAGGGCGACGTCGAATTGCCCGTCGAGGACGAGGAAGAACTCGTCCGTGTCCTCGTGAACGTGCCACACATGATCCCCGAGGGTGTGCGCGACACGGACGTCGTAGTCGTTCATGCGGGCCACGATGCGTGGGCTGTACACGTCGTCGAACGAGGCGAGGGCCTCGGTGATGTTCACGGGCTTCTTCGCGATGGAGTCCATGTGATCGATTCTGCGCGGACGGGTGCCCGTGTGTCCCGCCCATTCCCGAGTCAGCGCACGGCGAGAGCTCCGAGCAGAACACCCAGCCACGCCCCGCTCAGCATGAACGGCCCGAAAGGAATGGCACTCCCGCGCCCCGCGCGGCGCAGCACCACCAGCCCCACCCCGTACACGGAGCCGAGCAGAAAACCGGCGAAGGCCCCCGCGAAGAGCACCGCCCAGCCGTACCAGCCGAGGACCGCACCCAGCGACAGCGCGAGTTTCACGTCGCCGAAACCCATGCCGCCCGGATGGATCAGGAACAGCACGAAGTACACCGCCCCGAGGACGAGCCCACCGAGCAGCGCGCTCGTCCACGACCCGCCAGCCCCCGGCAGAAGACCCGCGCCCCCGAGCAGGAGCACCGCCCCGGCCGCCAACGGCAGCGTCAGGAGGTCCGGCAGTCGGCGGACCCCGGCGTCGACGAGCGCGAGCACCACCGCGAAGGGCGCGAGTACCAACCACACCGCCAACTCGGGCCGTCCGCCGACCGCAGCGGCGAGGGCGCCGCACACCAGCGCCGCGGTGACGGGCGCGGCGAACCGCCCCGGCAGTGGCGCCGGACAGCAGGCCCCGCCGACCCACCCACGTGCCGGCCCGCCGTACGGGTGCCCGGCCGGGCAGGCGGCACGCCACGCCTCCTCCGGCTCGACGGAGAGCCGGTACACCGCACGCGGACACAACCACCCTGCTCCCGCACCCCACAGGACGGCGACCACGACCAACGCTGCTTCCACGCCCACGACCCTAGGCCGACCGGGCGGTACCGTGAACGCCATGAGGGGAACGCGGCGTTGGCGCGACGGCACGGCGACCCTGACGGTCGACGGCCGCCCCGTCGCCCCGGTCGAGATCGCCGCCACGTACCGCACCCGCCGCAGGGGGCTCCTCGGCCGCGACGGCATCGAGGGCGCAATGCTCCTGACGCCGTGCAACAGCGTCCACACGATCGGCATGCGTTTCACGCTCGACGTGGCCTACCTGGACGCCGGACTCCGCGTCCTCACCGTCCGCACCATGCCCCCGGGCCGCGTCGGCCTCCCACGCCTGCGGGCCCGGTACGTGCTGGAGGCGGAGGCGGGCGCGATGGCGGGGTGGGGGTTGCGGACCGGAAGCGACCTGACCCTCACGCCCGGCACGACACCGGGTTGTTGATCGCCTTCTCGGGATCGCGAATCCCCGGATTCGACACAGTGCCGGACGCCCGGGTGAGCGGGTGCGTGACAGCGCGTCCGGCTGCGGGTCACTCCCGGGGGAACGACACCTCCACGCGCCGGTTCTTCCGGCGGCCCTCCTCCGTCGTGTTGCTCGCGATCGGGTAGTCCTCGCCGTATCCCCGGATCTCGTACGTGATCCCCTCGGCGCCCAATTGCTGCGACAGGATGCTGTGGACCGCGTCCGCGCGCTCCTTCGACAGCTTGTCGCCGTGGGCCTCGGAGCCGAGGTCGTCGGTGAAGCCGAAGACGCGGATCTTCTTGGCGCCCTGGTTCTTGATCTCACCGGCGATGGCGGAGATGCGGGCGGTGGCCTCTCCGGAGAGCTTCGAGCTGTCCATGCCGAACAGCACCTCGGCCTGGAGCGCGAACTTCATGTCGGAGTTGGTCTCCTCGCGCCGCTCCTCGCCGCTGATGTCCTCGACGACGGACTTGATGTCGATGACCTTCGGGTCGGCGAGCGTGGCGCCTTCGGGGAGCTTGAGATCGGAGTCGGCGGCGTCGATCTTGACCGGCGCTTCGGCGGGCGCTGCCGCGTAGGGGCCGTCGTCGGCGAACGCCTCACCCGTGGAGAGGAGGCCGAGGGTGAGCGCACCGGCGAGGACGGCTGCGGTCGCGGTGGCGCGGGTCCGGGGGCTCATCAGGACAGCTCGATCGTGGTGCTGGGGAAACCGGGGAACTGCAAGGCGACTTGTGTGGTGTCCGCGGGTGGTGCGGGGAACTGGGCGAAGAAGGCGAGGCTTTCTCCGGGCCGGATGAGGCTGCTGTAGGCGTAGGTGGTCAGAGGACGGTTGTCCGTGTCGCGCAGCACGTAGTACCGCTTCTTCCCTTTGGAGTCCACCAGGGTCATGCCGGCGAACGAGCGACCGGTGGCGGCCACGGACTGTTCCAGACCACTCCATTGCACAGGAGTGGTGAACCCTGTCGAGCCGGCGTTCTTGATCTGACCGTCCAACGTGAGGAAACCGCCCTCGTCCCTGCGTGCCGAGAACACGGACATCTCCACCCCCTTGTCGCCCTTGACTGTCGCAATGGGTTCACTCGGCGTGCTGGGCGCTGCCTCCGGTTCAGGACTTGCCTTGTCGCCCCCCTTTGACCCGGCGGGCGCCGAGCTCGAGCTGCTCGGACTCTTCGCCTCTCCGTCACCGCCGCAGGCCGAGAGAGTCAAGATCAAGGCGGACGACAGCACGGCTGCCGCCCCGGCCCGGCGCATGGCCTTCATGTGCCGCATGCTCATCAATCCTGTTCCTTTGCGCTCATCGGGCTCAGTCCTCGGCCAGTCGGACGGTGAAGAGATCTGCCATGTCGGGCAGCAGATCCAGATTTTCCGGGTCGATGACCCAGTCCTTCGAGTCGCAGACCAGCTTGCCCGGGGACGGCTTCTGCTGATCGTCCTCGTCTCCCTCACCGGGCTTCGGGTCTTCACCCTCGTCGGCCGTGAAGGTGCAGCGAGGCTCGACCACTGCGGTGGCGGTCGCTGTGGCGTGCTTGTTGCCGGTTCCTTCGATGATGCTGTTCCCCATCGACTTCCGGGACCTGACGTCGACGGTGAATCCCCAGCGGCCGTCATTCAACCGGGCGCAGTCGCCGTAGTCCGCCACCGCATCGTTTCGGGCAGCGAAATCCACGGCGCGCGCGCAGCCGTCCGGAGTACCGGGCGGCACGTCCCCGTCGAAGATGTCTTCCAACTCGTCCAGGAAGTCGGCCAGAACGAACTCGTCCCTCGATTCCTGCGCAGCCGCGAGCGCCGCCGCGTCGGCAGCCGTCTGCGTACCGTTGCGCGTCACGTCGGCCTGTCCGAATGCGAGGTACACGAGGACGAGGAAGAGCAGACCGACCACCGCTGCCATGTACAGAGGGGTCGCCTGGCCGCGGTCACGAGGCATCGTCGGTGTCAGCCGCCACCACCGCTGAGGACCGAATTGATCTTCTCGGTGAAGGTGTTCGCGATCTCGCTGCCCATGTTCGTGTTCAGCAGCAGCACCACGATCGCCACCACCAGGATCGTGATCCCGACGTACTCGATCGAGCCCTGCCCCCGATCCCCGCGGGCGTCCCGTCGGCGGCGCATCGCAGCCGCGACCCCGAGCAGGCCGAAGTTCCTCATGGCGTACCCCTCGTTCCCCTTCGACGGACCGCTTGTTCATGTCGGTCCGGCCTCCTCCGCCGCCGATGACTCCACGGAGTCTCCCGGCTACACCAGGCCTCCGGAGGAAATCTCCCACATTCGCATGCGTGAGCGAAGACAGTTGGACGAATCATCCGTGAATCAACACCGCCGGCCAGTAGCGTCTCACCCCCCGAAGATCGCGCCGAAGTCCACGTCGGCCGCGTAGTAGAAGCCCGCGACGATGAGGATCATCGTGCCGGGAAGCATGAAGCTCGTGACGATCAGCGTCGCCTTCGGGACCGCCTTCGCCGCCTTTCTGCGTGCGTTCTGGGCGTCCGTGCGGCGCATGTCGTTGGCGATCTGGATCAGGGTGTCGACGATGGGGGCGCCCAGTTCCTCGCCCTGCTGCAGCGCGGAGACGAACATCGACACCTGGTCCGACTCGTTGCGGCGCCGCAGTTGTTCGAAAGCCTCGCGGCGGCCCACGCCCATGTCCATCTGGCGGAGGGTGATGCGGAGTTCGTCGGACCACGGGCCCTCGTACTTCTCCGCCACGCGTTCCAGGGCCTGGCGGAAGCCGAGGCCGGCGGAGACGACGACGGCGAGGACGTCGAGGAAGTCGGGGAGGGTGCGCTCGATGTCGTCGCGGCGGCGGGCGATGGCCGCACGCAGCAGTACCTCCGTCCAGAACAACCCGTAGAGGAGGAACAGCACGGCGAATACGGGGTGCCCCTGCAGAAGCATCCCGAGGGCGACGAGCGATCCCAGGACGCCGTAGACGGCGCGGCGGGCGGCGTAGCGGTCCACGGTCAGGCCGCCGGGGTTGCCGGCCATGTCGAGTCTGCGGCGGACGCGGTCGACGCGGCGGGTGCCCATCAGTCTCAGGACGGACGGGGCCCAGCGCATGCCGAGGCGGTCGACCGCCATGCCGGGGTAGCTGGTGCGGGTGGCGCCGACCTCGAGGGCCACGGCGAGGTCGCCGGGGAGTCTGGTCTCCGCCCGGTACATCCGGATGCCGTGGAAGACGCCGTATACGGCCAGGGCCATGACGGCGGCCAGGGCGAGTGCCGGCATGTGTGTCTCCCTCCAAAGTTCAGGTCGGTGTGCGGGCTCGGGGTGCGGGGTGCGGGGCGGCAGGTCGCCGCCGTGTCAGATGCGGACGCGGGTGAGCCGGTTGATGAGGACGAAGCCGAGTGCGTACAGCCCTGCCGCGACGACTACCGCGACGCGTCCCCCCAGCGCGCCGGTCATGTCCTCCAGCGCGCCGTCCCGCATGCCGTTGATGACGAGGAGGAAACCGAGGCCGAGCACCGGAACCGCGACGGCCGTCACCTTGACCTGGGAGAGCAGGGTGGTGACCTCGCGCCGGGTCTCCTTGCGTTCCTCGAGGGTCTCCGTGAGGTTGCGCAGGGACGTGACGATGGTGCCGCCCGCCCGGTTGGAGAGGATCAGGGTGGAGACGAGCACGGTCAGTTCACGCGAGGGCAGCCGGTCGACCAGTTCGCCCAGTGCGTCGTCGAGCGACCGCCCGAGCGCCAGCTGGTCGGCGACGCGGCGCAGTTCCTCCCTGGCGGGATCGTCGAGTTCCTCGACGGCCATCGCGATGGCGGTGCGCAGGGCGAGCCCGGCCTGGGTGGCGTTGGCCAGGACGCGGGTGAGTTCGGGCAGCTGGTTGATGAACGCCTCGGTGCGCTTGGCGCGCTGCCAGCCGAGGAAGCCGTTCGCGCCCCAGAGGCCGATGAGGACGGCGAGGAGCCCGAAGAACGGGGCGAAGGCGGACCCCACGACGAAATACAGGGCCAGCAGGGCGGCGACGACGTAGACGGCGTACTCGCCGACCGTGACCTGGAGGCCGGTCGCGGAGATGGACCGCTCGATGCGTCTGCCCAGGCGGGTGCGGCGCAGTCTGCGGTCCACGCCCGCGAAGCGGCGCCGGCGCCCGCTCTCGATCGCGGGCGGGCCGGTCTGCGTCATGCGGTCGACGAGGGCCTGGCGCTGTGCCTGCCCGACCGACCAGGAGCGCACGCCGAGGACGGCGAGTACGCAGCCGAGCAGCGTGACGCCGAGTGTCAGGAGCGGGAGGTTCATCGCGGGCGGCGGCTTTCTCGGGGGTCGGGGACGGGGCTCAGGCCCGGGGGCACGCGGGTCGACAGCTCGAGCGGGGTGTCGCCGACCCCGAAGGCGGGCGGGATCGCCTCGCCCGCCATGTAGAGGCGTTCCGCGGCCCGCCGCGGCAGCGGGAAGTACCGGAACCGGCCGTGTACGCGCCCGTCCCCGGCCGGTGGTTCGGCCTCGAAGCGGCAGACGGTGACGAAGCGGTACTCCTCGCGGCCGTACGAGTCGACGACGGCGATCTCGGTGATCCTTCGGGACCCGTCGGCGTGCCGGGTGAGCTGGACGATGACGTCGACGGCGCTGTTGATCTGGTCGTGGATGGCCATGAAAGGCAGCTCGACCTCGGACATGGAGCTCAGGGTCTGCAGCCGCATCAGCGCGTCCTCCGCGCTGTTGGCGTGGACGGTGGCGAGTGAGCCGTCGTGGCCGGTGGACATGGCCTGGAGCATGTCGAGGGTCTCGCCGCCGCGGACCTCGCCGACGATGATGCGGTCGGGGCGCATGCGCAGGGAGTTGCGTACGAGGTCGCGAATGGTGATGCGGCCCTTGCCCTCGACGTTGGCGGGGCGGGACTCCAGCGTGATGACGTGGGTCTGCTGGAGCTGGAGCTCCGCGGAGTCCTCGATGGTGACGATGCGTTCGCCGTCGGGGACGAGGCCGGAGAGGGCGTTGAGCAGGGTGGTCTTCCCGGTACCGGTGGCGCCGGAGACGATCATGTTGAACTTGGCCCGCACCAGGCCCGCGAGCAGCATCAGGATGTGCTCGTCGAGCGATCCGAGGCCGATCATCTCCTGGAGGGTGAAGGCGCGGGGGAAGCGGCGGATCGTGAGGACGGGGCCGGTCAGCGAGAGCGGCGGGATGATCACGTTGACGCGTTCGCCGGTCGGCAGGCGGGCGTCGACCATCGGGTTCGCCTCGTCGACGCGGCGGTTGACGGTGGAGACGATGCGCTCGATGGTCTGCATGAGCTGTTCGGCGGAGGAGAACCGCAGCGGCAGCTGCTCGAGTCGGCCGCCGCGCTCGACGAAGACCTGTTCGGGGCCGTTCACCATGATCTCGCTGATGGACGCGTCCTCGAGGAGCGGTTCGAGGATGCCGAGGCCGAGCGCCTCGTCGACGACCCGGCGGATGAGGTGCGAGCGTTCGCCGCCGGACAGGACGGGGCCCTCGCGGCTGATGATGTGGCCGAGTACGCGTTCCAGGCGCTCACGCCGCTCGGCGGCGGTGAGCGTCGACATCTCCGCGAGGTCGATCTCTTCGAGGAGCTTCGCCCGGTAGACGCCGACGAGCCGGCTCTCCTCGCTCTGGCCGTTCGCGGGCTCGGGGCCGTCGAGGCGCTGGAGGCGTGCGCGCAGGCTCATCGTGTCGACTCCTCGTCGAGGGGCATCGTGGCGCTCTTGGTGACGGTGCCGAAATCGACGCCGGGGACGACCTGCGGGATGACGACCGTGACGTCGGCGGTGACCGCGTCGCCGCCCTCGCGGGTCACGACGTCGGCCTCCAGCCAGGAGCTGAGGGACTGCCGTCCGGCCGCCTGGGGACTCGTCGTCGCGTCCTCCTGCGACGCCACCCGCGCCGCCGCGCGGGCAGCGGTGCCCGCCTGCTGGGCCGCGTACACGGCGAGGCCGACCTGGACGGCGATCGTCATGACGAAGAGGAGCAGGAACAGCCAGCCGCCGTACTCGACGGCGCTCTGGCCGCGGTCGCCGCGCATCGCACGCTTCCTCATGGCGTGGTCCTCTCCTCGGCCGCGGCGCCGGCCCGTCCCCGGACGGTGATCGGGAGGTTGACGCCGGGGAACAGCAGCGGCACCCGCATCGTGACCTCCGCGGTGTAGAGGTCGCCGTTCCTGCCGCAGTCCACGCCGGCCGACCAGCCACCGGTGACGTCCTCCCGCGCGGCCGCGGCGCACGCCGCCTGGCCGCCTCCGTCCGCCCGTGCCCCGGCTGCCACGCCCTTGTCGGCGGCGTTTCCCGCCAGCACGAACGTGTAGCCGACGAGCGCCGACTGCCACAGCACCGCGAGCGTCACCAGGATGATCGGGACCATGCCGGTGAACTCGATCACCGACTGGCCGCGGTCCCCGAACGCCCGGCGGGTCATTTGGCGCGCCCGTGCCGTCGTCCGCCCCCGAAGAGGCCGCCCTGCTTCGTGTCCCCCTGTGCCGCGGGGGCGGTGTCCTTCACCAGCCCCAGCTCGCCGGCCAGCGCCCACATGGCTTGCTTGACCGAGGACTTGGCCTCCAGGTCCTGCATCCGGCCGGCGTCGACGACGCCCTGGAGTTCTCGGAAGTTCGCGGGTATCGCCGTGCGCGCCACTCTCGTCGCGGTGATCTTCGAGACGAGCGCGGGCTGGATCTCGCTGCCGCGTGTGTGGCGGTTGACGACCGTGACGGTCTCCTCCGCCTTGCGGATCTGGAGCCGGTCCCAGAGCCGCACCATCCGCTTGGTGGCCCGTACGGTCACCACGTCGGGTGTGGTCAGCAGCAGGGTGGTGTCGGCCGTTTCGACGGCGGCGGCGTTGGCGGTGTTCACATGTGTGCCGCAGTCGACGACGACGGTGTCGTAGCGGTGCCGCAGGGCCGCGAGGGTCTGCCGTACGAGCCGGTCGCTGACGTCCTCCGCCCGTTCGCCCTCGGCCGGGGCGAGCAGCAGTGCGACGCCCGCCTCGTGGTTGAACACCGCGTCGGCCAGCACTCGTGCGCCGATGTCCTGGATGGCGGCGAGGTCCACGATGGACCGCCGGAACTGGACGTCCAGGTAGGACGCGACGTCGCCGCCCTGGAGGTCGAGGTCGACCAGGGCCACGGAGTGGCCGGAGGCCGCCGACGCGAGGGCGAGCTGGATCGCCGTGACCGTCGTGCCGACGCCGCCCTTGGCGCCGCTGACGGTGACGACGGTGCCGCCGGGTCCCGCGAAGCCCGCTTCCGGTCCGTGTCCGAGGTGCCGTCGTACGCCGGCGGCCCAGCCCGCCGCCGCCTGGACGCGCTGCGCCAGTTCCTCGTACACGAGGGGGAGCGCGACGAGGCCGCGGGCGCCGGAGTCCATCGCCGCCGAGTACAGGCCGGGGCTGGTGTCGGCGGTGACGAGCACGACGCCGACGGCCGGGAAGCGCAGGGCGATGTCCCGGATCAGCTCCAGGGCCGGCAGGGGGCCGATGCGTTCGTGGACCAGTACGACCTCGGGCAGTTCGTCGAGCGACTGGGCGGCGAGCCGGGCGAGTGTGTCGGTGAGCGAGGTGGAGTCGCCGACGGGCGGTGTCTGTTCCGCGTCGGGGAGCCGGCCGAGCAGGCCGGCGACGGACCGGGCGGCGTCGGGGTCGCCGACGGCGGAGAGGATACGCGTCGTCATCCGGCCCTCACTTGTTCTTGTCTTCTGAGAGGTCGTAGCTGCCGTCGCCGGGCCGCAGGGTGGTGGGGCTTCCGTCGGGGAGCAGGGCCAGGCGCACGTGTTCGGCGAAGGACTCGGCGTAGGCGACGCGCTGGGCGTCGCCGGTGTTCAGCGCGAAGGTGATCGGCACGGCCTCGCGGGGCCCATCCGCGCGGTCGCCGCTCCTGCGGTCGAGGGCGGTGAGTTCGCCGACGTCGATGACCTTGGCATTGGCGACGATGAGCCGGGACTGGTCGGTGCCGTTGTCGTTCTGCGCGGCGAAGGTGGCGAAGATGTTGACCAGGTTGCCGGGGCGGATCTTGCCTGCCACTCCGGTCGCCGCGTCGATCATGATGGCGATCTCCTGCTGGCCGTTCTCGAGGACCGGCTTGTCCACGATCATGTCGGTCTGGAGCAGTGATCCGGTGCGCAGTTGTGTGACGGCGATCTTCCCTCGCAGTACGCCGAGGTCGGTCACGGCGCTGCGGGAGAGCCAGCGCTCGGGTATGGAGACCTTCTCGAACTGGTCCGCCCGCAGCGGCGTGTACGGGGCTATGTCGGTCCTGACGCGGTAGGCGGTGGTCTCGGGGCCGACCTTCGAGTTCACGTCGGCCATCACCGTGAGCACGCCGGCGAACGCGGCGATGCCGCAGACGACGGAGAGCAGAATCAGGAGAACGCCGCGGCGCTGCCGTGAATTCATGGGTGGGACGACCTCGTTCGGTGGCGTGGACGAATGGGCGGGGACGGCGGAGTCGGACGGTGGTGCGGCTGTCGGGCCCGGCTCTCGGGGTCCGGCGGTGAGGGGCCCGGCTGTCACGGCCCGGCGGTGAGTGCCCTGGGGGCTCCGGTACGGCTGGAGGGGGCCGTGAGCGGCGCGGAGCAGAAGCCGCAGCGGTCACCGATCAGGTGGATGCCGCACCATGTGCACACCTCTCGTCGTACGGAGGAGACCAGTTGGTACAGGACCGAGATGTCCGGGAGGTACGCGGCGAACTCGATCAGCCTGCCGGTCCCCCACCACCGGGCGGAGTCCGCCGGCAGGGGGGCCTCGTGCACGTGCTGGACGCGCCAGGCCGGTGCGAGGGTGTCGGTCACCCACTCCGACTGGAGCTGTCCGCGCGCGAGGAGGAGCTGGGTGGCGTAGTCGGGGCCGGGCAGTTCACCGGCGCCGATCCTGGTCAGCTGGGGGCGCGGGTTGGCCAGTACGCCGAACTGGGCGCCGGGCATCCATGACTTGGCGTGGGACTTGAGCCCGACCGGGATGCGGTCGAGCCGGGCCACGGAGCCCAGCAGGGCGCCGGCGTGGATGTAGTGGGAGAGGAGCCGGGCGGCGGAGGCGACGATCCCGGCGCCGAAGTCGCAGATCGACAGCTGGCGCAGCTGCCGGACGAGCACGGCGACACCGAGCGGCGGCAGTTCGAGCTTGAGGAGGGCGATGCGGTCGCTCTCGAGCACGGAGCGGACGGTGTGCAGGCGCCGTTCGTGCGCGGCGGGGAGTGAGGCCGGGTAGAGGGCGACGATGTAGCCGTGCTGTTCGAGCAGCACGCTCATGTCGCTGACCGCGGCGTCCAGGGGCTGGTCGTCCGGGGCGTGGAGCACGGCAGCCGTGGGCGTCTGGTGGTCCGTGGGCGGCAGCACCAGGTCGGCGCTGGTGACTGCTATTGCGGTCGGCACGCTGTTCCCCGTTCGGCTCCGGACACCGGGGTGTCCGGCGGCCGCAGATATCCACTGCTCCGTGCTGGTGCTGCTCCGTCTCGGCTACTCCGTGTTTCTGCATGAGCACTCTAGCCACGACTGTCCGGGCAGAGAACACCGCACAGCGAGGCAATCGCTGCCAGAGGTCTTGACAACCCCATTGGTCTGGACCAGCTTTACGGCCAACGGTGGCCACCGTCCGCATGTCCCGACCCCACCCCCCAACTCCCCCACCGGAGGCCGCAAGTGGACCGACCCCAACGCTCGAGGAGATGGATCGGCGCCGGTCTGGCGCTTGCCGTCGGCACCGGGCTCACCCTCATGGGCACCGCAGGGACCGCACAGGCCGCCGACGTCAACGTCGCCAGGAACGCCGGATTCGAGTCCGGCACCGCCAACTGGACGTGCTCCGCGGGCAGCGGGACGGCCGTCTCCTCCCCCGTGCGCAGCGGCGCCTCCGCCCTCAAGGCCACCCCCGCCGGGCACGACAACGCCAAGTGCACCCAGACGGTGGCGGTGAAGCCCAACTCGACGTACGCGCTCAGCGCGTGGGTGCAGGGCGGGTACGCCTACCTGGGGGCGAGCGGCACCGGGACCACCGACGTGTCCACCTGGACGCCGGGCAGCAGCAGCTGGACGAAGCTGACCACGTCGTTCACCACCGGCGCGAACACCACCTCGGTCACGGTCTACACCCACGGCTGGTACGGCCAGGCGGCCTACTTCGCCGACGACGTGAGCGTCTTCGGCCCCGACGGCGGTGGCGGCGGCGACCCGGACCCGGTGGTTCCCGCGGCACCCGGTGCGCCCTCGGTCGGCGCGGTGACGTCGTCCTCGGTGGCGCTGAGCTGGGGCGCGGTCTCCGGCGCGAGCGGTTACAACGTCTACCGCGACGGTGCGAGGGTCCAGTCGGTCTCCGGCACGTCGGCCACGGTGACGGGCCTGACGGCCAACACCTCGTACCAGTTCCAGGTCACCGCCACGAACACGGCGGGCGAGTCCGCGAAGTCGGCGGCCGTCACCGGCCGTACGAGCGAGGGCGGCGGCGAGCCGGACCCGAACCCGTCGGTGCCCAGGCACGCGCTGACCGGCTACTGGCAGAACTTCGACAACGGCGCGACCGTGCAGAAGCTGCGTGACGTGCAGTCGCAGTACGACATCATCGCGGTGTCGTTCGCCGACTCGACGGCCACGCCGGGCCAGATCGTCTTCAACCTCGACCCGGCCGTCGGATACGCCTCGGTCGCCGACTTCAAGGCCGACATCGCCGCCAAGAAGGCCGCCGGCAAGTCCGTGATCATCTCGGTGGGCGGCGAGAAGGGCAACGTCACCATCAACAGTGACGCGTCCGCCACCGCCTTCGCGAACAGCGCCTACGCGCTGATGCAGGAGTACGGCTTCAGCGGTGTCGACATCGACCTGGAGCACGGCATCAACTCGACGTACCTGACGAAGGCGCTGCGCCAGCTGTCGCAGAAGGCGGGCTCCTCGATGGTGCTGACGATGGCGCCGCAGACCATCGACATGCAGAACACGGGCACGGAGTACTTCAAGACGGCGCTCGCGGTGAAGGACATCCTCACCGTCGTCAACATGCAGTACTACAACAGCGGCTCGATGCTCGGCTGCGACGGCAAGGTCTACTCGCAGGGCTCGGTCGACTTCCTGACCGCACTCGCCTGCATCCAGCTCGAGGGCGGCCTCGCGCCCTCCCAGGTGGGCCTCGGTGTTCCCGCCTCGACCCGCGGCGCGGGCAGCGGATATGTCAGCCCGTCGATCGTGAACAACGCTCTCGACTGCCTGGCCCGCGGCACCAACTGCGGCACCTTCAAGCCCTCGAAGACCTACCCGGGCCTGCGGGGCGCGATGACCTGGTCCACCAACTGGGACGCGACGGCCGGCAGTGCCTGGTCCAACGCGGTGGGACCGCACGTCCACAACCTGCCGTAACACGCCTGGACGACGAGGGGCCCGTACCGCCGCTCCCCCGGCGGTACGGGCCCTCGTCGCACACGCTCTCACCAGGGCAGTTCGCGCACCTGCTGCACGCACAGCACGACGAACAGCAGCCCGGCGGCGGCCAGCATCACATTGCTGAGGATGCCGTTGCGCCACTCGGCGGGGGTCCGCGAGGAGTTGAGCAGCCAGATCAGCGTGAGCGCGAGGAACGGCATGAAGAACGCGCCCAGCACGCCGTAGGCGACGACCAGGCCGAAGGGCTGGTCGAGGAAGAGCAGGGCGATCGGCGGGAAGGTCAGCCAGAGCAGATACGCCCGGAACGGCAGCGAGCGCTCCTTGCTGCCGGCCGCGACCTCTTCGACGGTGCCCTCCTCCGTCGGCACACCCCTGCGGTCGCGCTGCAGCCGCTCGACGAAGTCGGCGAACATCAGGCTCACGCCGTGCCACACGCCGATCAGCGACGAGAACGAGGTCGCGAAGAAGCCGACGAGGAACAGCTTGGCGGTCACCGCGCCGTACCGCTCCTCCAGGATCGCGCCGAGGTCGATGAGGCCCCGGTCGCCCTTGGTCAGGGCGAGCTGGGAGGCGTGCAGCAGCTCGGCGCCGACGATCAGCATCGCGACGACGAAGATGCCGGTGGTGATGTAGGCGACGCGGTTGTCGAGCCGCATGACCTTCATCCAGCCGGTGTTCGTCCAGCCCTTGGCGTTCACCCAGTAGCCGTAGGCCGCCATGGTGATGGTGCCGCCGACACCGCCGATCAGCCCGAGGGTGTAGAGGAGGGATCCGTCGGGCAGCACCGGCAGCAGGCCGGCGAAGGAGGCACCGATGTCGGGGGTGACACGGATCGCGACGTAGACCACGACGACGAACATGGTGCCGACGAGCACCGTCATGACCTTCTCGAAGACGGCGTACCGGTTGAACCAGACGAAGACCAGGCCGATCAGGCCGGTGACGACCGCCCACACCTTGAGGTCCGGTCCGTCGGGCCACAGCGCCACGATGGGCAGGGCGCTGGAGGACATCGCGGTCGCGCCGTAGACGAAGCCCCAGACGACCACGTAGATCGCGAAGTAGACGGTGGTCCACCTGCCGAGGGAGCGCCAGCCCTCGAAAAGGGTGCGCCCGGTCGCCAGGTGCCAGCGTCCGCAGGCCTCGGCGAGCGCGATCTTGACGATGCAGCCGATGACCGCCGCCCACATCAGGGTGTATCCGAACCTGCTGCCCGCGATCAGCGTGGCCACCAGATCTCCGGCGCCGACGCCGGTCGCCGCCACGACGATTCCCGGCCCGATGTACTTCCAACTCGACTTGCGCGGTACGGAGAGCGCCCCGTCCGTGCCGTGTTCGGAGATGCCTGCCATGGCGCTGCCGCCTTCCCACTCGTCCCAGGTGTGACCGGTGTCACCAAAGCGGGGCGCGAGTGATCGCGCAAGGGGCAGCGCCCGACAGTTGCGGCGGCATCCGAATTGACCGAACCCCTTCTTGACCGGGTCATGCCATAGCTCCACGATGTGCACGAACACCAGCACCGCCCGTACGTCGCACCTGAACACCCCCCACGACTCCCCACCCAGGAGACAGCATGCGACTTCGCATCCGGGCGAACCGCAGGAAGGCCGCCACCCTCGCGGCCGTCCTCGCGCTCGCCGTGGCCGCGCCCATCAGCGCGAACGCCTCACCATCCGCCGACCGGCCGGCTTCCGCCGCCGCCGAGGAGGAGCAGACCAGGCAGTACCTGATCCACGGGCCCGACACGGTCGCCGAACGGACCGCCATCGCCCGCACCGGTGTCTCGATCGACGAGGCGGACGACCACACCGTCGTCGTCAGCGCCGACTCCGCCCAGGCCAAGCGGCTGCGCGCCCTCGGGCACACTCTCGAGGTGCTGCCCGCGCCGCCGCGGCACAGGACGGCGGCGGACGTGAAGCCCTTCGACTTCCCGTCGGCCGACTCGCGGTACCACAACTACGCCGAGATGACGGCGGAGATCAACCAGCGCATCGCGCAGTACCCGAGCATCATGAGCAAGCGTGTCATCGGCAAGAGCTACCAGGGCCGGGACATCGTCGCCATCAAGATCAGCGACAACGTGGCGACCGACGAGAACGAGCCCGAGGTCCTCTTCACCCACCACCAGCACGCACGCGAGCACCTCACCGTCGAGATGGCCCTCTACCTGCTGCGCGAGCTCGGCGAGGACTACGGCAGCGACTCACGGATCACGAACGCCGTGAACGGCCGTGAGATCTGGATCGTCCCGGACCTCAACCCGGACGGCGGCGAGTACGACATCGCCTCCGGCTCCTACCGCAGCTGGCGCAAGAACCGGCAGCCCAACTCCGGTTCCTCGTACGTGGGCACGGACATGAACCGCAACTGGAACTACAAGTGGGGCTGCTGCGGCGGCTCCTCCGGCTCCGCCGGCTCGGAGACCTACCGCGGCCGGGCCGCGGAGTCCGCGCCCGAGGTGAAGGTCGTCGCCGACTTCGTGCGCAGCCGCGTCGTCGGCGGCGAGCAGCAGATCGCGACGGGCATCGACTTCCACACCTACAGCGAACTGGTGCTCTGGCCCTTCGGCTGGACCTACTCCGACACGGCCCCCGGCATGACCCAGGACGACCGGGACGCCTTCGCGGCCGTGGGACGGAAGATGGGCGCGAGCAACGGCTACACCGCCGAGCAGTCGAGCGACCTCTACATCACCGACGGGTCGATCGACGACTGGCTGTGGGGCGAGCAGAAGATCTTCGGCTACACCTTCGAGATGTACCCGTCGGGCTTCGGCGGTGGCGGCTTCTACCCGCCCGACGAGGTGATCGAGCGGGAGACCAGTCGCAACCGTGACGCGGTGCTCCAACTCCTGGAGAACTCCGACTGCATGTACCGGTCCATCGGAAAGGAACAGCAGTACTGCGGCTGACCCGCACCACCAGCTCGTGACGGCGGGCCCCGGTCCCGGGGTCCGCCGTCAACCTTTGCAAAAGCGTCACAGGTGCTGCGCACCACCTGCCGGAGCCGTCGTTAGCGTTGCTGGCCGACCGAACCGACACGAACACGTGAACAGGTCGCCGATGTCTCTGGCGGCGTAGTCAGCACAGGAAGAAGCTCATGGACTACTGCTCGACCTGCCGTCGGCACCTCAACGGCGCGCTGGTGTGTCCGGGCTGCGGCGCGTACGCACCCGACATAGCCCCGACCGTCCCGACCGCCCGCCACTCGGCGCCGGCGGGGGCGGGGGCCGGGGCCGTCGCATGGGAGCCGCAGGGCACCCGTCACACGCCCGCGCCCCTCGAGGCATCGGCGGCGCAGGCCCCGCACGGCGCCGGCGCGGCGGTCGCCGCCACGCCGGCGGCCGCTGCCCCGGCCGAGCGGGGACGCGCGGCGCGCAGGCGGCAGCTCGCCCGCTTCAAGAAGAACAAGCGCCGGGCCGCGGCCGGGACGATGATCGCGCTGGTCGGCGGCGCGCTGACGGTCGCCGCACTGCCGACGGAGGCCGACGACAGGAGCCGGACCGAAGCAGCCACCACCCCCGACGCCACCGTCGCCGACGACCACCCGGCGCACCGGCCCACCGGGAAGGTGGCGGAGCCGGTGAAGCGGGCCTCGGCACCCGCGCCGCGCGCTTCGGCACCCGCCGTCCCCCGGCAGCGGACCTCGGCGGACACCGCGGCTGTGGCGGCGGACCCGGCAGGGACCGCCCGTACGACCCGGTTCGCACCCGCGGTGAGTGAGGCGCCCGCGTCCGAGGCGCCCGCGGCGACCTCCCCGACGGCCGCGCCGTCCACGGCGCCGACCGGACAGCCGCCCGCCGCCGCGACCGGCACCTCCGGCTCGTCCGGCTCCTCGGACTCCTCCGGGTCGTCCGGCTCCGTCGCCGATCAGCCGCAGACGCAGCCCGGCGGGACGGCGAGCACCTCGCCCACAGAGGTGTGCCTGCTGGTCCTCTGCCTCGGCGGCTGACCGCGGGCTCCGGGGGCCGCCGGGGCCGTCACCCCCCGGGGCCGCCCCGGTAGTGGCCGAGCACCTGGGCGAGTTGCCGCGACCACTCGCGCAGCCGCTTCTGGCGGCTGCCGCCGACGCGGCACTCGTAGAACATTCCGTTCCTGTGCGTGACCCCGACCAGGAGGCACAGCCCTCGGACGGTGTGGTGGACGGCCTGTACGTCCTGCCAGAGGAAGTCGGTGACGACGTCCCGCTGGTCGAAGGAGACGCCGGTGGCGTCGACGAGGACGGCGTGGTGTGCGTCGGCGGCGACGAACTCCGGCATCTCGGGCGCGACGGGGTACGCCGAGACGCCCGCCGGGTACGTCCCGGCCGGCGGATACGGCGCCGCGCCCGCCGGGTACGCGCCGACGGGCGGGTACGGGGCCGGGGCCGGGGCAGCGGGATACGCGGTGGCCGGCGGGTACTGCGGCGGAGCAACGGGATACGCGTTGGCGGGCGGATGCGGGGGCGGTGTCTGTGGCGCCGGGACCGATTCCTGCGGCCGGTCCGGGTCGCACTGCGGGAGCAGCGCGGCCATCGCCCGGCGCAGTTCGTCCTCCGAGCGGACCTCGTAGAGCGCCATGAAGGTGGGGGCGGACCCGAACTGCCAGACGGCGCCGGTGCGTTTCACGACGAGATCGGGCCCGTTGCCGTACGTCATCGCGGACGTGTCGCCGTCGAGATACGCGTCCGGCTGAGTGTTGACCGAGTAGGCGTACCCGATGTCCGTGATCCGGCGCTCGGCATGCCGTGGGCCGTACTTGACGCGGGCCCAGTCACGCACCTGTTCGTATGTCAGCACACGCCGACTCTAGAGGGGAGGGGGGAGAGGCCGCCCGGCCCCTCCCCCCTCCCCTGTGCGCCCGCGCCGGCCGACCTGCCGACCGGACGACCGGCCGACTAGACGACTAGACGACCAGGCTGAGCCCGGCCGCCACCACGAAGCCGGCGACCGAGAGCACCGACTCGAGAACCGTCCACGACTTGAGCGTGTCCCGTTCCGAGATGCCGAAGTACTTGGCGACGATCCAGAACCCGCCGTCGTTGACGTGCGAGGCGAAGATCGAGCCGGCCGAGATCGCCATGATGACCAGGGCCAGGAACGCCTGCGAGTGCCCGCCGTTCTCGACGAGGGGCAGCACGATGCCGGCCGTGGTGACGATCGCGACGGTCGCAGAGCCCTGGGCGACCCGCAGCACCAGGGAGATCAGATACGCGAGGACGACGACCGGCAGGCCGACGTCGTTGAAGGTGTCGGACAGCGCCTGCGCGACGCCGCTCGCCTTGAGGACCGCGCCGAAGACACCGCCCGCGCCGACGACGAGCAGGATGTTGCCGACCGGCTTCAGGGACTGGGTGGACACCGACTCGAGGGACTTGCGGGACCAGCCGCGCCGGATGCCGAGCAGCCAGTACGCCATGACCAGCGCGATCGTCAGGGCCACGAACGGGTTGCCGAAGAACTCGACGACCGAGCGCAGCGTGGACGGATCGAGTGCGATGGAGGAGAACGTCGCGGCGAGGATGAGGATCAGCGGCGTACCGATGATGGTGAGAACCGTCCCGAGCGCGACCGGCGCCTCCCGCGACTGCCGGCCCGCCGCCACCTGCTCGGCGGCGACGGCGGCCTTGGCGTCCTGTGCCGCCTCCAGCATGTCCTGCGGAACCTCGACGAACAGGCGCCTGCCGATCCAGGCGGCGTAGACCCATGCGGCGATGACGGCGGGGATGCCGACGACGACGCCCATCAGGATGACCCAGCCGAGCGAGACGTCGAACAGACCGGCGGCGGCGACCGGACCGGGGTGCGGGGGCAGGAAGGCGTGGGTCATCGACAGGCCGGCCAGCAGCGGCATCGCGTAGAGGATGATCGACTTGCCGGACCGCTTGGCGGCGGCGTAGACGATCGGCGCGAGCACGAAGATGCCGACGTCGAAGAAGACCGGGATGCCGAAGATCAGGCCGGTGAGGCCCATGGCGAGCGGGGCGCGCTTCTCCCCGAACAGGTTCAGCAGACGGGAGGACAGGACCTCGGCCCCGCCGCTGACTTCGAGGATCGCGCCGAGCATGGTGCCCAGGCCGATGATGATGGCGACGTGGCCGAGGATGCCGCCCATGCCCGACTCGATGACCGAGACGGCGGCGGACTTCTGGACGGTGCCGAAGAGTTCGGTGACGGACAGCCCGGCGGCGAGTCCGACGGCTATGGAGACGGCGAGCAGTGCGACGAACGGCTGCAGCCTGACCTTGATGATGAGGACGAGGAGCAGGGCGATACCGAGCGCGGCGACGGTCAGCAGACCGGTGGTGCCGTCGACGAGCGTGAGCAGTCCGCCCGTGTGGGGAGTGGGTGGTGGAGCGTCAGCAGCGAGGAACATGGCGGCTCATTTCCGGTTCTTTTCCGGTTTTCCGGCGGTTTCTGGCAAGGGGGGACCGCGGCACGGCGCTTCGGGGACGGGCGCCGTGCCGTGCGACTGCTGGTGGGGCCGGTGCGGGGGGATCAGAGGATCAGTCCAGGACTGCCAGGGCGTCGATCTCGATGAGCAGGCCGGCGGGAAGACCCACATAGACCGTCGTACGGGCGGCGGGGGCCACCGTCAGGCCGGCGAAGTACTCGTTGTAGATCTCGTTCATCTCGGCGAAGTGATCGACGTCCGTGAGGTAGACGCGGATCATCATCACGTCGTCCCAGCTCGCGCCGCCCTCCTCGAGGATGGCCCGCACGTTGGCGAAGGTCTGGAGGGTCTGCTCGCGCAGCGTGGGACCGGCCGGGGTCGGCGCCTGTCCGGGCGTGGCGGGCAGGAAGCCGACCTGGCCGGCGACCTGGAGGATGTTGCCCTTGCGGACGCCGTGGGAGAACTTGGCGGGCGGGGCGGTGTGGGTGCTCGGGGTGAGGGCGGTCTTCTCGCTCTTGGGCGTCGTCATGCGCGTGCTTCCTGTTGGGGTGCGTGTCCTGAGTACTCCCGGGTGATGGCGTCGGCGGTGCGGCGCACCAGCGGGAGGAGGGTGAGGAGTTCGTCGGCCGTGACGACGACGTTCGGTGCGGACACCGACATGGCGGCGACGACCCGGCCGTCCGCACCGCGGATGGGGGCCCCGATGCAGTTGATGGACTCCTCGTGGCCACCCAGGTCGGTGGCCCAGCCCTGTTCGCGTACGGTCGCCAGCTCCTTGAGGAAGGCGGCGGCGTTCGGGATCGAACGGGACGTGTACATGGGGAAGTCGAGCTTCTCGGCGAGGGTGCGCCGCTCGGCCTCCGGCAGGTCGGCAAGGAGCAGCTTCGCCACGGCGGCGACGGTGATCGCGACGGGCTTGCCGATGCGGGAGTACATCCGCACCGGGTAGCGGCTCTCGACCTTGTCGATGTAGAGGACCTCGCTCTCCTCGTAGACGGCGAGATGGACCGTGTGCCCGATCTGCTCGTTGAGGGCGACGAGATGGGGGTGCGCGATCTCCCGTACGTCGAGGTTCTCGACGGCCTCCTGCGCGAGCGCGAACAGGCGCGCTCCGAGGCGGTACCGCTGGTCCTGCTGGCGGAAGACGAGCCCGTGCTCGTGGAGGGTGCGCAGCAGGCGGAGCGCGGTGGACTTGTGGACGCCGAGGCGCTCGGCGACCTGTCCGAGGTCGGCGGGTCCCTCCGCGAGCAGCGGAAGGATGCTCAGCGCGCGGTCGACGGTCTGGCTCATGGCGTACGTACCTCCTGGTCGTCCCCGTCCCCTGTCCACCCGGGGCCGAGGTGCAGTCTCCCCCAGGCGTCGTCGTCCAGGGCGACGAGCCGGTCGGCGTGGGCGGCGGCGGGCGGAGCGGCCAGGTCGCCGGGGACGGTGAGCGCGGCGGCGGCCCAGAGGTGGCCGTGCCGCAGCCGGTCCCTCAGGGGCAGTTCGCGGAGCGTCGCGGACAGGAACCCGGCGGCGAAGGCGTCACCGGCGCCGACGGGGGCGGTGACGGTGACGCGGGGGGCGGGGGCGAAGGTGACGGTGTCGGCCCCGTCGCCGGCGGGGGCGGTGCCGGACACGGCGCCGGTGCCAATGGGGCCGGTGCCGGGCGCGGGACCGGTGCCGGGCGCGGGACCGGTGCCGGGCGCGGGACCGACGGGCGGGGTCGCGGGGCCGACGGGCGGGGCCGGGGGCCCGCAGCGGGTGAACGACACCGCACCCGCCGCGCCCCGCTTCACGACCAGCGCCGCCGGCTCCGGCAGCACCGCCCGTACGGCTTCCGCACCGCCCCGCACCCCCCACGCCTCCTCGGCCTCGTCCTCCCCCACGAACACGATGTCCGCCCCGCGCGCCAGCTCCAGCAGCACCTTCGCGTCGGACGGTTCGCGCCACAGACCGGGGCGGTGGTTGACGTCGAACGAGACGAGGGGGCGGCCGGCCCGACGTGCGGTGAGGTCGCGCGTCAGGGCGAGGCAGCCGGTCGACAGAGCCGCCGTGATGCCGGAGAGGTGCAGCACGCGGCCGGACCACAGGGGTGCGCTCGCCACGGTGCGCGGCGACATCGCCGACGCGGCGGAACCGGCGCGGTAGTAGACGACCTCGTGCGCGTCGGTGGCCCGGTCGGTGGCCGTGCGGAAGTAGACGCCCGTCGGGCGGGAGGGGTCGCGGGCCACCGCCGAGGTGTCGACCCCGTACCCGCCGATGGCCTCCACGAGGTGGTCACCGAAGCCGTCCGCGCCGACCCGGCCCACCCAGCGGGTGCGGTGACCCGCCGCGGCGAGCGCACAGGCCACATTGGACTCCGCGCCGCCGATGCCCCGCACGAACGACGGCACGTCGGCCAGACGCCCCGCCCGGGTGGGCAGGAACGTGACCATGGACTCGCCGAGGCAGACGACGTCCACGGGTCCGTGCACGCTCGCGGTCATGATCGCGGGGGCTCCTCGCTGGTCGGTCGCCGGGCCCATTGACCCGGCGTCGGCTCGGATGTTAGACAGCCGTAAGCGAAATACGCAATGGGTGTTGCATATGCTGCAACACCATGGAGGAGGGCTCCCATGGCAGCCGACAACGCCGTCGCACGGCTCGCCGACGAACCGGTCGACCACCGCTTCAAGGCGCTCCCGCCCGACGCGGCGGGACTCACCGTCGGCGAGCTCGCGGCCTCCCGCCGCAATCTCTTCACCGGCGGCTTCACCACCCCGGTGCTCGCGCTGTCCGCCGAGTCCGTCGAGCACAACCTGGCACTGCTCGAGACGTACTCGGAGCGGCACGGTCTCGCCTTCGCCCCGCACGGCAAGACGTCGATGTCCCCCCAGCTCTTCGCCCGTCAACTGGAGCACGGCGCCTGGGGCATCACCGCGGCCGTCCCCCACCAGCTCCGTGTCTACCGCGCCTACGGGATCCGGCGGATCTTCCTCGCCAACGAGGTCGTCGACGCGGCCGCCCTGCGCTGGATCGCCGGCGAACTCGACACGGACCCGGAGTTCCGCCTCATCTGCTACGCCGACTCCGTACGCGGCGTCGAGCTCATGGACGAGGCGCTGCGCGGAGTGTCCAGGCCGCTGGACGTCGTCGTCGAACTGGGCACGGGCGACGGTGCCCGCACCGGCGCCCGCACGGAGGCCGACTGCGCCGCCGTCGCCGACGCGGTCGCCGCGACAAAGACGCTGCGTCTGGTCGGCGTCGCGGGCTACGAGGGCGAGGTCCCGCAGGCCGACGCCGGGAAGGTGCGCGACTGGCTGCGACGGCTCGTCGCGCTCGCCGCGGACCTCGACAAGGCCGGACGCCTCGGCGCCGCGGACGAGATCGTGATCAGCGCGGGCGGAAGCGCGTGGTTCGACACGGTGGCCGAGGTCTTCGCGGACATCCCGGAACTCTCCGCCCCGGTCCTCAAGCTGCTCCGCTCCGGTGCGTACGTCTCGCACGACGACGGCCACTACCGGCACCTCACCCCCTTCAACCGGGTCCCCGAAGAGGGGGCGCTGCAGCCCGCGTTCCGGCTGTGGGCGCAGGTCGTGTCACGGCCGACGGAGGAACAGGCATTCGTCAACGCGGGCAAGCGGGACGCCGCGTACGACCTCGACCTGCCCGAGGCACAGGTGGTCCGCGACGGCCGCACCGGCGCCGTCCGCCCCGCCGACGGCATCACGGTGACGGGCCTGTCCGACCAGCACGGGTGGCTCCGCACGACGGCGGAGGCGGACCTGGAGGTCGGCGACTGGGTGGGGATGGGGTTGTCGCATCCGTGCACGTCGTTCGACAAATGGCAGCTGATTCCGGTGGTGGAGCGCGACGGGACGGTGTCGGACTTCATCCGCACGTTCTTCTGACGCCGCGCGGGCCTGTTCCCCGCCCCCGCCCCTTCCCGCTGTACCGATGTGCGGCTCCGCCGCGTGGCGGGCTCCGCCCGGACCCGATCACCGCGCTCCGCGCGGTGTTTCGGGGGCGCTGCCCCCGGACCCCCGCGCCTCGAACGCCGGCGAGGCTGAAGTCGCCGCCGACGAGGCTGCCGACGCCGCGCCGCGGCAATTCAACCCGGCCGGAGGCACTCCCTCTACGACCTGGCGGCATGGGGGTCCCCCCGCCCACGGCCGCCAGGCCGTAGGGGGAGATCGAGGCCACCGCGCGAGGCCTGGTACACGGCCCGCCAGGGCGGTACAACGGCCCGGCCCGCAGGCCGCCCGGTGCCCGGGGCCCGCCCCCGTTTCGGGAAAGGGGCGGGCGGGGGAACGGCCCCGTCCCCCACCCACCCCACCCCACCCCCGAAAGGCGACCCATGGACCTCGTCATCCGCCACGCACGCGTCATCGACGGCACCGGCGACGCCTCCTACCGTGCCGACGTCGGCATCCGCGACGGCCGCATCGCGGAGATACGCAGGGACGGCGGTACACCCGCGCCGAACGGCAGACGCACGATCGACGCCCACGGCCTCGCCCTCGCCCCCGGGTTCATCGACATGCACGCCCACTCGGACCTCGCGCTCCTCCGCGACCCGGAGCACACCGCGAAGGCCGCGCAGGGCGTGACCCTCGAGGTCCTGGGGCAGGACGGGCTGTCGTACGCGCCCGTCGACGACACGACCCTCGCGGCCGTGCGCAAGGCGATCACCGGCTGGAACGGCGACGGCTCCGACATCGACTTCGACTGGCGCACCGTCGGCGAGTACCTGGACCGGCTGGACCGGAACTTCGGCGGACAGGGCATCGCCGTCAACGCCGCGTACCTGATCCCGCAGGGCACCGTCCGTATGCACGCCATGGGCTGGGAGGACCGGCCGCCCACCGACGCCGAGTTCGCGCGCATGAGGCAGCTCGTGGCCGAGGGCATGGAGCAGGGCGCGGTCGGCATGTCGTCGGGCCTGACGTACACGCCCGGCATGTACGCGAAGGACTCCGAGCTCGCCGAGCTGTGCCGGGTCGTGGCCCGCTACGACGGCTACTACTGCCCCCATCACCGTTCCTACGGCGCCGGCGCGCTCCGGGCGTACGAGGAGATGGTGAACCTGACCCGTGACGCGGGCTGCGCCCTGCATCTCGCGCACGCCACCATGAACTTCGGTGTGAACAAGGGCAAGGCGCCGGATCTGCTCGCCCTGCTGGACGACGCGCTCGACGGCGGCGCGGACATCAGCCTCGACACCTATCCGTACACCCCGGGCTGCACCACGCTCGTCGCGATGCTGCCGAGCTGGGCGGGCGAGGGCGGTCCCGACGCGGTGCTGGCGCGACTGCGGGACGAGGGGACCGCGGAGAGGATCCGGCACCACCTCGAGGTCGTCGGTTCGGACGGCTGTCACGGGGTGCCGATCGAATGGGACACCATCGAGATCTCGGGGGTGAGCAGCCCCGCCGTCGCCGGCCACGTCGGCCGGACGATCCAGGAGTCGGCCGACGCGCGCGGCGAGGCGCCGTGGGTGACGGCACGGCGGCTGCTGATCGAGGACCGGCTCGGTTCGACGATCCTCCAGCACGTCGGCCACGAGGAGAACGTGCGGCAGATCATGCGGCACCGGGTCCACACCGGCGGCAGCGACGGCATCCTCCAGGGTGAGAAGCCGCACCCGCGGGCGTACGGCACGTTCCCCCAGTACCTCGGCCGGTACGCGCGCGAACTGGGCATCCTGTCGCTGGAGGAGGCCGTCGCCCATCTCACCTCCCGCCCGGCCGCCCGGCTGCGGCTGCCCGACCGCGGTCTGGTCCGCGAGGGGTACCGGGCCGACCTGGTGCTGTTCGACCCGGAGACGGTGGCGGCGGGCTCGACGTTCGAGGCGCCGCGCACTCTGCCGACCGGCATCCCGTACGTACTGATCGACGGCCGGTTCGTCATCGACGACGGGGCCCGTACGGACGTGCTCGCGGGGCGCGCGGTACGCCGCACACGCTGACGACGGGAACCGCGCACGCCCTAACGAACACCCCGGGGGCGGAACTGGACGCTGATGCGCGGGCCGACGGGGCGCGCCGTCTTGAGGACGGCGTGCTCCCAGGTCCGCTGGCACGAGCCGCCCATCACGATCAGGTCCCCGTGTCCGAGTGCCTTGCGCACCTGTGCCGCCCCGCCCTGTCGCGGCCGGAGCGCGAGTTCGCGGGGAGCCCCGACGGAGAGGATGGCGACCATGGTGTCCTCCCGCGCCCCGCGGCCGATGGTGTCCCCGTGCCAGGCGACGCTGTCCCTGCCGTCCCGGTAGTAGCAGAGCCCGGCCGTGCGGAACGGTTCGCCCAGTTCCTCCGCGTAGTGCCGCGACAGGGCTTCCCGGCCCTGGTCCAGCACGGGGTGCGGAAGAGGGTCGTCCGTTCCGTAGTACGCGAGCAGTCTCGGCACGTCGACGACCCGCTCGTACATCTGCCGTCGCTCCGCCCGCCAGGGCACCTCGCCGACGAGTTCGTCGAACAGGGCGTCCGCCCCGGTGAGCCAGGCGGGCAGTACGTCGATCCAGGCCCCGCCGCCGAGCAGCGTGCGCCGGACGTCGTCGAGCGGACCGAGACGGATCTCGTCGGTCTGGTCGAAGAGCGATCCCTGGAGATGTGCTGCCATGCCCCCACGGTACCGCGAAAACCGAACAAACAATCGAAGAGGTTGGCCGTGGCCGTCCCGGCCGGACCGGCGCGGTCCCTGACATGCGGCGAACCCGAGACCCCGCGGCAAAGGCGTCGACGAAGCCACGGACGCGCGGGGCGGGTGCCGCGACAAGTTTGCTCTTGATCCGTTACCGCCCCATCGGTTCCGGCGTTGAACGGTATGTGCTGGTCGCAATCCTGCGGCCCACTCTCGTTCTGCAAGGAGAAGTTGATGTCGCGTATCGCGAAGGCAGCCGCCGTAGTCGCCGGCACTGGTGCCATCCTGGCCGGCGGCGCCGGCATGGCTGCCGCCGACGCCGGAGCGCACGGCGCTGCCGCCCACTCCCCCGGTGTGGCGTCGGGCAACGTGGTTCAGGTGCCCGTGCACGTGCCGGTCAACGTCTGCGGCAACACCGTGAACGTGATCGCCCTGCTCAACCCGGCGTTCGGCAACACCTGCGCCAACGTCGACGGTGGCCACCACGACGGCGCCTACGGCGGCTGACACCCGCGCCGGACAGTGTCCGCGGCCTCCCCCGCCGGGTGCGGGGGAGGCCGCGGACGCATGTGCCGCCGAGCCCGGTCCTCCGGGCCCCAGGGCCCCCGGCCCCCGGCCCCGGCCTTGGACACGGTCAGCCGTACCGGTACCAGCGTGTGTGGTCGAGCAGCCCCGACGGCTTCGCGTCCCACGGCGGCATCGGATCGTCGAGCGTGAACACCCGCCCGTACTGCGGGTCGTCCCGCCCGAGCCGCTTGCGCGGCAGATAGCCGGACCCGGGGTGCGCCTTCTGCCAGCGCGTCCACAGCAGGTCGATGTACGCGTGGTGGAGCCAGAAGACCGGGTCGTCGGGCGACGTCGCGCTCATCATCAGACCGCCGACCCAACGGTGGACCTTGTTGTGGATGCGCCAGCGCTCGGAGCCTCCGGCCCTCCAGCCCTCCATCCGGTTGCGGAAACCGGTGGTCACCGTGGAGTTCCAGGGCGCGGTGTCGTAGACCGGATCGTCCAGCGCCTCGGCCACCTCGGTCCTCGTCGGGAGGGACACCGGGTCGGCCGGCCGGCCCAGGTCACGGGTGAGGAAGTTGCCGTCGGTGATCCGGGCGTTGATGCGCCAGTCGCCGGCCGCGTAGGCGAAGGGCCCGGTCATGACCTGCCGGTCGCTGCGGCGGCCGGTGCCGCCCATGAGGTCGTCGGCCCACAACGAGGAGGCGGGCGAGTTGTCCGTCGTCCAGTCCCAGTACGGGAGGGACACGCTGTCGTCGATCTTCTGCAGCGCCCGCTCGAACTCGAGCAGGAATCTGCGGTGCCAGGGGAAGAAGGACGGCGTCATATGGGCGGCCCGCGGCCTGTCCTCCGCGTCCGACACGTAGTACTCGCCGTGCATCCTGACGAACTCGTCGTACCGTCCGGAGCGCTTGAGTCCCAGCAGCGCTCCGACCAGTCGGCGCTTCTCCGAACGGGTCAGATTCCGCTGGTTCTTGCGGGTGTACACGGTGCCGGCCCTCCAGGTTCAGGCGCTGTGCATGGGGGTCAGCGACAGTTGCGCGTCGCCCAGTTCGTCGACGGCGGCGCGGGCCACGTCCCGCAGGGTCCAAAACGACTCGTAATGGTTCACCAGACTCAGATACGTGCCGTCGGCGCGCCTCATGACGTGCAGCGGCCGGCCGTCGATGCGCACCTCCACGCTCGGTACGAGCCAGGCGCCGCCCGCCGGCCGGCCGGAGCGGACCGCTCCGAGAGCCCCGGCCGCCGGGTCCCCGTCCCGGCTCCCGCCGCGGGCCGGGACCATCACCGTCGCGCTGCCCTGGATGTGCCGCCCCTGGTACATCTCTGCGAACCTCTCCAGCGACTGGGACTGGGACTGGGGCTGGGGCCGGGATTGGGACTGCGGCTTCGCGGCACCGGTCCCACCTGCGCCGTTCCCCTCGGCCCCGTTCCCGCGCGGCCCCTTCCCGCCGGAGTCCCGCACGTCCGCCGCCCGCCGGGCGAGGATCGGCATGAGGGCCCCGGCCGTGCCGGCGACCACGCCCACCGTGAAGAGGGTCCGCAGGACCAGGCGCCGGGCGGGAAATCCACCGCCCGGCACCCCGCCCGCGCTGCCTGTGACGTGGGAGCGTCCCCGCATGCTCGGCGTCCTCATGCCGTGGCCCCCTCCCGGTGATGCACTCCTGCGACGTGACGTTGCTTCTGTGTTGACAACGACCTCACGGCCGAAGGGTTGCTCCCCCAGGCGGGTACCCGCCGGGACTCAGCTCAGCAGCAGGCCGGCGGCGGGCGATCCCTGCAGAACGGGACCGACCAGCGCCGCCTGCGGCAGCGTCGGCGCCGGCAGCCCGAGAGCGTCACCGTCCGGTGCGGTCAGGGGCGCGCCGAGTGCCGCGCCGGGGGTCACCGCCTTCAGGTCGGACTCCGCGGAGGAGGCCTCCGCCACGCCCAGGTTGCCCTCGCCTAGGGGGTTCTCCACCGGGATCTCCAGGAGCGTGCGCGGCAGTTCGCTGGTGACCGGCAGCGCGGGCAGCGTGTCCTGCGGCAGCAGCGTGCCGGTGACGTGACGCGGGCCCTGCGGTGCTCCGGGCACGGGTACCGGCACGCCCGTGCGCAGTTCGGGTGCCTCGACCGGCACCGCCGTCTCGAGGCTCTCGAGCGGCAGGATCACCGGGACGGAGGTCCCCGCGACGGCGGGGGCGGCCGCCACCGCGGAGGCCATGCACGCCAGTACCGCCGCCAGAGATCCCCGGGTGGTCGACTTCATCGCTGTGTACTTCCCCTCTTGTGCTCCACGGACTGTCCGTCGCTCTGCCCCAACGACCCGGACGGCCGTACCCGTGCAAATTCCCCCCGTCCGCAGCAATGTCGGGACTCAGACTGACGGCGTGATGGGCCAGCATGTGCCTTCGAGCACCTGGAGGTTGCCGTGGTCATGGGAATTCCCGGCCAGGCCTCTGCGCGGTCCGCCGCGCACGCGTTTGAGGCCGATCTGTCCGACCCCGCGTTCTGGCGGCTGCCCAGGCCCGCCCGGCTCGCGGCCTTCGCGGAACTGCGCAGACGCGACGCCCCTGTGCTGTTCGGGGAGCGCCCCGGGTTCTACGCCCTGGTCCGGCACGCCGACGTGACGGAGGCGAGCCGCCGGCCGCGCGACTTCGTCAGCGCGCCCGGCGTCACCACTCCGGAGCCGGCCGCGTGGGCCAAGGCCGTGTTCGGGAACTCCATGGTCAACATGGACGGTGAGGAGCACGCCGGCATGCGCCGGATCGTGGCGCGTTCGTTCACGCCGCGGCTGCTCGCCGCCACGGAGGACAACGTCCGCGAGGTCGCGCGGCGCATCGTCGGCGAGATGCTCGAGCGCAGACCCGAGGACTTCGTCCCGGCGGTCGCCTCACGCATGCCGTTCGAGGTGATCTGCGACCTGATGGGCATCCCCGGCGACGACCGTGCCGAGATCGCGGCGCGTATCGACCAGGCCTCGGAGAACGTCGGCGTGAAGCGCGGTCTGCGGGCCAGACTGCGGATGCCGGGGCGGGGGCTGCGTGCCCTGGCCCATATGCAGCTGGTGATGGCGCGGCTGGCCCGTGAGCGGCGCCGCAGGCCCACGGGCGATCTCATCTCGGCGCTGGTGTGCGCGGACGTCGACGGGCAGGCGCTGAACTCCCGGCAGCTGGGCGCCTTCTTCTCACTGCTGCTGGTCGCGGGTGTGGAGACGACACGCAACGCGATCGCCCACGGTCTGGCGCTCCTCAGTGACCATCCCGACCAGCGTGCCCTGCTGGAGGCCGACTTCGAGAGGTACGCGGACGGCGCGGTGGACGAGATCGTCCGCCACTCCACCCCGATCATCCAGTTCCGCCGCACGGTCGCCGCCGAGTGCGAGCTCGGCGGCCGTGCCTTCCGGCCCGGCGAAAAGGTCGTGCTGTTCTACGCCTCCGCCAACCGCGACGAGGCGGTCTTCGAGGACCCGGACGTCTTCGACATCACCCGCAGCCCCAATCCGCATCTGGGGTACGGCGGCGGCGGGCCGCACTACTGCCTCGGCTCGCACCTGGCCCGGCAGGAGATGAAGGCCCTGTTCCATGAACTGCTGACGAGGCCCAGGGGGCTTCGGGCAGTGGGCCTGCCGGGCCTGGTGGACTCCAGCTTCGACAACCGGGTGCGGTCGCTGCGCTTCGCCTTCGAGGCTCCCTGAGCCTCAGCGGCGCAGCCGCGACACGGGCAGCAGTACGTGCGCGCAGGAGGTGAGGGTGTCCTCGTCGCCCAGGAAGGCCTGGAACGCCTCGTCGGCGACGGGTGCACCGGGCCTGCCCTCCGGCCACGGACGGCTCGCGATCATGAAGTGCACATGGCCGCGCTGGTCCGCGGCGGCCAGCCACTCGGGCGGCGCGGGGCACTGGGCCTTGAGATACGGCATGTTGACGACCGCCTGGCCGCCTTCGACCAGCAACTGGATCGGGTGCGCGCCGTCGCCGGTGTGGTCGTGCATCTCGTCGCCGACGGTGAGCCCGAGTTCGGCGATCATCGCCAGGGCGGCCTCCTGACCCGCGTCCGGTCCGTCGCTGCCGTCACCGAGGGAGTAGGTGAGCAGATAGGGGGTGTCATGGCCCTGGGCGGGGTCGCCGGTCCAGGCCAGCAGGGAGAGCGTGCCCAACTGTCCGCGATTCACCGTGAATTTGGGGGAGTTCGCTGTGGTCATGGCTCGGCACCCTAGTGGCGGGCCGGCCGGCCGCCGCGCCTCGTTCACCTGGACGGGGGAACCCGGCGGCAAACTGCTTCCGCGGGTGTGCGGGGCCGTCGCCGGCTGTTCAGAGCCGCCAGCTGCGCTCCTCAGAGCCCACCGTGCAGTGAAGCCGTACGGCACGGGCGTCGAAGGGCACCTCGAAGGCCAGCCATCCGGTGCTGTGTTCGCCGACGGGCAGCGTCGTCGTCACGAGGGGGGAACCGGTGGTGATCTCCCCGGTCCGGACGGCCGGATACCGCCTGCCCCGGCCGTCGACGACCCAGGCCTTGTCGAGGGGCGCGTCGTACGCCGTGCCGCCGACGTTGGCGAGGGTCACCTCCACGCCGACCCATCGGTGCCCGGCCGAAGGCATCGGAGCGGCCTTGACGGCCACGGCGGGGTCGACGAACCCGTGCACGCCGATGCGCAGATGCTCTCCGAAGCGTGCGCCGCCGATGTCCGCCGTGTCTCCCAGGCCGGCCGTCGCCGCGACGGCCGTGCGGCCCCTGCCGTGCGGACCGGGTGCCGGACCGTCGCCCGCGGTGCTGTTCTGACACGCTGTGAGCCCCAGGAGAAGGGCCGGCACGAGTGCGGTCGCCATGTGTCGCATCGAACCCCTTTTCCGCGACCCGTTGATGCGTATCTTCTTGTCCCGGACGGGTGATCGGACGCGACGCACCGCATGCCGTACGAGTGAATCTCACCGCTGTGGGCGACCGGCTCGAAAGGCCGTTCCCCCCGTCCCCCATCGTCCGGTCGCAGCAGTGACTTCGGACCCCGGGCGCGCGTTTGCGCTCGTATGGCAAGGATTACCGCGCCCTCGCGATGGCAGCGCGTCCAGACGAGTACGGATCCGACGGCGGCACCGCCGGCCGGCAGCCCCATCTACGACCAACTGGCGCGCGAATGGGCGGCCGCCGGGCGCACCATGCCGGGCCGGCCTGACGGGGAGTGGACCAGGCTCAGCCTGTTCCCGTCCCCGCCTCCGCCACCGGAGGGGCCGCACGGGCGGCCCGCTCCCCCGCAGCCCCGCCGGGGCTGGCTCTACGACCGGCACACGGCCTGACAGCACCCCGGCCGGTCCACCGGCGCCCCTGTGACGTCACCGGCGCAGCCGCCGCCGTACACCGGCGACCAGCCGCTCGGCGGCGAACGCCGACCCGTACACGAACCGCATGGCGGGACCGAACGACGGTGCGGCCAGCAGCCCCGCGAAGAACAGGCCGGGGCGGCTGGACTCGAACCCGGCCGTCAGCGCCGGCGCCCGGCTGGTGCCGACCCTCCGGACGGCCGGCCTGAGACCGGGGTCGAGCAGGTCCAGCCGGTCGAGGTCGGGGGTGAATCCGGTCGCCGCGACGACATGGCCGGTGTCGAGGGTGCGGATGCCGCCGTCCGGTGTGTTCAGTTCGAGCCGCACCCGGCCGTCGGCACGGACGGAGGCGTCGCGGAGGGTGTGCCCGAGCAGTTCCGGGACGCGGTGTTCGTAGCGGTCGCGCAGCCACCAGGCGCCCGCCGGTCCGAGTGCGCCGTCGGCGAGGCGCTCGCGCAGGCCGGCGGGGAGACGGCCGACCGCGCCGGGGAGTTCGGCCCATGCCCAGGTGGTCCAGCCGCTGCCCAGTCCGCTGAGCGGGGTGCGCAGGGCCTGGAGCCGTCCGCGCTGCCGCGGCACCGGGACGGTGTTCCATCCGATCCGGTCGGTACGGGCCACCAGTTGCGGGCGTGCCCCGTGCTCGGCGAGGAGTGCCGCCGTCTCGAGCGCCGCCTGACCCGCTCCGACGACCGTCACGTCGAGGTCGCCGAACCCGCTCGGGTCCCGGTGGCCGCTGCTGTGCGAGCAGAGGCCGGGGGGCAGGGCGGCGAGCTGCTGCGGGATGCGCCGGAACGGCATGACTCCGACGGCGAGCACGACCGTACGGGCCTCGATGCCGTCGCCCTCCGCCGTCTCCACCCGGAAGCGGTCCGCCGTCGCGGTCACCCGGGTGACGGTCTGCTCCTCCACCGGTGGTGCCGCGTGCTCCGCGAACCACATCCCGTAGTCGGCGAAGGTGCGGATCGGCAGCGGACAGCCGTGCGACGCCTCGAACCCCCGGACGTCCGCATAGTCGGCGAGGGTGTACTTGGCGTCGGGGTCCGAGAGGTCGGAGGCCCACGGCTCCGACTTGAGGAACATTCCCTCCGGCATGTGGTCCCGCCACGAGGCCATGGTCCTGCCGAACACCCGCAGGCTGATGCCGGCCGCGGCGGCGTGGGCCGCCACGGAGAGCCCGTACGGGCCGGCGCCGATCACTGCCAAGTCGTACATGATGTGCTCGCTCCTTCTGGTCCGGCCGGCTCCGGTCCGGCCTCTGATCCGGCCTCTGATGCGGCCGGTGCTGCGGCCTCTGATGCGGCCGGGGACGCCTGCGTTGGCCGCCGTGGCACCGTTCGCGCCCGGTTCGTCCCTTTGGCGAGGCCGCGCCGCAGGGAGGCAGCGGCCATGGCGAGGAACGGCCGCACGTCGTCCCGCGCGAACCAGGCGGTCTCGATGCCGCCGCGCGGGGCGCCGGGCCGTCCGGGCGCCGGATGCCGGGCGCTCGCGAGAGCCGACAGCAGTGCGTAGTTCTCCGCGACGAAGACCCGGCCGGGCCGCGCGGTGGCCGGCGGCACCGGCCTGCCGGTGAGATCCAGGTAGAGGGACCGGACGACGTCGAGTCCGCCCTCGTCGGTGAACAGCCGGAACTGCGCGCCCGGCCGGGGGTTGACGTCGAGGAGCCGGTAGGCCCCTCCGGCCGGGTCCCGTCTGAAGTCGAGGTCGAGAACGCCCTGGTAGCCGGAGTGGGCGACCAGCCGCAGCGCCGCGTCCCGCACCTCGTCGTTGTGCTGCCAGCGGCCCTTCGCGGTGAGGCCGGCACGGGGCGGCCAGGCGAGTTCCTTGCGTCCGGTGCCGCCGAGCAGACAGAGGGATCCGCGGGAGAAGTAGCCGTGGAAGAACCAGTCCGAGTCGGGCCCGCCGGGCAGATGCCGCTGGAGCAGCAGCCGGCTGCCGGCCTGTCCGGTCCTGCCGAACAGGCGCTGCGCGTCACCGGGCGAGGTGATCAGGCTCGTACTGCGCAGTCCCGTCCCGGGGTCCAGCAGCCACGGTCTGCTCCACTTGGCGACCAGCGGCAGCCCGAGCCGCCGTACCGCGGCGGCGGCCTCCGCGGCGCTCCCGGGCACCACCGTCTCGGGGTGCGCGATTCCCGCGTCGGCGCACAGCCGCGCCAGTTCCGCCTTGTCGGCGAGTGCCGCGGTGGCGTCCGCGGCCTGCTCGGGGAAGAGGAAGCGTGAGGCGAGGCGTGGTGCGTGGGCGGCGACGCTGAGTGCGCCGAGGTCGTCCATCGCGACCAGCACGGCGGGGCGGCCGATCCGCTCGGAGACCTCGACGAGCAGCCCGACGAAGGCCTCGGGGCCGAGGTCGCCCGGCGGCCTGACATGGGCCCGGTGCAGATGGCGGGACCGGGCGACCGGGCTGCGGGCCGACTCGACCAGGGCGTGGACCTCCACCCCGGCGCGGCCCAGCGATCTGACGGCTCCCAGCGTGCCGTGGTGAAAGGGATTCCGGTCGAGCCGGAGCACGAGAGCGGGAACTCCCGGGTCGGTGATCGGCATTCGAGTCATCTCTTTCACCTGGATGGTCCTGTATGGAGCGCGCCTATTCGCTAATGGCCTACTGACGTCTCCTCAGGCAGCCCGTAAATACGACTTTCTGCCTACGGTCGTGTCATCGCAGAACGGACCGCTCAGGAGGAATCCATGCACCAACGGCGACGTCTCATCCGCGCGGGCATCGGGACGGTTGTCGCCGGTCTCCTTGTCTCCAGCGCGATTTCCGGAAACTGGAGCGCGGGCGCAGCATCCACCGCGAACGACAACCCTGACACCTCCGGCGATTCATCGGTCGCCGTGGGGGCGTATCTCCACTACGGCCCGCCCGGAGTCGAACGCATCGCCGAACTGTCCCGCTGGCTCGGCGGCACCGAACTGAGGGTCGGTCACACGTACCTCCCCGGTGACCGCTGGTCGAACATCGAGGGCCAGGTGGAGTTCCTGCGCCCCTGGGCCGAATGGCGACGCGGCGCCGACGACCGGATGTTCGTCCTCAACGTGCCGATGCTGGAGCGCAACGAGGCCCGGCTGCCCGACTCGGCGGTACGGGCGCTGCTGCGCGCCGGTGCCGAGGGGAGCTTCGACAAGCACTTCCGCACCCTGGCCACCCGCCTGGTCGAGGTCGGTGCCACCGACACGGTGATCGTCCTCGGCTGGGAGATGAACGGGACGACGTACACGCATCGTTGTGCGCCGGACCCCGAGGCGTGGAAGGCGTACTGGAACCGCATCGTCACGGCCATGCGTTCCGTCCCCGGGCAGGAGTTCCGATTCGACTTCGCCCCGAATCGCGGTCTGGACGCCATTCCCTGGACCGAGTGCTACCCCGGCGACGACGTGGTGGACATCATCGGGATGGACTCGTACGACCAGCCTCCGGGCGGGACGTTCGACGAACAGGTGAATGCTCCGTACGGATTGCGGAAGCAGGTCGAGTTCGCCGCGGCTCACAACAAGGCGATCTCGTATCCGGAGTGGGGGCTTTTCCGGAACGGTGACAATCCCGAGTACATGCGCCGCATGCTCGAATGGATCGACCGTCACAAGCCGCTCTACCAGACCATCACAGACTACTGCCCGCACGGGGTGTGGCAGTGCGCAGACAATCCGCAGTCCTCGAAAGTGTTCCGCTCGAAGTTGTTTGCGAAGTCGGATCCGGCCAGTCCCGTACCGGCCGAGCCCGCACCCGCGGAACCGGACCCCGCCGCACCGAGCCCGCTCGAGCCGGAGGCACCGGCGGAGCCCGCGCCGGCCGACGGCACGGACCCGACGGCACCGCTCCCGGCCGACCTGCCCGGCGACGTGGTGCTGAACGACACGACATGGTGCGTGCCCCTCGACCTCGGCGAGCAGGTCACACAGTGGACGGGCGAGCAGCCGACGTGTGTCGAGTTCCCGTGGCCCGACGGCTGGCCGGACTTCTGACCCGAGCCGGTCACCCGGCACCGGCGGGCGGCGGCCCGAGGCGATTCAGAGCCTCGCGGCGGTCGCCCGCCGGCTGTTCAGCCGGTCGCGCCACTCCCGGGCGGCGGGCAGCCGCTCGCGGACGGCCCCAGCGGCACGGTCCCGCAGCCGGACCCGCGCCTCGTGCAGCCGCAGCAGCGGCTCCAGCGCCGAACGGGCCAGCAGCAGCCGCTGGTTGGTGACGGTCTCCGGACGCCAGTGGTTCTTGTACGGCTCCGACCCGCGCAGCAGGCTCAGCACGCCCAGCCCGCCCTCCGCCGCCTGCTGGGCGTCGTGCCGCAGCAGCATCGCCGCCACGTCCACCTTGCGGTCGCGCAGTCCGGGATCGGCCCCGTACAGATAGCCGCCCGCCATGCTCCCGGAGCGCAGCGTCAGACCGGCGGCGACGACCGCGCCGTCCATCCGGTACTCCGTCAGCCTGGCCTCGTCACGGCGCGTCATCGCCCGGGTGGCACGCACCAGGTGGGCGGCGAACCGCGGCCGCAGGTGCTCCACGTTGACCCCGCGTCCGCGCCACTGCAGTTCGTGCAGCCTCAGCAGGTGGGCCACCGCCTCCGCGACCTCCGGCTCCGGCACGGTGTGCGCCTCGATCTCGAGCGCGTCGATCTTGCGCAGTTTGGCGCGCACCCGCTGTGCCCTGGACCCGGCCATCCGCTTGACGAGTTCCTCGATCGGGGCGGCCGGAAGCTCCATGCAGACCGAGTCGGTGAGCCGGGCGCGGGCCCCCTTCCATGTCTCGTACAGCCGCTCCGCGGCCGCTCCGGGCCGCACCTCCCGCAGGTCGACGACGGCGTGGCGGGCCGCCCGGTCCAGTCCGTGCTCCAGCGCCCCTGTCGCGGCACGCGCATGGCCGCCGTCGACGAGGACGTCGCAGTGGTCGGAGATTCCGGCACCCAGTGGCACGAGCAGCGGCATCGGCCCGTGCGTCAGCATCAGGGGCGCGGCACCGATCAGCCGGCCGTCGCGTCGCACGAGCAGGACCCGCAGCCGGCCCCGCGTCCCGTAGGACAGCCACCACGAGTGGAGCCAGGCATGGCTCTGGAACGGGGTGGCGGTGACGCAGTCGCCGTGCAGCCTGTCCCACTCCGGGCCCAGGCGGGCGAAGGCGTCCTGGTCACGGCACAGGGTGACGGAGATGCCCCGCCCCCGGCCGGGTGTCACACCAGCTCCCGTTCGCCCGCCGGCTCCGCGGGCTGCGCCGGTGCGGGCACGGCGGTGGCGGTGACGGGGGCCGTACGGCGGGGCCTGACGAGCAGAACCAGTCCGCCGAGCAGTCCGCCCGCGCATCCGCCGACGGCCGCGCCGACCGGCAGCGACGGGGAGACCGGCTCGTCCGGGGAGATGGCCTGGGAGAAGAGGGTGAGCGAGACGCCGGTGTTCTTGGACACCTGATTGCTGCTCACGAACACGGCGTCGGCCACCGCGTTGGCGATGTCGGCGGCCTCCGCCGGCGTGTCGGACGTGCCGGTGACGGCGATCATCGGCGAGTCGGGGGACGTCTCCGTCTCGACGCGGTCCCGCAGTTCGCGCGCCGGGACGCCCGCCGCGACCCGCGCGTACGCCAGGGTCGAGTCACTGGTGGCGATCCTGCCGTACGCCTGGGCGAAGCCGAGCGCCGCGGCGGGGTCGGAGTCCTTGGCGGGCACGGCGACGACGTAGCTGGTGGCGGCGTACTCGGGCCCCTTGAGCAGCCCGTACGAGACGCCGCAGACCGTGCCGAGCAGGACGCAGGCCGGCAGGGGCCACCAGACGGGCAGGGGGGTGATCTTCGCGAGGATGCGGCGGAACCGGCCGCGGGCGGCGGGCTCCTGCTCGGGGGACTCGGTCATGGCAGTGCTCTCCGGGTGGGGGCGACGGGGTCGGTTGAGGTCCGGTCCGGGTCGGGCCGGCCGGTGTCGAGTGCGTGCGCGTAGACGTCCATCAGGAGGCGGCTGCTGCGCGCGATGTCGTAGTGGCCGACGGCGCGGGGCGGCGGCAGCCGGTTCGGGCCGGCCGCCGCCCGGGTGCGCAGGGCGGCGGTGAGCTCCCGCACGCCGCCGTCGCGCAGGCGGGTGGCGCCCGGCGCGTCGTGGGGCGGCAGGTCGTCCACGGCGGGGCAGACGCCGTGCAGCACGGGCAGCCCCGCGGCGAGTGCCTCCACCACGGCGAGCCCGAACGCCTCCTCGCGGGAGGCGGACACGAAGAGGTCCACGGCCGACAGCAGTGCGGCGACGTCGTCGCCGTCGCACTCACCGAGCAGCCGGACGCGGTCGGCGGCCCCGAGGCGTACGGCAAGGGCGCGCAGCGCGTCCCGTTCCGGGCCGTCGCCCGCCAGCAGCAGCCGTACGCCGGGCAGCGCGGCGACCGCCTCGACGAGGACGTCGAAACGCTTGCCGGGCACGAGCCGGCCCACGCCGCCGACGACGAACGCGCCGCCTGGAACACCGAACCGGTCGCGGGTCGCGCGGCGCTTCGACGCGTCGAAGCGGAAGCGGGCGGCGTCGATGCCGTTGGGCACGACGTGGACACGGGGGCCCGGGACGCCCCAGTCGCGGAGCCTGTCCGCGACGGTCGGGGAGACGGCGACGGTCGCGGCGCCGAGCCGTTCGGTGGAGAGGTACAGCGCGCGGGTACCCGGCGTGAGCGGTCGGCCCTCGATCTCCGCGGCGCCCAGCGAGTGCTCGGTGGCGACGGCCGCCCGCACCCCGGCGAGTCTCGCGGCGGTCCGGCCGTAGACACAGGCGCGGTAGAGGTGTGTGTGGACGAGGTCGTACCGGCCGCGGCGGATGAGGCCGACCATGCGCGGCAGTGCGGTGAGGTCCGTGTTGCCCCGCATGCCGAGGTGGGTGACGGACACGCCGTCGGCGCGCAGCCCGGCGGCCACCGGGCCCGGGTTGGTCAGGGTCAGGACGTCGCACCGCACGGGCAGGTGACGCAGCAGCAGCCGCAGCTGCTGTTCCGCTCCGCCGACGCCGAGGCCGGTGATGACGTGGAGGGCTCTCATCGGGCCTCGCAGCCGGTGTCCGCGGGCAGGAGCGCCGGGTGGCGGCGCGCCCGGTGCCTCAGCCGCTTGGCCCACAGCCGCGCACCCCGGTCGGCCTGGCTGATGTGGGTGCGGGGCAGGGCGTACCGGCCGGCCGCCGTGCCGGGGTCGATGGCGCAGGCGTACGCGTAGCCGGCGTGGCGCACGGCTGCGGCGGCGCGCCGGTCGAAGGTGCCGTACGGGTAGCAGAACCCCTCCGGGGCGCTGCCGGTGAGTTCGCGGAGCAGTTCACGGCTGCGGAACGTCTCCTGATTCAGTACGTCGTCGGCGCAGCCGGTCAGATCGCGGTGGAACAGGCCGTGCGAGGCGATCTCCGTCCCGGCGGCCGCGGCGGCCCTGACCTGTCGGTCGGTGAGCAGCGGGCGGCGGGGTCCGTCGGCGTCCCAGTCGTTGCTGCCGCCGAGCCGGCCGGGGAGCATGAACAGGGTCGCCGAGCAGCCGTGGCGGGCGAGCAGGGGCAGCGCCGCCTCCACGAAGTCGGCGTACCCGTCGTCGAAGGTCAGTCCCACCAGACCGGCGGCACGTCCGGCGGCGTGGGCGCGCAGCAGGCTGCCGACCCCGACGCCGCGCAGGCCGCGGGCACGCAGCCAGCCGAGGTGCAGGTCGAGCCGGTCGGGTGCGACGGTGATGCCGTACGGGTCGTCGGTGGGATCGCCCACGGCGTGGTACATCCAGATCCAGGGCTGGACGAGGACCGGGGCGGCCGGTGGCGCCGCCGTATCAGTGGACATGACGCAGCCTCCGTCGGACGAGGTCCAGCAGGTGCAGGGCTTCGGGAGCGTGCAGGGCGCGGGCGGTGAGCAGGAAGACGGCGGGCACGAGCAGACAGCCGACGGCAAGGCTGACCACCGCGCCGGCGACCAGCGGTGCGGCGAGCACCCCGGCTGCCGTGGCGACGGCGGCCGCCGCGGCCAGCCGGGCGATGCGTACGACGGTCGGACGCACCTGGATGGCGACCCCGCGGGAGCCGAGGCCGCGCAGCAGCAGGAACGCGGTGGTGCTGATCCCGGCGGCGTTGGCGGCGGCGATGCCGTGCACGCCCCAGGCGCCGACGGCGACCGCACCGGCCGCGGTGGTCACCGCGAGTCCCGCCGCCATGGCGGCGGCCGGGAACCAGGTGGGGCGGCCGGAGGAGAAGAACGGCCTGCCGAGCGCGCCGACGAGACAGTGGCCGAGGAGGCCGACCGCGTACACGCGCATGACGGCGGCCGTGGTCGCGGTGTCGTGTGCGGTGAACGCACCGCGCTGGAAGAGCACTTCGATGATCTGGGGTGCGTACCCGATGACGACGGCCGTGCCGAGCAGCACCATGGCGCCCGCCATGGCGAGGTCCTGCTCGACGCGGCGGCGGGCCCGTTCACGGTCGCCCGCGGCCATCGCCTTGGCGACGACGGGGAACGTCACCGTGCACACCATCAGGGACAGCACCATGGGCATCTGCGCGACCTTCTGCGCGTAGTTGAGGTGGGAGATCGCACCGGCGGGGAGCGGCGCGGCGAGGAACCGTTCGACCAGGACCTGGGACTGGCGGCTGACGGCGAACAGCACGACCGGGGCGAGCACGGCGGCCCCGAGGAGCGGCGCCTTCGAGCGGGGGCGCCGTACGAGTGGTGCGAGCGTCATGTGCCGTGCCACACCAGGCAGTTGGACCGCGACCATCAGCACGCCGCCGACGGCGACACCGGCCGCGGCGGCACGTACGCCCCAGAGGGAGTGGAGGGCGAGGGTCGTGGTGATGATGCCGACGTTGTACGCCGCGTAGACGCCTGCCGGGCGGACGAAGCTGCCGTGGGCGCGCAGGGCGGCGCTGAAGTATCCGGTGACGCCGAAGGTCAGGACGGTCAGCGCGGTCATACGGGTGCAGTCGACGGCGAGCTGCGGATCACCGAATCCGGGAGCCAGTACCCGTACGACGAGCGGCGCACCGATCAGCAGCAGCCCGGCCGTGCAGGCCAGCACGGCGAAGAGCCGGGGGAACGTGGCGGACATCAGTTCCCGCACGGGGTCGCCGACGATCTCTTCACCGCCGGCCGTGCGCCGGGCCAGTGCGTGGCTGAACGCGGGCACGAGCAGCAGTGCCATGGCGTCCTCGATGAGGAGCGTGGAGGCCATCTCGGGAACGGTCCAGGCGATGAGGAAGGCGTCGCTCTCGACGCTGGCGCCGAAGAGATGAGCGATCGTCTGGTCGCGCACCAGACCGAGCACCGCCCCCGCCACGGTGAGCCCGGCGGTCACGGCGGCGGCCCTGACCAGGACCCGCCCGAGTGCGGGCCCGGTGGGGTGCGGGGCGCCGGGCGGCGTACCGTCGGTCGCCGTCACAGCACGCCGCCCGGGGTCGGCCGAGGCGTGCGTGGAGGGCCCAGGAGGAGAGCTCCCCGCGACGCTCGGCCCCTGACGGGCGCTGGGCTCCGCCCGCACGGGCCGGTTCGGTGCCGTGGCGGGCGTCGTCTCGGTGCCGGCCGTGGAGGACTGCGGGCCGAAGTCGCGCCCGGAACCCGGGACGCCCGCGTCCCGGCCGGGCTGCGCCGCGACGGCGCGAGGCGGCTTTCCTGCGCCGGGCGCGGACGTTCCTGGGGCGTCGGCGCACGCGGTTGAGCGAGGTTTCGGCTCCGACGGCCCGGCCGGCGGCAGCGCCGGGCGTGCCCGTGGGTCGCCGGTGCGCAGAAGCCGGAAGCGGACGACGTGCCATGCCCCGGTGATCCGCGAGGTCGCCGTGCGCGGCAGGGCCGCGTGACGGCCGCGGCCGTGGCGGCGGGGCCGGATGGCCGTGGCGGCATCCCGCACCGGCGTGCCCGTCATGCCGCGGCCGTCCTGCCGAGGGCCCACCACGCCGCCATCCCGAGGACCACGCCGGTGAGCGCCGTGGACGGGCCGCCGATGTCCGCGTACAGGAAGTCGACCGTCTGCCAGAGCATCAGGCCCACCGCCGCGAGACCGCAGTCCGCGGCGTGCCCGACCCGACCCACGCGCTCCGAGCCCACGCGCTCCGAGCCCGCAGCGCCCTCCGGGCGCCCCGCGCGCACATGGCGGCGCACGCCCAGGACCAGGACGGCGGTCAGGCTGCCGGCGAACGCGGTGAAGCCGATCAGCCCCTGCTCGGCGAGGACCAGCAGATACATGTTGTGCGGCGACAGCAGCGGCTGCTTCTCGAACTCCCGTCCCGCGCCCGCCGTGTCGCTGCCGGAGGAGAGGCCGATCGACGCGTGCCCGTCGCGATGCGCCGGGAAGCCCTTCAAGCCCACGCCCGCCGCGGGCTCCTCCTGCCACATCCCGGCCGCCGCCGCCCACATGGCGTACCGGTCGCCGACCGAGCGGTCCGGCGCGTCGGTGACCCGGGTGATGCTGCTGACGCGTTCGGAGATCATCTCCGAGCCGATGCCGAGGCCGCCGACGAGGACGACGCCGAGCGCGGCCACGGCGGCCAGGACCCGTGCCGCCTGCCGCAGCCTGGTCAGGGCGATCACGGCGAAGGCCGCGACCGCCGTGGCGATCCACGCGCCGCGGCTGAACGACAGTGCGAGGGGCACGACGAGCGCCGCCGCGGACGCGAACGCGCACAACCTCAGCCAGGCCGGGGCGTCGGCCGGGCCGCGCAGGGCGAGGGCGAGGGCGGCGATCAGCCCGTAGGAGACGACCGTCGCCATCCCCATCACGTCCGTCGGCCCGAAGGTGCCCACGGCACGGATGTCCTGGCCCATGTAGGACGCGCCGGTGCCGGTGGCGTACTGGTGGACGCCGACGGCACCCTGCGCGAGGGCCAGCAGGACGAGGCCGCCGGCGACGACACGGAAGTCGCGTGCGTCGCGCACCAGGAGCACGACCGCCACCGGTACGAGGACGAAGACCTGCAGATAGCGCACGAACCCGGGCAGCGCCGCCTGCGGATCCGCGGCTGTGACGGTCGCGACGGCGAAACCGACGACGGGCAGGCCGAACACGACCGCCGCGGCGGGGGTGAGCGGCCGTGACCGTTGCCGCAGGACCGCCACCGCGCACCACAGCACCAAGGCCGCCGAAGCGACGTCGGCCGGGGCCACCGTGCCCGCGTCACCGCTCGCGGCCGTGAACGGGACGGCGGGCAGCAGCACGGTCGCGACCACGGGCAGCAGACGCAGCGCACGCGACAGCGTCGGTGCCGGGAGCGGCATGTGCCGGCCGGACGCGGGGGCCCGGGTGAGGGCGGTCATGCTCAGCTGCCTCCCGGCCTCAGCATCGAGGCGGCGGTGCGGGCCAGGATGCAGACGTCCTGCCACAGGGACCAGGTCTCGATGTAGTGGTTGTCGAAGCGGGCGCGTTCCTCGATGGAGGTGTCACCGCGCAGACCGTGGATCTGGGCGAGACCGGTGATGCCCACCGGCATCCGGTGGCGGGCCCGGTAGCCGGAGTAGGTGTGGCTGAACCTGGCGACGAAGTAGGGGCGTTCGGGCCGAGGGCCGACGAGGCTCATGTCTCCGCGCAGCACGTTCCACAGCTGCGGCAGCTCGTCGAGGGACGTCCTGCGCAGCAGGCTGCCGGTGGCGCTCATCCGCCGGTCCATGGCGACGCTCCAGCGTGTCGCGGACTCGTGCTCGTCGGCGGGGCTGATGGTCCGGAATTTCAGGAGCACGAAGGGCCGCCCGTCCAGGCCGATGCGTTCCTGCCGGAAGACGACCCCCGGCCCGTCGGCGATGCGGACGGCGAGTGCGCAGACGCCCAGCAGGGGCGCGGCCACGACGAGGGCGACGGCGGCGAGGCAGAAGTCCAGGGCCCGCTTCCCGGCGAGGGCGAGCGGTCCATGACCCGTGTCGAGCGGCCGTACCGGAAACCCCCACAGGTGGTCCCCGCCCCCGGCCCGGCGAAGTCCGCCGTGTCCGGCCGGTGCTCCGTCGACCAGCCAGACCCGGCAGCCGTGGCGCGCGAACAGATCGAGCAGTGCCGCGCTCTCGGCGGACTCTCCGGGCGGCCCGGTGAGGACGGCGTGGCCGACGGCGTTCTGGATCACGGCGCGGCTGACGTCCTCCGGCCGGACGAGGACCGGCAGGGACGCCGGGACCGCGCCGGCCCGGTGCTCGGGATCGACCTGTCCGACGGGCCGCATCCCGTACTCGGGGTGTTCGTACAGTGCCTTGGTGATCTGCTGGGCCACCGGGCCGCGGCCCACGACGAGCGCCGACCGCGGCCGGTGGGCGGCCGTGCGCCGGCGGACGTGGTGGACGGCCGCCCGCCCGGCGCAGGCGAGCAGCGCCTGTCCGGCGGCGGCGAGGGCGGGAGCGGTGAGGGCCACCGTGTACCTGGGGTCGTAGGCGGCGAGGGCCTCGGCGACGGCGTACCACTGGAGCAGCGCGAGCCCGAGCAGCGTGGGCAGTTCGGCGAGCGCGGAGGGCGACAGACGGTGCCGGTAGAGGCCGCGCGCGGCGTGCAGGACGCTCTGGAGCAGGACGAGCGGCACGGCCCAGGCCACCGGCCACGGGGCCGCGGGCCACAGCGCCGCGGTCGCGGCGGCGACGGTGCTCGCCGCGGCGAGTCCGTCGGCGGCGAGCAGCCCGGTGGCGTGCTGCAGGGCGGACCCGCGGTGCGGTCGCGGTGCCGGGCGGCGGCCCGGCACGCGGCGGGGCCCGTGGATCGACGGCGCCGAGCGGAGGGGGGCCGTCGCCTGAGCGGTGTGGGGCGCAGGAGCACTGTCCGTCGTCATCGTTCGGTGCGCTTCCTCGTCATGGGTCGGTGCGTGTCGAGTAGTTCCTGGTACAGGCGGAGTACGGCCTCCGCCGTGCTCCGCACGTCGGACGTGGACCGTGCGTGTTCGGCGGCCCCGAGGCCGAGCCCGTCCCTGAGCCGGGGATCGGTGAGCAGCCGGACGAGCGCCCCCGCGAGCGCCGGCGGGTTCTCCGGCGGAACCAGCGCGTACGGCTCGTGGCCGGGCGGCAGGCTCTCCTTCGCGCCGCTGACGTCGGTGACGACGACGGGCAGTCCGCAGGCCATCGCTTCGAGGGGCGCGAGCGCCATGCCCTCCCAGCGCGACGGCAGTACGGCGACGTCGGCGGCGTGCAGCCACGGACGCGGGTCGGCGCAGTCGCCTGCGAACAGGACTCCCGGCGGGGCGTTCCCGCGCAGTTCCTCCCGGTCGGGTCCGTCGCCGACCAGGACGAGCCGGGCGTCCTCGACCGCGCCCGACACCGCGGGCCAGGCCCGCAGGAGCAGGTCCTGTCCCTTCTGCCGGCACAGCCTGCCCACGCAGACGACGAGGGGCGTGTGCGCCGGTTCACGGGAGAGGCCGGGCAGCGAGGCGCGGGCGGCCGCGCGGCTCCGGTCGTCGCGGGCGGTGAAGTGGGAGAGGTCGACGCCGTTGCGGATGACCGACCAGCGGGCTCGGATGCCCGCCGCCTCCCCGGCCAGGCGCTCGCTCTCGCTGACGCACAGGGTGCGAGTGCTCCAGCGGGTGCCGTACCGCTCCCATCTCAGGGCCAGTTCGGCGCTCCGCGCCTGCACCGCGTCGAAGGACCAGGCGTGCGGCTGGAAGACCGTCGGCACCCTGCCGCGTACGGCGAGCCGCCCGGCGAGGCCCGCCTTGGCGCTGTGCGCGTGCACGACGTGCGCTCCGCTGTCGCGGATCAGCCGGGCCGCGGTGCGCACCTCGCGGACCAGTTGGGGTCCCGGCGACCGCACGGCCGGCCAGGAGTGCACCCGTGCCCCGGCCTGTGCGGCCAGAGCGGGGAGCCGCCCCTGTGGCGGGCAGGCGACGACCGGCAGGATTCCCGCGCCGGCCTGTTCCCTCACCAGGTCGGTGACGACTCGTGCGACCCCCCCTTCGACCGGCTGAACCAGATGGAACACCGTCAGTCGACTCTTCTCAGCCCATTTTCCTTGCAGCACGTGCGGCCCTCTTCGAACGCGGTGGACTGTGGATGCGTAAATCAGCGGCGCGCATCCGCCTGCACGAAGAGAGCGCCGAGGAAAAAGCCGCGGTCTTCCGCACCGAACCGGAATGTCAGCGAATTCGCGCCGCCCGTCAGGGCGGGTGCGATGTCGAAGACGTCGGAGTCGTACCCGAGCGTGTTGACATGGGCGGGCTGCCGTCCGGTCACTGTCGTGCCGAAGTCGGTGATGGTCGAATTCATCGGATCGCCGGCCGGGTTGGCACGGTCGGCGAGTGCGAAGGGCCGCGCGCCACCGGCCCGCAGATCCACGAAGTCGCCTCGGACGGCCCGGTCGCCGTCGTAGGAGACGAGACCGGCGCGGCCGTTCGCGCCCGGCCGGACGCGCAGGCCGGTCAGTGTCACGGTGTGGCTCCCGCGGTCGGCGCCGAGCGTCTCGAAGCCGTCCCAGAGGGAGAGCTCGCGCAGCGGTTCGCCGGCCCTCTCGTAGGCCACGACCAGCGTCCAGCCTCCCCAGGCTCCGGCCTTCGAGTGGCCCATGGCCACGTTGATCTGGGCGACGGTCCAGTACCCGGAACCGCTGCGGCGCACCAGGGGTGTGACGTCGGCGGACGCCTGGTAGGCGTCGCTGCCGTCCGCGTCGCGATGTGCGATCCGGGTGTCCGCCAGAACCTCCTTGTACTCGCCGCCCGGTTCGGCGATCAGGACACGGCCGTTGTCCGCCGGCGGCTTCTGCTCGCCGACCCGGAGGTTGCCTCCCCAGTACAAACGCGCGTAACGGACGCGGGAGTCCGCGGGTACGACCAGCCGGGCGCGGCTCGAGTTGTAGGTGTTCGGGTCGTCGTCGAGGTCGACGTAGAACATGTCGAAGTCGCCGTTGGTGCCCTGCGCGCCACGTCGTACGGAGGAACAGGGCGCGACGGTCGCGCTTTCGGGCGTACGGCAGGTGATGGCGGAGTTCGCCGCGCGGACGATTCCTCCGTGGTGGACGGCGTGATAGCGCTGGGTGAAGGGAATGCCGGGTGTTTCCGAAGGCGTGGGGGCCGGGGCAGCCGCCGCGAGCGAAACGACCGAGAACGCCGTGCAGAGCAGTGCCCCCAGAACGCCTCGCGCAGCGAAGCCCGGCGACTTCGGCATGATTGGCTCTCCATTTCCGATCAAGTCGGCAAAACAGGAGTGCACTTTGTCAGAAAGCTAGTTGGAAATCACGCCGGACGCGCACATACGGCCATCCGGAGGCCATCTCATGGTTCTTACGTACATGCCTGTCACGGGTGATGCCCGGGCGTGGACGGCGCAAGCAGGACCAGCACATCGGGTGATTCTGCAAAACCCTTTCGCCGTTCGATCGTTGAGGGAGTCCGCGACGGTCTGCGCCCGGTTCGGCGTCGGGCCAGAAAGGCCGTGAACCAGGGGTTTCCCGTACGACCGCTGCTCGTTACCCCTGTTGACGGCGGAGAACACCGCCGGGGAAAGGGATTCGAAAAGATGAAGTACTCGAAGGCTGCTGCGATCATTGCCGGCTCCGTGGCGGCGCTGGGGGCGGCCTCCCCCGCCTTCGCGGCCGACTCCGCGGCGATGCCGCCCATGAGCCTCACCGGCGGCATCTCCGAGGTGGCGAGCTCGGTTCCCCAGATGGACTCGGTCGAGGCGGGCTCCACGGTGAACCAGGTGGCGGGCAGCGCGACCGAGCTCAACAACCTGCGGGGCAACGCACCCGAGCAGGTCCTGAAGACGGCCGGTTCGCTGACGCCCATGCTGGGCGGCATCTCGCTGGGCGGCTGATCCGGCCGGAGTCCGGCTTCACGTTCGGGGCGGCCCCGCCGGCAGGTGCGGCGGGGCCGCCGCTCCATGCCTCGGGACAGTCCGCACGAACGGCGCTTCGGCACAGGGCCGTTGGAGTGAACCGGAAGAACCAAACGCGTGGCCCCCCGGTTGTCCAGGACGCTCCAACGGCGGGCATCCAAGCAACAGAAGGACTGAAAATGCTGAAGAAGGTTACGGCTACGGCAGCGCTGGCGCTCTCCGTGGCGGCCGCCGGCGCGGCCATGGCGCCGCAGGCTATGGCCCTCGGCAACGACGGCGGCACCAACTCGCTGAGCGGTAACGGCGCCAAGCAGAGCTACGGCAACTCGGCCACCTACGGCAAGATGAGCCCGCAGATGAGCCTGATCCAGGGCTCGCTCAACAAGCCCTGCGTCGGCCTGCCGCTGAAGGGCAACGTCCAGAACATCCTCGGCCTGGTGAACGTCGGCGTCCAGGACGTCCCGATCCTGTCGGCCCCGCAGAACCAGCAGTGCGTCGAGAACTCCACCCAGGCCAAGGGTGACGAGCCGCTCTCGCACATCCTGAACGACATCCCGGTCCTGTCGGGCAACGGCTCGGACATCGACTAGTCGCACCCGCACAGCAAGGACCCCGGCGGCCTCCGGCCGCCGGGGTCCTTCGCCGTCGCCCACCGGTTCACGAGGTCCAGAAGTCCCACCAGCGGGTCAGGACCAGCATCCCGATCACACCGATGTGCAGGACCGGCGGCACCCAGGTGAACTCGTCGAGGAAGCCCCGCGCCCAGGCGGGGGCCGGCAGCAGCCCGTGGCGGACGTTGTGCGAGGTCACGTACCAGAACATGACGATCGTGGCGACCCAGGCCAGACAGCACCACAGGCACAACGCGTTGATCTCGTACAGCGACTGCTGCATCAGCCAGGTGCAGAACCCGACACCGAAGAGGCAGCCCGCGTTCAGACCGAGCCAGTACGCGCGGCCGAAGCGGGCTCCGGTCAGCAGCGCCATGCCGATGCCGATGACCACGGAGTACGCGGCCAGGCCGAGCATCGGATTGGGGAAGCCGAAGACGGCCGCCTGGTCGCTCTCCATGATGCTGCCGCAGGAGACCACCGGGTTGAGGCTGCAGCCGGGGGTGAAGGTGGTCCCGGCGACCTTCGCCTCAAGGATCTTGAACTTGTCGATCGTGATCACCCAGGCCGCGAGGAGCCCCGCCGCGCCGGTGGCCACCAGCAGCCATGCGAGAGCCCGGCCGCTTCCCACGCCGTCCCTGACGGCCCGTCGCCGCCCCTTCGGTTCGGCGGACACCGGCCCGGTCGCCATAATTGTCATATTGAATTCACCGATCGGATAGCTTGCAGGGCCGCCAATTGTGCACCAGCCCACTTCCTCGTTGCGGCATTCGGGTGAACGCCCGGAACCAAACTCGGCGGATGCAGTTGATCAGGCTGCTCCGCGTTCGAGCGTTCATAGCGAAAAGGGACAAGTAAGTGATCAAGAAGATTCTGACGACGGCCATGGTCACCGCCTCCATGGCGGGCGCCGGCGCGATGATGGCGCCGCAGGCTATGGCTCTCGGCAACGACGGGGGCACCAACTCGGCGAGCGGCAACTTCGCCTCGCAGGAGTACGGCAACTCGGCCACGCACGGCGACATGAGCCCGCAGATGAGCCTGATCCAGGGCTCGCTCAACAAGCCCTGCATCGGCCTCCCGGCCAAGGCCAACATCCAGAACATCGTCGGCCTGGTGAACGTCGGCGTCCAGGACGTCCCGATCCTGTCGGCCCCGCAGAACCAGCAGTGCGTCGAGAACTCCACCCAGGCCAAGGGTGACGAGCCGCTCTCGCACATCCTGAGCGACATCCCGATCCTGTCGGGCAACGGCTCGGACATCGACTAGTCGCATCACCCCGGCACCGCCCCCGAGCGCACTTCGCGCCCGGGGGCGTTGTCGTGCCGGAAGACAAATGATCGACCGCGCAATGAAATTGGGACACGAAATCCGAATCACGGTTCGAAGAATTAACCGTGCGGCATTGGAGTGACTTTTCGAACCGCCGGTAACCGAGCGGGTCCCGGGCGGGAATCAAATCGTTACTAGTTCCGCAGAGACGCATGCCCGCAGGTAATCCGGCAGCGTAGCGCGAAGGTCGTGGCTGCGCATGGCGTCACTGCTGAAAGGATCGAAATGAAGCACACGAAGGCTGCGGCCGTCGTCGCGGGGATCATCATGGCCCTGGGCAGCGCCGCGCCCGCCATGGCCGACGCAGGTGCGGACGGCGTCGCCGTCGGCTCCCCGGGTCTGCTCTCCGGGAACGTCGTCCAGATCCCGGTCCACGTCCCGATCAACGTCTGCGGCAACAGCATCAACGTGATCGGACTGCTCAACCCCGCAGCGGGCAACACCTGCGTCAACGCCTGATCCACGGGTGCGGCGCCTGTGGGCGCGGTCCTGGAGAGGCCCCGGAGAGAATTTCACTCTCCGGGGCCTTCTTGCGCCCACGTCGGCGACGCACCGCCGTGGCCGGGACGGGGACTGTCCGGGAACACTCATGCGCGTCAAGATCCCCGTGGCACGGCGTCGTTCAGGCCGTGTGCGGCGGCCTGGTGCCGATCACGACGGTCGCGCCCAGATCGTCACAGACGGCCACCCGCGTCTCGAGCCCGTGGCAGGTGAACAGCGCCTCGGCCGACCGTGCCTGCCGCTCGCTCGTCTCGATGAGCAGCGCCCCGCCCGGTGCCAGCCACCGCGCGGCCTCCGCGGCCACCCGCCGATGGACGTCGAGTCCGTCGGCGCCGCCGTCCAGGGCCACACGGGGTTCATGGTCCCGGGCCTCCGGGGGCAGCAGCCCGATTTCTCCGGTGGGCACGTACGGGGCGTTGACGATGAGCACGTCGACCCGGCCGGCGAGACCGGCGGGCAGCGGGTCGTAGAGGTCCCCGTGGTGGACCCGGCCCCCGACGGTTTCGAGGTTGCGACGGGCGCACCGGACGGCGGCCGGCTCGATGTCCGCGGCATGGAGCTCGCCGGCGCCGAGCGCGTGGAGCAGTGCCGTACCCAGGGCCCCCGAACCGCAGCACAGGTCGACGACGACCGGGCGGTCGGGAGCGAGGGCGGCCGCCTGGGCGACGAGGAACTCACTGCGGCGGCGGGGCACGAAGACGCCAGGGTCGACGACCATGCGCATGCCACGGAACTCGGCCCAGCCGAGTACGTGTTCCAGGGGCAGTCCGGCGACCCGGCGATCGACCATGGCGACGAGTTCAGCACGATCGCGGGCGGTGGAGAACAGCAGGTCCGCCTCGTCCTCCGCGAAGACGCAGCCTGCTCCGCGCAGGACGGAGACGACGGTGGAGAGGTACGACGGATACAGCGGATACAGCTCGGAGACCGACATGAAAGCCTTTCGGGGCGCCGATGGGGACGCCCTCGCGGTCACCTATGCCGGGTGAACCGCACGGCTGTGGGATGAGGGCGCCCAGCCTGCTACTGCGGGAATGGGTCTCACCTCCTCGGTCTTCGAACGCACTGCACCGGATGGCCGGGAGCGCTGTCGGACGAGTCACACTACCGCAAGGTGACGAGGACAACACCCGGCTCGCCGACCACCAAATTCACAGGTCGCCGGCCCTCATGGCTGCGGTTTCGAAGGAGCCGGGGGACCACCACACCGGGAAGCACCAAACCGGACATTCACCACCGCGTCCGCCGGCCGGAAACACGAAGCGATCACCATGACGCGCCCGTAAGCTCACGGACATGCAGGTGATCCAGTCCACGAAGCTCGCAAACGTCTGTTACGAAATCCGGGGCCCGGTCCTCGAGGAGGCGATGCGGCTGGAGGCAGCAGGTCATCGCATCCTCAAGCTCAACACGGGCAACCCGGCCGCCTTCGGTTTCGAGTGCCCGCCGGAGATCCTCGAGGACATCCTCCGCAATCTCAAGCGCGCCCACGGCTACGGCGACGCGAAGGGCCTGCTGTCCGCCCGGCGGGCGGTGATGCAGCACTACCAGACCAAGGGCATCGAGCTCGACGTCGAGGACGTCTACCTGGGCAACGGCGTCTCCGAGCTGATCCAGATGTCGATGCAGGCCCTTCTCGACGACGGCGACGAGGTGCTCGTACCGGCGCCCGACTATCCGCTGTGGACCGCGTCGGTGTCGCTGTCCGGCGGCACGGCCGTGCACTACCGGTGCGACGAGCAGTCCGACTGGATGCCCGACCTCGCGGACATCGAGCGGAAGATCACGGACCGCACCAAGGCGCTCGTGATCATCAACCCGAACAACCCCACGGGCGCCGTCTACGACGACGAGATGCTCCGCGGCCTCACCGAGATCGCCCGGCGCCACAACCTGGTCGTCTGCTCCGACGAGATCTACGACCGGATCCTCTACGACGGCGCGACCCACACCCCCACCGCCGCGATCGCCCCGGACCTGATGGTCCTCACCTTCAACGGGCTCTCCAAGAACTACCGGGTGGCGGGCTACCGCTCCGGCTGGATGGCCGTCTGCGGCCCCAAGGCGCACGCCTCCTCGTACATCGAGGGCCTGACGATCCTCGCCAACATGCGGCTGTGCGCCAACATGCCCTCGCAGCACGCGGTGGCCACGGCTCTCGGGGGCCGGCAGTCGATCGAGGACCTGGTGCTGCCCGGCGGGCGGATCCTGGAGCAGCGGGACGTGGCGTACGACCTGCTGACACAGATCCCCGGCGTGACCTGTGTGAAGCCCAAGGGCGCGCTCTACCTCTTCCCGCGGCTCGACCCCAAGGTCTACAAGGTCAAGGACGACCGGCAGATGGTCCTGGACCTGCTTCGGGCCGAGAAGATCATGGTCGTGCACGGCACGGGCTTCAACTGGCCGGAGCCCGATCACTTCCGGATCGTGACCCTGCCGACGGCGAAGGACCTGGCGGACGCCGTGACGCGGATCGGCACCTTCCTGGACGGATACGGGCAGCCGTAGCCGGTCACCGACCGGAATCAACTTTAGACTGAATCCAATGTAGGATGGTCTCCTGACAGTGAGCAGGAGGCCGTCCCATGTACGAACCGATCCGCGCCAAGTCGGTCCACTCGACGGCCGACGAGGCGCAGTACCCCCACCGCAGCCGCGAGGAGGAGCTGGACATCCAGCTCGCCGGTCACCTCGCCGCGCTCCTGGCCGTGACCGACGAGCTCGGCCTCGAGCAGGCCGGTGCGGCCATCGCGGGACAGGTGTCCCGTCTGCGCGGGGCTCCCCCGGCCCGTCACGCGGGCCTGAGCGGAGCGGACACGTCCGCGCTGCACCGGCGAGCCCTCGCCCTCGCGGGCCGTGCCCTCGTCGTCGCCGCGTCCCGGGCGGACACCGCGGTCGCGATCCTGTCCGCCGAGCGGATGGACGCGCACACCGCCGCCCTCGCCGACCAGCACCTGGTCGGCGCCCCCTGACGGCCCCGGTCCGTGGCCGGGGAGGCCCCGGACCGGGCGCCACCCTCTGGCGCCGGAGGCGTCAGGGGCCCGGCAAGGTCCGCCGGACGCCGGTCAGGCGTCCACCAGCTTCCTGGAATCCAGTTCGCGCTGTGCGAACTCCAGGTTGCGGGTGACCCGTTCGCGCTCTCCGGCGGGCAGCCGTCCGCCCTTCAGGAGCCGTTCGCAGCACTGCCTGGACTCCTCGTACTCACCCACCCAGTAGGCGGCGATGGCGAGTTCGTCGAGCGCGCGCCACTCGTACCAGGCGTGTTCGACGAACAGGATGTCGCTCGGGTACGGGATCGCGGCCGCCTGTTTCGCGAACAGGTAGGCCAGCGGCCAGCGTCGGCCGTCCACCCGGCAGTGGCGTGCCAGGTCGCAGAGGGCCTCGGCCCGCGTGGGACGGCTCTCGTGCGCGCGGAGATAGCGGTCGATCACCTCGGCGGGCGACCTCTCGAGCTGCACCGCGAGCCGGGCCGCGTACAGACGGGCGCAGAACACCTCCTCCGCCCAGCCGCCCATGCCCGCCCGCCGGTCGTAGGCGGTCAGCGACTTCTCCGGCTCGCCGGCGTCACGCCAGCTCTGCGCGAGATAGAAGACGTAACGGGTGTTGCCGGGCTCCTTGACCAGGCCCTCCTGGAGGATCCGGGCGTCGCGCAGGTACTTCGTCCGTTGGCCTTCCCTCAGCCTCGCCCCGCCGCCCACGGAGAGGATGTTGGCTCCTCGGAGGGTGCCGAGGCTGTACTTGGTCCCGCACTCGATGTACTCGTGCAGGACGCCCACGTAGCGCCACGGCAGCCGGGTCGACACCAGCGCCGGCCGCCAGTGGACGATGGGGCCGTCGTGCAGCGCGACCCGGTAGGCGTCGTGAGTCAGCCTCGGCATCCGGAAGCCGGAATCCACCTCCATCAGGTCGTCGGCGTCGATGAACAGCAGATAGTCCGCCTCGGCGCGGGCCAGGTCGATCGCCTCGGTGCGGCTCACGTCGAAACCCTTCCAGGGCCGCTCGTGCAGCGCGCCGGGCAGATCGGCGAAGACCTCGCGGATGACGTCCTGGGTGCCGTCGGTCGATCCCGTGTCCAGGATGACCCAGGTGTCGATCAGGGGACGCACGGACTCCAGACAGCGCCGGATCACCGCGGCCTCGTCCTTGACGATCATGTTCAGGCAGACCGTCGGTTTCACGAGTCACCTCCAACTCGGTGAGGCTGGGAACAGGATGGGCCGGCATCAGTCCGGGCGTCGGAGCAGGACGAAGCCCTGCTCGTCCACCACGGTGAAGTAGCCCTGTGCACGGGCGCGTTCCAGGGAGCGTCTTTCCTCCAGCAGGTTCTCCGGCCATCGCCGGTGCGCCGGCACCCAGGTGTCGAGCACGATCCACTGGGGGTCGGGGCGGCTGACGGCCCAGCCGTGGAGACTGACGCTCGTACGGCTCGTCAGGTGGGGCACCAGATAGTTCGACGCCTGGACCGTCGCGTCGTCCGGGATCCGGTCCATCACACGGTGGGCCGCGGCGACACGGGGATCCGTACGCCAGGTGGCCGGCTGCACCAACTGCCACAACGGGTACTGCGGAAGAAGCAGCAGGGTGACCGCGGCCGAACCGGCGAGGTGACGACGAAGGCTGCTCCTGTCCGGGCGCCGTCGGGCGAGTGCGTCGACGAAGGCCGCGAACACGACGGGCATCAGCACCAGCGAGAGATGGGTGCCGGTGCCCCAGTCGGTGGAACGAAGGGACGCGAAGCGCCAGAGCAGAGTCGGCAGCGCCACCCACAGCAGTGGTGACCTCAGAGCGAGGAACAGGGTCGGAGCCAGCACGAGCAGCAGAGTGACGACCTTGGTCTCGGGCGTGATGAGCCCGATCGTCACCCTGTGCAGCAGATCGCCCGGACCGTTTTCCCCGCCGCCGGAGCCGCTCAGCATGGACAAGTAGGCGTAGTCGCCGGCCGGGTTGAAGGCAGGCACGATCACCAGCATGGTCAGCGGCAGCGCGGCCAGGCCGGCGCAAGCGGTGATGGTGCCGAGCCTGCGCTCGCCGCGACGGGCGATGAGAAGGCCGATCACCGCCACGGTGAGACCGAGGTCCTCCTTGACCAGGAGCAGGGGCAGGGCCCAACAGGCCGCAGCGCGCGGCCTGTCACTCCCGAGAGCGACCACCGAGCAGGCCAGCAGGGGTACGGCGAACGCGACTTCATGGAAGTCCCTGCCGACCGCGATCGCCACGCCCCAGGAGAGGCCGTAGCAGACGCCGATCACGGCGGCGGCGAGGGAGCCCAGTGTTCGGCGTGCCCAGACGGTCAGCGGCAGCACGCTCGCGGCGATCAGCGCGGACTGTACGACGAGCAGCGTCACGGGCGTCGGCCACAGCCGGTAGAAGGGCGCCACCAGAGCAAGAACGGGGGAGAAATGATCTCCGAGGACGGGAAAGTCCGGTCCCTTGATCTCGGAGACGGGAAGGTGACCGTTCGCGTAGGAGCGGACGACCTGTTCGAAGATTCCCAGGTCGTAGGCGGCGGAGAAAAGCCGTTGGTGAAGCCGCAGGGAAAGCGTCGCGTACGCGAGAAAGAGTGTTCCCGCCAGTGCCTGAATCCACCAGGGAATTCGGGAACGGGTCTTTGGGATTTGTTCGACCGCGGCGCCCGCCCCCGGGGCCGATTCATGTGGTGGTGTGAGGACGACGCTGTCGGCGGGCGAGGCCTGCATCACTCATTCCTTCTCGTCCGGGGGATTACGGAGAGTGGGAAACCGGACAGGCAGAGGGTATCCAGGCCACTTCGAGTCGGTTGTCGCGACACACACCGAATTGGATCGACTGCCGGCGGGCGCACTGCCCGCCGGGGCTTCGCCCCTTCGGCCCTCTTCTCCCCCCGCCGATCGCCTGACCGCCTGGTGTGTCGCCTCCACTCTTCTGCGAACCCGGTCGAATGTTGCGGCGGAAGGCCCGACATGGCCTTTCGGACACCACTCCATTCGGCATCGCAAGGAGTAATTCATGAGTCCTGAGAACAGGACCACTTCGCGTTTCGGCCCGCTGCCAAGCGGCCGCAAGTGGGCGGCAGGCGCCGCCATGGCCACGCTGAGCCTCGTCATGCTGGGCTTCGCGAGCCCCGCGACGGCCACGGCTCAGAAGGCCTTCCCGCCGGACGGGCTCAACTGGTCGGCGTTCATGGGCGGCGACCGGTGCGACGACGATCACCACGGTCCAAGGGCTTTCGACGGCCACAAGGGCGACGACGAGTGCCAGGGCCCGACCGGACCGACCGGACCGACAGGCCCCGCGGGCGCCACCGGCCCGACCGGCCCCACCGGGCCCACCGGCGCGGACGGGACCCCCGGAGCCACCGGCCCCATCGGCCCCACAGGCCCCGCCGGAGCCACCGGCCCGGCCGGACCGTGTGCCGACGTCGACGCGATCCGTGACCAGAACTCCAGGGAGTTCAAGGCCGTACTCAGCGATGACATCGCCTACGCGGGCGCCCGGCAGCTCACCGGCCCGAACGCGGGCACCTGGATCTGGTACGACCTGACGGACGGCGACTCGGAAGAGAACCCGTTCCCCGCCGACCCGTGCGCCATCTCCATCGCCCAGCAGGCCAACGACATCACCATTGAGGTGCTGACCGAGGAAGGTCTCATCTACGAGACCGAGTGCATGGTCAACCCGGCAGGCACCGCCTTCGGACTCACCTGCGACGAGGAGTGGTCCCCGATCACCGACCAGCCGTCCGCGGGCGACCCGCCCGTGAACGGCCTCGCCGCCCTCGACGGTGCCCCGACGGCCGACCTGAACAACCGTGCCAAGGACATGAAGTAGTCCCTGACCGTTAGCGAGTCGAGCGTGTGCCGTGCCGGCGCCGACCTGGCACGGCACACGCCGGTGTCTCAGCGCGTGACGAACACCGTCGCCGACGCCTCGCTGCCCGTGTGCAGGTCGTCTCCCCCGTACGACACCGTGTACGTCACGTCCCGGCGCGTGCGCGGCAGGTCCTTGACCGTGAACGTGCCGTCCGTGGCGACGGGGACCGACGACAGCGTGCCCGTCCCCAGCCGGTCCGTGCGCCGCACCGCCAGGGTGACACCGGCCGGGAGCGCGCGGCCCTGGGCGGTCAGCCTGCCGGTGATCTCGACGCCGCCGGTCATCGACGCCTCCGCCGGCGCCGTGAGCGCGATCGACGTCGGTGCCTTCGCCACGTCGACCGTGAGCGAGACGTCCTCGGCCGGCCGGTGGGTGAGGTCGCCGAGGAACGAGACGGTGTAGGTCGCGCTGCCGACCGCGTCCGGCACGTCCAGCACCGTGAAGGTTCCGTCGGCCGCCACCTCCGCCCGGGCGAGTTCGCGCGTGCCGTCGGCCGTGGTGCGTACGGCGCTCACCCTCACCGGCTCTCCCGACGCGGTGCCGTCGAGCTCGAGGCGGCCGCGGACACCGAGCGGTTCACCGACGACGGCCTGCCCCGGGGTGTGGGTCAGGGGGCCGGCGAAGCGGGAGTCGTACTGGGCGGCCGGGGGCTGCACGATGTGCAGCCAGAAGGCGTTGCCGTACGCGTTGGTCGTGACGGCGAAGAGACGGGAGCCGTCCTTCGACCACTCCAGTCCGCGCGGCACGATCCTGTTGCCGTCGAGGTCGCCCTCGTAGGCGAACTCCGTCGCCGTCGTGCCGTTCGCCGGGTCGGCCGGCTGGATCAGCAGGTCGGGGGTGCTGCCCGTGGCCGAGGCTCCGCGGGCCACGTACTTCCCGTCGCCGCTGAACGCGACGGCGGACGCTGTCGCGCCCGCGGGCAGCGGCTGGTAACCGGTGCCGGCGTCGCTCAGGTCGCCGGAGTTCAGCAGGCGCGTGCCGTACGCGGCGTCGGCGACCGCGATCCGGGTGCCGTCCGCGCTGACGGCCATGTCCTTCAGGTCCAGCGCTCCCTTGCCCTCGGCGTCGGCGAAACGGCGGGAGTCACCGCGCACCGGGGTGTCGCCGGCGGTGTCGAACGAGGTGAGGAAGGGGTCGGGTGAGACCGGCCCCTTGGCCTGGCCCATGAACAGCCGGTTCGCCGCCCCGTCACCGGTCGTCAGCAGCAGCTTGCCGGGGGCGTTCCAGTTGGTGCGTGCGTGCAGGCCGTCGACCACCGAGTCCAGGTCGGTCCGGTTCTGGTCGCAGTAGAAGTCGCTGGAAGCCATGGTGGTGGTGTGCCAGCGCTTGGTTCCGGTGACCGCGAGTTCCCGGCCGCAGTAGTCCTGGTAGGCGGCGGTGCGGCCGGTCTCCTGCAGGGTCAGGGTGTCGTAGGCGAAGACGCCCTCGCGCTGCCCCACGTACAGGCTGGTCCCGTCCTCGCTCAGCGCGAGACCGGAGGCGCGGGTCGCGGTGCTGAAGGAGCCGACCCGGTGGCCCTGGAAGTCGTAGGCGACGACCATGCCCGCGTAGAGGGGGTCGTTCGACCTGTTGGAGACGAACACGCGCTGGTTTCGCGAGTCGACCACCATGTCGGAGAACGAGGACGCGGGCAACTTGGCGACCACGTCCGACGGCTCCGCCGCGTGTGCGGCGGGTGCCGCGAGAACGAGCCCCGTGCCGCCGACCGCGCATGCCGCCACCATCGCGGCAAGACGTCGCACCCCGTACTGAAAAGCACTCAACTTGGCCCCCCACAGGCTCAGTTCATGTTCGCCGTCGAACATGAAGATCCTATGGAACATGTGAGCGAGGTGTGTGCGCAAGGCGCCGCGCCCGGACCACGCAAAGGCTTCGGCCCCCGAAGCCTGAGGGGGCTTCGGGGGCCGTTCACACGTGACGGGTCGTTCGTGACCCCCACTGGTCAGGGCGGATGTCGGGGCGCCCCGCCACGCGGCTCGAGGGGCTGTCAGCCCAGGCGCGACACCAGCGCGCGGTACTCGTCCCACAGCTCCTTGGGTGTGTGGTCGCCGAAGGTGTTGAGGTGCTCGGGGACCAGGGCGGCCTCCTCGCGCCAGACCTCGGTGTCGACCTTGAGCAGGAAGTCGAGGTCCTCGGCCGGCAGGTCCAGGCCCTCGGTGTCGAGCGAGTCACGGGTCGGCAGGATGCCGATCGGGGTCTCGACGCCCTCCGCCTTGCCCTCCAGGCGCTCCACGATCCACTTCAGGACGCGGCTGTTCTCGCCGAAGCCGGGCCAGACGAACTTGCCGGCGTCGTTCTTGCGGAACCAGTTCACGTAGTAGATCTTCGGCAGCTTGGCCGCGTCGGCGCTCGCGCCGACCTTGATCCAGTGGGCCATGTAGTCGCCCATGTTGTAGCCGCAGAACGGCAGCATGGCGAACGGGTCGCGGCGCAGCTCGCCGACCTTGCCCTCGGCGGCGGCGGTCTTCTCCGAGGCGACGTTCGCACCGAGGAAGACGCCGTGGTTCCAGTCGAAGGACTCGGTCACCAGCGGGACGGCGGAGGCGCGGCGGCCGCCGAAGAGGATCGCCGAGATCGGCACGCCCTTGGGGTCCTCCCACTCGGGCGCGGCGATCGGGCACTGCGAGGCGGGGACGGTGAAGCGGGCGTTCGGGTGGGCGGCCGGCGTCTCGGACGCGGGCGTCCAGTCGTTGCCCTTCCAGTCGGTGAGGTGGGCCGGGGCCTCCTCCGTCATGCCCTCCCACCAGACGTCACCGTCGTCGGTGAGCGCGACGTTGGTGAAGACGGCGTTGCCCCAGAGGGTCTTCATGGCGTTGGCGTTGGTGTGCTCGCCGGTGCCGGGCGCGACGCCGAAGAAGCCGGCCTCGGGGTTGATCGCGTAGAGACGGCCGTCCTCGCCGAAGCGCATCCAGGCGATGTCGTCGCCGATGGTCTCGACCGTCCAGCCGGAGATCGTGGGCTCCAGCATGGCGAGGTTGGTCTTGCCGCAGGCGGACGGGAACGCGGCGGCGACGTACTTGGCCTCGCCCTGCGGCGGGGTGAGCTTGAGGATCAGCATGTGCTCGGCGAGCCAGCCCTCGTCGCGGGCCATGACGGACGCGATGCGCAGGGCGTAGCACTTCTTGCCGAGCAGGGCGTTGCCGCCGTAGCCGGAGCCGTAGGACCAGATCTCACGGGTCTCGGGGAAGTGCGAGATGTACTTGGTGGAGTTGCACGGCCACGGGACGTCGGCCTCGCCCTCGGCCAGGGGCGCGCCCAGGGTGTGGACGGCCTTGACGAAGAAGCCGTCGGTGCCGAGCTCGTCGAGGACGGGCTGTCCCATGCGGGTCATGGTGCGCATGGAGACGGCGACGTAGGCGGAGTCGGTGATCTCGACGCCGATCGCGGAGAGCGGCGAGCCGAGCGGGCCCATGCAGAAGGGCACGACGTACATCGTGCGGCCCTTCATCGAGCCGCGGAAGATGCCCTTCTCGCCAGCGAAGATCTCCTTCATCTCCGCCGGGGCCTTCCAGTGGTTCGTGGGGCCGGCGTCCTGCTCCTTCTCGGAGCAGATGAAGGTGCGGTCCTCGACGCGGGCGACGTCGGTGGGGTCGGACGCGGCGTAGTACGAGTTGGGGCGCTTGATCGGGTCCAGCTTCTTGAACGTGCCCCTGGCCACCAGTTCCTCGGCCAGCCGCTCGTACTCGGCCTCCGAGCCGTCGCACCAGACGATGCTGTCCGGCTGCGTGATCGCCGCGATCTCGTCGACCCAGGAGATCAGTTCCTGGTGGTTGGTGGGGACGCTGGGAGCCGCGATGTCGCGCGCCACGATCGCTCCTAAGTGAGGGGACTGTTGGTTTGTGCCCCGTGGGGGCTGCGACCCGGATGCTTCGTACCTACTTGTGGCTGGCGCTCATCCGGTGCCGACCGCACTCATCTGATCATCCGCGCCGGACGCCCATATGTCCAGAGGCCCTCTCACGTGAGCATTGCCACTCATATCTGTATACCTACGGTCGCGTAGGTAGCATGCGGACATGACTTCAGCCACGCCCGAAGTGACCGAGATGGACCCACCCCCGGTGAAGCCGAGGCTCCGTGGCTGGCTGCACGCCGGAATGTTTCCGGCAGCGCTGATCGCCGGCATCGTCCTCACGGCCCTCGCGGACTCCAGGCGCGGCCAGATCGCCTGCGGCGTCTACGTACTGACCGCCTGCCTGCTCTTCGGCGTGAGCGCGCTGTACCACCGGGGCAACTGGGGCCCGCGCGCCACGGCCGTACTGCGACGGCTGGACCACGCCAACATCTTCCTGATCATCGCGGGCACCTACACGCCGCTCACGCTGCTGCTGCTCCCCGACTCCACGGGCCGGGTCCTGCTGTGGGCGGTCTGGGCGGCGGCGGTGGCGGGCATCGCGTTCCGGGTCTTCTGGGTCGGCGCCCCGCGCTGGCTCTACACGCCCTGCTACATCGCGATGGGCTGGGCCGCCGTGTTCTTCCTGCCCGACTTCATGCGCGAGGGCGGCATCGCGGTACTGGTCCTGGTGATCGTCGGCGGCCTGCTCTACAGCGCGGGCGGAGTGATCTACGGGCTGAAGCGGCCCAATCCCTCACCGCGCTGGTTCGGCTTCCACGAGGTGTTCCACTCCCTCACGCTGGCGGCGTTCATCGTCCACTACGTGGGCATCTCGCTGGTCGCCTACCAGCACTCCTGACGCCGCGCGCCCGGCCATGGCAGAGGAGACGGCCGATGGCCGACAATGACGACCATGGCCGCCACCGCACCACTGCCCTTCGGACAGCAGCAGCCCCCGATGGGGCTGCGGGAGCGCAAGAAGCTGAAGACCCGCGTCGCGATCCGCAGGGCCACCTACCGGCTGATCGGTGAGCAGGGGTACGAGGCGACCACGATCGAGCAGATCGCGGCGGCGGCAGAGGTCTCCCCCTCCACCGTCTTCCGCTACTTCCCCACCAAGGAAGACATCGTCCTCACCGACGAGTACGACCCGGTCATGGTGTCGATGCTGCGGGCCCGGCCGGCGGACGAACCGCCGCTCGAGTCGCTGCGGATCATCCTGACCGGGGCCGTCGCCGCCATCCTCGAGAACGAGCCGGAGGAGATGCGGATGCGCACCCGGCTGATGCTGGAGGTCCCGGCCCTGCGCGCCCGGATGACCGAGACGATGGCCGAGACCTCACAGCTCCTCGCACGGCCCATCGCCGACCGGGCCGGCCGCGATCCGGACGACCTCGAGGTGCGGGTCTTCACCGCCGCGGTGATGGGCGCGCTGCGCGAGACGCTGGTCCACTGGGGCGAGCGCGGCCGGCAGGACGACCTGGTCGCGCTCGTCGACCGCACGCTGGACGTGCTCAAGGACGGGCTGCGGCTCTGACCTGCCTCATCGGCCCTGCAGGGCCTTGACCCGGCGGGCGGCGACCGGGGCCGCCAGGGCCGTTCCCGGTAAGCGTGCGATCCGTCGAGGCCGCACGCGGTGCTCCTTCGGGTCCGGGCCAGTGGGATCCGGGGCAGGCCGGGCCAGTGGGATCCGGGACAGGGTCGGGCAGGTGGCTCCGCTCACGCCGATGCCCCCGCACGAAACGCGGGGGCATCGGGCGGCGGACGGTCAGCGCCCGCGGACGTCCCCCTTCCCGCACGCCGAGCCGTCACGGTTCGGGTCGAGCCGCAGCGGGTCGTCCTTGCCGTTGACCTTCAGGCGGCCGTAGTCGTGCGACGCGAGCCATGCGCACCGGGCCGCGGTGGTCGGGGCGACCTGCTCCGGGAAGACGGTCGGAACGCAGACACCGGCGTTGCCGTAGTGCCGGTCGCAGCCCGAGATCCGCGGGTCCACCGGCACCGAACCGCGCTTCTTCAGCGGCTTCTTCGGCGTCCCGGCCAGATCGCCCGCGAAGTCGTGGACATGGGCGGACGGAGTGTGCGCCGCCGCGCGGGCCATGGCCGGCGGACCGCCGAGGTGCACCCACTCCGCCACCGAGGGAACCCCGTTCGCGTCCACGGCGAAGAGCATGTACCAGCCGGGCGGCGCCAGGTTCGGGTTGCTGGTGACGCCCAGGTCGACGTTGTTCCCGTCGACCGTGATCGGCAGGTCCACGAAGCGCTGGTTCGGGTCGGACGAGTGCGTCACCGCCGCCGGCCGGATCAGCTCCGCCTTCGCGATCGGCCGGTCGACCGTGATGCGCTGGGTGTCGCCGTACGTCCACTCGCCGTCGATCACCGAAGTGATCTGCGGCCGGGGGCCCTTAAGCAGGTACGGCGGGGTGTAGACCGACACGTTGTGGTTGTACGTGCCGTTTCCGGGGTTGTCGCCGACCGACATGACGCGCCCGTCGGGCAGCAGGAACGAGGAGGAGTGGTAGCCGCGCGGGATCGGGTCGGTCGCGAGCCCCGGCTCGTACGTGTCGGTCACCGGGTCGAAGAACGACGCCTCGTACACCGGGTCGGCCCGGTCGTGCAGCGCGCCGCCGGTCTCGAAGACCTTGCCGTCGGGCAGCAGCACCGCCGAGACGTACATCTTGCCCTCCGCGCCCGTCTGCGGGCGGCGGCCCAGGCCCTGGTCGACCTCGCCCTGCGGCAGCAGCGGGCCGTGCACATAGGCCGGATTCGGCTGCTTCAGATCGATGATGTCGGTGTAGCGGTTGGCCACGGGGTTGGTCTCGTTGTTGCCGCCGCCGATCGTCAGGACCCGCTGGTCCTGCGCGGGCGGCAGCAGCACGCTCGCCGACTCGTCACGCTCGTCCTTGGCCTGCAGACCGGGGACGTCGGTGATGGTGTTGGCCTCGTAGTCGTAGATGGAAGCGCCGGTGCCCGGCGTGCCGTTGCCGAAGGTGTGGCTGCCGGAGTAGAAGAGGCGGCCGTCCTGCATCAGGATCATCGACGGGTACAGGCCCCAGTACGACCAGGTCTGGTTGACCTCGTTCATCGGCAGCCACTTGTTCTGCGCCGCGGAGAACTTCTCCGCGGTCACATTGCCGGTGGAGTCCTCCTTCAGGCCGCCGAAGGAGATGACGTCACCGTTTCCGAGGATCGTCGCCGACGGGTACCAGTGGCCGCCGTTCATGTCGTTCGTCCGGGTGTAGGTCTCGGTCTCCGGGTCGAAGACGAACGAGTCCTTCAGCCCCTGGTAGCCGATCTTTCCGTCGGCGGACGGATAGCCCTTGTTGCCGGACATGATCAGGACCTTGCCGTCCTGGAGCTGCACATGGCCCGCGCAGAACATGTCGACCGGGGTCGGGATCGTACGGAAGGTGCCGTTCGCCGGGTCGTACACGGCGGAGGTGAAGCTGCCCGCCTCGAAGAGCGCCGGGTCGTTGCCGGAGCCGGCGATGACGAGCACCTTGCCGTTGTGCATCACGACCGAGTGCATAGAACGCACCGGGTTCTGCACGGGCAGGACGTCCCAGCGGCCCTTCGCGCACTCCTCGGCGGTGCCCGTGCACTCCGGATCCGGCGCCGGGACCGTGACCTCCTCCATCACGTAGTCGTCGGTGGTGACCGAACCCGTGCCGTACACGGACACGCCCCACGCGATCCGGTCGGTCCCCGGCGGGACGGCGGGGGTGCGGACCTCGGCGCGCTGGTAGGCGGCGCTGGTCTCGAGGGTCTTGAGGTCCGTCCAGTACTGCCAACCGGCCGTGGAGTCGTGGCGGAAGAGGGTGACGGACGCGTCGGGAGTGGTGGACTTGTACCAGAGGGACAGGTCGTACTGCCGATCCGGCGTCACCTGTGGTGCGCAGGCCGTGGTCTCGGTGATCAGGGCCTTGCGGTCGCCGTCGACACGACGGGTCAGCGAGACCTTCATCGCCCGGGCCCCGGAGTGGGCGTCGGCGACCGTCTCGAAGGTGTAGTCGTTGTCGCCCCAGCCGGACTGGGACCAGCAGGCCGGCATGGCGCCGGTGCCGGCCGTCTCGAACCCGGGGTTGGAGATCAGGTTCGGCGGCCCTGCCTGGGCCGCCTGCGGAACGGACATCACAAGAGCGGTGGTCATCGCGCCGACGGCGAGCAGCGCGGTCCTGCGTCTGCGGCGGCGGGGGGTCCTGAGTGGTGGAGACATGGCGGTTCCCTTCGTGCGGCTCGATGCCAGGACTTCCGGGTGCGGTGCGAAGAGGTTCAGGAGCCGGCGCGTACCTCCGCCTTCGCCATGCGCGGGGCGCCCTTTCCGCGCGGCAGGTAGACCAGCGCCTCCGTGGCGGCGAACCGCACGACGAAGGTCGTCAGCAGCGCCAGCGCCGTCGCCGGCAGCACCGCCATGTCCAGCCACGAGACGAACAGCGCGATCAGCGGGATGCGCAGCAGCAGATCGGCGTTGGCGAGCAGTGCGAAGCGGCCCGCCCGGTCCGCCCAGTGCCGGTGGCGTCTTCGGTCACGGAACAGCAGTACCTCGATGAGGAGGAAGTTCCAGGCCACGCCGAACTGGTTGGCGACTATCTCGGCCGGGAGGTAGTGCATGCCGGCCCGCGTCAGCACATACAGGCCGAGCAGGTTCGGCAGGAAGCCGGTCAGTCCGATCAGCCCGAACACGATCATCCTGGCCATCCCGGACGCGGTGCGCAGTCCGACGAGGTGGCCCAGGAACCGCATGCCCTCCTTGGCCGTCGACTTCGACTCGCCCGCGAACCGGTCCCGGAAGACGAACGGAACCTCCGCGACCGTCTCCGGACGGCAGCGGACCGCCAGCTCCAGCAGGATCTTGTAGCCGAGGGGTTTCAGCGCGTCGGCCGTCACCACGCTGCGCCGGATCGCGAAGAACCCGCTCATCGGGTCGCTGATCCCGCGAAGCCGCCGCGGGAAGAGGGACTTGGTCAGCCAGGTCGCGCCGCGCGAGACGGCGATGCGGTAGCCGCCCGCGAGGCCCTCGCGGCTTCCGCCGCGGATGTACCTGCTGGCCACGACGAGATCCGCGCCCGAACGCTCCCCCGCCGCGACCAGGTCCGGTACGAGAGCGGGAGGGTGCTGCAGATCGGCGTCCATGACCACGATCCAGTCGGAGCCGGCCTGCCGTATTCCCTCGACGACCGCCCCGCCGAGCCCGCCGGCCGGGGTGTCCCGGTGCAGTACGTCGACCGGGAACGGGCAGTCCTGCGCGGCGCTGCGGATGACGTCCGGTGTGTCGTCGGTGGAGTCGTCGACGAACAGGACCTCGCAGGGCAGCCTGGCGGGCACCGACTCGGTGAGTCTGCGCAGCAGTTCACGGATGTTGCCGGACTCGTTGAAGGTCGGGACGACGATGGTGACGGCGCCGGGTTCCGCCACCTGGGAAGCGCTCAGCTCCGGATCGCCGAGTTCCTCGGCGCCCGTACGGGGGGTGGTCACAACTCGCCTCCAACGGGGCTGATCCGGCGGATCTCGATGCGGTCCTCGCCCTCGCCGAAGACGGCGACCGGCGTCGAATGCTCCAGCGCGGCCCTGACGTTGGGCAGGTCCACGGCGTCGCGCCGTACGGTCGGTGACGACACGACGTAGTCGATGTCCCGCCAGCCGCGCGGCATGGTCTTCGTGACGGCGGGATCGAGGTCCGCCTTGTAGAACCAGATCGCCCCGGTGCCGGGTTCGAAACCGTCGTGGACGAGATCCAGCCAGAGGGCGTCGTCGACCAGTACGCGGGTTCTCGCCGGGTCGTCGACCTCGCTCTGCATCCAGGCCGCGGCCGCCCGGTAGGGGGCGTTGGCGTCGGCGGTGAGTGCGGCACGGTTGCCGTCGTACCAGCGGGGTGCGACGTACACGGTGGCAGCGAGCGCGAGAAGGGTGGCCAGGACCGGTCGGACAGCGCCCCGGACACGGCTCCCCTCGCCGGGGCCGCGCCCCGGACCCTGCTCCCCGTTCACCGGAGGGTCTTGGTCGTGCCCGGTCGTCCGCTGCGGCGGAACGTGCCCGTCCGCCGGACCGGGCCGGAGCCGCCCGGTGGCCGGGCCGCGGCCGAGCGGCCTGCGGAGCACCGCGTGGGCCACGCTCGCCGCGGCGGCCGCCAGGACCAGGGCGAGGAACGGAAGCGCCTGGATCACGTACATCGCCGGGAGGTATCCCGACGGGCGCATCGCGACGACCGCGAGGATCGCCACCACCAGCGCCGGCCCCGCCAGTGCCCGCGCCGTGACGGACCAGCGCAGCGTGAGCAGCAGCAGCGCGGCGCCGGCCAGCCCGCCGACCGGCAGCACGGTGTCGTAGTAGAGCCAGGAGCGGAGCACCCCGTTGGAACCGGAGCCGTCGTCGAGGATGAAGCCGGAGCCCTCGCGGCTCATCTGGTAGGTGATGCCGTCGATCAGCGACACATGCCCCTCGCCGGGGAACAACTCGTTGTTGAGCAGCGCGAAGAGCGGGTACGAGAGGCCGATCAGCGCGCACGCCGTGATCGCACCGGTCACCGCGAACTTCCGGGTGTCACGGTGACTGTGCCGCCACATCGTCACCAGCAGCGCCGGCAGCACCACCAGCATCGTCTCTTTCGTGAGCACGGCGACAGCGGCGGTGAGCCCCGCGGCGAAGTGGTGCCACAGATGCCGGTTGGGTGACGCCGCCAGACAGAACGCCAACAGCATCCACATCACGGCGATGTTGTCGAGGAAGATCTCGCGCTGCAGCACCACCGACAGCGGTGACAGACCGAAGAGCGCCATCGCAAGGCCGGCCGCCCAGCGTGGCAGGAACAACCGTCGCGCCAGTACGTACAGCAGCACCGCGCACGCGGCGCTGACCGCGAGCATGGCGAAGCGCATGGAGGCGACGTTCATCGTCTCGGGCGCGATCAGCGAGGGCAGCCAGGTCAGGAACGCGATCTGGATCCAGCCGAGCGGCGGATGGTCGTACCAGTACGTGTAGTGGGCGAGGCCGTCGCCCTGCTGGACCGCCCAGGCCTGGGCGAGATAGGTCCCCTCGTCGTCGCTGAGCGTCGGGAAGCGGGTGATGTTCCAGCCCTGGACGAGCAGGATCACGATGAGCAGCACACCGCACAGCAGCAGGTCGGGCCGCGAGCCGCGGAACCGGACGACCGGGCGCACACGCACCGGTGCGGTGCCGGCGGCGGCCGTCCGGTCACCGGGGACGGCCGCCGCCGGTTCGGTGGCCTCCGGGGCCGGAGGCAGTGTCGTCGTCACCGGCGGGCGTCCTCTCTGGTCTCCGTCACCTCGGTGAGGTGCGCGCCGACATGGCTGGTCAGTTCCCACTCGTTCTGGCCGCGCTGCTCCCGCCACACCGCGCGCACGGCGGCGCCGGCGAGCAGGACCTGGTAGAAGGGGCCGCCGACGATGAGCTTCAGATAGTGGACGAACCTGACTTTCAGCCCGTACTGCTTGCCGAAGTCGTGCAGTCCGACGATCTCGAAGACGAAGGTGACCATCGCCGTGATCAGCGGCAGGAACGTCACGATGGCGATGCCGACCGGGACGTCGAGGAACAGCGCGACCGCGACGTTGAGCGGAATGACCAGACCCGAGTACGCCTGAAGGAACGGCGTCATCAGGGTGTAGCGGGCCAGCATGCGCTGCCCGCGTCCCGGCAGCTGCTTCCAGTCCTTCTTGCGGTAGACCTGCAGGAAACCCTGGTTCCAGCGGGTGCGCTGTTTGAGCAGGCTCATCAGGGTGCCCGGGGTCTCCTCCCGGGTGACCATGTCGCTGTCGTACGCGACGACGACCCGCTTGCCGACGGACGACAGCCGCACGCCCAGGTCGCAGTCCTCTGCGAGGCAGTTCGGGTCCCAGCCGTCCGCCTCGCGCAGCACCGTCGTACGGACGAAGACCGTGTTGCCGCCGAGCGGGATGAAGCCCTTCTGCGCGTGCAGATGGAGCCTGCTGCGGAACCAGAAGAAGTACTCGAGGCAGTTGCGGAGGCTGTACCAGCTGGAGTGGAAGTTGATCAGCTGCACCCCGCCCTGGACCACGTCGGCGCCGGTGGAGGTGAAGGCGTGGTCGACGTGGGCCAGCAGCTCGGGATGGACCTGGTCCTCCGCGTCGAAGACACCGACGACGTCGCCGCGGCAGTGCGGCAGCGCGGTGTTGAGCGCCTTCGGTTTGTTCTTGGTCTCGTGGGTGTCGGTGATGACCCGCACCCTCACGGGGTCGCGGGCGGCCGCGCGCTCGGCGACCGCGGCCGTCTCCGGATCGTCGTGGCCGACGATCACGATGATCTCGAAGTTGGAGTGGCTGGACTCCAGCAGGCGCTCGATGGTGTGCTCCAGCACCGCCTGCTCGTGGCGGGCCGGCAGCAGCAGCGAGAAGGACAGCCCGACGCCGCCTTCCGGACGGTCGAAGCGGGTCGCCGCGAGCGTCTCCGGCGTGCGCCAGGCGTGCATCTGCCACCACAGAGTGAACGCCGCCATCCAGAAGAGCGCCATGGAGATGGCAGCAACGAACAGCGATAACAGCATGAAATGGTCCCCCTGCCCATGCGCCGCGGCAGGACCCCCCTGGCCGGCGGCACGTACTTCCCCCGCGCGCGTCACTCCCCAGTACGCGCGCCAACACTTGTGCGTTCAGGACAATAGAGGCGGAGGATTTCGTTCCGGCGGCCGACGGATAAATTCACCTGTTCCGGCCTCAGTCGGTGAGTTTCCGGTCAAGTTCTGATGCGTCTGTGGTGGGTGAATCGCACACGAAACCGCGGCATACGTACGCGGCCGAACTGCCGTTCACCAAAGGGCGGTCCCGCAGCAACGGGAATTCGTCACTGTCCGGTTCCCCCACGGCGACCGCCGCTCCCGGCGCCGTGCTCATGAGCGCCGTCAGATGCAGTTCCCGTGCCGCCGGATCGCCCGGCCGGCCGACGACCGCCACCTCGCGGGGACCGTCGAGCAGCGCCTCCGCGACCGCGAGCCCCCACCCGATGAACCGCGGCGCCCGCGGCCCGAGCGCCTTCACCACGCCGAGCGCCCCCTCGGCGGCGGTGCGATGGGCCTCCGAGCCGGTGTGCGCCGCGTACAGCAGCAGAGCCCCGGCGGCAGCCGACCAGCCCGAGGGGGCGGCGTTGTCCGTCGGATCCTGCGGGCGGCGGATCAACTGCTCGGCGTCGTGCGCCGTGTCGTACAGCGCGCCGCCCTCGGCGGTGAACCGGTCGATGACCATGTCCAGCAGAAAGCCGGCGAACTCCAGCCAGGTGCCCTCTCCGCCGACCGCCGCCAGGGCGAGGAAGCCTTCGGCGACGTCCGCGTAGTCCTCCAGCACACCCGCGTTGGCACCCGCGATGCCGTCCTTGGACGTACGGGCGAGGCGTACGCCGCCGGCCGAGAAGTCCATGTGCACCCGGACCAGCAGGTCCGCCGCCTCGATGGCCCGCTCGATGAGATCCGGCCGGTCGAAGTACGCCCCGGTCTCGGCGAGCGCGGCGATCGCGAGCCCGTTCCAGGCGGCCACGATCTTGTCGTCCCGGCCGGGCCGCGGACGCTCCTCGCGGGCTGCCAGGAGCCGCTCCCTGAGCTCGGGATCGGCCTCGCCGCGCGGGAGTCGCAGGACCGAAGCGCCCTCCTCGAAAGTGCCCTCCTCCGTCACCCCGAAGAGCTCCGCCGCCCGCGCGCCGTCCGCCTCGCCGAGCACCTCGCGCAGTTGCGCCGGCGTCCACACGTAGAACGCGCCCTCGGCGTGACCACCGTCCGGCGTGTCGCTGTCGGCGTCCAGCGCGGACGCGAAACCGCCCTCGGCCGTGCGCAGTTCACGCGCCATGAAGTCCGCGGTCTCCAGCGCGACCCGCTTGGCCAGATCGCTGCCGGTGGCCCGCCACAGGTGGGCGTATACGCGGCACAGCAGGGCATTGTCGTAGAGCATCTTCTCGAAGTGGGGAACCGTGAACTCCCGGTCCACCGAGTAGCGGGCGAACCCGCCCGCGAGCTGGTCGTAGATCCCGCCGCGCGCCATCGCCTCGCAGGTGTCCGCCGCCATCTCCAGCGCGCCCTCGGCCCCTGTGCGCGCATGGTGGCGCAGCAGGAACTCCAGCACCATCGACGGCGGGAACTTGGGCGCCCCGCCGAAGCCCTTGTGCCGCTCGTCGTAGTCCCTGGTCAGCCCGAGCAGCGCCTGCGCCAGCTCGTCCTCACCGGGCACACCCGCGCCGCCGACCGCCAGCGAGCGCCCGGCCAGGTCCCTGGTGATCTTCCGCGCGACCTCGCCGACCTCCTCCCGCCGGTCGGTCCACGCGGCGGCGACGCCCTCCAGCACCTGCCGGAACGACGGCATGCCGTGGCGCGGCTCCGGCGGGAAGTAGGTGCCGAAGTAGAACGGCTCCCCGTCGGCGTTCATCCACACGGACATGGGCCAGCCGCCCTGTCCGGTCGCCGCCTGCACGGCCTCCATGTAGACGGCGTCGACGTCCGGCCGCTCCTCCCGGTCGACCTTGACGCTGACGAAGTGCTCGTTCATGTACGCGGCGGTCTCCGCGTCCTCGAAACTCTCGTGCGCGAGGACGTGGCACCAGTGGCAGGAGCTGTATCCCACGCTCAGGAACACGGGCACGTTGCGCCGCCGCGCCTCCTCGAAGGCACCGGGTTCCCACTGCCACCAGTCGACCGGGTTGTCGGCGTGCTGGAGGAGGTAGGGGGACGTGGCCTGCGCAAGTCGGTTCGCCATGCCCCAATCCTTGCGTACGGCACACGGCGCTGCCCACGCGGCACGGCCGGGCCGTGTCGGCCTTGCCGCCCAAGTGCAGGGACACTGCGGGCGGGCGGCGCCTGCCCGGGCCTGTACGTACGTCCTCGGTCCGGCGGCCCGCGTCCACCGGGGCGGGGACGGGTTCACGGGCGTGAAGGCGGTGGCGCCCCTCGCGGTCGAGGTCGGCCCCGGCACGCTCCGAGCCCGTACGCGGGCCCGCCCGCCCGGCCCGCGCCCTGTCAGCGCACCGGGCGGTAGGTCGCGATGATCACGCCGCTGCTGGTCGGCTCGGCGCTCACCAGCTCCAGCTTCTTCATCGCGATGTCGTCGGTGAACAGCTTCCTGCGGCCCTCGCCGGCCACCACCGGGTGGATCAGCAGCACCAGCTCGTCCAGCAGGTCCTGCTCCAGCAGCGAGCGCACCAGCGTCGGACTCCCGGCGACGGTGATGTCCTTGCCCTCGCCCGACTTGAGCTCGTTGACCGCGGTCACGAGATCGCCCTCGACCAGGGTGCTGTTCGCCCAGTCGTCGACGCTGTCCAGCGTCGACGAGAACACGTACTTCGGCGACTCGTTGATCCACTTGGCGAAGCCGGCGTCCTCGCCGCTGGTCACGGTGGGCCAGTACCCGGCCCACTCGGCGAACGTCACCCGGCCCAGCAGGATCGTGTCCGCGGTCTCCAGCGTGTTGCTCAGCGCCGCGCCCATCTCCTCGTCGAACGCGAACTGCCACTCGTTCGGGGCCTGCGCGACACCGTCGAGCGAGACGAACAGACCCGAGACAACCTTGCGCATGATTCCTCCATGATGAGCGGAGCCCGATGAGTGCGGAGTCCGCTGTCCGTCCCGGCCGTGACGGCGCCGCGGCCGGGGCGGGCCGCCTTTGCCGGCCACGTCGTGAACACTAGGCCGGGCCGGGGCTCAGGGCTTGTACAGAAGCGACAGCGGCTCCGCGCCCTGCGGTGAACTCAGCCGAGTGGCGGTCCGGCCGATGTACCGGCTCAAGGACCGTGCCAGGTGCGGCTGGTCGAAGTACCCCAGCCGGTGGACGACGTCCTGGGCCGGCACCCCCTCCCGCACCAGTACCGCCGCCTCCCGCGCGCGCTGGATCTGCCGGACGGCGCCCTGCGTCAGGCCGGTCGCCGCGACGAAGCGCCGCTGCAGCGTGCGTGGTGAGACGTCCGGGCGGGCGCCGCCGATCACGGCGGGCACGATCGGGTCCTGGTCCACGATCCCCTCGCGCACCATCCGCAGGGCGAACGCCTCCGCGTTGTCGTAGTCCGGAACATGCCAGGCCGAACCCTTCAGCCACAGCGAACGCCGTGTCACGTCGGGAAGCTCCGCGTTGCCGCCCACCAGGCTGCTGACGGGGATGTGCGGCATCGACGTGCCCAGCGCGAAACTGATCCCGAAGAAGACGGCGTCCTCGGGCACCGCTGCCCGGGACGCCCTCGGCTCCGGGCCCAGCACGGCGGCCTGCGTCCTGCCCCGGTGCTCCCAGAACACCAGCTCCCAGTGGGACGTCGCGACCGACATCATCCGGGCGACGTCGTCGCTCCGGCTGCGCCACACACGCTCGATGTACGGCAGCTCCGACGCCCGGCTCTCGATCACCAGACCCATCCCGGTCCCCCTCGCACGGCCCGGATCCCGGCGTCCCGGAATCCCGGAAGAACCGCCAGTGTGACACCCCGCTCACCTGCCCCGCCGCCGGAACCCCTCGCACATCCTCCACGGCGCCACGACACTTGACGACGCGACATCTGGGTAGCGAACACAGAATCCGGGTTTTCCAGGGGGACGGGGGACGCGCATGAGGGACAGCCACCGGGCCGAAGCGGAAAGGCTGTTGGGGCGGGCGGTCGAGGAGGAGGTACGGCGGTCGGGCGGCAGCTCCGACGCGGGGACCCTGCTCGCCCGGGGGCGGGCCGCCCTGGACGGGATGGCGGCGAGCGCCGGCGAGGAGTACGCCGCGTACGAGCAGGCCCTGGCGGAGACCGAGGCCGAGCAGCGGCCGCTGTCCGAGCGGCTGAACCGGAAGAACATCGGAACGCCCGCCGTGGTCACCGCCGTCGCGGCCGTCGCGGCGTTCGGCGCGGACGTCGCCCTCGGGACGGCGCCCGGCACCGCCCTCGGCGCCGGTGCCGTCGTCGCCGTCGCAGGGGCGGCGACGACCGTCGCCAAGGTGACCGCCTCCCACTGGCCCGCCGCCCACCGCAGGGCGGGCGCGCTCGCCCAGCCGGGCGGTACGGAGCAGTTGCGGCTGCAGTGGCTGACGGCGCTGGAGGTACGGGGCATACGCCCGTTCCTCGACCAGCAGCGGATGCTCGCCGCCTCGACCCGGCCGCACGCCGCCAAGAAGGCGGCCGTGTCGCCGCAGCTGCGCGGCGCCGACCGGTCCGCCGCCGCACGCCGCCGGTCCGTGCTGGAGCAGTCCTTCGGCCATCTCCCGCAGCCCGAGGAGCCCTTCGCCGGCCGCAGGGAGCAGATGGCGCGGATCACCCAGTGGGTGCACGCCGCACGCGCGGCGACGCAGACCCTTCCGGTCGTGGTGGTGCTGCACGGCGCTCAGGGCTCGGGACGCACGACACTCGCGGTACGGGCCGCGCACCACCTGAAGGACCTGTTCCGCGGTGCGTGCGTGGTGGACCTGCGAGGTGAGGGCGAGCAGCCGCTGCCGACCCGCGACGCGCTGCTGCACCTGCTGAACCGGCTGGGCGCGCCCCGCGAACAACTGCTGTTCAGGGAACGCTCCTCGGACGAGCAGCAGGTGCGGCGGCTCGGCGAGCTGTACCACCAGCACCTGACCGGACTGCCGGTGACGGTGGTGCTCGACGACGCGACCGACGCGGCCCAGGTGCGCACGCTGGTGCCGCAGCGGTCGGACAGCCTGGTGCTGGTGACCGCCCGCGCCCCGCTCGACCTGCCCGACGACATCCCGGCCAGGGTCCATCAGCTGCCCGTGGAGGCACTGGACCCGGCGGGTGCGGAGGAGTTGCTGCGCGCCGCCGCGGCGGAGCCGTCCCTGGGACCGTACGACGCGCAGTCGACCGACGACATCGGACAGTTGTGCGGCGGGCTGCCGCTGGCGCTGCGGATCGCGGGCTCCTCGCTCGGCGAGCGCTCCGCGGACCGTCTGGCGGCGGACCTCGGCGCCTACGGGCCGGTGGATCCGGTCGAGCGGGCCCTGTGGCTGCGCTACACGGACCAGTCCGAGTCGGCACGGCGGCTGCTGCGCCGCCTCGCGCTGGCGGGCCGTGCGTCACTCGGCCCGGCCGCCGCGGCGGCGCTGCTGGCCACCGACGAGAAGGAGGCGAAACGACTGCTGGGGGTGCTCGGGCAGGCCGGCCTGATCGACCGTGTGAGGTCGTCGCGCTACCGGCTGCACGACGTGGTCCGCGTCTTCGCCAGGGCCCGGCTGCTGGACGAGGAGGACGCCGCCGACCGCGCCGCCGCGCAGGAACGGCTGATCCACAACTACGCGGAGCTGGCCGGCGCCGTGATCCGAATGGTCGACGGGAAGATGTCCACCCGGGCCGGGCAGTTCGGGGCGTACGGCTTCCCCTCGCTCGAGTCGGCACTGCGCTGGCTGGACGACGAGTCGAGCTTCATCACGTCGGCGCTGCGGAACGCCGAGGGCGTGGACCAGCAGGCCGTGCTCCGGCTGCTCGGCGCACTGTGCGACTACTGCCTGCTGCGCGGCGACCTGTACCGGCTGGGCGAGATCAGCGAGCTCACGCAGGCCGTGGACCAGGGGCTGCTGGAGCGGTCGGTGCGCTGGCGCACGGGTATCGCCGCCCGGCAGCTCGGTGAGCTGGACACGGCGCGCACGACGCTGTCGTCGGTGGTCGGCCTGTACCGCGAGGCCCATCAGGACGCCGGTGCGGCGCTCGCGCTGTGCTCGCTCGGGATCACGCTGCACCACCAGGGCAATCTCGCCGAGGCCGCGGCCAAGCTGAACGAGGCGATCGAGCTCCAGTCCTCGCCCGAGCAGGCGGAGGACAGGGCCTGGTCGCTGCACGCCCTCGCCGCCGTGGAACGCGACCGTTCGAACCTCGCGAAGGCGCTGCGGCTGCTGGAGGCGGCGCTGGCGCTGCACCGCGAGGGCGAGTCCCTGCACGGCGAGGCGTGGACGCTGTACCACCGGGGCCAGGTGTGTCTGCGCATGGGCGACGTACCGGGCGCGCGGTCGGAACTCCGGGCCGCGCTCGACCTGTACGGCCGCACCCGCGACGGCCGCGGGGAGGCCTGGGCGCTGACCCAGCTCGCACGGGCCGGACTGGTCGACGGCGACCCGGCCCCCGCCCTCGACGAACTGCGCCACGCCCTGGCCCGGCACCGCGAGAACGAGGACGCGCGGGGCGAGGCCTGGACCCTGTACTACCTCGGCCAGGCCCTGGAGGAGACCGGCGACCGCGACCAGGCGGTACGCGAACTGGAACGCGCACGCACCATGTTCTCCCGCATGAGGGACGTGTACGGGCTGGCCTGCGCCCGGCACCACTCGGGCCGGGTCACCCGCGACCAGCTCGCGGCCCGGACGGGCAGCCTGCGCAACTCGGGCTTCGCCCGGCAGCTCCTCGTCGACGCCCGCTCCGACTTCGCCCGCATCGGCGTCGCCCACGGGCAGGCATGGACCTGCCTGGAGCTCGCGATGATCGACGCCGGGAACAACCGGGCCGCGCAGGCGCTGGAGCTGTGCGACGAGTCGGCCGCCCTGTTCGCCTCGTACGGCGACGAACGCGGCGCCGACTGGGCCCGCTTCCTTCGCTGCACCCTCCTGCCGTACGCCTCGCCCGGCGGAACCGAGATCGGCACCGTGGTGGCCCAGGAGGAGCTGACCCGGCTGCTGGCCGCCGGGCACCCGTCGCGCGACGCGAAGGTGGAGGACTGCGCGGAGACCCTGGCGGTGATGCTCGACCGCGGTGTCCGCCTCGAGGACGGCTGGCAGGCCTGGTCCCTGGGCCTGGTGCCGAACCGGCACGCGCGGGAGGTCATGGGCGTCCCGGTCGGCTGAGGCGAGGCGTCCGGCCGGAACCGCCCTGACGCGCGCGGGCCCTCGCCGGGCGGGACGGCGCCGTCCGTTGGTCGAGGCCGTCCGTTGGTTGTGGCCGTCCGTTCAGGCCGTCGTTCAGGCCCGTCCGCTCAGGCCGTCCCCGGGCCCAGCACCAGGGACGCGGCGACCAGCAGGAGGAACGGCAGGGGGGCGACCAGATGGGCCCACCGGCCCGAGCGTGCGATCACGAGCATCGCACCCGCGTAGTACAGGATCAGCCCCACGGACGCCGCGACGCCGATCGGGCCCCATCCGAGGCCGATCAGCAGCCCGAGCACACCGGCCCCTTTGAGGAGACCCAGCGCGGGGACCCAGGTGAGCGGCACTCCGTAGCTCGTCAGGTTGTCGATAATCCACCGGGGGCGGATCAGATGGTTGGCCGCCGAGTAGCCGCTGGTGGCGGCGGCGAGGAGGGTGAGGACGACGTAGGCCGTGGACATGACCGGACTCCAGGCGGACGGGAGGAGGGCGAAGGAGGGGCGCTGACGCCCCGTGACATCAACCCTGACGAGCCGCCGTGAGCGCGTCCAATAGCCGTTTCCATAACCTGGCGGCATGGACATCGACACCCGGTTGCTGCGCTCCTTCACCGCCGTGGCCGAGGAGGGGAATCTGACGCGCGCCGCCGAGCGGCTCTTCGTGGCGCAGCCGACTCTGACCAAGCAGATCAGGCAGTTGGAGACACTGCTGGGTGCTTCGCTGTTCACCCGCTCCCGCGCCGGAATGCGACTCACCGAAGCGGGCCGCGCTCTGGCCGGCGAGGCGGCCGGAGTGCTGTCCCACTGGGACCGGGCGGTCCGCGAAACCCAGGGCGCGGCGGGGCGGGAGGCCCGTGTCCTGCGGGTCGGTTTCGTCGCGAGCGCAGCCAACGAGTCGACGCAGACGATCCTCGCGGAGTTCGCGCGCCGCCGCCCGGACTGGCAGGTCGCCCTGCGGCACACCGACTGGACCGACCCGTCCGCGGGCCTCGCCGACGGCGTGGTCGACGCGGCGCTGGTCCGCGTGCCGTTCCCCGGCGACGACGCCTTCCGTGTCGAGGTCCTCTTCACCGAGCCGCGCTGGGTCGCCCTGTGGGACGCCCATCCGCTGGCCGCGCTGGACGAGGTGCCGTTCGACCGGCTGCGCGACGAGCCGTTCGTGGCGGCCCCGCCGGAAACCGGGAGGTGGCGGGACTTCTGGGTCGGCGACGACACCGACGACGGCCGCACCGCCCGGATCGGCGCCGTCGCCCGCAACACGGACGAGTGGCTGGCGGCGATCGCGGGCGGCCACGGCGTCAGCCTCACGCCCGCGGCCTCCGCCCGCTTCTATCCCCGCCCCGGCGTCACCTACCGCCCGGTCACCGGCCTCTCCCCCTCCCACGTCGGTGTCGCCTGGCCCCCGTCCTCGGCCACCGGTCCGGCTCTCCAGGACTTCGTCCGCTCCTGCCTCGCCACCTTCGAGCGGTGACCGTGGCGGTGGTGGCCGCCGGCACCCGCCCGCGTCCACGGAGCCGCCTCCGTGCCGGCGGACGGTAGCGTCGCCCGGATGAACGACCACGACGGCGTGTACACGGGCAACGCGGGCAAGGACGCGGCGCTGGACCGGGGTTGGCTGCTCGGGCACTTCAAGGACGCCGGCGACGCTCGGCACAGTGAGGCCGTGGAGATCAAGTGGGGCGTCCACCCACGCGGTGACGAGCGGGCGCTGTGGGTGCGGGGTGAACGGCGGACGGCGCTGCTCGTGCTGATCAGCGGCCGCTTCCGGGTCCGCCTCCCCGGCCGGGACGTCCTGCTCGTGGAGCAGGGCGACTATGCGGTGTGGGGGCGGGGCGTCGACCACTCGTGGGTCGCCGAGGAGGACTCGGTGGTGCTGACGGTGCGGTGGCCGTCGGTGCCGGGGTACGCGGTGCCGGACGGCGTGTGAGCACCGGGTCCGGCGGCAGGCGGAGTACGGGTCGGCGAGCCGGACGGTCGGGCGGCCTGCTCCGGGACGCGATCCGGAGAGCGGGCCCGTACCTGACGGCGGCCGGGCGGGCGTCACCGGGGAGATCGGGTACGGCGCACAGCGTGACTCCACGGCAGCACCCGGTGCCGCGGAGTCACGCCGGCAACGACGTACGGCCCCCTAGGCCGCCGAGCCGCCGGCCTGCTTCTTGGAGGCGCCGGCCGTCTCCGGCTCCGGCTCCTCCTCGAAGTTCACACGACCCATGTGGCGGTTCATGGACTTCATCAGGGCCCACACGCCCACCGCCAGCGCCGCGAAGACGAGAAAGCCCAGGACACCGGGGGTGACCTTGTTCTCGTCGAGCTCCTTGGCAAGGGTGGCCATGTGAGTCATTGCGAGGTTTGCGCTTGCGCTCATGTCAGGCATTGTCGCGGATGCCCGCGAAGAGGTCGTCCTCGGGGAGGGAGGTATCGACGAGCGACTTCGCCAGCTCGTACTCCTCCGTCGGCCAGACCTCCTGCTGGATCGCCATCGGGACGCGGAACCAGCCGCCCTCGGGGTCGATCTGCGTGGCGTGCGCGATCAGCGCCCGGTCACGGGTCTCGAAGTACTCGGCGCACGGTACGTACGTGGTCAGCGTCCGCTCCTCGCGCTGGAACTCCTTCCAGCGCTCCAGCCACTCCCCGTACGGCGACTCGAGGCCACGCTCCAGCAGCGCCTCGTGGAGCGCGACGGTGCGGGGCCGGTTGAAGCCCTGGTTGTAGTAGAGCTTCTGCGGCTGGAAGACCGGCCCGTACTCGGACTCCGGGAACTTCTCCGCGTCGGCCGCGCCCTCGAACGCCACCATCGAGATCTTGTGGGTCATGATGTGGTCGGGGTGCGGGTAGCCGCCGTTCTCGTCGTAGGTCGTGATGACCTGCGGACGGAAGTCACGGATCTTGCGCACCAGCTCGCCGGCCGCCTTGTCGATGTCCTCGAGGGCGAAGCAGCCCTGGGGCAGCGGCGGCAGCGGGTCGCCCTCCGGCAGGCCGGAGTCGACGAAGCCGAGCCACTCCTGCTTGACGCCGAGAATCTCCCGGGCCTCGTCCATCTCCTTCCTGCGGACCTCGTGGATGTTCTCCTCGATATGGGCATCGCCCTGGAGCTTGGGATTGAGGATGGAGCCGCGCTCGCCTCCCGTGCAGGTCACGACCAGCACGTCCACCCCCTCGGACACATACTTGGCCATCGTCGCCGCGCCCTTGCTCGACTCGTCGTCGGGGTGGGCGTGCACGGCCATCAGTCGCAGCTGCTCAGTCAAGACTCGATCCTCAATGAATAGTCGCGTCGTGCAACTTCTATAGTGACCGAATCGGCGGACGGAAAATTCCTGCCTCCGGCTCTCGAAAGGAACGATCATGGCGGCTGTCGGCGAGAAGCTCCCGGAGGGGCGCTACGGGCGCTCGGCGGACGAGCGCGCGGACCGCAGGCTGAAGATCGTGGGGGCCGTGCTCGGAGCGGGCATGCTCGGTCTGGTGAGCTGGTTCGGGTACGACTACGTCGCCGGTACGGCGATCAGCGCCGAAGTGATCAAGTTCGACGTCTCGGAGGGCGCCGACGAGGTCCAGGTGCATCTCGAGGTCCGCAAGGACGCGCAGGCCACGGGCAGCTGCATGCTGCGTGCCCTCGCGGAGGACGGCGGCGAGGTCGGCCGGCTCGACGTGCGGATCGAACAGCGGGGCGAGAGCCGTATCGACGAGGTCGTGAAGATCCGTACGACCCGGCAGGCCACGGCCGCGGAACTCATCGGCTGCAACGCCGCGTGACACCCCGCACACGCCGCTGAGCTGGCCCTTCTCATCTTCGAGGGCTTATCTCCTCCCCCTTTCCCGCCGGAATTGTTAGGCTCGTGGTTTCGCCCGCCCATGGAGGCACATCCTTCTTGGTAGGGCGATGCTTTGTATTCCCAGTACCTACGAGGAGCACCTGTGACCCAGACCAGCGACAACGTCACCTGGCTTACCCAGGAGGCGTACAACCAGCTCAAGGCCGAGCTGGAGTACCTGTCTGGTCCCGCGCGCACCGAGATCGCCAAGAAGATCGAGGCAGCGCGTGAGGAGGGGGACCTGCGGGAGAACGGCGGGTACCACGCGGCCAAGGAGGAGCAGGGCAAGCAGGAGCTCCGTGTGCGCCAGCTGACCCAGCTCCTGGACAAGGCGAAGGTCGGCGAGGCCCCTGCCGACGACGGCGTCGTCGAGCCCGGCATGGTCGTCACGATCGCGTTCGACGGCGACGAGAACGACACCCTGACGTTCCTGATGGCGTCCCGCGAGTACGCGAGCTCCGACATCGAGACCTACTCGCCGCAGTCGCCGCTGGGCGTCGGCGTGAACGGCAAGAAGGTCGGCGACGACGCCGAGTACGAGCTGCCGAACGGCAGGTCCGCCTCGGTGAAGATCCTCGCGGCCAAGCCGTACTCCGGCTGAGCCGCGGGCGACGCGCATACGCAGGAAGGGGCCGGACCGCGTGACGCGGTCCGGCCCCTTCCTCGTGCTGTCAGGCGGCGGCGGAGCGGTACTTGCGGACCGCGAGGGTCCGGAAGATCACCAGGATCAGCACCGACCACAGCACCGACGCCAGGATCGGGTGCTGCATCGGCCACGCGTCAGCGGCCTCGAAGCCGGGCGGCAGATTGCCGAACAGTTCGCGGCACGCCTGCACGGTGGCGCTGAACGGATTCCACTCGGCGATGTGCCGCAGGAAGCCGGGCATGTTGTTGGCGTCCACGAAGGCGTTGGAGACGAACGTCAGCGGGAAGAGCCAGATCAGTCCACCGGAGGTGGCCGCCTCGGGGGTGCGCACCGTGAGACCGATCAGCGCCCCGATCCACGAGAAGGCGTAGCCGAGCAGCAGGAGCAGCAGGAAACCGAGCAGCACCTTGCCGATGTTCTCGTGCACCCGCCAGCCGACGATCAGCGCGACCACCGCGAGGACCACGAGGGTGAGCGCGGTCTGCACGAGGTCGGCGAGCGTGCGGCCGGTGAGGACGGCGCCCCGGGCCATGGGGAGCGACCGGAACCGGTCGATGAGGCCCTTGTGCATGTCGTCGGCGATGCCCGCGCCCGCGCCGGCCGTCGCGAAGGTGACGGTCTGGGCGAAGATTCCCGCCATCAGGAATTCGCGGTAGTCGGCGGCCGTCGTGGAGCCGCCGACCGCGATGGAACCACCGAAGACGTACGTGAAGAGCACGACGAACATGATCGGCTGGACGAGGCCGAAGATGACCATCTCGGGGATGCGCATCATCCTGATCAGATTGCGCTTGGCCACGACCAGTGAGTCGGTGACCGACTGCCCGATGCCGCCCCGTGGGCGGGGCGCCGCGATCGGGGCGGCATCCGTTGTGACGCTCACTTCGCGCTCTCCTTCCTGGGCCTGTGGCCGGAGCCGTCGCCCCCGTCCTCGCCGTTGCCCTCCGCGGCCTCTGCCGCGTGGCCGGTCAGCGAGATGAAGACGTCGTCGAGGGTCGGGCGGCGCAGGCCGATGTCGTCGATCTCCACGCCCCGGGCGTCGAGGTCGCGGATGACCTCCGCGAGCAGCTTGGCGCCGCCCGCGACGGGGATCGTGAGCTTGCGGGTGTGCTCGGCGACGGCGACCTCGCCCTTGCCGTAGCCGGTGAGCACCTCTCGGGCCGGGGCGATCTGCTCGGGCTCGTGCACCACGACCTCGACGCGCTCGCCGCCGGTGCGCGCCTTCAACTGGTCCGACGTGCCGCGGGCGATGACCTTGCCGTGGTCGATGACGCAGATGTCGTGTGCGAGGCGGTCGGCCTCCTCGAGGTACTGCGTGGTGAGCAGCAGGGTCGTGCCGCCGGCGACCAGCTCCTCGATGACCTCCCACAACTGCTGCCTGTTGCGCGGGTCGAGTCCGGTCGTCGGCTCGTCCATGAACATCACGGGCGGGGAGACGACCAGGGCCGCGGCCAGGTCGAGCCTGCGGCGCATACCCCCGGAGTAGGTCTTGGCGGGGCGGTCCGCGGCGTCGGCCAGGTTGAAGCGCTCGAGCAGCTGGACGGCCCGCGCCTTCGCGTCGCGCGCGCTCAACTGGTAGAGCTGCCCGACCATCTGGAGGTTCTCACGGCCGGTCAGGTACTCGTCGACCGCGGCGAACTGGCCGGACAGGCCGATGGACCTGCGCACCTCGTTGGGGTGCTTGAGGACGTCGATGCCGGCGACGACGGCGGAGCCGCTGTCGGGCTGGAGCAGGGTGGTCAGTACACGAACGGTCGTGGTCTTGCCGGCGCCGTTGGGGCCGAGAAGTCCCAGGACCGTGCCTTCGGGGACGTCGAGATCGACGCCGTCCAGTGCCCTTACATCGCCGAAGGTCTTCACAAGACCTTCGGCGTAGATGGCGCCTGGCATAGAGGTCTCCCAGGGTGACAGATGAATGGGTTTCCGCGCTCAAGACTCTTTGCCCGCCCCCCGACGGGCCTGGCGGGACCATGCAGACCCCACACAGTAATGCGATATATCGCGTTGCTCAAGATGTGTCGCGTCCGTGCCCCGCCTCGGGTCCGCGACAAGGGCGCCGGTCTTCCGCAGGCGCCCCGTACCGTCGCCGCCTGCCTCGGAAGTCCTCAGCCCATCACCGTGTAACCCGCCGCGCGCAGCGTCGCCGCGACGTCCTCGCAGTGCTCGGGTCCCTTCGTCTCCAGGTGCAGCTCCACCTCCACCTCCGTGAGCCCGAGCCGCGGGTCGGTCCGTACATGGCTCACATCGAGAACATTGGCATCCGCCACTGACAACTGGCCGAGAAGACCTGCCAGCGCACCCGGCCGGTCCGTCAGCCGCACCCTCAGCGACAGGTACCTGCCCGCCGCCGCCATGCCGTGCCGCAGGATGCGTTGCATCAGCAGCGGATCCACGTTGCCGCCCGACAGCAGGGCGACGACCGGGCCCTCGAAGGACCGCGGATCGCTCAGCAGCGCGGCGACCGTGCTCGCCCCGGCCGGCTCGACCACCATCTTCGCCCGCTCGAGGCAGAGCAGCAGCGCACTGGAGAGCGCGTCCTCGGAGACCGTACGGACGTCGTCGACAAGATCGCCAATGATTTTGAAGGGCACGTCACCGGGGCGCCCCACCTTGATGCCGTCCGCCATCGTCGACGGCGTCGGGATGGACACCGGGTGACCGGCCGCCAGCGACGGCGGGTAAGCGGCCGCGCCCTCCGCCTGCACGCCGATCACCAACACATCGGGGCGCAGCGCCTTCACGGCGACCGCGATGCCGGCCACCAGACCGCCGCCGCCGACCCCCACGAGAATCGTCCGCACCTCCGGGCACTGCTCGAGGATCTCCAGGCCCACCGTGCCCTGGCCGGCGACGATGTCCGGGTGGTCGAAGGGGTGGATGAGGACCGCGCCCGACTCCCGCGCGTACTCCTCCGCGGCGGCCAGCGTCTCGTCCACCACCTGCCCCTCCATACGGACATCGGCCCCGTACTCCCTGGTCGCGGCGACCTTGGGTAGCGGCGCGCCGACCGGCATGAAGACCGTCGACCGGACGCCCAGCAGCGACGACGCCAGCGCCACACCCTGCGCGTGGTTGCCGGCGGAGGCCGCGACGACCCCCGCGGCCCGCTCCTCCGGCCGCAGGCCGGCGATGCGTACGTACGCTCCGCGGAGCTTGAACGAGCCGGTGCGCTGCAGGTTCTCGCACTTGAGGTGGACAGGCGCTCCCACCAGGTGCGTCAGGTGCCTGCTGCCCTCCATCGCGGTGACTCTGGCGACGCCGGACAGCATCTTCTGCGCCCCACGGATGTCGTCGAGGATCACGGCGGGAAGGTTCTGCGACGTACGGAAGCTCATGTGGTCAAGTCTGGCAGTTCGGGCCCCTTCGGGCCGTGCCGTCCGCATCCCGGGCCGGGCCCCGTACCGGATTGTGCAGCGCAGGTACGCGCGGCCCCGGGGCCGCGTACTCTGTCCCCCACCAATCGACCACCGCACAAGAGAGCCCCCGCAGCCATGCCCACTTCTCAGGACATGACGACCACTGCGCCTGCCTCTCGGGGGAACCCCTCCTCCGAACCTCCCGGCGGCCCCGGCGCCGGTCTCCTCGATGCCCTCCAGCATCAGGTGGCCCTGTTCGCACGCCGGGCGGAGCAGACACGGCTCGGCGGAGTCGGTCAGGTCCGCAACTCCATGGACCGGGCCGCGTATCTGCTGCTCAACCGCCTCGACATCGAAGGCCCGATGGGCGTCAAGGCGCTCGCCGCCGGGATGGGCATCGACTCCTCGACCGTCACCAGGCAGGTCGCGCCGCTCGTCGACACCGGCCTCGTCAAACGCACCTCGCACCCGGAGGACGGCCGTGCCGTCGTGCTCCAGCTGTCCCCGCGCGGCCAGGCGCGGCTCGAAGAGGTCCGCGACTCGCGGCGCGAGCTGATGGCCCAGGTCACCGACGGCTGGACGGAGAGCGAGCGGGAATCGTTCTGCACTCTGCTCACCCGGTTCAACACGGCTCTCTCCGTACGGCAGGCCGGACTGCCGGCCGGGGAGACGGAGACCCCGCCGACCTCTTGACCCAGGGCCCCCGGCGGGCACTATATGAGGACGTGAGCGAGCGGAATTCGGCCATGGACCGCCGCCGCGCCCAGGAATTCGAGGCCTTCGTGGCGGGCGCGGCCGGCCGGCTGCTGCACGCCGCGACACTGCTCACGGCCGAGCCCGCGACCGCCAACCCGCACGCGCAGCGGCTGCTGACCGGTTCTCTGGCCCGCACCTACGCCGACTGGGACCGGCTGCGCGGCGAGGACCCGTACAACCACACCCGTCAGGAACTCGCCGTCCGCTTCTCCCGCAGCGCCTGGCGCCACCACCGGGCGCAGGGCGGCGTACTGGACAGGCTCTCCCCGCAGGAACGTCTGATTCTCGTGCTGCGCCTGTACGAGGGTGTGGCCGAGGAGCAGACCGCGGCGATCATCGGCCTGCCCGCGGACCGGGTACGGGCCATCTGCAGCCGGGCGGTCGCCACCATGCGCAGCGGCCCGCGCGCGCAGCGCCGCAGCGCCGTCCTGAAGGCGGCGTCATGAGAGCGGCGCGGGCGGCGGGGACGGCAGGTGCGGCGAGGGCGGCGGGGACGGCGCGGGCGGCGCGGGCGGCGGGGCCGGTGTCGTGAACGGGCCCGAGCGCAAGGAGGACGAGGTCCGGCGGATGATGGACACCGCCCATCCCGTCGTTCCCCCCGGCCTCGGCCCGCGCGCGGCCGAGCAGGGCGCGCGGCGGCTGCGCCGCCACCGGGCGGCGCGCAGGGCATGGATCCTGCTGCTGGTCGCGGCGGTGATCGCCTGCGTCGTGTGGGCGACGGTGACGCAGCCCTGGGTCGTCCCCCCGTCCGAGACAACGCCGCCGCTCGAAGGCTGGTGACCACCCCTTCGTCCGGATCTATCCTGGTACCAGCGGTGCATGGAACGAGCCCAGGAGGCCGACATGACCAGGAAAATCGCAGATTGCCGCAACACCCCGAGCGTCTCCGGGTGCACCCTCACCATCAGCGGTGAGGAGGAGGAAGTCGTACGGGCGGCCGTCGAGCACGCCGTCTCCGTCCACGAGCACGCCGACAGCCCCGAGCTGCGTCGGATGGTCCGTGACTCCCTGGAGGACGAGAAGGCGAGCGTCTGACCCGGCGCTGACGCGCGCCGGCGCCGGTCCGGAAAACGTCAGGTCCCCGGCTCGCGCCGGGGACCTGACGGCATGTCGGGAGCGGGTCAGCCGAGCGCCTGCTGCAGGTCGGCCAGGAGATCGTCGGCCGCCTCGATGCCCACGGACAGCCGGACGAGGTCAGCCGGCACCTCCAGCGCCGAGCCCACGACGGACGCGTGCGTCATCCGGCCCGGGTGCTCGATCAGCGACTCCACACCGCCCAGCGACTCGCCGAGGGTGAAGAGCTTCGCCCGGTCGCAGACCTCGACCGCCGCCTGCTCGCCGCCCTTGACGCGGAACGAGACCATGCCGCCGAACGCCCGCATCTGCTTCGCCGCGATCTCGTGGCCCGGGTGCTCGGGCAGCCCGGGGTAGAGGACCTGCTCGACCTTCGGGTGCCTGGTGAGCATCTCCGCGACCCGGGTCGCGTTCTCGCTGTGCCGGTCCATCCGGACGGGCAGTGTCTTGATGCCCCGCAGCACCAGCCACGCGTCGAACGGTCCGGCGACCGCGCCCATCGCGTTCTGGTGGTACGCCAGCTCCTCGCCGACCTCGGCGTCGGCCGCGACGAGTCCGCCGCCGACGACGTCCGAGTGGCCGCCCATGTACTTGGTCAGCGAGTGGACGACGATGTCGGCGCCGAGCGCGATCGGCTGCTGCAGATAGGGGCTTGCGAAGGTGTTGTCGACGACGAGCTTCGCGCCGGCCGTGCGCGCGATGTCCGCGACGGCCGCGATGTCGGTGATGCCGAGCAGCGGGTTCGACGGCGTCTCGACCCAGATCACCTTCGTACGGTCGGTGATCGCGGTCCGCACCGCCGCCGGGTCGGAGGTGTCGGCCACGGAGAAGTCCACGCCCCACCGCTCGACCACCTTGGCGAAGAGCCGGAACGTGCCGCCGTACGCGTCGTTCGGGATCACCACGTGGTCACCGGGGCGCAGCAGCGTACGCAGCAGGCAGTCCTCCGCCGCGAGTCCGGACGCGAAGGCGAGGCCCCGCCGACCGCCCTCGATCGCGGCGAGGTTCTCCTCCAGCGCACTGCGCGTGGGATTGGCGCTGCGGCTGTACTCGTAACCGCCGCGCAGGCCGCCCACGCCGTCCTGCTTGTAGGTGGACACCTGGTAGATCGGCGGGACGACCGCGCCGGTCAGCGGATCCGCGGTGTTGCCCGCATGGATGGCGCGGGTCTCGAAGCTGTGCAAGCTGTGCTGGTCGCTCATGGGAAACGAGCGTAGTCCCGTGAAGGGCGGGCCGTGGCCGACCGCCGTATGCGTCCGGGACAATGGACACATGGAGATTCTCTGGTTCCTGATCGCGCTGTGCATGCTGGTCGTGGTCATCGGTCCGTTCGTACGGAGCCGCCGCAACCGCATCCAGCTCGCCCGGCCCGGTTCACCGGACGCGGCCGACCCGGCGGCGTACGGCTTCGTGCGCCAGGAGCTGCTGGACGTCCGGATGCCCGGACCGGACCAGGACCTCTTCGACGTGCTGGAGGTCGTCCAGCGCACGCAGGACTGGAAGGCCGCCGCGCAACTGCTCGCGGGCACGCCCAAGGAGGGCGAGCAGCGCTGGCAGCGCGTCCAGGCCTTCGCCGGCGCAGCCTCCCTCGAGCTGGCCCAGCAGCCCGGCATCGGCGGCGCGTGGCTGCGCAACTGGCGCTCGGAGGCACCCAAGGACGCGGGCGCCGCACAGGTCCACGCGGAGTTCCTGGTGCAGCAGGCCTGGCGCTCCTCCAGCGCGGGCCAGGACGACTTCCGGATCATCCTCGAGGAGGCCGCGAAGGTCTGCGGCGAGGCCGCGCTCCTGGCGCCCGGCGACCCCGTCCCGTACATCACGGAGCTGGCCGTCGCACGCGGCCTGGGCTACAGCCACGAGCAGTTCGACCAGGTGTGGGCCAAGGTCGTCGACCGCGCGCCCGAGCACATGGGGGCGCACCTGGCCGCGCTGCACTACCTGTGCGAGAAGTGGCACGGCTCGCGCGAGGAGGCCGACCACTTCTCCACGACCGCCGCGGCGCGCGCCCCGCACGGCTCGCTGCTGGCCGCCCTGCCGCTCTTCGCGGTCTACGAGCACCTGCCCGAGGTGAACCTCGTGAACTCCTTCTACCAGAGCGCCGTGGTCACCAAGGCCATGGAGGGCGCGCTGTACGCGGTGCACTCCGCGCGCTCCGACGACCCGATGCTGGCCCACGTACGCCACCTGCTCGTCGTGTTCCTGGTGAACGCCGAACGGTGGGCGGAGGCGATGCACCAGCTGATGCGGGTCGACGGCCATGTGGGCGCGCTGCCCTGGACCACGGAGCCCGACCCGGCGGGCGCCTACACGATCTACCGGGCCCTGGCGGTCGCCGGTTACGAGGCGAACGGCGGCAGCCCCGCGACACTGCCGCACTGACGGCCCGGCGGACCTGTGGCCCGCGCGTGCGGCGAGCGGCGCCACCGGCCCGGCGGACTGTGGCCCGCGCGTACGGCGAGCGGCGCCACCGGCCCGGCGGACCGGTGGCCCTCCGACATGACGGTCATCGGGCCGCGCCCCGAGGGACCGCCGGAATTCCGGACGGCACCGGGACGTTGTCCCCGGTGCCGTCACCGTGAAGGAGAACCAGCCATGCTCTTCGGCCGTACGCCCGTGCTGCCCACCCCCGAGCAGGCCCTCAAGGGCCGCTCCGAACCGTCCTTCACGGTCCCCGAACGCCACACCGTCCTCGGGAACCCGCTGCTGGGCCCCTACCCCGAGCACCTGGAGACCGCGGACTTCGCACTGGGCTGCTTCTGGGGCGCCGAGCGCAAGTTCTGGCAGACCGAGGGCGTGTGGACGACCCTCGTCGGCTACCAGGGCGGTTACACCGAGAACCCCACGTACGAGGAGGCCTGCTCGGGCCTGACGGGCCACACGGAGGCGGTCCGCGTGGTCTTCGACCCGGCGGTCGTCCCGTACGAGTCCCTGCTGAAGCTGTTCTGGGAGTCGCACAACCCGACCCAGGGCTTCCGCCAGGGCAACGACGTCGGCACCCAGTACCGTTCGGCGATCCACACCCACTCCCCCGCCCAGGCCGCGGCGGCAGAGGCGTCCCGCGAGGCGTACCAGAAGGTCCTGACGGGCTCCGGCCACGGCACGATCACCACGGAGATCCTCCCGGCACAGGGCCGCCCGTTCTACCCGGCAGAGGCGTACCACCAGCAGTACCTCGACAAGAACCCGGGAGGCTACTGCGGCATCGGCGGCACGGGGGTGTCCTGCCCGATCGGCGTGGCCCCGTCGGGGGACGCCTGAGCCACCCCGCGGCACGTCGTGACCGGGCCGCTCGGCCGCCCGGACATGACGTCGCGGTGGGCCGAAAACGGCTGATCTTCGGGTGTGCCCCGGCGCCCGGTGTCCGGACAATGGCGGTATCAGCAGCGCGTACCGCGACACGGAGCAAGGGGCCGTCATGACGTTCGCCAGGAGCCGGGACCTGCGTCTGCCCACCCCCGAGGAGGCACCGCCGGGGCGCTCCGCGCCTGCTTACGAGGTCCCTGAACGGCACGCGGTGCTGGGGACCCCGTTGCAGGGGCCCTGGCCCGAGGGTCTCGAGATCGCCGACTTCGCCCTCGGCTGCTTCTGGGGCGCCGAACGCAGGTTCTGGCAGACGGCCGGCGTACGGACCACCGTGACCGGCTTCCAGGGCGGTTTCACGCCGTACCCGGTCGACGACGAGATCCGCACGGGTCGGACCGGGCACGCGGAGACAGTACGCGTCGTGTTCGACCCGGCGAAGGTGTCCTACGCCGCCCTGCTGAGGCTGTTCTGGGAGTCCCACGACCCCACTCAGGGTTTCCGCCAGGGCAACGACATCGGCACCCATGTGAGGTCGATCCTCTTCACCCACTCCGCCGCGCAGGCGTCCTGCGCGCACAAGTCCCGTGACGCGTACCAGGAGATCCTGTCCGCCTCCGGCCACGGCACGATCACCACCGAGATCCTGCCTGCCGGTGAGCACCCGTTCTATCCGGCCCGGGCCCACCACCAGCAGTATCTGCACCGGAACCCGGCGGGCTACTGCGGCATGGGGGGCACGGGCGTCGTCTTCCCTCCCGGAGTCTCCACGTCCGAGGGCTGACCGGTCTCCCGCGTCGCCGTGCCTTCCGCCGCCCGGGCGCGCTGCATGCCGGTGAGCCTGTGCACGAAGAGCATGGTCAGTACGGCGGCGGCGATGTCCACGGACTCCGACGCGACCAGCATCTCGACCGCGGAGACGATCTCCTCGGCGTCCTGGGCGGCGGTGTACTGCCGGCCGGCCGCACGCGCGACCAGCCAGGTGGTGATGAAGCCCGCCCACCACATGTTCACGGGTGTACAGGGCTCGTGCGCGGCGCCCTCGTACGGATGGGCCCGGCTCGCGGTCCAGATCTGGATGGCGATCCGACGGGGTATCCACAGGTTGGCGATCGGAATGAACCACCCTCCGATCGCCCAGCCGGGGCCCCGGGTGAACACGCTGTGCGCGAGGACGTCGGCGTTCGTCCGCACACGGTGGAACCAGATGATGAACACGACGATCGTGGCGAGTTCCGCCATCACCTGCAGCGACGTGGACAGGTACATGAACCGGTCGGCGCGCTCGGCCGCCGTCGTCGTGTAGGCGGTGTGGTCCCCGTCCACCAGCGGCGCGTACAGGGAACGCATGTTGAGTTCGGCACCGATCGCGGCGAGATCGGTGAGGACGACGAGACCGAGCAGCACGATCACCGCACGGCCCAGTCCCACCGGCGAGCGCATGACCCCTGGCGCCTGCGTCGGTGTCGGCGCCTTCACGATGGGCGTCAGCCCCGGCTTTCCCCATCCGGTGGAGACGGTCCCCTCACCGGTTCTGGACATCAGGCAGTCGGCGCAGCGGCCGTCGTCGGTCGTCGCCGTCTGTCTACGGCAGTTGTTGCACAGCATGGTGGAGCGACCCCCCTGGAGATTGACGGGCGCTCCCTCCCCAGGGGCACCGCCGCGGCGCCCGACCGCGCGGCCGCCTAGGGGAAGATAAGCCCCGCGGCGACTGCCGTCCACCGTGTTCGCCCAGCTCAACGCGGAGAGCGGGGGTGCGGGGCGGGCCGGCACTCACGCGGCGAGGCGCACATCCCCCTGCCGTGAAGTGCCCACGGACCGGCCGAGCCGGGTGGTGGTGGAACGGACCGGGCGGACGAGCTCGCGGTGGGACAGCGCGAGCAGGTCCGCGAGGCCGAAGCCGAGTGCGTGCGCGGCGGCGGCCAGGATCTCGGAGGAGGCCTCCTTGCGGCCGCGTTCGAGTTCGGAGAGGTACGGCACCGAGATCCGGGCTTCGTCCGCCACGTCCTTGAGGGTGCGTTCCTGCGCAAGCCGTTCGCGGCGCAGGACGCCCCCGACGACGTCCCGCCAGAGCGGCTCTCCGCCGGGCCGCCCGGCGGAGTCCGCGGGGTCCGGCGCGGGTGCCGCCACCGGGCGGAGGGGAACGACACGGGCTCGGTTCGTCTCGTGGCTGCTCACCTCTCCACAGTAGAAGTGCGCAGCCGCCCGTGCAGCAAGGGGAGTTGCGCCCGCGGCGAAACACGACCCCGCACGCTGGTGGAACGCACGCCGCGGCAGCGTCGCCCCGGCCACCCGCCGACCGGAAAGACGACGGTGGCGGCACCCTTCGCGGGTGCCGCCACCGTACGGATCAGGGGGGCGGGTCAGACGGCGGAGCCGGCCTTCCACTGCGCCCAGTCCATGTTCCAGCCGTTCAGGCCGTTGTCCGGCTTGATGGTGGTGTCCTGGGAGTTCTTGACGATGACGATGTCACCGATGATCGAGCTGTTGTAGAACCACGCGGCGGGCTGCTTCGCGTCGCCGGCGCCCTTGACGTCGTTCAGGCCCACGCAGCCGTGGCTGGTGTTGGCGCTGCCGAAGACCGAGTCCGGGCCCCAGTAGTTGCCGTGGATGAAGGTGCCCGACGTGGACAGCCGCATGGCGTGCGGGACGTCCTTGATGTCGTACTCGCCCTTGCCGTCGTCGTCGGTGAAGCCGACCGTCGCGCCGTTCATCCGGGTCTCCTTGAACTTCTCGGAGATCACCATCTGACCGTTGTAGGTCGGGTTCTCGGAGGAGCCGGCGGAGATCGGGATGGTCTTGATCGTCTTGCCGTCCTGCGTGACCGTCATGGTCTTCGAGGCGGCGTCCACGGTGGAGACCTGGTTGCGGCCGATCTTGAAGGTGACGGTCTTCTGCTGGACACCGTAGACACCCTCGGCGCCCTCGACGCCGTCCAGGGCGAGCTTCAGCGTGACGGTCGAGTTCTCGGCCCAGTACTGGTCGGGGCGGAAGTCCAGACGCTGGCTGTTGAACCAGTGCCCGACGACCTCCTGGCCGCTGCTGGAGGTGACGGTGATGCCGGACTGGACGGCCTTGCGGTCGGTGATCGCCTTGTTGAAGTTGATCGAGACCGGCATGCCGACGCCGACGGTGGAGCCGTCCTCCGGCGTGAAGTTGCCGATGAAGCTGTTGTCGGGCGAGACGGTCGTGAACGACGCGTTCTCGTGTGCCTCGAGCCCGGCGGCGTCCTTCGCGGTGGCGGAGATCTTGTACGTGGTGGAGCGCTCGAGCTGCGCGTCCGGCTTCCAGCTCTTGCCGTCGGCGGCGAGCGTGCCCTCCACGGCGGTGCCGTCGCGGGTCGTCATCGTGACCTCGGTCAGGGTCCCCTCGGCGACGGTGACCTTGGCCGCGTTGTTGATGCTCGCGTTGGTCGCGCCGTTCTTCGGCGAGATCTCTATTCGCGCCTTGGAGACCTCCTTGGCGGCGGCCTCGTCGATCTGGGCCTGTGACGTCTTCGAGCTCTCGGCGGTCGCTTCCTTGTCGTCCCCGCCGCCGCAGGCCGACAGCACCAGCACGCCCCCGAGCACCGCGGATGCGACCTTGAGGCCGCTGCGCCGCTTGCTGTCCGTCATCACACGCTTCTCCATCGTCGCCGAGTCCCCTGATCAACCACTGTGGACAACCCCATTTCAGGTCATCCGGTTCCACATCCGTGAAAGATGTGGGGAACAACACTCACCGGAACACCCAACGGGCCGCGGCCCGCCGGTCACACCCCACTCCCGCACTGATCGACGCTGCTCGCGCCCCGTCGGTTGCACCGTTCACGATCCGGCTTCGCGATTCGATTGTCACCCGCACACCGAGGCACGGGAAAGAGCGGGCCCCGGTTCGCCTTCCCGGCGATCAGGGGCCCGAAGCCTGTCACATGCCCCTACCGGTCCGCGCCAGGGCCGCTCCGGCCGTTCCCTCCGTCGGTGTCCAGCAACGGGTAACCGTCCGGACCGCCCTCGTAACCCCCGATTTCGTCGTCCTCGTCGTCGTCGAGCTCCCAGTCCTCGGAGTCGGGGTCGTACTCGATCTGCTCGCTGCTCCACGACGCCTGGGCGAGTTCGATCCCCGGCACCTCGCCGACCAGGTCGGCCGGGTCCACCAGGTAGGCCAGGGCCTCCGCCTCGTCCTCAGCGACCGCCGACCGCGCGTGAGTGCGCTCGTCGTCGGGCATGAACTCGTCGTCGGCGATCCGCTCGAGAGCCGCTCCGGTCAGAGCACCGGAGTCGTCGATCTCGATCACCAATTCCACTCGTAGCCGCACATAGCGTGATGTCCCAGAGCTGGTCATACGACGGAGGGTATGGCCCGGGGACCCGCGGCTTTCCCACGACCCGCTGCTTTCACTAGCATCTGCTCCCAGGCCAGTTCGAGGATGCCTCAAGGGAGATCGACTTCGTGTCCGTCGCACGTCGACCGCTGCTCACCGCCACTGCCGCCGGGACGCTCCTGTGCGCGCTGTGGTTCGTTCCCTCGGCGAACGCCACGGCCGAGAGACAGGCCGCCGAGCAGCCCGGCAGCGCCCTTTCCGACGCCGCTTTCGCCGATCCCGCTTCTTCCGGCACCACTCTTTCCGATCCCACTCCTTCCGGCACGACTCTTTCCGGCACCGCGACGCAGTCGGCCGGCGCGGAGCCGCTGCTGCTCGCGGAGACGGGCAGCGTGGACACCGCCCCGTACGTGATCGGCGGCACGGCGTGCCTGGGCATCGGAACGGGCTTCGTCGCGTACTCGATGCGCAGGGGTACGCCCGGCACGGTCTGACGGGTCACGAGGACAGGGCCGCCCCCGCCGTGACGGCGGGGGCGGCCCTGTCGTACGAGGCTCAGGCCAGCGGACCGGTCACCGGCTCGACGGCGGCGACGAGCAGCCCGTCCCTGACGAACGCGTCCGCGGCCTCCAGGTCGGGCGCGAGGAAGCGGTCGGGGCCGGGGCCCTGGACGCCCGCCGCGCGCAGCGCGTCGATGGCGGCCTGCGACGCCGGGGCCGGGGAGAGGTGGCGGCGCAGTTCGATGGCGCGGGTCGCCGCGTACAGCTCGACGGCGATGATCCTGTTCAGGTTGCCGACGGCGGTGCGCAGCTTGCGGGCGGCCGACCAGCCCATGGAGACGTGGTCCTCCTGCATGGCGGAGGACGGGATCGAGTCGGCGGAGGCGGGCACCGCGAGCCGCTTCATCTCGCTGACCAGCGCGGCCTGGGTGTACTGGGCGATCATCAGCCCGGAGTCGACGCCGGCGTCGTCGGCGAGGAACGGCGGAAGACCGTGGCTGCGGTTCTTGTCGAGGAGCCGGTCGGTGCGGCGCTCGGCGATGGAGCCGAGGTCGGCGGCGGCGATGGCCAGGAAGTCCAGGACGTACGCGACGGGCGCGCCGTGGAAGTTGCCGTTGGACTCGACACGTCCTCCCCCAGAGCCTCCGGCCTGGGAGGTACCCCCAGGCAGGACGACCGGGTTGTCGATGGCGGAGGCGAGCTCACGGTCCGCGACGAGGCGGGCGTGCGCCATGGTGTCGCGTCCGGCGCCGGCGACCTGCGGGGCGCAGCGCACCGAGTAGGCGTCCTGGACGCGGGGGGCCTCCTCCTCCTGGAAGTGGCCGGTGAGCCCGGAGCCCTTGAGGACGGCGAGCATGTTCGCGGCGGAGGCACCCTGGCCCGGGTGGGGACGGATGGCGTGGAGTTCCGGCGCGAGGACCTTCTCGGTGCCGAGGAGTGCCTCCAGCGTCAGGGCGGCGGTGACGTCGGCCGACTTGTAGAGGCGGTCGAGGTCGGCGAGGGCCATGACCAGCATGCCGAGCATGCCGTCGGTGCCGTTGAGGAGGGCGAGGCCCTCCTTCTCACGGAGCTCGACGGGCGTGATGCCGTGCTCCGCGAGCAGCTCGCCCGCGGGGCGCACCGTGCCGTCGGGGCCTTCCGCGTCGCCCTCGCCCATGAGCGTCAGGGCGCAGTGGGAGAGCGGTGCGAGGTCGCCGGAGCAGCCGAGGGAGCCGTACTCGTGGACGACGGGCGTGATGCCCGCGTTCAGCACGTCGGCCATGGTCCGGGCGACCACGGGCCGCACTCCGGTGCGGCCGGAGCAGACGGTCTTCAGGCGGAGGAACATCAGCGCGCGGACGACCTCGCGCTCGACGCGCGGTCCCATGCCGGCGGCGTGCGAGCGCACGATGTTGCGCTGCAGCTGGGCGCGGAGCTCGGGGCTGATGTGGCGGCTGGCGAGGGCGCCGAATCCGGTGGAGACGCCGTAGACGGGCTCGGGCTTGGCGGCCAGCGCGTCCACGATCGAACGGGCCTCGGCGAGGGCGGCGAGTGCGTCGCCGGAGAGCTCGATGCGGGCGCCGTGGCGGGCCACGGCGATGACGTCATCGGCGGTGGTACCGGACGTCCCCACCACGACAGTTTGCATATCCATATTCAGCAGCGTACGGACTGAATCCAAACCTGTCACCACTGGCGGGCAGGTTGGCTCCTCACCGGCCGGTACCGGCCCTCGGCCGCCTCATGGTTCGCTCCACGGCTCGTCCTCCGACTCCTCCGGCCGGGCGTCCCGGAAACGGCGGCGGTCCTGGGCCGAGCGCGGCGGAGAGTCCGCGAGCCGCATCACCGTGCCGTCCCGCCCGGCCACCACCGGCTTCGGCGAGCGAGCCGCCTTGGCGCGGTACTGGGCCGCGTCCGCCAGCCGGAACAGCCGCCGCGCCGAAGCGACCTGCCCGATCGGGTCACCCGTCGACGCGACCCCGCACGCGACACCCTGGCCGATCTCCAACTCCTTCGCCCTGACACACAGTTCACCGGCGACGTCGACCACCTCACCGGCGGTGGGCCCCACCGCGACCAGGCAGAACTCGTCGCCGCCGAGCCTGGCCGCCAGCGTGCCCGGCAACATCGCCCCGCACAGGGACAGGACGGAGCCGAACCGCTCCAGCAGCCGGTCTCCGACCGCGTGCCCCTGGGTGTCGTTCACCTGCTTGAGCCCGTTGACGTCACACACCACAAGGCTCACCACGGTGCCGTCCGCACGGTGCCGCTCCAGCGCCTCGTCGAGCCGGTTGTCCACCGCGCGACGGTTGGCGAGACCGGTGAGCGGATCGGTGAACGCGAGCCTGCGCACCTCCTCGAGCCGCTCGGTCTGGGCGATGCCGGCGGCCACGACGGACGCCAGCACGGTCGCGAAGTCGGCGTCGTCCCTGTCGAACACCGGCGCCGCCGCCGGCCGGGCCACGTACAGCTCGCCCCACGCACGGCCGTGCAGCACGATCGGCGCGACGACGCAGCAGCCCCGGCCGCGCCGGCGGAGAGCCGCGACCCGCTGATGGCAGTAGCCGTGACCCGGCGTCGCCGGGCCCGCGGCCGTCTCCACCCAGGCCTCCGGCTCCCCGCCTCCGGCCCACCGCTCGTGCAGGAACTCGGTGATCTCGGGGAAACGGTTCACCGGATACGCCTCCGACTCCGGGAACTCCTCCTCGTCCGGCGCGCGTTCACCCGCGTTCACCAGCACCCGCAGCCGCCCGCGCTCGCGCTCCCACACGGACAGCGCCGCGAACGACCCGGCGAGCGCGCCGCACGCGCCGAGGGCCGCCGCCCGCCAGGACTCGCGCGGAGTCTGGGCGGCGGCCATCGCCTGCGCCAGCGCCACCACGGACCGCAACCGCCCATCCACAGCCATCCACCCAGCTTATGTAGGTTTCGACTGATTTGATCAGTTGTGGTCACCCGGGTCGCAGACACGCGGCGCGCGGCACGGGCCCTGTGCGCCGCGTGCGAGGCGTGCCCTGTGCGTCACGTGCGAGGCGTGCCCTGTGCGCCGCGCGTGCCCCACCCCGCCCGCGGCCATATCACTCGCCGGGCCACTGCGGCTTCCGCTTCTCGTTGAACGCGGCCACGCCCTCCGCCCGGTCCCCGGAGAACGCGGTGGCCCGCCACGCGGCGTCCTCGACCTCGAGACCGGCCCGCAGATCGAGCCCCTGCCCGAGCCGCATGGCCTTCTTCGCGTTGCGCAGCCCGACGGGCGAGTTCACGGCCATACGCCCGGCGAGGGCCAGCGCCTCGGTGCGGGCGTCCTCCGCGAGTACGTCGACGAGCCCCAACTCCCTTGCCTCACCGGCCTCCACGCGACGCGCCGTGAAGACCAGCTCCGCGGCACGGGCGGCACCGACCCGGCGCGGCAGCAGCTGCGTACCGCCGCCGCCGGGAATGACACCGACGGACACCTCGGGCAGGCCCACGACCGCGCTCGCGTCGGCGACGATCACGTCGCAGGACAGCGCCAGCTCGAATCCCCCGCCCAGCGCGAAGCCGTGCACGGCGGCGACGGTCGGCATGGGCAGCTCCAGCACACCGGTGTACGCGCCCCGGGCGGTCGGCCGCTGCCGCACCAACTCGGCGTCGGAGAAGGAGTTGCGCTCCTTCAGGTCGGCGCCGACGCAGAACGCGCGCTCGCTGCTGGAGCTGACCACGGTCACCCGCACCTCCCGGTCCGCGGCGATCGCGTCACAGGCGGCCCCGATGGAGCGCGCCATCTCGGTGGAGACGGCGTTCATGGCCTTCGGGCGGTCCAGGACGAGCTCGGCGACGTGGCCGTGCGCATGCCTGCGGATGACGACGAACTCCCCGAACCGCTGCTCGGACTCCGACATGGGACACCCTCCCGGTTAACGATGGTTCACCGGATCATATGCGGGGTGCTCGGGCGGGTGAGGGGGGCGGGTGGTGGCCGTCGCGGTCCGGTCCGCCGCGCGGGGCGGTTCCCCTCACCGCCCCCTCACCGCCCCCTCCCCGACCCCCTTCCCGCCGTACCGCTATGCGGCTCCGCGGCGCGGCGGGCATGCCCCGGGCCCCGTTCCGTCGTGCGGTCGGGGTACCGCGCTCCGTGCGTCGGCCCACACGCCCGCCGGTCTGTTTCGCGCTGCGCAGGCGCGGTCCGGAGCGTCAGGAGGGGCGACGCGTCAGCAGCCACGGCTCCACGACGCCGAGCCCTCGCACCGGCCGCTGCCACATCGGCTGCAGCGCGAAGCGGTACGTGGGGACCTCGCGGCCCTCCTTCTCCGCCTTGGCCGCCTCCTCCGCCGCCTCGGCCTCGGACGCCGGCGCGTCCCCCGTCCTGATCAGTTCCTCCGCGAAGGCCCCGTCCACCAGCAGCGCGTCCTTGGGCGCTATCGACGTGAGCCGGCTCGCCAGGTTCACCGTCGTGCCGAAGACGTCGCCCATCCGCGTGGTGACCGTCCCGAACGCGATGCCCACCCGCAGGGCCGGCATCGACTCGTCGTCGGTCATCGTCTCGATGAGCCGCAGCGCAATCTCCGCCGCTGTGCCGGCGTCGTCCGCCGCGTACAGGACCTCGTCGCCGAGGGTCTTGATCAGACGGCCGCTGTGGGCGGCGACCAGGTCCGCGCATGTCGTCTCGAAGGACTCGACGAGCTCGCCCAGTTCCTCCTCCTCCAGGCGGCGGGTCAGCCGCGTGAAGCCGACGAGGTCCGCGAAACCGACGGCGAGGCGGCGGTCGACCATTTCCTCGTCGTCCGCGGCCTGCACGACCCGGCCGGTCGCGGCGGCGAGCTGCCGCCGCCAGACGTAGACGAGGAACTCCTCGAGCTCCGGCAGCAACAGCTCGACCAGCGGATAGGTGACCTCGGTGCGGGTCATGCCCGGCTCCGGCGGCTCGGTCAGCCCTTCCAGGAAGGAGTCGATCTGCCAGTCGGCGAGCCGTGCCGTGGTCTGGCCCGTGGAGCGGGCGACCTGGACCGCCATCGGTTCGCTGAGCAGGCCGGCCTCGACGAGACCGGCGAGCCGCCGCAGGGCGAGCACGTCCGCCTCCGTGAGGGCCTTGGCCTGCCCGATGTCGGCGAAGCCCATGGCCCGCCAGAAGCGGGCGGCCAGCTCCATGGAGACGCCGGCCGTGCGGGCCGCCTGGAAGGCGGTGTAGCGGCGCTCGGCACCGAGGATCAGGTGTTCCAGCCGAATGGCGAGCGGGTCGTCCGAGGGCTCCGCCGTGTGGTCGACCTCGTGGTGCGGCGTCGGATGCACCGACCCGGAGGAGCCCGATGACCCCGATGAGGAGGCGGACGCGCCGGAGGATCCGGAAGAGCCGTCCGACGGCGGCTGCGCGCCCGCGCCGGAAGTGGTGTCGTCGACGGTCACCAGCCGCCTCCTGCCCGTTCCCTGCGCAATGCCCTGCCGATCTGTCGCGCGATCGCCTCAACGATACGGCAGGTGTGCCCCAGCTCACGTCCCGGCGGCCGAGGCAGTTCACGCCCGGCCGCCCCGGCTCCGTCAGCCCGCGGGCCGCAGGTGCACGATGTCACCGGCGCTCACGGGCCGTCGCTCCCCGTCCTCCGTGGCCAGCACCAGCCTGCCGTCGCCGTCCAGGGCGACCGCCTCGCCGGTCACGACCGTGCCGCCGGGCAGCTCGGCGCGCACCTGGCGGCCCAGGGTGGCGCAGCCCGCCGCGTACGCCGCCTGGAGCCCGCAGGCGGCCGGGTCCCCGGCCGCCCCGCGCCAGTCGGTGTACCACTGCTCGAGGGAGCGCAGCACGGCCCGCAGCAGCGGGTCACGGTCCGTGGACACCGCGTTCGCCAGGCCGAGCGATCCCGCTCCGGGGACGGGCAGCTCGTCGGCGCGCAGCGACACGTTGACGCCGATGCCGAGCACGACCGCGTCGCTCCCCGAGCGCTCCGCGAGGATGCCGCCGGTCTTGCGTTCCTCACCGTCGACAGTGACCAGCAGGTCGTTGGGCCATTTGAGGGACATGTCCACGCCCGCGGCCCGCGCGAGCCCGGTCGCGGCCGCGACTCCGGCGAGCAACGGCAGCCAGCCCCAGCGGGTGACGGGCACGTCGGCGCCCGGCCGCAGGAGTACGGAGAAGAAGAGACCGGAACGCGCGGGGGCGCTCCAGGTGCGGTCCAGCCGGCCGCGCCCCGCGGTCTGCTCCTCGGCGACCAGCACCGCGCCCTCCGGCAGGGACGGCGCCCGTGCCGCCAGATCGGAGTTGGTGGAACCGATGGCCGCCACCACGTCGAGAGAGGTCCACAGCCCCTCGGACACGAGGATGCCGCGGCGCAGTGCCGGGACGTTCAGAGGGGGTCGGTCGAGGTCGGACCAGCGGCTCTCGGGGGCATGGGGAGGCGTCATGCAACCCAGGTTAGGTGTGGCCAACGCCGCACTGCCGAACCGTATCCGCGCCGATACGCTACGAGTCAGTAGCAACCGATCGTCCACGTCCCCGTGACAGTCCCCGTAAGCCGTCCCCGTGAGCAGCCAGGGAGCCGCATCCCGATGTCCGAGCCGGAAGTAAACGCCCTCTCACAGGGTTCCAGCAGTCACACCACCGCGGGCAAGATCGCGGATCTACAGCGCCGTATCGACGAGGCGACGCACGCCGGCTCCGCTCGCGCGGTGGAAAAGCAGCATGCGAAAGGCAAGTTGACGGCTCGCGAGCGGATCGACCTGCTCCTGGACGAGGACTCGTTCGTCGAGCTGGACGAGTTCGCACGGCACCGCTCCACCAACTTCGGCCTGGAGAAGACCCGGCCGTACGGCGACGGTGTCGTCACCGGCTACGGCACGGTCGACGGCCGCCCGGTCGCCGTCTTCTCGCAGGACTTCACCGTCTTCGGCGGCGCCCTCGGCGAGGTGTTCGGACAGAAGATCATCAAGGTGATGGACTTCGCGCTGAAGACCGGCTGCCCGGTCATCGGCATCAACGACTCCGGCGGCGCCCGTATCCAGGAGGGCGTCAGCGCGCTGGGCATGTACGGCGAGATCTTCCGCCGCAACACCCATGCCTCCGGCGTCATCCCGCAGATCTCGCTGGTCGTCGGCCCGTGCGCGGGTGGCGCGGTGTACTCCCCCGCGATCACCGACTTCACGGTGATGGTCGACCAGACCTCGCACATGTTCATCACGGGCCCGGACGTCATCAAGACGGTCACCGGTGAGGACGTCGGCTTCGAGGAGCTGGGCGGCGCCCGTACTCACAACACGACCTCCGGTGTCGCGCACCACATGTCGGGCGACGAGAAGGACGCGATCGAGTACGTCAAGTCGCTGCTGTCGTACCTGCCGTCCAACAACCTCTCGGAGCCGCCGTCCTTCCCGGAGGAGGCGGACACGGCGGTCAGCGACGAGGACCGCGAGCTGGACACGCTGATCCCGGACTCGGCGAACCAGCCGTACGACATCCGCACCGTCATCGAGCACGTCCTCGACGAGGGCGAGTTCCTCGAGACGCAGGCGCTGTTCGCCCCGAACATCGTGACCGGCTTCGGCCGCGTCGAGGGCTTCCCGGTCGGCATCGTCGCCAACCAGCCGATGCAGTTCGCCGGCTGCCTGGACATCAACGCCTCCGAGAAGGCCGCGCGTTTCGTGCGCACCTGCGACGCGTTCAACGTCCCCGTACTGACCTTCGTCGACGTCCCGGGCTTCCTGCCCGGCGTGGACCAGGAGTACGGCGGCATCATCCGCCGCGGCGCCAAGCTGATCTACGCCTACGCGGAGGCCACGGTCCCGCTGATCACCGTCATCACCCGCAAGGCGTTCGGCGGCGCGTACGACGTCATGGGCTCCAAGCACCTGGGCGCCGACCTCAACCTGGCGTGGCCCACCGCGCAGATCGCGGTCATGGGCGCGCAGGGCGCGGTGAACATCCTGCACCGCCGCACCATCGCGGCCGAGGCACCACAGGACCAGGAGGCGACCCGCGCCCGGCTCATCCAGGAGTACGAGGACGCCCTCCTCAACCCGTACACGGCGGCAGAACGCGGCTACATCGACGCCGTGATCATGCCCTCCGAGACACGGGCACAGATCGTGAAGGGCCTGCGCCAGCTGCGCACCAAGCGGGAGACCCTGCCTCCGAAGAAGCACGGCAACATCCCCCTGTAGGGCGCACAGGCAGGCACGAGGAAGGGACGTGACGATGATCAGGGTCGTACGAGGAAACCCGACCCCCGAGGAGTTGGCCGCCGCTCTCGCGGTGGTCCAGGCCCGCGCCGCGGCGCTCTCAGGGGCGACGGCCTCGGGCCCCCGGCCGCCCGAGGGCTGGTCGGACCCGGCGCGTATCGCGCGCAGCAGCAGGCCCCTGCCGGGGCCGCGGGCGTGGGCTCGCAGCTACTGGCCGGTCTGAGCACGGCGGAAGGGCCGGGCCCCTGATGGCGGGGCCCGGCCTTCGCGCTGCTCAGAGCACGGCCGCCAGCGCCTCGGCCATGACCTGGTAGCCCTTGTCGTTGGGGTGCAGCCGGTCGCCGTGGTCGAGCGCCGGATGCAGACGGTCGGGGTCCGCCGGGTCCGCCAGGGCTCGGTCGAGGCCGACGACGGCGTCGAACTCGCCGGAGGCGCGGATCCACTCGTTGATCTCCTTGCCGACCCGGGCCGAGTGGGTGCCCCAGTGGTCGGAGCCGCCCAGAGGCAGCAGGGTCGCGCCGACGATCCGCAGCCCCCGGGAGTGTCCCTGCCGTATCAGCTGCCGGTACCCGCCGACGACCTGCGCGGCGGTCACGACGGGCGCCGGCTTGTAGGTGGGCTCCTCGGGAGCCTCGCTGAAGCCGATGTCGTTGAGGCCTTCGAGGACGACGACGGTGGAGACGCCGGGCAGTTCGAGGACGTCACGGTGGAACCGGGCGGTGGCTCTCTCGCCGTACCAGGCGGAGTCGTTGAGGAGCAGGTTGCCGCCGATCCCGGCGTTGAGAACGGGTCGGCCGGTCAGTTCGGCGAGCGCGTCGGACCAGCGGCGGTTCGCGCCCGGCGTCGAGCCGAACCCGTCGGTGATCGAGTCGCCGAGCAGGACGATTCCGTCGGTGCGGCCCGCGTCGACCTCCACCCCCGCGAGGTGGTACCAGGACTGGGTGACGCCGGTGAAGGCCGAGGCCGACGGGTCGGCCCGGTGGTCCCCCTCGGCGCGGTAGGTGTCGGCCCACGCCTGCGCGTGGAAGGTCGCGGGGCCGGTCGTACCGGCGAAGTGGAGGGTGACGGCCACCGATTCGAGCGGGCCGACGGCGAACCGGACCGGGTCGCTGCGCAGTTCCGCGCGGGCCGGGACCGACGCGGAGAGCCGTCCGCCGAACTCGAGGTGCCGTACGGAGCCCTCCGTGACGGACGCGCCCCGGGCGGAGCGGGCGACGGTGGCGCCGGTGAGGTGCAGCGGGGAGGTGCCGTAGGCGTTGGAGAGACGGACGCGGAGGCGGTCGCCGCCCGCGGTGACACGGACGATCTGGCGGACCGTCTGGTTCGAGAAGCCCTCCTGGGACCAGTTCGGCGTGAAGCCGGTGCTGGGCATCTGGGGAGCGGCGGTCCAGGCTGCGGTCCAGGTGCCGGTCCGCTGCTTGTCCGTACTGCTGGTGCTGGTCGTGGGCATGGCTGACCCCTTCACCACTAATGGGCGATGCGTTCCGTTAAGATGATGGAACGCTAACAGAGGCGACCGCGCTAATGGAACTGGAGACCCGTTTGAAAGCCGCACAGCCCGGCTCCGTCCGCCCCGGCGGCCGCACCGCGAAGGTCCGCGCCGCCGTACTCGAAGCCACCCGGGACGCCCTCGCCGACAGCGGGTTCCACGCCCTGAACCCGGACCGGATCGCGGCTGCCGCGGGCGTCGGCAAGACCACCGTCTACCGCCGCTGGGGCTCGGCGGTCGGCCTCGTCACGGACCTGCTGCGCGACATGGCGGAACAGTCGGTCCCCGCGTCCGACACCGGATCACTCGAGGGAGACCTGCGCGCCAACGCGCGCCTCGTCCTGGACACCCTCACCGATCCCCGCATGGGGCCCGTCTTCCGCGCCGTGATCGCCGCGGCGGCCTGCGACGAGGAGTGCGCTGACGCGCTGCGCGGCTTCTACGCGACGCGCCTCTCGGAATGGGCGCCGGTGGCCGGACGGGGCCTCGCCCGCGGCGAGCTCCCGGCCGGGACGGACCCGCTGGAGGTCGTACGGGCCGTCTCCGCCCCGCTGTACTACCGCTTCACCGTCAGCCGCGAGCCGTTGACGTCCGACACGGCGGAGCGCGCGGCCTCGGCGGCGCTGGCCGCGGCGAGGGCGGGTGCGTTCGTGGTTTGAGTACGCGTACTCAGGCGCCGGGCGGTCCGCGCCCGCACCATCGAAGGCATGCTGTGGTCCGACCCGGAGAACGAACCGCCCAAGGAACTCCGCGACATGCAGACGATGCTGCGGCGCGCGGGGCTGCTGCTGGCGCTGGCAATGATCGTGGCGATGTTCGCGGCGGGCCTGCGGTGACCTGACACGGCCCGGCGTCCGGGAGCGGAGGGGGCAAGGCCCCGCGCGGGCGCCCGCGCACGCGGGCCTACGATGACGCCATGACCCGCCTCGTACTCGCCTCCGCCTCTCCCGCCCGGCTGAACCTGCTGCGGCAGGCCGGCCTCGCACCCGACGTGATCGTCAGCGGCGTCGACGAGGACGCCCTCACCGCGCCCACCCCGGCCGAGCTGGCGCTCGTGCTCGCCGAGGCGAAGGCAGCGGCCGTGGCCGCACGGCCGGAAGCCGCCGGGGCGCTGCTGATCGGGTGCGACTCGGTGCTGGAACTCGACGGCCAGGCCCTCGGCAAGCCCGCCGACGCCGAGGAGGCGACCGCCCGCTGGAAGGCGATGCGCGGCCGGGCGGGCGTCCTGCAGACCGGGCACTGCGTGATCGACACGGCGACCGGCCGCCGTGCGTCCGCGACCGCCTCGACGACCGTGCGGTTCGGCGAGCCGACGGACGCGGAGATCGCCGCGTACGTCGCGAGCGGCGAACCCCTCCACGTCGCGGGCGCGTTCACCCTGGACGGCCGTTCCGCACCGTTCATCGACGGCATCGACGGCGACGCGGGCAACGTCATCGGACTGTCACTGCCCCTGCTCCGCAGGCTCCTCGCCGAGCTGGACTTCTCGATCACCGACCTCTGGGCCGCCTGAGCCGGCCGGCTCACGTCAGGCGGGCGACGCCGCCCCGCCGACCGGCGGCGCGGCCGGCCCGTCCCCGCCGTCACGCGGCTCGTCCACCGCAGGCCGCTCCTCGCCGTACACGACCAGCGACGCCACCAGCAGGCCGAGCACCGCCATCAGCAACAAGAAGGCGTCCCAGCCCACCAGACCCACCGTCAGCGCGCCGAGCACACCGTGCACCACGGCAAGGCCGATGAGCAGGGCGCGGGTGAGGCGGCCGGGCGCCCGGTCCCGTATCGCCACCACGAGCAGCAGCACACCGCAGAGCGTGAGCAGAAGCCCGGTCCCTATCCCCAGCCCCCAGGTCGCCTTCACCATCACGTCCGGGTCCAGGCCGTCCAGCGACATCCGCTGGGCACCGACGAAAGTGGCCATGATCCCGTTGAGCACGACGATGCCGACGGCCTCCGCCAGCAGGACAATCCCGGCCACGACGGCCACCGGTCTGCGCACCACGACGCCCCCAACCCCTTGTGTACCGGAAGTACGTACGACAGCCGCGAGGCTACTGACCGGTAAACGCTGGGACAAGGGGTGCGGCGCGCTCGGCCACATGGGCAAAGAATCATTGGGCCATTCGTAGGGACTCCACAAAGAAACCCGTTCAGCCGCTGGCCTGACAGACAGAGACCTTGACCACACCGGAGAGCTACTGTGCGTGGGAGGAACCCGTCGTACCGTGGTGCGACAAGGGATTTCGCGATCGAGCGAGCCTCGAATCACGCTCCGTGTGGGCAAGCTCACCATTGGGGACGGGTCGAAAGGCCGTGTCGGCAGTCCCTAAACTCAGCTTGTTTCAAGGAGGGAGCCATCGTGCGCAAGGTGCTCATCGCCAACCGTGGCGAAATCGCTGTCCGCGTTGCCCGTGCCTGCCGGGACGCCGGGATCGCGAGCGTAGCCGTCTACGCCGATCCGGACCGGGACGCATTGCATGTCCGCGCGGCCGACGAAGCGTTCGCCCTGGGCGGTGACACCCCGGCCGCCAGTTACCTGGACATGGCCAAGGTGCTTCAGGCCGCGGCCGATTCCGGAGCGGACGCCGTCCACCCCGGATACGGTTTCCTGTCAGAGAACGCCGAGTTCGCCCAGGCGGTGATCGACGCCGGTCTGACCTGGATCGGCCCGCCGCCGCAGGCGATCCGTGATCTCGGTGACAAGGTCGCCGCCCGTCACATCGCCCAGCGCGCCGGCGCGCCGCTGGTCGCCGGCACCCCGGACCCGGTGTCCGGTGCCGACGAGGTGGTGGCGTTCGCGCAGGAGCACGGGCTGCCGATCGCCATCAAGGCCGCCTTCGGCGGTGGCGGACGCGGCCTGAAGGTCGCCCGCACCCTCGAAGAGGTGCCGGAGCTCTACGACTCCGCCGTCCGCGAGGCCGTCGCCGCCTTCGGCCGCGGCGAGTGCTTCGTCGAGCGCTACCTCGACAAGCCCCGCCACGTCGAGACCCAGTGCCTGGCCGACTCGCACGGCAACGTGGTCGTCGTCTCCACCCGCGACTGCTCCCTGCAGCGCCGCCACCAGAAGCTGGTGGAGGAGGCCCCGGCCCCGTTCCTGTCACAGGCTCAGAACGCCGAGCTGTACCGCGCGTCGAAGGCCATCCTCAAGGAGGCCGGCTACGTCGGCGCCGGCACGGTCGAGTTCCTCGTCGGCGTCGACGGCACGATCTCCTTCCTGGAGGTCAACACCCGCCTCCAGGTCGAGCACCCGGTCACCGAAGAGGTCACCGGCATCGACCTGGTCCGCGAGATGTTCCGCATCGCCGACGGCGAGGAGCTCGGCTACGACGACCCCGCCGTGCGCGGCCACTCGTTCGAGTTCCGCATCAACGGCGAGGACCCGGGCCGGGGCTTCCTCCCCGCCCCGGGCACCGTCACCACCTTCGCCCCGCCCACCGGCCCCGGCGTGCGCCTCGACGCCGGCGTCGAGTCCGGCAGCGTCATCGGCCCGGCGTGGGACTCCCTCCTCGCCAAGCTGATCGTCACCGGCGCGACGCGCGAGCAGGCGCTGCAGCGCGCGGCGCGTGCGCTCGCGGAGTTCAACGTCGAAGGCATGGCCACCGCCATCCCCTTCCACCGCGCGGTCGTCGCCGACCCGGCGTTCACGGCCGACCCGTTCCGAGTCCACACGCGCTGGATCGAGACCGAGTTCGTCAACGAGATCAAGCCCTTCGCCGTCCCCGCGGACGCGGAGGAGGACGAGACCGGCCGAGAGACCATCGTCGTCGAGGTCGGCGGCAAGCGCCTCGAGGTCTCCCTGCCGTCCTCACTCGGCATGACCCTGGCACGCACCGGCCTCGCCGCGGGAGCCAAGCCGAAGCGCCGGGCGGCGAAGAAGTCGTCCTCGGCCGCCTCCGGTGACACCCTCGCCTCCCCGATGCAGGGCACCATCGTCAAGGTCGCCGTCGAGGAGGGCCAGGAGGTCAAGGAAGGCGACCTCGTCGTCGTCCTCGAGGCCATGAAGATGGAGCAGCCGCTGAACGCGCACCGCTCCGGCACCATCAAGGGCCTCGCGGCGGAGGTCGGCGCGTCGCTCACCTCCGGCGCGACGATCTGCGAGATCAAGGACTGACGTCCACACCCCGCGCAAGGCCCCCGGCACCCTGCCGGGGGCCTTTCCGCTGCTCGGCTCGTCCGCGGAATCCGGCATCCTTGACCACGTGACCCACACCAGGCCCAAGCGCGCCGACGCTCGCCGCAACTACGAACGACTGCTGACCGAGGCACGGGCCACGTTCGCGGAACGCGGCACCGACGCGTCACTCGAAGAGATCGCACGCCGCTCCGGCGTGGGCATCGGCACGCTGTACCGCCACTTCCCCAACCGCCACGCGATGATGAGCGCGGTCTTCCAGGAGGCCCTCGCCGCCCTGCTGGAGCGCTCACGCGAACTGGCGGGCGCACAGGAACCGTGCGCGGCGCTGGTGGAGTGGCTGCGGGCCCTCATCACTCATGCGGGCGAGTACCGCGGTCTGGCGCGCGCGCTGATGTCCGCGTCCCACGACGAGAACTCGGCCCTGTCGGCGTGCAGCGTCCCGCTGCGCGACGCCGGCGAACGCCTACTGTCGCGGGCCCAGGACGGAGGGTCGGTCCGTACGGACGTCTCGATCGGCGACCTGATGCAGCTGACGAACGCGATCGCCCTCGCGGCGGAACAGGACCCGGACGACCCCGAGTTGGCGGACCGCCTGCTGATTCTCACCCTACGGGGACTCCAGGCCCGCTGACGCTCTTCCGGGCGTGGCCCGGTCTTTACGCGTCTCCGGCCGGGGCCCGGTCCGTTCGCTTGGCGTCCGGGTGCGGTTCCGGGCGTGGCCCGGTCTTTGCGCGTCTCCGGCTTGGCCTGGTCCGTGTTGCTTGGTGTCCGGGTGCGGTTCCGGGCGTGGCCCGGTCTTTGCGCGTCTCCGGCTTGGCCTGGTCCGTGTTGCTTGGTGTCCGGGTGCGGTTCCGGGCGTGGCCCGGTCTTTTCGTGTCTCCGGCTTGGCCTGGTCCGTGTCGTGTGGTGTCCGGGTGCCGCTCCGGGGGCATGTCCGGGACTGCTTTCCCGAACCTGCGCCTGCCTAGGCTCACGACGCCTTACGTCCCGAACACGCCCCCTGCGCGTCCCCCTCCCCCAGCCCCTGTTCGCGCCCGCCGGAGGGCCGGTGCAGGCGCATGCCCCATACCCCCCGGCAGCGGATCTGCCCCTGCGGGTGGGCCGGCCCCCGATGACGGGATTGTCAGCCTGTTGCGCCCGGGCGGCCCTCTGCGCCCCCGTCCGTGGCTCGGTGAGGGCGCCTACGCCCGTATCCCCACCGGCGAATTCGCTACCTCGCTCGGGACGGGAGCCGAAGGGCCGGCGAGGAGCCCCTCCCCGATACCCCGCACGGGCCTTGGGGATGACCAGGGGCCGAACGGGGCCCACCGGCGGGAGGGGGGCGGGGGCGGAGGAGGGGGGTGAGCGGACGTAAAGCGTCGTAAGCCTAGGCAAACGCAGGCTCGGGAAAGCAGTCCGCGATCCCCCCTCCGCAGCCACCGACCCCCGCACCACCCACACGCCGGAACAACCGCGCCCCAAGGGCGCGCCCCGCCGGATCAGAGGCCCGCCGCAGCCGCCAGGTCGCGCTTGATACCGGCCAGAACCTCCGCCGCCCGCTCCCGTGCGGCACCCAGGCCGCTCGCGTCGGCGACGGGGACCACCACCTCCAGGTAGCACTTCAGCTTCGGTTCCGTACCGCTCGGGCGGACGATGACGCGGGCGTCGAACTCGCCCGCGAGGTAGTAGCGCAGACCGTCGGTCGGCGGCAGCCTGTCCGTCCCCAGGGTCAGATCCTCCGCGCCGGCGACCCGCAGCCCGGCCAGCTCCGTCGGCGGCTGCTCGCGCAGCGCGCGCATCGCGTTCGCGATGACGGTGAGGTCGTCGACCCGCACCGACAGCTGGTCGGTCGCGTGCAGACCGTGCGCGACGGCGAGGTCGTCGAGGAGGTCGCCGAGCGTACGGTCCCGCTCCTTCAGCTCGGAGACCAGCTCGGCGACGAGCAGCGCCGCCGTGATGCCGTCCTTGTCGCGGACGCCTTCGGGGTCGACGCAGTAGCCGAGCGCCTCCTCGTAGCCGTACCGCAGTCCCTCGACGCGGGCGATCCACTTGAAGCCGGTCAGGGTCTCCTCGTACCGCAGTCCCGCCGCGTCGGCGATCCTGCCGAGCAGGGAGGAGGACACGATCGACTCGGCGAAGACCCCTGTGGCGCCCTTGTGGACGAGGTGCTGGGCGAGCAGCGCGCCGACCTCGTCGCCGCGGAGCATCCGCCATCCGCCGTCCACGGTGTCGTCCGGTACGGCGACGGCGCAGCGGTCCGCGTCGGGGTCGTTGGCGATGACGACGTCGGGGGCCACGGCTCGGGCCGCCTCGAACGCGAGGTCCATCGCGCCGGGCTCCTCCGGGTTGGGGAACGCCACCGTCGGGAAGGCCGGGTCCGGGTCCGCCTGTTCGGCGACCAGGGCGGGGGCGGGGAAGCCCGCCCGGTGGAACGCGGCGGTCAGGACGTCCTTGCCGACGCCGTGCATGGCCGTGTAGACGACGCGGGCGGTGCGCGGGGAACCCGCGGTCAGGACGGCGTCGGTGCGCGCCAGGTACGCGTCCAGGACCTCGTCCCCGAGCGTCTCCCAGCCCTCGTCGGCGCGCGGAACGTCGTCGAGGCCGCGGATCGCGTCGATCCCGGCGGCGATCTCCGTGTCCACGGGCGACACGATCTGTGAGCCGTCGCCCAGGTAGACCTTGTAGCCGTTGTCGCGCGGCGGGTTGTGGCTCGCGGTCACCTCGACGCCCGCGACGGCACCCAACTGCCTTATGGCGAAGGCGAGTACGGGGGTGGGCAGCGGGCGCGGGAGCACGGCGGCCCGCAGACCGGCGGCCACCATGACGGCGGCGGTGTCGCGGGCGAAGTCCGCGGACTTGTAACGGGCGTCGTAGCCGACGACGACGAGTCCGCCGGTGTGCCCCTTGCCCAGCAGGTACGCCGCGAGTCCGGCGGCGGCCCGGATCACGACGGCCCGGTTCATCCGCATCGGGCCGGCGCCGAGTTCGCCGCGGAGTCCGGCGGTGCCGAACTGGAGTGTTCCGCCGAACCGGTCGGCGAGCTCGTCGAGGTCCTGTGCGTCGATGAGCTCGGCCAGCTCGTCGCGGGTCTCGCTGTCGGGGTCCTCCGCGAGCCATGCCCTGGCCCGCGCGATGAGGTCCTGCTGCACGGTTGGTCCGCCTCTCGTCTCTGCTGCGTCGAGTGTGCGCGCTCGGCGCGGGCGCGCGCCGCAATTCGCCACGGTGCGGGTGTCCCGCCGCGGGGGCGTGGCCACCGCGGGCACGGCCGGGGCGCGTGACCACCGCGGGCACGACCGGGGGCGTGGCCACCGCGGGCACGGCCGGGGCGCGTGGCCACCGTGCGGTGCCGGGACGGCACCCGGTTCCGGAACGTGGCGGTAGGGGGACGGGCCCCGCTGTCTCAGATGCGGTCGAGCACCCGGGTCAGCAGGTCACCCATCCGCGCCGCGGAGTCGCGCCCCGCCTGCAGCACTTCCTCGTGGTTCAGCGGCTCGCCCGACAGCCCCGCCGCCAGGTTGGTGACCAGGGAGATGCCCAGTACCTCGGCACCCGCCTCGCGCGCCGCGATCGCCTCGAGGACGGTGGACATGCCGACGAGGTCGCCGCCGAGGACGCGGACCATGTTGATCTCGGCCGGGGTCTCGTAGTGGGGGCCGGGGAACTGGACGTAGACGCCTTCCTCGAGGGTCGCGTCCACCTCCTTGCACAGCGCCCGCAGCCGCGGCGAGTAGAGGTCGGTCAGGTCGACGAAGTTCGCGCCGATGATCGGCGACGCCGCCGTCAGGTTGATGTGGTCGCTGATCAGTACCGGCTGTCCGGGGCGCATGCCCTCGCGCAGGCCGCCGCAGCCGTTGGTCAGGACGACGGTCTTGCAGCCCGCGGCGACCGCGGTGCGCACACCGTGCGCCACGGCGGAGACGCCGCGGCCCTCGTAGAAGTGCGTACGGCCGAGGAAGACCAGCGCCCGCTTCTCACCGATGCGGTACGAGCGGATCCTGCCGCCGTGGCCCTCGACCGCCGGGGGCGGGAAGCCGGGCAGGTCGGTGACGGGGAACTCGGCCTCGGGGGCACCGAGCGCGTCGACGGCCGGGGCCCAGCCGGAGCCCATCACGAGTGCGACGTCGTGGGTCTCGGTGCCGGTCAGCTCGCGCAGGCGCGCGGCGGCGGCGTCGGCCGCGGCGTGGGGGTCGGCGAGTGCGCCGACGAGGTCCGGATTCACAGATGCGTTCACGCGGATGAGGGTAACCCCTCAAGTCCTACGCGCGTAGATGACGCAGCCGACGGTCTTCGGATCGTTGTCTTGTCGTTTCCGACGAAGAGCGGCTCGGAGACAAGGAGGCCCCGGCCAGGGGCCAACGGCCGGGCGGCGCGGCGGCGCCGTCAGCAGGGCCGCTTGCGGAGCTCCATCACATAGTCGTGCGGCGCACCCGCCGACTCCGCCGCGTCCGCGAGTTCGCCCAGGTAACGCGCGGACGGCAGGCCGCCCTCGTACGCGTTCAGCACGTACACCCAGGCCGGCTCCTCGCCGTCCAGCGTGTCGACCCGCACCCGCATGCGCCGGTATATGTCGAGACCGACGCCCTCCCAGCGGTCCATGGAGTCCTCGTCCATCGGAGCGATGTCGTACAGCGCGACGAAGACCTGCGAGCGCGGGGCCTCCACGATCGTGGCCAGCGCGCCTTCCCAGCCCATCTGCTCGCCGCCGAAGGTCAACCGCCAGCCGTTGAGCCAGCCGGTCACACGCAGCGGCGAGTGCGGGGCGCGGCGGGACATCAGCCGCGCGTCGAGGTTGCCGGCGTAGGCGGCGTAGAGCGACATGGGGTCGAGGGTACGGGAGGGCGGCGGCGGGCCGCCCGAACCGCGAGGCCGCCACCGGCGACTACGAACTGGACATGCCAACTGCCGTGGTCCGGACGCTCGCCGCCCCGTATGCGGCCCCCGGCGGGAGAACACCTGAACGATGCGGGACAATGAAGTACGTACTGCATTCCACCGGGGGCACCCCCGGACCCCCGGCAGAGCGGGCAGGCGGGCCGGGATCGACAATGCGAGGCGGACTTTTTCGTGACCCGGATCGTGATCATCGGCGGCGGACCCGGCGGATACGAGGCGGCCCTGGTGGCCGCCCAGCTCGGCGCGGAGGTGACCGTCGTCGACTGCGACGGTCTGGGCGGGGCGTCGGTGCTGACCGACTGCGTGCCGTCGAAGACCCTGATCGCCACCGCCGAGGTCATGACGACCTTCGACTCCTCCTACGAGGAGCTCGGCATCATCGTGGCGGACGACACCCCGCACATCGAGCAGGCGGCCCGCGTCGTGGGTGTCGACCTGGGCAAGGTCAACCGGCGTGTCAAGCGCCTCGCCCTCGCCCAGTCCCACGACATCACCGCCTCCGTCACCCGGGCCGGCGCCCGCGTCATGCGCGGCCGCGGCCGGCTGGACGGGCAGCAGGCGATGGACGGCTCCCGCAAGGTGGTCGTGCGCGCGGGCGACGGCACGGAGGAGACGCTCACCGCCGACGCCGTCCTGATCGCGACCGGCGGCCGCCCCCGCGAGATCCCGGACGCCAAGCCCGACGGCGAGCGCATCCTCAACTGGACGCAGGTGTACGACCTGGACGAGCTTCCCGAGGAGCTCATCGTGGTCGGCTCCGGTGTCACGGGCGCCGAGTTCGCCGGCGCGTACCAGGCGCTCGGCTCGCGGGTCACCCTCGTGTCCTCGCGCGATCGCGTGCTGCCCGGCGAGGACCCGGACGCCGCCGCGGTCCTCGAGGACGTCTTCCGCCGCCGCGGCATGAACGTCATGGCCCGCTCCCGCGCCGAGTCCGCCAAGCGCGTCGGCGACCGTGTCGAGGTCACCCTCTCCGACGGCCGCGTCATCTCCGGCACGCACTGCCTGATGGCCGTCGGCGCGATCCCCAACACCGCGGGCATGGGCCTGGAAGAGGCGGGCGTCCGCCTCAAGGACTCCGGTCACATCTGGACGGACAGGGTGTCCCGTACGTCGGCGCCCGGCGTGTACGCGGCCGGCGACGTCACCGGCATCTTCGCGCTCGCGTCGGTCGCGGCCATGCAGGGCCGGATCGCGATGTACCACTTCCTCGGTGACGCCGTCGCCCCGCTGAACCTGAAGACCGTCTCCTCCAACGTCTTCACCGACCCCGAGATCGCGACGGTCGGTTACAGCCAGGCGGACGTCGACGCCGGCAAGATCGACGCCCGCGTCGTCAAGCTGCCCCTGCTGCGCAACCCCCGCGCCAAGATGCAGGGCATCAGGGACGGTTTCGTCAAGATCTTCTGTCGTCCGGGCACCGGGATCGTGGTCGGCGGAGTGGTCGTCTCGCCGCGCGCTTCCGAACTGATCCACCCGATCTCGATCGCGGTGGACAACAACCTGACGGTCGAACAGATCGCAAACGCCTTCACCGTGTACCCGTCTCTGTCCGGGTCGATCGCCGAGGTGGCACGCCAGTTGCACACCCGGAAGACGGCGGGCGAGGGCTGACCGTACGCGTTCGGACCGCGGGCGTCCGCTCGAGGGGCGAAACCCGGCGAACCCCGGGCACTCCACGCGGCGAACGATCAACTTCGGGGCCGCCTATACCACTCGGCGGCCTCCCGGTCGCACAATTTGCGTTATCCGGCGCATAGAGCTGAAAACTGACGGGCGGTGGGGTTACTGTCAGTTTCGTGTTCGCTGCAGAACGTCGTCAGTTGATCCTCGAAATGGTGCGTGCCAACGGTGCCGTGTCGCTCCGTGAGCTCGCCCGCGTAGTCCAGACCTCAGAAGTGACCGTACGGCGTGACGTGCGGGCACTCGAGGCAGAAGGACTCCTCGACCGCCGCCACGGCGGTGCGGTACTGCCGGGCGGTTTCACCCGCGAATCCGGCTTCCCGCAGAAATCCCTGTCCGCGACCGCCGAGAAGACGGCCATCGCCGATCTCGCGGCGGCCCTCGTCGAGGAGGGCGAGGCCATCGTGGTCGGCGCCGGTACGACGACGCAGGAGCTGGCCCGCCGGCTCGCGCGCGTCCCCGGTCTGACCGTGGTCACCAATTCCCTGCTGGTCGCCCAGGCCCTGGCCCACGCCAACCGGGTCGAAGTCGTCATGACGGGCGGTACGTTGCGCGGTTCCAACTACGCGCTGGTCGGAAGCGGGGCCGAGCAGTCCCTCCAGGGGCTGCGGGTCTCCCGCGCGTTCCTCTCCGGGAGCGGCCTCACGGCCGAGCGCGGCCTGTCCACGTCCAACATGCTCTCCGCGAGCGTCGACCGGGCGCTGGTCCAGGCGGCCGGGGAGGTCGTCGTCCTCGCCGACCACACCAAGCTCGGCACGGACACCATGTTCCAGACGGTCCCCACGGACGTGATCACACGGCTGGTGACGGACGAGCCGCCGGCGCACGACGAGCGGGCCGCGACGGAACTGCAGGCGCTGGCCGACCAGGGCGTGCAGATCGCGGTGGCGGGCGCGGGTGCGGCTACGGGAGCGCCGCGGCACGAGGTGCCGCTGCCCGGGCAACGGCGCACCCGTGCGGGCCTGCGCAGCGCGCCGGGCGGTTCGCTGGCCCCTGATCCGCTCCCGGACCGCCCGGCCCGCGTGGCGGACCTCCGCCGCCGCTGACCGTCCCCTGGGCGTCACGCCCTGTCGGTGCCCGGCCGGATCCGGGTGCCCGCGGCCCCGCCGGGAGCGTCCCGGAGGGGTCAGGCCGTGGCCAGGAGGACCGCCAGGAGAACCGCTCCTGCGGCCGCCGGTGCCAGCAGTTCGTACGCCCAGCGGATCTGCGGCTCGCCCTGGGCCTCCGGGGCACTGGAGCGACGTTCGGCCAGCTCCCGCAGGTCGGCGATGGTCTGGTCGGCCGGTGCCACGCGTGCTTGCGAGTCGGTGACGTCGGCGTGTACAGAGGTCGTGCCGTGCGGGTCGTCGTGCGCGGCCCTGGCCTGCCTGCGTGCGGCGCTCTTGCGCTTGCGCAGCGAGACGGGGATGGCCCACAGCTGGTACTTCGCGCCACTCAGGGTGAAGAGCTCGCTCGAATAGGAGGCGCGGACGTCGGCGACCGTCCCCCATGGCAGGACGATCGTGCGGAACGGGTTCCTGATCCGGATGCGGTCGTCGTCGGCGAAGACCGCCGGCCGGAAGGTGAACGCGACGACGGCCGGTGCCGCCACCAGCGCGCCCGCGAGGGCGAGCCACGGTGTGCGGCCCTCGCCCCGGACGACCGCGTCGACCACGATCCAGGCGATGAGTGCGAGGAGCACCGCGCCTCCCGCCATTCCGGCGGGCGAGCGGAAGACCCTCTCACCGTTGACGGGCGGATCGGGCTGCGGGCGTGACGTCATGCCGCCGATTGTGCCTCACCGGATTTCCGGGCCGGTTCCCAGGCAGGGCCGGGCCGCGGGGGACGAGGGCCGACCGGGGGGGCTGTACAGGTCGCTACGCGCGTAGATATGCTCATCTGGTGACCATGCCCACCACCGCACCCTCCCCCACAGCCTCCGGCGTGGGCGGGAACCCCATCGCCGACGTGACCGCGTCCGACAGCACTCTGCGCCGCTTCCTGCACGGGCTCCCCGGCGTCGACGCAGTCGGCCTGGAAGGACGCGCCGCGTCCCTCGGTACGCGCTCCATCAAGACCACGGCCAAGGCGTTCGCCATCGATCTGGCCATCTCCATGATCGACCTGACGACGCTGGAAGGCGCGGACACCCCGGGCAAGGTCCGGGCGCTCTCCGCCAAGGCCGTCAACCCCGACCCGACCGACCGCAGCACCCCGACGACCGCCGCGGTCTGCGTCTACCCCGACATGGTGGCGACCGCCAAGGAGGCCCTGAAGGGCTCCGCCGTCAAGGTCGCGTCCGTCGCCACGGCCTTCCCGGCCGGCCGCGCCGCCCTCGAGGTGAAGATCGCCGACGTCCGTGACGCGGTCGCCGCCGGGGCGGACGAGATCGACATGGTGATCGACCGCGGCGCCTTCCTGGCCGGCAAGTACATGAAGGTGTACGAGGAGATCCTGGCCGTCAAGGAAGCCTGCGGCACCGCCCGGCTCAAGGTGATCTTCGAGACCGGCGAGCTGTCCACGTACGACAACATCCGCCGCGCCTCCTGGCTCGGCATGATCGCCGGCGCCGACTTCATCAAGACGTCGACCGGAAAGGTCGCGGTGAACGCCACTCCGGCGAACACCCTGCTCATGCTCGAAGCCGTCCGCGACTTCCGGGAGCAGACTGGGGTACAGGTGGGCGTGAAGCCCGCCGGCGGTATCCGCACAGCCAAGGACGCGATCAAGTTCCTGGTCCTGGTGAACGAGACCGCGGGCGAGGACTGGCTGGACAACCACTGGTTCCGCTTCGGCGCGTCGAGCCTGCTCAACGACCTGCTGATGCAGCGGCAGAAGCTGGCGACCGGCCGCTACTCCGGCCCCGACTACGTGACGGTGGACTGATCATCATGGCTTCCGTATTCGAATACGCACCCGCCCCCGAGTCGCGGTCGATCGTCGACATCGCCCCCTCGTACGGGCTGTTCATCGACGGCGAGTTCACCGAAGCCGCCGACGGCAAGGTCTTCAAGACCGTCTCGCCGTCCAGCGAGGAGGTCCTCGCCGAGGTCGCCCGGGCCGGCGCGGAGGACGTGGACCGTGCGGTGAAGGCCGCCCGCAAGGCGTTCGAGAAGTGGTCGGCACTGCCCGGTTCCGAGCGCGCCAAGTACCTGTTCCGCATCGCGCGGATCATCCAGGAGCGCAGCCGTGAGCTGGCCGTCCTGGAGACGCTGGACAACGGAAAGCCGATCAAGGAGACCCGCGACGCGGACCTCCCCCTGGTCGCCGCGCACTTCTTCTACTACGCGGGCTGGGCCGACAAGCTCGACCACGCCGGGTACGGGGCGAACCCTCGTCCGCTGGGCGTCGCCGGCCAGGTCATCCCGTGGAACTTCCCGCTCCTCATGCTGGCCTGGAAGATCGCCCCGGCGCTGGCCACCGGCAACACGGTCGTCCTCAAGCCCGCTGAGACGACCCCGCTGTCCGCCCTGTTCTTCGCGGACATCTGCCGGCAGGCCGGTCTGCCGAACGGTGTGGTCAACATCCTCCCCGGCTACGGGGACACCGGTGCCGCGCTCGTCGCCCACCCGGACGTGAACAAGGTCGCCTTCACCGGCTCGACCGCGGTCGGCAAGGCCATCGCCCGCGAGATCGCCGGCACGAAGAAGAAGGTCACCCTGGAGCTCGGCGGCAAGGGCGCCAACATCGTCTTCGACGACGCGCCCATCGACCAGGCCGTCGAGGGCATCGTCAACGGCATCTTCTTCAACCAGGGGCAGGTCTGCTGCGCGGGTTCGCGCCTCCTCGTCCAGGAGTCCGTCCAGGACGAGTTGCTGGACTCCCTGAAGCGCCGGCTGTCCACGCTGCGCCTCGGCGACCCGCTGGACAAGAACACCGACATCGGAGCGATCAACTCCGAGGAGCAGCTGTCCCGCATCACCACGCTGGTGGAGGCGGGCGAGGCGGAGGGCGCGGAGCGCTGGTCGCCCGCGTGCGAGCTGCCGACGTCGGGCTACTGGTTCGCACCGACGCTGTTCACAGGCGTCACCCAGGCGCACACCGTCGCCCGCGACGAGATCTTCGGACCGGTGCTGTCCGTGCTGACGTTCCGCACGCCGGACGAAGCCGTCGCCAAGGCGAACAACAGTCAGTACGGCCTGTCCGCCGGCATCTGGACGGAAAAGGGCTCCCGCATCCTGGCGGTGGCGAACAAGCTCCGCGCGGGTGTGGTGTGGGCCAACACCTTCAACAAGTTCGACCCGACCTCGCCGTTCGGCGGCTACAAGGAGTCGGGCTTCGGCCGCGAGGGCGGCCGCCACGGTCTGGAGGCCTACCTCGATGTCTGATGCACGTCTCAGCGTCTTCAAGACCTACAAGCTGTACGTCGGGGGCAAGTTCCCCCGCTCCGAGAGCGGCCGGGTGTACGAGGTGACGGACTCCAAGGGCAAGTGGCTGGCCAACGCCCCGCTCTCGTCCCGCAAGGACGCACGTGACGCGGTCGTCGCCGCGCGCAAGGCGTTCGGCGGCTGGTCGGGCGCGACCGCGTACAACCGCGGGCAGATCCTCTACCGCATCGCCGAGATGCTGGAGGGCCGCAAGGACCAGTTCGTCCGCGAGGTCGCGCAGTCCGAGGGCCTGTCCAAGTCCAAGGCGGCCGACGTCGTCCACGCGGCGATCGACCGCTGGGTCTGGTACGCGGGCTGGACGGACAAGATCGCCCAGATCGTGGGCGGAGCGAACCCGGTGGCGGGTCCGTTCTTCAACCTGTCCACCCCCGAGCCGACGGGCGTCGTGACGGTCGTCGCGCCGCAGGAGTCGTCGCTCCTCGGCCTGGTCTCCGTCGTGGCCCCGGTCATCGCGGCCGGCAACACCGCCATCGTGATCGCCTCCGAGAAGGCGCCGCTGCCGGCGCTCTCCCTGGGCGAGGTCCTCGCCACCTCCGACCTGCCGGGCGGCGTGGTGAACGTGCTCTGCGGCCGTACGGCGGAGATCGCGGCACCCCTCGCCGCGCACCAGGACGTCAACGGCATCGACCTGACCGGCGCGGACGAGGTCCTGGCGAAGGAACTCGAGATCGCGGCCGCGGACAACCTCAAGCGGGTTCTTCGTCCACAGGCTGTGGATTTCTCGGCCGACCCCGGCACGCACCGTCTGACGGCGTTCCTCGAGACCAAGACGGTCTGGCACCCGACCGGTTCGCTCGGCGCCTCCGGCTCGGCGTACTGACGCCCACAGGCCGGAAGCCCCTGCCTCTCCGTCCGGAGGCAGGGGCTTCCTCATGCGCGCTACGGCAGCAGCGAGGCGGCGACCGGGCCGGCCACCGGCAGGTCCTCGATCGCCTGCCCCTTGGTGATGTTGTCCGTCGCGAACGCCGTGCTCACCGGCTTGAAGTCGGCCACCTGGGTGCCGACGGCGTTGTCGAGCGGGTCCACGCCGGTGTTGGCCAGCGGATGGAGCTGCAGACTCTTGAGCTCGCTCACCCCGCTCACCGAGTTGGTGAGGAGGCCGGTCGCCGCCCCCAGCGGTGCGGCCGTGGCACCGTCCACCACCGGGGCCGGTGCCGCGTGGGCCGCCGCCCCGCCCGCACCGAGCGCGGCACCCGCTGCCGCGACGGTCAGTCCGGCGCGCAGCAGTGCGCGGCGCGGGTTCTTCGAAGCTGCGTGACGAGCCATGATTTCCCAGCCAATCAGTAGTCGTGCGCGTACCTGGAGTAGCAGGGACTGTGACGCTCGTACCAACCGGGGTCCGATGGGTTCCCGGCGCGGCTCCATGCGTCACACTTGTCTCCCGTGAGTTCCCAACCCATCCCGACCCGCGTCGTGCTGCTCGCGGGCCCCTCAGGATCCGGAAAGTCCTCTCTCGCCGCCCGTACCGGCCTGCCGGTCCTGCGCCTGGACGACTTCTACAAAGAGGGCAACGACCCGACGCTTCCACTGGTGACGGGCAGCGCCGACATCGACTGGGACTCGCCGTCCTCCTGGGACGCCGACGCCGCGGTCTCCGCGATAGCGGAACTGTGCCGCAGCGGCCGCACCGCGGTGCCGGTGTACGACCTCGCCACGAGTTCCCGCACCGGGACCGAGACGCTCGACATCGCGCGCACACCGCTGTTCGTCGCGGAAGGCATCTTCGCGGCCGACATCGTGCGCCGCTGCGAGGAACTGGGCGTCCTGGCCGACGCGCTGTGCCTGCGCGGCCGGCCCTCCACGACGTTCCGGCGCCGGCTCGCCCGCGATCTGCGCGAGGGGCGCAAGTCGGTTCCGTTCCTGGTACGCCGGGGCTGGCGCCTGATGCGCGCGGAGCGCGGCATCGTGGCGCGCCAGACCGGGCTGGGGGCGCATCCGTGCGGCAAGGCGGAGGCGCTGGGCCGCCTCGCGGCCGCGGCGGCGGGGCGCTGCCGAACCCCGTCTGCGGCGTAGCCGGGCGAAGCCCGGTCTTTACGCGTCTCCGGCCGGGCCCGGTCGTGTTGCTTGGCGTCTTCCGGGCGTGGCCCGGTCGGGTCTCGGGCGTTGCCCGGTCCGTGTTGCTTGGTGTCCGGGTGCCGCTCCGGGGGCATGTCCGGGACTGCTTTCCCGAACCTGCCTCCCCCTAGGCTCACGACGCCTTACGTCCCGAACACGCCCCCTGCGCGTCCCCCTCCCCCCTGCCCGCGCCCCTCGCCCCCGCCGGAGCGCCGGTGCAGGCGCATGCCCCATACCCCCCGGCAGCGGATCTGCCCCTGCGGGTGGGCCGGCCCCCGGTAACGGGACTGTCAGCCTGTCAGGACTGGCGGGCCATCCCTGTGCCCGGGCGGCACCCGTCGCCCGATGAGGGCGCGTCACCCCGCACCCAGCGGCGACGGGTTCGCTCACGCGGGCGGGACGGGAGCCGGTGGGCCGGCGAGGGGCCCCTCCCCGATACCCGGCACGGGCCGTGGGAACGACCTGGACTGGCACGGGCCCACCGGCGGGAGGGGGGCGGGGGCGGAGGAGGGGGGTGAGCGGACGTAGAGCGTCGTAAGCCTAGGGAGAGGCAGGCTCGGGAAAGCAGTCCGCGATCCCCCCTCCGCAGCCACCGACCCCCGCACCCACCCACACGCCGGAACAACCGCGCCCACCGGCGCGCACCGCAGCCACCGACCCCCGCACCACCCACACGCCGGAACAACCGCGCCCCACGGGCGCGCACCGCATGGGAGAGGGCCGGACAGATCCCCCCGGCCTGTCCGGCCCCACTCCGTACCCCCGTGGATCCCCGTGTCCCCCGTGGATCCTCCGCCGTCTCCCCCGAAACGGCGGCCCCCGTGTTTCCCCCGTTGCCTTCAGGCCACCAGCTCGCCGAAGGACTCCTCCTCGTCACGGCCGAAGCTGAGGACCTCGTCCTCACGCAGCCGGCGGAGCGACCGCCAGATGCTCGACTTGACCGTGCCGACACTGATGTCCAGGATCTCCGCGATCTCCGGGTCGGTGCGGCCCTCGTAGTAACGAAGGACCAGCATCGTCCGCTGGAGTTCGGGGAGCCTGACGAGCGCCTGCCACAGGACGGCGCGCAGCTCGGTGCCCCGCATCGCGTCGGTGTCGCCGGCCGTCTCCGGCAGCTCCTCCGTGGGGTACTCGTTGAGCTTGCGCCGGCGCCAGGCGCTGATGTGCAAGTTGGTCATCGTGCGGCGCAGGTAGCCGCCGACGGCGGCCTTGTCGCTGATCCGGTCCCAGGCCCGGTACGTCGAGAACAGTGCGCTCTGCAGCAGGTCCTCGGCCTCGTAACGGTCACCGGTGAGGTGGTAGGCGGTCGCGTACAGGGAGGCGCGGCGTTCCTGGACGTAGGCCGTGAACTCGGCCTCCGAGCAGGATGTCCGCTCTCCCGTTGCCTCCCCGTACGCGGCGCTGTTTTCCCCCGTGGTCGCGTCAACGACCGTCATGTACGACGGCTTGTGCTGACGCCCGGCGCCGCGAACGCACCCCCGCCCGTTCACGGCGCCGGACTTCTCGGTGCTCCGCACGACGTTGATGTCGTGGAGACGCGTCACAACTGCGCCTGAGGTGGTGCTGTGCAGTGCGTTCATCTCGCGCCCCCCGTCGAGTGGAGTCTGCTTCGTTCCGTGTGAGAAGAACTCTGCCGGGCCTGTTTCATGGCGTTGTCCGCCGACTGTCACAGACGCGTCACAAGGGGAGGTGTCGTGTGGGTGAAGGACGGTGAGGCCCCGGGGAGTCGAACTGGGGCGTCACATGGGCCAGAATGGCCCCGTGCCTTTCCTGTTGCTGATCGAGGACGACGACGCCATCCGCACGGCCCTCGAGCTCTCGCTGTCACGCCAGGGCCACCGAGTGGCCACCGCGGCGACGGGCGAGGACGGTCTGAAACTGCTGCGTGAGCAGCGGCCGGACCTGATCGTGCTGGATGTGATGCTGCCCGGGATCGACGGTTTCGAGGTGTGCCGCCGTATCCGGCGCACCGACCAGCTGCCGATCATCCTGCTGACCGCCCGCAGTGACGACATCGACGTCGTCGTGGGGCTGGAGTCGGGGGCCGACGACTATGTCGTGAAGCCGGTCCAGGGGCGGGTGCTGGACGCCCGTATCCGTGCCGTACTGCGCCGTGGGGAGCGGGAGTCCACCGATTCGGCGACGTTCGGCTCTCTGGTGATCGACCGTTCCGCGATGACGGTCACCAAGAACGGCGAGGATCTGCAGCTCACGCCGACCGAGCTGCGTCTTCTGCTGGAGCTGAGCCGCCGTCCCGGACAGGCCCTGTCGCGTCAGCAGCTGCTGCGGCTGGTGTGGGAGCACGACTATCTCGGCGACTCGCGCCTGGTGGACGCGTGTGTGCAGCGGCTGCGGGCGAAGGTGGAGGACGTGCCGTCCTCACCGACCCTGATCCGTACGGTGCGTGGCGTCGGCTACCGGCTGGACGTACCGCAGTGACGGACGTGTGTTTTCGGGGCGGGACCGTTCGGTGAGCGGTGGTACGAACGGAGGCGGCGGGCCAAGGCGCGGCATCCTCACGGGGATCCGTCTGACCAGTCTGCGGCTGCGGCTCGTGGTGGTCTTCGCGCTCGTCGCGCTCACGGCTGCCGTGTCCGCTTCCGGCATCGCGTACTGGCTCAATCGCGAGGCGGTGCTGACGCGTACGCAGGACGCGGCGCTCGACGACTTCCGGCAGGACATGCAGAGCCGTGCCGCGACGCTGCCGCTGCGGCCCACGCAGGACGAGTTGCAGCGCACGGCCGAGCAGATGGCGGCGGGCGGCGACGGTTACAGCGTGCTGCTGATCGGTGAACGGGCCGAGGGCAAGCCGATCGTCGGTGTCTCCGACCGGGACGTGTTCACCAAGAAGGACGTTCCGCAGGCTCTTCAGGACGCGGTGAACGACCGGCAGGAGATCAACCCGGCCAACGCGGTGCCGTACCACCTCTACTGGCAGCGGACCGAGCGCGGCGGCAAGCCGTACCTGGTCGGCGGTACGCGGATCGTGGGCGGCGGGCCGACCGGCTACATGTTCAAGTCCCTCGACCAGGAACGTCAGGACCTCAACTCGCTCGCCTGGTCGCTGGCGATCGCGACGCTGCTCGCGCTGGTGGGCTCGGCGCTGCTCGCGCAGGCCGCCGCGACGACCGTGCTGCGGCCCGTGCACCGGCTGGGCGAGGCGGCCAGGCAGCTCGGGGAGGGCAAGCTCGACACCCGGCTGCGGGTCTCGGGTACGGACGAACTGGCCGAGTTGTCGAGGACGTTCAACAAGACCGCGGCGGCGCTGGAGAAGAAGGTCGCGGACATGAGTGCGCGGGACGAGTCCAGCCGCCGTTTCGTGGCCGACATGTCGCACGAGCTGCGTACCCCGCTGACCGCCCTGACCGCCGTCACCGAGGTGCTGGAGGACGAGGCGGACAGCCTCGATCCGATGATCGCGCCGGCGGTGAACCTGGTCGTCAGCGAGACCCGGCGGCTGTACGACCTGGTGGAGAACCTGATGGAGGTCACCCGCTTCGACGCGGGCACCGCGCGGCTCGTGATGGACAACGTGGACGTCGCCGACCAGGTCACCGCCTGCATCGACGCCCGTGCCTGGCTGGACGCGGTGGAGCTGGACGCGGAGCGCGGCATCATGGCGCGGCTCGATCCGCGCCGTCTCGACGTGATCCTGGCCAATCTGATCGGCAACGCGCTCAAGCACGGCGGCTCCCCTGTCCGGGTGTCGGTGCGGCCCGTCGACGACCAGTTGGTGATCGAGGTGCGGGACCACGGGCCGGGTATCCCGGAAGAGGTCCTGCCGCACGTGTTCGACCGCTTCTACAAGGCGAGCGCCTCACGGCCGCGGTCCGAGGGCAGCGGGCTCGGTCTGTCGATCGCCATGGAGAACGCACACATCCACGGCGGCGACATCACCGCGGCGAACTCCCCCGACGGCGACGGCGCGGTCTTCGTGCTGCGCCTGCCCCGTGACGGGTCCTCGCTCACGGACAGCGAGGCGGTCGGTACGGGCGACGCGGACGCCGGAAACGGCGGACGGGGAGAGGAAGAGGCGCTGTGAGAGCGGTTCAGGACGGCGGCGGAGTCGGCGTCGCGGTCGGCGAGCGGTGTTCGGACGCCGACCGTGTGGTGACCGCGTCTGCGCGCGGCACCGGCGGGCCCCGTGGCCGGCGCCGCCTCAGGGTGGCGGCCGCGTTCGCCGCGGCCGTCGCGCTCGCCGGCTGCGGCATCAGGACCACGCAGGTGCCCGTCGACGCCGGGGCCGCGCCCTCGCGGGTGCCGTGCGAGGTGACGGGCGAGAGCATCACGCCGCAGGCCCAGCAGCAGGGTGTGCCGGTCCGTGTCTATCTGCTGTGCGCCTCGCAGCTGGAGTCCCTGGACCGTACGGCGAGGATCTCCGAGAGCAAGGCGGCGAACAGCCCGCCCGAATTCGCGCAGGCGCTCCTCGACGAGCTGCTGCGTGAGCCGTCGGCATCCGAGCAGGAGGCGGGCTTCGACACGTACGTCCGCGGGCCGCTGCTGGTGAGCGGCGCACGGGCCGACGACCCGGCGGGCACCCTGCGGCTGAGCCGCCAGCCCGAGGATCTGCCGTCGACGGCTCTCGCCCAGATCGTGTGCACCCTCGCGGAGAGCAGGGCCGCGCAGGCGGGCGGCGCGGTGCTGCTCGGCGGTCCCGGGGACTACGCGCCGCACGCGTACGTGTGCTCCGCGGAGACCAAGGAGCGGCCCTCCGGTGCGCTGCCCACGCGCGCGCCGCTGCCGTCGCCGGGATCGACCGCCCCGTAGGAAGAGGGCGGAACCGATTCGTGCCGGGTGTGCGTCTTGGGGGGCGTGCAGCGTCAAGGTTCGGGCGGCAGTGCCGCCATCCGCTTCCGCGTGGCGGGGGTCGTCCTCCTCCTCGCCCATCTGCTGCTCGTCGCTTGGCTGACGCTGCGACCACTTGACGTGATGTGGGTGACGGCGGCGAACCTGGAACCCTTCGCCGGGATCAAGGCCGCCCTGGAGCTCGGACCCGTCGAGGCCGCGCGGCACATCGGCGGCGGCCTGCTCCTGCTGGCGCCGCTCGGGGTTCTGCTGCCGATGGCGAGTGGCCGGCTCGTCGTGTCGCCCTGGGCCTCCCTGGCGCGTACGGTGGCGGCCGGCTCCCTGATGTCGCTCGGGATCGAGCTGCTGCAGACCGGGGTGCCCGGTCAGGTCGTCGACATCGACTCGCTGATGCTGAACACCGCCGGTGTGGCACTCGCCCACCTGGCGGTCGTGCCCGCGGGCCGGGCCCGGCTGCGGCGCAGGCTGCTCCGTACGCGCGACGGGTCCGCCCTGCGCGATGCGGAGCATCACGTACGACGCGAGGCGGTGCTCCGGGAGGAGGGGTCTCAGGGGGCGACCCCGACGATTCCCAGGGTCGGGATCGCCCCGTAGAGCGACGCTTCGTCCCCTTCGCGAAGCGACCATGGATACATCGGGAGCACGCGGAAAGGCTTCCGGACGACTCTCTCCAAGGAGCCCACCATGGTCGCAATGGCCCGCCACAGTGACTGGCGGCAACGCCTCCCGCGCCGGAAGGCGCAAGGGAGGATGATCGGCGGAGTGTGCGCGGCGCTGGCCCAGCGCTTCGGGATGTCCGCCACCACGATGCGCGTGATCTTCGTGGCGTCCTGTCTGCTGCCCGGACCGCAGTTCCTGCTCTACCTGGCGCTGTGGATCGTGCTGCCGTCGGAGAAGAAGGCCGCCGACGCCTGGTGACTCTCCGCCCGGGCGGGGTCAGCCGGCCGGCTCCTGCGCGACCTTCGCGAGTTGCCTGCCGACGACTTCCTCCGGTACGCGCGGCGGCTTGCGGCCCCCGAGGTCGAACGCGATGAAGCGGGCGACGGTCGCACCCTTGCGGACGACGACGATGTGCATGGGGGACACCGCCCCCTCGTGGGTGGCGACGATCGTCCAGCTGACCGTCCCGTCGCCGCCGCGTGCGGTGAACGGCTCCGCCCCGACCTGGCTGTAGGTGCTGCTGCGGTCGTCCAGCGTCGCCTCGAACCCGCCGCCGCACACGGCGAGCGCCGCTTCGAGGCCGTCCATCAGCTTCTCCGCGTCGGTCATGACGTACGCGCCGAGGGACACGGAGATCGCGAGGCCGAGGTCGTCGAGCGAGCCGAGGCCGCGGTCGACGGTGTACATGGCCCGCGGGTCCGGCTTGTCGCCCATGGCGTCGGCGAGCGGCTGGCACTCCCTCTTGTCGGCCGTGGGCTGCCCTGTGGGAGCGAGTGCGCTCTTCTCCGCCGAGACCTGGAAGCCGGGGAGGTCCTTGCTCGCGAGGGCCGCACGCTCCAACCGGGGTGCGGTGAGCGGTACGGACGGGTCGCCGCCGGGAGCGCCACCGCCTGTGCCGACGCCCGTACTGACGGCGCCGCCCCTGCCGGGTGTCTCCCCGCCGCCGCTCGTGCACCCGGCGGTGGCCAGCAACAGCGCGCACACGGTGCTCAGTACGGGGAGTCCGCCGATCTTCACTCGCATGGCGGCGATCCTGGCACAGGCACGGCGGGGCGCACATCCTGTGCGGATGTGCGCCCCACGCGCGTGGCCGTTCGGGGCCGGTGACAGCCTTCCGGGCCGGTGGTGCCGTCAGCCGCCGAGGCCGGGAAGCAGACCACCGCCGACCGGAAGTCCGCCGCCCACCGGCAGACCGCCGCCGAGGGCGTCGAGGGGGGAGCCGCCGGCGAGCGGCAGACCGCCGAGGAGGCCGGCGACCGGTTCGGTCGCGCCGGCCGGGGCGATCTCGCCGACGGTGTTCTGAGCGGCGGCGGGCAGCGCGGAGGCACCGCCCGTGAGGGCGTTCTGACCACCGGTCAGAGAGTCGGTCGCGCCTGCCGGAAGCTTTTCGGTGACCTCGTTCAGCGGCAGCGTCTGGGAGACGTTCCCGAGCGCACCCGTCGCGTCGGGCAGCGAGGGAGCGGCGGAGGCCGTGCCGGCGGCGGCAGCGGCGAAGGCGGCACCGAGAGCGGCGACACCGAGGGTCTTTGCAGCGGACTGCTTCATCAGGAATGAATCCTTGGGGACGGGAACATGAGCGGCTCTGCAAGCTAGCCACCCTCGCACAGCGCCGCAAACACCGCGAAGCGGCCGGATATTGACGGCTCCGGCCGCTTCGTGTAAATGCCGCAGAAATGGCGGTGCGGGCTCAGTTACCGGTCGTGGCGGTCTGCCTGAACAGCCATTCGGACTTGAGTTCGGCGTAACCGGGCTTGATCACGTCGTTGATCATCGCCAGTCGTTCATCGAAAGGGATGAATGCCGACTTCATCGCATTGACGGTGAACCACTGCATGTCGTCGAGCGTGTATCCGAAAGCCTCGGTCAGCAGCTCGAATTCACGGCTCATGCTGGTACCGCTCATCAGCCGGTTGTCGGTGTTGACGGTGGCCCTGAAGTGCAGCTTCCGCAGCAGCCCGATCGGGTGCGCGGCGATGGAGTCGGCCGCGCCCGTCTGCAGGTTGGACGTCGGGCACATCTCCAGCGGGATGCGCTTGTCCCGCACATACGCCGCGAGCCTGCCCAGCGTCACGGAACCGTCGTCCGCCACCTCGATGTCGTCGATGATCCGCACGCCGTGCCCGAGGCGGTCGGCACCGCACCACTGCAGCGCCTGCCAGATCGACGGCAGCCCGAACGCCTCACCGGCGTGGATGGTGAAGTGGTTGTTCTCGCGCTTGAGGTACTCGAAGGCGTCGAGGTGCCGGGTGGGCGGGAAGCCGGCCTCCGCGCCCGCGATGTCGAAGCCGACCACGCCGTTGTCGCGGTAGCGGTTGGCCAGTTCGGCGATCTCCAGCGCGCGGGCGGCGTGCCGCATCGCTGTCAGCAGAGCGCCGACCCTGATGCGGTGACCTCCCTCACGGGCCCGCCGCTCGCCTTCCCGGAAACCGGCGTTGACCGCCTCGACGACCTCCTCGAGGCTCAGGCCGCCCTCCAGGTGCTGCTCGGGGGCATAGCGGACCTCGGCGTAGACGACTCCGTCCTCCGCCAGGTCCTCGGCGCACTCGGCCGCCACGCGGAACAGCGCGTCGCGGGTCTGCATGACGGCGCAGGTGTGCGCGAAGGTCTCCAGGTAGCGCTCCAGCGAGCCGGAGTCGGCCGCCTCCCGGAACCAGATGCCGAGCTTGTCGGGCTCGGTCTCCGGCAGTTCCCCGTACCCGGCGTCGCGGGCGAGTTCGATGATCGTGCCCGGCCGCAGACCTCCGTCGAGGTGGTCGTGGAGCAGCACCTTCGGGGCGCGGCGGATCTGGTCCGGGGTGGGTGAATTGAGGGTCTGGCTCGTCATCTGCGCACTCTAGCCCCTACGCGCGTAGAGCGCGCCCCTCCGGATCGCCTGTCGATACGTAACAGTGACCGTGCGTACGGGTGGCGTACACCTGGGCTTCTGAGACTGTTCTGCCATGGCACACCATGCACTGCCCCGGTGGTGGGGGCGCCCGGCCGAAGCGGCCGGAGGGGCGAGCGCCCAGGGTGAGACGACAGTTGCACGGGTGGCACGAGGGGGACGGATACCGCCGCAGGCGAGACTCGGCAGTCTGCCGGGGCGCTCCGGCGCCCGCAACGACGGGACGGATCCGGCGGTGGCGGGAGTGGTACTGCTGCTGCCCGACGGCGAGCCCGAGTCGGCACGCAGGGCGTCCGCGCTGTCACACGCGGCGATAATGCCGCTGGGCCGCGCCCTGGCCAGGGCGGGACGCGACGACGGACTGGTCGTGCACAGCGTCCGCTACCGCGGCCGCGGCTGGAACGGGGCCGACGCGCGGCTCGCCGCGGACGCGGCCTGGGCGGTGGAGGAGGTCGTACGCCGCTACGGCGACGTCGCCGTGTGTCTGGCCGGCCACGGCATGGGCGGCCGGGCCGCGCTGCACGCCGCAGGGCACTCCGCCGTCAACTCGGTGCTGGCGCTGGCCCCTTGGCTGCCGGAGAACGACGTGGCGGCAGAGCCGGAGCCGGTGCGGCAACTGGTGGGCCGCCAGGTGCTGATCGTGCACGGCACCAATGACGCGCGGACGGACCCCGAGCTCTCGTACCGGCTGGCCGAGCGCGCCAAGAAGGCCAACCGCGACACCTGCCGGTTCGAGGTCCACTCGGACGGTCATGCGCTGCGCCAGTTCCAGGGCGAAGTACAGGCTCTCGCGGTGGACTTCGTACGCGGCTCCCTCTTCACGAGGATCTACGCCCGGCCGGTCACTGACGCGATGGCGGCGCCGCCGCCGCTCGGGCTGCGGATGCCGCTGGCGGCCGGCTTCGGGCGCAGCATGCGGCACTGATCACGGCGCATCAGGCGGCGGACAGGCCGGCCTGGGAGTCCAGCGCGGCGCAGAGCCAGTCGTGGGCGGTGCCGGGAGTCGGCTCCGGCGCCCCCGACGGCGGGCGCAGCACCTCGGCGGTGAGCTGCCAGTAGCGGTCGATGCGCGGGTCCGCGGCGAGTTGGCGGCCGAGCCGCCTGCGGAAGTCGGGAGCGTCCCGCGTGCCGCGTGAGGTCGCGTAGGCGGAGACGAAGCAGTCGAGTGCCTCGCCCTGCCGCGGCTGCCCGCCGGCCCGTATCTCCGCCGACGCCAGCGCATAGGCCTCGGCGAGGCCCTCGTAGAGCACGGTCGGCCGGTAGCCCTCTTCGGGTCGGTGCACGGCGGGCTGGCCCTGGGCGGTGCCGGGGCAGGGGCCGGAGACGAACTCGTGCAAGCGGGCGAACGCCAGCACCTGGTCCGGTGTCGGGTTCTCCGGGGGCTGCGGGACCGCCAGTTCGAGGAAGACGGAGACGAACCGCGCGGGGAGTCGCGGAGGCAGCCAGCGCCGCCAGAACCGCGCCAGCGCGGCCGTGCCGGGCGGGGCGGAAACGGCGCCGATCAGGCGGAGCCGGTCGGCGCGCTCCCCGTCGTCGCAGTCCTGGAGGAGCCGGAGCGCGGCCTCCTTCCAGCGCAGGGCCGCCAGTTGTGAGCCGACGTCCCGCAGCCGCCCGGCGATGACGTCCTCCATCGCGTCGTCGCGGTCGAGGACGCGGCCGACCTCGGGGACCGGCAGGTCGAGAGCGCGCAGCGAGCGGATCAGCCGGAGCCGGTCGAGTGCGTCGGGGCCGTACCGGCGGTGGCCGCCGCCGCTGCGGCCGGCCTCCGGCAGCAGGCCCCGGTCCGAGTAGAAGCGGACCGTCTTGACCGTGACGCCCGCCTTCTCGGCGAGCTCCCCGATGCTCCACATGTCGTCGAAGGACAAGGCTTGAACCTCCCTCAGAGGGAGTTCCTACGGTACCGGCGAGCACGGACGGCCTGCGGAGCCGGTCGTGCGGCCCACGTATGCGAGGAGGAACTCATGACGGCGTTCGTACTGGTCTCGGGCACGTACACCGGTGGCTGGATCTGGCAGGAGGTGGTCGACCGACTTCGCGGAGCGGGCGCAACGGCCCACCCCGCGACGCTCACGGGAATGGGCGACCGCCGTCATCTGGCGGGCCCCGGAACGGATCTCGAGACGCACATCGAGGATCTGGTCCAGCTGATCGACCACGTCGACGCACCGGAGTTGGTGATCGTCGGCCACTGCTACGGCATCCAGCCGGTGGTGGGCGCGGCCGACCGCCGCCCGGACCGGATCTCCCGGATCGTGTATCTGGACTCCCCGCTCCCGGAGAACGGCCGCGCGCTGCTGGACCAGATCCGCGAGGAGATGCCCGACCCGGTGGTCCGCCAGAAGATGCTGGACAAGTTCGCACAGGCCGAGGACGGCTGGCGGGTGCCCCCGCCGACAGCCGAGGAGTGGGACCTGTGGGGCAGCGCGGTGGGCATTCCCGAGCAGGCGCTTGCCCGGCTCCACCAGCTGGCCGCGCCGCAGCCGCTCGGCTCCTACACCCGGCCGCTGCGACTGACCGGGGCAGTCGCGAAACTGCCGACCTCCGGGATCTTCTGCACCGCGGGCGGTGGCGCGAACATCGCCATGGTCGAGGCGATGGTGGCATCGGGCAACCCGCGTTTCCAGCCGCTGGCGGACCCGCGTGCCGGGTACTTCGAGTTGGAGACCGGGCACTACCCGATGCTCTCGGCACCCGAGGAGTTGGCGGAGGTGCTGCTGAAGGCGGCCGTGGGCGAGGGCCGCAGGGTGACGGCGGCGGCCCCCCGACCTGTTTCGTAGCGCCCGTCGGCCGGGCAGCGGATCGCCCCAGGGGCCGTCCTCGGCCCGCCCGTCCCAGTGCCCTGGCGCGGTGTGTGGCCCGCGCCCGCGTGCTCCGGGGCGGGCCGCGTGCGGCCCGCGGGCGCGCCCTGACAGGGAACGTCCGCGCCTGGATGCCGGCACTGCCGGACCGGCACCGGGACGACCGATCGACCACTGTCCGGCGCGGTGGCGCGGCTGCCGCGCCCGTGCTCTCCGTGCGGGATCCCGGCGGGGGCGACCGTCCCGCGCCTACGGGCAGCGGGGCGGGGACGGGCAGTCCCGCACCTGCGCACAGCGAATCCCGGCGGGGGGCGGGCGGACCTGCGCCTGCGGGCAGCGGGGCGGGGCGGGGCGGGGCGGGCAGTCCCGCGCCTGCGCCTGCGAACCCTGGCGGGGACGGGCGGACCCGCGCCTACGGGCAGCGGGGAGGGACGGGCGGACCCGCGCTTGCGCTTGCGCACAGCGAACCCCGGCGGGGACGGGCGGACCCGCGCCTGCGCACAGCGGGTCCAGGCGAGGACGGGCGGGCCGCGGGCGGTGGGCCGGCCTCCTGGGGAGGAGGCGGGCCCCGCACGCCATCCGCGGAGGTCAGCCTGGCAGCAACTGCCCCCGCCGGGAGAGCAGGAACCGCTTGAACTCCGCGACGGGAGGCGTGTCGGGGTGCCCGTCCAGCCAGGCCACGCCGATCTCGCGGACCGCCCTCGGTGCCGTCACCGTCAGCTCCACGACACCGGGGCGGGCGACCGCGGGCGGCGGCAGCAGGGCCACTCCCAGGCCCGCCGCGACCAGCCCCCGCAGTGTCTCCGCCTCCTCGCCCTCGAAGGCGACCCGCGGGGTGAACCCTGCCTCCGCGCACAGGTCGTCGGTGATGCGCCGCAGGCCGTAACCCGGTTCAAGGGTCACGAAGGCCTCGTCGGCGGCCTCCGCGAGCCGGATGCGCTTGCGGCCGGCGAGCCGGTGGTCGTCGGGGACGACGAGCCGCAGGCGCTGTTCGTCGAGGCGGCGGCCCACCAGGTCGGGCGCGTCGGGGACGGGCGAGGTGAGGCACAGGTCCAGCTCGCCCGCCCGGAGCCGTTCGATCATCGCCTCGCCGTAGTTCTGCACAAGGCTGAAGCGGATGCGCGGGTGGTCCGCGCGGAAGGCACGGATCAGGCCGGGCACCGTCTCCGACCCCATGGTGTGCAGGAAGCCGAACGCGACCCTGCCGGACCGGGGATCGGTGTCGGCGCGGACGGCTTCTGCGGCCCTCTCCACCTCGGCCAGTGCGCGCTCCGCCGAGGCGAGGAAGGTACGGCCGGCCGGGGTGAGGGAGACCGTACGGCCCCTGCGGGCGAACAGGGCCACTCCCAGGTCCTGTTCGAGACGGACGATCGCCCGCGACAGCGTCGACTGCGGGACGCCCATCTCCTGCGCGGCGCGCGTCACATGCTCGTGCCGGGCCACGCCGGCGAAGTACGCGAGGCGTGGGGCAAGCTCCAGCGTGATGTCTTCTTCGTAACCACCGTGTGACAGCCGGGCCCCTGAGCTGCGTTCATGCACCATGGGAACGATTATTGCCGTTTCATGCATTGGACGCATGAAAAGCCGCGGCCTACCTTCGACGTATGCCTCCTGCCAGTACCAAGGCGCCCATCACCGTGGGCGCCGCCCCGTCGTCCCCAGATCTCCTTTCCCCCGGCGCCGCCGGCTACCGCCGCATGAGCTTCGCGCTCTTCGCCGCCGGAATGGCGACCTTCGCTCTGCTCTACTCGACGCAGGCGCTGCTGCCCGCCCTGTCCGCCGACTTCGGCGTGACCGCCGGCACCGCCAGCTGGACGGTCTCCGCGGCGACGGGCGCGCTGGCCCTGTGCGTACTGCCGCTGAGCGCGCTGTCCGAGCGCTACGGGCGGACCACCGTGATGAACGCGTCCCTCGCGGTCGCCGTCGTGATCGGCCTGCTGGTGCCGTTCGCGCCGAACATCGAGTCTCTGGTGGCACTGCGCGCCGTGCAGGGCGCGGCGCTCGCCGGGCTGCCGGCGTCGGCGATGGCGTTCCTCGCGGAGGAGGTCAGGCCCAAGGCGCTCGTCGGCGCGATCGGCCTGTTCGTGGCAGGCAACAGCATCGGCGGCATGAGCGGCCGGATCGTGACCGGCTGGGTGGCCCAGGCGTTCGACTGGCGCGCGGCGCTCGCCGCGGTCGGCGTGATGGCACTGCTCTGCGCACTGGTCTTCCGGGCACTGCTGCCGAAGGCCCGGAACTTCACACCGGGCACGCTCGACCCGCGCACCCTGGCGAGGACGGTCCGCGGACACCTCGCCGACCCGCTGCTGGTGCGGCTGTACGCGATCGGCGCGCTGTTCATGACGGTCTTCGGCGCGGTCTACACCGTGATCGGCTACCGCCTGGTGGAAGCGCCGTTCAGCCTTCCCCAGGGTGTGATCGGCTCGATCTTCCTGGTGTACCTCGTCGGTACGGTCTCGTCCGCCGCGGCCGGCAAGCTGGTCGCCCGGCTCGGGCGCCGCGGGGCGCTGTACCTGGCCGTCACGACGACCGCCGCCGGTCTGCTGCTCTCGCTGGCGGACACTCTGGCGGCGGTCCTGCTCGGACTGGTCCTGATCACCGCCGGCTTCTTCGCGGGCCACGCGGTGGCCTCGTCCTCGGTGAGCCGTACGGCGAAGACGGGCCGCGCGCAGGCGTCGGCGCTCTACCAGTCGGCCTACTACCTGGGCAGCAGCGCGGGCGGCACGCTCGGCGCGGTCGCCTTCCACGCGGGCGGCTGGGCCGGCACGGTGCTGCTGGGGCTGCTGGCGGTCCTCGGAGTCGTGTCGATCACCCTGTACGGCACGCACGCGGCACGGAGCCGGGCGCGGCTGGTACCGGTGGGCGTGCGGCACTGAGAGGCGTCGACCTGTGACGAACGGTCGACGGATCCACCCCGGTTTTCCCGGTCCAGCGGTGAGTGTCAGTGGCCTGCGGTAGCTTTCGAAGCGGTGGTACCGATGGGTGACAGGGGTGGACCCGCATGAGTGACCTCGCGACGACGCAGGAACCGGACTCGCGGCTGGAGCAGCACCGGAGAGAGCTGACCGGCTACTGCTACCGGATGCTCGGATCGTCCTTCGAGGCGGAGGACGCGGTCCAGGACACGATGGTGCGAGCCTGGCGGAACCTCGACAAGTTCGAGGGCCGCTCGTCCCTGCGCTCCTGGCTGTACCGCATCGCGACGAACGTGTGCCTGGACATGCTGAACGCGGGCAATCGCCGTGCCCGGCCGATGGACCTGACCGGTCCGACACCGGTCGCCCAGGCCCAGCTCAACGCTCGGCCCGAGATCACCTGGCTCGAGCCGGTGCCCGACGGACGGGTGCTGCCGTCGGTGGTCGACCCCGCGGAGACGGCGGTGGAGCGGGAGACGATCCGGCTCGCGTTCGTCGCCGCGCTGCAGCATCTGCCGCCCAAGCAGCGGGCGGTGCTGATCCTGCGCGAGGTGCTGGCCTGGAAGGCGAGCGAGGTCGCCGAGCTCCTGGGCACGACGGTCGCGTCGGTCAACAGCGCGCTGCAGCGCGCCCGGGCGACTCTCGCCGAGCAGCAGCCCGCCACGTCGGACGCGGCCGACCCGCTGGACGAGGAGCAGCAGGACCTGCTCAACCGCTATGTCGCCGCCTTCGAGGGCTACGACATGAAGGCGCTGACGGCCCTGCTCCACGAGGACGCGACGATGTCCATGCCGCCGTACGACCTGTGGCTGCGTGGTCACGACGACATCGTGGGCTGGATGCTCGGCGTCGGGGACGTCTGCCGCGGTTCGCGGCTGGTCCCGACGGTGGCCAACGGTGCCCCGGCCTTCGCCCACTACCACCCGTCGGCGGACGGCGAGGGGTACGAGCCGTGGGCGCTCATCGTCCTCGAGCTCACCGGCGGCAAGGTCGGCGGGATGGACTTCTTCCTGGACACCAAGCGCTGGTTCCCGCTGTTCGACCTGCCGACGAGGCTGGACAAGGCGGGCGAGCCGGTGGCGGCGGAGGCGGGGGCCTCCTAGAGAGCGGGGACCTCTTGGCGTGGCGGCGGCCTTTAGGATGCGGGCATGACTGCTCCGGAGCCCTCCACGCCTGCCAGACCCTCGCGGGATCCGGAGCTGGGTTTCCCGCCGCCCGGCGAGGTGTTGCACCGGCTCCGTACGCACAAGGGGATGTCGTTGCGCCAAGTCGCGGCGGAATGCGGGCTGTCCGTGTCCTTCCTGGCCGCGTTGGAGCGGGGCGAGACGGACATCGCGCTGGAACGGCTGGGACGCCTGGCCAAGGTCTTCGACCATGATGTCGGTTCGTTCCTGGGGTTCTCCCGGGGCCGGATGACACCCTCGGTGTTCCCACGGGAGGAGCAGGAGGAGCTGGACCGTGCCCCCGGTGTCGCCTACCGGGTGCTGCGTGCCCCGGAGCTCGGCTACCAGGTGGTCACGGGGGACTTCGCGCCGCACAGCGGGCTGGCCGAGGAACTGCAGCACGAGGGCTCCGACCTCGTCATGGTGACCAGGGGAACCCTCGTGGCCCGGTACGACGGCGTGGATCACACGCTCCGCACCGGGGACTGCGTCCAGTGGTCGGCGGGCCGCCCCCACAGCTTCCGCAACGACACCGCCGAGTCGGCCCAGTTGGTGGGCATTCTGTTCTCCAGCCTCTACTGACCCAGACCTTCGACCCAACCCCTGCGGACGCCCGTTCGTGGGGGCCTTTTTCGCGCCCGGAACACAACTGACACCCGCCCCCACCCCACCTTGAGCGATATTATGCTCTAGAGTGCTTTTTATCGCACACCCCGGGAGGCCTCACAGTCCACTTGGCGGGAACTGAACGACCACATCGAGTTCGTGGGCATCCAGCCCTTGGAGATCGTCACATTCGGCAGCGAGCCGTTCGAGCCACCGGTGGCCGCCCTCCCAAGCATCGGCGGCCCCGTCGCCGGCCGACCCCCTGGTCGGTCATCAGCCGCGGCCGCCCGGGCGCTGCCGCTCATTCGTCAAGGACAGCGCAGCACGGGGAGCCGGGCACGACCGGGCCTCTTCCGGCAAGCGCCGTCTCCACTGAATCCGTCCGACAGAATGCTGAGGCCGAACCTCATGACCGACATCGCCGTGATCAATTACAGTCCGCACCTCGACTACCCCGCCATGTTTCCGGAGGTGGCCGGCCGGCTCCAGGTGTTCAGCCACCACGAGCTCAAGAACACCGAGGGTCTGGGGCGGTACGAGTACGTCGAGAACTGCGAGTCCGTCCCGTACGTGGAGTTGATGATCCGCCGCGCGGCGGCCGAGAAGCCGCTCAGCCACATCATCACGGACAACGAGTACGACCTCGAGCGGGCCGCCCGTATCCGCGAGGACCTGGGCATCCCGGGCCAGTCTTCGACGAGCGCCGAGTCGTTCCGCGACAAGGTGGCCATGAAGGAGGTGGCGAGCCGCGCGGTCCCAACTCCCCGTTTCACCCGCTTGGAAACGATCATGGATCTGACGGGCATCACGGCCGAGTGGGGCTACCCGGTCGTGGTCAAGCCGGTGAAACAGGGTGGCTCCCGCGACATCTCGGTACTGCGGGACGAGAACGACCTGGTCGGCTTCAGCCGTCGGCCCTGGCGCGACGACCTGATGGTGGAGGAGTTCGTCGAGGGCCACATGTACCACGTCGACGCGGTCCTGGCCCCCGGATACCGGCTCGTCGCGTGCTCGCGCTACCTGCGAAGCTGCCTCGGGGTGTTCTCCGGCCAGAACAACGGCTCTCTCCAGCTCCACCCCCGGGACGAGCTTGCCGTCCGGCTCGAGGCGTTCCTCGACCGCCTGCTGGACGCCTTCGACACCCCGGAGGTCAGCGCGTACCACCTGGAGGTGTTCCTCACGCCGGAGGACGACTTGGTGCTGTGCGAGATCGCATCGCGCGTCGGCGGGGACCGGATTCCCGCGCTCACCCGGGCGACGTACGGCGTCGACCTGCACACCGCCGTCCTGCGCCAGTCGTGCAGCCTGCCCGTCGACCCGCCTCCGGCTTCCCCGCCGTCCGCGGTGCACGGGTCGGTCTCGATCCTGCCCCAGGGCCGCCCCGTTCGGGCGCCGGCCGAACCGCCGCCGTTCGACTGGGTGCAGGAATACGTGGTCAACGAACAGCTCGAGCTCGGCGCGGTCACCAAGCACAGCGCCTCGCACCTGTGCTTCGTCATCGTGCGCGGCGCCGACACCGCCGAAGTGGAGCAGCGCCTTCTCCAGGCCGAGGCGTGGCTCCTCGACAACCTGCGAGAAGTACCCGGTGAGCAGACCTGAGGAGAACCCCCTTGCCCACCGCGTCCCGGTCCTTGACGCGGTCGACATGGTCCTGGCTACCCTCCTCCTCCCCGCCGAAAGGCTGCCGCTTCCCCGGTAACGGCAGCGCTCCGGCAGGGCCGGGCAGGGAGCGGCGGAGGCTGCTGGGCCGCATCGGCGAGCTCCGGCAGGCCCACCAGGTCCAGGAGAGCGAGCAGCCCGGGTTCGGCGTTCCGCAGCCGGAGCCGGCTGCCCCGCCGCCTCGCCGTCAGATGCAGCCGTGCGAGGGCGTCGACGGCCGACAGGTTCACCTGGGTGAGTCCGCCGACGTCGCAGAAGACCTCGTCCGGAGGACTGCCCCCGGCGCAACCGTCGGCCTCGCCCTGAGTCCCGCCGTCGCCGGCCCCGTCGTCGCGGAGGATGCGGTCCAGTTCGTCACAGAGGCGCAGCACATCGGCCGGGGTGATCCTCCCGGCGATGCGCATGACTGCAGGCTGTATGGCGTCCACATGGAGGATGACCGCCGCCGCCACGTGAACTCATCGCGTCCGGTCGTACCGGCGGGGTCGTCGGCCGCCGGGCGCATCCGTCGAGCGCCGGGCGCGACCCGGCCGCGGCAGTCGGTCGCGGCCGGCACGCGCTCGGGGTGCGGTGCGGCGCACGGTCGCCGGGACCGGTGGTGCCCACCGGTCCCGGCGACCGTGCCCGGTCAGGCGATGCGGTCCAGCACGATCGGGTTCGCCGTGAAGTCCGCGCCGGACTCGGCGATGTCGTACGCGGCCCCCAGGGACTGGAGCGCGTAGTCGAACTTCTCCGGTGTGTCCGTGTGCAGCGTCAGCAGCGGCTGGCCCGCCGTGACGGTGTCGCCCGGCTTGGCGTGGAGCTCCACGCCGGCGCCCGCCTGGACCGGGTCCTCCTTGCGTGCGCGGCCCGCGCCGAGGCGCCAGGCGGCGATGCCGATGTCGTAGGCGTCGAGGCGGGTCAGAACTCCGGAGGCGGGGGCGGTGACGACGTGCTGCTCACGGGCGACGGGCAGGGTGGCGTCCGGGTCACCGCCCTGGGCGGCGATCATGCGGCGCCACACGTCCATCGCCGAGCCGTCCGCGAGGGCCTTCGCCGGGTCGGCGTCCTTGATGCCGGCCGCGTCGAGCATCTCGCGGGCGAGCGCGAGGGTCAGCTCGACGACATCGGCGGGGCCGCCGCCGGCGAGGACCTCGACGGACTCGCGGACCTCGAGCGCGTTGCCCGCGGTCAGGCCGAGCGGGGTGGACATGTCGGTGAGCAGCGCGACGGTCGTCACTGCGCTGTCGTTGCCCAGCGCGACCATGGTGGACGCCAGTTCGCGGGCGTCCTCGATGTTCTTCATGAAGGCGCCGGTGCCGACCTTGACGTCGAGGACGAGCGAGCCGGTGCCCTCGGCGATCTTCTTCGACATGATCGAGGAGGCGATCAGCGGGATCGCCTCGACCGTGCCGGTGACGTCGCGCAGTGCGTAGAGCTTCTTGTCGGCGGGTGCGAGGCCGTCACCGGCCGCGCAGATGACGGCGCCGGTGGTGTCGAGGACGTGGCGCATCTCCTCGTTGGAGAGCAGCGCCCGCCAGCCGGGGATCGACTCCAGCTTGTCGAGCGTGCCTCCGGTGTGGCCGAGGCCGCGGCCGCTCAGCTGCGGCACGGCCGCGCCGCAGGCGGCGACCAGCGGGGCGAGCGGCAGCGTGATCTTGTCGCCGACGCCGCCGGTGGAGTGCTTGTCGGCGGTGGGGCGGGAGAGCCCGTCGAAGTTCATCCGCTCGCCGGACGCGATCATCGCGGCGGTCCAGCGGGCGATCTCGGTGCGGTTCATGCCGTTGAGGAGGATGGCCATGGCCAGGGCGGACATCTGCTCGTCGGCGACCTCACCGCGGGTGTAGGCGTCGATGACCCAGTCGATCTGCTCGGGGCTCAGCTCGCCGCGGTCCCGCTTGGTGCGGATGACGGAGATGACGTCCATGGCATTCCTCCAGGTTGATCTTCCGCGCTCTACGCGCATAGAGAGAGGGTAGGGGAACGGCCCCTCCGCACGGGGCGGAAGGGCCGCGGGTGGTTCAGGCGAGGTGATCAGGACCGAACGCCTGCGGAAGCATCTCCGACAGCGGCAGGATCCCGGCCGGCGTGTCCAGCAGCAGTTCCGGGCCGCCGAACTCGTACAACAGCTGCCGGCACCGGCCGCACGGCACCAGCGACTCGCCCCGGCCGTCCACGCAGGTGAAGTGGGTCAGCCGGCCGCCACCGGTGGCCTGAAGCTGCGAGACGAGGCCGCACTCGGCGCACAGCCCGAGCCCGTACGAGGCGTTCTCGACGTTGCAGCCGGTGACCGTACGGCCGTCGTCGACGAGTGCGGCGACTCCGACCGGGTAGCCCGAGTACGGGGCGTACGCGTGCGACATCGCCTCACGCGCCCGAACCCGCAGGGCGTCCCAGTCGAATTCCTGCCCGGACGTCACTTGCCCTGGCCTCTGAAGTACGGCCGGCCGTTGGCCTTGGGCATGCGCAGCCGCTGCGCGGACACCGCCAGGACGAGCAGCGTGGCGACGTACGGCGCGGCGTCGACGAACTGGCTCGGCAGCTCGTCCGTCAGCGAGTACCAGGTGAACAGCAGCGCCGAGAACGCGGCCGAGACCACGGCCTTCAGGTACTTCTTCCTGTACAGCTGCCACACCGCGACGATCAGCAGGAGGATCGCCAGCAGAAGCAGCATCGCGTGCACGTTCACCGCGCCGCCGCGCAGCTTGAGGCTGTCGGTGAAGCCGAACAGGCCCGCACCCAGCGCCATGCCGCCCGGCATCCAGTTGCCGAAGATCATCGCGGCGAGACCGATGTAACCGCGGCCGCCGGTCTGGCCCTCCTGGTAGATGCCGGTGATGATCGCGAGGAACGCGCCACCGAGACCCGCCAGTCCGCCGGAGACGATGACGGCGATGTACTTGTACTTGTAGACGTTGACGCCGAGGGATTCGGCGGCGATCGGGTTCTCACCGCAGGAGCGCAGCCGCAGGCCGAACGACGTCCGCCACAGGATCCACCAGGTGCCGGGGATCAGCAGCAGGGCGACGACGGTGAGCAGCGACAGGTTGGTGATCAGACCGCCGAGCACACCGGCCAGGTCGGAGACGAAGAACCAGTGCTTGCCCTGCACGTCCCCCAGCCAGTCCGACAGTCCCGGCACCGTGATGCGGTCGATGGCGTCGATGCGCGGCGACTGCTTGGACGAGCCGCCCTCGGTCTCCGCGAAGGTGAAGTTCGACAGATAGCGGGTGAGACCGGTGGCCAGGATGGTGATGGCGACACCGGAGACGATGTGGTTGACCTTGAAGGTCACGGTCATCACCGCGTGCAGCAGACCGCCGAGCGCGCCACCGGCGATGCCGAGCAGTACGCCGGTCCAGGGGCCCCACTGGTAGCCGGCCCAGGCGCCGAACCAGGTGCCGAGGATCATCATGCCCTCGAGACCGATGTTGATCACACCGGCCCGCTCCGCCCACAGGCCGCCGAGACCGGCCAGCCCGATCGGCACCGCCAGCTGCAGGGCGCCGGAGACCTGGCCGACGGAGGTCAGGTCGTTCGCGCCGCTGATCACACGCACCAGCGAGAACAGGGCGAGTCCGCCCGCGATGATCAGCAGGATGACGGGGAGCGACAACTTGCGGCGGCCGCCGCCCTTCTTGGGCGCGGTGCTCGCCATCGAGACCGTGCTCGTGGACTCGCTCATGCCGCGGCCACCTCCTTCTTCTTGCGGGCCTGCGCGGCAAGCTCCTCGCCGACCTTCTGCTGCTGACGGCGCAGCCCGTACTGCCGGACGAGTTCGTAGGACACGACGACCGCGATCACGATCAGGCCCTGCATGATCACCGCGATCTCCTTCGGGTAGCCCTCGAGGCTCAGGCCCTCCGCGGTCTTGTCCAGGAACGCGAAGAGCAGCGAGGCGAAGAGGATGCCGATCGGGTTGTTCCTGCCCAGCAGGGCGATACCGATGGCGGTGAAGCCGACGCCCACCGGGAAACTCAGGCTGTAGGTGTGGGTCTGGCCGAGCAGCATCGGCATACCGGCCAGACCTGCCATGGCACCGGAGATGAGCATGGCGGTGAGGACCATCTTCTTGGCGTCGACGCCGCTCGCCTGGGCGGCTGACTCGCTGGCGCCGGTGGCGCGCAGGTCGAAGCCGAAGCGGGTCCGGTTGAGCACGAACCAGTAGACGATGCCCAGCCCGAAGGCCACGAAGGTGAAGCCGTAGATGGTGCCGCCGTCCATCTCCAGGCCGGGGAACCAGCCGGACTCGGCGATCTCCCCTGTGGTGAGGTCGTTGGACCCCTCCGGCCGCACGCCCAGGTTCGCCGGCAGGATCAGCCAGGCGATCAGGCTGGTCGCGATGGCGTTGAGCATGATCGTGGAGACGACCTCGCTGACGCCGCGGGTGGTCTTGAGGATGCCCGCGATGCCGGCCCAGAAGGCGCCGACCGCCATGGCGACGAGCACGATCAGCAGGATGTGCAGCGGCCCCGGGAGCTCCACCGCGGCACCGACGACGGCGGCGAACATGACCGCGAGGCGGTACTGGCCGTCGACGCCGATGTTGAACAGGTTCATCCGGAAACCGATGGCGACGGCGAGCGCTGCCAGGTAGTAGATGCCCGTCTGGTTGATGATCAGGACCTGGACGTCCGTGAACTCGACCTGCTCCACCATCAGCCGGTAGGGCTCCACCGCGCTGCGGTCCGAGAGGAGCAGCACCACCGAGGTGAGCAGGAAGGCCACGAGCAGGGCGAGCGCCGGGCCCGCCAGGCCCAGGATCAGCCGGTCCTTGTCGAACTTCTTCATCGGCTCTCACCGTTCTCGTCGTGCTCGAGGTGGCCGGACGCGGCGCCGGTCATGGCAGAGCCCAACTCCTCCGGGGTGATCGTCGCGGGATCGGCGTCCGCGACGAGGCGTCCGCGGTACATCACGCGCAGGGTGTCGGAGAGCCCGATGAGCTCGTCCAGGTCGGCGGAGATCAGCAGGACCGCCAGGCCCTCGCGGCGCGCCTCGCGGATCTGGTCCCAGATCTGCGCCTGCGCGCCGACGTCCACACCACGGGTGGGGTGGGCGGCGATCAGCAGCTTCGGCGCGTGACTCATCTCGCGGCCGACGATCAGCTTCTGCTGGTTGCCGCCGGACAGGGAGGCGGCGGTGACCTCGATGCCGGGGGTCCGCACGTCGTACTCGCGCACGATCCGCTCGGTGTCCTGGCGGGCGGCCTTGAGGTCGAGCAGCCCCTTCTTGCTGTTGGGCCGCTCGGTGACGTGCCCGAGGATGCGGTTCTCCCAGAGCGGGGACTCGAGCAGCAGGCCGTGCCGGTGCCGGTCCTCGGGGATGTAGCCGATGCCGCTCTCGCGGCGCTTGCGGGTGGCCGCGTGGGAGATGTCGGCGCCGTCGAGAGAGATGAGACCGGCGTCGGGGTCCCGCAGCCCGATCAGGGCCTCGATGAGCTCGGTCTGGCCGTTGCCCTCGACTCCGGCGATGCCCATCACCTCGCCCTTGTGGATCGTGAAGTCGATCCCGCCGAGGACCTCACGCACCACACCGTCGGGGTCGGTGACGGTGAGCCGGAGGTCGTCGACCTTCAGCATCGGCACGTCCGTCACCGTCGACTCGCGGGTCTCCGGCGAGGGCAGCTCGCTGCCGACCATCAGCTCGGCGAGCTGCTTGGTCGTGGTGGACTTCGGGTCGGCCGTGCCCACGGTGGTGCCGCGGCGGATGACCGTGATCTCGTCGGCGACGGAGAGCACCTCGCCGAGCTTGTGCGAGATGAAGATGACCGTCAGGCCCTCCGCCTTGAGCTCGCGCAGGTTCGCGAAGAGCGCGTCGACCTCCTGCGGGACGAGCACCGCGGTCGGCTCGTCGAGGATCAGGGTGCGGGCGCCCCGGTAGAGGACCTTGAGGATCTCGACGCGCTGCCGGTCGGCGACGCCGAGCTGCTCGACGAGCACGTCCGGGCGCACGTTCAGTCCGTACGCGTCGGAGATCTCCCTGATCCTCTTTCGGGCCCTGGCACCGATGCCGTACAGCTTCTCGCCGCCGAGAACGACGTTCTCCAGGACGGTGAGGTTGTCGGCGAGCATGAAGTGCTGGTGCACCATGCCGATGCCACGGGCGATGGCGTCGGCGGGGCTCGAGAAGGTGACCTGGTCGCCGTCGACGGTGATGGTGCCCTCGTCCGGCTTCTGCATGCCGTAGAGGATCTTCATCAGGGTCGACTTACCGGCACCGTTCTCTCCGACGAGGGCGTGCACGGTGCCCTGACGGATCGTGATGTCGATGTCGTGGTTGGCGACGACGCCGGGGAAGCGCTTGGTGATGCCGCGCAGTTCTACGGCGGCAGGAGGGCTGGACGCGTTGATGACGCACTCTCCTTGGCGGGAGGAGCAGGGAGGGCAGGCGGAAGGGGCGGGCTGTGATGGGCAGGGGGCGGGGCGAAGTTATCGCGCCTGAGCGTCTTCTACGCGCGTAGCGCTCCCGAATACCGAAAACCCGGGGCAGGAAACCGGTCCGCGGGCCATGGGGCGTGAGCCCAGGCCCGCGGACCTGCGGTACCGGCCGCTCGATTACGGAGCGGTCTTGACCTTGATCTTGCCGGCGATGATGTCGGCCTTGGCCTTGTCGACCGCCGCGACGACGTCGGTCATCTTGGTGTAGGCCGGGTTCGACGCGGCCAGGGCGACACCGTCGTCCTGGAGGCCGTAGCGGATCTCACCGGTCTGCGGCTTGCCGTCCTTGACCGACTTGATCAGGTTGAACACGGCACCCGAGACGTTCTTGGTGACCGAGGTGAGGATCTGGTCCTTGTACGCGGCCAGACCCTTCTGGTTGTACTGGTCGGAGTCGACGCCGATGGCCCACTTGCCGGCCTTGGCGGTCGCCTCGATCGAACCGGAGCCCGCGAGGCCCGCGGCCGCGTAGATCACGTCGGCGCCGGCGTCGAGCTGACCCTGCGCGGCGGCCTTGCCGAGGTCCGGCTTCGAGAAGCCACCGAAGTCCGGCGGCTGCGTCAGGTACTGGACCTTGACGTTGACGCCCTGCTTGGTGTCCTTGACGCCCTGGACGAAGCCCGCCTCGAACTTCTTGATCAGCGGGGTCTCGACGCCGCCGATGAAGCCGACGGTGTTCGACTTCGTCACCTTTGCGGCGGCGACGCCGGCCAGGTAGGAGCCCTGCTCCTCGTTGAAGACCAGGTTGGCGATGTTCGCACCGGTCTTCGACGTGTCGTCGATGAGGCCGAAGGTGGTCTTCGGGAACTTCGGGGCGACCTCCGCGATGGCGGGCGCGTAGGCGAAACCGACACCGATCACGGGGTTGTTGCCGGCCCGCGCCAGCGCGGTCAGGCGCTGGATCTTGTCCGGGTCGCCCTCACCCTCGCTGGGCTCGGCCTCGCTGCCCTTGATGTCGAGTTCCTTCTCGGCCTTCTCCAGGCCCGCGAAGGCGGCGTCGTTGAACGACTGGTCGCCGCGGCCACCGATGTCGTACGCGATGGCGGCCTTGCCGCCCTTGTCGTCCGAGCCGCTCGACTCGGACGACGACTTGCCGCCACACGCGGTGGCGGACAGTGCGAGAGCCGCGGACGCGATGCCCACGGTGGCGATCCTGGTGATCCGGCGCACTGGGGGGCTCCTTTAAACCTGACCGAAAGCGCCACTTCCGGCGCTGGGTTCGCGGCGATCGTAACGCGCGTAGATGTCAGTTAAAGACCCGTTCATCAGTCGTTACCGGATCGTCGCGAAGCCCTTGGGCGGGCGGCGGCCAGGTTACGCGCCGGGGTGCCCCGTCGCGGCCCCGCGACGGCACCCCGGCGTGTCGGGGAGGCTCCGGGCGTGGCCCGATCTTTGCGCGTCTCCGGGCGGGGCCGGTCCGTTGGCTTGGCGTCCGGGTGCGGTTCCGGGCGTTGCCCGGTCTTTGCGCGTCTCCGGCCGGGCCCGGTCGTGTTGCTTGGCGTCCGGGTGCCGCTCCGGGGGCATGTCCGGGACTGCTTTCCCGAACCTGCCTCCCCCTAGGCTCACGACGCCTTACGTCCCGAACACACCCCCTGCGCGTCCCCCTCCCCCGGCCGGCCCCTGTTCGCCCCCGCCGGAGGGCCAGTGAAGGCGCCTGCCCCATACCTCCGGCAGCGGATCTGCCTCTGCGGGCGGGCTGAGTACGTCCCCTGTACCCGGCCGGCCTCCCCCTTGGCTCGTAGCCCGATGAGGGCGCGTGCCCCCGTACCCCTGCGACGGTTTCGCTCCCGCCGGGGGGTACGGGAGCCGATGGGCCGACGAGGGACCCCTCCCCGATACCCCGCACGGGCCTTGGGAACGACCAGGACTGGCACGGGCCCACCGGCGGGAGGGGGGCGGGGGCGGAGGAGGGGGGTGAGCGGACGTAAAGCGTCGTAAGCCTAGGCAAACGCAGGCTCGGGAAAGCAGTCCGCGATCCCCCCTCCGCAGCCACCGACCCCCGCACCACCCACCCACCCCACCGCGCCCCACGGGCGCGCCCCGCAGCCACCGACCCCCGCACCACCAACCCACCCCACCACGCCCCAAGGGCGCGCCCCGCCGTCAGAGTGCCAGGCGCGCGTCCAGCAGGGCCGCGGCGGTGAACAGTTCCACGCCCACCGTGATCGCCGCCTCGTCGACGTCGAAGTCCCCGCGGTGCAAGTCCCGCCGCACCGTGTCGCCCGGCACCCGCACGCCGAGGCGCGCCATCGCGCCGGGCACGTGCTCCAGGTACCAGGAGAAGTCCTCGCCGCCGAGGCTCTGCTCGGTGTCCTCGATCGCGTACGAACCGCGCCGCGCCGTCTGCGCGTCGCGCAGCAGTTCCGTGACGACCGGGTCGTTGACGACCGGCGGTACGCCGCGCACGTAGTTGATCTGGGACTTGGCCCTGTGCAGCGTCGCGATCTCGTCGATCGCCGCGTGCACCAGGTCGGGGGCCTCGCGCCAGCCCGCCAGATCGAGGCAGCGCACCGTGCCGGAGAGTTCGGCGCGCTGCGGGATGACGTTGCAGGCGTGGCCCGACTCGATGCGGCCCCACGTCACGGCGAGGCCGGACCGCGCGTCGACACGGCGCGCCAGCAGCGCGGGTACCTCGGTCACGATCTTCGCGGCCGCCGTGACGAGGTCCGTGGTCAGGTGCGGACGCGCGGTGTGGCCGCCGGGTCCGTCGAGGGTGACCTCGAGCCGGTCGCAGGCGGAGGTGATCGGCCCGGACCGCAGCCCGATGATCCCCGCGTCCACCTTGGGGTCGCAGTGGACCCCGATGATCTTGTTGACGCCTTCGAGGACACCGGATTCGATCGCGTCGGCCGCACCGCCCGGCAGCACTTCCTCCGCGGGCTGGAAGATCAGCCGTACCGGCTGCGGCAGCAGTCCCTGCCGGTCGAGCTCGGCGAGCACCAGTCCGGCGCCGAGCGCCACGGTGGTGTGCACGTCGTGGCCGCAGGCGTGGGCGCGGTCGGGCACGGTGGAGCGGTAGGGGACGCCGGTCTTGGTGTCGGGGATGGGCAGCGCGTCGATGTCGGCGCGGATGGCGAAGAAGGGCCGTACGGTACCCGCCGCAGGCGTACCGATGTCGCAGATCAGGCCGGTGCCCGCGGCGAGGACGCGGGGCTGGAGCCCGGCCTGCTCGAGTCGCGCCTTGATCACGGCGGTGGTACGGAACTCCTGGTTGCCGAGCTCGGGGTGCATGTGCAAGTCGCGCCGGAACGCGATCAGTTCGGCACGCAGCGTCTCGGACAGCGTGCCGGGCAGTGCGACTGCGCCGGGCCGTTCGACTTCTTCTGACTCGCGGGACATCAACTGGTTCACCCAGTGAAGGGTATGCCCCCCGGGCCCCCAACTACCGTGCGATCAACAAAAGATCAGCCTCACAGGGGACAGATTTTTGATTGGAAGGCGATTGGCGGTGCCTCGCAGTGGGTAAGCTCACGCAACTCGCACTTGAGTCGATCTTCCCCTTCCGGACCGTGGTCGTCCGCTCACTGCCGCCTCTCGCCGCCTCTTCAAGCCGGTGCCGGCAGCCGCTGCACATCGCGGGCCGTGCCCGTGACACCGGCCAGGAAGCCCTGGGCGCGCGGCGAGGCCGTCGCCTTGAGCCATTCGGGTGCGATGTCGCAGACGGCCACCTTGATTCCCGTACCGGCCAGAGCGAGCGGCAGGGTGTGGACGACGGTCGAGGGGAAGCTCAGGACCGTTGCGCCGATCGGGCCGCGCCGGGCGATCAGCTCGAGCGGCAGCTCGGGGCGCACCACCTCCAGGCCGGTCTCCACGGCGAGCCGGTGCAGCTTGTCCGCGTTCTCCTTGCGGTGTGCGAAGTAGCGGGTCGCACCGTGGGTGCGCGCGAGCGCGGACACCGCCTCCAGGTACTGCCCGACATCGACGACGCCGGTCTCCACGAGCGAGGTGCCGACCATGTCCGCGCCACGGGTGATCCGCGGCGGGCCGAACCGGGCACGGGTCCAGGCGAACTCGTTGGGCGTGACCGTGATGCCCGGCGGCGGTTCGACGGGCATCGAGGTGAAGACCTCGACCGAGCGGGTCCGCGACGGCGTGAGCCGCCGCCGCGCCAGGAACGTCACCGGTGCGAGCACCAGCTCGCGCGGCCCGCGACGGCTGCCGCGACGGTGCCAGCGCACCAGTTGCTCCCCGCGGGCGACCTGGGCGACGAACTCCATGGTCGCCGTCCCGTCGTCGACGACGGTCACGTCCTTGCGGCCGACCAGGGTCAGCAGGAGCTGTACGTAGCGGGAGAACGGGTCTCCTATGACGATGCGCTCGGCCCGGCGCAGTATCGGGCCGAGCTCGCGCACCGTGCGCAGCGGGGCGCCCGCCCCGCCGCGGGCCTCCTGCCAGCGGACCGTGAAGCCGTCGTCACGGGCCAGCTCCGCCATCCGGCGCAGCTGGCCGCGCGACATGGGGTCCGTGGGTGAGAGCACGACCACGGTGAGACTGTCGGGCCCGGCCGCGAGCGGCGCGACGTGGGCCCACTCGAGAACGTTCAGGAGCTGGACCGGACTCTCGACGAAGGCGAGATTCACTGGTTGTCACCTCTTGATGCCGGGCCGGCCTGTGGCCGGGTCCGTGGCTGGCCGCCCTGCAGGGCGTTGGTTCCTTGCGGTCCGCGGCCCGGGGCCGCGGTGGGGGAGCGTTCCTGCGTCACACGGGTTCTGGGGGCCGGGCGGCGCCACACCGCGGCCCGTGGCCCCGGGCCGGGGTCACGGTCGGGGCGTGTTCCCGAGCCGCGCGCCCCGCGTACGGATTCCGGCCGCGTCCCAGTGGGGCGAACGGGTCGAACGGCGCGGCACCGCGGCCCGCCCGCGGACCGGGTGCGGGCAGGGCCGCCGGCCGTACCCGTGGCCGGCCTTTCCCCGCCGCGCCCTCCTCCCCGGGCCGGCCGGCCGTGGGAGGGGGCGCGTCCCGGGCAGCCGGGCGCGGGAGGTGTGCCCCCGTCCAGGAACCCGTCCAGGAATCCGTCCAGGAACCCGGGCAGGACCCGTACCGCGGTTCGCGCGGCGACCGGGTCCTTTCCGCGGGCCGGAAACCGGCACCGTCGAACACCGGCGCGCAGCCGTCCGGGAGCGGTGCCCCTGGACGCGCCGACGCGGGCGCGAGGCGCGCGGAGCGCGCCCCTGCGGTCGTCAGACCGCGGCCGGCTCACGGTCGCCCGCCTCGGCGACGACACCCGCGACACGGCGGAGCTTCTTCATGGGGGCGAGCTCGGAGTCGTAGACCTTCTTGACGCCGTCGCCGAGCGCCTCCTCGATGGTGCGGATGTCGCGCACCAGGCGGGTGAGGCCCTGCGGCTCGACGGAGGCGGCCTGGTCGGAGCCCCACATGGCGCGGTCGAGGGTGATGTGGCGCTCGACGAACGTGGCGCCGAGGGCGACGGCGGCGAGGGTGGTCTGCAGACCGGTCTCGTGGCCGGAGTAGCCGATCGGGACGTTCGGGTACTCGCCCATCAGGGTGTTGATGACCCGCAGGTTGAGCTCCTCGGCCTTGGCCGGGTACGTCGAGGTGGCGTGGCAGAGCAGGATGTTGTCGCTGCCGAGGACCTCGACGGCGTGACGGATCTGCTTCGGCGTGGACATGCCGGTGGAGAGGATGACCGTCTTGCCGGTGGCGCGCAGGGCGCGCAGCAGCTCGTCGTCGGTGAGCGACGCGGAGGCCACCTTGTGGGCGGGGACGTCGAACTTCTCGAGGAAGGCGACGGCCTCGGTGTCCCAGGGGGAGGCGAACCAGTCGATACCGCGCTTCTTGCAGTGCTCGTCGATCTGGCGGTACTCGTCCTCGCCGAACTCGACGCGGTGGCGGTAGTCGATGTAGGTCATCCGGCCCCAGGGGGTGTCGCGCTCGATGTCCCACTGGTCGCGCGGGGTGCAGATCTCCGGGGTGCGCTTCTGGAACTTGACCGCGTCGCAGCCGGCTTCGGCGGCGGCGTCGATCAGGGCGAAGGCGTTGTCCAGGTCACCGTTGTGGTTGATGCCGATCTCGCCGGTGATGTAGACGGGGCGGCCGGGGCCGGCGGTCTTGTTGCCGAGGGCGCGGAGACGGGACGTGCTCATGGGGGTGGTTCCTTACTTCTTCGGGGACATGGGGGTGGACTCGAGGGGTGTGAGCGTCGGGCCGAGGAGCCAGGCGGCGATCTCACGGATCGCCCCCTCGCCGCCGGGTGTGGCAGTGACGGCACGGGCGGCGGCGCGAACGGAGTCGTGCGCACTCGCGACGGCCACGGGCCAGCCGACGAAGTGGAAGCACGGGAGGTCGTTGACGTCGTTTCCGACGTAGAGCACCCGCTCGGGTGCGAGGCCCCGCTCCTCGCACCACTGCTTGAGTGCGAGGTCCTTGCGGTCGATGCCGTGCAGGACGGGGATCTTGAGCTTGCGGGCGCGGGCGGCGACCACCGGGTTCTGCTCGGTGGAGAGGATCAGCAGTTCCAGGCCGGCCTTGCGCAGGTGGGCGACGCCGAGGCCGTCGCCGCGGTGGACGGAGACGATCTCGCGCCCGTCCGCGTCGATGAACACCCGGTCGTCGGTCTGCGTCCCGTCGAAGTCGAGGACGACGGCGTCGACATCGGCGCGGCCGGGCACCGCGGCGGTGTCCAGCAGCGGGGCGAGTGCGCGGGCCCGGGCCAGGTCGTGCGGGTCGTCGACCTCGAGGACGCGCGCCGGGTCGGTGCGCACCAGCGCGGTGCGGCCGAAGAACCGGTGTCCGGCCTCACGGAATCCGGGCGCGGACATGGCGTACGCGGCGCCGGTCTCGAGGAAGTCCTGCGGGCGGTCCTGGCGGCGGGGCCGGAAGGACGAGTCGTGGTTGACGCCGTAGCCGGTTCCGGTGGCCGTCCGGGTGGCGGTGTCGACCAGTACGGCCCCGCCGGCGGCGCGTTCGGCGCTGTTCTCCCGCGCCTCCGCCGGCTCGTCGGCCTCCCGCCAGACGAAGCCGTGGAAGGGGGCGACGGTCACCGCGCTGTCGGCACCGTCCAGGACGACGGCGCGGGCGACGCCTTCGATGTCCTCCCGGGCGATGAAGGGGCTGGTGCACTGGACGAGCAGCACCACGTCGACGGGTGCGCCGTGCACGGCCTCATGGGCGTCCATGGCGTGCAGGACGGCCGCCTCGCTGGTGGCGGTGTCCCCGGCGATGGCCGCGGGCCGCAGCACGACCTCGGCGCCGGCACCGCGTGCGACGGCCGCGATCTGCGGGTCGTCGGTGGAGACGGCGACGTGGGTGACGAGCGGGGCGTCGAGGCAGGCTCGCACGGCCCGGGCCACGAGCGGCACACCGCCCACCGCGGCCAGGTTCTTGGCCGGGACGCCCTTGGATCCCCCACGGGCGGGGATCACGGCGAGAACGGTCATCGGTGGCTCCAGACGCTTCGACTTCTCCGGCGGGGTTCTTCTGAGACGTGGACGCCGCGGGTCACAGCTGGCCCATCCGGCGGATCACGGGCGCGACGCGCTGCACGCCGTGGCGGTAGGCGCCGCGCGCCACCTCGCGGACGGCGTCCCGCACCACTCGCCGCAGGCCGGTGACCTCCGCCGCGGGTGCGGCGCCGGCGAGCGGGGTGCCGTCCGGGGCGAGGTGGTGGCGGGCGAGGATGCCTGGCAGATAGCCGGGCGCGGTGGTCGGCGTGTAGTAGGGCGCGGGCGCGGGCAGCGCGGGGACGAGCAGCAGTTCGGCGACCCGCTTGCGGGCCTCGTCGAAGGCGGCTTCGTACGAGTCCCCCGCTGTGCCCGGCGGCGTGGCGGGACCGCCGGCCGCGACGCCCTGGCGTGACAGCCACTCGGCGTCCGGGACGGGGCGGTGACCGCCGTCGAGCTGGTCCCAGGAGGCGAACAGGCCCGAGCCGAGGAAGTGGTGGTTGCCGAGCGACTCGCGCACCCCGAGGTCGGTGAGCACGGCGGTGGGGATGCGTCGGTGCAGGGATTCGAGCGCGGCGGTGGACGAGACGGTGACCAGCAGGTCGGTGCGGTCCAGAACCTCGCCCATGTGCCCGTACACCAGACGGAAGTTGGGCGGCAGTCCGCCGGGCAGCCGCTCGGCGAGTTTCTGGTACGGGACCTCTTCGAGGTGGGTGGTGTGCTCCCCCGGCTTGGAGCGGAGCTTCAGCAGCACCTCGCGCTCCGGGTGCAGCCGGGCGTGCTCGACGAGCCTGCGCAGCAGGTAGGTACGGTCGGCGCGGGACTCCGGCACGGACGGCTGGACGGCGAAGACGACGGTGTCGCGGCCCTCCTGTGGCGTGTACGGCGCGCCGCCGAGGAAGGGCAGCGCGGCCTCGGTGACGGCGGAGGCGTCGGCCCCCACTCCCTCGTACACGGCGCGGAAACGGTCCGCGTCGTGGCGGGAGTTGGCGAGGACGATGTCGGCGCCGTGGCGCAGCAGCAGTCCGTCGGAGAGCTTCTCGTAGACGACGCCGACGTAGCCGGTGACGACGACGGGCCGGCGGGCCTGGTGCAGCGCCGCGAGGCCGTGGAGCATCGCCTGGACGCCACCGCCCACCAGGGCGAGCACCACGACGTCGTAGGACTCGTCCTTCATCGCGCGCAGGAACTCGTTCGCCGTCACCTCGCGCAGGTCGTCGGCGCGTACACCCACTTCCGCGAGCTGGCGGGCCGTGGGAGTGGCCCGGCCGCGCAGCAGAAAGCCGCTCAGCTCCACGGAGGTGCTCGGTGCGATGCGGCGCGCGGTGAGCGCACCCCATTTCCACCGGGTGTCGGAGTCGGCGAGTACGGCTACCCGTACGGCCTCGCTGGTACTTGTTGGCACGTCTGGGACGTTAGAAAGGCATTTCGTTTCACGGCCCAACTCGGCTGCAACAAACGGTTAACAGAGCGTCTACGGACGGCGAATCGGGTCGGCGAACGGGTGGGTTAACAAGCTCGCCGCTCTCCGTTCACCTGACATCCTTGTGCGCGTCGACGCGAATGCCGGGCGTCCGCCTAGCCTCACGCGGGTGGTTAAGCTCTCCGTCATCGTGCCGTTCTACAACGTGCAGACATATGCCCCCGACACACTTCGAAGCCTGAGGGCGAACGCCCGCGCCGACTTCGAGTTCGTGCTCGTCGACGATCGTTCGACCGACGGCACTCCGGAGATCCTGGAGCGTGCGGAGCGTGAGCTGCCGGGCGCGGTACTGGTCAGACACGAACAGAACGGTGGGCTGGCCACCGCCCGCAACACCGGTCTGGACGCCGCGAGCGGCGAGTACCTCGCCTTCCTCGACGGCGACGACTGGCTGGCGCCCGGCCACTTCGAGCGCCTGCTGGCCGCCATGGAGGACCTCGGCTGCGACTTCGTCCGTACCGATCATGTGCAGTGCACCGGTCGTGCCCGCTCGGTGCACCGGGTGCCCGTCGGCCGGCGCGGCGAGGTGCTGCGGCCGCGCGACGCGATTCTGCCCGCCGACCGTTCGACCGCCGTGGACTATCCGTACGCCTGGGCCGGGATGTACCACCGGCGCCTCGTGGACCGCGGGCTGCTGCACTTCACGCACGGTCTGCGCACCGCGGAGGACCGGCCGTGGATCTGGCGGCTCCACCGCGAGGCCGACTCGTTCGCCGTCATCAGCCAGTTGGGAATTTTCTACCGCCGGGGGGTCGCCTCCTCCCTCACCCAGATCGGCGACATCCGGCAGCTCGATTTCATCAAGGCATTCGACCAGGTGATCGAGGAAACGGCGAGTGACGTCGACGCGGAAAAACTGCTGCCGAAGGCGGTCCGCACTTACTGCGCCCTCATTTCCCATCACCTGGGATCCATCGAAAGGTACGAACCGGCCGTGGCACGGAAATTGCGCACAATGAGCGCGGCCGCGCTGAAGCGCATGCCGCAGGACGTGTTGAAGGAGGCGCTCGACTCGATGGACGCCGAGCGCGCCTCACGGCTGCGCAGGGTGCGCAGGCGCCCGGCTCCTCTCTCGGTGGAGGCGGCAGCCTGATGGCCACGACACAGATCTTCTTCGCCTCCTCTCTCTTCGGGGCCGCCACGCTGGCCGCGGCGATCGACAGCGGCGCGTTCACCGACGCCGACCGCCGGCTGCTGCTGGTCTCCAACAACGCGGCGATCCCGGAGACGACACCGGCGCTCGACGACATGGCCGGCTTCGAGCGGCTGCGTGACCGCTTCGACGGGGTGCTGTCCTGGAACGAGACCATCTCGCCGTTCCATCCGGGTGGCTGGGCTCCGCGCGGCGACGACGTGCCGCTGTGGGAGCGTTATCTGCGGCAGCTGTGGAACCTCGGCGACGACCGGATCGAACTCGCCGTCGAGTCCATCCAGGTCAACCCGGCGCTGGCGATCGCGCAGCTCTTCCCCGACGCGGCGCTCGACGTGTACGCGGACGGGCTGATGAGCTACGGCCCCACGCGCAACAAGATCGACCCGCTGGTCGGCGAACGCGTACGGCGGCTGCTGCACCTGGATCTGGTGCCCGGCCTGAAGCCGCTGCTCCTCGCGGAGTTCGGGGTGGAGCCGCAGCTCGTGCCGACGGAGGCGTTCGTCAAGGTCGTCGGTGAGCTCTCCGACGCCGTGCCCGACGCCTGCGAGGGCGTCGCGGAGGGCCCGGCGCTGCTGCTGGGTCAGTACCTCGCGGCGCTGGACATCCTCTCGCCGAAGGAGGAGGAGGAACTGCACGTCCGCATGCTGCGGGGCGCTGCCGAGCTGGGCCACCGGCGGATCGTCTTCAAGCCGCACCCCACCGCCCCGGCGGCGTGGGCACGGACGCTGGAGCGTGAGGCCCAGTCGCTGGGCGTGGAGCTGACCGTGCTGGAACGGCCGCTGCTCGCGGAGGTGCTGTTCAGGCAGATGCGCCCGGCGCTGGTGGCGGGGTGCTTCTCCACCGCGCTCTTCACCGCGGGCGCCTTCTACGGGATCCCGGTCGCCCGGGTCGGCACGGAGCCGCTCATGGACCGGCTCACGCCGTACCAGAACAGCAACCGGGTGCCGCTGACGATCGCCGACGCGCTGCTGCCCGATCTGACGGAGGGCGAGGCGCGTGCGCCGGCGGAGGCCGGCGAGCGGCTCGCCGGGCTGGTCGCGGCGGTCGGCTTCGCGATGCAGCCGCAGCTGCGGCCGGATCTGCGGCCGGCCGCGGAGCGCTTCCTGCGCACCAGCCTCGACGGGCGCACGGCGCGCTACTTCAAGCGCCGGCGCCTGACCGTCCTGGGGCTGCCGGGCGGCGTCCCGGTCCCCCGCGGTCAGGCGGTACGCCGCGTGGTGCGGCGGGGACGGCGGCTCAAGCGGGTGCTCAAGCGGGTGGCGGCGCTGAACTGACGCGGGGACCGGTCCTGCGGCGCGGGCGCGGTACCAGTCCTGCGGCGCGGGCGTCGGTATCGGCCCGCGCCGCGACACCCTCCATCGGCGGGAACGCCCACCGGCCCGAGCAACCATCGGCAGGAACGACCGCCGGCCCGAGCATCCATCGGCGGGAACGACCGCCGGCCGGAGCGTTCGCCGGCGAAGGAGCCCGCAAGGTGGAGGCGTTCGTCAGCGGGACCGGCGGGCCTCGTGCAGGAAGTGGCGGGCGAAAACGACGGCGCCCCACAGCATCAGGAAGTTCAGCAGCGCACCGCCGGCATGGAGCAGCGGGGCGAGCAGACTGACACCCGGGTCCTCCTGGCCGCTCTCGGCGGCGCCGGACAGCGCCGCCGAGAGGAGGACCAGCACGACGAGAACGGCTCCGCCCGGGAAGGTCGCGAGGGCCAGCACGAAGCTCAGGGCCTCAGGGCGCCCTGCGAACTCGGAGACCACGGCGGCGACGGCGACAAGGCCGACGTAGAGGGCGCCGAGGGCCCGTGTCCTTCTCCAGGGCTTGGGGTTGCTCATCTCCGGCCGTCCTTCGCGCGATGATCACGGCGTACGGAGGCCATTATTGAACATGTTCAAAGATTTGGGCGCCGGTGAGCGGGCCGGGATCCCGGCCCGGCGGCGTCACGTACCGCTCAGCGACAGCTTCACCGCGAAGCCCAGGAACAGCGCCCCCGCCGCAGAGGTGGCACCCGCCGACAGCCGCCTGCGACGACGGAACGCCGCCGCCAGGTGCGTGCCGGTGAAGATCAGCAGCGTCAGGTACAGGAAACTCGCCAGCTGCGCCAGCACGCCGAGCACCGTGAACGACAGTGCCGGGTAGGCGTACGCCGGATCGACGAACTGCACGAAGAAGGCGATGAAGAACAGGATCGCCTTCGGGTTGAGCAGGCTGATCACGAACGCCCGCCGGAAGGGCCGCTCCGCCGCCGTCGCGGCCGGGTCGAGGGCCTCCGTCCGCTCGGTCACGAGCTCACGCCGTGTCCGCCACATCGACCAGGCGGCGCGCAGCATCCCGATCGCCAGCCACGTCAGATAGCCGGCGCCCGCGTACTTCACGATGCCGAACAGCAGCGCGTTGGCCTGGAGCAGCGAGGCGACGCCCGCCGCCGACAGCACCATCAGGACGGTATCGCCGCACCACACACCCGCGGCCGCGCGGTAGCCCGTGCGCACACCTCGGCGGGCGGCGACCGAGAGCACGTACAGCGAGTTGGGACCCGGCAGCAGAACGATCAGAACGAGGCCGGCGAGGTAGGTCGGCAGATCTGTGACACCCAGCATGGGCGGAGTGTCGCACACGGGTGCGACACTCCGCCCATTCGTCTCACAACGATCCGTCTCAGAACGCGTCGGTCGGGACGTACGTGCCCCACACCTCGCGCAGCGCGTCGCAGACCTCACCCACGGTGGCGCGCGCCTTCAGCGCGTCCTTCATCGGATAGAGGACGTTGTCCGTGCCCTCCGCCGCCTTCTTCAGCTCCGCGAGCGCCGCGTCCACCGCCGCCTGGTCCCGCTCCGCGCGCAGCCTCGCCAGCCGCTCCGCCTGCTGCGCCTCGATCGCGGGGTCGACGCGCAGCGGCTCGTACGGCTCCTCGGCGTCCAGCGTGAAGCGGTTGACGCCGACGACGACGCGTTCGCCGGAGTCGGTCTCCTGGGCGATGCGGTAGGCGCTGCGCTCGATCTCGCCCTTCTGGAAGCCGCGCTCGATCGCGTCGACCGCGCCGCCGAGGTCCTCTACGCGTTCCATGAGTGCCAGCGCCGCCGCCTCGACGTCGTCGGTCATCCTCTCCACCACGTACGAGCCCGCGAAGGGGTCGACGGTCGCGGTGACGTCGGTCTCGTAGGCCAGTACCTGCTGCGTGCGCAGCGCCAGCCGGGCGGACTTGTCCGTCGGCAGGGCGATCGCCTCGTCGAAGGAGTTGGTGTGCAGCGACTGGGTGCCGCCGAGCACCGCCGCGAGACCCTGCACGGCGACGCGCACCAGGTTCACCTCCGGCTGCTGTGCGGTGAGCTGCACGCCCGCGGTCTGTGTGTGGAAGCGCAGCATCAGCGACTTCGGGTTCCTGGCGCCGAACTCCTCCTTCATCACCCGGGCCCAGATGCGGCGGGCCGCACGGAACTTGGCGACCTCTTCGAGGATGGTCGTCCGGGCGACGAAGAAGAAGGACAGCCGGGGCGCGAAGTCGTCGACGTCCATGCCGGCGGCGACGGCGGTGCGGACGTACTCGATGCCGTCGGCGAGGGTGAACGCGATCTCCTGCGCGGGCGAGGCGCCGGCCTCCGCCATGTGGTAGCCGGAGATCGAGATCGTGTTCCACTTGGGGATCTCGGCCCTGCAGTACTTGAAGATGTCCGCGATCAGCCGCAGCGACGGCTTGGGCGGGAAGATGTACGTGCCGCGGGCGATGTACTCCTTGAGGACGTCGTTCTGGATGGTGCCGGTGAGCTTGTCCGCCGGCACGCCCTGCTCCTCGCCGACGAGTTGGTAGAGGAGGAGCAGAAGGGCGGCGGGGGCGTTGATCGTCATCGACGTGGAGACCTTGTCCAGCGGGATCCCGCCGAACAGCACCCGCATGTCGTCGATCGAGTCGATGGCGACACCGACCTTGCCGACCTCGCCGTGCGCGAGGGGGGCGTCGGAGTCGTGGCCCATCTGGGTCGGCAGGTCGAAGGCGACGGAGAGACCCGTCGTGCCGTGGGCGATGAGCTCCTTGTAGCGGGCGTTGGACTCGACCGCCGTGCCGAAACCGGCGTACTGGCGCATCGTCCACGGCCGTCCCGTGTACATCGACGGGTACACACCGCGGGTGAAGGGGTACGCGCCGGGCTCGCCCAGCTTCTGAGCCGGGTCCCAGCCTTCCTGGTCGGCCGGTCCGTACACCGGCTCGATGGGCAGTCCCGACTCGGACTCGCGCGCCATGTGACTGTGCCTCCCGCTGGGCCTACTGACAGGTAACAACTGCTGCGACGGACTGTATCGGCGGCCCTGCGGCGGGTGGAGAGCCACGCCCTGGGACCTTGCTCACAGACCCGCGCCGTGCACGGCTCGTGGCGTGTCCGTCCCCGAACCGTTACCCCCATGATGCGCGGGATCGCGCAACCGGGCAGGACGGGAATTTGTCTCATCAGGCACAGGGACTCATGGGGACGAGACAAGTGGGGGCGACATGTTCAGGAAAGCCACCGGGATGAGAACGTCGGCCGCCGCGGCAGCCGTGCTCGTGGCCGCGGTGACGGCCGGGTGCAAGGCCGAGGCCGCGACCGACGCACCGACCACCACCGGCAGTCCGAGCGCGACGGCGTCGCCGTCCGCGTCGGCTTCGCCGTCACCCTCGGAGTCGGAGTCGGCCGAGCCGTCGAAGACGCCGTCCCCGACGCCGTCCACCGAGAAGCCCGCGCCGAAGGTGCTGATGGCCCCGGGCTCCAAGGGCGAGCAGGTGCGCGAACTCCAGGCCCGACTGGCGCAGATCGGCTGGTTCGACGACAAGCCGACCGGCACCTACGGGCCGGTCACCACCACGTCCGTCAAGGGCTTCCAGGGCAAGCGCGGCCTGCCCACGACGGGCAGCACGGACACCGTCACCTGGGAGCGGCTGCTCGGCATGACGACGAAGCCGACCCGAGCCGAACTGGACGGCAAGGACGTCAAGAAGCCGAAGGCGAAGCTGGACCAGCGCTGTATGACGGGCCGGGTGATGTGCATCAGCAAGACCACCCGCACGCTGTCCTGGATGATCGACGGCAAGGTGCTGTCGACGATGGACGTGCGCTTCGGCTCGCAGTACACCCCGACCCGTGAAGGCGTGTTCAACGTCGGCTGGAAGTCCCGCGACCACGTGTCGACGATCTACGACACGCCCATGCCGTACGCGATGTTCTTCAGCGGCGGCCAGGCGGTGCACTACTCGTCGGACTTCGCCGCCCGCGGTTACAACGGGGCTTCGCACGGCTGCGTCAACGTACGGGACAAGAAGGCCGTCGCGGCGCTGTTCGACCAGGTGCGGACCGGCGACAAGGTCGTCGTCTACTGGTGACGGGCTGCGGGGAGGGAAAAGGGCGCGGGCGGGACCGGGGGAACGTGTCCCGCCCGCGCCATGTGCGCTGAGCCGTAGGTACGGGGGGAACCCCGGCTCATTGCGCCGCCGATGACCAGTCGGCTCACTATCTACTGCGCCGTAGCTCCGAAAAACGTCACACCCTGCGCCGCGCACCATGGAAAGCGCAGGTCAGAGCGCGTAAGCCGACTCCGTCGAAGTCGTCGACGCCTCGGGGTCGGCGGACCAGGAGACGGGAGGGGTGAGGGACACGTCCGGGACGTCGTCCAGATCGCCGGAGTCACGGTCGTCGCCGGAGCCGCCGGAGTTCTTCCCTCCGTCCTCACCGTCGTCGCCCGTGCCGCCTCCCCGGGTGCCCGGGCCCAGCAGTTCGTCGCAGAACCGCTCGACCTGTTCGGGTCCCTTGGCAGCGACCTCGAGGCGGCGCCTGCGTTCAGGGTCGATACGTCCGCTGCGGTAGTCGCGGCAGGCCTCGACGGACTTGCGGTACACGTCGGCGTCCTGGGTCGGGTCCTCGATGCCCGGCGTGGCGGACCCGTCGCCGGACGGACCGCCGGAGGTGGTCGGCCCCGGATCACCGGGCGTCGGGCTCGCGCTGCCCTGTCCCGGCGGTACGAACGACGGTGCGCCGGTGGCGCCCGGGGACTTCGAGGGGTTTCCCGTGCCGTCGCCGTGCGGTGACGTCGGCGCCACCGCGCCCGGGGTCGCCGCCGCCGAGACGGAGGTCCCGGGTGTCGGCCCGTCGTCGCCGAAGGAGGGGAGCATGCCGCCGCCGGTGGCGACGGCCACGCCGCCGATGGCGCAGCCCGCGAGAGCGGCCGCGATCCCGAACCGCAGGGGGCGGGCGAATCCCACGCCTCGGCCTGCGCGGGCGTGGTGGCCGGCGCGGGCCCCGCGGGTGACGCGTACGGTCGTGAGCGAGGTCCCGGCCGCTGCCGCGCCGTCGGCCCGTGCCTTGCGGTACGCGGCCATCGCGGCCGCCTCGCCGGGCAGATCGCCGTCGCCGCAGCGGTGACCGGGGTCGGCCGCGCTGTCGAGCGCCGCGGCGAGGCGTGCGGCCTCGATCCGGGCACGCTCGTCAGCGGTCTCGACAGGCTTGCCGCGCAGCAGTCGCTCTGCCGCGTCCCTGTCAAGCCACTCGTACCGCTCGTCGGCCATCACATGTCCTTCTGCGTCCGCAGACGTGAATGCGTCACACCGGCCGGTGTCGCGGCACCGGGACGGGTGCCTCGCTGGGCGGGCAGTCCGCCGAGCTCCGGAGTCGATTCCGCGGGGCCCTCCCCGCCCCGGCGACTCGGTTCCGAGGCTGCTTCTTCGGTGTCTTCCAGGGCGGCCACGCCGTCGGCTCCCAGCAGTTCCGCCAGCCGTTTCAAGCCACGGTGCGCCGCGGTCCGTACGGCGCCGGGGCGCTTTCCGAGTGCCTTGGCCGCGCTCTTCGCGTCGAGACCGACCACGACCCTGAGCACGACGGCCTCCGCCTGGTCCTGCGGCAGCTGCGCGATGAGCGCCATGGTGCTGCTGGTGGAGATGGACTCCATCGCCTCGTCAACGGTGTCGGACGTGGCGGGCCGGCCGGTCAGCTCCGTCTCGTCGCCTCCGACGGCGGGCCGGCGGCCCCTCATCCTGATGTGATCGAGCGCCCGGTTGCGGGCGATCCGCGCGGCCCAGCCGCGAAACCGGTCCGCGTCCCCGCTGAACCGGTCGAGGTCTCGCGCGATCTGCAGCCAGGCCTCCGAGGTGACGTCCTCGGCGTCGGCCTCGCCGACCAGAGTGCGCACATAACCGAGCAACCGCGGATGCACGGCGCGGTACACAGTACGGAAGGCGCCTTCGTCCCCGTCCTGAGCCGCGAGCACAGCGGTGGTCAGCTCCGCGTCGTCCCCCAGCACTACCTCTACCTGTCGTTCCGGAATCGCAGCTGGTCACCACTGCCACGCCATCCTGCGCGAATCAGCACGCTACGTGGTTTTACGGTCCTGCGTCCACGCCTCGTACAACTTGCAACAACTTTGCCACTCAGCGCGGTGTGACAGAAACAGCACTCTCGGCGCTGAGAGTAGTACGGGGTGCCACTGGGACCCCGTACGGAAGACGACCGGGGCCTCTCCTGTGGGGGGTGGCGGCCCCGGTCGTCCTTCATGTCCGGGGCCTGTGCGGGTTTCCGCGGAGCCGGCCCCGGGCCCACGAGCCGTGCGGCTCCTGGGCCCCTTGGGCCGATCCGTCGTCAGCCGATGGCGATGCGCGGGTTGGCGGAGGGCTTGACCCATCCCATGAACTTGTCCATCGTCGCCCGCGGCACGGACACACAACCCGCGGTCGCACCCTTGCCGTTGACGTGCAGGAAGATGCCCGCCCCGCGGCCCGGCACGGCCGGCCAGCGGTTGAAGTTGATGACGAGCGCCTTGGCGTACTGGGTCGGGTAGTTGATCAGGTGCTCGCTGCCGCGCTCACCGGACTCGGTGAGCGGGAAGTCCGCGCCCTCCGCGGTGTGCATCTGGTTGTAGAACTTCGACTCCGGGTCCTGGACCCACCAGTGGCTGTCGTTGACCTTCGTGTACGGCACGGCGGTGCCGCTGGACTCCACGCCGAAGCCCTCGGTGATCGTGTAGGTGCCGGACGGCGTGGTGTACGTGCTCTGCTTGCGCGTCGAGCCGGGCACGACGCCGTTCGAGCCGACCCGGCCGGCACTGCTGGAGAACTGCGCCTTCCAGCCGGACGAGCCCTTCTGCCAGGCGGTGACCGTGGCGTACGAGCCGCTGGCCTCGACCGTGATGATCTGGGTGGCGTTGCCGACCTCGACGGGTACGGGGAAGTCCGGCGCGGCGGGCGCGGCCGCGTCGTCCGTACCGCCGCTTCCCGAGCCGCCGCCCTGACCGGAACCGCCGGAGCCGCCGGAGCCGCCGGCAGTCGTCTTGGGGGACGCGCCCGCGGAGGCCTTGGCGGACGCGGACGCGGAGACGGACGGGGACGGCGAGGCGGAGGCCGAGGGGGACGCCGACGCGGAGACGCTCGGCGACGCGGACGAACCGGCTTCGTCGGCCGCCTCGGCCACGGCACCCGGCGCGACGGACGCGGCGGCGTCGGCCGGCTCCTCGCTCCCTCCGCAGGCCGACAACAACGACATCGCACCGGCCACGGCCAGGACGGACGAGAACTTTCGGGAGGAGCGCAGCACAGGAAGATCCTTGACTCGTCGGAACGGCGCGGCGGGGCGGGGCCGCGCTCGCGAGGCGGGCCGGTTATACAACGCGGTACGGGGTGAAATCCAGGCGGCGGACATTGCCGCCATACCACCCGAACGCCCGCGCGTGCCGCTCGCGGACGCATCGATCCGGACCCGGCCCCGACCCCTTCCCTGAAGACATCAGACGTCATATGCTCCGCGGCATCGGGCGGGCGGCTCATGCCTCCCTGAACGAAAGGACCGTCGTGCCCTCTTCTTCCTCCTTCCGCAGGGTCCGCTGGAGAGCGGGCCTGACCGGGCTCTGCGCCGCCGTGACGCTGACGGGAATGGCCCCCGTCGCCTCGGCCGCCACGGCCGAGCCGGCATCCGACTTCGACGCCACACCTCCGCAGGCGGGCGAGCCCTTCTACGCGGAACAGCAGCTGGCGACCAACGGCGAAGGCGGTTTCCCCAACTACCGCATCCCGGCTCTGGCCGTCACCGACAGCGGCGACATCCTCGCCTCCTACGACGGCCGGCCGTCCGCGATGGACGCGCCCGGCCCCAACTCGGTCCTCCAGCGCCGCTCCACCGACGGCGGCAGTACCTGGGGCGAGCAGACGTACGTCCACCAGGGCGAGGTCGCGGCACCCATCACGGGTTACTCCGACCCGAGCTACATCACCGACCGCCACACCGGCGACATCTTCAACTTCCATGTGAAGTCCTTCGACAAGGGCTTCGGCAGCTCCCGGCCCGGCGTCGACCCCGACGACCGCAATGTGCTGCACGCCGAGGTCAGCGTCTCCCACGACGACGGCCGCACCTGGGAGCACGAGGTAATCACCGCGGACATCACGCCCGACCTCGGCTGGCGGTCCCGGTTCGCCGCCTCCGGCCAGGGCATCCAGCTGAAGTACGGCGAACACGCCGGACGTCTGATCCAGCAGTTCACGATCATCAACGCCGCCGGGGCCTTCCAGGCCGTGTCCGTCTACTCCGACGACCACGGCAAGAGCTGGAAGGCCGGAAAGCCGGTCGGCGTCGGCATGGACGAGAACAAGACCGTGGAGCTCTCCGACGGCCGCGTGATGCTCAACTCCCGCGACTCGCACCGCTCCGGTTACCGCAAGGTCACCGTCTCCGAGGACGGCGGCGTCACCTACGGCGAGGTGACGATCGACCGCGAGCTGCCGGACCCGACGAACAACGCCGCCGTCGTCCGCGCCTATCCGAACGCGCCTGAAGGCTCCGACCGGGCCAAGGTGCTGCTGTTCTCCAACGCCGGCTCCACCAGTCAGCGCGTGAACGGCACCATCCGGATGAGCTTCGACGACGGTGAGACCTGGCCGGTCAGCCGCGTCTTCCAACCGGGCGGCATGGCCTACTCGACGCTCGCGACGCTGCCGAACGGCAACATCGGCCTGCTGTACGAGCCCGACGGGGGCAACGGCGGCATCCGGTTCGCCCAGTTCAACCTGGCCTGGCTGAACGGTGTCGCCGCACCCGTCACCGCCGCCGGCATCTCCGTCGAGCGCGGCACCACGCAGTCGTTCGAGGCCACGGTCACCAACCAGTCCGGCGCCACGCTGCAGGTGCGGGACCTCGCCCTCACGGTGCCGGCCGGCTGGTCGTACGACGTGACGGCACCGGGCCGGATCCTGCCCGACGCCTCCGCGACCGTCCCGGGCACCGTCACCGTCCCGGCGAGCGCCCGCGGCGGCGCGTACCCCGTGACGTTCACGCTCACCGACGACAAGGGCCGCACCTCGCGGAGCACCGTCACCGTCGAGGTGCCGAAGACGGAGGAGGAGCTCACGCCGGGCCGCATCCTCGTCACCGGCGGCAAGCTCACCAACCCGCGGACGGACGGTTACCAGGTCGGCGACAGGCTGGTCTTCAGCTACACCGTCACCAACGTCTCGGACGCCACCACCACGGTCGTGCCGAGCGGCAACCTCGAGGACCTCGACCCGAGGACCCACACCCGCAACTGCCGCTACCGCACCCTCGCGGCGAACGCCTCGTACACCTGCGGCTTCCCGTACCACGTCGTCACCCAGGACGACCTGACCGCGGGCCACTTCACTCCGCGCTCGACCTGGACCTCCACCTCGGGCTCCACGGTCACCGTCGTGGAGCACACGGGCGAGCGCGTCGACCTGGGCTGATCCCCGCCCCCCACGGGAGAGTCCGCCGCGGCCCAGACCGGGCCGCGGCGGACGCCGTTGTCGCAGGTCCCCGATACCGTCCCGGGCCGTGAGCTTCCACATGCACCTGCGTGCCGTGCCGGCGTCCGAGATCGAGGGCTTCGACCATGCCCGGCTGGTCGACTTCATGGCCGCGGGCCGGGACCCGGACGTCCTGCGGGCCGAGCAGGCCGGGGGTGTCGCCGAGTCGGTCGAGAAGGACTTCCTCTCCCTGAACGACCTGCTCGCGGCCGGCGCCCGGTCGCCCGAGGGGCGGGACGGCGCATGGGAGCTTCCGGTCTTCGGCGGCCGGATCCTCCACGACCCGGCCGGCCCCGAGGCCCCCTTCGCCGTACTGGACCCGGCCGGGACCGCACGAGCAGCCGGCTTCCTCTCGGGCGTCGCGTTCGAGATGCTGTGGGACTCGGCCGGGGCAGAGCTGTGCGCCGCGTACGGCCCCGGCTGGGACGCCGACGAGATCCGCCGGCACTACGGCGGGCTCCACAGCGCCCTGCGCACCTTCTACGAACGCGCCTCCGCATCGGGGCACGCCGTGGCGAAGGCCTTCTGGTTCTGACCGGCACGGGTCAGGACGCGGCCGCCAGTGCCAGTGCGGCGACCACCGGGGCCGCGTAGATCAGCGGGAACGGGATGTGCGCCGGCCGGCGCGCCCGGATCACGGTCACCACGGCCCCGGTGAAGTACAGCACCAGGCCGATCCCGGCCGCGGCGCCGATCACCGGCACGAACAGGCCGACGACCAGCCCGGCCGCGCCCGCCGCCTTGGCCGTACCGAGCCAGGGGAGCCAGGACATGGGCACGCCGTAGTCGGCCATCGGCTCCACGACCCACTTGGCGCGCTGGAAGACCGAGACGGCGGAGAAGCCGACCATGGCGGCGGCGATCAGGGTGACGACTGCATGGGCGGTGGACATGTGGGTGCTCCCATCGGGCGGCGTGTGCGGTGCTCGGTCACCCGTATGACCCGCGGCGGCGGGGAAACGTGACGGGCCGCTCGGAGAAATCCGCGCCGAAGCCGGCTACGACCGTCGCAGAGCCGCCGCGAGCCGGGCCCGGGAACGGACACCGAGCTTCTGGTAGATACGGGTGAGCCGGGCCTCGACGGTCTTGACGCTGAGGAACATCCGGGCGGCGGCCTCCTGGTTGCTGGCGCCTTCGCAGACCAGCCGGGCCAGGCGCAGCTCCGCCTCGGTGAGAGGCGACGACGCCGCCGGTGACTCCCCCGCCGCGGCGCGGCGTTCGCCGCGCGGGACGGCGGGTTCGGCGGTGGTGAGGGCGAGCCACGGCCTGGCGCCGAACCGGGCGAAGATCTCCCCGGCGCAGCGCAGGGCGGCCTGGGCGGGGGCCCGGCGGCGCAGGCGGCGCTCCACCCGGGCGAGGTGGAGCAGGGTGCGGCCCTGTTCCAGCGGCAGGTCGGCCTCTGCGAAGCGGGCGGCCGCATCAGTGAGGAGGCCCGCGGCGGTGTGCGGGTCTCCGTCCGCGGCCAGACGGACGGCGTCCGCCCTGTCGAGACCGATGAGGACGGTCGTGCGGCCGAGGCGTTCGGCCACCGGGCGTGCCGTCTCGAGGATCCGGGCCGCTTCCGCTGTCTCGTCCGCGCCGACGAGGGCGAGGGCCAGTTCCTCGTGCCAGCGCAGTACGGAGGGGTCGACGACCTGCTGGGCGCTCAGCAGATCCTGGACGCACCGCAGGCTGCGCAGGGCGCCGGTGACGTCACCGGTGATCAGCCTCAGACGGCCGAGGGCGTAGTGGTTGCGGGCGAGGAAGACCTGGTCGCGTTCCTCCTCCGAGGCCTGGATGCCGCGCCTGGCGTAGTTCTCCGCCCGCGTGAAGGAACCGCCCGCGGTCTGGGCGAGCGCCGAGACGTACCAGGCCGGTCCCGGCGACAGACCTGCCTCCAGGGTGACTTCGAGGGAGCGGCGGGCGTGCCCGAGGGCCTGGGTGCACTGACCGAGGCGGGCCTGCACCTCGGCGAGGGTGCGGCACACCTCGATGACGTCCTCGGCGGTCCCGCCGCGCTCCACGGCGGGCAGCAGCGCGGTGAGCCGGCCGCGGGCCTCGTGCAGCCGGTCGTCGAAGACGGCGTGGCGGATGGTGAGGATGCCCGCCGGGTTGAGCCTGCCGGCCGACGCGCCGGCCTCGGCCTCCAGGGCGCAGGCGCGGGCCAGGGTGTCCTCGGCGACGGCGTCGCCGAGGGAGCGTTCGATGCGGGCGCGCAGAGTGAGGGCCATCGCGGCGGTGGCGGTGTCGCCCGCCCGGGCCGCGAGTCCGGCCGCGTCGGCGGCCGCCTCGCCGGCGGCGCGCAGGTCGCCGTCGGCGAGCATGTGGCGCCAGGCCAGACGGAGCCTGACGGCGGCGCGCAGTTCGATGTCGTCGCCCGCGTCGCGCTCCGCGCGGGCGTAGTCCTCGTCGAGTTCGGCGAGGCCCTGGCCGGCGGTGTCGAAGACGGCGAGCCGGGCGAGTACCCGTTCCCGCGGGCCGGGCTCGCGGGTCAGGATCGCGTTGGCGGCGCGGCGGGCGAGGTCGGCCCGGCCGGCCCGGGCGGCGTCCTGTGCCGCGGTGACCAGCCGTTCCAGGGAGGCCGCCGGGGCGGCGGCCGGGGTGCGTTCGGCGGCCAGCAGGCCGAGTTCGGCGGCCACCGCGCGGTCGCCGCGCGAACGGGCGGTGGCCGCGGCGGAGGTGAGCTTCGCGGCGAGGGCCTCGTCCTGGCGCCGCGGGTCGGCGAACGCCTCGTGCCGTACGGCCTGGACGGGGTCGTGCACGGCGGCGGCCAGCGCGCGATGTCCCGCGGCGCGCACCCGCGGGTCGGCCTCTGCGGTCAGGGTGGCGCTGAGGACCCCGGCGGTGAAGGTGACCGCGCCGTCCTCGCCGAGGCTGATGAGACCGGCGAGTTCCGCGTCGGCGAGTTCGGTGTCGGCGGGCCGGCCGGCGCCGCGCAGCAGAGCCGCGGTGGGGCGGTGCGCGAGAGCGGCGAGCAGCAGGGTGTCCCGGACGGGTGCGGAGACCTGCGCGAGCATACGGCGGGCCGCGAGACGGACCTGCCCGGTCAGCGGCAGCCCGTCGGCGTGGTGGACGACCCGGCGGGTGATGCGCAGGGAGCGGCCGAGGGTCAGCGCGAGCCGGACATTGCCGCCGCTGGCCTGGTGGATGCGCCCGGCGAGGCGGTGCGCGAGGCCGTGGCTCACGAGGAGTTCGGCGATCTCGTCGACGTCCAGCGGGGGGACGATGACGACGTCGGGGCCGCCCAGCCCGGCGAGGACACCGGGATCCTCGCCCTCCTCGCGGCCGCCGCCGTGCAGTGGCTCGACGAGGACGGCGCGCACCTGGGACGGTGCGAGGTGCAGCGCGGCACGCAGGACGGCGGCGCTTTCGACGTCCATGCGCTGCGCGTCGTCGACGACGAGGAGCACCGGTCCCTTCTCACCCAGTGCGCGCAGCAGGGTGGTCACGGCCGTACGCAGGGCGAGCGGGTCGGCGCCCTCGGGCGGCGGCACCTCGCGGCGCAACGCCACGTTCACAGCGAGTCGTTGGGGCGCCGGGAGGTCGGCGACGAAGGCGTCCGGCATCGCGCCGAGCAGACCGGTGAGCGCGGCGCCGTGCAGTGCGTGGTCCATGGCCTCCGGGGCCACGCTCAGCACCGTCTCCCCACGGCGCAGCGCCCGCGCGGCGAGGGCCGCCGCGACCGTGGTCCTGCCGACGCCCGCGGCTCCGACGAGGACGACCCGGCCGCGCTCCGCGAGCGTTTCCTCCGTGCGGCGCAGCAGCCCGTCCCGTCCGACCGGGTCCGCGGTGTGCGGGTTGAGCGTCATGGTGCACCATCCTGGAACCGGGTCGCGCGGGGGCCGTGGGCCGACCCGGCGAGGATACGAAGCGGTGGCGGCGGACGGACCTGCCGGGATACGCGGTCTTGGTCACGTTCGGGGCGCGGCAGCGGGAGCGGGAGAGGGAGAAGGAGAAGGAGAGGGAGAGGGAGAGGGAGAGGGAGAGGGAGAGGGAGCGCCGGCGGAAAGCGGCGCCGGTGCGGGGCCGGTGCCGGGAATGGCGGTGGGCCTGCCCGCGTGTCCGCGTGGCAGGCCCACCGGGGCCGCTCGCCGGCGGCCCGGGGCGGTCCGGCTGTCGCGCGTGTGCGGTGCGCGGTCAAAGCTGGACCGAGGTCGTGAGTCGTACGGAGGAGGAGGCCGCGCCCTCTCCCGCGCCCCCGCCGGGAGAGGTCGCCCCGGCCGGGCGGGGGCGATGGTCCCCGCCCGGCCGGGCGGTACGGCACCGCCTCCGCCGGGAGCCGTGCCGTACTGGCGCCGGCCCTGGACGGGCCGGCTGGTCGGAAGGTCACTGTCACAAGGTCACTGCCGTCAGAAGGTCAGGCTCCACTTGTTGAGGGAGCCGGTGTCCCCCGCGATCCGGTCGCTGACACGCAGCTTCCAGGTGCCGGACGCCGACTCCGTCGAGGCGTCGACCGTGTAGGTCGTCCTGATGTCGTCGGCGCTGTCGTTGGCGATGTCCTTGAGCCTGCGGACCGTGCCGTCGGGGGCGATCAGCTCGATGACCACGTCACCGCGGTAGGTGTGGGTGATGTCCACACTCACCTGGAGGGCCGCCGGGGCCGCGCCGGAGCGGCCGGTCACGTCGATGGCGGAGACGATCCCGGTCGACGCGTTGTCGGGGATCGCGTACCGGGTGGTGTTCGTGTACACGTTGCCGCCGGTGTCGGTGCCGCCGGCGACCGCCGCGACCGTACGCGCCGCGTCGGCGATGCCGGGGCCGCAGCCCTCGGGGCAGGAGCCGGGCAGCGGGCGGGCGTTGTCCCAGAGCGCGTCCTCGACCTCGGCGGGAGTGATGCCGGGCTTCGCGGAGACCATCAGCGCGGCGAGACCGGCGATGTGCGGGGCGGACATGCTGGTGCCCTGGTACGGCTTGTACGACTCGGTGCTCGGCACGGAGGTGCCGGTGTTCAGCGTGGAGAGGATGCCGTTCTCGGGCGTGGTGACGGTGCCCGGGGTGTCGGTGGCGCGGCGCGTCTCACCGCCGGGGGCCGAGATGTCGATGACCTCGCCCCAGTTGGAGTAGAAGGCACGGTCACCGGTGCGGTTGGTGGCGGCGACGGTGATCACGTTGCCGCAGCCCGCGGGGACGAACAGGGCGGCGTTCTTGTTGCTGTTGCCGGCCGAGACGACGACGGAGGTGCCGCGCGAGACCGCCTTGTCGATCGCGTTCTGGTAGGTACTCGAACACAGGCTCGCACCGCCCAGGCTCATGTTGATGACCTTGGCGGGCGTCGGGTTGGCGGGCACGCCGGGGACGTAGCCGCCGGAGGCCCAGATGATGGCGTCGGCGATGTCGAGGGAGCTGCCTCCGCACTTGCCGAGCACGCGCACCGGCTGGACGTCCGCGCCATGGGCGACGCCGACGACGCCCTTGGCGTTGCCGGCGACGGCTCCGACCGTGCCGGCGACGTGTGTGCCGTGCCAGGAGGAGGTGCTCGCCCTGGAGTCGGTGCCGCACTCGCCGGCGGCGTTCCAGTCACCCTGGTCCGAGGCGTCGCCGTCGCGGCCGTCGCCGTCACGGGCGCGGGTGGCGTTGGAGATGAAGTCGTAGCCGGGGACGATGTTCGCGGCGAGGTCGGAGTGGGCCACGTAGCCGGTGTCCAGGACGGCGACGGTGACGCCGGAGCCGGCGGTGCGGTCCCAGGCGGCGGGAAGGTTCATGCCGCCGGTGGGCTCGAAGAGGTCCCACTGCTCGCCGTAGCGGGGGTCCGTGGGCGTGGCCATCGCCTGGGCGAAGGTCTCCGCCTCGGCGTAGGCGACGTCCGGGTCGGCCTTGAACTCGGCCAGCAGGTCCGCGACTTCGGCCTTGGAGCGCTTGCCACCCAGGTGGAAGACGGCACCGCCGGTGCCGAGCCGGCGCTCGAAGGTGAGCCTCTCGTCCGCGGCCCGGGCCTTTCCGGCCGCGTCGGTCGCGGCGGCCCGGTCCGAAGCGGCTTCCTGCGCCTTGGACTTGTAGCCGACGACGATGCGCTCGGCCGGCATCTGCACGGGCGGGACGAGCGGGTCGTGGGCCACGGCGGCGGGGGCGGGCGACTGGCTCGGGGCGGCGACGGCCACCGAGGAAACGGCGGGCGCGGCGGCGATGGCGGCGCACGCGGCCGCGACGGATATCAGCCTTCGCCTGGCGGAACTGGTCACGCGGGGTCCCTTCGGGAGCGCTCGGAGGTGGGGGGACAGCGCGAGACGCCGCATCGTTGTGCGACGTCCCCTGTTCGACAACCGGCGTCCGTCGGGAACTGGTCGGCCTGCACGCTCAAGGGCCGTGAGTCCCCATTCGGGGAGGCGGGGATCACGAGCCCTTCAGCCGGAGAACCTCAAGACATCCGGTGGGCAGACAGTAGGCAGCCCGCAGATGGCGCTGATACGGGGAAAACCCTCGGAGGGCACGAGGGTCGGCCTCACCCGCGGACGACGGCCCGGCCGGGGTCTCGCTGTCGGAGATTCGCCGCGCACTGGCCGGACGTTCCCCTCGGCGACGACGACGGCGTGCTCGTCCGCGACTCGGGCGGCGAGTGTGCGCAGGTCCGGGGGCGCGACGAAAAAGCCGTCGAGGGCCTGCACGAGGCCCTCGACGGCGACTGGCCGAACGGCTAGCGCACGCCTGCCGGGCGCGCGATCTTCTCGTCGAGCGGCCCCTGGTTCTCCTCGTCGACCCGCTGCTCGAAGAAGATGTCCCCGCCGCTGTACGGGATCAGGAAGCCGAACTCGAGGCGGTGGCTCTTGATCCGGTACGTCTTGGCGTCCAGGACCAGCACCTCCTCCAGACCGGAGAGTGTCAACTCCTCGTCCTGGAACCGGACGCCCTGCTCTTTGAGTTGTGCGCCCGTGGGGTCGAACTCGCGCTTCGCCTTCTTCGCCCACTGCCGGTCCAGGACGGCGCTCAGCTTCTGCTCACCGCTCTTCACGCGGAGTTCGACCGTGCCGTCCCCCGTCTCCGTGACCTTCACATCACCGCCGACGGCCTGCGCGTAGCCACGGAACTCGTGGATGGCGGCGACCGGATCGTCGGCCTTGTTGCGCATCTCGGGGTCGGCGGGGGACACGGACTTCCAGTCGGCCGAGCCTTCCTTCAGGTAGCCCGCGTCGCCTTCGACGTACAGCTCCTCGGTCTTCTTCCTGCCCTTGCTGCTGGTGCTGACGCCCTGCGTGTGCAGCGTCGCCGTCTCCATGCCTCGCCGTACGGTGCCCTGGTAGGTCGCGGCGCTCTTCTGTCCCTGGAGCGTCAGCCCTTCCTCGCCCTTCACGGAGAAGGACCAGACGGACTCCGCCTCCATCGCCTTCTCGGCGAGGCCGAGGAAGTCCTCCGCGGTCTCGGGCGCCGCGGACGGCTCGGCCGCCGGGGACGACGCCGTCACATCGGGGTTTGCCGCCCCGGCCGGCTCCTCCGCCTCCGCGCCGCACGCGCCCAGCGTGAGCGCGAGCGGAAGGGCGAGCACAGCGATGCGTCTGGGGCGCGTTCTCATGGGCGATTCCTTACGTCACGACGGGGGCGCGGACTGTACAGCAGCACTGGGCCCGTGATCATCCCGGCGGACATTCCCGGCACCCTGTCCCGGAGCACCGTCACGGAGCGCCGTCACGGAGCGCCGTCACGGCTGGGAGTCGCTCTCGTAGCTCTGGAACCAGTGGGTGTCGAAATAGCGGGCCATGGAGAAGGGATGGTCCCGCCGCGTGAGCATCCGGTACACGTACTCCGCGGTCGAACCGTCGAAACGCTCCCACCGGTCGCAGGCGTCGTCCGTCGCGAGGACGGGCCACCTGTCGGGATCCGGATCCCCGGTGAGCCAGTAGAACCCGTGGGCCTGCTCCGTGCTCCCCCACTGGAGCAGCCCACCGGGCTCCGGATACACCTCGTACGGCTCCCACAGGCCACTGCGGCTCGTCCTGGCCCACTCCCCCAGCCACTCGGTGTGCCGGACGACGTCCGCGCTGCGGAAGGGGGCGTCGGGTGCGTGAAGTGCGAAGAAGCCGTCGAACTCACCCGGGCCGAAGATCCCGGCCAACTGCTTGTAGTCGCTCGGCAGCGCCGTCCCGAGCCGGGTCTCCACCGCCGCCCAGTCGACCGTGCGCACCTGGCTCGTCTCCCACCCGGTCACGGCCACGACCCCGTCGACCCAGGACGTCAGTTCCGCCATGTCCGCCGCCGGATCGGGCCGTTCGGCCACCAGCGCCACGAGCCGGATGTCGTCGTCCACCCGTGCGCTGCCGCATCCGATCCACCGGTCCGCGTACGGCCATCCGCGCATCTCGACGATCCGCTCGCCGAACGGGGTCAGCAGCGGGAGCCCGGTCCGCGCCGTGACGGTCCGGTCGGCGCAGCCGTCCATGGCGAGGTTGCGCGGTTGCCCGTACCGTCCGCCGAGCGCCTCCTGGAGTTCGGGGAGGCCGATCTCCGGCGCGGGCGCCAGGCACATGTGCCCCGCCGGGTGCCCCGGCAGATCGCACACCAGGTCACCCGTGCCGGGCGCGGCCACCCGGTGCACCGCCGACAGAAGTTCGTCCAGGTGGAGTTCGTCCCGCTCGTCCATGGCGGCCATTGAAGCGGACGCCGCTGACAGGCGGTGTCGGCGGGGCGCGGCATGATGGCCCCGTGACGAACAGCGCGGACGTGGTCCCCGCCCGGATACCCGGCTACGACGGCGGCCCTCTCACCCACCGTCCCGAACTCCTCGACGAGCGGCTGTTCTGGCTCGGGCATCTCGTCTCCTGTGCGCAGAGCAGCGAGGAGGCGGCCGAGTCGCTCCTCGGCGCGGATCACGACGCCGCCTGCGAGTTCCAGCACGTGCTGCACCAGCGTGCCGACTGGCCGGCGTTCACCGTCCCCCTGACGGGTGGTCATCGTCTGTACGTCGTGCTCCGCACCTTCGAGGACGACTCGGGCACCGACTACCTGCTGCATCACCCCGACTGGGACCGCGCCGAACACCTCGCCCAGGACGACGGCCACTTCATGGGTCCCGCACTGTCCTGGCCCGAACTGGCGGCGGCCGTGGACAACGGTCTCGCGGGCGGCTCGACCACCGACCCCGACGCGCGTCTGCTGCTCCTGCTGCCGGCGCTGGGCGACAACGACGTGCCGGACGTCGCGGTCGAGCGGCTGACGTCCGCCCTACGTGCCCTCGTCGGCGCCGACGACCCCGAAGCGGCCGCCGCTGCGCTCCTGGAGAGCCAGGGCCCGGCGGGAACCTCCACCTGGATCACCCGTGACGACGGGGCCCGGGTCAGCGACGGCTGCTACTCGTTGCGCAATCCCGCCAACCGCTTCGCACTGCCGCCCGACCGGCTGGTCCGGGTGTCCGCCGCGCTCGCCCTCTGACGGCGACGTCGCCAACTCGCACCACACGGTCTTGCTGCCGGGCCCCTGGGCCACGCCCCATCGCAGAGCCAGCGCGTCGAGCAGGGCCAGGCCCCGACCCGACTCGTCGTCGGCGGCGGCCGTCCCGCACAGGAGGGGCAGGGCACGGGGGTCGGGGTCGGTGACCTCGAGCCTTGTACGGCCCTGGTCGTCACGTACGCGGACGGTGACGGGAACACCCTCCCCGACGTGACGGATCACGTTGGTCACGAGCTCACTCGCGCACAGTCGGACATCGGCGGCGTGGTCGCCAAGGGCACGGCGTACACCGGAAACGGCGGCCGGGGTCGCGAGGAGGTCCAGCGTCAGGGGTGGCCGGCCCATCACGCGGCTCCCTTGCGGAGAGCGGCGACCAGCGACCGGGCGGTCAGCAGATTGCAGTTGCCGAGGGAGATCAGCGGCCGGGCCGGGTAGCGGGAGGCGAAGGTCGGCAGGTCGACGCGGAGCGACGGGAGTGTGATGCCGTGCTCGGCGAGGACGGCCCGCAGCTCCTCGGCGCAGTCGTCGGCTTCGGAGTGGTCGTACATGGGTGGGTTCACACCTTCCAGTGCGTTGTGTGACGAACCGCTCACAGCGTGACGCCGGGCGACGTAGCGTGAAAGAGGTTCGGACTCCCCGCCCTGAACTGCACGTATGCGCGGTGCGGTTGGTAGCGGCCGGGGAACGCCGGGAAGCGGGCGGTACACGGCACCAGGGACGGTGGGCGATGGGACAGCGCAAGGACATCGACGGATCGGCGAGCGTTCCGACCTTCTACGGCAGCGAGTTGCGCTGGAAACGGGAGGAGGCGGGTCTCACCCTCCAGCAGCTGGTCGAGGGCAGCTTCTACGGCCCGAGCCACCTCAGCGAGATCGAACGCGGTACGCGCCGGATGCCGGCGGAACTGGCCGAGCACGTGGACAAGGTGCTCGCTACGGACGGCTTCTTCCGGCGGCGCTGCGAGGACGTGCGAAGGGCGAAACGGCGGGGTCACGCGAGCTACTTCGAGCGGGTGCTGGAGGCCGAGAAGCACGCGGAGACCATCGAGGAGTGGTGCCCGACCCTGATCCCGGGCCTGCTCCAGACCGACGCCTACGCGCGGGCGGTGGTGCGGGCGACGCATCCGCTGGCACCGGACGAGGAGGTGGAGGAGAAGGTCAGCGCCCGGCTGGCGCGCGCCCGTCTCTTCGAGGACAACCACAAGTCCCCGATGTACTGGGCGATCCTGTCCGAGTCGCTGCTGCGCCAGCCGATCCTTCCGCCGGGGCAGACGGCCGAGCAGCTGGAACGCATCGCGGCGCTGGCCCGACGGCATCGGATCGTTCCCCAGATCCTTCCGTGGAACTGCGGACCGCACCCCTTCATGCTGGGCACGGCCAAGGTCATGACCTTCCCCGACGCTCCTGCTCTGGTCTACACCGAGGCGCTGCACAGCGGGGACACCATCGACGATCCGGCCCTCGTGAAGGAGTACCGCCGGTCTTACGATTGGCTCAGGGCCGCCGCACTGCCACCGGAGGCGTCCCTCGCCCTGATCGAGGAAGCGGCTGAGGATGTTCGAAATGGCAAGCAACGGGATTGACTTGACCACCGCCGTCTGGCGCAAGAGCTCGTACAGCAACGGCAGCGGCGGAGACTGCGTCGAGGTCGCCGAGGCTTTCCCCGGCGCGGCAGCCTGGCGCAAGTCCACGTACAGCAACGGCGACGGCGGCAATTGCGTCGAGGTGTGCGACGCCCACACCGGCGTCGTCCCCGTCCGCGACTCCAAGGTGCCGAACGGGCCGGTCCTCACCGTCCCGGCCCCCGCCTGGACCGCGTTCGTCACGTCCCTCTAGCCGGCCGCCACCGTGTGACGGACGGCAGCGCCCGAACGGCGAGCGGCCCGCGCTCCGGATCCGGAGCGCGGGCCGCCGCTGGTTCATCGGAGGGCGATCATTCCTTCAGGGATTCCGCCCTGACGAACAGCACCCGGCGGGTGTGGACGTTCACCTCCACGGCGGCGACCGTCACCTCGTCGCCCACCTCGGGCGGCACATCGCCGAACTCGGACTCCGGAAGCAGCCCGTCGAAGTCCTCGCGGACCCTGACGAACGCCCCCGGCTCGATGAACTTGACCACCCGGCCCACGACGGGCTCCATGAAGGAGTCCCGGGCGTAGGCCCGCAGCGGATCGTCGTGCAGATCCTTCAGTGACAGCGTCACGTCACCGGAGATCTCACCGACGCCGAGAACCATCACGGACAGTTCCTGCCCGACGTGGACGATCTCCTCACTGCTCGAGAACGGCCGCCACGACATGTTCGCCGTGCTCAGCAGTCCGTGCACACCGCCGAGGTCGATCATCGCGCCGGTGGGGAACACGGACTCCACCACGCCGCGCACGACCGTTCCGGACACGAGGGCGTCCGGCCCGGAGCTCTGCCCGCTTTTGACCTGCATCGTCAGAATCCCTTCTCGTAACCAGTCCAGTAGGAATTCTCGATCATCGAGTTGAACCGGGGAATGTCCTTCTGTGGGATCACCCACTCGTATTCCACGGCCCCTCGGGAATTCTCGTGCCGCTGCCGGTACTGCGAGGCCGGGAACTCCGCCTCGAACTCCGGCTTCATCACGTATTCCCAGTAGCCGTTCTCGTAGCCGGGCTGACCGGCGTACTGCTCGGCCACCCCGCGGCTGCCGCCGACATAGGCCGTTCCCTCGTGCCGTCCGTGCTGCCCGTGGGCGGAGACGACGAGGCCGTTCTTGGTGGCGGCCTTCTGGCCGGCGTGCGGCGCCCGGAAGAGCGACGTGCCCTCACCCGGCTCCTTCTGCCGCTTGGGCCTCTCGGGCGCGGGCTGAGGCTTCGGCGCCGGCTTCTTCTTCTGCGGCATCGAGCCCGGGCCCGGCTTGGCCGGACTCGGCTTCCTGGTCACCAGGTCGGCGACCATGCTCGGCAGGGTGTACGTCCACTTGTCCGTGTTGTAGCCGTGGCCCGCCGCCCAGTTGTCGAACTGGTTGCCGTAGTCGCAGCCCGGGCTTCCCGGACCGCCGCCGTTGCGGCAGTCGCTGTCGAACGGCCAGGCGAAGTACTCCGCCGTGTGCGGCACGTTCGAGACCAGCCCGTAGAACACCTCACCGGTGCCCATGTACAACCCGTGGGCCTTGTCCCCGATGGCGTCCGCGGCGTCCTCGCACCAGTCGATGCCGAAGCAGTGGCCGTCGAGTTCGACGTTGCTGACCGGGTTGCCGCCACCGAAGGCGTACCGGTTCCCGGTGAAGGGATCGGAACCGAGCCGCATGTCGTCCAGGGCGCCGTTGTACATGTCCCGGGTGGTGAAGCGGTTCAGACCGGGGCTGTAGTCGCGGAAGCCCATGTCGTACGTGCCGGACGCGGCGTCCCAGCGCTTGGAGTTGAAGCGGTAGGGGTTGTACGCCTCCTTGTCGGGCTGGGCGGTGTCGGGCTTGTCGATGCCGGTGAACTCGGACTTGTCGTCCGACCCGTAGACCGTGTAGCCGTAGGTCGCCTTGGTGTCGCCGGCGGCGTCGGTGATGGTCTCGGTGTCGGCGTGGCCGTTGTAGCCGAAGACACCGAGTTCCTCGGTCCCGCCGGTGTTGTGCTTGAGCTGCGAGAGCCGCTCGCCCCACGGCGAGTACTGGTAGGACTTGGTGACCGCGCCGGCCACCGACTCGCTCAGCACCTCACTGCTCGTGCCGAGGTAGTTGTACTCGGTGGTCTTGCCGTCCGCGGTCTTGGTCGACGTGCGGTCCAGCGGGTCGAAGGCATAGGTGGTGACCTTCGACGTGCCGTCGCCCTGCAGCTTGGTGTGCTTGACCACGTGGTCGAAGCCGTCGTAGTCGCTGTCCTCGACCGTCTTGCCGAGCGAGGTGACGGTGTCGAGCCGGCCGAAGGCGTCGTAGTTGTACTCGGCCGTGACACCGCCCGTGGTGGCGCGGGTCAGCCGGTTCCTGTCGTACCCGTAGACCGTCTCGGTGCCTCTGACGGTCGAGCGGATCACATTGGCGTTGTCGTCGTGGACGTAGCTCTCGGTACCGGCGCCGTTGCCGGTCTTGGTGACCTGCCGGATCCGGTCGACCGGGTCGTAGGTGTACGCGGAGCTCGACTCGAGGTACGCCGCGTGGTCGTCGGCGTTCATCTTCTTCGCGACGTCCTGCGCCCGGTTGCCGTTGGCGTCGTAGGCGTAGGTGTGCGAGGAGACGAGGGTGCCGTTCGACTTCTTCTCGGTCTGGGACTTCTCGGCGCCGTTGAGGAAGTACGTGAAGTCGACCGTGTTGCCGTTGGCCTTGGTCTCCTTCAGCGTCTGCCCGCGGTCCGTGTAGGTGTAGTCCGTCACGTGCAGGCTGGTGTCCGAGGCGGACTTGCCGACCTTCACCGTCTTGACCAGGTCCCGCAGGTCGTACACGTACTGCGAGAACTGGTCGTTGTGGGTGACGCTCTCGACCAGGCCGTTGACGTCGTAGGTGTAGGAGGTGGCCTTCTTCTCCTGCCCGGTGAGCGCCTCCGTGACCTTCAGGACCTGGTTCTGCCCGGTGTAGGTCATCGTGTACGCGTCGACCTTGGCACCGAACGAGGTGTCGTCGATCGACGTCGTGTTGCCGTTGACGTCGTAGGCGTACGCGAAGGACTTGCGCTCGGTCCCCGCCGACGGCGCGTCGGTACGGGTCTTCAGCGACCCGTCCGGCCAGTAGGCGGTGTTCTGGACCCGGGTAGCGGTGCCACCCGCCGACGTCAGCGTGCGCTTCGTCTGGCGGCCGTCGTCGTCGTACTCGTACGCCGTGCGGATGTCCCACGGGTCGGTCGAGGTACGGACCTGCCCGTTGTCGAAGTAGGTGTAGTCGGTGTCGTTGCGCGCCGTCTCACCGTCGGACGGCGGGGCGGAGACCTTCTTCACCCGTCCGACCTCGTCGTACACGGTGAGCGTGTACACGTTCGGGTCGTTGTGGCGGCTGTCGGCCGGGTCGTACGGCTGGAACTGCTTGACCGGCCGGTTGAGCTTGTCGAACTCGGTGCGGTGGACGAAGTCGTCCGCCGTGCCCGTCGTGTTCACACCACGCGGGGTGATCACCTTGACGACGTTGCCGACCTCGTCGTACTCGGTCCTGGTGGTGCGGATCGTGGTGCCCTCGTACGGCACCCGCTTCTCGACGGCCTTGCCACGCTCGTCGTAGAACATCTCGCTCTTGTTGCGCTCCCGGTCGGTCACCTCCTTGACCAGGGAGTCCTTGTCGTAGGTCCGGGTGGTGTACTTGCCGGCCGCGTCGGTGACGCGGATCACACGGTGGTTCAGGTCGTAGGCCGTCTTCGTGGTGAAGTCGGTCGTGTCGGCGGTGGCGTTCTTCTTGGGGTCTGTGACCGTGACCACGTTGCCGACGTTGTCGTACTCGTAGCTGACCTTGTCGCCCTTGGCGTTGACGACGTCGGCGAGCTGGTAGACGGCGTCGTAGTTGTTGGTGGTGACGTAGTCGGTGGCGTCCGAGGTGGTGGCGACGCCCTTCGGCTCGGTCGTGGTCCTGAGATTGCCGACCGTGTCGTAGGTGTAGACCGTCCGGCGTCCGGTGGTGTTGTTGTCCGGGTCGGTCGCCTCGGAGACCTGGTCCGCCGCGTCGTACACCGCCTGGGAGACGGCGCCCGCGGGCGAGGTCGACCGGGTGACGTTGTCGTTCGCGTCGTACACCGGGGCCGGGGAGGTGATGAAGACGCCGGCCTTCTGGTCCTTGGGCGCCTTCCTCACCAGCGGACGGCCGAAGACGTCGTACGTCTGCGTGGTGGTGAGCTTCCGGCTCTCGGTCGAGAGCACCTGGTCGACCTGGGTGACCTGACCGCGCTCGTCGTAGACGTATTCGGTGACGTGGCCCTCGGCGTCGGTGATCGTCCTCGGGTACCCGTTGGGGTCGTAGCCCGCGTTGAGGGTCACGTTGCCGTTGGCGTCGATGTCCTTGGTCGGCTGACCGTGGGCGTCGTACTCGTACGAGGACGTGTAGTCACCGGCCGTCGCGGTGGAGACACCCTTGGGGTCGGTGACCGTCGTCAGGTTGCCGAAGGTGTCGTAGCCGAACTGCCACTTGCGGCCCTCGGGCGAGGTCTTGGTGAACAGGTCGGCCGCGAATCCGTCCACGCGGGTCTGGTAGGTGTACTTCGTGGAGCCCGGCAGAGCGCCGTCGTTGGCCGGGTCGCAGAAGTACGTGGCCAGCAGCTGCTCGGACGACCAGGACTTGGTCGTCTCGGGGTCCCACTCGCGCAGCGGGAAACCGGTCTTGGGGTCGTAGCAGTACGCGGACTTGGCGCCGTTCGGCTCCTCCAGATAGGTGACGTTGTTGTCCGCGTCCCAGTTGAGCTTGGTGGTCTCCGACTTGGCGTTGGTGATCTGCACCTGCCGCCCGAAGTCGTCCAGCACGTAGTCGGTGGCGCGCGACTCGGCGTCGGTGACCTTGGTGTCGGTGAACTTCGGGTTCGCGGCGTTCACCTTGTACGTGAAGCCGGTGTTGTGGTTCAGACGGTCGGTGATCGTCTTGCTCCACCAGTGGTACTTCGGGTCGTCGCCGGTCTGCGGCGCGTAGTACGCCATGCCGGTCGAGTTGCCGCGCGGGTCGGTGACCTTGACCAGCTTGACGTTCTTGTTCCCCTGCGTGGCGTCGTAGGTGAACTTGAACACCTTGGGCTGCGACGAGCCCACACCGTCGGTGAACCGGGCCAGGAGGCCCTTGTCCGTGTAGTAGAAGGCGATCGTGCGGCCCGAGATGTCCGTCATGGACTTCACGTGGTCGTAGATCTTGGAGTTGGTCAGGTTCGAGCCGGTGACCTTCGCGCCCGTGTCGTCGATGTACTCGTAGCTGTCGTCACCCTTGTTGTAGTAGTCGACGGTGAGCGACTGACGGCCGGCCGGGTCGGTGATGTACTTGAGGAACTTGGTCGGCTTGTTGTTGGACTTCCGCTCCTCGTACGTGAACTTCTGTGTGTTCCCGTTCCGGTCCACGGTCGACGTCATGTAGCCGTCACAGCCGAAGAGGAAGCGGGTGCCGTCGGGGCGGGTGAGCGTCCAGGCGTCCGGGACCGGGTCCTTGGTCGGCTTGCAGTCCAGGCCCGACTTCATCGTGACCTTGTAGTGGACGCCCGCCGGGGCCTTCCAGGTGCCGTCCTCCTGTTTGCGGAAGACGTGCGTGGTGCCGTCACCGTCCGGGAGACGGATCTCTGTCGGGTTCGGGTTGGGGTGGAAGTCCAGCGGCGCGCCGAGCCGGATGGGGCCGGCGGCCTGCATCGACCAGCCGTGGCCGGCGACCGTGTCCGAGGTGTCCTGGGAGTTGTAGGCGAACCGGGCGAAGGTGCTCAGCCCGCGTCCCGGGTTGGTGAACGCGTTGTACTGCCAGACGCTGTTGCCCGAGGCCAGGTTGTTCATGACCGTCGAGCCGGCGCCGGTGTTCTTGCCGGTGTAGGAGTAGAACTTCTCCATGCCCAGCTGGTTGGAGGTGGGGTCCTCCACGGCGACGTTCTGCTTCAGCGGCGGGATGCCACCGGTACCGGCGGACAACCAGCTGCCGTCGGCGATCTTGCGGACGTCCCAGCCCAGCACGTACTCGTTCCGCTTGTTGCCCGAGTCCGAGTTGATCGGGGTCGCGACCTTGGCCTGGATCGTGGCCGACTTGCCCGGCAGCAGCGCCGGGATCGCCGTCTCCAGCTGATTGCCGCCGGTCGTCACGTCCGTGCCGTCGGGGAGCTTCCAGGTGTAGGACAGCTCCCGCTCACCCGCCGCCCACGCGCTGGACGTGGTGTTGGTGACCGTGAACTCCACCGTGTACGTGGTGTTCGGCGTCATCCGCGACGGGGTCGTGGGCGCGTAGTACGTGTCCTCCGTCGTGGAGTCCACGTAGATGACCTGCATGTACGGGCGCAGCTGCGGGTCCGCGGCCTCGGCGGACAGGAACAGCGTGCGCTCCTGCGGGCCGGTGGACGACTCGTCCTTCAGCTTGACGGCGACGCCCTTGTTGCCGGTGGGGGTCTTGACCCAGCTCTGCATCAAGCTGGTCGCGTCCCACCAGTGACGCCCGACGTCGGACATGTTCGCCACGGTGTCGGAGACGGTGGCGGACATGTCACCGCCCGCCGTGGTCCACGCGGTCGTGGAGTTCGCGTTGTTCCAGGTGGCCTGGGTCTCGGTGAAGTCCCGGGTCATCGGGTGGAGTTCGTAGATCGCACCGTTGGTCCCGGTGGTGGTCTCCGCGCCCCACATGTACATCTTGTTCTCGAGCACCGTCGCGGTGGTCGGAATGCCGGTGGTGGGGAACTTGAGCACCGCACGCGTCTTGCCGTAGGTGCCCGAGTTGTTGCCGACACTCAGCCACTTCTGGCCCACGCCCCAGGACTGGATGGTGTCCTGGTTCGTCGTGGGCTGCTGCGAGGAGAGCGTGGTGTCGGTGACGCCGCCCTGGCTGCCCTGGATGATCCTCATCGTCCGGCCGGCCTTGGGAATGCCCACCACACGCGTCGGTGACCCGAGCAGCTGACCGCTTTGCGTCTTGACCGCCAGCTGGTAGAAGTACGACTTCCCGATCTCGGCCGAGGACGAGTCGGGGGTCGGCACCGCCGTGGTGTCCGTGTAGGCGGTCACGGCCTTGTCGATCGGCGCGATCAACGTCGCCGCCGACGGCGTGAACACCTGCTGCGTGGAGCGGTGCAGCTGGTACTCGACGATGTCCAGGCCCGTGTCGCCCGTGGAGTTGGCGTACGCCGCCCAGGACAGTTCCGGGCCCGTCGAGTGCACCACGGTCGGCGAGTTCAGCTCGGTGCCGACGGTGCCGTAGGTGACGGTCAGGCGCGGCAGGGACGAGGTCTCGCCGCCGTAGTAGCCGTCACCGGCCTCGTAGCGGGGACCGCCGGTCGGTGTGCCGGCCAGCGTGTCGTCCTTGGCCTGGAGCACGAAGCCGTGGTTGGCGGCCGTGCCCGAGACCCACTTCTGGACGGTGTCGGTGACCGGGAACCTGTGCCACTGGTTGTACTCGCCCTTGTTCTTCACGATCTGGGCGGGGTTCACCAGGCGGATGGAGTCGGCCAGGGTACGGGTGGTGGAGCTGCCCGTGTCACCGAGGACGATCTTGCCCGCGTTGCCCTTGGAGAAGTAGCGCTGCGTCGCGTCCAGCGTCTTCCAGACACCGCCGGTGCCGGTCTGGTTGACGGTGTAGCTGTTCGTGCCGTCCCGGTGCGTCACCGTGTACGGCGCGGCGGTCGCCGCGTCCGACGCGGCCGGGTAGTGCACGTCGACCCGGTAGCTCGCCGTCTCGTGGATCCGCGGCTGCCAGGTGTACGACTCACCCGTGGCGGTGTTCTTGTTGTACGCGTAGTCGTCGTTGGTCGCGGCACCGCCGGTCGTGGTGCCCCTCGGCCACTCGCCGACCGCCGCCGTGCCCGTGTCGCCGTCATCGACCTGCACGGTCGTGCCGGACAGCTCGCCGACCAGTGCACTGGTGTTGGACCAGGTCGCCGTCGACTCGTCCCACGCCCCGGTCGCCCGGTGCGCCTCCATCGTGACGTCGTTGCCGTTGGTGGTGTGCGACTGGTCGAAGTACATCTCCAGCCGCGCGGCGTCGATCTTCGTACCGGCCGGGATCTCGTCCAGCGGGAACTTGATCAGCGACCGCGAGATGCCGGTGTCCGTCTTGCCCGCCGACAGCTTCCAACTGTTGTTGAAGTTCACGCCCGGCTGGTCGGACAGGACCATGGTGTCCTGCGAGGCCGACGCGTCCGGAGTGATCGTGATCGTCGGATCGATCCTCACCGGGTACTGGCGCTGCTTCGCCGCCAGCCACTTCGCGTCCGGCGTGACCCGGATCTTCCAGCCCTTGCCGTCACGGACCAGCTGCTGGCGCACCTGGGTGCTGTACTCGTACCCGTACGGCGACGACGCCGACTTCTTCGCGTCGGTCATGAAGGCGGCGGGAATCACCATGACGGGCGTGTTCGGCAGCTCGCCGAACAACGCGATCGAGCCGTCCTTGCGCGCCTTGGGCGTCAGACCGCCCGCATCGAGGGTGAAGGTGTACGACACCGGGCCCGAAGGGGCCTCGGCGAGCACGATGTTCTCCTTCACCCGCCCAGGGCCGACCCGGTACTCCAGGTCCGCGCCGCCCGGCGCCACGTCCTTGTAGACGACGGTGTCGCCCTTGGCCGTCGGCACGACGCCCTTGGCCGCGCCCTCGAGCCCGAGGGTGACCGCCGGTCCGTCCGCGCCGGCCTGGAACTTCAGCAACCGGCCGTCGGAGGCGTCCGCACCGAACCAGCTGCGGGCGGTGTTGGACGTGTTGGCGAAGCCGAAGCCCTTCGCGTCGGTCGCGGTGACCGTGGTGTCGATCGGCTTCCAGGACTTCCCTGCCCGGTAGTCCACGGGCTCCGCCGACAGCTCGGCCTGCACCTGCCCGTCCGACATCTGCCAGAACCGCGCCTGCGGCGTACGCCGCTCGGTCAGCTCCTTGACCCGCTGCGCGGGGGGCAGCTTCTCGCCCTTCGGAAGCTTCTCGCGGCTGGGAATCTCCAGCCTGCCGCCGACCGGCGGCTTCGCGGCGTCGCCTGCCCCGTCCTCGTCCTCGTCCGAGAACCAGCCCGCTATCGTGTCGATGACGCCCTTGCCGTCGCCCTTTTCGGACGCGGACGGTGGGGCCGCATACGCGACCTGCGGCAGCAGCGTTCCCGCCACCGCCGACACCACCAAACAGGAGATATATCTCCCGTAGGGGATTTTCACCTCAATACCTTTCCGCATCGGCGGGCCGGACCCCGTACACGAAAAGGACCTCCGTACACGGGAAATCGGCATGCCGAACGAGCCCGCCGACGGTTTTCGGCGGGCCTGAAGCAATGCCGCACCCGCACACTCGCAGCTGCGGCGCGCGCATTATGGATCAGTGAGGTGATGACGCGTCAACGGATTTCCCATAAAGGGATATTGGCGTCACGGGACGTTCGTCCGCGTTCTGCCGCGCATGTGCTTCCCGGGCCTCTTCCGGCCCGCTCCCGGCCCGCTCCCGGCCCGCTCCCGGCCCGCTCCCGGCCCGCTCCCGGCCCTTGCCGCGCCTGTGTCCGGCCGCGTCCCCGCAGCGTCCTGGCAGCTGATGGAGCCAGGGCCCGTCTGTCCGACGACGGGCCCTGGCTCCGTGCGCGGGGCGGCGGGGTGCAGCCGCCCCGAGCGCCCACCGGACGGCTGCACCGTGAGTCAGGGGATGTCGTACCCCAGCGTGTAGGCGCCGGAGCCGGATGCGGCGCGGACCCGGTAGAGGTAGTAGCCGGCGCTGCCCTGGTAGGTGAGTCCGCCGGCTGTACCGCCCGTGGCGACCGTCTGCCAGCTGCTGCCGTTCCAGCGCATCAGCTCGAGGGTGAAGCCGCTGCCGTCCGGGCCGTCGAGGCAGGCCCGGTGGGTGCCGGCGGCGGCCTGGAAGTAGTTGCCGTCGGGCTGGTACTCGTAACCCCCCGCCGAGAGACTGCCGGTGCGGGTGTACTCGTGGGGTGTGCAGCCCGTGCCGGGGTCGCCGCCGTCTCCGTCGGAGATGTGCGCGGCGATGGCGCGGTCCATGACGTCGAGGCCGATGAGGTTGAAGGGCTTGTTGATGTTGCGCATCAGCGAGTCCTGCGAAGGCCGGTAGATCCCGTACTCGTACTGCGCACCGCCCTGGAACGTGCTGATGGTGCCGCCGTCGGGTGTCTGACGGCCCAGGTAGGAGGCCCACTTGGCACCGGAGCTGTCGCGGGTGACGTTCGGCGCGGACGGTTCACCGCCGGTGTAGGTCGTGCCGGGGGTGTAGTACTCGTCCTGAAGCCCGCCCACCGAGTGGCCGAGTTCATGGATGGCGATCCGAGCGGCGGCCTCGTTGCCGCCCGCCACGGTGGCCAGGCTCGTGTAGCCCGCGCCGCCGTACTTGGTGGTGTTGCCGACGGCCAGGATCGCGTCCACGCCCGGCGCCTGCGCGGCGTACGCCTCGGCCTTCGACACGTTCAGACAGAGCAGCCGCTCGATGCCGCCGCAGTAGAAGCCCATGTCGAGTGCGGTGTCACGGTAGATGCCCTGGTAGGGGTCGTGGTCCACGCCGGACTGCGGGGAGACGACGCCCACCAGCCAGACGTTGACGGACCCGCGATGCCTGCTCCACGGCTCGGTGGCCGCGATCTGGGCCCACTGCTCCTCGGCGTGGCGCCGCAGCGTCGCCGACTCGGCGGCCGTGTAGCCGTCGCCGACGATGACCATGTCGAACCGGTCGGAGGACGGGCCGGTGTCCTGGATGGGGATCACCTCGGCCGCCGCGGCCGCCGCGAACTCCCGTGCGTTCGGGGCGGGTTGTGCCTGCGCGGGTATGCGCTTGCGGGTGATGGAGCCGTCCGGCGAGTACACCTCCCGCAGTTCGGTGCGCGGGGGCGGCTCGGCGGACGCCGGACCGGCGGGGAGGGCGGCGAGCCCGGCGGCGAACAGCGCGGCCAGGGCGAGCAGGGCAGGACTTCTCCGACGCATGGGCGTCTCCCTGTGGGGGTGGGGGGAAGGGCGGGGCACGCGGCCCGGCGACGGGGACGGGCGCGTGCCGCGGTCACGCTAGCGACACGACGCGAACATGACAATGCCGTTCCGGCTCGACGGACCACCTCGGCCGGAACGACGCCGGGCCGGCCGGAACGGTGCCGACTGAACCCCCGGCGGCCGAACGGCCGGAACGGTGCCGGCTTCCGGGCGGACGGCCCGGGAACGGCATCCACCGGCCGGAACCTGACGAGGCCCGCACGGAACACTTCCGCAGCACCGCCGCGTCCGCCGCGTCCGGCAGATCCGCCGCGTCCGCCGCGTCCGGCAGATCCGCCGCGTCCGCCGTGTCCGGCAGATCCGCCGCGTCCGCCGCGTCGTCCGGCGGATCACGGAACCGCGGGACCGCCGATGTAGTCCCCCGACCGGGTGTAGGGCCAGGCATTGGCGACGCAGCCCTTCAAACCCTTGATCTGCTGCATCATCGCCGGGGCGGGTTCGCCCGGCCCGGGGCAGGTCTCATGGCCCCGGCCGATGCCGTGGCCGACCTCGTGGTTGATGATCAGCGCCCGGTACTCGCCGATGGGCCCGTCGAACTCCGGTGAACCGTGCACCCAGCGCTTGAGGTTGACGACCACGTTCTCCCCGACGCGGCAGTTCACCTCGCCCCTGGTCTGCAGCCCGGCGGCCCCGCAGATCCGGTCGACCGTACCCGGCGTCGAAATCTTCACCGCCAGGTCGTACGAGCCGGAACTCACCAGCCGGAACGAGTGCACACCGTCCCGGGTCCAGCCACGCTCGTCGCCGAGGATCGCGGAGACCTCGGCCGCCGCCTCGCGCGCGCTGATGTCGATGCCGTCCTCGACCAGCACCTTGTAACGCATCACCTTGCCGCCGGCGCCGACGGCCGCGCCCGCCGCGTCGGCCGTGGTGAACGTGCCGGGGCCGGTCGCGGGAACGGCGATCAGCTTCTCCTTCTCCGCAGACGGCGACGGCGAGGGTGACGGCGACGGACTGGCCTTCGGGGACGGGCTGCTCTTGAGAGACGGGCCGGAGCTGCTGCCCCCGGACACCCCGGCGTCCGGTTCGGCCACGAGCGGACGGGCGGTGTACTCGGCCGCCGAATCGCTACGGGTGTCCTGCCAGTGCGCGACAGCCGCTCCCCCGCCCAGGGTCGCGAGTACGCATATGCCGATCGCCACGCCGCGGGCCGCGCCACGGCTGCCCGCACGTCCGCGGCTGCCCGCCCGTCTGCGGCCGCCCGCGGGTTCACGGCGTCTCCGACCGCCCCCTGCGGACTGGGCCGACCTGCGCCGACGGGGTGCTTGCCGACCCACGGCAGACCTTTCTCCCTGGCTGTGCGGCGCTGCGCCGACACCCTGCGGTGCGGCGGGCCGACAACGACTTCGTACGGGTGGCTGACCGGTCGCCCCGCCACCGGCCCACGGAACGGGTCCCCCCTGGCCGATCGGAGCCGTAACACGCCCCACCCTGTCCAGGAAAGCTTTATCCGCACAAACATACGACGGTCAAACCGGCGGACCAACGTGACATATCTCGCGCAACCCGCCGCGCGCCGGGAGCATCCGGCGCGAGGCGGGAAGATCCGCCCGCTGCCCACGTCCACGCGCGCCGCCCACCCCTTGGCAGGCGAGTCGTCCCCAGACTATGGAGAGGCACTGACACAGCCGTCCCCCGGTCGACGGCTCACGGAGCGTACGGAGAGCCGAAAGGGCTCGGCACCTGCGTCCAGACGGCCACCATCAGCCCCAGATGCACGAGGCACAGCACCAGGGCGCCGCGCCACCTGCGGGCCACCACGGCTGTCGCGGCGAGGAAAACCGCGGACGCGACCAGGCAGAAGAAGGCGCCGGCCGCCGTGTCGGGATCGCTGGTGGGAGTCGTCCGCGCGCCCATGGCGGGCAGGGCGAGCGCGAGCGCGCACAACGCGACGGCGTACAGGGCAACCGCGCACGCGCCGCGCAACAGGGTGCTCCTGATCCTTCGGGCCAGCATGATGTCCGTGTGCGGCACCCCTTCCACGAGAGCCGCCGCAGCCGTCGGAGCCGCCTTGGCCGCCTGACAACCAGCCACAGCCGTTGATGAGCGCCGAGGAGTCGACCAGATGCCCCGAAAGTCCGACCACACCCTGATCATCGGCTCCCACCCCCGCGACGACGTCTGGCGCTCGTGGAGAAAGGACGGGCACGACCGGTCCGGCATCGCCCGTATCTTCGCCGACGGCGCCCACGGAACGATACCCACCCCTGACAGCGAGGCAGCCGGGCAGGTGGAACTCTACGACCTCCGGACCGCGGTGCTGGAACCAACACCGGGTCGGACCTTCACAGTCGTGATCGAAGCCGGTTACGACGGCGAGGCGTTCACGAAGACGGCCGTCTTCAGGATCACCGGCGACGAGGCCGACGTCACGACCGTGACGGTGGGCCCCGGAGTGACCACCGAGTCGGGGCGATGGGGCCGTAGGCGCCACGGCGGCTTCGAGTTCGGCGTCCTCGTCATGGGCGCGGTGGTGGTGGCCGAGCCGTGACTGGCCCGCGCTCCGGGCCCGTCACAGTCCGCACCCGTAGTACGCCCTGACAAGTGCCGGTATGTGGCGGTGGACCGGCCGACTGCCCCTGCGGCCAGTCGATGAAGCAGGGGCCTCCGAAGCAGCGCCGCTGCGGCGACCTGATCGGCTGCGGCAAAACGGGTTCTCTCGTCGCTCCACAGCGCGTCCGATGAGTTTGCGGCTCCCGGCGGGTCCAAGCTCGTGACACCCCAGGCAACGAAAGGGCGCACCATGCCGGAACTTCTGGTCGACTTCATCACCTCCCTCGACGGCTGCGCATCGGGAGAGGGATGGCCCGGGTTCTGGGGCCTCGAAGGTCCGGAGTACCTCGCATGGCTCGGCGAGCAACCCAAGGCCACCTACCTGATGGGCGCGAACACCTACCGCCTGATGTCGGGCTTCGCCGCAGGCGATGTCCCCGATGGCCAGGACGAGTTCAGGCCCGAGGAAGAGGCGTCCGTGGACGAACTCACGCAAGCGTCCAAGGTGGTGTTCTCCTCCTCACTCGAGGAGCCACTGACCTGGGCCAATTCCAAGCTCGTCCGCGACGACGCCGTCGAGGCGGTCCGCGCCATGAAGTCGAGCGGCTCGGGGCTCCTGAGCACGATCGGCAGCCTCAGCCTGTGCCGGTCCCTGCTACGCGCCGGCCTCGTCGACCGCTTCCGGGTCGTGATGTTCCCGGTCATCACCGGAGCCACGGGCCAAGAACGCATCTACGACGGCTATCCGGACGTCGCCCTGGAGATGACCGAGCACCGCACCTTCGACGGCCGCATCCAACTGGTCGAGTACAAGCCCCGCGTGCTCGAGCACCCACCGCTCGGCACCCCTGCCTGACGTCCGCCCCGCCCAACGGTCCGGGCGCTGCCAGACCGGCGGACGGCGGGCACGGAACAAGACCTCAAAGCTGCGAACGGCCAACGTCAGGACGCCCGGTCCGTTGTCGCTGCGCCCGACGACCCGGCAGGCGCACGTGGTTGCATCGCTGATCCGCTCGGCGATCGCGGCGAGCCGGCGGGCACAGGCCAGGACACTGGCTGCGGTCGAGGGTCACCAGCCCCCTCAACGGATGACAGAAGCTCCACCTCCGCAAGGCCACCGCAGGTGGCGCACCTCTTCCACCCGCCCGAACGCCAGTCCCGGCAAGGTGCCCTCGGAGACGATGAGGACGCCCGTCGGCTACCGCCTGTGGACCCCTCACACCGTCATCGGTTGCGCCTCTGAACAACAACCCTTTCCGACTCGTCGTTCTTTCCGGAGAGGCGCACGGCCATCCGGACATCAGCGTCTGTCAGCCGATCGGCCATCGCGAAGATTTCATGCACGCCGTTGTTCCCGATGTGCGGTTCCCTACAGGGACATGCCGCAGTACAGGCGTCGTCGCGGCCCGGCGTCGCGGGCGAGTTCGCCGAGGCGTTCGAGGAAGTCGGCCAGGAGCCCTGGGTCCTGCCCGTCACCGTCGTCCGTGCGGATCCATGCTTTGGCGGTTGCCAGCAGGCGCTCCGGGGTGGCCGCTGCGAGGGCGTCGCGGAGGGTGTCCGTGAGCGAGACGAGCCAGGGCCCGTCGTGACCGGGGTCGTTGAGCAGTTCGCAGAAGCGGGGGTCAGCTTCCACTTGCTCCTCGGATACTCCTGTCAGATGGGCTTCGACGGTCCCGAGGAGCAGGTAAGGGTCCGCCCCTTTGAGGCCGAGCGTACCGAATGGGTCCTCCATGCAGTCCTCTTCGAAGAGTGCGATGGCCTGCCTGTCGCCGGTGGCCGCGTAGTAGTCGTAGATGTTTCCCATGGCTGGATCGTGTCAGCACGGAAGGGCGTCGCTCAGGGAATCCGGCGCAAGTCGTACGTGGTGCTGCTGCCCTTGACCGTCTGGCCGATGACGTCGGCGATGTCGTCGTGGACGTAGGTATCCGTCCTCGCCCCAGTGCCGGTGCGTCGACCAGGAACCGGGTGCCGATGTTCACGCCCTCGCCCCCCAGGGCCGGTGCCGCGGCGATGCCCCGGCCGTCGGCGATGCCGCCGGAGGCGAGGACCGGCAGCGGCCGGACGGCGTCGACGACCTGCGGCATCAGCCCCATCGTGCAGACATCGCCGCAGAACCTGCCGGATTCGGGGAGCGCCGGGGAAGGCGCCTCGTCGGCAAGAGGAACACCCTCGCCGGGGTCACCACAACCCAGAACACGGGTGGGCCTCGTCGAGGGCATCCTCGCTGAGGCCCACCCGCACGAAGCCGGCGGGACGGCTCTTGCCGTTCGCTACGCCGGGCCGGGGGTCGCCCGACTGTTGCTACCGGGCGCTCAGAATTCCTCCTCCTGCCATTCGATGCAGATTGGAATCCGACCGCCGTTGCCCAGAAATTCCTTGACCGCCTGGCGGACAAGTTCGATGGGAATTTCCGAGCCGGCCATGAACTCCCTCGAGTGACCGAGGAGCATGTACTCGACCACTCCGCGGTCCATCGAACCCTTCGACGCGAAGTTGCCGTCCTCCGCGAGGGCCAGGACGCCCACCTGGGCAACCTTGTCGAGCCCGACCGCCAACTCATGATCTCGGTACCCCGATGGCAGCGGAGGGCGATCGAGTGAATAGACCACGGCACAATTCCGGTCATGCGGCGGTGGGTCCAGGCTCAGGGGAGCAGCTCCGGGATGGTGGACCAGCGGAGGACGATCAGTGACAGCGTTCCGAGGGAAATCAACCAAGCCGGAAACGATCCGCATGAAGCTGTACCACCTCCCCGCCCGTCTCACCGCCCACGCCCGCCGCCGCACCCTCCACCTCGACCGCACCTGGCCCTGGGCGTCGGCGTTCACCACCGCCTGGCACCACGCGACGAAGCTTTCCGCCGTCACCTGACGACCGGACCCCGCCCCAACGAAGACCAGGAAGGAGGAGCCGCACCACTCCCTCGGGCCCGTTGAACCCGGCGTCACCGCAGCTCATGCGACGGCCCCACGTCCGCACCGGCAAGACGAACCCGGGCAAACCACCGGATCACCTCACACGGTCGGACCGCAGAAGAATCGAGGTCAAACCAGCCAGACTGATCACGTCACAGACGAATCGAGGTCGAAGTCGTGCAGCCGTCACCAGACCCCGATGAGCAAGGTGACTGCAGCGATCACCCAAAAGGATCCACCTATACGAAAAAGGATGATCCAGAAAGGGGTGGCTTCCCTTCCCTGGCTCTTGAAATAAAACTTCTCGATAATCCCCTTGTAGTTGGTCAGGACCAGAAGGCGAAGCATCAGCATGAATGGGGCAAATCCCAGCCTGACGATGGTGTCGTCACTGAATTTCGCAGCAAGGTTCATTTTCATCCATCCATGAGGTCGTAAATCACCGGGTGGCCTGCCGCACCCATAGGATGCGGCAGGACACCCGGAATCAGCAGTGTCTGCGCGCACCACGGCGACAGTCTGATCGACGGGGGCCCTGGACGTGGCCAGTGCCCGGTTGACCGCCGCTACGTACTGCTCGACGGGACGCTCGCCGAGTGCGACCGCGTGGGCGACGGCCGGGCCGACTACTCGCACAAGCACCGACGCCACGGCGTAAACGTGAAGGTCGTGACCGACCCGACCGGGCAGGTGCTGTGGATTTCGCCAGCCTTGCCAGGCCGGTGCCACGACCTGACCGCGGCCCGCGCCCACCGGATCATCCGGATCTGCGAACGCGGGAAGAGCGGCTTGCTACGGAACTCCAACGGGGCACCAGCTTGACCAACGCCTTGACCGAGCCGCGGCCGCCGCTTCTACCGGCAACAGCTTCTGACCTCACGGGCTGTACCGGTAGGACTTGGTCGCCTTCCCCGTCGGCCCAAATGAGGGCCGCCGGATCACCGCTCTTATGGCTGCGGTAATCCGGCGGCGTATGTCTCAGGATCCGATTCCAGCCGGATCACGCTTGCCCATCTACGCATCCGGCCAACGCTCCATTTTGATCACAGCCCTCTCGAATTCGACAGAAAAGAAGGCGGCATCAACGACTTCGTTGCGGTAGTCCCACCAAAGACTCATAACACTTTCAACGGCTTCCTCGAAATCTTCCGCCAAATCCGCCAGACGAAACGGACCAGTTGCGTTTTTCCCCGTCTCGATCATCCACACCTGAGAATTCGCATAGGCCGTTATTGCCCGCCCCGCCAGAGCCGTAACAGGCCATTCAAGGCGATCGCATCCGGCTATCTCAACAAGGGTTCCGAAGTAGTTACCCAAGCCACTCATTGCGCAATTCAATTCAGTTCAATTGGTGACAGGTCGATCCACTTTATGCGCGCGTGCCCGCACGGCAATTCGCCGTGCGGGCACGCGCGGGTTGCCCGTGTACGGGTCCATCGCCAGGCCAATGTCGGCCGGCGCGCCGCCGTACATGTCACGGGTGAGGAACCGGTTCAGACCCGGGTCGTAGTTCCTGAAGCCCATGTCGTAGGTGCCGGAACCGTCGTCGTGACGCGCCGCGTTGTACCGGAAGTCGTTGTACTGCTCCTTCTCCGGGTTCGCAGCGTCCGGCTTGTCCGCGCCGGTGAACTGCTTCTCGTCGTCGGAACCGTACGCCGAGTACCCGTACGTCGCCCTGGTATCGAGGCTGAGGTCCCATCGATCTGATCGATGGGACCTCAGTTGATTTCATTCGCAGGATCTCACTGAGTGAACGCCCTCAGGGCTGACGAGATCTGGCTGCTGTATTCGTCGCAGGTGGCCTCCATCTGATGACCAACCGCAGAACCGAGCAGACCCTCGCTTGCTGGAACAGCAAGGATGGCCGCATGGCAGGCACCCTCGATCTCAAGGTTCCTCGTGCCGAAATAGCCCATCCCGTAGACGCGAAGGTTGTCTGCGACGCGAGCAAGGTAGCGCTCACGAAGCTCATCCCCCTCGACCACGGTGAGTGAGCCCTCCATGTATGAGTCGAGGTATACGGCCATCTCTCGTGCAAGGCTGATGGCCCTATCGGTTTGAACCTCGCTCATCTCCCCCAAGGATTCTCCGAGCATGAGCCAGCCGTTGATGACTTCCAACTGGAAGCTCTCGGCGAATTCAGGCTCGATCTCGGACTCAAACAAGGGTGCGGAACAGAGCTCTGCGATTGCATGTCCAAGGTCCTCATTGACCTCGCCATCCAGTCGCGTCGCTCCCTCGCGGAGCACGGAAGTGAGAGCTGCGGAATCTACTCCCCACTCTACGGGCATCGCGATGTCGAGCAACGGCGCCTGCAATCTGCGCAGGGCCAGGTACGCGGCCTGGTGTCGCTGCTGCCGAGTCATGGCGCGGATCTGGGCTGACAGCGTTTCGTCATCCCGCCAGTCTGGCTGATTCACCGTGTCAGTCACCGATAGCCCATCGTTGCCAGGAAGTTCGTCCATGCCTCGTGGTCGTTCCAGACGTACATGGACTGCCCTGGGATCTTCGCTTTCGTGCCAATGGTAACTGGCCCTGCCATCTGCGCGCCCACTTGACTGAGGAAGTCCGCGCAGCCGTCAGGATCGCAGGCGTTCCGCGACACGCCACCAGCGACTGGGGTCAGCCCGTTCGATGCCATGTAGTGGGCGGCCGTCGCTTCTGCATGGGCTGCGTCCATATTGGTCGCGACGATGATGTCCTTGCGCTTCAACGAGTCGATGTAGTCGAGTTGCGCCTTCTCCAACCCCCGGCCTGCGCCTGTGACCACATAGACCAGCGAATCGTCAGATGTCCGGGCTGCTGTCACTGCAGTCGTCCTGAAGACCTCGCGCGCAAACGCGCTTGGGATCTGCTCGTGGATGGCATCAGCCAGTTTCTTGGCCCCTGCTGCAGTCTCGGCAGCATCGTCAAGGTACTTGGCACCCTTCAGGAATTTCCCTGCAACAGGGAATGCCGCAGCCGCAGCCATCGTGCACTGCATGGCCGACGGGGAGTTCGTGCACCCCTCGACATCGGAGAATCCGGACAGTTCCTTGAAGATGCCCCAGGGGTCCACCCAGTTCTCGAGGCCCGTGGAGCCGTCGTGGTACTGGACGTTGAACTCGAGCTTCTCCGGGTCGGGGATGACCGGGGCGCCGTCCATGCGGTACTGGCTGCGTGCCTGGCAGCCGGCGTCGCAGGACTCGTGCCCGTCCCGGTCGACGTTGTTGACCGGGTTGCCGCCGGCGAAGCCGTAACGGTTGCTGTTGGCGGCCCCGGCGCCCAGGCTCATGTCGGCCGCGGCACCGGCGTACGAGTCGCGGCTGATGAACCGGTTGTGCTCCGGGCTGTAGTCCCGGAAGCCCATGTCGTACGTCCCCGACTGGGCGTTCCAGCGCTTGCCGTTGAAGCGGTAGGGGTTGGTCCCCTCGTCGTCCGGCGCCGTAATGCTGTCCAGGCCGGTCCATTCGTCCCTCACGTCCTGGCCATATGCGCTGTAGGCGTAGGTGGACGTGGGAGTGTTGGTGTACGAGGTGAACGTCTCGACGTCACCGTGGCTGTTGTAGCCGTAGTAGCCGCTCTCGCCGTTCAAGTGGTTCAGCTGGGAGAGGCGTTCTCCTCCCAGGCCGAACTGGTAGGTCCTGGCAAGGGTTCCGTCGAGCTCCTCGCTCAGTACCTCACTGTCGAGGCCCAGGTAGTTGTACTCGTAGGTGACGGCGTCGTTGATCCGCTTCTCGACCGTGCGGTCGAGCGCGTCGTAGCGGTAGGCGGTGGTGTTGGTCTTGTCGCCCGCCTTGCGGACCGTGCCGATGAGCCGGTCGAAGCCGTCGAAGGTGTTCGTCTCGACGGCCGCGCCACCGTTTTCGGTGACGGACTTCATCCGGCCGAAGGTGTCGTAGTCGTAGATGGCCGAGGAGTCGACCAGGTTCGAGGAGGAGCTCAGTCGGTTCTTGTTGTAGTAGAACTCGGTCAGATCCGATTTCTGGAGGAAGAGCTGTTTGGTGACGTTGGAGTTGTCGTCGTGCCAGTACTGCTCCGTCCGCGGCTTGTTGCCGGTCTTGTCCAACTCCTTGATCCGGTCGACCGGGTCGTAGGTGTAGTTGGTCACGGAGTTCCGGAGCCCGTCGCCGTCACCGCTCAGCAGCGACGCCGTGTCCTTGCTCTTGTTGCCGTTGGCGTCGTACTCGTAGCCGTGCGACGAGACCAGCGCGCCTGAGAGGTTCTTCTCGGTGCTGGTCTTGACGGCGCTGTTCGCGTAGTAGGTGTAATCGACGGTGTTGCCGTTGCCCTTGGTGAGCGTGGCGCGCAGACCGCGATCCGTGTACGTGAACTGCGTGATGTCCGGCTGAGGGTCGGTCGGTACCTGGCTGGCCGTGACCTTCTTGAGCAGGTTGCGCAGGTCGTACTCGTACTTCGAGTTCTGCTGGGGATGGCTGACGGTGTCGAGCTGGCCGCCGGCGTCGTAGGTGTAGGAGGTGGTCCTCGGCTCCTGGCCGGTGAGCGCCTCGGTGACCTTGTCCACCTGGTTCAGACCGGTGTAGGCCATCGTGTACGGCGTGCTCGTGGTGCTGCCGACCGTTTCACCGATCGTGAGCGTGTTGCCGTTGAGGTCGTATTCGTAGGCGTACGACCTGTCCGTGGAGGGATCTCCGGCGGCGTCCGTGCGGCCCTTCAGGGATCCGTCGGGGTAGTGCGACCAGCCCATGGTCCGCGTGGACGTGCCGTTGTCACCGGTCAGGGTCCGCTGCTTCTGCTGACCGACGTTGTTGTAGTCGTAGGCCGTCTTGATGTTCCACGCGTCGGTGGAGGTCTTGATCCAGCCGTTGTCGAAGTAGGTGTAGTCGGTGTCGATGCGCGCCGGGTCACCCGCGGGCGGCAGCGACGTCTTCTTGACCCGGCCTACCTCGTCGTACACCGTTTCGGTGTAGACATCCGCCTTGTTGTGCTCGGAGTCCGCCGGGTCGTACGGCTGGAACTGCTTGACCGGCCGGTTGAGCTTGTCGTACTCGGTACGGGCCGCGAAGTCCACGTCCGTGCCGGTGGTGGCGGTGCCCCGCGGCGTCTCGACCTTGGTGGTGTTGCCCACCTGGTCGTAGTGGAAGCGGGTGGTACGCACTGTGGTGCCGTCGTACGGCACCTTGACCTCGAAGGTCATGCCCCGCTCGTCGGGGACTGTCTGGGTCTTGTTCCCCTCCTGGTCGATCGTCGCGACGACGATCGAGTCCTTGTCGTACTGCGTGGTGGTGAACTTGCCGGCCGCGTCGATCTGCTTGAACGGCCGGTGGTTGAAGTCGTACTCCGTCTTGCCGGTGTAGTCGGTGGTGTCGGCCGTCGCGTTCTTCTTCGGGTCGATCACCGTGACGGCATTGCCGACGTTGTCGTACTCGTAGGAGATCTTGTCGTTCTTGGCGTTCACCACCGACGTGAGCTGGTAGATCGCGTCGTAGTTGTTGGTGGTGACGTAGTCCGTGGCGTCCGCGGTGGTCGCCACGCCCTTCGGCTCGGTCGTCGTCCTGAGGTTGCCGACCTTGTCGTAGGTGTAGGCCGTCTTGCGCTCTGCGGTCAGGTTGTTCGCCGGCGCGGTCGCCGACGTCACCTGGTCCATCGGGTCGTACGCCGCCTTGGACACCGCGTTCGTCGGTGACGTCGACTCCGTGATGTTGTCGTTGGCGTCGTAGACCGGTGCCGGGGTGGTGATGTAGACGCCCGCCGCCTGGTCCTTCGGCACCTTGCTCACCAGCGGTCGTCCGAACGTGTCGTACGTCTGCGTGCTGGTCTTGTCCAGCGCGTCGGTGACCTGGGTGACCTGGCCGCGCTCGTCGTAGACGAACGACGTGGACTTGTTCAGCGCGTCGGTGATCTTCGCCGGGTACCCGGTCGGGCCGAAGTCGCTGTTGGTGGTCGGATTGCCGTTGGCGTCGGTCACCTTGGTCAGATGGCCGTAGGTGTCGTACTCGTACGAGGTGGTGTAGTCACCCGCCGTGGTGGTGGCGACTCCCTTGGGGTCGGTGACCGTCTTCTGGTTGCCGAACTGGTCATAGCCGAACTGCCACTTACGACCCTCCGGAGAGGTCTTCGTGGACAGGTCGGCGGCGAAGCCGTCGGCGCGGGTCTGGTACGTGTACTGCGTGGAGTTCGCCGGGAAGGTGCCCGGCGCGCAGTCCGACGCCGGCGGGACGCCCGCCCTATTGTTCTCCGCGTCACGCTGCCAAAGCGGGTAGCCCGTCTTCTGGTCATGGCAGTACGCGGTCTTCGCGCCGTTGGCCTCCTCCAGATACGTGACGTTGTTGTCCGCGTCCCACGACGTCTTCGTGGTCTCGGACTTGGCGTTCGTCGTCTGCACCGGACGGCCGAAGTCGTCCGCCACGTATGAGGTGACGTGCGACTCCGCGTCCGTCACCTTGGTGTCGGTGAACTTCGGGTTCGTGGCGTTGGCCGCGTACGTGAACCCGGTCACACCGCTGAGACGGTCGGTGACCGTCTTGGTCCACCAGTGGTACTTCGGGTCGTCCCCGGCCTGCGGCGCGTAGTACGCCAGGGAGGTCGCGTTGCCGCGCGGGTCAGTGGCCTTGACCAGCTTGACGTTCTTGTTCCCCTGCGTGGCGTCGTAGGTGAACCGGAAGTCCTTCGGCTGGCTGGAGCCCACACCGTCGGTGAACTGGCCCAGCAGGCCCTTCTCCGTGTAGTAGAAGGCGATCTTGCGACCGGAGATGTCCGTCATGGACTTCACGTGGTCGTAGATCCTGGAGTTGGTCAGGTTCGAGCCCGTGGCCTTCGTGCCCGTGTCGTCGATGTACTCGTAGCTGTCGTCACCCTTGTTGTAGTAGTCGACAGTGAGCGACTGGCGGCCGGCCGGGTCGGTGATGTACTTGAGGAACTTGGTCGGCTTGTTGTTGGACTTGCGCTCCTCGTAAGTGAACGTCTGCGTGTTGCCGTTCCTGTCGACCGTGGACGTCATGTAGCCGTCGCAGCCGAAGAGGAAACGCGTTCCGTCGGGGCGCGTGAGCGTCCAGGCGTCCGGAACCGGGTCCTTGGTCGGCTTGCAGTCCAGGCCCGACTTCATCTCGGCCTTGTAGTGGACGCCCGCCGGGGCGTTCCACGTGCCGTCCTCCTGCTTGCGGAAGGCATGCGTGGTGCCGTCGCCGTCCGGGAGACGGATCTCCGTCGGATTCGGGTTCGGGTGGAAGTCCAGCGGCGCGCCGAGCCGGATCGGCCCGGCCGCCTGGAACGACCAGCCGTGACCGGCGACCGTGTCGGAGGTGTCCTGCGAGTTGTAGGCGAACCGGGCGAAGGTGCTCAGGCCACGGCCCGGGTTGGTGAACGCGTTGTACTGCCAGACGCTGTTGCCCGCCGCCAGGTTGTTCATCACGGTGGAGCCGGCACCGGTGTTCTTGCCGGTGTAGGAGTAGAACTTCTCCAGGCCGAGCTGGTTGGAGGTGGGGTCCTCGACCGCCACGTTCTGCTTCAGCGGAGGGATACCACTCGTGCCGGCGGACAGCCAGCTGCCGTCGGAGATCTTGCGGACGTCCCAGCCGAGGACGTACTCGTTCCGCTTGTTGCCGGAGTCCGAGTTGATCGGGGTGGCGACCTTGGCCTGGATGGTGGCCGACTTGCCCGGCAGCAGCGCCGGGATCGCCGTCTTGAGCTGGTTGCCGCCGGTTGTCACGTCCGTGCCGTCGGGCAGCTTCCAGGTGTAGGAGAGCTCCCGCTCACCCGCGGCCCACGCCGAGGAGGTGGTGTTGGTGACCGTGAACTCCACCGTGTAGGTGGTGTTCGGCGTCATCCGCGACGGAGTGGTCGGCGCGTAATAGGTCGACTGGGTGGTCGAGTCGACGTAGATGACCTGCATGTACGGGCGCAGCTGCGGGTCCGCGGCCTCGGCCGACAGGAACAGGGTGCGCTCCTGCGGGCCGGTGGACGACTCGTCCTTCAGCTTGACGGCGACGCCCTTGTTGCCGGTGGGGGTCTTGACCCAGCTCTGCATCAAGCTGGTCGCGTCCCACCAGTGACGGCCGACGTCGGACATGTTCGCGACCGTGTCGGACACCGCGGCGTTCATGTCACCGCCGGGGCTGGTCCAGGCGGTGGTGGAGGCGGCGTTGTTCCAGGTGGCGCTGGCTTCGGCGAAATCGCGTGTCAGGGCGTGGAGTTCGTAGATCGCTCCGGTGCTGCCGGTGGTGGTCTCGGCGCCCCACATGTACATCCGGTTGTTGAGGACCGTGGCGGTGGCCGGGATGTCGCTGGTGGGGAACTTCAGTACCGCACGCGTCTTGCCGTAGGTGCCGGAGTTGTTGCCGACGCTCAGCCACTTCTGGCCGGTGCCCCAGGACTGGATGGTGTCCTGGTTGGTGGTCGGCTGCTGCGAGGAGAGGGTGGTGTCGGTGACGCCGCCCTGGCTGCCCTGGATGATCTTCATCGTGCGGCCGGCCTTGGGGATGCCGACGACGCGGGTCGGTGACCCGAGCAGATCGCCGTCCGCGGTCTTGACCGCGATCTGATAGAAGTACGACTTCCCGATCTCGCTCGAGCTCGAGTCCGGGGTGGGGACCGCGGTGGTGTCGGTGTAGGCGGTGGCCGCCTTGTCGATCGGCGCGATCAGCGTCGCCGCGGACGGGGTGAAGCCCTGCTGCGTGGAGCGGTGCAGCTGGTACTCGACGATGTCCGCACCCGTGTCACCGGATGTGTTCTTGTAGGCGGGCCAGTGGAGCTCGGGGCCGGTGGAGTGCACGACGGTCGGCGAGTCGAGCGCGGTGCCGACGCGGCCGTAGGTGACGGTCAGGCGCGGGATCGACGAGGTCTCGCCACCGTAGTAGCCGTCACCGGCCTCGTAGCGGGGACCGCCGAGCGGGCCGGTGGACGACTCGTCCTTCGCCTTGAGGACGAAGCCGTGGTTCGCGGTGCCGTTCACCCACTGCTGGACGGTGTCGGCGACCGGGAACTCGTGCCACTGGTTGTACTCACCCGTGTTCTTCACGATCTGGGCGGGATTCACCAGGCGGACGGCGTCCGCGAGAACAGCGGTCGTGGTGGAGGCAGGCCCGTCACCGAGGACGATCTTGCCGACGGTGCCCTTGTTGAAGGGCAGCTGCGCGCCGCCGTTCAGCGAGGTCCACACACCGTTGGTGCCGGCGCTCTGGTCGACGGTGAAGGTCTGCGTGCCGTCGCGGTGGGTCACCGTGTACGGCGCGTTGGTCGCCCGGTCGGTCGCCGCCACGTAGTGCACGTCGACCCGGTAGGTCGCGGTGTCGGTGACCTTCGGCTGCCAGGTGTACTTGTCCCCGGCGACCGCGTCCTTGTTGTAGCGGTAGTCCTGGCCGACCGCGTACTGCGTCAGCGTGGACCCGGACGTGGGCCAGGAGCCGGTGGCGGCCGTGGTGCCCGCGTCGCCGTCGTCGACCTGGACGCTGGTGCCGGACAGCTCGCCGACGAGGCCGGACGTGTTGGACCAGGTCGCCGTCGACTCGTCCCACGCCCCGGTCGCCCGGTGCGCCTCGATGGTGACGTCGTTGCCGTTGGTGGTGTGCGACTGGTCGAAGTAGACGCCCAGCCGGGCGCCGTCGACCTTCACCCCGGCCGGGATCTCGTCCAGCGGGAACTTCAGCAGCGACCGCGCCTGCGCGCTGCTGGTGGTCTTGCCCACGGACAGCTTCCACGACGAGTTGAAGTTCGTCGAGGCGGAGTCGGACAGGACCATCGTGTCCTGCGAACCGGACGGCGACGGCGCGATGGTGATCGTCGGGTCGATCACCACCGGATACTGGCGCTCCTTGGCCGCCAGCCACTTCGCGTCCGGTGTGACGGTGAGCTTCCAGCCGTCCCCGTCACGGGTGAGCTTCTGCGTCACGGACGCGCTGTACTCGTACCCGTACGGCGACGACGCCGACTTCTTGGCGTCCGTCATGTAGGGGGCCGGGATGACCAGCACCGGGGTGTTCGGCAGCTCGCCGAAGAACGCGATCGACCCGTCCTCGCGGGCCTTCGGCGTCAGTCCCTCCGTGTCCAGGGTGAAGGTGTACTTCACCGGACCGGCGGGCCGCTGGGCCAGGGTGATGTTCTCCTTCACCCGGCCGGGGCCGACCACATACGACAGGTCGGCGCCGCCGGCCGCACCCTTGTAGGTGACGGTGGCGCCGTTCACCTCCGGCTTCAGGCGGCTGCCCGCTCCCTCGAGACCGAGGGTGACCGACCTTCCGCCGTCGCCGGCCTCGAAGCGCAGCAGCTTCTCCGGGTCGGAGCCGAACCAGCTACGGCCCGTGTTCGCCGTGTTGGCGAACTCGAAACCGTGGGCCTTGTTCGCCCGGACCCGGGTGTCGATGTCCTTCCAGGACTTCGACGCCTGGTCCTCGTACGAGGTCGGCGCGGCGGACAGCTCCGCCTCGACCCGCCCGTCGGAGAGCTGCCAGAACCGCGCTGTGGACGTCCGGCGGGAGGTCAGCTCCTTGACCCGCTTCGCCTGCGGGTCGTTCTTGCCCTTGGCGAGCTTCTGCCGGTCGGCTATTCCGCGGCTTCCGTAGGACGGTGGTTCTTCGCTCTTCTCACCGTCGTCCTCGAACCAGCCGGCGACGGTATCGACAAACCCCTTGTCGCCGTCCTGTTGTGATGCGGACGATGGAGCCGCATAAGCAATCTGCGGCAGCAGGGTACCTGCCACCGCCGCGGCGACCAGACAGGAGAGATATCTCCTGTATGGAACTTTCACGCCTCTACCTTTCGGTACCGGCGGCCCGGACCACCGAACGTGAAACGGGCACGCCGAACGAGCCGGAGCGGAAGGTTCCGCCCGGCCTGGACATTGCTGCGCCGCATCCCATGGCGATAAAAGACCAGCTCACGGGGCTCGGCAGCGGATTATGGCCCACGGGATCATGCCCGCGTCAACCCACAGGACATTCCGGACAGCGCAACCCGGAGGCGATGGTTCGCCCCTTTTATCCATTCGCTCGCGCGGCGCGTCGGGCGTGGTGTATAACCGCCCGGTTCCACCTCTGCCGATTCAGCCGACTCACCGAAAGCCGGGCCTTTTCATGCCATCCAAGGAATCCGAACAAAGCACAGATCCGGAGACCGGGCCGAAGGTCGATCCCGGAGCAGAGCCGGAGTCCGAAGAGACGACGCCGCGTTCGGATACGGCGAGCGCGGAAACGGCCGGCACCGAAACACCCGACACGGAAACATCCGACGCGCGAACAACGCACGCGGAAACCGTGAGCGGCGAGACCGTGAAGGTGGATACGGAAGCAACCGACGGCAAGGCGGCCGACCAGGAATCCACGAGCGGCGAGACGGGGAACGACGGCTCGGAGAAGAGCACGGGCGGCGGGCGCGCCGGGGTGGTGATCGCCGCCGTCCTGCTGCTCGCCTGCGGCGGCCTCGTCGGCTACGGCATGCTGAACACCGAAGAGAAGCCGCGGCCCCCTGCCGTGCCGACCGCCGCGGTGACGTACGAGGTCACAGGCCAGGGCCCGGTCGAGATCTCGTACCTCGCCCAGAGCGAGGACGGCGCGGCGACCGTCGTCCGGGACGCCGAACTGCCCTGGAAACAGACCGTCGAGGTGCCGCTCGGCCAGGCCCCGACCGTCGCCATCGTCCTGGGCGAGAAGGGCGGCCAGGCGGCCTGCACACTCGCGATCCGCGGCAAGCACGTCCAACGCGCGACCGCCATGGGCGAGTTCGGCCGTGCCACCTGCGCGGGCGAACTGCCCGCGGAAGACAACTGACCAGCACGTACGAACTTCACGAGGGATGGACATGAGTCCGAGAGGTACCCGCGCACGGCGGGCGAGCATGTCGAAGAAGGCGATCTGGCTGGCAGCGGGAGCCGTGGTGCTGGCGGGCAGCGGGGTGACGGCCATGGCCGTCACCGGGGGTTCCGGGAGCACCGGCGCGCGGGACGACTCCCGTCCCGCGCGGGCCCACACGCTGGCGCTGGACGGCAAGGACGCGAAGAAGCGGGATCTGCCGCGCACGGAGACACAGCTCTTCTCGCTCGTCGGCGTCTCCTGGGAGGACAGCGCCGACGACTTCGAGGGGACCGCGCAGATACGCACCCGCAGTGCGGACAGCGGCACATGGACCGACTGGCACGACCTCGACTTCGACATCCGGGCCCCGGAGACGGACGAGGGCGACGCCTCCGGTGTCCGCGGTGCCTCTGAGCCGCTGTGGGTCGGGCCGTCCGACGCCGTCGAGGCCCGCGTCGTGGCCGGTGGCAAGGAGACCGCCGTACCGGACGCGCTGCGCCTGGACATGATCGACCCGGGCGAGACGAAGGGCGGCAGGGGTCAGGGCGGCGGGGGCGGGAAGGGCAAGTCGTCCGCCAGGCCCGGGAAGACGGAGACCGCCGACCCGAGCGCCTCCGCCCCCGACGGGGACACCCCGCCGAGCACCGCCCCCGCGCCGACCGCGTCGTCGCCGGAGCCCACCGGGACCGCCCCGGTCACTGGGGAGCCGACGGCGCCCACGGCGTCGGCGTCCTCCGAGGCCCCGACGCCGGTACCGACCACCGGCGAGCCGAGCTCCCCGGCCCCGAGCGACGAGCCCACGCCCCAGCCCACGCCCCCGACCGGGGAGCCGACGGCCACGCAGTCCACACAGCCGCCGCAGGAATCCCAGCAGCCGACCGGCGAGCCGAGTTCCCCCGCCCCGAGCGACGAGCCCACACCCCAGCCCACGCCCCCGACCGGGGAGCCGACGGCCACGCAGTCCACACAGCCGCCGACGCAGGAGCCCGCCCCGGCCATGTCGACGGCACCGACGACGCCCACCGTGCCGGCGATCGTCAGCCGGGCCGAGTGGGGCGCGGACGAGTCACTCGTCGCCGACCCGCCGTCCTACCTGGACAAGGTCGACGCGGTGTTCGTCCACCACACGGCCGGTACGAACGACTACGACTGCGCCGAGTCGCCGGCCATCATCCGGGCGATCCTCACGTACCACGTGAAGACCAACGGCTGGAACGACATCGGCTACAACTTCTTCGTGGACAAGTGCGGAACGGTCTTCGAGGGTCGCGCCGGCGGCACCGACAAGCCCGTCCGCGGCGCCCACACCTACGGCTTCAACGGCTACTCGTCCGGCGTCTCGCTCCTCGGCAACTACGAGGACGGCGGCACGCCGACCACCGCGGCCAAGCAGGCCATCGCCGACATCTCCGCCTGGAAGCTCGGCCTGCACGGCGTCGACCCGGAGGCGAAGGTGACGCTCACCGCGGCCGGTGACACCGGTGTCTACAAGACCGGTGAGCAGGCCACGCTGAACACCATTTCCGGCCACCGCGACGGCTTCGCCACGCTGTGCCCCGGTGCCACGCTCTACTCGGCGCTGCCGGAGATCCGGCGGACTGCCGGTGCGTCGGTCTTCCGCGGCTGACCGAACCGCGCGGCCGCTCTCCCGCCCACCGCGGGCCGGCGGCCGCGCACGGCCGGTGCTCGTGGTCCTCCAGTGGTCCGTGGCCCGGTCCGGCTTTGATACGAGGGGTGCCGCCGTCACCGACATGCGGATTCTGGACGTCGTCGTGGTCGCGTCGGCCCTCGCGGCTGTCGTGCTCGCGCCGCGGGTGGCCGCCACGCCGGTCAACCCGTACGCCGGGGGCGGCAACCACGCAGGTCAACCCGTGGGCCGGTCGACCGCGTCGGCCCGTCAGCCCACATGCCGGAAATCCGTACGTCGGTCGATCCGTACGTCGGTCGATCCGTACGCCGGTCGATCCGCAGGCCGGTCGATCCGCAGGCCGGTCGATTCCGCAGGCCGGTCGACTCCGCAGGCCGGTCAGCCCGTGACGCGTGCCCGGCGCGAGACCGCCGCACGGAGGATCCGGCGTCCCTCCGTCGACACCTCGAGGGCGTGGCGCAGTCCGTTGCCGCCGGGCGGTTCCGCGAGGATCTCGAGAATCTGCACCTGACGCCGCAACTCCCCGGCCACCAGCGGCCCGGCGCCCTCCGCGTCGCCCTCCCGGCAGCGCTCGAGGGTCTCGGGCGCGCAGTCGCCCATGTCGAAGCGGCGATGCACCTCGAGGGCGGCGGCGGAACAGCCGTCCGTCCACTCGCGCAGCGCCTCGGCGGCCCAGTCGGAGGGGGCCGCGCCGAGCATTCCGCGCACCAGGGCGGCGTCCGCGTCGTCGAGCGAGGTGTTCTCCATGGCCTGCCTCGCTGCCGCGAGTTCGCCGGCCCAGTGCTCCTCACCGCCGGCCAGGCCCGCCCAGAGCGGGCGCAGGGCGTCGTCCTCCGTCAGGAGCAGCGGCAGACAGCGGTCGAGGCACGCGAGTCCGCTCGCGGCCAGGCCACGCTCATCGGCCTGTGCGATGAGTTCCTTCAGGCTCTTGGAGGTCATGCCGACGCCTTCCGTCGCGGACGAAGTACTTGCCCTTGTACCTGTCCCTACTGCGTCCGCTGGCGTGATTACGTCACTCCGTGGCCGGAACGTTACCACCGGTCCAAATTGTTCGGACACATTTGCGCCACACCTCTGTTACCTTCCATTCACGGGAACGGGGCCCGCGCCAGGCGCTGTTGACCCTTCCTGACGTGACCGCGGTGTGAGCCCGCACGCCCCCGGGCGGACTCACACCGCGACCGTCGGCCCGGCGGCCGTGAGCCGCCCGGTGCCCGGCCGGCATCCCGGCCGGGCACCGTCCGTCAGCCCAGCTTCCGCGCCAGCGAGTCGAACGACTGCCAGCTCCGCTCCGGCTGCCGCGGGTCCCACAGCTTCTGGGCCGTCGCCTGCAACGGCCGGCGAATACCGGCCGCGACCTGGTCCTGGGTCTGGGAGTTCGCCAGGTCGCACCAGACCGCGAAGCGGCCGCCCAGGATCTGGGCCGAGTACTTCTCCGGCACCGGCTTCGTGCCGCGCAGCACCAGCGGTGTCCACTGCTCGTATATGCGGCGGCCCGTCGGATACGTGAACTGGTTGGGCTCGCCGAGCACGTAGTAGAGGAACTCGTCGTTGAGGTTCACCACCCGCCGCCCTTCGGCCAAATACTCCTCCGGCGCGCGGGCCCCGATCTCCTTGCCGGTCCAGTACTCGACCTCGATGCTCTTGTCGGCGGCGACCTGACCGCCGCTGAAGAAGCCGTCGTTCCAGGCCTTGGGAGTCTTCTTCGCCTCGCGGACGACCGCGGCGCGGTCGTTCAGCCAGCCCTCGGCCAGGTCCTCGATGGTCGCCCCGGCGCCGTGCTTCTGACCGGCCGCCCGGGCCAGCTGCGGGTAGGACGCGGCCGGGTTCCTCACCGTCAGCGCCTGGTACTCGTCCGCGCCGACGTGGAACCAGGAGCCGTTGAAGAGTGCCGTGTACTCGCGCAGCAGATCGTCGACGATCCGGGCCGAGTCCGGCTTCGAGATGTCGATCGCGCCCTGCCGGGGCACGCCCTGGGTGTTGCGGAGCTGCAGCTGCGGATGCGCCCGCAGGACCGCGCCGAGGTGTCCCGGGGAGTCGATCTCGCCGAAGACCGTGATGTGGAGACGGTCGGCGAGCGCCAGGATCCCGCGGACCTCGTCCTTGGTGAGGTGCTGCTCCGAGACCACCTCGGGGTGCGAGTCCGACTCGATGCGGAAGGCCTGGTCGTCGGAGAAGTGCAGACCGAGCTGGTTGAGCTTGAGATCGGCCATCTCGCGCAGCCGGTCCTCGATCCACTCCGCCGTGAAGTGCTTGCGCGCGATGTCGAGGTTCAGCCCCCGCTGGGGGCGGTCCGGCCGGTCCCGTACGACACCTTCCGGCATCGACCCGCCCGAGCGGACCGACTGCTTCAGGGTCCGGGTGCCGTAGAAGACGCCGGCCTCGTCCGGCCCGGTGATCCTCACCCGGCCGCCGCTGGTGGTCAGTGTGTACGACTCGGCCGCGCCGTCCCCGGCGAGTGCGAGCTCCACGTCGCCGGCCTTGGCGGCGACCGCCCCCCGGTAGGTGAGCCTCAGCTCCTGGGCGAGCAGCCTGCCCTCGTCGGACAGCGCCTCACTGCCCTTGGCGACGACGACACCGCTGCCGTCGGTCCGGGTCCAGCCGGGGCCGCGGGCGGCCTGGTGGGTGCGGACCGAGGGGATCGTCGCGGGCTCCTCGGAGAGCGGATAGCTACGGGTGGGGCTGGGGGTCGCGCTGGGGGCGGCGGCCCGCGAGGTGGTTCCCGCCTGGTCGGGTGGCGCGCTGCCCGAGTCCGGGGCGCCTTCGTCGGAGCAGCCGGCGAGCGTCATGGAAAAGACGGCGGCCGAGGCGGCTATCGCACCGCTCAGCCGAATCCTGCGAGAGAACCACATCGTTCTGATACCTCCCATAAGCGATTGAACCTGTCGAAACACCCCCTCCTGCGTTCATTACCTACGGTCAAACTCTCCCGTCCGGGTGAAATTCGCGCATTCGTCGGACAGCTCCGCGTCCATGTCGATAGCGTTACGACACACCCTTCTCTCCCTTCCCGTCGCCTGCCCGTCGCGCCTGTCCCGCTCGAGGAGTCCCCGCTGTCCAGCGAATCCCACGCCGGCCTCCCGGAGCGACCGCCGACACTCCACCACGCGCGGGGCGGCGCCGCCGCTGCCATACCGTCCCAGCGTCGCGCGGACCCGGGGCTGGAGCACTTCAACAGCGCCCCCGCCCCCGCAGCGGAGGCGATCGTTCTCGCCTGCTGCGGCAGCCACCACTGGGCCCGGCGTGTCGCCGCGCACCGCCCCTACCCGGATCTCGAGTCCCTGCTCGCCGCCTGCGACGAGGCCGGATACGACCTGAGCCCCGGCGACATGCACGAAGTGCTGGCGGGCGAGTCCTCCACGGGACTGCCGCCGAGCGCCCCGCAGGCCGCCCACACCGCACTCGCGGCGGCCCACGCCGCCTACGAGAGCCGATTCGGACATGCGTTCGTCATCTGCCTCGACACATACCGGCCCGACGAGTACCTGGACCAGGTACTCGCCGGTATCCGGAGCAGACTGTCCCACGAACCGGACGAGGAGCGGGCCATCTCCGCGGAGGAAATGCGCGCCCTCGTGCGATCCCGACTGGCACATGCAGTGGCCAACCATCCGGAAACCGGCGTCACGGAGGCCGTCACTTAGTCCGTCCGTGGCTGATTGATTGCCTGTTTGATCACACCGGCGGCCCCCGCGCGAACGAACCGACAACACGTCGCTACGATGGCCGGGGCCGGTGGACCGTACCCGGCCGGGCCAGACCGACACCCACAAGCCGGCATGGCCCCAATCCCCGCTCCCGGAGGGTTCTTCCGTGCCGGCTGGAACGCTGTACCGCGGCCGGGAAGGAATGTGGTCCTGGGTGGCTCATCGAGTCACCGGCGTCCTCATCTTCTTCTTCCTGTTCGTACACGTGCTGGACACCGCTCTCGTCCGCGTCTCCCCCGAGGCGTACGACGAGGTCGTCGCCACCTACAAGACGCCGATCGTCGCGCTTCTCGAATACGGCCTCGTCGCCGCGATTCTCTTCCACGCGCTCAACGGCCTGCGTGTCATCGCCGTGGACTTCTGGTCCAAGGGCCCGCGCTACCAGAAGCAGATGCTCTGGTCGGTCATGGCCATCTGGCTGGTACTGATGGTCGGCGCCCTCTACCCCGTGCTCGGCCACGCCGTCCGCGACGTCTTCGGGAGCTGAGGCCAGAAATGTCCGCTGACACCACTTCCGCGATCGGCCCCGTCGAGGGCTCCCACGTCTACGACGTGGACAACCCGGCCCCGCTCATCGAGGCCCCGCGCAAGCGCACCAAGAAGACCCCGCGCTCGACCCGCGGCAACTTCGAGATGGCCGCATGGCTGTTCATGCGCCTGTCCGGTGTGGTCCTCGTCGTCCTGGTCATCGGCCACCTGCTGATCCAGCTGGTGCTCGACGGCGGCGTCTCCAAGATCGGCTTCGCCTTCGTGGCCGGCCGCTGGGCGTCCCCGTTCTGGCAGACCTGGGACCTGCTGATGCTGTGGCTTGCCATGCTGCACGGCGCCAACGGCCTCCGCACCGTCATCAACGACTACGCGGAGCGTCCGAACACGCGCCTGTGGCTCAAGGGCCTGCTGTACACCGCCACGGTGTTCACCATCCTTCTGGGCACGCTGGTGATCTTCACCTTCGACCCGAACATCCGCTAGGCACGGGGCTGAGGTAATCCACCCATGAAGATCCACAAGTACGACACCGTCATCGTCGGCGCCGGCGGCGCCGGCATGCGCGCCGCCATCGAGGCGACGAAGCGCAGCCGCACCGCCGTGCTGACGAAGCTCTACCCCACCCGCTCCCACACGGGCGCCGCGCAGGGCGGCATGGCCGCCGCGCTCGCCAACGTGGAGGAGGACAACTGGGAGTGGCACACCTTCGACACGGTCAAGGGCGGTGACTACCTGGTCGACCAGGACGCCGCCGAGATCCTGGCGAAGGAGGCCATCGACGCCGTCCTCGACCTGGAGAAGATGGGCCTGCCGTTCAACCGGACCCCGGACGGCACCATCGACCAGCGCCGCTTCGGCGGCCACTCCCGCAACCACGGCGAGGCCCCGGTCCGCCGGTCCTGCTACGCCGCGGACCGCACCGGCCACATGATCCTCCAGACGCTGTACCAGAACTGCGTCAAGGAGGGCGTGGAGTTCTTCAACGAGTTCTACGTCCTGGACCAGCTGATCACCGAGGTCGACGGCGTCAAGAAGTCGGCCGGTGTCGTCGCCTACGAGCTGGCCACCGGCGAGATCCACGTCTTCCAGGCGAAGGCCGTGATCTACGCGTCCGGCGGCACCGGCAAGTTCTTCAAGGTGACCTCCAACGCGCACACCCTGACCGGTGACGGCCAGGCCGCCTGCTACCGGCGCGGCCTGCCGCTGGAGGACATGGAGTTCTTCCAGTTCCACCCGACGGGCATCTGGCGCATGGGCATCCTGCTGACGGAGGGCGCCCGCGGTGAGGGCGGCATCCTCCGCAACAAGGACGGCGAGCGCTTCATGGAGAAGTACGCGCCGGTCATGAAGGACCTCGCGTCCCGTGACGTCGTCTCGCGCTCCATCTACACGGAGATCCGCGAGGGCCGCGGCTGCGGTCCCGAGGGCGACCACGTCTACCTGGACCTCACCCACCTGCCGCCGGAGCAGCTGGACGCCAAGCTCCCGGACATCACCGAGTTCGCGCGTACGTACCTCGGTATCGAGCCCTACACGGACCCGATCCCGATCCAGCCGACCGCGCACTACGCCATGGGCGGCATCCCGACCAACGTCGAGGGTGAGGTCCTGCGCGACAACACCACCGTCGTGCCCGGCCTGTACGCCGCCGGCGAGGTCGCCTGTGTCTCCGTGCACGGCGCCAACCGCCTCGGCACCAACTCGCTGCTGGACATCAACGTCTTCGGACGTCGTGCCGGCATCGCGGCCGCCGAGTACTCCGCGAAGAACGACTACGTCGAGCTTCCCGAGAACCCGGCCTCCCTCGTCGAGGAGCAGGTCGAGCGGCTGCGCAACTCCACCGGCAGCGAGCGGGTCGCCGAGCTGCGCCGCGAGCTGCAGGAGACCATGGACGCGAACGTCATGGTGTTCCGCACCGAGCAGACGATCAAGACCGCGGTCGAGAAGATCGCCGAGCTGCGCGAGCGCTACCGGAACGTGTCCGTCCAGGACAAGGGCAAGCGGTTCAACACGGACCTTCTGGAGGCCGTCGAGCTGGGCAACCTGCTCGACCTGGCCGAGGTCATGGCCGTCTCCGCGCTGGCCCGCAAGGAGTCCCGCGGCGGTCACTACCGCGAGGACTTCCCGAACCGCGACGACGTCAACTTCATGCGCCACACCATGGCGTACCGCGAGGTGGGCGACGACGGCTCCGAGTCGATCCGTCTCGACTACAAGCCGGTCGTCCAGACCCGCTACCAGCCGATGGAGCGTAAGTACTGATGGCTACCCCGACCCTGGACAAGGACAAGGCGGAGGCCGGCTTCGCCGACTCCCCCTACATCACGGCCACCTTCCGGATCCGCCGCTTCAACCCCGAGGTGTCGGAGCACGCGGTCTGGGAGGACTTCCAGATCGAGATCGACCCCAAGGAGCGCGTGCTCGACGCCCTCCACAAGATCAAGTGGGACGTCGACGGCTCGCTCACCTTCCGCCGCTCGTGCGCGCACGGCATCTGCGGCTCCGACGCGATGCGGATCAACGGCAAGAACAGGCTCGCCTGCAAGACGCTGATCAAGGACATCAACCCGGAGAAGCCCATCACGGTCGAGGCCATCAAGGGCCTGACGGTCCTCAAGGACCTGGTCGTGGACATGGAGCCGTTCTTCCAGGCGTACCGCGACGTCATGCCGTTCCTCATCACCAACGGGAACGAGCCGACGCGCGAGCGCCTGCAGACCGCCGAGGACCGCGAGCGCTTCGACGACACCACCAAGTGCATCCTGTGCGCCGCGTGCACGTCCTCGTGCCCGGTGTTCTGGAACGACGGCCAGTACTTCGGCCCGGCGGCCATCGTCAACGCGCACCGTTTCATCTTCGACTCGCGCGACGAGGCCGGTGAGCAGCGGCTCGAGATCCTCAACGACAAGGACGGTGTGTGGCGTTGCCGCACCACGTTCAACTGCACGGACGCCTGCCCGCGCGGTATCGAGGTCACCAAGGCGATCCAGGAAGTGAAGCGCGCGCTCATCACACGCCGCTTCTGAGGTCGCGTAACGTCATGTGACGTGACACGGCGTCAAGGGCCCTTGCCCCCCGCTGCGGGGCAGGGGCCCTTGCCCGTATCTCCGTACGGGCTTCACCGACCGGGGGCGCACCTGGCAGGATCGGGGAACGTCTGATCTGACGCAGTGGGAAAGCGGGGACGAGAACATGACGACACCCAATCCGTACAAGGACGGGGAGCCCGAGTACCAGTGGGGCCCCGACCAGCCGTCGCCCGGCAGCACGCCCGCCTACGGCTACCCGGGCTCCGCGCCGGGGTACGGCTATCCGCAGGATCAGACGCCGGCCTACTCCCAGACGCAGCCCGCGGGCGTCCCCGTGCCGTTCACCGGTCCGCCCGCCCCGATGGGCGGCACGCCCCTCGTGTCGATCGGTGACATCACGGTGATGTCGGACTCGATCGTCACCCCGGCCGGCACCATGCCGCTCAAGGGCGCCGTGTGGAACGCGATGGACATGTCCCGCACCGAGGAGAAGCTGCCGACGCACGCCATCGTGCTCGCGGTCGTGTTCTTCATCTTCTGTCTGCTGGGCCTGCTCTTCCTGCTGATGAAGGAGAAGACCACCACGGGCTTCATCCAGGTCACGGTGACGAGCGGTGGCAAGCACCACTCGACGATGATCCCGGCGCAGGGTCCCGAGACCTTCCAGATGGTCATGGGCCAGATCAACTACGCGCGCTCGGTGAGCAGCATGTAGGCAGTCGTGCCGGGACGCGCGGGCCGCGCCGGCACGTCCGACGTCACGTCGGGCTCCGGCGCACGCCGCCCGTCCTCACAGCCGGCTCAGGATCGTCGGGTCGGTCACCTCCGTGTCACGGGCCAGCAGCAGCGCCTTGCTGAGGATCACGGAGATCATCCGGTCACCCTCGAACGGCAGATGCCCCGGGTCCTCGGCGACGGGGCCCGGCTTGGGCCTCCTCCGCGCCCTCCCCGGTCTCCGCTCTCTCCCCGGTCTCCGCTCTCTCCCCGGTCTCCTCGAAGACCCGACGGCGAATCAACTCCCGCAACGTCAGGCGTCCTTCCGCGACGGGAAGGCTCAGGGCGTCTTGCCGTGCACCCGATGTCGTCTCGTCGACGAAGGTCACGATTGCCATGATCTAACAGTAGAGCGCCCCACTGACAGTCAGGTCACGGGAGAGTCCCCACCGGGGAGACGGGCCGCTCGAAGAACGTCTCCAGCGCGACGGTCGCCTGGGTGCCGCTGACGCCCTCGATGGCGTACAGCCGCCTCAGCACGTCCTGAAGCTGCTCGGTGGTGGCCGTGCGGACCTTCACGAGGACCGAGGCGCTGCCGGCGATGACATGGGCCTCCTGGATCTCGGGGATCGCGGCGAACGCGTCCGCCGAGTTCCCCATCCAGGCCGAGGACTCGACCATGACGAAGGCGAGTACGCCGCGGCCCAGAGCGGCCGGGTCGACGTCCACCGTGGTGCGCCTGATGACGCCTCGTTCACGCAGCTTCCGTACCCGCTCGTGCGCGGCGCCCGCCGACAGGCCGACGGCCTTGGCCAGCGCCGCGTACGGACGGGTGGCGTCCTGCTGGAGCAGCGCGACGAGTTCACGGTCGATGTCATCCACGGCGGTGACCGTATCCCATCCCCCTGTGGACGAGCATGGCCGAACCACGTTCGGGCCCCGGCCCGGTGGCTCGGCACCTGCCCGACCGCCGTGAGGTTCAGGCGCGGTTGCCGCTGTCCGCGAGCTGGCGGCCGGCCAGGAAACCCGTCAGCAGGGCGGTGATCTCCGCCGGCCGCTCCATGCCCGGGAGGTGACCGGCCCAGGGCAGCTCGAGGTGACGGGCGTTCGGCAGGAGACCCGGGAGGCTGGCCGCCGCCCGGCGGAAGTCCGGGAGGTCGTGGGCGCCGGACACGGCGAGGCAGGGGGACTCGAACTTCGAGAACTCCGGTGGTTCGGCGATCCGCCCACCGGACAGGACGTACGACGCCCCCTCGTTCTCGACGGCCTCCTCCGCCGCCGTCTGCACCTCGAAGGCGTGGAGCTGCATTTCGAGCACGGCTTCCCTGACCGCCTCGTCGGCGTCGGGGCCGAGCCAGGTGTCCACGTTCAACGCCGCGGCGCCCGCCAGGTCTCCCGCCTCGAAGAGCTCGTTCTCGCGGACGTCGAAGGCGCTGAGTTCGGGGCTCTGCTCCTGCCCGGGCAGCGGGGCGGCGCACAGCAGCGCGAGCGCGTTCACCCGGTGCGGGCTGCTCGCCGCCGCGAGCAGGGCGACCCGGCCGCCGAACGAGGATCCGACCAGGGCGGCCTGTTCGATGCCGAGGGCGTCCATCAGCCCGAGGACGTCGTCGGCGTCCGTGTAGGGGTGCTCGGCCACCGGCGTGGTGCCGTAGCCGCGGAAGTCGCAGCGCACCACCCGGTATCCGGCGTCCACGAGCGACTGCCACTGCCCGTCCCACATCCGCCGGTCGCACACCGCGGAGTGGAGAAGGACAACGGCGGGGCCGTGTCCGGCCTGGTCATAAGAGAGGGTCATCCGCCAGACCTTAGACGGCGCGCACTGGGCGACGCCTCCCCTTTCCCTCGCTTGAACATGTTCAAAAGTAGGTCTAGAGTCATGCTCGCAAGGTTTTGAACACGTTCAAGGGGAGGGGTGGGGCATGGACCTCACTGTTGTCACCTACGTCGCCTACCTGGCGATCAGCGTCGGACTCACCGTCTGGGTCGCGCGCACGCTCAGCAAGAACGGACGGATCTTCCTCGCCGACGTGCTCAAGGGGAACGAGAAGCTCGCGGAGGCCGTCAACCACCTCCTGGTGGTCGGCTTCTACCTCGTGAACCTCGGATTCGTCGCGCTCTACCTCAAGAGCGCCGACGCGGTCACGGAGGCCCGCGGACTCCTCGAGGCCCTGTCGGTCAAGATCGGAGTCGTCCTGCTGGTCCTCGGCATCATGCACCTCGGCAACGTCTACGTACTCAACAAGATCCGCCGTCGTGGAGCGATGGAGCGCGAGCAGACCCCGCCGGTCGGCCCCCAGGGCTGGACGCGGCAGGCGCCGACGGGCCCGTGGACCGCGCCCGCCGGCGGCCCCACCGGAGCATGACGACGATGGGCACCGCCCTGCGGGAACTGACCGTCCTCTACGACGCCGAGTGCTCCCTGTGCGTGCACCTGAGGAGCTGGCTGCTGCGACAACCGCAGCTCGTGCCGCTGCGGCTGGTGCCCGCGGGATCGGCCGAGGCGCGGCGCAGGTATCCCGAACTCGACCACGCGCGCACCAGGCGCGAGATCACCGTCATCGGCGACCGGGGCCAGATCTACTCGGGTCAGGCCGCCTGGATCGTGTGCCTCTGGGCACTGGCCGAGCACCGGCCCAGGGCCCACTGGCTCGCCACCCCGGCCGGCGCACCCTTCGTACGGGTCACCATGCTCGCGGCGGCGAAGTACCGGGAGGCGACGGGGGCCGGTGCCGCGGCGGCGATCACGGAGGCCGTGGAGGGCACGGGGGGCACGGGGGGCACGGCCGCGGGAGGCACGGGGGCCATGAGGGGCACCGGGACTGTGGACGCCACTCCCTGTGACGACCGCTGCTCCGTACCCGACTAGGCTCGGACACCGTGACTGAAGCGAACGACCCGACGGACGCGAAGGCCCCCAAGAGCGAGCAGACCCGCACGCTCATCCTCGAGACGGCGCTGCGCCTCTTCCAGGAGCGCGGCTACGACAAGACGACGATGCGGGCCATCGCCAAAGAGGCCGGCGTCTCGGTCGGGAACGCGTACTACTACTTCGGCTCCAAGGAACACCTCGTCCAGGGCTTCTACGACCGGATCGCCGCAGAACACCAGGCGGCGGTCCGGCCCGTGCTGGACAAGGAGACCGACCTCGAGTCCCGGATGGCCGGGGTGCTGACCGCGTGGCTGGACATCGCCGCGCCGTACCACGAGTTCGCGGCCCAGTTCTTCAAGAACGCCGCCGACCCGGAGAGCCCTCTCAGCCCCTTCTCTCCCGAATCGGAGCACGCCCGCGAGGCGGCCATCGATGTCCACCGGGAGGCACTGGCCGGCTCGAAGTCGAAGGTGGCGGAGGAACTACGCGACATCCTCCCCGAGTTGATGTGGCTCTCCCAGATGGGCCTGGTCCTGTACTGGGTCTTCGACCGCTCCGAGAACAGCGAACGCACCAGGCGCCTGGCCGAACGCGGCGCCCGGCTGACCGCCCGGGGCGTGGCTCTCTCGCGCTTCCGGGTGCTGCGGCCGCTCGTCCGCGAAGTGCACGAGCTGTTCACGGACTTCCTGCCCGGCATGGCTGAGACCGTGGCCGCGCGCAAGAAGGCCTGACAAGGGCTTCACGGCCCCGGGGAACCCCGGGGCCGCGGGCGGCGGTCACGCCTGACGCGACGCCAGTTGTACGACGGTGATGTCGGAGGGCGCCCCGACCCGTACCGGCGGACCCCACGCGCCCGCGCCGCGGGACACGTACAACTGGGTGTCGCCGTAGCGCTCCAGTCCCGCGACGGTGGGGTTGGCGAGCTCGGCCAGGTGGTTGCCGGGCCAGAGCTGGCCGCCGTGGGTGTGCCCGGAGAGCTGGAGGTCCACGCCGTGGCGGACCGCGTCGTCGATGACGACCGGCTGGTGCGCGAGGAGCACGGCGGCACGGGAGCGGTCGCGGTCGCCGAGAGCGCGTACGAAGTCGGGGCCCTGGCCCTCGTCCTCACCGGCCACGTCGTCGACGCCCGCGAGGTCGAACCCGCCGGCGATCTCGACCCGTTCGTTGCGCAGCGGCCGCAGGCCCAGCTCGCGGACGTGCTCGACCCACTCGTCGGCACCGGAGAAGTACTCGTGGTTGCCCGTCACGAAGAAGGATCCGTGACGGGAACGGAGCTGCGCGAGCGGCTCGGCCGCGGACCCGAGGTCGGCGACCGACCCGTCGACGAGGTCGCCGACGACGGCGACGAGGTCGGGCTGAGTGGCGTTGATCGAGTCCACTATGCGCTGGGTGTGCGCCCGGCCGAGTATCGGCCCGAGATGGATGTCGCTGACGACGGCGATGCGCAGGCCGTGGGCGGCGCGGGGGAGCTTGGCGAGCGGGACGGTGACCCGCTCGACCCGGGGGCCGCGGAGCACGCCGTAGGCGCCGTTCCCGACCGTGCCGAGCGCGGCGGTGGCGGCGGCCCCGCCGACGATCCGCGACACGAACATCCGCCGCGAGACGCCTGCCCGGCCCGTCGGCGCGACGCCGGCGCCAGGAGCGGGCCCGGCTTCGACACCGGCCCCGCCCGTGCCGGCCGTCCCTGCCGGGACCGCGGCGTCCGCGACGCCCGTGGCCACGGCCACGGCCGGGGCTTCGTCCGCCACCGCCCCGGCGGGGGCGGACGGCGGAGCGTGGTCGACGGCGACCGCCGTACCCGCCGGACCGAGCCCGTCCTCGGTGGCACCGGCCCCTGCCCGGACGGCGGGCCCCGACGGAGCGGGGCCGCCACCGGACGCCGCCGAGTCGTCGGGGGCGGGGCGCTCGATCGGGTGATCCGCCCGAGCGGCCCTGCGGTCGAGGGCGCGGCGCAGCAGGGCGCGTACCGCCTCGCCGACGAGGAGTGCCAGGACGAGGTAGAGCAGCACCGCCAGCCAGAGATAGCCCGGCCACGCCAGGATCTGCTCCAGCCAGAAGGGTGCTCCGGACCGGCCCGACGCGAGTGCCGCGAAGGACAGCACGGGCAGCACCCAGATCGCTGCCGTGCCGACCCTGCGGCCGGTGCCGCCCGGCGCGGTCGTGTCGCGGACGAGCCTCCGCCACACGTACCAGTGCACGCCCGCGAGCAGCGCGACGACCAGAATGATCACGAGTACGACGACTGCCGCCACGATCCGCTCCCTGTTCCCTGTTCCCTAGCCGCGCTCACGGCGCAACGCCCGCACGCCACGCAACCCGATGACCCCGACGACCGTCCCCAGAACAAAGGACGTGACGGCGAGCAGCAGATGGACCCAGAAGTAGCCGGTGGGGTCACCCGCGTCGTCGAAGGCGAGCCCGCTGCCGTCCTGCCACAGGTTCTTGACGAAAGTGATCCAGATGAACCAGCTCCACACCCCGAACGCGAGCAGGAACCAGGAGACGGAGCGGCTGAGCTTCATGAAGCAAGTATCGCGGCCGTCCGCCGACCGGGTTCCTCGGGGTGGGCTGTCCCGGCGTCAGTCCACGCCGGACAGCGGGCCGATCTCCATATTTTCAACGGGGCCCTGTACGTTCTCGTCCGTGTCTGCTCTGAAAACCACCGCGCGAAGGGCCGCGCTCGCGGTCCTCGTCGCCGCGCTGCTGCCCGCGATGACCGCTGCCCCCGCGTTCGCGGCCACACAGGACGACAACCCGGGCAAGAAGAAGCCGCGACCTCCGGCGATCATGTCCTCGGTCGGCGGTGCGCAGCTCGCCAAGCCGGGCACACAGGTCCGGCTCGGCCCTGGTGCGCCCGTGCTGCCCAAGGACGTCACCGGACGGTCCTGGATCGTCGCGGACGCCGAGAGCGGACAGGTGCTCGCCGCCCACAACGCGCACTGGCGGCTCCCTCCGGCGTCGACACTGAAGATGCTCTTCGCGGACACCCTGCTGCCACGGCTTCCGAAGACGACCGTCCACAAGGTCGCCCCGGAGGAACTCGCCGGCGTCGGCGCGGGCAGCAGCCTGGTCGGCATCAAGGAGAACCACACCTACACGGTCCACGACCTGTGGCTCGGGGTCTTCCTGCGCTCCGGCAACGACGCCGTCCACGTCCTGGCGGCGATGAACAACGGCATCGACCAGACCGTCATCGACATGCAGAAGCACGCCGAGGAACTGCAGGCGCTCGACACCACGGTCGTCTCCCCCGACGGTTACGACGCCCCCCGCCAGGTGTCGTCCGCGTACGACCTCACCCTGATCGCCCGCAGCGGCCTGCAGAAGAAGGACTTCCGCGAGTACTGCTCCACGGTGAGCGCCGACTTCCCCGGCGAGCAGAAGAAGGGCAAGAAGCGCGGAACCTTCAAGATCCAGAACACCAACAGGCTGATGACCGGCTCGATCGGCGTCGCCCCGTACCAGGGCCTCGCCGGTGTGAAGAACGGCAGCACGACACAGGCCGGATCCACGTTCACCGGGGTCGCGGAGCGCAACGGCAAGGTGCTGCTCGTCACCGTCATGAACCCGGAGTCGGGCGAGAGCCAGGCGGTCTACAAAGAGGCGGGCAGACTGCTCGACTGGGGCTTCGCCGCATCCGGCAAGGTGACCCCGGTGGGTGAACTGGTGCCGCCGAAGTCGGCGCAGCCGCAGCAGTCCCCGCAGCCGGTGAAGGAGGGCGAGAAGGACAAGGACGGGCCGGTGAAGCCCGTCGCCGCCTCCCAGACCGGCTCGAGCGGCGTGGGAATCGCGCTGGGCGTCGTCGGCAGCGTTCTCGTGCTGCTGGCAGCGGGAGCGTTCCTGATCAGGCGCCGGTGGCCGCTGCCGGACCGGTCGCGCCGCGAGCCGCGTCCGTAGCGGACCTCGCGTCGAAGGCCTTTCCGCCGGCGGACTTTCCGTCGGCGGGCCTTCCGTCGGCGGGCTCCGCGTCCGCGGGTTTCCTGTCCGCGGACTCTCCGCCCGTCGGCTCTCCGTCCACTGGCTCTCCGTCCGCGGGCTTCTGGTCACTGCTCGGTGTCGCCGTCCACGCGGCACTGAACAGCAGCAGCTTCGCAGTGAAGTTGATCCACAGCAGCAGCGCGATCGGGACGCCGAACGCGCCGTACATGCTCCTCGAGGCGACCCCGCTGATGTAGCCGCCGAGCAGCAGCTTGAGCAGTTCGAATCCGACAGCGCCGATCAGCGCCGCCACGAGCAGACGGCGGCGCGGCGGCTGGACCCCCGGCAGCAGGGTCAGCACGTAGAGCAGAATCAGGAAGTTCGCGAGCACACCAACCGCGAGGGCGGCGATCTGCAGGAGCACGCCGCCCACCCCGCCGTCCTCGAGGCCCAGCCGGTCCGCGGTCCAGCCGACGGCCGTCGAACCCAGGGCGGAGGCGGCGAACGAGGCCAGGCCGATGCCGCCGAGACCGGCCAGCACCCCCACGTCCTTGATCTTGCGGACGACCGGATTGCCCTCGTCCTCGTCGTCGCGCTCCCACACGGCCCGCAGGCACTCCCGCATCGAGCCGACCCAGCCGACGCCCGTCAGGAGCAGCAGCGCACCGGCGACGACCCCCACGGTGCCCGCGTTGGCGACCAAGGCGTCGATGTCGAGCTGATCGGAGATACCGGGGACCTGGGCGGACAGCTTCTCGTCCAGCTCGTCCAGCGCCTGCTGGTCGAGCGCGCCGGCGACGACGGCGGCGGCGACGGTGATCAGCGGGAAGAGCGCCAGGAAACTGAGGAACGTGACGGCTGCGGCGAGGCGCGTCCAGTGGACCCGGTCGAGCGTCTCGTACGAACGCCAGGCGTGGGTGCGCATCAGCCGCCGCACCAGCGGGCCGACGACGGGAATCTTGATCAGCCAGTCCATGCGGTACGCCTACCCGCCGAGGTGCGCCGCAGCCCCGTCGGCACGCCGGGGGACGCCCCACCGCCGTGCGCGGTGACCGGAGCCGCCGCTCAGAGGCTGGAGGCGTGCTCGTCGACCGGGGCGCCCTGGGTGGGGACGCCGGAGATGCCCCCGCCGAAGGCGTACGTGCTGAGCTTGCGCCACACGGCGTCCGCACCCTGCTCGTAGAGCGCGAAGGAGGCACAGGTCCACGCCGCCCCGTACTCGGACAGCTCCTCGTACGCCCGGTCCATGGCCTCTTCCGAGATGCCGTGGGCGACCGTCACATGGGGGTGGTACGGGAACTGCAGCTCGCGGACGAGCGGCCCGGACGTGTCCCGTACGCGCTTCTGCAGCCAGGTGCAGGCCGCACCGCCCTCGACGACCTGGACGAAGACGACGGGCGACAGCGGCCGGAAGGTGCCCGTGCCGGACAGTCGCATGGGGAAGGGCCGGCCGGCCGCCGCGACGGCCGTGAGATGCGCCTCCACGGCCGGGAGCAGGGTGGAGTCGACCTCGGTGGGCGGCAGGAGGGTGACGTGGGTGGGGATGCCGTGCGCGGCGGGATCCCCGAAGCCCGCGCGCCGCTCCTGGAGCAGGCTGCCGTAGGGCTCCGGGACCGCGATCGAAACGCCGAGCGTTACGGTCCCCACGTCGTTCTCCTCAGTTGTCGGGGCGGGCGGTGAGCGGGTGTGCAGCCGCCAGTGTGGCGGCTGCACCCTCGGTGTGGCCAGAGTCCTTGGTCACGGGCCCTCGGACTCTTTCCGGCTCAGTGCTTCGCGGGTACGAATCCCAACTTGTCGTACGTGTCCGCCAGCGTCTCCGCGGCGACCGCGCGCGCCTTCTCCGCGCCCTTCGCCAGGATCGAGTCCAGCGTCTCCGTGTCGTCCAGGTATTCCTGTGTACGGGTCCGGAAGGGTGTGACGAAGTCGACCATCACCTCGGCGAGGTCGGTCTTGAGCGCACCGTAACCCTTGCCCTCGTACTTCTGCTCCAGATCGGCGATCGTCGACCCCGTGAGGGTGGAGTAGATGGTCAGCAGGTTGCTGACGCCCGGCTTCTCCTCCGCGTCGAAGCGGATCACCGTGTCCGTGTCGGTGACCGCGCTCTTCACCTTCTTCGCGGTGGCCTTCGGCTCCTCGAGCAGGTTGATCACACCCTTGGGCGTGGAGGCCGACTTGCTCATCTTGACCGAGGGGTCCTGGAGGTCGTAGATCTTGGCGACATCCTTCAGGATGTGCGGCTTCGGAACGGTGAACGTACTGCCGAAGCGGCCGTTGAAACGCTCCGCGAGATCCCGGGTGAGCTCGATGTGCTGGCGCTGGTCCTCACCGACCGGCACCTCGTTCGCCTGGTACAGCAGGATGTCCGCGACCTGGAGGATCGGGTACGTGAACAGGCCCACGGAGGCCCGGTCGGCACCCTGCTTCGCGGACTTGTCCTTGAACTGCGTCATACGGGAGGCCTCGCCGAAACCGGTGAAGCAGTTCATGACCCAGGCGAGCTGCGCGTGCTCGGGCACATGGCTCTGCACGAAGAGGGTGCAGCGCTCGGGGTCGAGGCCGGCGGCGAGCAGCTGAGCGGCCGCGAGGCGGATGTTCGCACGCAGCTCGGCGGGGTCCTGCGGGATCGTGATCGCATGCAGGTCCACGACCATGTAGAACGCGTCGTGGGACTCCTGCAGCGCCACCCACTGGCGGACGGCACCGAGGTAGTTGCCGAGGTGGAACGAGCCTGCGGTGGGCTGGATTCCGGAGAGCACACGGGGTCGGTCAGAGGCCATGCACACCATTCTCTCAGGTGCGGAACCGATCTCCGGCCTCCGGTGCACGAAAGGTGTGAGGACGCGGGAAGGGGCCCTCGAGCGGGGTCCGGAGGGGGCCGCGTTCTCCGTCCGGGCCCGCGCCGTTCCGTCCACACCGCGAGCCGTGGCGTCACGCGGCGGAAGCGCGACGATGGAAGCAGGGCGGTGGTTCACGACCCCTCCGCCCTGCTGCAGGCCCGGACGACGATCGGAGGACCCGTGCGGAACACCACGTCAGCCTTCGCCTCCGCCGAGGCGCACAGCGCGCACAACTACCACCCGTTGCCGGTCGTCGTCGCCACGGCGGAGGGCGCCTGGATGACGGACGTCGAGGGCCGCCGATTCCTCGATCTGCTCGCCGGGTACTCGGCGCTCAATTTCGGACACGGCAACCGCCGGCTGATCGACGCGGCCAGGGCACAGCTGGAACGGGTCACGCTGACCTCCCGCGCCTTCCACCACGACCGGTTCGGTGACTTCTGCGCACAGCTCGCCCAGCTGTGCGGCATGGAGGCGGTCCTGCCGATGAACACGGGCGCGGAGGCGGTGGAGACAGCGGTCAAGACAGCCCGCAAGTGGGGCTACCGGGTCAAGCGGGTGCCGGACAACATGGCCAAGATCGTGGTGGCGTCGAACAACTTCCACGGCCGTACGACCACGCTGATCAGCTTCTCGACCGACCCGGAGGCACGGGCCGACCACGGTCCGTACACGCCCGGCTTCGAGATCGTGCCCTACGGGGACCTGACCGCGCTGGACGCGGCGGTCACGGAGAACACGGTGGCCGTTCTGCTGGAGCCCGTGCAGGGCGAGGCGGGGGTGCACGTCCCGCCGGCCGGCTACCTCGCCGGAGTCCGCGAGATCACCCGGGAGCGGGACGTGCTGTTCGTCGCGGACGAGATCCAGTCCGGGCTGGGCCGGACCGGGAGGACGTTCGCGTGCGAGCACGAGGGCGTGGTGCCGGACATGTACGTACTGGGCAAGGCGCTGGGCGGCGGGGTGGTGCCGGTGTCCGCCGTGGTGTCGTCCGCGGAGGTGCTCGGTGTCCACCGGCCGGGTGAGCACGGTTCGACGTTCGGCGGGAACCCGCTCGCCTGCGCCGTCGCCCTGGAGGTGATGGCGATGCTGCGCACCGGCGAGTTCCAGCAGCGCTCGGCCGAACTGGGTGACCATCTCCACCGTGAACTGGGCCTGCTGGTCGGCGACGGCACGGTGACCGAGGTGCGCGGACGAGGGCTGTGGGCCGGTGTGGACGTCGCGCCGCGTCTCGGCACCGGCCGGGAGGTCTCGGAGAAGCTGGTGGACCACGGGGTGCTGGTGAAGGACACCCGCGGGCCGACGATCCGGATCGCCCCACCGCTGATGATCAGCAAGGAGGATTTGGACTGGGGCCTCGACCGGATCCGCACCGTACTGGCCGCCGACGTGGGCTGAACCGGCAGGGCCGGGCGCTGCTCTCCCCCGGCCTCAGCCCAGTGCCCGGCACAGCGCGTCCAGCGCGCCCGACCAGGCGCTGTCCGACGGAGTGGCGTAGCCGACGACGAGTGCGTCCCGGCCCGGCGGGACGTCAGGATGCCGGAAACGCCCCGCGGTCTCCACGGCCAGCCCTTGCCACGCCGCCGCCCGGACCGCGGCCCCCTCGGTGCCGGGCGGCAGTTCGAGGACCGCGTGCAGCCCCGCGGCGATGCCGCTCACCCGGATTCCGGGGGCGTGTTCGGCCAGCCGTCGCACCAGCTGGTCGCGCCGGCGCCGGTAACGCAGCCGCATTCCCCGTACATGCCGGTCGTAGGCGCCCGACGCGATGAACTCCGCCAGGGTGAGCTGGTCCAGGGCACTCGACACCCAGTCGACATCGCCCTTGGCCTCGAGCACCTCGCCCACCAGCTCCTGCGGCAGCACCATCCACGCCAGTCGCAGTCCGGGGGCCAGCGACTTGCTCGCCGTGCCGAGGTACACGACGCGTTCGGGGTCCAGGCCCTGGAGCGCGCCGACGGGCTGGCGGTCGTAGCGGAACTCTCCGTCGTAGTCGTCCTCGAGGATCACGCCCCCGGTTCTGCGCGCCCAGTCGACGACCGCGGCGCGCCGGTCGGGGTGCAGCGGCATCCCGAGGGGGAACTGGTGGGCGGGTGTCATCAGCACCGCGCCGACGCCCCGCAGCCCACCGCCGACCGCGGCCTCGCCGCCGCGCCTGCCCGTCCCCTCGGCCGCCCCCTCGGCCGCCCCCTCCTCCGCTCCCTCCTCCGCTCCCTCGGCCGCCCCCTCCTGTGCTCCTTCGGCCGCCCCCTGGGCCAGCGGCCTGGTGTCGGTGCCCAGTGCGTCGAACGGAAGCGCCGGGATGCGCAGGCCCGCTTCGGTGAGCAGGTTCCAGTGCACGTCGAGTCCGTACGACTCGACGGCCACCGCCCGCACCCGCCGCTGTCGCAGCACCTTCCCCATCAGCATCAGCCCGTGCACGAAGCCCGAACAGATCACGATGCGTCCGGGGTCCGCGTACACACCGCGCGTCCGGGCCAGGTAGTCGGCCAGCGCGGTCCGCAGTTCTACGCGGCCGCGCGGATCGCCGTAGCCGAACGCCTCGTGAGGAGCGGCGCCGAGCGCCCTCCGTGCGGCCTTCAGCCATTGAGCACGGGGGAAGGCGGCGAGATCGGGGTTGCCCGGCATCAGGCTGTAGGCGGGGCGCACGCGCGGCGGGTGCGACCTGATCGTGCCGCCGGCGGCCTTGCGCGGCTCCGACCGCTGGGCGACCCGTGTGCCGGAGCCCTGCCGGGCGGTCAGCCAGCCCTCGGCCACCAGCTCGGCGTACGCGTCGGCCACGGTGTTCCGGGCCACTCCGAGGTCCGCGGCGAGCGAGCGGGACGACGGAAGGCGGACGCCCGGTGCCAGCCTGCCCGTACGGACCGCCTCCCGCAGTGCGTCCATCAGGCCCTGCCGCAGCCCGGACCCGCGTAGCTCGAGATGGAGGTCGGCACCGAAAGTGGCCCATGATTCGGTCATGAAAGTGGACCTTATCCCTGCGCCACGCTCCCCTTACGGTCGTATCCATGACGACCACGAACGAGGCCAACGCCCCCGAGCACACTCCCCGTCTTCCGTGGGCGGAACTCGCCCCTGATGTCTACAAGGCCATGGTCAGGCTGGACCAGGCGTCGCGTAAGCACCTGGACCCGACGCTGCTCGAGCTCGTGAAGATCCGCGCCTCCCAGATCAACCACTGCGCCTTCTGCCTCGACATGCACAGCAAGGACGCGCTGGCCGCCGGCGAGTCCGTGGAGCGGATCGTGCAGCTCAGCGCCTGGGAGGAGTCGCAGCACTTCTACACGGAGAAGGAGATCGCGGCGATCGAGCTGACCGAGGCGGTGACGGTGCTCACCGACGGTTTCGTGCCCGACGAGGTCTTCGCGAAGGCCGCGAAGCACTTCGACGAGACGGAACTGGCCCACCTGGTCTCCGCGATCACGGTCATCAACGCCTGGAACCGCTTCGGCGTGTCCTCCCGGATGGTTCCCGGCCACTACACGCCCGGCTCGCGCAAGCACTGAGGGGAGCACGATGACCGCGAAGGCGCAGGTGTTCCGCGCGCTTCACCACGGCCGGGAGGCCGCCGATCCGCTGGTACTGCCCGGCCCGTGGGACGCGGCGAGTGCCCGCGCCTTCGCCGACGCGGGTTTTCCCGCCCTCGCGACGCCGAGCGCGGGGGTCGCCGCGTCGCTGGGCCATGAGGACGGCAGGACCCCGGCGGACGAGATGTTCGCCGCCGTCGCGCGTATCGCGCGGGCCGTCGACGTCCCGGTGAGCGCGGACGTCGAGGGCGGCTACGGTCTGCCGCCGAAGGAACTGGTGGCCCGGATCCTGGAAACGGGAGCGGTGGGCTGCAACCTGGAGGACAGCGACGCGGCGACCGGCGTGCTGAGGGATCCGCTCCGGCATGCCGACTGGCTGGCGGAGGTGTGCGCGGAAGCGGGTGACGCGCTGTTCGTGAACGCCCGCGTCGACACGTTCCTGCGCGGGGTGGGCGATCCGGCGCGGGCGGTCGAACGCATCCGGCTGTACGCCTGGGCGGGCGCGGACTGCGTGTACCCGATCACCGTTCCGTACGGGCAACTGCCGCTGCTGCGTGCGGCGACGGACGCCCCTGTCAACGTGTGGGCACCGGCGTCGGACCCGCCCGTGGCCGAATTGGGCCGCCTGGGCGCGACCCGGATCACCTTCGGCCCCGGGCTGCAGCGCCTGGCGCAGAGCGCGGTCGCCGGCATCGCGGCCGGGCTGCGCGGACCAGCGGCGGCCGGGAAGCTCTGAAGGCGCTCAACTGCGTTGTGGGGGCCGGTCGTCAGCAGTGACGATCGGTTCATGTTCGGACTCACGAAGCAGGAACTGCCGGTCGTCGTGGTGCGCGACGCGGACGCCATCACGGCCGCTGTCCGAGCCGCCCTGGACCGGGCCGCCCCCGAGGACCGGCCGGGACTCGAACTGGCCCTGGAGATCGTGGAGGACGCGTCGGCCGCGACGTACGAGGAACTGCGGGCGCACTGGGTACGTCAGCGTCTCGACGCGGCGGGTGTGCAGGGCCCCGCGGACTCGGTCTCCGCGATCAAGGCCCTGCGGGAGGCGGCGCCGGGACTGAGCCTCAAGGCGGCGGTGGACCTGGCGAAGGCGGCTCGGGCCGCAGAGTCGCCGCGCGGCGGGGCGTGACGGAGCGGCGGCCCGGGTCAAAGCCCCGGGCCGCCGCAGCCGTGGCCCTCCGGAACCGGGCCGCCGCCGCGCCCCTCCGGAACCGGGCCGCCGGGCCGGGGTCCAGGTCGGGCCCACGTCCCCGGGCACGACCTGGACCCGGTCCGGGCCCTACTTCTTCGGCAACCAGGCCTTCCACGTCGACTCGTTGGCCTCGACCCACTTCTCGGCCGCGGCCCCGGGCGACATCTTCTCCCCGGCGATCATCTGCGCGACCTCGTTCTGCTGCTCGGTCGACCACTTGAAGTTCTTCAGGAACTCGGCGGCGTCCCCGCCGTTCTTCGCGAAGTCGGCGTTGAGGAACTTCTGCAGCGGAGTGTTCGGGTAGGCGCAGGCGATCTTCTTCGGGTCGGCGTCGCAGCCCTCCTTGTACTCCGGGAGCTTGACCTCGACGAGCTCGACCTCGGCGTTGAGCCACTGCGGCGTCCACCAGTAGGTGAGGAAGGGCTTCTTCTCCTTCACGTACTTCTTGATGGCCGTGATCTGCGCCGCCTCGGAACCCGCGTAGTTGGTCTTGAGGTTCAGGCCGAGGTTCTTGATGATCGCGTCGTCGTTGGTGACGTAGTCCGGGGAGCCCTCGAGGATCTCGCCCTTGCCGCCGCTCTCGGCGGTCGCGAACTCCTTGGCGTACTTGTCGAGGTTCTTCCAGTCCGTCACGTCGGGGTGCGCGTCGGCGAAGTACTTGGGCACGAACCAGCCGATGTGGCCGGTGACACCGAGGTCGCCGCCCTTGACGACGGTCTTCTTGTCGTCGACGTACCGCTTCTCCTCCTTGGGGTGTCCCCAGTCCTCCATGATCGCGTCGACGTCGCCCTTGGAGAGCGCGTCCCAGGCGAGCACCTCGCCCATCTGCTGGGACTTGACCGTGTAGCCGAGCTCCTTCTCGAGGATGTACTCGGCGACTGCCGTGTTGGCCTGCGCGCCGACCCAGGAGGGAACGGTCAGCTTCACGGTCTTGTCACCGCCGGCCGCGTCCTGGCTCTTGCCGGTTTCCGCGGCGCTGCACGCGCTGAGCGTCAGGACGCCCAGGGCACCGACGACGGCGGTGGCGGTACGGACGGCTCTGGTGCGGTTTCGCATGATCATGATGGTGCTCCTGCTGTTCGTGACGGGGACGTCGGTGGTGGGTCTGGGGTGGGTCACGGTCGGTTGTGCTTGCGGGCGGCGGGCTGCGTGACCCTGTCGAGGACCAGGCCGAGGCAGACGATCGCCAGACCGGCGGTCATGCCGAGACCCATCTCGCCGCGGGACAGGCCCTTGACCACGTCGTAGCCGAGCGCCCCGCCGCCGACGAGCGCGCCGACGACGACCACGGCGAGGACCAGTACGACGCCCTGGTTGACGGCGAGTTGAAGCGCCGGCCGGGCGAGCGGCAACTGGACCTGGAAGAGCTGCTGCCTGGTCGAGGCGCCGAGTGAGCGCGCCGCCTCCATGGCCGCCGGGTCGACCTCGCGCAGGCCCTGCGCGGTGATGCGTACGACCGCGGGCAGGGCGTACACGACGGCGGCGATGATCGCCGAGGCCCTGGTGACTCCGAAGAGCGCCACGACCGGGATGAGGTAGACGAACTGCGGCATCGTCTGCATGGCGTCGAGAACGGGCCGCAGCAAGCGCTCGAGGCGCCCCGCGCGGGCACACACGATGCCCGCGAGCACGCCGAGGGCCAGTGTGACGACCAGCGCGGCCAGCACCTGCGAGAGCGTGTTCAGGGACTTCGTCCACACGCCGAGCACGCCGATCGCCGACATGGCGAGGGTGGCCGTCAGCGCGGTCGCCCAGGTGCCGACCAGCCAGGCCAGGGCCGCCACGATCAGCAGGACCGACCACCAGGGCAGCCAGAGCAGGCCGTCACGCAGCGGGTTGAGAATCCACACGGTGAACTGCTCCGACCAGACCTCGGTGCCGCCGAGCACCGGGATGCCGGACGAGAAGTGCTCGGTGATCCAGCTCTGTGCCTTGTTCACGGGCGTGGAGATGTCGAACGTCCAGGCCTCGGGCCACGCACCGCCGATCAGGAAGCGGGCCGACACGGCCGCGGCGACACCCGCCGCGACCAGGGCCCAGCCGGAGCGGCCGTGCAGCAGTCCGCCGCCCGGGACGCTGCCGCCGATGCGGTCGCCGGCCGCCGCCGTCGTACGGTCCAGCCAGATGGCGATCAGCACGATCGGGATACCGGCGGTGAGCGCCTTGCCGACATCGACGGTGGAGAGCGCCGAGTACACCTCTTCACCGAGGCCGCCGGCGCCGACGAGCGCGGCGATGACGACCATCGACAGCGCCATCATGATCGTCTGGTTGAGGCCGAGCAGCATCTGCCGGCGGGCGAGCGGCAGCCGGGCGGTCCGCAGCCGCTGCCACGGGCTCGCGCCGAGCGAGGCGGACGCCTCGAGCACCGAGGGGTCGGCGCCGCGCAGTCCGAGAGCCGTGAGGCGGGCCATGGGCGGGGCGGCGTAGATGACGGTGCAGAACAGCGCGGCCGGTGTGCCGGTGCCGAAGACCAGCACGAACGGCAGCAGGTACGCGAAGGCCGGCAGGACCTGCATCGTGTCGAGCACCGGGCGCAGCGCGCGGTTGATCCGGTCGGACAGGCCGGCCGCCAGGCCGATCAGCACACCGACCAGGGCGGCCAGTGCCACGGCGACGACCATCAGCGCGATGGTCAGCAGTGTGGCGTCCCACATGCCCAGGAGGCCGCACAGCGCGAACGCGCCGAAGGCGGTCGCGGCGACCCTGAGGCCGCCGCGGCCGAGTCCGGCGGCGCGCCACGCGACGAGGACACCGACGGCGAGCACCCCGACCCAGCCCATCGAGTGCAGCACGTCGTACACGCCGCCGACCGCGTCGGTGGCGGTGTTGGACAGGTGCAGCAGGAAGTACAGGAAGAGCGGGTGGGAGTCCCGGTTGTCGATCACCCACCGGTTGGCGTCGTCGAGCGGCCCGGAGATGTCGATGTGCAGGGCCGCCGGCCAGGTGCCGCTGCCCCACAGCGTGATCCCGGCGGGCACGAGGACCGCCGCGAGCACGGCGAGCGCCAGCAGCTTGCTCTTGACGGGATGGCGCAGGACGTCTCGCAGCGACGGGCCGGTGACGGCCTTCTTCTCCGCGGCGGGCGCGGACACGGCAGCGGTCATCGGGGCCACCGCCCGTCGTCGGGCCGGCGCGGAGTCGGATGCGGTCCGCGGATCACGCGGCCACCCCCTTGGCAGTGGTCGTGCCCGCCACGACCCCCAGCAGGTCGGCATGGCCGACGACGCCCAGACAGCGGCCGTTCTCGACGACTCGGGCGGTCTGTCCGGTACGGGCCACGGCCTCGATCGCCTCGAAGACGGTCGCGCCGGGGGCCAGCGCGGGGCCGGCCTCGCCCTCGTCGCCGTCGGCCGGGCGCATGGCGGTGCGCACGGTCATGACCTGCTCACGCGGCACGTCGCGGACGAAGTCCCGTACGTAGTCGTCGGCGGGGGCGCCCACGATCTCCTCCGGGGTGCCGAGCTGAACGATCCGGCCGTCGCGCATCAGGGCGATGCGGTCGCCCAGCTTGAGCGCCTCGCTCAGGTCGTGGGTGATGAAGACCATCGTGCGGCCCTCCTCACGGTGCAGCCGTACGACCTCTTCCTGCATGTCGCGGCGGATCAGCGGGTCGAGCGCGCTGAACGGCTCGTCGAAGAGCAGCACCTCGGGGTCGACGGCGAGGGCGCGCGCCAGCCCGACGCGCTGCTGCTGACCGCCGGAGAGCTGGCCGGGCCTGCGGTGTTCCAGGCCCTCCAGGCCGACCTTCGCGACGACTTCGGCGGCGCGCGAGCGGCGCGCGGCCCTGCCCATGCCCTGGATCTCGAGGCCGTAGGCGACGTTGTCGAGGACCGAGCGGTGCGGCAGCAGACCGAAGTGCTGGAAGACCATGGACGCACGGTGGCGGCGCAGTTCGCGCAGCCGCGTGGTGTCCATGGAGAGCACGTCCTCGCCGTCGATCCCGATCGATCCGGACGTCGGCTCGATCAGCCGGGTGAGGCAGCGCACCAGCGTCGACTTGCCGGAGCCGGACAGGCCCATGACGACGAACACCTCGCCCTTGCGGACGTCGAAGGAGACGTCGCGCACGGCGGCGGTGCAGCCGGTGCGTTCGCGCAGTTCGACGGGGTCGAGCGCGGCGAGTTCCGGGTCGGCCGGGACCTTGGCGGCCTTCGGTCCGAAGACCTTCCACAGGTCGCGGACGGAGAAGACGGGCGGCTGTGGGTCGTCGGCGGCGTCGCCCGGTCCGCCGGCCTTCACGGCCGGAACCGGCATGTCCGGCACGCCGGCGTCGGACGCCCTCGTGACCGACACGTCGGCGTCCGGCACGTTCGCGTCCGGCGCCCTGGTGACCGACTGCGGCTGCGACTGCGACTGCGTCGGCTCTGTCTGCTTCGTGGGATCTGACTTCATCGGTTCCCGCCCCTCTCGTCGGCTTCCGCGCCCAGCAGGTCGGCGCACTTCTCGCCGACCATGAGGACACCGATCATCGGATTGACGGCCGTCATCGTCGGGAAGACGGACGCGTCGGCGATCCGGACGCCTTCGAGGCCCCGGATCTTCAAGTCCGGTGCGACAACGGCGAGTTCGTCGCCGACGGCGCCCATCCGGCAGGTTCCGGCCGGGTGGTAGACGGTGTGCGCGACCTTGCGCGCGTACTCGCTGATGTCCTCGTCGGAGGTGACCTCGGGCCCCGGGCAGACCTCGCGCTTCAGCCATCCCGCGAGCGGTTCCCGCGCAGCGATCTCGCGCGCGATCCTGATCCCGTCGACGAGGGTGCGGCCGTCGTAGTCGTCCTCGTCGGTGAAGTACCGGAAGTCCAGCGCGGGCTTGACCTCGGGGTCGGCGCTGGTCAGGTAGAGCCGGCCGCGGCTGCGGGGCTTGGGGATGTTCGGGGTCATCGACACGCCGTGCGCGGGGCGTTCGTAGCCGAGCCGCTCGGGGTTGTCGGTGAAGGGGATCTGGTAGAAGTGGAACATCAGGTCGGGGCCCTCGGACTCGGGGTCCCGCCGTACGAAGAGTCCGGCGTCGCTGTCCATCGCGGAGTTCTCGGGGATGGGCCCGTGGGTCTCCCAGACGATGACCGACTCGGGGTGGTCGAGCAGGTTCTCGCCGACGCCCGGCAGGTCGTGGACGACGGGTATGCCGAGCCTCTCCAGGTCGGCGCGCGGTCCGATGCCGGAGTGCATCAGCAGTCGGGGCGTGTCGACGGCGCCCGCGCACACCAGCACCTCGCGGCGCGCCCGTACGAGGCGCTCCTCGCCGTCCTTCGCGCGTACGCGCACGCCCGTCGCCCGCGTTCCTTCCAGCTCCAGGCGGTACGCCCAGGTCTCCAGCGCGATGTGCAGGTTCGGCCGGTCGAGGAAGGGGTGCAGGTAGGCGACGGAGGCGGAGGAGCGCTTGTTGTTCTCCGGGTGGTAGGCGAGGTCGAAGAAGCCGACGCCCTCGTGGAACGGCTGCTTGTTGAAGCCCTCGACGCGCGGCACGTCGAGCGCGGCCTGTGCGGCGTCCACGAAGTCGCGGGCGATCGCGTTCCGGTCGGCCTCGTCGACGGGGACGATGTTGTTGCGCAGTTTCGCGAAGTACGGGTCCATCGCCGCGGCGTCCCAGCCGTCGGCGCCCGCCTCGGCCCACTCGTCCCAGTCGGACGGCAGCGGCTTGAACGCGATGAGGGTGTTGTGCGACGAGCAGCCGCCGAGCACGCGGGCGCGGCTGTGCCGGATGTGCGAGTTGCCGCGGGGCTGCTCCGTGGTCGGGTAGTCGTAGTCGAGTTCGCCGCCGAGCAGGCCCATCCAGCGCCGCAGGGTCAGCACGTCGTCGCGGTCGACGTCGCTGGGGCCGCCCTCGATGACGGCGACGGTGACGGCGGGGTCCTCGGTGAGGCGGGAAGCGATCACCGAGCCGGCGGTGCCGCCCCCGACGACGACGTAGTCGTACTCGTGAATGTGGTCGGTCATGGTGCGTTTCCCCTGCTCAGCCCGCGAACCAGCGCACGGGGCGCGGGGCGAGGTTCTGGTAGATGTGCTTGGCCTCGCGGTACTCGGCCAGGCCGGTGGGCCCCAGTTCGCGACCGGTGCCGGACTTGCCGAAGCCGCCCCACTCCGCCTGCGGCAGGTAGGGGTGGAAGTCGTTGATCCACACGGTGCCGTGGCGCATCAGCCGGGCCATCCGCCGGGCGCGTCCCGCGTCGGCCGTCCAGACGCCGCCGGCGAGGCCGTACTCGGTGTCGTTGGCGAGGGCCAGGGCCTCGTCCTCCGTGCGGAAGGTCTCGACGGTCAGGACCGGGCCGAAGATCTCCTCGCGTACCACGCGCATGGAGCGGTGGCAGTGGTCGAGGACGGTGGGCCGGTAGAAGTAGCCGGGCCCCTCGGGCTTCTCGCCGCCGGCGCGCAGGACAGCGCCTTCCGCGAGTGCGGAGGCGACGAAGTCCTCGGTCCTGGCGAGCTGCCGCGCGGAGACGAGCGGGCCGCACTCGACGCCCTTGTCGGTGCCGCGGCCGAGACGGATCCTCTCCGCCCTGCGGGCCAGTTCGGCGACGAACCGCTCGCGCAGCGACTCCTCGACGATGAGCCGGGAACCGGCGGAGCAGACCTGGCCGCTGTGGATGAACGCGGCGTTCAGGGCCTGGTCGACGGCCGTGTCGAAGCCCTCGGGGGTGGTGCAGGCGTCGGCGAAGACGACGTTCGGGTTCTTGCCGCCGAGTTCGAGGGCGACCTTCTTGACGCTGTCGGCGGCGGCGCGGGCGACCTTCGTGCCGCTGACGAGCCCGCCGGTGAAGGAGACCAGGTCCACGTCGGGGTGTTCCGCCAGCCGCGCGCCGACCTGGTCGCCGGGGCCGGTCACGATGTTCGCCGCGCCCGGGGGCAGTCCGGCCTCGATCAGCAGCTCGATCAGGGCGACGGTGGTCAGCGGCGTGATCTCGCTGGGCTTGATCACAAAAGTATTGCCCGCGGCGAGGGCCGGGGCAATCTTCCAACTCGCTTGGAGGAGTGGGTAGTTCCACGGTGTGATCAGTCCGCACACCCCGACCGGCTCATGCACCACCACGCTGTGGATGTCGTCGGACCCGGCGTCGACGACCCGCCCGCCGCTCTCGTTCATGACGAGGTCGGCGAAGTAGACGAAGGCGTCGCGCACGCAGTCGACGTCCACGCGGCCCTCTTCCAGCGTCTTCCCGGCGTCCTGGCTCTCCAGAGCGCCGATCTTCTCGCGGTCACGTTCCAGGAGGGCTGCGACGCGGCGCAGCAGGGCGGCCCGCTCGGCGACCGGGGTACGGGGCCACGTACCGTCGTCGAACGCGGCACGGGCGCAGGCGACGGCCTCATCGGTGTCGACGACGCCGCCCTCGGCCACGACGGCGAAGACGCTCCCGTCCACGGGGTCGATGATGTCGCGCGTGGCGCCGGAGACGGCGAAGCGCCACTCTCCGCCCGCGTGGATGGTCTGCTGTACTGCCGACACGTTGCGTTTTGCCCTTCATTCCCGTTTTGTTCCAACTGGTCACCTGACCCAGCGATCTGGCCGCCTGCCCGGAAGCCGAAAAACCATGCGCAACGATTCACGGAAAGTGACTCGGCTCACGCGCGAAGCGGGTGGCATATGACGACCAACGGCCCGCCGCCCATGAATCCGGGCCACCGAATCCCGGCCCGCCCGGACCTGCACGTACCTCGCCGAGAAGCGGAGCGCTGAGGCGGTTGCGCACCTGGTTCCGCGCTCTCGACGCAGCGCACAGAAAATCGCGTTCCTCGGTGCCGTCTGCGCTGTCGTAGCCGCGATCATCACCGCCACGGGCACTGTCACGGGAGCGTGGCTGCACTCCTCTGCGGCGCGGGACGAGGTCGAAGCGGACGCCGGCGCCGATCCGGCACCTACGAGGACGGGAAACTGGACATCGACGAGATCAGGGTCAGCCGCGGCGGAGAACTGGCGGCAGAGCTCACGTACGAATCGACTACGAATCGACCTGAGGCAATCTCGAGGCGACGAACGACGCCTCCGTGGGAAAGCCGTCGGCCCAGCGTCCCACCATGGCCGTCTGGCAGATCTCCTGAGGCTCGGCCCGCGGCCGCGGGCGTCCTCACCCGGGCCCTTAGGCTTGGATCATGGCCACGACCTTCAGCGACCCGTTCGTCCGTCTCACCGAGCAGCACGCCGCCTGGGGCGCCGAACAGCTCGAGCGATTCAACGAGTTCATGCCCGTGGGCGAGTGGAGCGCCGACCTCGATCAGTGCCTGTACCGGCAGTCCGGACGGGAGCTGAGGATCTCGCTCCTCGGCACCTTCGACGTCAACGAGCAGTCGTGGCTGTGGGCCTGGGCCAACCCCGGCTTCGCGGGCTCACCGGTGGTCGCGGCGGCCGAGCGGCTCCGCGGCCACGGCCACGCACACGGGCTGCCTGAGTTCACCGAGGAACTGGTCCCCCTCGCCATGCACGACGACCCCCGCCGCGCCGCCGAGACCCTCGCGTTCACGGCGATGGGCGTGCTCGGCGCCACCGGGTACATCGGCGTGCAGGCGAGCGCCGACGGCCGCGCGTACATGGTCGCCGACGATCCGCAGGTCCCCCGCGCCGAACCCGACGCCATCGCCCTGCCGCGCGTTCTGCTCACCGGCGCCGGCCTCGTCGGCGGCTCCGCCCGCCGTGTGGTCGCCGGCTACTTCGGCCACCACGACCTGCCGCAGCGCCACGCGGAGGACCGTCTGAGCGCGGGCCTCCCGGACGGCGGCACGATCGAGGTCCTGTTCGACGACCTCGACCGCATAGCCTCCGTGCACGTCAACACGGGGGCGCCGGCGTCCGCGTGACGCCGGTGCCGCGTGGGCCGGCCCCTCGGGAGAAAGCGCGTGCGCGCTTCCGGCTTCCCGCTGGTGCGGGCCTCACGACTCACGGCCGGCTTCGTCCACCGGGAACAGGAGCGCTGCTCCCCCGTTCTCCCGTACCCCGGCCCCGCCGAGTCCCCGCGTGGCCGAGGGCCACGCCCGCCGCCACGGCGGCGAGGACCAGCAGGGCCGCGATCGCCGGGTTCACGAAGGCGGGCACGAAGTCGTACGTGTACCCGTCCGACCATCGGCAGACCGAGCGCACCGGGAACAGGCTCTCCTGCATGTACTCCAGATCCGGCCGGTCCTTCGACGAGGAGTGCCCGAACCGCTGCGGCCCGCAGGTGTACCACTGGTTCTCGAGGCGGATGTAGCACAGGACGCCGAACAGATGGATCGCGGCCGCCGCCGCCACACACATCAGGGCCACGTCCCGCAGCGTCCCGGCACGGGTCGGCGCGGCGAAACGGCCTCGGGCCGCGAACGCCGGGAAGAGGTACGCGCACAGCGACGACAGGACCAGCAGGCCGAGGAGCAGGGTCCCGGAGACGGCCAGGAAGTTCTGCCCGGTGTCCGTGGCCAGGTGGACGGTGCCAGGGGCGTCATGGGCCGCGACGGTCGAAGACATGCGCCCATCCTGCTTCACCCCCGGCCCGGGCCGTCCCGAAGGAACCGGCCGGACGGCCCGCCCGTCCTACCGATCATGGACAACCGGACGAGGGGAACGGGCATGACGGTCACGCTGGGCGAGGAGATCATGCTGCTGTCGCTGGACGACGAGTCCGGGGCGGCCAAGGACCGGCAGTCCGCGGGGTGGGCCGTTGCGGGCGGCATCCTGCTCGATCTCGTCCTGGCGGACCGCGTCTCGGTCGAGGACGGACGGATCCGGATCCCGGACACGACACCCACCGGCACCGCGCTCCTCGACGGCCGCCTGGAGCAGCTCGCCTCCTGGGCGGGCAGGAGGAACAAGCCGCCGAAGATCACGGACTGGCTGGCCAAGGACCATTCCAAGGCCGTGGGCGCCACGATCGGCAGCCTGCGCGAACGGGGCCTGGTGGCGGAGGAGGAGCACAAGGTCCTCGGTCTCTTCCCGGTGAAGCGCTACCCGGAGGCGGACGGCTCGACCGAGCGCGAACTGCGTGAGCGCCTGTCCGCGGTCGTCCTCCATGACGCCGCCCCGGACGACCGCACGGCCGGCCTGGTCGCCCTGATCCACTGTGCGAAGCTGCACCGGCTCGCCTTCCCCGACGTCCCCCGCAAGCAGATCACCCCGAGGATGACGGAGATCGCCGACGGCCAGTGGGCGGGCGCGAGCGTCCGGGAGGCGATCCGCAACATGCAGGCGGCGATGGTCGCGGTCACGGTGGCGACGTCGGTCGCGGTCGCGGGCTGAGGCCTGCTGCCGGCGGGCGAAATGGCGTTGCCCGGCGTCCCGTCGGGTGGCTAGTTTCGGGCCATCGACGTGTAGCTCAGCAGCAGAGCGCCGGGCTTCCTACCCGGAGGGCGCGGGGGCGGAACCCGCCACGTCGGCTTATGAACGAGAACGCTGAGCAGCAGCAGCCGATCACCGCGTCGTCGGCGTACGCCTGGAGCCGGTTGGCCAGGGCCCGCACGACCGCGGTGCTCCACGAGGACGCCGAAACCCGCCGCCGGGCCGAGACCAGGGCGAAGGGCTGGCGTGCCGTGCTCACCAAGATGGCCGACGGCCGACTGCGCATCGGTTCACGCAGCCCGGCGGCAGGATTGCCCTCCTGGGTCACCCTCGAGGTCCTGCACGGCGGTTTCGCCACGGGCCGCGCGAGCGCCGCAGGCCCGCTCCTGCCTTACGAGGCCGAAGCCGCGCACCGTGCGGGTGTGCCGCAGGAGCGTGCGGCGCTGTTCGCCCACAGCCTCACGGAGACCGGTCTCGCCGAGCTGTGGGAGCTGCTGGACAGCGGTTGCTACGAGGTGGCCGTGCCGGAGGAGGCGGCCCTTCTGACGGTGGCCTGGCTGGTACGCGAGGGGGAGACGGACGCCGCCCTCGAACTCGTCACGGAACTGGCCCCGTTCGCCGCCGACCTGCGCTTCACACCCCGGCCCGCCGACCGGCCCGCGCCGGACGTGACGGCCGTGCACCGCCGCACCGTGGGCGACGCGGTCGTGACGCTGATCCGCCGTGGGCCGAACCGGGCGGTCGAGGCCCAACGGGAGGCGCTGACCGTCTGGCGTCCGTTCGCGGACGAACTGCTCGCCCATTGGCTGGAGACGGCCGAACCCGGAGAGGCGGTCGGCAGCGCGGTCCCCGACCCCGGCTGGAACGAGCGCGGTGCAAAACTTCTGCGCCGCTACCGCCGGCTTGCGGTGGAGCACGACCTGTGCGGGAAGCACCGCGACCGCCGGGAGAACCTGGGCATTCTGCGTGGCGCGCTCGAGGAGGCCGTGGCCGGACGTCCGTTGGACGCACGCCGGCTCGGGCTGCTGCGGCACGCCGTCACGTCCATGGTCCGCAAGCGCGGCCTGCCCGGCTCCGAGCGCCACTCCGCGCTGCGCGAGGAGCAGGCCCGCCATGCCGCGCTGCCCTCCCACCATGCCGTCGCACAGGTGGTGGTGGGCCGTCTCGCGGTCCTGCCGCAGGAGTCCGGCGCGACCGACATCGCTCCGCTCGTCGCCCCGGTGACCGAGCGGGAGCACCGGGAGACCGGACTCCGTGCCGGTGCGACGATCCCGCCGGCGATCCGGCAGGTCGTCGAGGGCTCGCTGAGCGCACCGCTCGGCACGCTCGTGGAGCGGGGGGTCGTGCCGTCGGCCGAGGTGCTGGCGGAGCTGGTGCCGCAGCAGGTCGCCGCCACCACCGGGCAGAGCTACCGGGGCGAGTCGCTGCGGACGCTGATGGCCGCGAACTACCGCGCGTTCCGCACCCGTCGCTCGCTGCTCCTCCTGAATCTGGAGCAGCAGGTGCGGGTCGACGAGTTGCCCTGGGTCCGGGCGGCCGCAGCGCACCGCGCGGACGGTCCGGCGGCGGAGGAGCCCGCGCTGACGGCACTGCGCCGACTCGGCGAACTGGCCGTCCAGGCGTTTCCGGGCACCGTCCTGCCCAATCCGCTCGTCCGGGAGTTCGGCGTGCTGGCCCGCCAGGCCGACACGGGAGCACCCCTGGTCGAGGAGCTGGCCGCCGACATCTTCATGGGGACCTTCGGCCCCAAGTTCCTCCGTGCCGCCAGGGACGCGGCCGAGTTGCTGCGCGGCACGCTGTACGAGCGCTACTACGGGATCGACTACGCCGCGATCCGGAACATGGCGATCACCGAGGCGAGCGAGGCGCTGAACCGTTCCTACGGGGCCCGGACGTCCCCCGGCCTCACGGCCCTGTGCGCGGAGCGGGCCGGCGGCGGTGCTTCGTGGTCCGTCGCCGCGAACGGAAAGATCATCGAGCAGGCGCAGATTCTCACCACCCACAACCTCGCCACACTGGTCCACCGCATCGGTGTCGCACCGGAGCCCGGCTGGGACGAACTGGCCCGCCGCTGCTTCGTCACCGTGTGCCGCCTGACCGCCCGCGTGCACAACCATCCCCGTCCGCTGGGCACGATCAAGGACGCGGCGTACGCCTGGCGCCAGATGCTCTTCCACCTGTCGCTGTGCGACACGGAACAGCGGGACCGGGTGCTCGGACAGCTGGACGAGGAGGTCGCCCGCCACCCCTGGCACGTCGGCGCCCGTCTCGGCCCCGCCACGGCGGGGCTGCGCCTGGCCGCCGCGGGGGGACACTTCGCCGCGGACGGCACAGCCGACGGAGGCCGGGCGCGACGCCTTCTCGGCTGGACGACCGACGGCCACTGGATGCGGACCGCCCCGCCGGACCCTTCGGGCCGCCGCTGAGCGGACGGGCGGCCCGCGATCGACGGCCGGTGAGCGGGGGCCGGGCGGCCGCTGGTCGGGGGCCGGAGACCGGTGGGCGCCGGTCGGGGGCCGGAGACCGGTGGGCGCCGGTCGGGGGTCGGGGGGCGGGTGACCGTTCACCCGGCCCGGCGCCCTCCGAAGGCGGCCAGCGTGCGCTCCAGCATCGGCATCGCCCGGACCGTGCGCCTGGAGCGGATCAGCGCGTCCCAGGCGGGCTCGAACTTCTTCCAGCCGCCCGCGTAGGCGAGGTGCCGCAGGCGTTCGTGCGTGCCGGGCTGGGCGGCGGCGCCGCGCCAGATGTTGGACCAGCGGTAGAAGTCGCGGTACGCGCGCCAGTAACCCGCCTCCAGTTGCTCCGCCGTCATGCCCTTGGGGCGGTGGACGACATGGCGGGTGTCGTACAGGTCCCAGTCGCGGTGCACGATCCGGTCCTCGGCCTCCATCTGCTTCCACAGTCCGGTGGACGGATACGGCGTCATGATGTGGAACGTCGCCGTCTCGATGCCCTGCTCGACGGCCCATTCCACGGTGCGGTCGAAGACGTCGGGACCGTCCTGGTCGAGGCCGAAGACGAAACTGGCGTTGACCATCACGCCCGCGTCGTGGAGGCGGCGGACCGCCGCGTCGTAGTCCTTGCCGATGTTCTGGTTCTTTCGGCGCTCGGCGAGGTTCGCGTCGTTGACCGTCTCGAAGCCGACGAAGAGACTGCGCAGCCCCGCGTCCACGGCACGCTCCAGCAGGTTCGGCTGCAGCACCGAGTTGACCGTTCCGGCGGCCTGCCAGAGCCGCCCCATCCCCTTCATGCCGTCGAACAGGGACTCCGCGAAACGGCGGTTGCCCAGCAGATGGTCGTCGAGGAAGTACAGGTGCCTGCCCGGCAGCCGGTCGATCTCGGAGAGCGCGTCGTCGACGGTCTGCGTGTAGAAGGACTTGCCGCCCTCGAAGAACGCGTCCTTGTAGCAGAAGTCGCAGTGGTGCGGGCAACCGCGCGAGACGACGATCGAGTTGGGGACGAGATAGAGGTGCCGTTTGATCAGGTCCCGGCGGACCGGAGGCACGCCGACGAGGGTGCGCCGCGCGGTGGAGTCGTAGCGGCGGGCGGCCGCCCCGTCCCGGAAGTCCTTCAGGAACAGGGGCCACTGCTCCTCCCCCGGCCCGGTGAAGATCGTGTCGGCGTGCTGCGCGGCCTCGTCGGGCAGTGAGGTGACGTGCAGCCCGCCCATCGCCACGTGCACGCCGCGCGCCCGGAAGTGGTCGGCTATCTCGTAGCTGCGCCGGGCGGAGGTGATGTACGGCTGCAGGACGAGCAGGTCGGGGCTGGGCAGGGACTCGATGTCGATGCGTTCGACGTGCTCGTCGTAGAGCGTCACCTCGTCCGTGTCGTCGAGGTACCCGGCGAGGGTCGCGAGGCCGAGGGGCGGGAACAGCGAGTACTTGATGGGGCGGAAGAGCGGACTGGTCGCTTCGGTCAGAGCCGGGAGGATCATCATCACGCGCATGTGACCCGAGACTGGGAAACGCCCCGCTTCAGTTCCCGAACACGTTCAATTTTTCCGCCGACCCGCCGACCCGCCGACCCGCCGACCCGCTGAACGCGTCGAACCCGTCTCCGGCCGCCGCCGTGGCCCGTCGCCCGGCGCCCGGCGCCCAGAAACGCCGTACGCCCCGGCCGCAGACAGCGGCCGGGGCGTACGGAACGGAACGACTCAGATGAGGCCGAGCTCGCGCACCGCGGCGCGCTCCTCGGCGAGCTCCTGCACGGACGCGTCGATGCGCGTGCGCGAGAACTCGTTGATGTCCAGGCCCTGGACGATCTCGTACTTGCCGTCCTTGCAGGTGACGGGGAACGAGGAGATCAGGCCCTCCGGGACGCCGTAGGAGCCGTCCGACGGGATGCCCATGGAGGTCCAGTCGCCCTCGGCGGTGCCGTTGACCCAGGTGTGGACGTGGTCGATCGCGGCGTTGGCCGCGGAGGCGGCGGAGGACGCGCCACGGGCCTCGATGATCGCCGCGCCGCGCTTGGCGACGGTCGGGATGAAGGTGTCGGCCAGCCACGCCTCGTCGTTGACCGTCTCGGCGGCGTTCTTGCCGGCGATCTCCGCGTGGAAGATGTCCGGGTACTGGGTCGCGGAGTGGTTGCCCCAGATGGTGAGGCGCTTGATGTCGGAGACGGCGGCGCCGGTCTTGGCGGCCAGCTGCGAGATCGCGCGGTTGTGGTCCAGGCGGGTCATGGCCGTGAAGCGCTCGGCCGGTACGTCCGGGGCCGCGGCCTGGGCGATCAGGGCGTTGGTGTTGGCCGGGTTGCCGACGACGAGGACACGGATGTCGTCCGCGGCGTTGTCGTTGATGGCCTTGCCCTGCGGCTTGAAGATGCCGCCGTTGGCGGACAGCAGGTCGCCGCGCTCCATGCCCTTGGTGCGGGGGCGGGCGCCGACGAGGAGAGCGACGTTGGCGCCGTCGAAGCCGACGTTCGGGTCGTCGGTGATCTCGATGCCCTTGAGCAGCGGGAAGGCGCAGTCGTCCAGCTCCATGGCGGTGCCCTCGGCGGCCTTGAGGCCCTGCGGGATCTCGAGAAGGCGCAGCTTGACCGGCACATCCGCGCCGAGCAGGTGGCCGGAGGCGATGCGGAAGAGCAGCGCGTAGCCGATCTGGCCGGCCGCGCCGGTCACGGTGACGTTGACGGGAGTGCGGGTCATGGCGATCTCCGTAAGACAGCTGGCGGTGGGCAACGGTGCCCCTCGTGCGGGACCTCTCGTCCACGCCCGGGCTGAATCTTGACGTGAAGAGATTTCCAGCGGTCAGGCTATCCGACCCGGACGCGGGTCAATCCCCTGCCCCTTGTGGCGCGGCTCACCACGCCGCGCCACAGGGGTGTGTCACCGTGCGGAAGTGCAGCCCTCCGTGCCCGTCTTGAGCGTGGCGCAGGCCTTCGTTTCGGCCGGGTCGGACGCCGCCGCCATCGGCGTGTACGCGTCGTCGTCGTCGACGAGGGCCGCTTCACGGGCCTTGCCGCCGACGACGATCCGGACCTCGTCACCGGGCAGTGCCCGGGTGATACGGGCCCAGCCTGCACCGCACACCTCGCTGTGGCGGACCTCGATCACCGCCTGGCCCACGGCCGTCGTGGAAACGGTCTCGGCGTACTCGCCGCCGCACCCCATGAGCTCCGGGTCCTGGCCCGCGCAGTCGGCGCCGTTGCACTTCACGCCGGCCGGGAGCGGAGGGCGGCTGGTGGCGGCCGTCGCGGAAGGCGACGGCGTGACGCGGTCCCGGCGTCCGTCACCGCTCTCACCGTTGACCATGAACCATCCGCCGGCGGCGACGATCAGCACGCTCACGACAGCCGCGACGACGAACGGCGTCCTGCCGCGGCATCCGCCCGGGCGGGCGGCCGGCGCTCCCTGGGCGCCTTGCGACGCCGGTCCGGGCGGTCCTGGCGGTCCGCCGCCCTGGTACTGCGGGCGCGAGCCCGGCACGGGGGCGGGGGCGGGGCCGGGGGCGGGGGCGGGGCCGGGGGCGGCGGCGTACGTGGCGGGGCAGTACGGCGACTCCTTCACGTGCGCCCATGAATTGCCCGAGGGCGCGGGCCCGCCACCGGCGGCGGGCCGGTCGCCGTACCCGGCGCCCGCGGAGCCGGGGGCCGCGGTGGGACCACCCGCCGAGGCCGAGCCGGAACCGGAACGCGAACCCGAGCCGGAGTCGGAGCCGGAATCGGAATCGGAGCCGGAGCCGGAGCCGGAGCCGGAGCCGGTCGAGCTCTGTCCGTCGAATCCGTCCGGGGCGGCGTCCCCGCTGCCGCCGAGTGCCTCACGGGCCTGGGCTATCCGTATTGCTTCCATCGTCATGTCGTGGCGCATCTCGGCACGGCCCCAGGCACGCTCCGCGAGCTCCCACATGGTGGTCACATGGCCGGTGTGCGTGCCGGTCACCTCGGCGAGAGCGACGGCTGCGCCCTTGGGCGCGAGAAGCCTGCCGTTGAGATACCGCTCCCAGGACGTCTTGCTGTACCCGGTGCGGTCCGAGACGGCCGCGATGCTCAGTCCGCTGCGGTCGACGAGCCCGCGCAACTGGCTTGTGAACTCGCGGACCTCCGGGTCCAGTTCCTCGGGCAATTCCTTCCAACGAGGCATCGGCAATTCCCCCTTGTCCCCCGAATGTGCTTTGTATACCCCCCGTGCAACCGCTGGGCGACGGATCCGGGGCCGGTCTCGCATCCGTAGCACGACGATCACACCGTGGCGGAATGGTCACTTCCGTGCCACAGGCCACAGCCGTCCCTTGAAGGCCCTTGGCGCGTGCATGACCCTGGAATCACGACGGCGCCCGTCCTCCCTCGGGGGAGAGGACGGGCGCCGTCCTCGCATCACGGGCCCCGCCGGAGCCGGCCGATCACAGCGCCGCCTGGTCCGCGGAGCCGTGCGCGGTAGCGCCACTTACGCATGCGTGCTGTCCTGGAATCACCCCCGCAGGAGTACAAGCCGATGCGTCCCAGACGGATTTCCGCCTTCGCATCCGCCCGGTCGCCCGCGCCGACCGGAGCGGGCGGAGGCCTGCTGCCGGCGCGAGACCTCGCAGCCGCATGGTTCCTGGTCGTACTGATCGCGGTGCCTGCCTGGGCACTGACGATCGGGCAGGCCCGGGGCATGGGGGTCGAGCCCGGGACCATGGGGATGGCGCTGCCACTGTTCCTGCTGCTCTGGGTGACGATGATGGCGGCCATGATGCTGCCGTCCATGGCGCCGGTGGCGATCACGTGGGTGCGGGGGATCGGGCGGCAGTCCTCCGGCTGGGCGCGGACCATGCGCACCGTCGAGTTCGTGGTCGGGTATCTGCTGGTATGGACCGCGTTCGGACTGCTCGCCTACACGGCCCTGGCCCTCACCGGCGACATGGTGAACGACCGTCCGGCCGCGGGACGCTGGATCGGCGCGGCGGCCTTCCTGCTCGCGGGCCTGTATCAGCTCGGCCCGCTGAAATACGTCTGTCTGCGGCACTGCCGCGACCCGATGAGCCAGCTGGTGCAGTACGCCGGGTTCCGACAACCGGCCCGCGACCTGCGCGTGGGCGTCCATCACGGCGCCTACTGCGTCGGCTGCTGTGCGGGACTGATGGTCGTGCTCATCCCGCTCGGAGTCATGAACGTGGCGGCGATGGCCGTACTGGCCGTGGTGATCTTCGTGGAGAAGCTGTGGTCCCGTGGCCCGCTGCTCACCAGGGTCGTGGGCGTCGCGTTTCTCGTGCTGGCCGTGCTCGCACCGTTCCTGGACTGGCTGCTGCCGGGGCTGCGGGGGGCGATGCCGTCGATGGACGGCATGTGACACCCCTGGTTCCGAAGATCGCGCCTGACCTTGAGGAGCGGCAGGGGCCCGGCGTCGCGTCCCGGCCGGATTTCTCCGGCACCGAGGACTCTCCCGCCGGGCCGCCCGATTCGTCAGTCAGGACCGCTCCAGTCGAATGGGAAGTGCTTGCTCGACTTCCCCGAGCGTTCCCAGGAGAAGCCGAAGGCGTCGGCACGGTCGGTGGTGGCCCGTCCCCATGTGGCCACTTGACCGGGACCGACCTCGGCACCCGGAGCGTTGTGGACCTGGACGCGTGCGCCGTCCGGAGTCGTCGGGCCGGTGAGTGCCTCGGCGACAGCCGTGACCCGGCCGGGAATCTCGGCCCGCCAGGTGGCGAGGTCCTCGTCGACCTCCACATGGACGGGGGCGAACTCCATGCCGCGCATCTCGGGGTGGAACATCTCCCCGAACTGCGCCGGCCATCCGCCCGCCTCACCACCGAAGATGGCCCCGAGGGCTCCGCGCTGCTGCTCGTCGGCCCGTTCGTCGAAGAAGACCGCGGCGTACGGGTCGGTGTGGGTGCCGGCCCAGGGGTTGCCCGTGAAGGATGCGACCATCAGGACGTTGAGATCGTCGAGACGCACCTCACCGAAGGTGCCTTCCCGGATGTGCCAGGCCAGCACGCCTTCGCAGTCGCCGTACGTCGGGGCCTGCGCGAACGTGCAGGGGCAGGGTATGGCGCACTTGCACACATCGAACCAATCACCGGCCAGACGCCAACGTGTACCGGTGGTGACCTGCTCAGTCATCTCGCTTACCTCCTGCCGAGCCGGGGAAGCCCACTCGAAGCAGCGAGACCGCGTGTTCGGAGCCCGCTCCCGGGACGCGAGGCGGTCTCGATTCCAGCTTGCACCCAACACTCCCGGCAGGGGAAGCCCGGCCGTCGCCGCGCTCCCCCGACCCGTCCCGCGCAGACCCACTCGGCCCGCTATCGCACGGTGAAGTGAACCGCGTCCTCCAGGAACGGAACGTCCAACCAGGGCTCCGGCTGAGCCATGAGGGCGAGCAGCACGATCACCGAGCCGAGAACGCCGTACGTGATCATGTCCGTGAAACGGGAGCGGACCGCGAGCATGCCGACGGACGGCGTGACACGGCGCAGCACGGCACCGAGGAGCAGAGCGGCGCCGACCAGGATCGCGCCGACACGGAAGGCGTCGGCGAAGGTGTTGGTGCCGACGATCAGCAGGCCGATGCCCGTGAGCGAGAGCACGCTCAGCAGTGGCCACTGCCGGGCCGGTGCGGGCGCGTCCCCGGATGCGGCGCGGCCGCCGCCCTCGGGCCGCGCGGTGTCACGGGTGACGGCGGGCGGACGCCGGGAACCGGCCGGTGAGCCACCCGCGCCGTCGCCCGTGCCCTCGCCCTCCTCTGCCCCGCTCCCCGACCCGGCCGCCTCCGTGACCCCGGCACCGTCACCGTCACCGTCACCGGAAGCGCCCTCGTCGCCGGAACCCGAATCGCCTTCGGAAGCGGAACCGTCGTCGGAAACGGAAGCGGAAGCGGAAGCGGAAGCGGTACGGGCCGCCTCGCCTGTTTGCGCCTCGTCTGTGCGCGTCTCGTCGGCCCGCGCCTCGTCCCCGGCGCGGCTCGCCCCGCTGGTGTCGGCCCCGGAGTCCGCGCCGGCGGCGTCCGGCTCGTCGCCCGTCGGCCGGCCCGTGTCGCGGGAGCCGGAGGCGGCGTTGCTGTCCGCGCGTACGTCCATGGGGTCAGCCACCCGTCAGACCGCGGGCTCGGCGGACGCCGCGCGCTCGGCCGCCTCGACCACGTTCACCAGCAGCTGCGCCCGCGTCATCGGACCGACACCGCCGGGGTTCGGGGCGACCCAGCCGGCCACCTCCGCGACGCCCGGGTGGACGTCACCGACGATCTTGCCGTTCTCGTCACGGCTGACGCCGACATCGAGCACGGCCGCGCCCGGCTTGACGTCCTCGGGCCGGATCAGGTGCGGGACACCGGCCGCCGCGACGATGATGTCGGCCTGGCGCAGGTGGGCGGAGAGGTCACGCGTACCGGTGTGGCACTGCGTCACCGTCGCGTTCTCGGACCTGCGCGTCAGCACCAGCGGCATCGGCCGCCCGATGGTGATGCCGCGCCCGACGACCACGACGTTCGCGCCCTTGATCTCCACCCCGTGGTGGCGCAGCAGCTGGACGATGCCGTAGGGGGTGCACGGCAGCGGCCCCTCGATGCCCAGCACCAGCCGGCCGAGACTCACCGGGTGCAGTCCGTCCGCGTCCTTGGCCGGATCCATCAGTTCGAGGACCCTGTTTGCGTCGATGCCCTTGGGAAGCGGCAGTTGGACGATGTAGCCGGTGCACTCGGGGTTCTCGTTGAGCTCCCGTACGACCGCCTCGATCTCTTCCTGCGTTGCGGTCTCGGGCAGTTCGCGCTGGATCGAGGCGATGCCGACCTGCGCGCAGTCACGGTGCTTGCCGCCCACGTACCAGCGGCTTCCCGGGTCGTCCCCGACGAGCAGGGTCCCGAGGCCGGGCGTGACGCCCTGCTCCTTGAGGGCCGCCACGCGGGCGGTCAGGTCGGACTTGATCGCGGCTGCGGTGGCCTTGCCATCGAGAATCTGGGCAGTCATACCCCCATCCTCGCGGATTCACCCGCCCCGGTTCCAATCCGCCCCGTGCGCGTCTCGACGGGCGGATGGCCAACAGGTTGCACTTGCACAACACATACGGATACCGGCTGGACAAAAAGTCGGCTTGCAGACGACGATGAGCCGCGCAGTGCCGCGGGCAGTGCCGGGGGGCAAATCAGTAAAAGTCGTGCAGTTCCTCCGCTCGGACCGCGTTGTCCCCGCATTACACACGGAGGAACCCGCCATGAGCTTCGGCGACCCGAACAATCCCTACGGCCAGCAGGGCCAGCAGCCCGGCTACGGTCAGCAGCAGGGCCAGCAGCCCGGCTACGGCTACCCCCAGGCCCCGCCGGTGCAGCCGTACGGCGGCGGTTACCCGACCGGCCCGCAGGAGATGCCGGGCGGTGTCAAGGCGGCGCGCGTGATGCTGTTCATCATCGCCGGCTTCCAGGTGATCGGCGCGATCTTCGCCGCACTGGGAGCCATCGGCCTCAGCGAGGCGAAGGACGACCCGGCGCTCAAGGACGACCTGCAGTTCCAGCAGATCGCCGACATGTCCGTCGGCGCGGTGTGGTTCATCACGCTGCTCATCCTCGGATGGGGTGTGTTCGCCATCGTCCTCGGTGCCAAGTTCGGCAGCGGCGGCAACGGCATCCGCGTCGCCGCCATGGTGTTCGGCATCATCACCGCGGTGCTCGGTATCTACCCGTTCGTCCTGGTGGGCCTGGTGCACACCGTTCTCGCGATCCTCATCGCCGTGTTCGTCGGCAAGTCCGACGGTGGCGCCTGGTTCAACCGTCAGCGCGCGTAAGTCCCGCTGCGCTGCCGCTTCGAAGGCCGTGTTCCCGCCCCGGCGGGAGCACGGCCTTCGGCCGTTCCCGGGCGCCGCTCCGGCACGGTGACGGCGGCGGGCGCGCCGCCGCCCTCGCACATACGAGGTGGCCGGGCCGACCCCACGCGTCCAGCATGTGTGCCGGTGCCGTCCAGGGAGGCGGCGCCCCGTCGTCCGCAGGGGGGATCATGCTGCAGTACTCGCGCAAACGGACACGCACCGGCCGACCGGGCCGGCTGCGGGCCGCCCTGGTCGCAGGGCTCGCGGCTCTCGGGCTTCTCGGCGCGACGGCGTCCGCCGCGGCCGGCCAGGAGGCGGACCGAGCCGTCGACACGGCGGCCGCCGCCAAGCCGCTGTTCCAGATGCCGTTCCCGTGCGGCACGACCTGGCAGCTGAACACATACGACTCCGGTCACAACCCCGCCCTGGACATCGTCGTCGAGAACAACACGGGCTCGGACGGCAAACCGGTCCTCGCCTCCGCCGCGGGCACTGTGTCCGCCACCTACTGGGACAACGGCTCGGGCAACACCATCCAGGTCAGCCACGGCAACGGCTGGTTCACGGCGTACTACCACCTCAAGGACGCGCCGAGCACCTACGTCCGCAAGGGCCAGGCGGTGCAGCCGTCCACGCAGATCGGACGCATCGGCACGACCGGCGCCTCCGGCTGGGCACACCTGCACTACGAGCAGCGCTATCTGGCCTCGGGAGACTTCACCGACGAACGCCACCGCGTGCCGGTGCACTTCGACGGCGTCGAGTACACGGGCACCGGCAAGGAGTGGCCGAGCGTGACCAGCCGGAACTGCTCGGACACACCGGCCTGGCAGAACTGCCCGGCGGGCTACGTCTGCTTCTACTCGGGCGCCGACGGCACCGGCTCGGTCTGCAGGTCGGCCGGCGACGAGCCCGCGAGCGACTGCGGCCTCCGTAAGTCGTACTACAACAACGGCAACCCGCAACCCGGTTACGACCATGTGCAGGTGTACTTCAAGGAGGGCGGCAGCCAGTGCCTCCACTACGGCTGGGACGAGGGGCGCGGGAACTTCCCCGTAGGCGGCCGTACGATCGACCGCTTCCACTGGCGCGGCGAATGCTGACGGCCTGACAGCCGGACGGTGCGGCGCCGCGCGGTTCCGCGCCGCACCGGTCAGTTGCGTCAAACAAACGTTTATCGGAGTTCCCTACCCTCACGGCGGCACCTTGGGGGAAGGGAACAGTCCATGTACACCATCATCGTGGTGCCGGGGCCGGGCATGGCCCCGTGCGAAAAGCTCCGACTGGCGCCGGGAGAGCACCTCCGCTTCGGCCGGGGGACATCAGCCGGGGCGGCGCCCCTGCTGGTCATACCGCACGACGGCGTCTCGCGGACCGCGGGCGAGATCTCCGCGGTGGGCACGTACTGGTCGCTCAGCAACCTCAGCCGTACGGCGACCTATGCCGTCGAGAACCCCGAGGGAGCGGGCGAACACATCAAGATCGCGCCAGGGCGGCTGTGCGCGCCCATGCCGTTCGAGTTCTCCCGGATCGTGCTGCCGGCGGGGACCGAACTGATCAGCTTCGACGTATGGGCACCGCGGCACGACTACGCCGATCCGGCGGACGGAGCGGACCCGCGCGAGTCGACGGGGCGCGGCGGCGCGGGTTCGACCGCGCTCGCGTTTCCCCTCGACCGGTCCAAGCGGTACTTCACCGTGCTGGCGGCGTTGTGCGAGCCACGGCTGCGCGGCGCGCCGTACGCACCCCTGCCCACCGTCGAGCAGGTCGTCGAACGGCTGCGCCCGCTGTGGCCTGCGGCGAACCGTGCCGCCGTGCAGTGGAACATCGACTATCTGGCGGTGAAGCTGCGGCTCAAACCGGGGCCCGACTCCGGCGAACCGGGCCCACGGCTCAACGGCAAGAAGGAGGCACTCGTCTCCCTCGCGCTGCGCTTCGACCTCGTGCGCGAGCACGACCTCGGAGCACTGAGCGCCCCGGTCGCCGGCACGGTCCGATGAGCGGGCGGCAGCAGTACGCCGTAGCCTCCGTGCCGCCCGGCTACCGGATCGGCCCCTGGATCGTCGAGGAGCAGCTCGGAGCGGGGGCGTTCGGCAACGTGTACGCCGCCCGGCACGAGGAGCCCGGCGTCGAACCGGCCCGTGCCGCGCTGAAGTTCCTGCCGACCGGCACGCACACACCACGGCAGCTGCGCCATCTCAAGGAGCTCGCGGAGCGCGAGGTCGCCCTGCTTCGCAAGCTGCGTTCCCCTCGCCTGATCCGGATGTACGACGCGCTCACGGTGGACGACGCGGCGCATCCGCAGCTCGACGGCGCGGCCGTGCTCGTACTGGAGGAGGCGCGCGGTTCGCTCGACACACTGCTGGACGGTTCCGGACCGCCGGAGAACGGGCCCGCTCTGCTGGCCCAGGTCTGCGAGGGCCTCCAGCAACTGCACGCCGCCGGCTGGGTGCACGGCGACCTCAAGCCGGGCAACGTCCTGCTGATGGCGGACGGCACCGCCAGGCTGGGCGACTTCAACCTGGCCTCCGAACTCGAGGGCACGCACGCGTACGCGCCCGCCTTCTCGACCGCCGACTACACACCGCCGGAACTCGTCTGGTCCGAGGTCGGTGACCGCGGCATGCGGATCAGGCCGACCGCGGACATCTGGGCGTTCGGAGTGCTCGCGCATCTCGTCCTGACCGGTTCGTTCCCGCTGCCCGGCGGCACTCCCGGCGCACGCAGGGACGCTGCGGTGCGCTACGCCCGCGGCGACGAGGAACTGCGACCGTCCCCCGAACTCCAGGGACCGTGGCGGGAGATCGTCACGGACTGCCTGGCCCGTACGCACGAGGAGCGTGCCGTGCACGACGCGCCGTCGCTGCTGCGGCGCGCCGAGGCGGCCGCGGCGGGCAGTGCCGTGCGCCCACGCCGCTCGAGGCGCGGCCGGCGGCGTGTACCGGTCCGTGCGGTCACGGCGGTCGCGGCAGCCGCGGCGGCCGCCGGAATCGCGGGGCTCGTCCTCGCGCTCGACGCGTACGGCGGACCGGGCGGAGCGGCGGCCCGGGACGGCTATGACCGTTGCGTGAGCGGTGCCGTCTGCTTCTTCTCCGAGGAGGACGGCCATGGCGAGATGTGCAGCTGGGTGAGCGACGGACACGACTGGGCCGCAGGCGCCGTGCCGTGTGCGTGGGCGGCCGCCCGCGCTCCGCGCTCGGTCTACAACAACGGGCACGACGCCACCATGGGCACCGAGTTCGTGGACGTCATCTACTACACGGAGCGGAAGCTGATCGACCGGGCAGGTTGCGTCGCCAACCGCGAACGCCGGAACCTCGCCTCGGAGGTCGTCATCAAATCGCACACCTGGGCAGTCGACTGCTGGACCCCGCCGCCCCGTCGGCACACCTAGGAAGTACGAGGTACCCCTGAACCACCCCGGGCGGGAAGGTGTTGTTGCGCCGCCGAAGATGGCGGCGCACCGGGGGGAATGACATGAAGCGCAGGTTGCTCGCCGTGTGCACGGTCGCCGCGGCGTTGTCGATGGCCGTGACCGGGTGCGGTCCGGACACCGGCGCACCGAGGGCGGCTGCCGCACCGGGGGTTCCCGGGGGGCAGCAGGGCGAGATCTCCGACCACGACCGTGCCAGGATCCGCCACGCCGAGCAGCTGGTGGTCCAGGAGTGCATGCGTCGGCAAGGCTTTCGGTACTGGGTCGCGGCTGTGCCGAGTGCCGAGGAGAGCCGTGGAGGGGGCTACGTGCTCGACGCCCCTGAGTGGGCCGCCGAGCACGGCTACGGCAGCCGGCTGGAGTCGCGTGCCCTTGCCGCCCGCACGTCGGATCCCAATCTCGGACACCGCGAGAAGCTGTCGAAGGCGCGGCTCCGGCAGTACCTCGCGGCGCTCGTCGGCCCTCCGGGTACGCCCGAGATGTCCGTCGAGATCCCCGGCGGAGGCACGATCAGCAAGGCGGTCGGTGGCTGCGAGGCCAAGGCCGAGGAGCGGCTCTACGGCGACCGCGAGAACTGGTTCCGCGCCAGCAGGGTCGCCGGCAACCTCACCCCCCTGTACGTGCCGGACCTCCTGCGCGACAAGCGGTTCGTCGCCGCCCTCGCCAAGTGGTCGCGGTGCATGCGCGACAGGAACCGGCCCTACCCAGACCCGCAGGCGGCCCGCGCGGCAGTGCCCGGTCTCACCGAAGGGCTCGCCGAGAAACAGGCGTTCGCGGTCGAGGTGCGTCTCGCGGTCGACGAGGCGACGTGTGCCCGCGACACCGGCTTCGCGGTGGCCGCCCGCGCGCTGGAGAACGAGTACCGCGACGGACTCCGTGACCGGTACGGCGAGGAGCTCGACACCCGCGACCGGATGGAACGTGCCGCGCTGGCACGCGCCGAGCAGATCACCGGTTCACGACCCTGACCTCCCGGCACAGGCCGTGGAGCCACCACGTCTCCGTGTCCACGGAGGCGGACGAACACGAGGAGAAACAGCAATGGCGAAGACACGCATCGCAGCGGCGGCCCTCGGGCTGGCCGCACTCGGAAGCATCCTGACCGGCACGTCCGCCCAGGCGGCGGCGACCGCGGAGGCAGGTGTGCAGGCGGCCGGCTGTGCCGACTGGTACAACAGCCACGCGGGCGACGGGAACATGTGGGCCTGGGACTACACCTACTGCGACACACGGCTCGGCTACAGCCAGGGCAACGACTCCAACTGGAGCGACGGATCGGGCCCCTTCCAGGGCGGCGACAACGACGACGCCACGTCGATCATGAACACCGGCGTCGCGGACACCTACGACACCGTCAAGTTCTACCGGCACTCCGGTTACGGCGGTGGTCACGGCTGCCTGACCCGCGGCGAGAAGTACGCCGACAGCCTGGGGGACAACACCTTCAGCGACGGCTCGTCGGCGAACAACAACATCAGCTCCCACAAGTGGGTGAGCAGCGGCAGCTGCAGCCGGTTCCTGACCTGATCCGAACGCGCGCGGCCCGCCGGTCCCTCGACCGGCGGGCCGCCGTCGTACCGGCACGGCTCAGTGGAAGAAGTGCCGCGTCCCGGTGAAGTACATCGTCACGCCGGCCTTCTTCGCCGCCTCGACGACCAGCTCGTCGCGGACCGAACCGCCGGGCTGGACCACGGCCTTGACGCCCGCGGCGGTCAGGATCTCCAGGCCGTCGGGGAACGGGAAGAACGCGTCGGAGGCAGCGTACGAGCCCTGGGCCCGCTCCTCGCCGGCCCGCTCGACCGCCAGCTTCGCGGAGTCGACGCGGTTGACCTGGCCCATGCCGACGCCGACGGAGGCACCGTCCTTCGCGAGCAGGATGGCGTTGGACTTGACCGCGCGGCAGGCCTTCCAGGCGAAGGCCAGCTCGGCGAGCTGCTCGGCGTCCAGCGCCTCACCCGTCGCGAGCGTCCACTCGGCCGGGTCGTCGCCGTCGGCCTGAAGACGGTCGGCGACCTGGAGCAGCGCGCCGCCGTCGATGGGCTTGACCTCGACCGGGTTCGCCGGGGCGCCGTCGGCCCGCAGCACACGGATGTTCTTCTTCCTGGCCAGGACCTCGACCGCGCCGTCCTCGTAGCCGGGGGCGACGATGACCTCGGTGAAGATCTCGGCGACCTGCTCGGCCATCGCCACCGACACCGGACGGTTGACGGCGATGACGCCGCCGAACGCCGACAGCGGGTCGCAGGCGTGCGCCTTGCGGTGCGCCTCCGCGACGTCCGCGCCGATCGCGATGCCGCACGGGTTGGCGTGCTTGATGATCGCCACGCACGGCTCGGAGTGGTCGTACGCGGCCCGGCGTGCGGCGTCGGTGTCCGTGTAGTTGTTGTAGGACATCTCCTTGCCGTGCAGCTGCTCGGCCTGCGCGAGGCCGCCGCTGCCGGAGACGTAGAGCGCGGCGCCCTGGTGCGGGTTCTCGCCGTAGCGCAGCACGTTCTCCCGCTCCCAGGTGGCGCCCAGGAAGTCGGGGAAGTCGCTCTCGTCGGCGGGCGCGTACGAGGACGCGAACCAGGAGGCGACGGCCACGTCGTACGCGGCCGTGTGCTGGAAGGCCTTGGCCGCGAACCGCTTGCGCAGCTCCAGCGTGAAGCCGCCCTCCCTGACCGCCCGCAGGACCGCGGCGTACGCGCCCGGGTCGGTGACGACCGCCACGGACGGGTGGTTCTTGGCTGCGGCGCGGACCATCGACGGGCCTCCGATGTCGATCTGCTCCACGCACTCGTCGGGGCTCGCGCCGGAGGCGACGGTCTCCTTGAACGGGTACAGGTTCACCACGACCAGGTCGAACGGCTCCACGCCCAGCTCGGCCAGCTGCTCACGGTGCGCGTCCAGCCGCAGGTCGGCGAGGATGCCGGCGTGGACCCTGGGGTGCAGGGTCTTGACCCGGCCGTCCAGGCACTCGGGGAAGCCGGTCAGCTCCTCGACCTTGGTCACGGGGACCCCGGCGGCGGCGATCCTCGAGGCGGTCGAGCCGGTGGACACGAGCTCGACGCCGGCCTCGTGCAGCCCGCGGGCAAGCTCCTCAAGACCCGTCTTGTCGTAGACGCTGATCAGTGCGCGACGGATGGGCTTGGTACCCGGATTGGCCGAGTTATTCACCGACATGAACCTTTCGTCCCTCAATGCGGTAGCCGTGCCGGGCGAGACGCCCCACGACCTCGACGAGCAGTGATCGCTCGACTTCCTTGATGCGCTCATGGAGAGCGTCTTCGTCGTCCGAGTCCCGCACCTCGACCACGCCCTGGGCGATGATCGGGCCGGTGTCGACGCCGTCGTCGACGAAGTGGACGGTGCATCCGGTGGCCTTCACGCCGTACGCGAGTGCGTCCCGCACTCCGTGGGCACCGGGGAAAGCGGGCAGCAGCGCGGGGTGCGTGTTGACGGTGCGGCCCCCGAACCGTGCGAGGAATTCCTTCCCCAGGATCTTCATGAATCCGGCCGAGACGACGAGGTCCGGCTCGTACGCCGCGGTTGCCTCGGCCAGGGCCGCGTCCCACGCCGCGCGGTCGGCGAAGTCCTTCACCCTGCGGACGAAGGTCGGCAGCCCGGCGCGCTCCGCGCGCTCCAGACCGGCGATGTCGCCGCGATCCGCGCCGACGGCGACGATTTCCGCCCCGAACCCGTCGGGATCGGCGGCGATCGCGTCGAGCAGGGCCTGAAGGTTCGTCCCCGATCCGGAGACCAGGACGACGAGGCGGGCGGCAGCCACGGAGGGACTCTTTTCGCGTTACGGTGCGGCTTTGTGCGGTCGTACAAACGAATGGCATCCCGCGATACGGGGAACTCTACGAATGCGCCGACCGTCAGCAACGATACCGGCACACAGAACGGCCCCCACGGGACGGGGGCGTGGCCGGAAGGTAGCGTCTGGGGACAGGGCCCGCGCGCAGACGGGCCCGATCACAGGCATGACGAGGGGAAGACGTTCACCAGATGCCGGACCGACGCCGCCGTACGGACCTCCTGTTGCCGCGGGAGCGCCAGTCCACGGACGACAACAACCCCTTCGCACCGCCGCCTGACGGCAGGCCGGACCAGCCGTGGCAGCCGCGCCGCCCGTCGTCGGACAACGACTCGTCCGACGGGGACGGCCAGTCGGGCCAGGACGGCCCGGAGCGGGGCTCCGGGTCGGGCTGGGGCAGCCAGTGGAGCAGCCGCCAGCCCGGCCGCTCCTCGGGCGGCGGCTTCGGCGGCCGTCCCGGACCCGGGCCCGGTCAGAACGGCCCAGAGGGAAGCGGCGGCCCCGGTGGTCCCGGCGGTCTGCGCTGGGACCCGACCGACCCGGCCCAGCGGCGGGCACGGTACGCCCTGCTGTCGGGAATGTGGGCGTTCTTCTTCGCGCTGTTCGACTTCCCCGAGATCGCTCTGCTGCTCGGTGCGCTGGCGCTGTACTGGAGCATCAGCTCCCTGCGGGCCAAGCCTCAGCACCGGGTGTCCGCGGATGCCCTGACCACGGGCGGCACCCCGCCGAACGCCCCACCGCCTCCGGCGCACGCGCCGGCGTCCGCCGCAGCCTCCTCGAGCCGACCGCAGATCACGGCGGCGGTGAGCGGCCTGGTGATGGCGAGCATCGCGCTGATGATCGTGGCCGCGTCGTTCACGGCCCAGCTGGTCTACCGCGACTACTACACCTGCGTGAACGACGCGCTGACCAAGTCGGGCCAGCTCGCCTGCAACGAAGAGCTCCCCGAGCCGCTGCGGGGCGTGCTCGGCGTCAAGGAGTAGCCGGCACGGGCGCCGCGCGCCCGTGTCACGGGGCGGTGTCCTCTGCGGGCGGGCGGCCCTGGTGGCCCTCTGAGTGCCCGCCCGGCTCGGGTGCCGACGGCTTGGGTGCCGACGACTCGGGTGCCGACGACTCGGGCTGCGGCTCCGGTGCCGGTGACGGCTCGGGCTGCGGCTCCGTGACGGAGCCCGACTCCGAATCCGGCTCCGGCTCCGGCTCCGGCAGCCGGCCCGGCGGGAAGTCCGGCATCAGCCCGCCCGAGGACTCCCTCAACGCGGCCCAGCGGTCCTTGCGGGGCCCGCGTTCCGCCCATGTGTCCATGGGCAGGAAGTCGTACGCCTCCGACTCGTCCTCGAGGCCGAGATCCGCACCGAGAGCCGCGTCCCCACCGGCGGCGGGACCGGCTTCGGGGCCGGGGCCGAGGCCCGCGGGGAGACCGGCGTCCGACGGCGCCTGCTCGACCGCGGTCCCGGACACCACGGCCGCCGACCGCTCCGCCGCCCCGCCCGCCGCCATGCCCGCAGACCCGTCCACGGTCTCGCCGTGGTCACGGCGCAACAGCCCCCGCCACCGGCCCGGCGTCCGCAGCCGCCATGCCCGCAGGGTCAGCGCCAGCGGGATCCCCAGGCCGGCCGTCCAGACCAGCGCCGCGGCCCCGGTGGACCACCAGACCGGCCCGAACTCGGCGAGGCGGCCCGTCCCGAGCGGGCCGCCCGACGCGGTGGCCAGCAACGCGACCAGCCCCGCACAGCCGAGCGCGGCGAGCAGAACCGTCAGCGCGGTCTCACCGGCCCCCCACGCCGTCTCGCGTTCCCCGTACTTGGGGGCTGCCACTCCCACCGTCAACCAGGCGACCACCACGGCGGCGGCCACCGGCACCGCGGCCGCCGCCCAGTGCAGCGGCGTGCCCGGCCCCTGCCCGGGCACCGCCGTGAGCAGCGGGAAGTCGGGCAGCGCGGGCGTGCCGGTGAGGGCGAGCGGTGTGGCCGTCGCACCCGTGCCCAGGGCGAACCCGGGTCCGAGTCCGTAGGCCGCTCCCCAGACCGCCGCGTTCGGCAGCAGCGCCAGGGCCAGCAGTACCAGTGCGACCGGGCCGGGCCACTCCCCCGACAGGCCCAGGAGCGACTCCTGGGCCGCCCGCCCCTGCCAGATCAACGCCGTCACGACCAGGACGGCACCACCACCGACCAGCGCCAGCGCGCCCGCCGCGGAGGACCGCAGCGCAGCGGCGACCCGGGTGCGGGCGAGGGCCACCCGCAGGCGCCGCGGCACCCACTCCGGCAGCGGGCCCAGCGGTCGACCGCCGGCGGTCCAGGCCCCGGAGGCCGCCGCGAGGAGCGTCACCAGCGGCAGATGGACCAGCGCGCTCAGCGGGTCGGCGGCGAACGAGCCGCCTGCGACGTAGAGCACGACCGGCGCTCCCACCATCACGTACCCGCTGGCCACCATCGTCGGGGCTCCCCAGGCGGACGGTCGAGGACGGCCCGGTACGGGTTCCAGGGCGTCGCGTGCCGCCCGGTGGGCCAGCCAGAGCGGCAGGGCGACGAGGAGCAGCGGCACGACCCCCATCGGCGCGGGAGCTCCGGAGAGCGTGTCGGCCCGTACGAGCTCCGTCCCGTGCCCGAGCAGCCACAGCGCGGCCGCCACGTGCAGGGCGTCGGCCGGGGAGCTGTCCGGGAAGGGCGAGCTGATCCACATGAGGGTCACGAGCACGGCGATCAGGCCGAGCCCGAGTCCGGCCGCCGTCGCGCCGCGCACGAACGACGCGACCAGCGCGACCGACGTGCCGCCCTGCACGGGGACCGGGGCTTGCGGCATCGAGGAGCTCTGTTCGGTCACTTGGGTCACGCGGCCATGCTGCCAACGACACGCGCTTTATCCGTGTAACGGGAGAATGGCCGATGTGTCGCTCAAGATACGTTTATGTGCTTTTTCGACCAGTGCACAGCCGCAGGGGGCGCCACATGACCGCGAGCGCCACCCGGTCTCCCCTGCCGCCCCCGAAGGAACGACGCCGCCTCCGGGAGGCCCGCTCGCTCTCCGAAGCCGATGTGGCCCGGTCCATCGGCGTCACGCGGGCGACGGTCCGGTCCTGGGAGACCGGGCGCAACGATCCGAGGGGACGCAAACGCGAGGCCTACGCCAAGCTGCTGGCCTCGTTCACCGCGCCCGCCGGGGAGGCCGGGGCGGCCGAGGAGGCCGAGGAGGCCGGGGCGGCCGCCGGTGAACCGCAGAACCCGACCCGCGCCGAAGGGCCGGGCTCGGCGAACCGCACACCCTCCCCCGAGACCGGCCCTTCGCCCGGCGCGGAGGAAGCCCCCAGCACTAAGGGGACGCCCCGCGCTGAGGAAGTTCCTGAGGTGGAGGAAGCGTCCGGTGCACAGGAGACGTTCGGTGCTCCGGAGGCGTTCGACGCGCTGTACGAGGCGGCCGCCCCCGGTCTCGTACGCCAGACCTACCTGCTCACCGGCCGCCGGAGGCTGTCCCACGAATCGGTCGAGCGGGCGTTCCAACTCGCCTGGCAACGCTGGCCGGAGGTCGCCGTGGACCGGGACCCGGCCGGCTGGGTGCGGGCGGTCGCGTACGAGCACGCCGTGTCCCCGTGGCACCGGCTGCTTCCCGCACACCGGTACCCGGACGAGCTCCCCGAGGCGGAGCCCCTGCGCACCCTGCTCGCGGCGCTGCAGGAACTCCCGACGGCATACCGCCGCACGCTGCTGCTCCACGACGGTCTGGGGCTCGGCCTGCCGGAGACCGCGGCCGAGACGGAGGCCAGCACCCCGGCCGCCGCGAACCGGCTGGTGCACGCCCGCGCCGCCGTGGCCGAACTGCTCCCCGAACTCGGGGACCCCGGCGTGCTGCGGTCGCGGCTTCGCTCGTCGGCGGGCGACGGGGCGGCGGCCGCGTCCCTGAGGCCGCCGTCCACCGTGCGTCGCGGCTGCGAGCGCCGCGCCCGGACGTGGACACGGGCCGTCGTCACGACGACCGCCCTCATCGCGGCGGCGACGTCCTTCACCCTGGTCACGGCCCCCCGGCAGTACCAGCCGCCGATGTCCCCCGCCCGGCCCGTCGAATGGGCGCCCCCGCCGCTGCACGGCCCGCCGCTGCTGACCGAGCGGGACAAGGAACTGCGCGACACCCTGCGCGCCGAACCCGCAGGCGGGCCCGGTCGCCTCGTGCCGGTGCCGCACTGACACCGGCTGCCGACCACCGGCCACACCGACTGCCGACTGCCGACTGCCCCAGGCTCAGACGCACGCGTGGGCCCGCCCCGGTCACCCGGGACGGGCCCACACACGTACTGCGGAAGGTCAGCCGGCGAGGATGGCGCGCGCCAGCTTGGCCGTCTCGGTCGGCGTCTTGCCGACCTTGACGCCCGCGGCCTCGAGGGCCTCCTTCTTGGCCGCGGCCGTGCCGGAGGAGCCGGAGACGATGGCGCCCGCGTGGCCCATGGTCTTGCCCTCGGGCGCGGTGAAGCCGGCGACGTAACCGACGACCGGCTTGGTGACGTTGGCCTTGATGAAGTCGGCCGCACGCTCCTCGGCGTCGCCGCCGATCTCACCGATCATGACGATCAGGTCGGTGTCGGGGTCGGCCTCGAACGCGGCGAGCGCGTCGATGTGCGTCGTACCGATGACCGGGTCGCCACCGATGCCGACGGCGGAGGAGAAGCCGATGTCACGGAGCTCGTACATCATCTGGTAGGTCAGCGTGCCGGACTTGGACACGAGACCGATGCGGCCGGGCTTGGTGATGTCGCCCGGGATGATGCCGGCGTTGGACTGGCCCGGCGTGATGAGACCGGGGCAGTTCGGGCCGATGATGCGGGTCTTGTTGCCCTTGGACTTCGCGTACGCCCAGAAGGCGGCGGAGTCGTGCACGGCGATGCCCTCGGTGATGACGACCGCGAGGGGGATCTCGGCGTCGATGGCCTCGACCACGGCGGCCTTGGCGAAGGCCGGCGGCACGAAGAGGACGGAGACGTCGGCGCCCGTCTTCTCCATCGCCTCGGCGACGGAGCCGAAGACCGGTACCTCGGTGCCGTCGAAGTCGACGGACGTGCCGGCCTTGCGCGGGTTCACGCCGCCGACGATGTTGGTGCCGTCACCCAGCATGAGCTTGGTGTGCTTCATGCCGGTGGCGCCGGTCATGCCCTGGACGATGACCTTGCTGTCCTTGTTCAGGAAGATAGCCATGGTTCTACAGTCCCTCTTCCCTTACTTGGCCGCAGCGGCGAGCTCGGCGGCCTTGTCGGCCGCGCCGTCCATGGTGTCCACGCGCTGGACCAGCGGGTGGTTGGCGTCGGAGAGGATCTTGCGACCCAGCTCCGCGTTGTTGCCGTCGAGGCGCACGACGAGCGGCTTGGTGACCTCTTCGCCCTTCTCGGCGAGCAGGGCCAGGGCCTGGACGATGCCGTTGGCGACCTCGTCGCAGGCGGTGATGCCACCGAAGACGTTGACGAAGACGGACTTGACGTCCGGGTCGCCGAGGATGATCTCCAGACCGTTCGCCATCACCTGGGCGGACGCGCCGCCACCGATGTCGAGGAAGTTGGCCGGCTTCACGCCGCCGTGGTTCTCACCGGCGTAGGCGACGACGTCCAGGGTCGACATGACCAGACCGGCACCGTTACCGATGATGCCGACCTCGCCCTCGAGCTTGACGTAGTTGAGGTTCTTGGCCTTGGCGGCAGCCTCGAGCGGGTTGGCTGCGGCGTGGTCCACGAACTCCTCGTGGCCCGGCTGACGGAACTCGGCGTTCTCGTCGAGGGAGACCTTGCCGTCGAGGGCGAGGATGTCGCCGCTGGCGACCTTCGCGAGCGGGTTGACCTCGACGAGGAGCGCGTCCTCCGCGATGAAGGTCTTCCACAGGGTCACCAGGACCTCGGCGACCTTCTCCGCGACCTCGGCCGGGAACTTCGCCTGGGCGACGATCTCGCGGGCCTTCTCGATGGTGACGCCCTCGTTGGCGTCGACCGGGACCTTCGCGAGGGCCTCGGGGGTCTTCTCCGCGACCTCCTCGATGTCCATGCCGCCCTGGACGGACGCCATGGCGAGGAAGGTGCGGTTGGTGCGGTCGAGGAGGTACGAGACGTAGTACTCCTCGGCGATTTCCGGAGCGGTCTCCGCGATCATCACCTTGTGGACCGTGTGGCCCTTGATGTCCAGCCCGAGGATGTCCGTCGCGCGAGCGACGGCCTCGTCCGGAGTGGCGGCCAGCTTCACGCCGCCGGCCTTGCCACGGCCGCCGACCTTGACCTGGGCCTTGACGACCGAACGGCCGCCCAGACGCTCGGTCGCCTCGCGCGCCGCCTCAGGCGTGTCGATGACTTCACCGGCCAGCACCGGTACACCGTGCTTGGCGAAGAGGTCCCTCGCCTGGTACTCGAACAGGTCCACGCGCGTCCGTCCCTTTTCTGATGATCGCGGTTCGTTGTCTGCGTGGGCAGTGCCGCGAAGGGCAACGTGACGAGCTCTGTCACAAGGAAGGCACACACGGTGTCCGTGGGCGCGGCATGTCCGCCTGGCAGGTTATCCCCGCCGGACGTGCGCCCCTAAATCGCAGATCACACCTGAGCGGTGATTACGGTCACAGAGCGCATCCGGCCGCGTGCCCTGCCGACCGTCGAGGGCGCCGCCGAACGGGACGGGCGGGACGCCCCCCGGGGTCGCGGAGACATCCCACCCGTATGGCCGGTCACCTGGTCGGACACCCGGCGGGCGCCCGCCCGGGCCGCTGATCAGATGCCGTACGGCAGGTAGCTCGGGGTCACGTCGGAGACGAGGCCCTGCGCACCGGCAACGGCGTTGCCGGCGAGCGGCACGACATCACCCGTGACGTTCGTCGCAATGTCCTGCACGAACGGCCGCACCTCGGAGACCACGCCCGCGGCGAACGGGTCCACCTGGCCGGTCACGCCGTAGGCCGGACCGGTGGCGCTGTGGCCCACCCCCTGGACGAGCGGCTGGATGTGGCCGGCCACGGTGTCGACCAGCGACTGGACCTCGGAGACCACGCCGGCCGCGAAGGGCCGTGCCTCGCCCGCGACACCCGTCGCGAACGGCTGCACCTCGGAGACCACGCCGCCGGCGAACGGCTGGGCGTGGCCGACGACACCGTCCGCGAACGGCCGCACGTCGGCGACGGCGCCCTGGGCGAGGACGCCCGCGTCGTCGGCGGCCTGAGCCGCGACCGGCCGCGCGCCGGCCACGGCGGTCGCCTCGACGGGCGGCAGTACGGCGGCCGAGGCCTCGTCGACGATCGGGCCGGAGGCAACGACCGCGCCCTGGGCGCGGGCCTAGGCGCCGGAGGGAACCTGCTGGAGCTCGTGCGCGAAGGCGGAGAGAGGGCCGAGGAGGCAGTCGATGCCGGCGTCGGCGTCGACAGCCGGGGCGTCCACGGACGGCAGCTGCGCCTCGGGGGCTGCGGGTACCTCGTACGAGGGGAGCTCGCAGGAGGGGAGCTCGGCCTCGACGTACTGGCGGGCCTGCTCCTGGGCGTCGGACGTCACGTCCTCGACGTCGGCCGAGGGCAGCCGGTGCTCCAGCGCGAGGCCGGCGACGTCCCGGTCGTCCATCTGGACACGGGTCTCCGCGCCATCGGTGGTGTCCGCGCCGAGCGACAGGTCGACCGCGTCGGCGACCTGCATGTTACCGATGGGTCACCATGTCACGACCCGTCACCGATGAGCCGCCGTGTCCGGTATGGGCAGCGGCCTCTTCTCGATGGCCGCGGCCATGACGTCGGGGAAAAGGTCCGGTGTACAGGCGAACGCCGGTGCTCCGAGAGCCGCGAGAGCGGCCGCGTGCTCGCGGTCGTAGGCGGGAGAACCCTCGTCGGAGAGCGCGAGCAGAGTGACGAACTGCACTCCCGAGGCCTTCATGGCGGCGACCCTTTTGAGCATCTCGTCGCGGATTCCGCCTTCGTAGAGGTCGCTGATCAGTACGACGACGGTGTCGGCGGGACGGGTGATCTGCGACTGGCAGTACGCCAACGCCCTGTTGATGTCGGTTCCGCCGCCGAGCTGGGTGCCGAAGAGGACGTCCACAGGGTCGTCGAGATGGTCGGTGAGGTCGACGACCGCCGTGTCGAAGACGACGAGGCGGGTGGCGATGGAACGCATCGAGGCGAGCACCGCGCCGAAGACCGACGCGTAGACGACGGACGCCGCCATCGACCCTGACTGATCGATGCAGAGCACCACTTCCTTCTTCACGGCCTGGGAGGCGCGGCCGTATCCGATGAGACGTTCGGGGACGACGGTGCCGAACTCCGGGAGGAAGTTCTTGAGGTTGGCCCGGATCGTGCGGTCCCAGTCGATGTCGCGGTGACGCGGCCTGCAGATCCTCGCCGATCGGTCGAGCGCCCCGCTCAGCGTCGACCGGGTGCGGGTGGCGAGTTTCTTCTCCAGTTCGTCGACGACCTTGCGGACGACAGCGCGGGCAGTCTCCTTCGTCGTCTCCGGCATCGCCTTGTGGAGCGAGAGCAGAGTGCCGACGAGGTGTACGTCGGCCTCGACGGCCTCCAGCATCTCGGGCTCCAGCAGCAGCGCGGAGAGGCCGAGCCGGTCGATCGCGTCGCGCTGCATGACCTGGACGACGGAACTCGGGAAGTACGTGCGGATGTCACCCAGCCAGCGGGCGACGGACGGCGCGGAGGCGCCGAGCCCCGCCGACCTGCTGCCGCCGCGTCCCGTGCTGCCGGAGCCCTTGCCGTAGAGGGAGCTGAGCGCCCCGTCCATCGCCGCGTCCGTGCCGGTGAGCGTACGGCCGGTGCCGTCGGCGCCGGGCTCGCCGCCCAGCACCAGCCGCCACCGTCGCAGCCGCTCGTCGTCCACACCGGCGGTCGTGGACGTGCTGGTGCTCGGGTTCGTGCTCGGGTTCGGGTTCGGGTTCGTGCTCGCGGTCATCGGGTCACCCCCACAAGGTCGTTGTCGTCGATGCCGAGCAGCAGCCGCAGCACCGGAAGCACCGCGTCCGCGCGCGTGGTGTCGAGTCCGGCCCCGAAACCGAGGGCCCCGGCGTCCGTCCCCGCCGGTCCGGCCGACGCCCCCGGCCCGCGCCGTACCAGTTCGCCCAGCGTGCGGCGGACCCCCGGCTCGTACGCGGAGAAGGTGCGGCGCAGCAGCGGCAGCACATCGGTGAAGGCTTCCGGCGGCACGCCGGTGAGCCACGAGTCGACAAGCCCGAGCAGACGCTCGTCGTGGACCAGCAGCAGTCCGCCCCCGGCGGCTCCTCCGACGAAGCCCTCAATCCAGGCTGCCGCCTGGGCCGGCTCGGTGCCGGCGGAGAGCGCGAGAGCCATCAGTCTCGCGGCCTCCTCCTCCTCGAGGTGCCCCTCGTCGAGGAGGAGACGTGCCGCACGGCCCCGGATCACCCCGGGGACGGAGTCCCGGCCCGCCAGCGCGTGCAGTGCGGACCGCCAGCGCCCGCCCGTGCCGTGGGCGTCCGGCAACAGCCCGACGGCGGCGTGCACACCGTCGATGTGACCGCGCATCTCGGCCGCCCCGTCCGCGTCGAGCCCGGTACAGGCGGGCGGCAGGCCGACGCAGATCCGCTCGGCGAGCCCCGTGGCGACCTCCCCCAGCGCGGCCGTGTCGGTGGCGCGCACATCGCCGTAGCGAAGCGAGCGGGCCAGCGCCGGCAGCGCCTTCGCGAGGTGGCCCACGTCGGCGTCGAGGGCGGCCCGGTCCGCGAGAGCACGCATCACCGTGGGCAGAGCGTCGGGCAGATCGGCCAGGAGGCACTGCTCGGCCAGTTCGGTCACCTCCGCGAGAGCCGTCGCGGATGCCGCCCTCGCCTCGGCCTTGGCGGTCGCCGCGGAGAGCACCGTGGTTCCCCAGACACCGGCCTCCGCCACTTTCACGGCCAGCTCGGGCTCCCAGCGGAGCCGCCAGCTCTCCCGGAACGTACCGGTGCTCCCCCGGCCCGCGGCCGGCTCGCCCCAGGCGACCGTGAGCAGCCGCAGCCGGTGCAGCAGCCTGCTCCTGGCGGCGTCATTCTCCTTGCGCAGGTCGAGTTCCAGCTCGCGCTCGAGCGCCTCCGGCTTGAGCCGCAGGCTGCGCTGCTGCCGTGCCAGATCGCGCTGCAGCGGTACGGCGGGGGCCGTGTCGGGCACCTCGCCGAGAGCGTCGCCGACAACGAGCCGGTCCCTGACGAGGTCGAGCGGCACGTCGGAGCCGTCGCACATCACGGCCCGCACGGCGTCGAGGGTCTCGGACAGCCCCGCGAGCGGCCGGCCCCGCATCACCGCCAGGGTCTCGGCGAGCCGGACCGCCTCGATGACGTGGGCGGAGGACACCATCCGGTCCTCGTCCCTCAGCAGCCGCGCCACCTTGGTCATCCAGCGTTCGACGGGCCGGTCGGCCGCGCCGAAGAGGTGCCCGTACCAGCCGGGCGAATCGATGCCCGCGCCGTAGCCGGAGCGGCGGGCCAGTCTGCGGTGGGTCCACGGGACCCACGTCATCTCCGTCCTGACCTTGGGCAGCCCCTTGAGGCAGGCCCTGTCTGCGGTGACGGTCGTCCTGGCCCGGAGGGCCGGGACGTGCCACGCGCCGCAGACGACGGCGACGGCGTCGCCCCCGAACTCCTTCCCGGCTGCCCGCAACTGGAGCCGCATATAGGCCTCACGGGCGAGGTCGCGGTCGTGCCCGCCGTGGCCGTACGCCTCCCGCAGGGCCGTCATGGCCTCCTCGAGAGCCGCGAACGGCGCGAACGGATCCGTCCGGGCGGTGTCGCTCTCCGGGGCCGCGGCATGGCCAGGGCCGTCGGCCGGCGGTGTGGTCCGGAGCTCGACGACGTCCTCCCACCAGCGCTCCGGGTCGTCGTATCCGGCGGTCTCCGCGAGCACCGCGATCGGGTCGATGCGCAGATCGGGCGTATCCGCGCCGCCGTCCCCCGGTTCGGGGAGGTCCTCCTCGGTCAGCGCGAGCGAGTGCGCCGCGGGCAGGTCGATGAAGCGCACGGCCGCGCCGTTGGCCAGCGCCCATCGGATCGCCACCCACTCGGGGGAGAACTCCGCCATCGGCCAGAACGCGGCTCTGCCGGGGTCGTCCGTGGCGTGTGCGAGGAGAGCGACCGGCGGCCGCATCTGCTCGTCCGCGGCCAGCGGCAGCAGGGCGTCACCCTCCGGTGGGCCCTCGATCAGCACGGCCGCGGGCGCCGCCGCCTCCAGCGCGGCCCGCACCGCCCGGGCCGAGCCGGGCCCGTGGTGGCGGACCCCGAGCAGGAGCGGGCCTGTCATGCGCTCACCTCGCGGCAGGCGCGGTAGAAGTCCTTCCAGCCGTCCCGCTCGCGCACCACGGTCTCCAGGTACTCCTGCCAGACGACCCGGTCGGCCGCCGGGTCACGCACGACCGCGCCGAGGATCCCCGCCGCCACGTCCCCCGGTCGCAGCACGCCGTCACCGAAGTGCGCGGCCAGGGCGAGACCGCCCGTGACGACGGAGATCGCCTCGGCCGTCGACAGCGTCCCCGAAGGGGACTTGATCTTCGTGCGGCCGTCGGTGGACACGCCGTCGCGCAGCTCACGGAAGACGGTGACGACGCGGCGGATCTCCTCGAGGCCCTCCGGGGCGGCCGGCAGATCGAGCGAGCGCCCTATCTGGTCAACGCGCCGGGACACGATGTCCACTTCGTCGTCCGCTGTCCGGGGCAGCGGCAGTACGACGGTGTTGAAACGCCTTCGCAGGGCGCTGGAAAGGTCGTTGACCCCGCGGTCGCGGTCGTTGGCGGTGGCGATGAGGTTGAAGCCGCGTACGGCCTGCACCTCCTGCCCCAGCTCGGGGACGGGCAGCGTCTTCTCGGACAGGATCGTGATGAGCGTGTCCTGCACATCCGCCGGGATGCGGGTCAGCTCCTCGACCCGCGCGGTCATCCCGTCGGACATGGCGCGCATGACAGGGCTCGGCACCAGCGCGTCCCGGCTCGGGCCGTGCGCCAGCAGTTGCGCGTAGTTCCAGCCGTAACGGATGGCCTCTTCCGGCGTGCCGGCGGTGCCCTGCACAAGGAGGGTGGAGTCCCCGCTGACGGCCGCGGCCAAATGCTCGGAGACCCATGTCTTCGCGGTGCCGGGCACACCGAGGAGCAGGAGTGCGCGGTCGGTGGCGAGCGTGGTGACGGCGACCTCGACGATCCGCCGGGGCCCCACGTACTTCGGCGTGATCACCGTGCCGTCGGTGAGCGTGCCGCCGAGCAGGTAGGTGGAGACAGCCCACGGCGACAGCCGCCAGTTGACCGGGCGGGGCCGGTCGTCGGCAGCCGCGAGCGCGCTCAGTTCGTCGGCGAACGCGTCCTCCGCGTGGGGCCGCAGGGCCTCGCCCCCCGTTGCCGCGGCGGTTTCTGACACGGTCATGGATCCCCCTCCAGATCGTCGACCTGATGTGGGATCCACCGTGCACCATGCCACTGACAGTCGACCCTGCCGGGCGACATGAGCGCAGGTCAGCAGTGGAATGCGGGGTACTCGAAAGGCGTCAGCCGCCGACCGGGGACTCCGCCACACAACCGCCCGACGTCACCAGGCCTTCGCCGTTCTCCTCGGCGAGAACCTTGCCCTTGTGCGTGATCCGGCAGACGACCTCGGCGCCGGCGGGGTCGGCGGCGACCGGCATCACGGCCGCGGGCATGATGCCGCGCAGCGTGACGGTCTTCCTCCACGGCAGGGTCGGCCCTTCCACCGTCTCGGTCCTCGGGTTCAGCGCATCGCCGCCACCGCCGTGGAACTGGATCGACTCGACGCTGCTGCCGGTGACCTCGTACGTCACCTCGTACGTCTCGTCGACCGCCTGGTCGACCTGCTCGACCACGTCGTCGGAACACGCGCCGAGGGCGAGGGCCAGAGCGGCGACGAGGCCGGCGGCCATGGCGCCGCGGAGCGCCGTGCGGGTCGAGCGCTTCATGGAATATCCCCCCGAAAACCCTGATTTACCGTCGAACTCAACGCAGCAAAGGCAGGGCGGAGCCAACAGCGTTATGACGTCGGGGAATTCGCCCGGCCGGGACGATTGTCAGTGGTCGGTCGTAGCGTCGTTCCCATGCTTCTGACAAACGGGGGAACGGAGTCGCGCATCATGACTCAGCGGGCCCGATGGGCCACGGAGCAGGTGCTGTCACTCGCGCCTGACGAGGCGTCACGCAGGGCAGGAAGCAAGCTGGGCGCGGCGGGCCCCTGGTCGTCCGCGGGCTGCGACGAGTCGGGGGCCGTGTGGGGCCTGTGCAAAGGAAGCGGAAGCAAGCCCTACCGGACCGTGATCGACATCACCGGCCCGGCCTACAAGTGCAGTTGTCCCAGCCGGAAATTCCCGTGCAAGCACGCGCTGGGCCTGCTGCTGCTCTGGGCGTCCGACGAGCGGACCGTGGGGGACTGCGACTCCGTGCCGGACTGGGCGGAGGAATGGCTGTCCGGACGCAGGGACCGCGCCGCCGGCAAGGAAGGGGCGAACACCGGCTCCGGCACGGCCGCGAAGAGCGTCGACCCGGAAGCCGCCGGACGGCGTGCCGAGCGCCGCGCGGAGCGAATCACGGCGGGCGCCACCGAGCTGGAACAGCGGCTCGCCGACCTGCTGCGGGGCGGCCTCGCCGCCGCCGAACAGTCCGGGTACGGCCTGTGGGAGGAGACCGCCGCCCGGATGGTCGACGCCCAGGCTCCGGGACTCGCCACGCGCGTCCGCGAGTTGGGGGCCGTCGTCGGCTCCGGGACCGGCTGGCCGGTCCGGCTGCTGGAGGAGTGCTCCATGGTCCATCTGCTGGACTCCGCCTGGCTGGCGCGCGAACGGCTGCCGGAGCCGCTGGCCGCAACCGTCCGCACCCGGGTCGGGCTCCCCTCGCCCGCGCGGGGCCCCGCCGTCCGGGACCAGTGGCTCGTCCTCGCTCAGTACGACTCCTCCGACGGCAAGCTCACCACCCGCCGCATCTGGCTGTACGGGCGCCGGTCACGACAAGCCGCGTTGCTGCTCTCGTTCGGCGCGGCGGGCCGCCCGCCGCAGTCGGCCCTGCCCGTGGGGCTGATGATCGACGCCGAGATCACCGCGTACGAGGGCAGCCGGCCGCGCGGAGAGCTGGGCGAGCAGTTCACCCCGCCGGTCGCCATCGACACGCCACCACCGGGCGGGCCGTGCGCATCGGCGGTCGACGCCTACGGACGGGCCCTGCGCGACGACCCCTGGCTGGATTCCTGGCCGGTCACGCTCACCGACGTGACACCCGTGCCCGACGGGGACGGCTGGCAGCTCGTGGACGCCGACGGCGACGCCCTGCCCGTCGCCGCCGTCGCACTCGGCCGTCCGGGGCTGTGGAAGCTCGTCGCGCTCGCCGGAGGCCGGCCTCTCACGGTCTTCGGTGAGTTCGGCCACCGAGGCTTCGTGCCGCTGACCGCCTGGCCCGGGGACATGTCGGAGACAGTCCCGCTGATCTGAACACTGGGGGATTCATGACCAGCACCGCTCGTACCTCGCCGTGGGAAGAGCTCGTCACCTCGGCCCTGCTCGGCACCGACCGCCGGACGCCGCCGGCCGGCACGACACCCGCCGGCAAGGAGCCGGCCGTCGCCCTGCTCGACGCGGCCGCGCTGCACACCGTGCGGCGCCGGGCGGGGCTGCTTCCCGCGACGCGGGCAGCCGGCGGCACACCGCCCGAGCCCGCGCCCCACGATGCGCGCCGCGCCCTGCCGGCGCCCGCTCGGCGACGCCTCGCCCAACTGCTGGCCGACCGATCCGGACCCTCGGGATCGGCAGGCAGACGCGGCACCGCCCCCGACCTGACCGAACTGCTCCCCCAATGGCTCGCCGCCGCCGACGAGCACGGCTACCGGGCTCCGGAATCCGCGCTCCCCGCGCTGCTGGACGCGGCTCGCGCGCGTACGGACCTGCGTCCGCAGGCCCTGGCGTTCGCCGGACCGCGCGGAATCTGGCTCGCCCGGCTCAACCCCGAGTGGAAGTTCGCCCTGCGCGGCGGATCCCGGGGGTCCGCCATGCCACGGCCCGAGGACGAAGACGCCGTGCGAAAGCTCTGGGACGAGGGACTGTTCGCGGAACGCGTCGCACTGCTCGCGGCTGTGCGCGCCCACGACGCCGGCGCGGCGCTGCGACTGCTCGGCTCCACCTGGTCCACGGAGCGTGCGGAGGACCGGCTGATGTTCCTCGATTCACTCCGGGCCGAACTGTCCGACGACGACGAGCCGTTCCTCGAGCAGGCACTGTCCGACCGCAGCCGCAACGTCCGGTCCACAGCGGCCGAACTCCTCTCCGCCCTGCCGCACTCCACCCTCGCCGGACGAATGGCCGGACGTGCCGCGTCCTGCGTCGCGATGGACCGCAGCGGCGACGCGCAGCCGGTGATCGTCGTGGAGGCGCCGCACGAATGCGACGCGGACATGCAACGGGACGGCATCGTGCCGAACCCCCCGGCAGGACGCGGCGAACGGTCGTGGTGGCTCGGTCAACTGGTCGAGGCCGCCCCCCTGTCCGTGTGGCGGGACCGGCTCGGCGGGCGCTCGGCCGACGAGATCGTCGCACTGCCGGTGTCCGACGACTGGGCGGACGAACTGCACGCCGCATGGTGCCGGGCGGCGGTCCGCCAGCACAACGCCGACTGGTCCCGCGCCCTCCTCGGGCCGCCGGCCGCGCCACCGTCGACCGGGCCGGGCACGACGTCGCCGGCCGAGCGGTCCAAACTCCTCGCGACCCTGCCGGACGGGGAACGCGCCTCATGGGTCGCCCGGTTCATAGCCGCGCACGGCCTGTCCGAGGCGTTCCAGCTGCTCGGCGTGTGCGAGGTGCCGTGGGCGGAGCCGCTGGGCCGGGCCGTCGTCGACGCGCTCGACATCGCCCGCGACGCCGGCAGCTACCCGTGGAGCTTCAGCGGTGTCATGGGGCTCGCGGAACGCTGCCTGTCCCCCGACGAGGCCGGGCGGCTGGAGGCTCTCACGGCGACGCCGGACGAGCAGGAGGACGCGTCACCGGGGGCGGGAGGGTACTGGTCGGAGGCGTTCCAGCGGCTGGTCTCCACGTTGCGTCTGCGCGCGACGATGCACGCCGAACTCGCGCCGTAGCGGCGCGGTTGTTCCGATGGGGTGTGTGGGTGGTGCGGGGGTCGGTGGCTGCGGTGCGCGCCGGTGGGGCGCGGTCGGGTTGTGGGTGGCGCGGGGGTCGGTGGCTGCGGAGGGGGGATCGCGGACTGCTTTCCCGAGCCTGCGTCCCCCTAGGCTTACGACGCTCTACGTCCGCTCACCCCCCTCCTCCGCCCCCGCCCCCCTCCCGCCGGTGGGCCCCGTGCCAGTCCTGGTCGTTCCCAAGGCCCGTGCCGGGTATCGGGAGGGGCCCCTCGCCGGCCCATCGGCTCCCGCCCCGCCCGCGTGAGCGAACCCGTCGCCGCTGGGTGCGGGGTGACGCGCCCTCAACGGGCCACGGGTGCCGCCCAGGCACAGGGACGGCCCGCCAGTCCTGACAGGCTGACAGTCCCGTCACCGGGGGCCGGCCCACCCGCAGGTAGATCCGCTGCCGGGGTACGGGGCAGGCGCCTGCACCGGCGCTCCGGCGGGGGCGTGGGCCGGGGGAGGGGGACGCGCAGGGGGCGTGTTCGGGACGTAAGGCGTCGTGAGCCTAGGGGGAGGCAGGTTCGGGAAAGCAGTCCCGGACATGCCCCCCGGAGCGGCACCCGGACACCAAGCAACACGGACCGGGCAACGCCCGAGACCCGACCGGGCCACGCCCGGAAGACGCCAAGCAACACGACCGGGCCCGGCCCGAGACACGCAAAGACCGGGCTCCGCCCGGTTACGCCGGCACGCGGACGTTCGCGTTGACCCAGGCCACGATCGACGTCGTCGTCGCGCCCGGTGTGAAGATCTCCGCGACGCCCTTGTCCTTCAGCGGCGCGATGTCCGCCTCCGGGATGATCCCGCCGCCGAAGACCTTGATGTCCTCCGCGTCGCGGTCCTTCAGGAGCTCGATGACCTTGGCGAAGAGCGTGTTGTGCGCGCCGGAGAGGATCGAGAGGCCGATCGCGTCGGCATCCTCCTGAATCGCCGTGTCGACGATCTGCTCGGGCGTCTGGTGGAGCCCGGTGTAGATGACCTCCATGCCGGCGTCGCGCAGCGCCCGCGCGATGACCTTGGCGCCGCGGTCGTGGCCGTCGAGACCCGGCTTGGCCACCACCACGCGGATCGGACCAGTCACACCCATCACTGCCTCCTGGGTCCCCGCGACCCGTACGGAGGCGCGGAGAGTGAACGAACGTTATCTCCAGCATCCCGCAAGCGGCCGTTTCGCGGTGCGCGGGGAGGGGGAAATCACACCTGGGACATTTTTCGCTGAGCGTCGTACCCGCTACAGGCATCGCGCACGCCCCCCGCGCGGCCCCCGCAGGCAGCGTCGCGCGGGGAGTCGCCGCAGGTCCACAACAGGTCGTCGTACCACCGTGCCGCCAGCCGCACGGCACGGTGGTGCGGCACCGACACCGTGGAGAGACGACCGCACCGTCCGCGGGCGCGCGCGCTTCCCATGAGGGCACGCGGGGAGAGCCGCCCCCGCCGTGCCGACGGGAGGTCGACGTGAAGGCTCTGCCTTTTCTCAGGACCCTGCCCTTCGTTCCGCAGTTGCCCGCCGCGCTGTTGCGGGCCACGGCGCTGGAGCTGGTGATCCTCGCCGGGCATCTGCTCCTGTATCCCACCGGGCTCACCCCCGAGCGCCGCTCCCGCGCCGTTCGCGGACCGGGCCTGGGGAAGGGTGCGGCGGTCGTGCCGACGGTCCTGCTGCACGGCTTCGTCGACAACCGCTCCGTGTTCGTACTGCTCCGCCGGGCCCTCGCCCGGCAGGGCCCCCATCACGTCGAGTGCCTCAACTACTCACCGCTCACTTGCGACATCCGTGCCGCGGCGGATCTCCTCGGCCGCCACATAGAGGAGATCTGCGCGCGCACCGGCAGGCACCAGGTCGACATCGTCGGGCACAGTCTCGGCGGTCTGATCGCCCGCTACTACGTCCAGCGGCTCGGCGGGGACCGCCGCGTCCGCACCCTGGTGACGCTCGGCACGCCGCACCGCGGCACGACCGTCGCCAGGCTCGCGAGCGCGCACCCGATCGTGCGGCAGATGCGTCCGGACTCGTCGGTGATCGCGGAGCTGCGTCTGCCGGCACCCGGCTGCCGCACCCGGTTCGTCAGCTTCTGGAGCGATCTGGACCGGATCATGGTGCCGGTCGAGACGGCCCGCCTCGACCATCCAGACCTACTCGTACAGAACGTGCAAGTGAGCGGAATCGGCCATCTCGCACTGCCGGTTCACCCCGCGGTGGCCGACGGCATCCGCGACGCCCTCGAGTCGGGCGTGTCGGAGGCGGACTCTTCCTCCGGGGCCGCTTCCGTCGCTTGAAGTGACCGATCGCCGCCAAATCTTCGAACACTTCTCGAACGTAGGGCCAAAGCTCCGCCCTTGGACCGCCGAAACGCGACTGAATGCCCGTTTCCTGATTGCGTAGATCCCGCCGAAGATTGTCGCCGTCGCGTACCGCCGGGTACAGTCGCGCCACTGCTTCCCCCCGGGACCCCCCGTGCAAACAGGCGGACCCGCAGAATCAGGTCCTGCTGCCGAGGCGAGAGAGAAGTTGGTGAACGACCAGCACGCCCACGCCGGGTACGACGGCTATGCCACCGGCAGCTACGACTCGGACCCGCTCTTCGGCGCCATGCCGGGCAGTTACGAAGCGGGGCACAGCGGCCAGTACGACTCGTCCCAATGGGACACCGGTGCCCACGGGACCGTCGGTTACGACGGCTACGCATCGGCGCAGCAGGCCCAACAGCCGCAGCAGGCTCAGCAGTTCGAACAGTACGAGCAGTACGAACAGCAGTCGTACGAGCCCCAGCAGCAGTACGCGCAGTACGACACCACCGGCCAGTGGGACGCCGGCGCGTGGAACGAGGCGGGCGGGACCGGCCAGTACGAGACGGCCGCGGCGACCTTCACCCATGACGCGACCGGCCAATGGGCACCCGGCACCTTCGACAGCGGCACGTACGACGCCACGGCGTGGAACTCCGCCACGCCGGACGGCCTCGTCCCGCAACAGTTCGCTCCGGAGCAGGGGTTCACCCAGGCCACCGAGTACGAGCAGCACGAGACATACGGCACGTACGAGACGAACGACGCCTACGGGACGAACGGCACGTACGAGGACGCCTACGCCTTCGAGGCGCAGCCGCAGGCCGAGACGGGAACGGACTTCGAGGCAGAGGGCGCGCACGACGGCCAGATCTCGGAGTACGCGGAGTACGCGGAGTACCGTCCCGAGCACGAGGCGGCAGCCGAGAGCGACTCCGAACCCCCGCAGGACGGCGCCGAGTCCGATCATGACGCACTGACCCGGACCATGGACGCCGTACCGGTCGTGCCCGCCACCCCCGTCGTTCCCCGGCCGGTTCGCCGCGCCGGCGGAAGCCGTGGCCGCCGCCGTACACCGGCCAGGCGCTCGGCGCTCCTCACCGTCGCCGTGCCCTCCGCCTGCGTGATGGGCGTCGCAGGTGTCGCCGCCGCGTCGGTCAGCGGCCTCGGCAGCGAGCCGCAGGACGACAAGAGCAACGTGGCGGCCCCCGACCCCGCTTCCGTGAAGCCGGTCGAGGCGAACAACGCCATGGACACCCAGCTCGCCGCGCTCAGCGCCGACGCCCGTGACTTCGGCGACCGCGCCTCCCGCACCCAGGAACGCATCGATCTCAAGGCGCGTCAGGCCGCGGAGAAGAAGAAGCGCGAGGAGGAGGCCGCCCGCCGTGAGGCGCTGCGCCCCAAGTTCATGCTGCCGGTGAAGCTGCACCAGCTCAGCGCGCGCTACGGTCAGTCCGGCGTCAACTGGATGTCACTGCACACCGGTATCGACTTCCCCGTCCAGTACGGCACCGAGGTCATGGCGGCGACGGACGGCACCGTCCGCACCCAGTGGAACGGCGCCTACGGCAACATGGCCATCGTGACCGCGGCCGACGGCACGGAGACCTGGTACTGCCACCTGAGCAGCACCAAGATCCGCTCGGGTACGGTCAAGGCCGGTGACGTGATCGCCTACTCGGGCAACTCCGGCAACTCCACGGGCCCGCACCTGCACTTCGAGGTCCGGCCCGGCGGCGGCGCGGCCATCGACCCGCTGCCCTGGCTTCGCAGCCACGGCCTCGACCCCACGTAGCCTGCCGAGCGGCAGGCAGCAGAAGTCCTACCGACGTGAGCCGGCCCCCGAAGGGGCCGGCTTTCGCCGTCAGAGCTTCTCGACCGGGGCGTACCGCAGCAGCAGCCGCTTGGGCTTCTCGTCCCCGAAGTCGATCGTCGCCTGGGCCTCGGAGCCCATGCCCTTCACCTCGACCACGGTGCCCAGACCGAACTGGTCGTGGGTGACCCGGTCGCCCACCACCAGGGAGATCACCGGCTTGTCGCTCGTACGCCGCGTGGCGAAGCCCGAGGCACCGCCGCGCGAGCGGGACGAGGAGAGCGAGGACGCGATCTTGGACGTCGGCCCGGCGGGCGCGGCCATCGGGCCCGTGCGCTTCCAGGTCAGGTGCTGACCGGGGATCTCCTCGAGGAAGCGCGACGGCGGGTTGTACGAGGGCTGGCCCCATGCGCTGCGCATCGACGAGCGGGTCAGATAGAGCCGTTCGCGGGCGCGGGTGATGCCGACGTAGGCCAGGCGCCGCTCCTCCTCGAGCTCCTTGGTCTGTCCGAGCGCCCGCATGTGCGGGAAGACGCCGTCCTCCATGCCGGTGAGGAACACGACGGGGAATTCGAGGCCCTTGGCGGTGTGCAGTGTCATCAGCGTGATGACACCGGTTCCCTCCGCGTCCTCGTCGGGGATCTGGTCGGAGTCGGCGACGAGCGCGACCTTCTCCAGGAACTCCGCGAGCGTGCCCGTGCCCTCCTCCTCACCGCGGTCCTGCTCGAACTCGAGCGCCACGGCAGCCAGTTCCTGGAGGTTCTCGATACGGGTCTCGTCCTGCGGGTCCGTGGACGCCTGCAGCTCGGCGAGGTAGCCCGTCCGCTCCAGAACCGCCTCGAGCACGACCGCGGGGCCGGCACCCGAGTCGACGATGGTGCGCAGCTCTTCCATCAGCACGTTGAACCGCTTGACCGCGTTCGCCGAGCGGGCCGCCATGCCGTACGCCTCGTCGACGCGCCGCAGGGCCTGCGGGAAGGTGATCCTCTCCCGGAGTGCGAGCGCGTCGATCATCGCCTCCGCGCGCTCGCCGATGCCGCGTTTGGGCACGTTCAGGATGCGGCGCAGCGGGACGTTGTCCTCGGGGTTGGCGAGAACGCGCAGGTAGGCCAGCACATCGCGGACCTCCTTGCGCTCGTAGAAGCGGACACCGCCGACGACCTTGTAGGGCAGGCCGACGCGGATGAAGATCTCCTCGAACACGCGCGACTGGGCGTTCGTGCGGTAGAAGACGGCGACGTCACCGGCTTTCGCCTCGCCCTGGTCGGTGAGCCGGTCGATCTCGTCGGCGACGAACTGGGCCTCGTCGTGCTCGGTGTCCGCGACGTAGCCGGTGATCTGCGCGCCCTCGCCCGCGTTCGTCCACAGGTTCTTGGGGCGGCGGGACTCGTTGCGCTCGATGACGGCGTTGGCGGCCGACAGGATCGTCTGGGTGGAGCGGTAGTTCTGCTCCAGCAGGATCGTGGTGGCGTCCGGGTAGTCCTCCTCGAACTGGAGGATGTTGCGGATGGTCGCGCCGCGGAAGGCGTAGATCGACTGGTCGGCGTCACCGACGACGCACAGCTCGGCCGGGTCCAGGTCCTCGTAACCCGTGCCCACCAGCTCGCGCACGAGCGTGTACTGGGCGTGGTTGGTGTCCTGGTACTCGTCGACGAGGACGTGCCGGAAGCGGCGCCGGTAGTGCTCGGCGACGTCCGGGAACGCCTGGAGCAGATGGACCGTCGTCATGATGATGTCGTCGAAGTCCAGGGCGTTGGCCTCGCGCAGCCTCGCCTGGTACATCCGGTACGCCTCGGCCAGCGTCTTCTCGAACCCTCCCCCGGAGCCGCCGGCCCCGAGAGCCTGGTCGGCGTAGGTCTCCTCGTCGATCAGCTCGTTCTTCAGGTTGGAGATCTTGGCACTGAAGGACTTCGGGGGGAACTTCTTCGGGTCCAGGTCGAGATCACGGCAGACCAGCGACATCAGCCGCTTCGAGTCGGCCGCGTCGTAGATCGAGAACGACGAGGTGAAGCCCAGCTTCTTCGACTCGCGCCGCAGGATGCGCACGCACGCGCTGTGGAAGGTCATGACCCACATCGCGTTCGCACGGGGACCCACCAGCTGCTCGACGCGCTCCTTCATCTCGCCGGCGGCCTTGTTGGTGAAGGTGATCGCCAGTATCTGGCCGGGGTGGACGTGGCGGGTCCCCAGCAGGTGGGCGATACGGTGCGTGAGCACCCGGGTCTTGCCGGAGCCGGCCCCGGCCACGATGAGCAACGGTGACCCTGTGTGCACGACGGCGGCACGCTGCTGCTCGTTCAGCCCCTCCAGCAGCGCGGCCGGGTCCACGACGGGGCGCGGCGCGCCGTCCCGGTAGTAGCCGTCACGGGCCGGAGGCACGTCGAACGCACCCTGGAAGAGGTCGTCCGGAAGCTGCTCCGGTGCCGATTCCTCGGGGGGCGGCGGGGGCTCGTCCGCGTCGGGCCGGAGGTCCGCCAGGAAGCTGTCGTCAAAGAGGCTGCTCATCGCTTAACGAGTCTAGGCGGCCGGACCGACAATCCGTGGCCGCACCGGGACACCCGTGGGCGGGCCACGGTACGTGACGGGACGAATCCACCAGGCGACCGGCTGCCGCTCGCGGGCCGCCCACGGAAAAAGGTCACGAAAATGTATCGGACATATCGAACATCAACCTTCACAGCAGATACACGAGTTGGCTAGCGTGCTCGACCAGGCGGCCCGTACCCCTCCCGGCGAACCACGTCGAGACGGGCGGCCTGCGCCGAATCCGGCCTCCCTCCAACGGAGTTCGGAACCGGGGACCCACCATGCAGAACCGGGGTGAATCGGACCGCGCTCAGCGAGGTCCGTAGGGCGTCTTCCGTTCGCCCGAACCCGACAGCTAACCCGGTAGGCGGTCCACGGAAGAAGGAGATGCCGGCCTTGGCGTCGCATCGCAGGACCCGCAGCCGAACCGCAAAGCCCTCCCCCGCCGTCGGGTTCACCACGGCAGCCCTAGCGGGTGTGACTCTGCTCTCGTCACAGAGCGCCACCGCCGCGCCCGCCGAGCCGAAGCCCAGCATCGAAGAGGTGCAGAAGAAGGTCGACGACCTGTACCGGCAGGCGGGCAGCGCCACGCAGGAGTTCAACAAGGCCAAGGAAGCCACCGCCGAGAAGCGCCAGGAGGTGGACCGGCTGCTGGACGAGACGGCCAAGCGCGCCGAGCAGCTGAACGAGACCCGTCGCGCCCTCGGCAGCTACGCCGCCGCCCAGTACCGCACCGGCTCCGTCACGCCCACCGCGGCACTGATGTTCGCGGACAGTCCGCAGGCGTACTTCGACCAGACGCAGTTGATGGACCGGATGACGGACCAGCAGCGCACCGCCGTCACCGCGTACGAGACGGAGCGGGCGGCGGCCGCCAAGCAGCGTGCGGAGGCGACGAAGCGCCTCGAGTCCCTCACGGCCTCCCAGGAGGCGCTGCGCACCAGCAAGCAGACCGTGCAGGCCAAGCTCGCGGAGGCACGCACCCTGCTGTCGAAGCTGACGGCGGAGGAGAAGGCCCGGCTCGCCGCGATCGAGCGGAAGAAGGAGGAGGAGGCCCGCCGCAAGGCCGAGGAGAAGGCCGAGGCGGAGGCCCGCGCCAGGGCGGAGGCCGAGCGGCAGCGTCAGGAGCGCGAGACCACTCCCGAAACGGGCACCACGCAGCCGGGCACCGGCACCGGCACGGACGACGGCACGTACGCCGCCAAGGCCGACAAGGTCCTCGCGTTCGCCCGCGCCCAGATCGGCAAGCCGTACGTCTGGGGCGCGACGGGGCCCAGCTCCTACGACTGCTCCGGCCTCACCCAGGCCGCGTGGAAGGCGGCGGGCGTGGACCTGCCGCGCACCACCTGGGACCAGGTGAAGGTCGGCACCCGCGTCCAGACGGCTGAGCTGCTCCCCGGCGACCTGGTGTTCTTCTACGACGACATCAGCCACGTCGGCATCTACATCGGCGACGGCAAAATGATCCACGCCCCCAAGCCGGGTGCGAACGTCCGCGAGGAGTCGATCTACTACATGCCGATCTACGGCAGCGTCCGCCCCGCCTGACCCGGACGTCACGGTGCCCGGGCGGCTCGACCGCCCGGGCACCGTCATGCCCGGACGCCGTCATGCCCGGACGCCGTCATGCCCGGGCGGCGGTCAGGTCCAGAGCGTCGCAATGAAGATGTTGACCACCGTCAGACCGCCCACCGCGCCGAACAGCGCCTTGTCGATCTTCTCCTCGTCCCGCTTGACGTACACCAGGCCGAGGATCACCACCAGGACCGCCAGCTTGACGCCGATCTTGAGGTTGTTCACCGTCTGGTCGTCCGCCTGGTTCAGCCCCACCAGCACCATGCCCGTGAGCAGCATGGTCAGCGCACCGTGCAGCATCGCGGGGCTGAAGCGGGCCGTGCCCTCGCCCATCGCCTTCATCTGGGTCAGGAACCCGCCCAGCAGCGAGGCGATGCCGATGATGTGCAGTGCGACGAAGACATTGATCAGTACGTCCATGGCCGGAGCCTAACCCTCCCCATATCACCGCCTGTTGGGCAGGTGGGTCGGTTCGGCCGGATCGGTCGGACCCCGGCGCCGATGCGGCCCCGCGACGCCGGACGACCGTTCACCAACCGTTCCCGAATGTCCAACTTCGGTGATTCACGGTCCTTCTGCCCCGGCCTCGTGACCGCGAGGTTTAGCGTCCTGCCCCAGGTGGCCGAATCCCCACCCGCCGTTGTGCAGCCGGACGGCACTCGGCCGCCACCGCCGGGAGATCCGGCGGCGGGCCGCTCCCCTGTGCGGCCCGCCGCCGGACACGCACAAGCCGCGGCGGCAGGGACGACGGAAGGACGTGGAAGCCCTCGTGGCAGCGCACCGGAAACCCAGACAGCGCCCGTTCGGCGGGCCGGCCGCCCGTACCGCGGTCACCGTCGTGCTCGCCGGCGCCGCGAGCGGCACCGTCCTCGAGAGCACGGGCCACGCCGAACCCCGCCTCACTCCCGCCCAGATCAAGGCCAGGGTCGACACCCTGTACCAGGAGGCCGAGGCCGCCACCGACAAGTACAACGGCGCCAAGGAGCAGGAGGCGAGCGCCCGCGGGTCGCTGGACGCGCTGCGCGACGAGTCGGCCCGCAGGACGGAACGGCTGAACGCCTCCCGCAACGCCCTCGGTTCGATCGCCACCGCCCAGTACCGGGACGGCGGCATGGACCCCGGCCTGCGTCTCGCCCTCACCTCCGACCCGGAGGAGTACCTGGAGCGCGCCGCACTCGCCGAACGGACCGGCGCACGGCAGGCGGCCGCGATCGCCGGTGTGCACCGGCAGCTGATGGAACTGGCGCGGCTCAAGGCGGAGGCCGGCGAGAGGATCACCGCGCTCGAGGCCCACCGGACGGAACTCGCCCGGCACAGGACCACGGTCCGGGACAGACTCGCGGCCGCCGAGCGCCTGCTGGCCGAGCTGACGGCCGAGCAGCGCGCCGCGTACGACGGTGCGCCGTCGAACGGCGCCGCCCACGCCGACCGCGCCGGCACTCCCCGCGGTCCGCTCAAGGCCCCAGGCAGCCGGGCCGCCCAGGCCGTCGCCTATGCGTACGGAGCGCTGGGCCGGCCCTACGTGTGGGGTGCGACCGGTCCCGGGTCCTACGACTGCTCGGGCCTCACCCAGGCGGCCTGGCGCTCCGCCGGGGTCTCACTGCCGCGCACCACGTACACCCAGATCAACGCGGGCGAGCGCATTCCGCGTTCCCGGCTCGCGCCGGGCGACCTGGTGTTCTTCTACTCCGGCGTCACACACGTCGGCCTCTACATCGGCGGCGGACAGATGATCCACGCCCCGCGCCCCGGAGCGCCGGTACGGGTCGCGCCGATCGACCGGATGCCGTTCGCCGGAGCCACCCGGCCCGCGTGACGTCCGTTCGGCCCGGGCCGAAACCGGCTTGCCCCGCGCCCCCCGCGGTGCCACCATCCCGGGGTCCGTCCCAGACGCCCGACCAGCAGGAGACGTACGTGGACCTCGACGTCCAGAACTATGTGCGCGCACTCGCACTCCGCTCCCCCGGCCATGTACGCGTCGGCCCCTTCACCGTGCGCTACGACGCCGACTGGCCGATCCCGCCGGTCAACTACGCCGTGCCGGACCACGGCGCCTCGCCGACCGCCGACGAGATCAAGGCCCTGATCGAGGTGTTCCGTGAACGGGAGCGGCTGCCGCGCCTGGAGTTCCTGCCGTCCTGCGCACCCGGCCTCGAACCGGCCCTGCTGGAGGCCGGTTTCACGGTCGAGCGCCGCGCCCCGCTGCTCGCCTGCCCGCCCCAGGCGCTGCTGACGCCGCCGCAGGTGCCGGGCATCGCCTTCACCGTGCTGTCGGACGAGGCCGGTTACCGTGCCGCGGCCGGTGTGCAGCATGCCGGGTACGGGATGGAGGGCGAGGCGACCGAGGGCGAGATCGGGGGCCTGCGCAAGGTCACGGAGGGCGGCGGCGTCGCGGTCCTCGCCACGGACACGACGGACGGCACCCCGGTCGCCGCCGGCAGCTGCTCGATCCCGGTGGACGGCCTGAGCGAGCTGACCGGTCTCGCGGTCGCCGCCTCCCACCGCCGCAGGGGCATCGGCGCCGCACTCTCCGCGTACCTGACGGCCCGGGCCTTCGACCGGGGCTGCCGAACGGTCTGGCTGGAACCCGGCGACGCGGACGTCGAACGCGTCTACGCCGCCATCGGCTACACCCGCGTCGGCAACAAGACCGACATGTCCCTCACGTAGGCAGGATGACGGCCCGTCACACCAGGCGGCGGGCCGTCGCCCACCGGGTCAGCTCGTGCCGGTTGGACAGCTGCAGCTTGCGCAGCACCGCGGACACGTGCGACTCCACGGTCTTCACCGAGATGAACAGCTGCTTGGCGATCTCCTTGTACGCGTATCCGCGCGCGATCAGCCGCAGCACCTCCCGCTCCCGCTGGGTCAGCCGGTCCAGGTCCTCGTCGACCGGCGGCGCGTCCGTCGAGGCGAACGCGTCCAGTACGAACCCCGCCAGCCGCGGCGAGAACACCGCGTCGCCGTCCTGCACCCGGAAGACCGAGTCGACCAGGTCCGCGCCGGTGATCGTCTTGGTGACGTAGCCGCGGGCGCCGCCCCGGATCACGCCGATCACGTCCTCCGCGGCGTCGGAGACCGACAACGCGAGGAAGCGCACCGGATTCTCCGCCGACCCCATCAACGCGGCGCAGCGGCGCAGCACCTCGACCCCGCCGCCACCGGGCAGGTGCACGTCGAGCAGGACGACCTCCGGCCGGGTCGCCGTGATCACCGTGACCGCCTGGTCGACGTCGGCGGCCTCGCCGACGACCTCGACCCCGGTGCGCTCGGTCTGCCCGATCTCCGCCTGGACACCGGTGCGGAACATCCGGTGGTCGTCGACGAGCACGACCCGCACCCGTCGCTCCATGGTCTGTTCTGCGGCCTCGGTCATCCGTCCGCCCTCTCCATCTCGAGCTCCACTTCCGTGCCGTCCCCGGGCACGGAGCGCAGCCGCGCCGTCCCGCCGTTGCGCTGCATACGGCCGATGATCGATTCTCTGACGCCCATCCGGTCCTCCGGTACCGCGTCCGGGTCGAAGCCCGGCCCGCGGTCCCTCACGGACACGAAGACCGTACGGCCCTCCACCTCCGCGAACACCTGCACCGCCCCTCCCGCGCCACCGTACTTGGCCGCGTTGACCATGGCCTCGCGTGCGGCCTGCATCTGGGCGGCCAGCTTCTCGTCGAGCGGGCAGTCGCCGACCACGACGACCTCGAGCGGTACCCCGTGCTTGTCCTCGACCTCGGCGGCCGTCCTCTTGACCGCCTCCGCCAGGGTGTCGGGCTCCTGGTCCTCTTCCTTGCCGGTGCCCTCCGGCTTGTAGAGCCAGTTTCGCAGCTCCCGCTCCTGTGCGCGGGCGAGCCTGCGGACCTCGCCCGCGTCGTCGGCGTTCCGCTGGATCAGGGTGAGCGTGTGCAGTACGGAGTCGTGGACGTGCGCGGCGACCTCGGCCCGTTCCTGGGCCCGGATGCGCATGGTCCGCTCCTCTGAGAGATCCTGCGTCATCCGCACCAGCCAGGGGCCCGCGAGCAGCGCGACGCCCGCGATGACGGCGACGGCGGCGGTCAGCACGTTGCCCAACTGGGCCGCGGAGCCGCGCACCACCATGAAGACGGTCAGTCCCACGCCGACGAGGGCGACACCCGCCAGCGCCCGGGCCAGCTGGAGCAGCCGGCGGCGGCGGCCGACCTCGGTCCAGCGGGCGCGGCGGGCGTTGTCCGCCTGCCGCCACACCAGGACGACGCCCGCGCCGATGAGCAGGGTGGGCCACACGTAGCGGTTGCTGCCCCGCAGGTCGACGTTGCCGACGAAGACCGCGGCGCCGAAGAGCAGTGCGGCGACGGCGAAGAGCTGGCCCTTGTCCGGCTTGCGCAGCCGGCGGCGGCCGTCGGGCGTGGTCTCGAACACCGAGCGTGGTTCCGCGGCCCTGCCGCCGACGCCGAGCGGCACGACGATCCAGAAGACCGCGTAGAGCACCGCGCCGAGGCCGTCGGCCAGGAACAGCCCGAGGAAGACGAGGCGCACCCAGACCACGGGCAGCCCCAGATGTCCTGCCAGGCCGCGCGCCACGCCACCCAGCATCCGCCCGTCGGCGCTGCGGTACAGCTTGCGCAGAGCCGGCTCCTCCGGCGGGGGGACGCGGGAGGAGCCGGTGGCTCTGGAAGTGGCGACTGGCATGTACCGATCGTCACACGCGGGGACGGGGCGCGGTATCAGGGTCGTCCCTTAAACGGCCCCCGGATCCCCCGGTGGTCCGTGTGCCGGATATCAGGGAACCACCAGGGTCGGCCGGGGTCCCGTCGCACCGCGCGGCCCGTCACCATGGACACATGACAGAGCAGCCGACCGTCCCGCCCCCCGAGACGCTCCAGCTGCGCCGCTCGCCCCGCCACAAGGTGGTGGCCGGTGTGTGCGGCGGGCTGGGCCGCCACTGCGACGTGGACCCGGTGATCTTCCGGATCGCCGTCGGCGTGCTCTCGGTGACCGGTGGCATCGGACTGATCTTCTACGGGTTCGCCTGGCTGCTGCTCCCGTCGGACGACGACGAGGAGAACGAGGTCCGGCGGCTGCTGTCGGGCCGGGTGGACGGCGCGTCGCTGACCGCCGTGCTGCTCGCCCTGATCGGGTGCGGGATCTTCCTCTCGATGCTCGGCAACGGCGGCACGCTCTTCTTTGCCGCTCTGCTGTCGCTGGCCGTCGCCGGCGCGGCCGTGTGGTCCCAGCGCCGTCGGCTCGTCACGACCGACGGCGCGCCGATGGACGCCGCGACGGCGCACGCGGTCGCGGAGGCCCCGCCGGAGACGAAGGCGCCGCCCGTTCCCGAACGCCCTTCCTGGTGGCGGGACCCGATCGTCAAGGACGGCACGACGGGGCCGGTGGCGACGGGCTATCTGTGGGGGCCCGACTCGGCGATCGCGGAGGTCGAGGGCGAGGCGAGGGGTCCCGTCGCGCCGCTGCCCGTGCCGCGGCAGAGCCGGGGGCCCCGGGGCATCGGAGGACCGGTCCTCCTCCTCGCGCTGCTGGCGGGCGGTCTCGGGACCGGGCTCAGCTGGGCGGAACAGCCGCTGGGAACGGCCCTGCAGATCGGACTGGTCGCCGCGCTGGCGGTGTTCGGCCTGGGCCTGCTGGTCAGCTCCCTGCTGGGGCGCACGGGCTTCGGCACGATCCTGCTCACGCTGGTCACCGCGGGACTGCTCGCGGGTGCGTCGGCGCTGCCCAAGGACATCAGCACGAGCTGGGGCGAGAAGACCTGGCGACCGGTGTCGGTCGCGGCCGTCGATCCGTTCCACGAACTGGGCACCGGAGTCGGCACGCTCGATCTGTCCTCACTCGCCGTTCCGGCGGGCGAGGTGGTGTCGACCGGGGCGGAGATCGGGGCGGGCCGGCTCGTGGTCGTGCTCCCGAAGGACGCGACGGTGAAGCTCGACGTCGAAGTGGGCGTCGGCGACATCAGGCTTCCGGGGGAGACCCCGGAGGACATCGACGTCGGCCCGGGCCAGGACCGCCTGCGCACGCTGCGACCGCCCGCCGGGGCGAAGGAGGCGGGCACGCTGGAGCTGAGGCTGGAAGTGGGCATCGGACAGGTGGAGGTGACCCGTGCCAAGTCATGAGTCGGGACGTGGGAACGGCCGTGGCCTCGGCCGTGATTCCGGTCGTGATTCCGGCCGGGCGTTCCTGCACGGCTTCCGCCCGGCGAGGGCGCTCGCAGGGCTGTGCGTACTGGCCACGGCCCTGCTCTACGGCGGTGACGCCGGCGGCGCCTGGCACACCCCCTGGTGGGTGGCGTTCCCTCTCCTCTTCTGCGGCCTTTTCGTGGCGGGCACGGTGGCCGCGCTGCACTACGGCGTACGCCGCCGCCGTGCCGCGATCATCGCGTCGAGGGAGAACAGGGAAGCGCCCGCCAGTACCAGCGGCAGCCACGCCATCAGGTAGGCGAGGTCACTGGCGTACTGCTGTTACAGGGCCGCCGCTCATGCAGACGGTGCGGGTACTGATCGCCTTCGGGATCAGCTGCGAGACCGACGCGTCCACCTCTCCGGAACGGCAGTTGCGGGACTGCATGGCCTGCGTCGACGAGAGGCGGCACCTTGGATGCCAGGTGACAGGGGTGGCCAAGGATGCTCAGGCCGGCACGCGTGGGGCCGACGGGCGAGACCGGTCCCAGCGGCTGGGTGTCTGGTGCGGCCACGTGGCGTGCAGTCTCGCACCGGTCCCGGAGAGCGGAGAGGGGCGGATCAGCCCCGCAGGTGTGCACGGGCTATGGCCGGTCAGCGGGCGGTCAGCCGCCACTGCCGCTCGGGTCGGCTCCCGCAAGGGGCCTGGACGACGGCCGCGGCCTGCCGGGTGTCCGCCCCGGCGACCGTCATGCACAGACCGCTGTTGTCGTTGGCGATCCGGTACAGCGACCGGCCGGCTTCGTCGGCGCCGTCGCGGTCGAGCCGCCACAGATGGTCGGGGTAGTCACCGCACGGGTACTGGTTGACCACGACGCCCGATGCCTTGTCCGCGGCGGGGACGGCCGCGCAGAAGCCGCTGTTGTCGTTGACGACCCGGTACAGGGACCCGGCGCCACGTCCCACGGGCTCCAGGCGCCAGAAGTGGTCGGGGTAGTTCCCGCACCCGAACTGGTTGAGGTCGACGACTTCGGTGCTCGCTCCTGGCACCGCCAGGCAGAATCCGCTATTCCGGTTCACGATCCGCACCGGCCCGCCGACGGGGATGCCCTGCGCCTGCTCACCGATGCCGTCGGCGGACGGCTGCGGGGTGGCGGCCGGAGGTGCCGACGGGGCGACGGGCGGGGCGGCCTGAGAAGCAGCGGGCTCAGAGGCGGTGGGCTCGGACGGGTCCGGGGTCATCGGCCCGGTCGGCACCGGCTCGCTGCTGGTCGACGGCCCGCCGCCCTGAACCTGACCGGGCCCGAGTTCGGACGGAGCGGCGATGTCGGCCGTGTCGTTTCCCCGGTCCTCGCCGTTGACAATGGCGAGAACAGCGACGAGGGCCGCGAGGGCCGCCCACTGGGCCGGGGTCCGCCAACGTCCGAACCGGTCCGTGCGTCGCCGGGACGCGGCCGGCGGCGGAGCCGGTGCGGCCTTTGCCGACGCGGGATCCTGCGAGGTCGGCACGTTGTCCGCGGACAACCCGGAGGTGTTGTCGTCCTCTTGACGGACCTCGCGAGGCGGAGCGGCCTGCGCTTCGCCGGGCGACGGCTCGTGGTCCGGCTCCCGGCCGGGGTCCGGGGCAGCAGCAGCCGGAGGCGGTGTGGAAGTACTCGGGGCCGAAGAGACCGGGCCGGGGGCCGGTGCCAGGGCTGCCATCGATGCCACCGCCTCAGTGTGGAGGCGGCGGGCTTTGCGGAGTTGCTCTGCTCGTGTCCGGGCGTCGCGCGGGAAGCGGTCCTCGACGACCGGGGTGAGACGGGACAGCGGGATGATCTTCAGGCCTGAGCGGTACTCGCTCCACACGCTCCGGCTCAGCCGGTACCGCTCCTCCAGCCCGCTCACCGTTAACTCCTCGGTCAGTTCCCGCAGGAACTGCGCGAGGGCGTTGACCTCGGCCGTACGGCCCTTCAACGGCCCCGGAAGACGCCCCGATCGCTTCATCTCTCCCCCTTCGGCAGCCGGTGCGGCTGCGCAAGTTCGCACAAGTTCGCGGTTGTCCGCTGTCTTCCAGCCCTCTGACCTGTACTGATCCCGTTCCACCCCTACGGATAATCAGACCAGGTTCCAGCGTGGTGTTCCACCGCTTCCATCAACCAGGACGGCGGAGAGCACTACAGCGAAGGGACACCGTGAACGGAAACTTCATCCGCAGGCCCAAGTGCCTCGCGGTCGTATCGGGACTGGTCATGGCCGTGGGCCTGGCCGTCGTCCCGGCCCAGGCCGACAGCAAGCCCGACAACCGACCCCCGTCCACGACCGGGACACTCGGCCGGACCGCCACCCCGGGCGCCCCGGTCACCCGCGACCAGGTCATCGCCCGCGCAAAGCACTGGGTCGAGGAGGCCGTCCCCTACAGCCAGTCGCACGCGTGGAAGGACGACGCGACCGGCGAGCACTACCGGCAGGACTGCTCCGGGTTCGTCTCCATGGCCTGGCAACTCAAGGACAGCCTCACGACCCGGACACTGCCCGGTGTCGCGGACAGGCTTCCCGGCTTCTCCCAGCTGGAGGCCGGTGACGCCCTCAACTACCCGGCAGCCCACGCCATCTTGTTCGGCGGCTGGACCGACCGGGCCAAGGGCGACTTCGTCTACTACAGCGAGAGCCGCAGCGGCCGGCCAGCGCGCAAGGACAGCGCGAACATCCACGACAGCCGCATCGCCGGCCACCCGCGCACGCTGTACATCCCGCTGCGGTACAAGAAGCTCGTCGCCCCGCCGGCTCCCATCGCACCGGCCCACACCACACCGGCTCGGCCCGCCAAGCCGGCTCCTGCCCCGACGCCCAGCAAGCGTGCCGCTCCGCCGTCCCCTGCCCTCCCCGCCGCACCGACTCCGGTGCCCCTCACCAAGTCCTCGGCCCACGGAACCGGAACGAGCTTCGCCGCTACCACCAGCCGCCTGTACGCCATCTCCCCCGACCACTCGGCCGTGTACGAGTACACCGGCACGGGCGACACATGGGTGAAAGTCCGCGGCCGCACCAGCCGCATCCACACCAACGCCAACACCCTCTACGCCACCAACTCCCACGGCGGCGACATCCACCAGTACAACCCCGCCCGCAGGACATGGACCCGCATCGGCGGGCCCGGCGCCGACTTCGCCGCCACCGCCAACCGGCTCTACGGCGCGAGCCCCGACCACAGCGGGGTCCACGTCTACACCGGCCGGCCCAACGCCTGGGTCCGCGTCGGCGGCCCGCTCGCTCCGTGACCCCCCGCTTCGGCACTCGTCCGAACCACCACGGAAGGGACCACAAATGAACCCCATCGAGCCCATGCTCGACCCGCGGAAACCCCGGCGGGCCGTCACCGTGTGGCGCAGATTCCACGGCGCGTTCCGCATGCTGTGCCTGCTGGTCGTCGGAGTCCTGGCCCTGGGCGCCGCCGCGAACGCCGCCTCCTCGAACCAGCCGGGCAGCATCCACGACTCGGTGGCGCCACTCGAGCTGGAACAGATCGTCGCAACGGGCCAGGGCGTCTACGGCCTGTCCGCCGACCACCGGGGCGTCTACGAATGGTCTCCCCACCAGGACGGCTGGAAGAGGGTGTGGGGAGGCGCCACCAAGCTCTACGGCGGCGGTGCCACCGTGTACGCGACCGATCCGTCCACCGGCAGCATCCACAAGTACAACGGTGAACGCTGGGACCGCATCGGCGGCCCCGGTTCCACCTTCGTCTCCGCCGACGAGAAGCTCTACGGCATCAGCCCCGACGGCAGCGGAGTCTGGGAGTACACCGGGAAGGGCGACGTCTGGAACAAGATCGGCGGCCCGGCCAAGGACATCTACCTCGGCCCCGCCAAGCACATGTGGCTCGGCCACGCTTCAGGCAACGCCCTGTACGCCACCAACCGGGAAACCGGCGAGCTCTACAACTACGGCGGCAAGCCCGAGAAGTGGACCAAGGCCGGCGGCCCCGGCGTCACATTCGCCGTGACCGGCAAGAACGTCTACGGGCTGAGCCCCGACGGCACCATCTTCGAGCGCGATCCGAAGAAGGGCCACTGGATGCCCGTCGGCGAACGCGCCGAACACATCTTCAGCAGCAACACCCTCTACGCCGTCAACCGTGACACCCACGATCTCTACAAGTACGGCGGCAAACCCCACCAGTGGAACCGCGTCAGCGGCCCCGCCGCTGCCTTCACCACCAGCGGCCACGACCTCTACCGGCTCGCCCCCGACCGCCGCTCCGTCCAGAAGTACAACGGCAACGGGGAGAACGACCAGTGGCTCGACCTACGGGGCCCGGCCGCCCCGGCTACCCGCGAGGAGAAGATCGCTCGTCTGAACAGCCTCATCCAGTTCGGCCCTGAAGCCAGGGACGCGTGGTATGCGGCACTCGGTGCGCACCGCACAGGCAAGCTCGACCCTTACGAGTTCAGGTGGACGAGCAACATCTGCAACTCCCCGGCCCCGAACGGCCTCGGCGGTTACGACTTCACCCTGGCCTGTGTCCGGCACGACTTCGGGTACCGCAATTACAGGGACCTGTTCGGTGAGGAGGCATTCCGCAACAGCCCGACCGGAAAGCAGCACATCGACCAAGTCTTTCTCCAGGACCTCAACACGATCTGCGACACGCCTGGCTGGCCCGTCCGCCACACCCCCGCCGATCGCGCGGCATGCAAGTCGGCCGCCAACACCTACTTCTTCGGTGTCGTCGCCGGTGGCTGAACCGCACTGCCTCTGAGCAGCCATGGTGTGTGTGGGGGGGGGGAGCCACCTGAGGAGAGGCGGCTCCCCCCGACCCGCAGTCGACAGACTCAGCGGCCGCGGCGGACTGAAGCGCAGGTACTCCCGCTTCGTGGCCCTGCGGATTCGGCCCGCCGGACGCGAAGTCCGCAAGGCCACATGCGGGGCCCCTGGCTCACCGGTCAGGGGCCTTCCTCATGCCTGTTTCCGCTGTTCATGTCCCCCTGGCCGTGCTCGTGGCGTCTGTGCCTGATCATGGTGTCCAGGGACCAGTACGGCGCACCGGCAAGCACCAGGGGTACCCAGCAGAACATGTACGGGAGATCGTTGCCGTAGTAGTAGGGATCGGTCTGCCAGCTCACCGTCAGCCACAGGCTGAGCGAGATCAGCGCACCACCGAGGGCGGCGAGCCTGGTCAGCAGTCCGAGCAGGGTGCCGACGCCCACGGCCAGTTCCCCGAACGCGATCGCGTATCCGAAGCCCTCCGGGTTCTTCAGCGCCAGGTCGACCAGGGACGGGATCGCCGACGTGTCGCGCACGCTGCTCATCAGCTCACCGATGGAGCCGGTGCCGGTCGCCGACATGAACGCGCTGTCGGTGAGCTTGTCGAGGCCCGCGTAGACGAACGTCACGCCGAGGAAGACGCGCAGCGGCAGGAGTGCGTACCGCCCCGCGTGCTGCCGCAGGCCATGTGGCCCGTCATCGGGCGTTCCGTGGCCCGATGCCGCCCGATGCGTGTGTGTCATCGCTGGTCCCGCCTTCAGTTGACCCGTCGACCGACCATACGTACGGCGCGGCCGCGCCACTCACCAGGCTAGCGGCACAGTCTGTGACAGAAGAGGTGTGCGGGGACGGCGAGAACGGCGACGCCGCCGCTCGGTGAACGAGCGACGGCGCCGGTGTCGGAGCTGCGGGGAGGATCACTCCCACTCGATGGTGCCCGGCGGCTTGCTCGTCACGTCGAGGACCACGCGGTTCACGTCCGCGACCTCGTTGGTGATCCGGGTCGAGATCCTGGCCAGCACGTCGTACGGCATCCGCGTCCAGTCCGCCGTCATCGCGTCCTCGGACGAGACGGGGCGCAGCACGATCGGGTGGCCGTAGGTCCGGCCGTCGCCCTGGACGCCGACGCTGCGGACGTCGGCGAGCAGCACCACCGGGCACTGCCAGATGTCGCGGTCCAGGCCGGCCGCGGTGAGTTCCTCGCGGGCGATCGCGTCGGCCTCGCGCAGCAGGTCCAGGCGCTCCTTGGTGACCTCGCCGACGATCCGGATGCCGAGCCCCGGGCCGGGGAACGGCTGCCGCTGGACGATCTCGTCCGGCAGGCCGAGCTCCTGGCCGACCATGCGGACCTCGTCCTTGAACAGCTGGCGCAGCGGCTCGACGAGCTCGAACTCGAGGTCCTCGGGCAGACCGCCCACGTTGTGGTGCGACTTGATGTTGGCGGTGCCGGTGCCGCCGCCGGACTCCACGACGTCCGGGTAGAGCGTGCCCTGCACCAGGAAGGCGACGTCCTCGCCGTGCTCGGCCTCGGCCACGATCTCGGCCTGCGCCTGCTCGAAGACACGGATGAACTCGCGGCCGATGATCTTCCGCTTCTCCTCGGGGTCACAGACCCCGGCCAGCGCCTCCAGGAAGCGCTGCTCCGCGTCGACGACCTTGAGCTGCACGCCCGTGGCCGCGACGAAGTCCTTCTCGACCTGCTCGGTCTCGCCCTTGCGCATCAGACCGTGGTCCACGTAGACGCAGGTCAGCTGGGATCCGATGGCCTTCTGCACGAGAGCCGCGGCGACGGCGGAGTCCACGCCGCCGGACAGCCCGCAGATGGCACGCCTGGTGCCGACCTGGGCGCGGATCGCGTCGACCTGCTCCTCGATGACGTTGCCCGTGGTCCAGTTGGGCTGGATACCGGCGCCGCGGTAGAGGAAGTGCTCGAGCACCTGCTGGCCGTAGGTGGAGTGCATCACCTCGGGGTGGTGCTGCACGCCGTACAGCTTCTTCTCGTCGTTCTCGAATGCGGCGACCGGCACGACGTCCGTGGAAGCGGTGACCGCGAAGCCCTCGGGGGCGGCGGAGCAGGCGTCGCCGTGCGACATCCACACCGGCTGCTCGTCCGGGGTGCCCTCGAAGAGGGTCGAGCCGGACTTGGTGACGTGCAGCTGGGTACGGCCGTACTCCCTGGCGCCGGTGTTGTCGACGGTGCCGCCGAGCGTCGTCGCCATCAGCTGGAAGCCGTAGCACATGCCGAGGACCGGGACCCCGGCCTCGAAGATCGCGCGGTCCAGGCGCGGGGCGCCCTCCGCGTACACCGACGAGGGGCCGCCGGAAAGGATGATCGCCTTCGGGTTCTTGGCCAGCATCTCGGCCACCGGCATGGTGGACGGCACGATCTCGCTGTAGACCCGGGCCTCACGGACGCGGCGGGCGATGAGCTGGGCGTACTGCGCTCCGAAGTCGACAACGAGTACGACGTCGGGGGCGGCGGAGGGTGCTGCTGGCACTGGGGCGGCCTTCCGGCGGGGCGGGGAAAAGGGTCTGCTTGTCGATTCTACCGGCGCGCCGGTGGAGCCCTCTCGTCTCACCATCCGAACCCGGTTTGGCCCCCGTGTCGGGGGACGGTCCATACTGACCGCATGCACAAGCAGCTGACCTTCGTCTTTACCTATGGCACCGGCCCGTCCGGCTGCCATGGTCGTGCTGCTTGATCTGCTGACAAGCGACTTCCCAGGCGCCCCGGGCCTTCAAGGCCCGGGGCGCTTCGGCTTTTCCGGGCCGCACCGGCCCGTGGCTCCGGCAGAACCCGACATAGGAGCCCATGAGATGTCCGTCACCGAGACCGAGAAGACCGGCGCCCGCACCGACCGGGCCGCCACCGTGATCACCGGGTGCCGCGAGCGCATCGACGCGCTCGACGACCGGATCATCGGCCTCATCCAGGAACGGATGGCCGTGTCCGCCGTCATCCAGGACGCCCGCATCGCGTCGGGCGGGCGCCGGGTGAACCTGGCACGCGAGATGGAGGTGCTGGCCCACTACAGGGACGCCCTCGGCAAGCCGGGCACGTCGATCGCGATGACGATGCTGGAGCTGTGCCGCGGCCGGATCTGACCCGCGCCGGGCGGGGCCGCGCACCCCGGGGCCCGGTCCGTGTCCTCCTGCGTATCTGCGTTCGGTCGCATCCTCACCCGTACGGCGCGTGACGCAGCCGTCCCGTCTTCGTTGGTCCCGTTGTCCGTGCCAGCCAGGGGCGGCCTTGAAGTAACCACGCGTGGCTCCGCTGGAGCGTGTGACGTACTGCAGGTACGTCGTGGGACCTCGCTCCAGCGCGCGTGACCGGTCGGCAGGGGACAGCAGCCCGGTCGCCCCAAGAGCGGTCGGTTCCGGGGACGCCCGGCGCCGACCGCATCCGGTCGAAACGGTGGGCCCGCCGCGACCCGTGCACCAGAGCAGTACGCAGCAGGTCCCCTCTGCGCAACCACAATTGCCAACGGCCCCGGCCATCCGTGCGCGCCGCGCGTGCGCCGGATCGGCGGCCTCCCGCGACGCGGCGCAACCCCCGGCGCCGCGCCCGGCACCGGTGCTGCCCTGCGTCGGTGCCCAAACCGGCAGGGCCTCGTGGACCACTGTCCGCGGGGCCCTGCCGCGCGTCCGGTGACCGGACACGCGGTATGGCGCAGGTCACATAAAAATTCTGTGAGTCGGCGTGCAACCAATCCCTCTGGTCACAGGTCATTGGTTGCGTAACGACGCCCTCATGTGTTCGCACCCCGCCGTGGTGACACCACCGCGTACCGCGTGACGCTCAGGCCCGTAGAGCCACCAAGGCCGCTGCACTCGGAGGGGGGTGCAGCGGCCTTCGTGTGTGGTGAGGTCGGGGACTGTCGTGCGGATCAGGCGTGATCCGCACGAGAGTCCCTGTGTCACTTCTTCGGCGGGACCGCCGGCATCCCCAGGAACGGCAGCTTCAGAGCACCGAACGCCTCCGCCGGGACCGCCGGGGACTTCGGCGCCACCGGGGACAGCCGCCGGTACTCCACCTCCTGAGCGGGCCGCGGGTCCTCCTCGCCCTTGTTCGGCCAGAACGACATCGCCCGCTCCGCCTGCGCCGTGATCGTCAGCGACGGATTGACGCCCAGGTTCGCCGAGACCGCCGCGCCGTCCACGACCGAGATGCCGGGATGGCCGTACAGCCGGTGGTACGGGTCGATGACGCCGGTCCGAGCGGAGTCACCGATCGGACAGCCGCCGAGGAAGTGCGCCGTGAGCGGGGTCCCCATCAGCTCGCCGATGTTGGAGCCGGGGAAGCCGTTGATCTCCTCCGCGAGCAGCGACGCGGCGCGCGTGGCCTCGGGAATCTGCTCGGGGTTCGGGGCCCCGTGCCCCTGCCGGGCGGTGAGCAGGCCCTTGCCGATGCCCTTCGTCTTGCGGTACGTGGTCAGCGAGTTGTCGAGGGACTGCATGACCAGGCCGATGATGGTCCGCTCCGACCAGCGCCGGTTGGAGAGCGCGCGGACCGCGAGCCAGGGGTGCTTCGCCATGTTTCCGACCCAGCCGGCGACCCGTCCCTTCACCCGGTACGGCACCTGGAGGACGGTCATGCCGCCCATGGCGTTCGAGCCCCGGCCGTAGCGGACCGGCTCGATGTGGGTGTTCTCGTCCGGGTGGATCGAGGAGGTGATGGCGACGCCTCTGGTGAAGTCGACCTTCTCGGCCCCGTGGCGCTTGCGGTAACGCCGGTTGTCGGTCTGGGCGCCGACCAGCGCCTCCGAGTTGGTGCGGGTCAGCTCGCCGAGCCGGGCGGACAGCCGCGGCAGCAGCCCGCCGTCCTTCATCCGGTGCAGCAGCGTCTGCGTGCCGTACGTACCCGCGGCGACGACGACCCGGCGGGCCGTGAACGTACGCCCCTTGCCCCTGCGCCTGTTGTCACTGGGCACCGTCGCCACGGCGAATCCGCCCTGCGAGTCCTCTGTGACGGTGACGACGGAGGTCATCGGGTGGACGACGGCGCCCGCCTTCTCCGCGAGGTACAGGTAGTTCTCGTTGAGGGTGTTCTTCGCGCCGTGCCGGCAGCCCGTCATGCACTCGCCGCACTCGCTGCACGCCTTACGGGCGGGACCGGCCCCACCGAAGTACGGGTCGGCGACCTCCTCGCCCGGCCTGGCCCTCACCGTGCCGTCGGCGTCCTCCCCGTCCCCGAAGAACACTCCGACAGGCGCCATGTGGAAGCTGTCTCCGACACCCATCGCCTCCGCGGTCGCCTTCAGATGGACGTCGGAGGGGGTCATCGTCGGGTTGAGCCGCACGCCGAGCATGCGCCGCGCCTGGTCGTAGTAGGGCTTCAGCTCGTCCTGCCAGTCCGTGATGTCCTTCCACTGCGGGTCGTTGAAGAACGGCGCGGGCGGCACGTAGAGCGTGTTGGCGTAGTTGAGCGAACCGCCGCCGACACCCGCTCCCGCCAGCACCATCACATTGCCGAGCAGATGGATGCGCTGGATCCCGAACAGCCCCAGGGCGGGAGCCCAGAGGTAGTTGCGCAGGTCCCAGGAGTTCTTCGGCAGGGACTCGCGGGTGAAGCGCCGGCCCGCCTCCAGCACGCCGACCCGGTAGCCCTTCTCGGTCAGGCGGAGTGCCGAGACGGAGCCTCCGAAGCCGGAACCCACGACGATCACGTCGTAGTCGTAACGGCCGTCGCCGTCGCCCGCTTCCTGATTTCGGGCAGGGGGTACCTCGGACATGGCTCTCCTCGTCAACGGGCCTGCGGGTGAAGGGGGGTCAGCGAAGGCGCAGTGCCTTCATCGCCTTGAGGCTGATGCTCATGAAGGCCGCGTACTTCTCGTCGTCCATTCCGAACGACGGGGCGAGCGGCAGCAGTCGCTGCTGGGCCACGGTCTGCGCCTCCGTGTACTTGAGGATGCCCTCGGAGCCGTGGCGCCGGCTGAGTCCCGAATCCTTCATGCCGCCCATCGGGGACTGGACGCTGCCGTACGCCGGCGCGTAGCCCTCGTTGATGTTGACGGTGCCGGTCCGGAGCTTCGTGGCGACGGCGTGACCACGCCGGGCGTCCTTGGTCCACACGCTGGAGTTGAGGCCGTACGGAGTGGCGTTGGCCTGGGCGACGACGTCGTCCTCGTCCTTGAAGCGGTAGACGGACACGACCGGGCCGAAGGTCTCCTCCGTGCACACGGCCATCGGCGCCTCGACACCGTCGAGGATGGTGGGCTCGTAGAAGAGGGGGCCGATGTCGGGGCGGGCGACGCCGCCGGCGACGAGCCTGGCGCCCTTGGCGACGGCCTCCTCGACATGGCGGGTGACGGTCTCGAGCTGGCGCTCGCCCACGAGGGAGCCCATGTCGGCGCCGTAGGCCAGCGAGTTGCCCAGCCGCATGGCCTTCGTGCGGGCGGCGAAGCGCTCCACGAACTCGTCCGCGACCGACTCGTGGACGTACAGCCGCTCGATGGAGATGCACAGCTGACCGGCGGAGGAGAAGCAGGCACGGACGGCACCGGCGGCGGCCTTCTCCACGTCGGCGTCGCGCAGCACCAGCATGGCGTTCTTGCCGCCGAGTTCGAGGGACACGCCGACCAGGCGGGCGGCGGCGCCCTGCGCCACCTCGCGGCCGGTGCGGGTGGAGCCGGTGAAGGAGACGTAGTCGGCGTGCTTGACGACCTCGGGCCCGACGACCGGCCCGTCCCCGATGACGACCTGGAAGACTTCCGCGGGCAGGCCCGCCTCGATCAGCAGGTCACGCGCCCACAGGGCGGTCAGCGCCGTCTCCGTGTCGGGCTTCATCACGACGGCGTTCCCGGTGACGAAGGCCGGCAGCGCGTCACCGACGGACAGTTCCAGCGGGTAGTTCCAGGGCGCGATCTGCCCCACGACGCCGCGCGGGTGGCGCAGTTCGGTCGTCTTGGTGAGGACGGGGACCACGCCGGTGTGCCGCTTCGGCTTCAGGTACGAGGGGGCCTTGCGCCCGTAGTGGCGGGCGGCGACGGCGACCGCCTGCACCTCCTCGTGCGCGTGCAGGCGCGCCTTGCCGGTCTCCAGCTGGATGAGGTCGAGGACCTCCGCCTGGCGCTGCAGGACCAGGTCGTGGAAACGGAGCAGGACGGCGGCGCGGGCGCGGACGGGGGTGGCGGCCCAGGCGGCCTGGGCGGCGCGGGCGCGCTCGAAAGCCGTGGCAACGTCCTGCGGGGTGGACTCGGGCAGTTCGGCCAGCTGATCACCGGTGAACGGTGTGTGGTTGGCGGTACGTCCGGATCCGGCGACGCCCTTGGTCAGCCGGGCGACGAGATCGGGGGTCACCACGTCGGCCGCGGTACGCGCGCCGGCGGGCGCGGCGGCTGTCGGGTTGGTGCCGAGGGCGGCCGCGGTGGCCTGCGAGTCCGTCATGGGGGTGAGAGTAGGCGGGGAGCGGCACTTTGGGTACCCGTCGGTAACACCTTTTCACCATGTCCGCACGACCATGCCAGCGATCACTGGCACATAAGTCCTGATCAGGGGCTATCCGGTGCCCGCAGGGCGCCATCCACGCAACATGATGTCGAACTGCTCACGTGTCGTCGTCCAGTCGTCCGCGGGCCCCGACATGTAGAGGGCGTACTCCGTGCCGTCGTCCTCGTAGTACATCTGGTCGATCGCCCGCCTGGGTCCGGGGTGCTCCTTGCTCTCCGTCCAGGTGAACTCCCAGAGCGCGGAGAGGGTCTGGTCCCTGAAGGTGTTGGGGTGCAACTGCAGCCGACGGTATTCCGGCAGCCTCGTCTCGAGGCTCTTCTCCATGTCGAGCATGTGCATGTAGGGGTTCTCGTGGTCGGGCGCGGGATCGACGCTGATGCGGATGCGATGCCGGCCGTTGTCCGGCGTGTAGTCGATCTGGTTGCCGTCCGTCTGACGCCGCCAGTCGTCGGGCACCCAGAGACTGAAGCCCTCGGGGTCCTCGACCCGTCGCCAGCCCTGCGGAACGCCCGACGGGTCCGGCTTCCCGGTCTCATCGGCGCCGTCGGGCTCCTGCGCGGACCGCGCGCCGCCGCCGCGTCCGTCGTCCTTCAGGTACTGCGTCACGAGACCGGCGCCGCCTCCGAGTAGGGCCGCCGCGAGAACGGCGACCAGGACCGTGCGTACGCGGCGGCCTCGGCGGCGCGCGTCGGGCGAGGGCATGGGGCTTCCCCCGCCTCCCGTGCTTCCCGCAGGTCCAGGACCACCGGCCCCGCCGGCTGCGTCGGCCGTGGCCGTGGCCGTCATGTGCGTCGTGCTCGCCGCGCGGTCACCGGGCCCGGAGGCCGGCAGCGGCAGCCGCCGCGTCGGCACCTGGTTCCCGCCGCCTGCAGCGGGCCCACGCCCCTCCATGGCCTCGGTCAGCATCCGTTCCGCCTCCGCGGCAGAGGGCCGCGCCGCCGGATCCTTGCGCAGCAGCTCGAGGATGACCGGCCCGAGCCGTCCGGCCAGCACCGGGGCGGGCGGCTCCTCGTCGACCACGGCCTGCATGGTCGACAGCGGCGACGAGCGCCGGAACGGCGACCGGCCCTCCACCGCCGTGTACAGCGTCGCGCCAAGCGACCACAGGTCGGACGCGGGACCGGGGTCATGGCCTCTGACCCGCTCCGGCGCGAGATAGTCGATCGAACCGACGATCTCGCCGGTCCTGGTGATCGTCGAGTCACCCTCGATGGCCGCGATCCCGAAGTCCGTGATCAGCGCCCTGCCGTCGCCGTTGAGCAGCACATTGGCCGGCTTGATGTCACGGTGCAGGACCCCGGCGGCGTGCGCGGCACCGAGCGCCCGCAGTACGTGCAGCCCGATCCGGGCCGCCTCCTTCTCGTCGATGCGCCCGGGTTCCTTGGCGGCGTCCGCGAGCGAGGGACCGTCGACGTACTGCATGACGATCCAGGGACGTGCGTCGTGCTCGAGCACGTCGTGGACGGTGACGACACCGGGGTGGCTGATGCGCGCGGCGGCGCGGGCCTCGTTCTGGGTGCGGGCGTGCAGGACCGCCCGGTCGGCCTCCGACACGTACAGCCCTGCCGTCAACTCCTTGACGGCGACCACTCTGTGCAACACCTCGTCATGAGCGCGCCACACCTTGCCCATGCCGCCACGGCCGATGGCCTCGCCCAGCCGGTAACGTCCGGCGAGCAGGAGACCGCTGCCCGTGCTGTGAGTCTGATCCACGTACCCCGCCCCGTTCCTTGGAATGACAGGTTACGGAGGGGATGTACGACCACGGAACCTCGGATGCCTCAAGTGACCGCACTGTGATGCGCGTTGCGTGCGCGGGTGCGCACTCAGCGGGTGGCGCGGTAACTGGCCGTGGCCTGATCGAAGATCTCGGTCACTTTGTCACGCTGTGTTTCCGGGCCGATCACCTGGACCACGTGATAGACGCCTTCGACGGGCAGCGCGAGGTTGCGCACGTACACCTCGCGTCCATTGCTGTCCTGCCAGGTGAACTGCCCCTCCGCCATGGTCCGTCCGCCAACCTCGATGCGGCGCAGACCGCTCGCACTGGCCCAGGACGAGTCACGGAAGGGCTGGAGCTCCGGCTCCTTGTCCCGCTGATAGACCATCGGATCGTCACCGCCCGCCTGCACGGTGTCCCGGCCCGGTACGACGATGAGGGTGAAGTCGCCGCCGGTGTAGCGGACTTGGCCGGCATCGTTGATCGGCCGTCGCTGCCAGCCCTTGTCGACGGCGATCTGGAAGCCCTCCGGGTCGTTCCGGAGCACGTATCCCTCCGGCAGGTCACCGGCCGGGGCGGAGGTCTGCGGCTGCTGGGACCCGGGCGTACCGGAGGCGGAGGGGGCCGTGCCGTCCTCACCGCCCGTACGGCCCGGACTCGGTCCACCCGCCGACGGCCGCGCGCCGGTGTTCCCGCCCTGCTGCGACCGCTGTTGCTCGTCGGCCCCGGGCATGAACATCACCGCGTAGGTGATGGCGGCCACCAGGGCGAGCAGGATCAGCAGCAGGAGCGTACGGCCGAGCGCGCGCGGCCCGCGTCCCGTGCTCTTGTACGACTGCCGGTACGCCGTGTCGCGCGGCGGCACCTCGTACGGCTCCTCGTACGCCCGCCTGGGCGGGGCGGCTTCGGCACGGACACGGTCCCGGCTCCGCTCCCGTCCCTTGGGCCTCTTGTGGCGGTGGCGGCCGTGAGCCACGTCGGCCGCGACCGCCCGGCGCCTGCGGACGAGCTCGCCCCGGCGGCGCACGATCGGGAGCCGTGAGGCGTCGACCGCGCCGGCCGGCAGCGGGACGACGTCCGTACCTGCCTCCGGCTCGGGCGCCGACCTCACGAGGGAACGCAGCCAGCCGCGCAGTTCCTCGAAGTCCGGTCGTTCCGTGGGGTCCTGGCGCAGCAACGACTCGACGACCGGCCGCAGCGGGCCGCACTCCTCGGCGAAGGCGGGCGGCTCCGCGCACACCAGCTGGACGAGTTCGGCGGCGCTCTCCTCCGGGTAGGGCGCATGGCCCTGCACGGCGCGGTAGAGCAGCGCCCCCAGCGCCCACAGATCGGTCGACGGGCCGACGGGAGCGGCCAGCTGCCAGTTCTCGTGGACCGGCCCGGCCTGCTCCGGAGCCCACCGCTCGGTGACGGCACCGACGACCGCGATCCGCGCCTGGCGCGCGCGCTCGGCCGCCAGCGGCGTGGCCGGACCCCGGTACGCGTCGCCGCCGACGACGACGGCGTCGTCCCAGCCGGCCGCCGGCTTCGCGCCTGCCGCCGGTACCGGACTGCGCCGGGCGTCGGCACGCAGGGCGTCGCCGCCGCGGTGCCAACTGCCTCCGGCGGCGCTCTCGGTGCGTGCCGGGGGGAGGGCGGGGCGCTGCCCGCCGTACGACCGGTTCCCGGCGCCGCCGGGCGTGCCCGCGCCGGCCGGACCGCTGTCCGCACGGGCGGCGGGCAGGGCGGGCGGCTCCCGGCGCACACCGTAGGGGTCGTCACGGTACGGGTCGTGGCCGCGCGCACCGGGCAGCGCGGGACGGGGGGCCGTGGCACCGAATCCGCCGCCGCCCGCGGGCAGGGAACCGGGGCCCTCACGGCCGGTGAACGGCGCGTCGTGCCAGGTGCCCGCCAGCCGGAGCGGCTCGGGGCGGTCCGGCCCCCGGCCGGACCCGTGGTCCGACTCGTGGCCCGACCCGTGGCCGCGGTCCCGTCCGCCGTCGCCGTCGTACGGGTCGGCGCCGTACGGGTCGGCGCCGTACGGGTCGTCGTCGTACCGGCCGTCGTCGTACCGGCCCTCCGTGTGCGGATCGCCGCCCTGCTGGAGACCGCCGTACGGGATCTCGTGGCCGGTGTCGTCGGCGTCGTACGGCGGGCCGTCGAGACCCAGGTCGTCGAAGTCCGCGTCGTCGTCCTCGTCACGGGCCCCGAGGCCCAGCAGGCCCCGGCGCCCCTCCTCGGGACGGCGGGCCCACCAGTCGGGGTCCAGACCGCTGCGCTCCGGGCGGTCACCGACACCGGCGTCCTCGCCGTGTGCCCGGTCCTCGCCCGTCCGCGCCCCGGCACGCGCCCCGGCGCGGTACGCCGCGATCGCTCCCGCGCGGGCGGCGCGCACGTCAGGCACGCCGGTGGACGGTCCGCTCTGCCGGGGCAGTCCGGTGCGGCCGGTCGCGTACTCGTCGAACTGCTGCTCGGCAGCGGGCCCCTGTCCCGGCCCGCGACTGCCGTCGGACCAGCGGCCGTCGTCCCGTCCGGTCCCGTCCTCTTCGTCGTCCTCCGCCTCGGGCTCCGGCACGGTCGCGTATCCGCACAGTGCCTCCTCCGCCGCTCCCGACGCCAGCCCGGTCAGCACCACCCGCCCGTCCTCGCAGACCAGCACCGTGCGCACGGTGATGTTGCGGTGGGTCCAGCCGTGGGCGTGCAGGACGCGCAGGGCGGTCAGCACGTCGGACGCGATCTCGGCGGCCCGGTAGGGGCTGAGCGGCTTCTCCGCGAGCATTGCCGCCAGCGGCCGGGCCTCGACCCGCTCGCTGACTATCCACAGCGAGCCGTCCTCCGCGAAGACGTCGAAGACCTGGTCCAGCCGCGGGTGGTCGGGGATCCGCGCGGCCGCCTGGGCCGCCTCGACGGCGCGCAGCACGGCCGGATCCGAGGGCCGCCGCGTCGTGCCGCCCCTGCCGGCCCGGCCGCCCTGGGCCCGTGTCGGCACCGCCGCCCCGGCGAGCCCGTCCGCGTCGAGCACCTCTGCGTCCACGACCTCGGGCAACGGGACCTGCCGTATGAGGACTTCGTGCCCGCTGTAGGTGTCGAACGCCCGGGTCTCCGCGAACTCGCACTCCTCGGAGGGCGGCAAGGGCAGGCGGTAGCGGTCGGCGAGCACCCTTCCCGCATAGTCGTCCACGACGCCTCCCCACCAGCGCGCTGTTCCCGGTCGGAACCGGAACAACGCACGAAGCCGTCAATTCCGGTCGCTCAGCGGCCCCTTGTGGCTGCGTACCGTCCGCGACCTCTCACGATACGTGCCCTCGGTCAGTCCTTGGGGCTGAACGTGGCGAACGCCGTCTCACGCAGGGTCCGGCAGGCGTCGCCGTCCCATTCGCCCACCCGGCATGTGATCATGATCGAGTAGCCGCGCTTCGCGTCGACCTTGAAGCCCCTGTTGAGGACACGTACCCGCCGGCCGTCCTCTTTGCGCTCGAACTGCCAGTCCGCGACGGTCGGGTAGCCGTTGTAGCCGACCGTCCTTATGCCGAGGTGCTTGTAGCCGTTGCTCGTGGCACGCACACCGAGGACCGCCGCGGACCATGCTGCCGCGGCGTCGTCCTTCGGGCTGTCGTTGAAGTCGACCTGGACGCGGGGCGTTCCACCGTCGACGCTGAACTTCCCGCCCGAGTTCTGCCCGGCGACACCCGTCAGCCTGAAGGCCTTGGGCATGGCCATGGTGAAGTGCCAGCGGTCGTTGGAGACCATCACGTATCCGGCAGGCAGCTCGACCCCGCCGACCGAACCGTCACCGCCGGTGTCACCCGACGGCTGACCGTCCGGACTGCCGGTGCCTGCGCCCTGGTCGCCCTTGCCCTCGTCCTTGCCGGTGCCCGCTCCGCTGTCCGGACTGGCGTCGCTGCCCGTACCGGCGGAGCTCTCGTCCTCCCCGGTACCGGCGGAGGCGGAGGTGTCGCCCTTGGCCTTGCCCTTGTTCCCCGGGTCCTCGTCACCGCCGAGGGCGAAGACGAGCACGGTGGACAGCACGGCGAGCACCGCGACGACGGCGATGACCACCAGCGTCCGGCGGGGCACCACATCGGTGAGGGGTGCGCGCACCGGCACGGGCCGCCGAGCAGGCGCGTCCGGCGCGGGCGCCGGCTTCGACTCCGTCTTCGCGGCGGCCGCGGCCGCGTTGCGCACGGACCGCAGGGCGCTGCGCAGCCGGTCGGCGCTCGGGTCCTTCGGCCTGGCCTCCGGCCTCGGCGGAACCTCCGGAGGCACGGGGGGCAGCAGTATGGCGCGGGTCGCCTCCGGCGACGGCTCGGGCTCCACGGGACGCTCCGGCACCTCCGGCGCGTTCACCACCCGGGTGAGCAGAGCGCGGGCGCCTGCGTCGTCCAGCCGCTGAGCCGGGTCCTTGGCGAGCAGACCGTAGATGACCTCCTCCAGCCCGCCCGCGTTCTTGGGCGGGTCGAGCGGCTCGGTCATCACGGCGGTCAGGGTCGCGATCGCGGACCCCTTGTCGTACGGCGGGCACCCCTCGACGCTCGCGTAGAGCAGGCCGCCGAGCGACCAGAGGTCCGCGGCGGGGCCGGGCTTGTGGCCGCGGGCACGCTCGGGCGAGATGTACGAGGGTGCGCCGACGAGCATGCCGGTCGACGTGATCGACGGGTCGCCCTCGACCTGCGCGATGCCGAAGTCGGTGAGCACGACGCGGTCGTCGCGGCCGATGAGCACGTTGGACGGCTTCACGTCGCGGTGCAGGATGCCCTCGCGGTGCGCGGAGCGCAGCACGTCGAGGATCGCCAGGCCGACCTCCGCGGCCCTGCGCGGTGTGAGCGTGCCGTCCTCCCTGATGACCTCTGCCAGGGACTTGCCCTCGACGAGCTCCATCACGATCCACGGGCGGTCGTCCTCGTCGACGACGTCGTAGACGGTCACGGCACTGTTGTTGCGGATGCGGGCGATCGCCTTCGCCTCGCGCAGGGTGCGCGTGATGAGCCGGCGCTTCTCGTCGTCGTCGATGCTGTTGGGGAAGCGCAGTTCCTTGACGGCGACAGTGCGGCCGAGGGTCTCGTCGACCGCGCGCCACACCGTGCCCATGCCGCCTCGGCCGAGGACGCCGCCGAGACGGTAGCGCCCGGCGAGCAGCCGTCCCTCGGTGTCCGTGGCGCCGCGGCCCTTGGCCTCCGGGCGTCCGGCGCGGACCGGCGGCTGGTCCACCGGGCCGGCCTTCGCCGCGGCGCCTCGGCCGTCGGCGGGCTTGGCACCGGTCACCGCGGCCGGCTTGCCCGCGGCGCCTCCGGTCGTCGCCACCGCGGCAGCCTCCGCGCCCGGTCCGGTGGCACCGGCCGGGGCGGTGTCCTCGACCGGGCTGACCACGTCATCCGCCGTGCCGGAGACCGGTGTGCCGGCGACCGGTGTGCCGGCGACCGGTGTACGCGGGGAGGGCACCTTGTCGACCGGTGCCGAGGCGGCCCCGGCGCTGCGCACCCCGCTGTCCTGAGCACCCGTCACCAGCGCGTCGGCAGGACGGCCTTCCCCGGCACCTGCGGCAGGGCTCCCGTCGTCGCCCGCACCGGCACCGACGGAGCCGCCGGCCCCGTCGCCGCCACGCGGCGCGTCCGGCACGCCGGACTCCAGGGACCGCGCACTCCTGGCACCCGTGGCATCCGCACCGGTCACGGCGTCCGTGCCCTCGCGCACCGCCTTCGGGGCCGCTGCCGTCCCCGAGGCCGCCGGACCCGAGGCGGAACCGGCGTCCGTACCGGTGGAACCGGCCCCCCGCAGGGGCTCCCGCGACTGCTCAGCCTCCGACATGAGTCCCCTCTGCGATCCCTGATCTTCGCCCGCGCCTGACGCTTCTCGCGCGATGCGGTAACCCGCCCTGGCAGAGCGCCCATTGTCCCTCACCCCGGGACCGGCACGTCGTCCGGGTCCAGCATGCGGCGCGCCGGGCACACTTGGGACGCCCCGCCCAGCATGCCGTCACGCACCGTCGGGCCCACCCCTATGACAGTCGGCGGGCCGCCGCGGTTCCCGGTACACCCGCCCGGATCCGGTTTCCGCCGGGTCGGGGTCCGACGGAGACCGGGCCGGTCACCGCCCGCGAGGGAAACTCAGGGCCCGCGGGCAGAGCCGGCGGCGTGTGGGTCAGAGCGGCACGATCTCGGGTGCCCCCAGCCGCGCCGCGTCCGCCGTCAGGTCGTCCGGCTGCCGCTGCGACTCGCGCTCCGCCTCGACCCGCTTCTCGTAGTGCTCGACCTCCTTCTCGATCTGGGCCTTCTCCCAGCCCAGCACCGGAGCCATCAACTCGGCGCACTCACGGGCGCTGCGCGTCCCCCGGTCGAACGTCTCGATCGAGATGCGGGTGCGCCGTGTCAGTACGTCGTCCAGGTGGCGGGCTCCCTCGTGGGACGCGGCGTAGACGATCTCGGCCCGCAGATAGTCGTCGGCGCCGCCGATGGGATCTCCGAGCGTCGGGTTCTCCGCGATGAGGGCGAGCAGTTCCTCGGTCAGCGCCCCGTAACGGTTCAACAGGTGCTCGACGCGCACGACATGCAGTCCCGTACGCGCGGCGATCCGCGCTCTCGCGTTCCACAGGGCGCGGTACCCCTCCGCGCCGAGCAGGGGCGTGTCCTCCGTGACGCATGCGGCGACCCGCTGGTCGAGACCGTGCACCGCGGCGTCCACCGCGTCCTTCGCCATCACCCGGTACGTCGTGTACTTGCCTCCCGCCACGACCACGAGGCCGGGCACGGGGTGCGCCACGGTGTGCTCGCGCGAGAGTTTGCTGGTGGCGTCCGACTCGCCGGCGAGCAGTGGCCGCAGTCCCGCGTACACCCCTTGGACGTCGTCCCGGGTGAGCGGGACGGCCAGCACCGAATTGACGTGCTCCAGCAGGTAGTCGATGTCGGCGCTGGAGGCGGCCGGATGCGCCTTGTCCAGGTCCCAGCCGGTGTCGGTGGTGCCGACGATCCAGTGCCGGCCCCAGGGGATGACGAACAGCACCGACTTCTCCGTCCGCAGGATCAGACCGGTGGTGGAGTGGATGCGGTCCTTCGGCACCACCAGGTGGATGCCCTTGGAGGCCCGTACATGGAACTGGCCGCGCTCCCCGATCAGCGCCTGGGTGTCGTCCGTCCACACCCCGGTGGCGTTGACGATCTGACGGGCGCGGATCTCGTACTCGCCGCCGGCCTCGACATCGAGCACCCGGGCCCCGACGACCCGTTCACCCTCCCGCAGGAAGCCGACCACCCTCGCCCGGCTGGCGACCTGGGCGCCGTAGCTCGCCGCGGTGCGCACCAGTGTCGTCACAAAGCGGGCGTCGTCCATCTGGGCGTCGTAGTACTGCAGGGCGCCGACCAAGGCGTCCTTCTTCAGCGCGGGCGCGACCCGCAGTGCGCGCCGGCGGGACAGGTGCCGGTGGACCGGCAGCCCGCGGCCGTGGCCGGAGGACACCGACATCGCGTCGTACAACGCGACGCCCGAGCCCGCGTACAGCCGCTCCCAGCCCTTGTGCTGGAGCGGATAGAGGAACGGCACAGGCTTCACCAGGTGCGGGGCCAGCCGCTCCAGGAGCAGCCCACGCTCCTTGAGCGCCTCTCTGACCAGGGCGAAGTCGAGCATCTCCAGATAGCGCAGGCCACCGTGGATCAGCTTGCTCGACCGGCTCGAGGTGCCCGACGCCCAGTCGCGCGCCTCCACGAGACCCGTCGACAGCCCTCGCGTCGCGGCGTCGAGCACGGTGCCGGCCCCGACCACGCCGGCGCCCACCACCAGCACATCCAGCTCGCGCTCGGCCATCCCGGCGAGCGCTTCAGCGCGCTCCGCGGGTCCCAGTGTCGCTGTCCTCACTGTTGCCTCCCGTCGCCCCCGTGCGATTCCTGCGGTCGGTCTCAGAACGTCGAACTCACACGTCGATTCTGTCCGCAGTCGCCGACTTCAGCCACCGCCTGTGGATAACACTCGGACAGCCAGAAGCCCACAATCCGACAGAACGGTCATATTTACGCCTAGTCTGACATTGCGCCCGCCCGTTCTGCCCACAGGGCTTGCGCCCACTGTCCCCATCGGCTACGGGAAGGACGGCCACAGCCATGCCCGCAGATCTCGCCGTCATCGGACTCGGCCACCTCGGTCTGCCGCTCGCCCAGGCCGCCGTGGCCTCAGGCATCGAAACCATCGGCTACGACCCCGACCCACGCCAGCTCTCCGAACCCGCCGCGGGAGTGACCCCCGCCGACATTCGGCGCATGCTCTCCAGCGGCTTCCGCAACGTCACAGACCCGGCCGAACTCGGCCGCGTACGCACCGCCGTGATCTGCGCACCCACCCCGGTGGGCGCGGACGGCACCCTGGACCTGGCGCCCCTCGCCGACGCCGCACGGGCCCTCGCGTCCCGGCTGCGGCCCCACACCACCGTGCTGCTCGAGTCGGCGGTCGAGCCCGGCACCACGGAGACCTTCCTCCGCCCGCTCCTCGAAGAGGGCTCGGGACTGCGCGCCGGCCGGGACTTCCACCTCGCCTACTCCCCCAGCCGAACCGACCCCGGCCGCCGTACGCACGGATACGCCAACACGCCGAAGGTCATCGGAGGTCTCACGCCCGCCTGCACCGAGTCCGCCGCCGCCTTCTACGCCCGTCTGACCGACAAGGTGGTCCGCGCCCGCGGTCTGCGCGAGGCCGAGACCGTCAAGGTCCTCGAGACGAACTTCCGGCACGTCAACATCGCCCTGGTCAACGAGATGTCGGTGCTCTGCCACGACCTCGGCGTCGACCTGTGGGACGTCATCCGCTGCGCGGAGACCAAGCCGTTCGGCTTCCAGGCCTTCCGTCCGGGCCCCGGCGTCGGCGGCCACGGCGTACCCCTCGACCCCGGCCACGCCGCCGGCCGCCCTCTGCGGATGGTCGGCCTCGCCCAGGAGATCAACGCCCGGATGCCGCAGTACGTGGTCCGCCGCTGCGCCACCCTCCTCAACGAGCACGGCAAGTCGGCCCGCGGCGCCCGCGTCCTTCTCCTCGGCGTCACCTACAAACCCGACCTCGCCGATCCGCAGGGCTCCACGGCCACCGAGATCGCCCGCCGTCTGATGGGGCTCGGCGCGTCCGTGAGCTACCACGACCCTTATGTCCACGACTGGCGCGTGGGTGAACTCCCCGTCCCGCGCGCCGACTCCCTGTACGAGGCGGCCGCCGCCGCGGACCTCACCGTGCTCGTGCAGAACCACCGCACCTACGACCTCCAGGGGCTGGCCGTGAAGGCCCAACTCCTGCTGGACACAAGGGGAGCGACACCGGCCGGCGCGGCACACCGTCTCTGACGTTCATCCGGCGTCCGTACACCGCCCTTACAACGGTCATATAACCGAATGTCGCTCCGCCGGACTGGGCTGCTAGTGTCCGGGACCGCCGCTCGCACGATCGTGCGACGCGATCGATCCCAGGGGGAGTTCCGCCATGAGTCAGCCCGTCCCGCCGTCGTCCGGCAACCCGTTCGCCGGTGGCGACCAGTACGCACCCGCCCCGCCGCCGGCCCCGGTGCGCAACAACCTGGGACTCGGCATCGTCGTCGCCGTCGTCACCGCCCTGGTGACCGCCGGCGTCTACGGCGCGATCGCCGGGGCCATCGAGGCCGAGATCGGTTACGCGGCCGTCGGTGTCGGCTTCCTGATCGGTTTCGCCGCCGCCAAGGTCGGCGGCCCCAACCCGGTCCTGGCCGTTCTGAGCGCCCTGCTCGGCGTCGGCGCCGTGTACCTGGGCCAGCTGGTCGGTATCGCGATGATCGGCGCGGAGGAGCTGGGCCTGTCCTTCACGGACCTGTTCATCGACCAGTTCAGCCTGATCACGCAGGCGTGGAAGGAGTCCGCGGACGGCATGACGTACGTCTTCCTCGCCATCGCAGCGGTCACCGCTTTCGGCGGCGCCAAGAAGGCCAACGCCTGACGGTCGCGGCACACATGGGGAAGGGCCCGGCATTGAAATGCCGGGCCCTTCCCCATGTGCGGCCGGTGGTCAGCGGCTGTGCTGGGAGTCCGCCACCGTCACCTCGACGCGCTGGAACTCCTTGAGCTCGCTGTAGCCCGTCGTCGCCATCGCCCGGCGCAGCGCACCGAAGAAGTTCATCGAACCGTCGGGAATGTGCGAGGGCCCGGTGAGGATCTCCTCCGTGGTGCCCACGATGCCCAGGTCGACCAGCTTGCCGCGCGGCACGTCCTCGTGGACGGCCTCCATGCCCCAGTGGTGGCCCTTGCCCGGCGCGTCGGTGGCGCGGGCCAGCGGCGAGCCGATCATCACGGCGTCGGCGCCGCACGCGATCGCCTTGGGCAGGTCGCCGGACCAGCCGACGCCTCCGTCCGCGATGACGTGGACGTACCGGCCGCCGGACTCGTCCATGTAGTCGCGGCGGGCCGCGGCCACGTCCGCGACGGCGGTCGCCATCGGGACCTGGATGCCCAGCACGTTACGGGTGGTGTGCGCGGCGCCGCCGCCGAAGCCCACCAGGACACCCGCCGCACCGGTGCGCATCAGGTGCAGGGCCGCGGTGTACGTGGCGCAGCCGCCGACGATGACCGGCACGTCGAGCTCGTAGATGAACTGCTTGAGGTTCAGCGGCTCGGCGGCGCCGGAGACGTGCTCGGCGGAGACCGTCGTGCCGCGGATGACGAAGATGTCGACTCCTGCGTCGACGACGGCCTTCGAGAACTGCGCGGTGCGCTGCGGGGAGAGCGCGGCGGCGGTGACGACACCGGAGTCGCGCACCTCCTTGATGCGCTGTCCGATCAGCTCCTCCTTGATGGGGGCCGCGTAGATCTCCTGAAGGCGGCGGGTGGCGCTCGCCTCGTCCATCTCGGCGATCTCGTCGAGCAGCGGCTGCGGGTCCTCGTAGCGGGTCCACAGGCCCTCGAGGTTCAGTACGCCCAGACCGCCCATCTCACCGATGCGGATGGCGGTCTGCGGGGAGACCACGGAGTCCATCGGGGCGGCCAGGAAGGGCAGCTCGAAGCGGTAGGCATCGATCTGCCAGGCGATCGAGACCTCCTTCGGGTCCCGCGTGCGCCGGCTCGGCACGACGGCGATGTCGTCGAACGCGTACGCCCGGCGGCCGCGCTTGCCGCGCCCGATCTCGATCTCAGTCACGTGTGTGGCCTTTCCTTCTGCATCTGCGCCTGGGCCCTACCAGTATCCCCGACGCACACACGAGGGGCGGCCCCGGCAACCCCGGGACCGCCCCTGGCAACGTGCGGGAACTACTTCCTGCTGTAGTTCGGCGCCTCGACCGTCATCTGGATGTCGTGCGGGTGACTCTCCTTGAGCCCCGCGGAGGTGATCCGCACGAACCGGCCGTTGTCCTGGAGCTCCGGCACGGTGCGCCCGCCGACGTAGAACATCGACTGGCGCAGACCGCCGGTCAGCTGGTGGACGACCGCGGAGAGCGGGCCGCGGTAGGGCACCTGGCCCTCGATGCCCTCGGGCACCAGCTTCTCGTCGGAGGCGACGCCCTCCTGGAAGTAGCGGTCCTTCGAGAAGGAGCGCTGCTCACCACGGGACTGCATCGCGCCCAGCGAGCCCATGCCGCGGTACGACTTGAACTGCTTGCCGTTGATGAACATCAGCTCACCGGGGGACTCCTCGCAGCCCGCGAGCAGCGAGCCGAGCATGACCGTGTCCGCGCCGGCGACCAGCGCCTTGGCGATGTCGCCCGAGTACTGCAGGCCGCCGTCGCCGATGACCGGGACACCGGCCGCCTTGGCGGCGAGCGATGCCTCGTAGATGGCGGTGACCTGCGGGACGCCGATGCCGGCGACCACGCGCGTGGTGCAGATGGAGCCGGGCCCGACACCGACCTTGATGCCGTCGACACCGGCGTCGATCAGCGCCTGGGCGCCGTCCCTCGTGGCGATGTTGCCGCCGATGACGTCGACACCGGTGGCGTTCGACTTGATCTTGGCGACCATGTCGCCGACCAGCCGGGAGTGGCCGTGGGCGGTGTCGACGACGATGAAGTCGACACCCGCCGCGATCAGCGCCTGGGCCCGCTCGTAGGCGTCGCCCGCCACGCCGACGGCCGCGCCGACGAGCAGCCGGCCGTCCTTGTCCTTCGCCGCGTTCGGGTACTTCTCGGCCTTGACGAAGTCCTTGACCGTGATCAGACCCTTGAGGATGCCCGCCTCGTCGACCAGCGGAAGCTTCTCGATCTTGTGGCGGCGCAGCAGCTCCATGGCGTCCACGCCGGAGATGCCGACCTTGCCCGTGACCAGCGGCATCGGGGTCATGACCTCGCGCACCTGGCGCGCACGGTCCGACTCGAAGGCCATGTCACGGTTGGTGACGATGCCGAGCAGCTTGCCCGCCGGGTCGGTGACCGGCACGCCGCTGATGCGGAACTTGGCGCACAGCTGGTCGGCCTCTGCGAGGGTCGCGTCCGGGTGCACGGTGATCGGGTCGCTCACCATGCCGGACTCGGAACGCTTGACCAGGTCGACCTGGTTGGCCTGGTCGGCGATGGAGAGGTTGCGGTGCAGCACACCGGCGCCGCCCTGCCGCGCCATGGCGATGGCCATGCGCGCCTCGGTCACCTTGTCCATGGCGGCGGACAGCAGCGGGATGTTCACCCGCACGTTCTTCGAGATGTACGAGGAGGTGTCGATCTGGTCGGGCGCCATGTCGGAGGCTCCCGGCAGCAGCAGCACATCGTCGTAGGTCAGCCCGAGTGTCGCGAATTTCTCGGGCACTCCGTCGACGTTGGTCATGACACCTTCCCCAAATGGCCTTGATCCCTGCGAATGTCCATGCTAACGGCCCCAGCAGCCGTCTCATTCCACGATCAAGATCGATGAGCAGCTTTGTAGGTTCACACGACAGTCATACGGAACCGGCCGCTCACCGGTTCACCGCTCGGCTCACCGGTTCACTGCTCGGCCAGCGCCCGCAGCCGACTGAGCGCACGGTGCTGCGCGACCCGGACGGCCCCCGGGGACATCCCCAGCATCTGCCCGGTCTCCTCCGCGGTCAGTCCCACGGCGACCCTGAGCACCAGCAGCTCACGCTGGTTCTCCGGGAGATTGGCGAGCAGCTTCTTGGCCCACTCCGCGTCGTCGCTGAGCAGCGCCCGCTCCTCGGGGCCGAGCGAGTCGTCCGGCCGCTCGGGCATCTCGTCGGACGGCACGGCAGTCGAGCCCGGATGACGCATCGCCGCGCGCTGCAGGTCGGCGACCTTGTGGGAGGCGATGGCGAACACGAAGGCCTCGAAGGGCCGTCCGGTGTCCTTGTAGCGCGGCAGCGCCATCAGCACCGCGACACAGACCTCCTGCGCGAGGTCCTCGACGAAGTGGCGCGCGTCGCCGGGGAGCCGGCTGAGGCGCGAGCGGCAGAACCGCAGCGCGAGCGGATGGACGTGCGCCAGCAGGTCGTGCGTCGCCTGCTCGTCGCCGTCGACGGCGAGGTGCACGAGTGCACCGATGGCCCCCTGGGCGGTCGCCGTCTCGTCGTCACGCATCGGTCCATGGTGCCTTGGCCCGTGGCCGTCCGTGGCACCGCGTCCCGTGTTGTGCACCGAAGCGTTATGAGCAGGTGCGCCGGAACTCATCCGCTGCGCCCTCCCCTCCCGCTCGACCGACTCGTCCCCGAGGAACTCCACACCCTCAAGGATGCGGCATAGCGCGGGAAACGGATGCCCTCAGGCATCCGTCACCCCCGTGCTGTCCCATTCGTACGGTCCTCAGCGGACCAGACCCCAGCGGAATCCGAGTGCCACGGCGTGCGCGCGGTCCGAGGCGCCGAGCTTCTTGAACAGCCGCCTGGCGTGCGTCTTCACGGTGTCCTCCGACAGGAAGAGCTCACGCCCGATCTCCGCGTTGGACCGGCCGTGACTCATGCCCTCGAGGACCTGGATCTCGCGCGCGGTGAGTGTGGGCGCGGCGCCCATCTCGGCCGAGCGCAGCCGTCGCGGAGCCAGCCGCCATGTGGGATCGGCGAGCGCCTGGGTCACCGTCGCGCGCAGTTCGGCGCGTGAGGCGTCCTTGTGCAGATAGCCGCGGGCGCCGGCGGCGACGGCGAGTGCCACGCCGTCGAGGTCCTCGGCCACGGTCAGCATGATGATCCGGGCACCGGGGTCCGCGGAGAGCAACCGGCGCACGGTCTCGACGCCGCCCAGTCCGGGCATGCGTACGTCCATCAGAATCAGGTCCGAACGATCCGCGCCCCAGCGGCGGAGGACTTCCTCGCCGTTGGCCGCGGTCGTCACGCGCTCGACGCCGGGCACGGTCGCGACCGCGCGGCGGAGCGCCTCTCGGGCAAGCGGGGAGTCGTCGCAGACGAGGACGGATGTCATGACTGACCTCCGTGGCTCTCGCAGCTGTTGCGCGTCACCTTGAGCCTCCAGGCTGGGTACGTTTCTTCACCTGTGCGGTTGAACGCTGTCGGACATGTGCCCGAGAGCTTGTTCTTTCAACCGCCTCGCACTCTCAACGACGGTCACTCGAAAGAGTTACGGGTCGCACGCAGCACTTCGGCACGCTGCGTAAGGGGGTCGAAAACCGTGCGTGAGCGGCTGCCGGGCGGGCCGGAAGAGGGCGGCGGGTTGCCGTCGGCAGCGCCGATGTTTCACGTGTGACGGGTGGAGCACCCGTGCTCTCCACGCGCTCACCCTGCCCCATTCAGCGGCTTTTCTTCCCTTTTTCCGGTGTCTATGGCTAGATTCGCAATGAGTCATATTTACATCTACTTACACAGCAGATGTACGGTCGTTGGCACGGTGCTGGTGCCGGATCCGGCGCACGTCCGGTCGGCGTCCTGCCCGTTCCGACCTGGTCCTGTATCCACCCAGCACGGTTTCAAGGGGACATGCGCCATGGCAGATTTCTCTCGCCTTCCCGGACCCAACGCCGATCTGTGGGACTGGCAGCTCCTCGCGGCATGCCGTGGGGTCGACAGCTCGCTCTTCTTCCATCCGGAAGGCGAGCGAGGCGCGGCGCGCAGCGCGCGCGAGAACTCGGCGAAGGAGGTCTGCATGCGGTGTCCGGTGCGGGCGGAGTGCGCGGCGCACGCCTTGGCCGTCCGCGAACCGTACGGCGTCTGGGGCGGGCTGACGGAGGACGAGCGCGAGGAGCTCATGGGCCGAGCACGCCACCGGCTGATCCCCGCGACGAGCGCGGGCGGTGCGGTACGCAGCTGACGCGCGCACCGTACGCACCAACCGAAGAAACGTTCCCTCACCTCAGCTTGCGGGGCCACGGCCGGGTCCGGTGACGATCCGGCCGCCCCGCGCGGGGGCGGCCTCGGGCCCCTCCGAACCGGCACCGCACGGATGCCGGACACCGACGACCGCCGGCCGCCGCCCCCTCGACGTCCGGGCACCCCGACGCACGGGCACCCGACCCGCCGGGTACACCCGACCGCACAAGCACCCGGCCCGCCGGGCGTTCCCACCGACGGCACCCCGATCGCCCGGCCACCTCCACCCGCCGGGGCGCGACCGGCGGGCATCCGCACCGCCCGCACCCCGACCGACAATGTCTGCCCGTGAAGGAGCGTCGTCCAGTGCGTGCGATCGCAAGGCGGCAAGTCCTTGTAGCGGAGCTACCAGGGCTTCTGGCCAACGGTGCGGGCACCTCCCATGCCCGAGGGGCTATGGGGAGAGGGTGCGTGCCGGGCGACGCGACAGGGCAAACTTGCCGGGAGGGGCACTAGCACCCCGGCCCGCCGGGACTCGAGCCGCATGCTCTCCGCGGGCAGGAAGCTTCCGCTCCGCGGGGTCGTTCGGCGCGCCGCGCCGTCAGCGGGAGGCCGCGCGGGCCAGCTGCGTCAGGGTCGCGGAGACCGCCGGAACCTGGGCCAAATCGGGCAACGTGAGGGCGACGATCTCCCGGTGGACCGCCGGCTCCACCGCCACGAGCCGGGCACCCTTGGGGCGAACCGACTCCAGCGCCAATTCCGGCAGCACGGCCACGCCGAGCCCCGCCCCGACCAGCCCGATCACCGCCGGGTAGTCGTCGGTGGCGAAGTCGATCCGCGGGGTGAACCCCGCCTCCTCGCAGACGTCCACGAGCTGACGGCGGCAGCGCGGACACCCCGCGATCCACGGCTCCTCCGCGAGGTCGCCGATGGCGACCGCGTCCGCGTCCGCGAGGCGGTGGCCGTCGGGCACGAGCCCCACGAGCCGGTCGGTGAGCAGGGGCCGTACGACCAGGTCGTCCCACTCGGACTCCGCCCCGACCGCGTCGTACCGGAAGGCGAGCGCCACGTCGCAGTCGCCGTCGCGCAGCATCTCCACCGAGCGCGGCGGTTCGGCGTCGACCAGGGAGACACGGGTGCCGGGGTGGGCGGCGCGCAGGGCGGCGAGTGCGGTGGGCACCAGTGTGGAGCTGCCGCTGGGGAACGAGACGAGACGCACCCGGCCCGCCCGCAGCCCGGCGATGGCCGCGACCTCCTCCTCCGCCGCGGTGAGCCCGGCGAGAATTCCTGTCGCATGGCGGACCAGCGCTTCGCCGGCCTGGGTCAGCCGCATCTCGCGGCCGGTACGGATCAGCAGCGGAGTGCCCGCGGACGTCTCGAGCGCCTTCATCTGCTGGCTGACGGCGGGCTGGGTGCAGCCCAGTTCACGGGCGGCCGCGGAGAACGATCCGGTGACGGCGACGGCGCGCAGGACGCGGAGGTGGCGTGCTTCGATCACACCTCAAGCATAAGGGGTACTTGGGGTGGGTTGCGTTTATCGGCTGGTTGCTTTGAGGCGTGGTCGGTTAGCGTGCGTGCCATGAAGCTTCTGACCGTGAATGTGGGACGACCGAAGGCCGCCACGTACACCGACTCGCCGAGCGGCATGACCGGAATCGACAAGCGTCCGGTGGACGGGCCCGTGCGGGTGACGGACCCCGGCCCCAAGGGCCAGGGGGCGAGCGGGCTGTCCGGCGATGCCGTCTGCGACCTGCGCCACCACGGCGGGACCGACCAGGCCGTCTACGCCTTCGCCCGCGAGGATCTCGACGCCTGGGAGCAGGAGTTGGGTCGTCCGCTCGACAACGGCGTCTTCGGCGAGAACCTCACGACCAGCGGCATCGACATCACCGGCGCCAAGATCGGTGAGCGGTGGCGCGTCGGCGACTCGCTGGTGCTGGAGATCACCTCCGGTCGCGTCCCCTGCCGCACGTTCGCGGGCCGGCTCGGAGAGAAGGGCTGGGTCAGGCGCTTCACACAGAACGGAGCGACCGGCGCGTACCTGCGGGTGATCGAGCCGGGCGAGATCCGGTCGGGGGACCCCGTCGAGATCGTGCACCGGCCGGAGCACGACGTGACGGTGGAGATGGCGTTCAGGGCGGAGACGACCGAGCGGACGCTGCTGCCCAAGGTGCTCGCCGCCGGTGAGGCGCTCCACTCCGAGTTGCTGAAGGACGCCCGCGAGTACGTCGCCAAGTACGGCACCGCGACCGGACTGGCCGTGGTCTCCCGCGACAGCGCGTAGCGCCGCCGCCCGCAGACCGCCCGCAGGTGGTGCGGGGACGGTCGCCCGGCGCGCGCCCGGAGACCGGGGCCATGAGCGCGCCGGCGGCGACGAACCGCGCAACCGCACGCACGCGGCGCGCGGTTCAGGGTGCTCGAAGTGAACGGCCGGCGGCCGCCGCGGGAACTGTCCGGTGCCAGGAGCACGGTGTTCGTGCCCGGCGGCAGGCCCGCACGGCTCGCCACGCACTCCACCGGGCCCGCGGAACCCGGCAGTTCGCGCCGGTGGAGCGGGCCGTCGGGCGGGGACGGTGCGTACGCCGCACTCGCACGCGGGCATTACCGTGCGCCTATGACGACTGCACTGATCACGGGAGCGACCGCGGGCATCGGCGCCGCCTTCGCACGACGACTGGCGGCCGACGGCCACAACCTGGTTCTGGTGGCCCGGGACACCAAGCGGCTGCAGGAGCAGGCCACCGAACTGCACGACGGCCACGGCATCGAGGCGGAGGTACTGACCGCGGACCTGTCGCAGGAGAGCGGTATCGCCTCGGTCGAGCAGCGCCTCGCCGACCGCACCCACCCCGTCGACCTGCTGATCAACAACGCGGGCTTCGGGAACAAGGGGCGCTTCCTGGAAGTGTCCATGGCCGACGAGCTGACGATGCTGAAGGTCCACTGCGAGGCGGTGCTGCGGCTGACCGCGGCCGCGACGGGGTCGATGCGCGAGCGCGGCCGAGGCGGCGTGGTGAACGTGGCGTCGGTGGCCGCGTTCGTGCCGCGCGGCACCTACGGCGCGTCGAAGTCATGGGTCGTGCAGTTCACCCAGGGCGTGGCCAGGGACCTGGCGGGGACAGGGGTGCGTCTGATGGCGTTGTGCCCCGGATTCGTACGGACCGAGTTCCATCAGCGGGCCGGGATGGGCACGGACAACATTCCGGGCTGGATGTGGCTGGACGCGGACAAGCTGGTGGCGTCGGCGCTCGCGGACCTGGCCAGGGGCAAGGCGCTCTCCATCCCCGACCCGCGCTACAAGGCTCTGATGGGCGTGGTGAAGCTGGCGCCGCGCGGGCTGCTCGGCGGGCTCACGTCGAGGACGGGCCGGAAGTACGGGCCGCAGTAACCGACATACCGTACGAAATACGACCTGCCTCACTAGGATGGACGTATCCCACTCGGGGGCCGCCACGGCTCGGGAGGCGTCATGAAGTTCGTGCAGATCATCGACTACAAGACCGCCAGATTCGACGACATGAACGCGGTCATGGACAAATGGGTCGAACAGACGAAGGGCAAGCGGACCACCGGCCACGCCCTCACCGGAAAGGACCGCACCGACGGCAACCACTACGTCGAGATCGTCGAGTTCCCCTCGTACGAAGAGGCGATGAAGAACTCGCATCTCCCGGAGACGGACAAGATGTTCCAGGAGATGGTGGCTCTCTGCGACGGCATGCCCTCGTTCACCGACCTCGACGTGGTCCGCGAGGAACAGCTCAACGCGGCGACCGCCCGCCGCTTCTTCCACGAGATCGCCTCCGGGGGAAACCTGGAAGCGATCGGCGAGGTGTTCGCGGCCGACTACGTCGACCACGACATCGCCAACGAGGAGGATGCCGAGACCGGCACGGACGTCATCCGCCGCGACCTCACCATGTGGCGCGGCGCCTTCGACTTCACCTTCGAGCTCGACCGGCAGATCACCGAGGGCGACGACGTGGTGACGCTGTGGACCTGGAACGGCAAGCACAACGGCGACTTCCAGGGCATCCCAGCCACCGGCGAGCAGTGCACCATGACCGGCACGACGATCTTCCGCTTCGAGGACGCGAAGATCAAGGAAGGCTGGTGGCACATGGACCTGATGCGCCTGATGCGGCAGCTCGGCGCCAGGTAGCCACCCACGGCCCGCACGGGAACGGGGAAGGCCCCGTTCCCGCACAGGTGCGGGAACGGGGCCTTCCGGGCGCTTGTCGCGTCAGTGGCTGTGGCCGTGACCGTGGCCGTGACCCGCGTCGCCCTCTTCCTCGGCCGGCTTCTCGACGACCAGGGTCTCGGTCGTGAGCAGCAGGGAGGCGATGGAGGCGGCGTTCTCCAGAGCGGAGCGGGTGACCTTGACCGGGTCGATGACGCCGGCCTTGACCAGGTCGCCGTACTCGCCGGTGGCGGCGTTGAAGCCCTCGCCCGCCTTGAGCTCGGCGACCTTGGAGGTGATGACGTAGCCCTCGAGGCCGGCGTTCTCGGCGATCCAGCGCAGCGGCTCGACCGCGGCGCGGCGGACGACGGCGACACCGGTGGCCTCGTCGCCCTCCTTGCCCAGGTTGCCCTCGAGCACCTTCACGGCGTGGACGAGCGCGGAGCCACCGCCGGAGACGATGCCCTCCTCGACCGCGGCGCGGGTCGCGGAGATGGCGTCCTCGAGACGGTGCTTCTTCTCCTTGAGCTCCACCTCGGTGGCGGCGCCGACCTTGATCACGCACACGCCGCCGGCCAGCTTCGCGAGGCGCTCCTGGAGCTTCTCGCGGTCCCAGTCGGAGTCGGTGGACTCGATCTCGGCCTTGATCTGGTTGACCCGGCCGGCGACGTCCTCGGACTTGCCGCCACCGTCGACGATGGTGGTGTCGTCCTTGGTGATGGTCACGCGGCGGGCGGTGCCCAGCACGTCCAGACCGGCCTGGTCGAGCTTGAGGCCGACCTCCTCGGCGATGACGGTGGCACCCGTGAGGGTGGCCATGTCACCGAGCATCGCCTTGCGGCGGTCACCGAAGCCGGGGGCCTTGACGGCGACCGCGTTGAAGGTGCCGCGGATCTTGTTCACGACCAGGGTGGAGAGGGCCTCGCCCTCGACGTCCTCGGCGATGATCAGCAGCGGCTTGGAGCCACCGGCCTGGATGACCTTCTCCAGCAGCGGCAGCATGTCCTGGATGGAGGCGATCTTGCCCTGGTGGATCAGGATGTACGGGTCGTCGAGGACGGCCTCCATACGCTCCTGGTCGGTCACCATGTACGGGGACAGGTAGCCCTTGTCGAAGGCCATGCCCTCGGTGAAGTCCAGCTCCAGGCCGAAGGTGTTGGACTCCTCGACGGTGATGACACCGTCCTTGCCGACCTTGTCCATCGCCTCGGCGATGAGCTCGCCGACCTGCTGGTCCTGCGCGGAGAGCGCGGCGACGGCGGCGATGTCGGTCTTGTCCTCGATCGGACGGGCGGTCGCGAGCAGCTCGTCGGAGACGGCCTTGACCGCGGCGTCGATGCCCTTCTTCAGGGCGGCCGGGGAGGCGCCGGCGGCGACGTTGCGCAGGCCCTCGCGGACCAGCGCCTGGGCGAGCACGGTGGCGGTGGTCGTACCGTCACCCGCGATGTCGTTGGTCTTGGTCGCCACCTCCTTCACCAGCTGGGCGCCCAGGTTCTCGTACGGGTCCTCGACCTCGACCTCGCGGGCGATGGTGACACCGTCGTTGGTGATGGTGGGAGCGCCGAACTTCTTGTCGATGACGACGTTGCGACCGCGAGGGCCGATCGTCACCTTGACCGTGTCGGCAAGCTTGTTGACGCCGCGCTCGAGGGCGCGACGGGCGTCCTCGTCGAACTTCAGGATCTTCGCCATGGGAGCGGTTCAGCCCTCTCGGAAAGTCGTGTTCAAAGAACCGCGCCCCTCGCCGCCCGGCAATCCGCGGGGTGACCAGGGGCGCAGCTCAAAGCAATGCAGGTGAAGCAGGTGTTTACTTCTCGACGATCGCGAGCACGTCGCGAGCCGAGAGGACGAGGTACTCCTCGCCGCTGTACTTCACTTCGGTGCCGCCGTACTTGCTGTACAGCACGATGTCGCCGGTCTTCACGTCGAGCGGCAGGCGCTCGCCGTTCTCGAAGCGGCCCGGGCCCACGGCCAGGACGACGCCCTCCTGGGGCTTCTCCTTGGCAGTGTCCGGAATGACCAGGCCTGAGGCCGTGGTCTGCTCGGCGTCGAGCGGCTGGACCACAATGCGGTCCTCGAGCGGCTTGATGGCAACCTTGGAGCTGGCGGTCGTCACGATCCGACCTCCCCCTTCGGAGATCACGGGGTTAACTGATCTGAGGTGGCGACCAGGTCGATCCGTCGTCGCGGGTGCCGGACCTGCCCGTCGCTGTGTTGGCACTCTCACTTGGTGAGTGCCAGAGCCGAGACTATGACTGCGATTAGCACTCGGTCAAGCGGAGTGCCAATGTGGCGCCCCGAAGGGCCGAAGGATCCCGGTACGGACAACGCCGGAACCGCCCCCGCGGTTCCGCTCCGCGGGCCCCGGTCAGACGTAGTCCTCCAGCCTGGCCACCGCGTATCCCTTGTCCGTCACCGTCTTCATCACCCGGCGGATCATGTCCGGCATGGTGCCCTTCCAGTCCTCCTTGCCGCGGAAGTGGGTGAGGATGATGTCGCCCGGGTGCAGGTCCCTGTCCCACTCCCGCCACTCCATGTGGTCGGGGAACGCCTCGGCGGCCCACAGCGGCACGGCCTCGATCCCGCACGCCTTGGCGACGCGCAGGGTGTCCCCGTTGTAGTTGCCGTACGGCGGGCGCAGCAGCCGGGGCCGGGTGCCGTACCGCTTCTCCAGCCTGTCCTGCTGACCGCAGATCTCACGCTTCTGCGCGGCGTACGAAAGCCCCGGCAGGTAGGGGTGCTTGAGCGTGTGGTTGTGCAGTGCCACCCCACGGTCCCGCATCTTCTCGAAGTAGCCGTAGTCGTCCTTGATGACGTAGTCGCTCAGGAACGCGCTGTACGGGATCCGCAGTTCGGACATCATCCGAAGCAGTTCGGGGTCCTTCTCCGCGCCGTCGTCGATCGTCAGGAAGACGATCTTCTCCTTCGTCGGGACGGTGGTGAAGACGGGCGGCAGGTCCTCCCCGCCCTCCACCTCGAACCCCTTGCGCGTGGTGATCTTCGGCTTCACGGCGGGGGGCGGGGGTGCGGCGAGCGGGACCTTGTCGAGCCCCCACTTCTTCGCGGCGGCGGCGCGGGCCTTCTGAGCGCTCCTGACCTTGTCCGCGTAGGCGGACAGCGCCTCGGCGGGCCCGGCCGCACCACGTGCCTCCGGCTTCTCCGCCCCCGGCCGCTTCGCCCGCTCGGCCTTCTCCGCCTGCCCGGCCTGCGGGCCCTGCCCAGCCGGGTTCCCGGCGGCGGATCCGGCGGGTGTGCCGGGGCCGGCGGTTCCCGAGGGCCCCTCGGCCGCACAGCCCGAGCCGAGGGCGGCGACGACGAGGGCGGCCAGGACCGCACGGACCCGATACGCTCTCAATTTTCCCTTTTGTCGTACTAGCTGCATGGCGACGCATCCTGTCAGCGCCCCGCCCGCTCACCGGCCCGACACCGCCACCGAGAGCGCACCATCCCCCGGCTGGCCCACAATGGGCCGGTGAACGACCTCGACCCGCTCGCCGCCTTCTCCGCACTCCGTACCGATGAAGGCAGAGCGCTGCTGGCCTCACTCGCCTCCTACGACCCCGCGCGGGAACTGGCCGTCGCCACCCGCCTGCGCCGCGAGCACCCGGCGCACCTGGTCTCCGCGGCCCTCGGACAGGCACGCCTGAGACAGCGGGCGGCCGCGAAGTTCGGCGAGGAGGACGCCGGCCGGATGTTCTTCACCCCGAACGGCGTCGAGCAGTCCACCCGCCGCTCGGTCGCCACCCACCGGGCCGCGCGCTTCACCGCCCTCGGCGTCGGCAGCGTGGCGGACCTGTGCAGCGGCATCGGCGGCGACGCGATCGCACTCGCCAGGGCCGGGATCACGGTGCTGGCCGTCGACCGCGACCCGCTCACGGCGGAAGTCGCGCGCGCGAACGCGGAGGCGCTGGGGCTGTCCGGTCTGATCGAGGTCCGCTGCGCGGACGTCACGGACATCGACACCGCCCCGTACGACGCGGTGTTCGTGGACCCCGCCCGCCGCGGCGGGCGGGGCCGCGTCTTCGACCCGGAGGCCTACTCGCCGCCGCTGTCGTGGGCCGTCGGCGCTGCCCGCACCCGCCCGCACGCCGCCCTGAAGGTCGCCCCGGGCATTCCCCACGAGGCCGTCCCCAAGGACGCGGAGGCGGAGTGGATCTCGGACGGCGGCGACGTGAAGGAGGCGGTGCTCTGGTTCGGTACGGCCGGCTCGGCGGTCCGCGCGACGCTGCTCCCCGGCCCGCACACCCTGACCGGCCGCGCCCTGCCGAACCCGCCGGTGCGCAAGGCCGGCCGCTACCTCTACGAGCCGGACGGCGCCGTGATCCGCGCCCACCTGGTCGCGGAGGTCGCGCAGGACGTGTCGGGCGGGCTGCTCGACGAGACGATCGCGTACATCACCTCCGACGAACTCCGCCGGACGCCCTACGCCACTGCCTACGAGATCACCGACGAACTGCCCTTCAACATGAAGAAGTTGAAGGCGCTGCTGCGGGAGCGCGAGGTCGGCAACCTCACGGTGAAGAAGCGCGGCTCGGCGGTCGAGCCGGAGGAGGTCCGCCGCAAGGTCAAGCCCCAGGGCCGGAACGCGGCGACGGTCTTCCTGACCCGAGTGGCAGGCGCCCCCACGATGCTCATCGGCCGACCGGCGTAGCGGCGGCGGACGTCTCAGGAGCGGCCGACGGACGCCGCGGAAACCGCGGTCGGCGCACCGGGGGCCGCACCCGCCCGCACGGGAGCGGCGCGTCAGCGGTGGGCGCCGCCCCGTACCGCGGCCGATGGCGTGGGACGCGACATCAGCCGGAGCGCCACCGGTAGTGGACCACCGCCTTCACGACGCCGATCAGGCCCGTGCCCCAGAGGATCATCCCCAGCCCCATCAGCACCGCGACCTCGGCCAGGGTGTCCTCGCCCGGCCGGGCGCCCGCCGGGACCGTGAAGGAGAGCCACAGGCCGCACGCGCACAGCAGGAACGACGGCAGGAACCAGAACAGACTCAGGGCCGGCGCGGCATGGCGGGCGTCGCCGGCCGGATCGCGGGCCAGCGCGCTCCACTCCCGCAACCGCCCACGCACCTCCGCGTCACGGGCGATGCCGAGGCCGACGACCAGTCCCGTCGGAATCATGCAGGCGAGACCGACGGCGCCGGTGACCGCGCCGAAGAAGTGGCTGAAGACGTCCGGCTCCTCCTCGAACGTCCGCAGCGCCACCCCGAAGATCAACCACCCGACCGCGAACCCGGCAGCCGTCAGCCGTCAGCCGTCAGCCGTCAGCCGTCAGCCGTCAGCCGTCAGCAGCATCAGCCGTATCGGATCGAGGCTCAGCCGCAGGAGTTCGCCCATCGCCCGCCGCCGGTCGGCGAGCAGCGCCTCGTCGTCGGGCCAGGCCCGTATCCCGGCAGGCGGAGGCGGGGGCGGGAGGGTGCGGCGAGGCATGCCGACGAGGCTACCGGCCGGGGTTTGCGGCCCGGGCCAGAAGCAGTTCGCGCTCGCGGGCGTTACGGGTCAGCGAGGCGGCCCGCTCGAACTCCGCGCGGGCCTCCTCCCGTCGGCCGAGCCTGGCCAGCAGGTCCCCTCGTACGCTCGGCAGCAAGTGGTAGTCCTTGAGGGCCGGTTCGTCGACGAGTGCGTCGGCCAGTGCCAGGCCGGCCGCCGGGCCGTCGGCCATCGAGACGGCCACCGCCCGGTTCAGCTCCACCACCGGGGACGGGGCCAGGGCCGTCAACTGCCCGTACAGTGCGGCGATCATCGCCCAGTCCGTGTCCTCGTACCGCACGGCCTGCGCGTGGCAGGCGGCGATCGCGGCCTGCACGGCATACGGGCCGTAAGGCCCCCCGCCCGCGCGGTGCAGTGCCAAGGCGCCCCGGCGGACGAGCAGCCGGTTCCACTTGGTGCGGTTCTGGTCGGCGAGCAGCACCGGTTCGCCGGAGGGTCCGGTACGGGCCGGGATCCGGGACGCCTGGATCTCCAGCAGGGCTTCCAGGCCGTGCACTTCCGACTCGCCGGGCATCAGCCCCGCCAGCACCCGCGCCAGCCGGAGCGCGTCCTCGCACAGCGCGGGGCGGACCAGGTCGTCGCCGGCGGTCGCCGAGTAACCCTCGTTGAAGATCAGGTAGATCACGTCCAGCACGGACCCGAGCCGGGACGCGCGGTCCGCGCCGTACGGCACCTCGAAGCCGACGCCCGCCTTCGCGAGGGAGCGCTTGGCACGGACGATGCGCTGCGCCACCGTGGACTCGGCGGCGAGGAAGGCCCGGGCGATCTCCTCGGTGGTCAGACCGCCGAGCAGTTTCAGGGTGAGCGCGATACGGGCCTCGGTGGAGAGCACCGGGTGGCAGGCGGTGAAGATGAGCCGCAGCAGGTCGTCGTCGATGTCGTCCGGGTCGGACGGCTCGACCGGCGGCGCGACGTCCTCGAGCGCCCGCCCCACCTCGGCCAGCTTGCGGGCGTAGGTCTCCTTGCGGCGTACGAGGTCGATCGCGCGATGCTTGGCGGTGGCCATGAGCCAGGCCCCCGGTTTGTCGGGGACGCCCGCCTCTGGCCACTGCTCCAGCGCGGCGACCAGAGCGTCCTGCGCGAGTTCCTCTGCGATGCCCACGTCCCGCACGATGCGGGCGACACCTGCGATGATCCGCGCGGATTCGATCCTGAACACCGCTTCGACCATTGCGGTCGCTCCTGCTGCCGTCACGGCCACCCATCAGAGCAGCCGGGACGGACGGCGGGCAAGCGCGACCCGGTCAGCCCTCCATGATCTGCCGGAGCTCGCAGGTGACCTTCCACTCCGGGGGGTGGATCTCCAGGAACCGCTTGGCCCATTCGCGGGCCTCCGCCTTGTCCTTGCACTGCATGAGCGCGTAACCGCCGACGACCTCCTTGGTCTCGGTGAACGGCCCGTCGGTGTACGAGATCCTGCCCTCGGACCAGTGCACGCGGGTGCCGTCAGCGGTGGGAGTGAGGCCGGCCGTGTCCAGCATGACCCCGGCCTTGGTGATCTCCTCGAGCAGCTTGCCCATCCGCTCCTCGAAGTCCTTGGGGAAGTCGCCCTCGGGGATCTGGTTCTCCTCGATACGGATCATCGAAAGGAAGCGCGGCATGGTGACTCCTCGGCTCGTGAGTACGGGGCCGTTCCCCGCCTCTCACCCTTGCGTCGAACGGGCGACGGCCCGTTCGACACACTCGCCGAAGTTTTTCCGAGAATTATTCGCCGAGCGATTCGAAACGCCAGCGGTGCACCGGCCGGGTGATCAGATCGGCGGCCGGCTCGGGCAGTTCGGGCAGGTCGGCGTCCGTCCCCGGCGCCTCCCACCAGGTGATGACCAGCACCCGGTCCCCACCGGCCCGCAACGTCTCCCGGCGCAGCGGCTCGCGCCCGAGCTGCTGCACGCGGGCCCACTCCAACAGCTCCGCGCCGCGGTCCCGCACGGCGCGGGCCTCCCACATCAGGGCGACGACGGTCATGAGTACAGATTGTCCTTGCTGACCTCGTGCACATGGTCGTGGTCGTGCGCACCCGGCACATGCGTGTCCGTCACCGGAAGCGACGAGTCCGCCGACAGCTCCCAGTCGGAGGCGGGCCTGCCGCGGGCGACCATCTCCGCGCCCAGCGCCGCGACCATCGCGCCGTTGTCCGTGCACAGCTTGGGCCGCGGCACCCTGAGCCGGATGCCGGCCCGTTCGCACCGCTCCAGGGCCAGGGCCCTCAGCCGGGAGTTGGCCGCCACACCGCCGCCGATCATCAGGTGGTCGACGCCCTCGTCCTTGCAGGCGCGCACCGCCTTCCGCGTCAGCACGTCGACGACCGCCTCCTGGAAGGAAGCCGCCACGTCACGCACCGGCACGTCCTCGCCCGCGGCGCGCTTCGCCTCGATCCAGCGCGCCACGGCCGTCTTGAGGCCGGAGAAGGAGAAGTCGTACGCCGGGTCCCTGGAGCCGCTCAGCCCGCGCGGGAACGCGATCGCGGCCGGGTCGCCCTCCTTGGCCAGCCGGTCGATCACCGGGCCGCCGGGGAAGCCGAGGTCCAGTACGCGTGCGATCTTGTCGAAGGCCTCGCCGGCCGCGTCGTCGATCGTCGCCCCCATGGGCCGTACGTCGGCCGTGATGTCGGGCGCGAGCAGGAGCGACGAGTGGCCGCCGGAGACCAGCAGCGCCATCGTCGGCTCGGGCAGCGGGCCGTGCTCGAGCTGGTCGACGCAGATGTGGGAGGCGAGGTGGTTCACCCCGTACAGCGGCTTGTTCAGGGCGTAGGCGTACGCCTTGGCCGCCGAGACGCCGACCAGCAGCGCACCCGCGAGGCCGGGGCCCGCCGTGACCGCGATGCCGTCGAGGTCGCGTGCGCTCACCCCCGCGTCCTTCAGCGCGCGCTCGATGGTGGGCACCATCGCCTCCAGGTGGGCGCGCGAGGCGATCTCGGGCACGACGCCGCCGAAGCGGGCGTGCGTGTCGACGCTGGAGGCGATCGCGTCGGCGAGCAGGGTCGTGCCGCGGACGATGCCGACGCCGGTCTCGTCGCAGGAGGTCTCGATGCCGAGTACGAGCGGTTCGTCAGCCATCAGTGAGTCTCTGTTCCTTGTACGGTCAGTCGCATGACGAGGGCGTCGATGTTGCCGGGCTGGTAGTAGCCGCGGCGGAATCCGATGGGCTCGAAACCGAAACGCTCGTACAGCTTCTGGGCCCTGGTGTTGTCCACCCGCACTTCGAGGAGTACCTCGTCGCACTCGAAGGCGGTGGCGTGCTGGAGGAGGTCGGTGAGCAGCCGGGAGCCGAGCCCGGTGCCCCACTGGCCTCGGTCGACGGCGATGGTCTGGACGTCGCCGAGACCGCCGGCGGCCGCCAGGCCCGCGTAGCCGACGATTCCGCCGTCGCCGTCCTCGGCCACCACGTAGCGGCGGGTGGCCTGCGGGCCGCGGGCGTGCGCGAGTTCGGACCAGAACATGCCGGGCGACCAGGCGTCCTCGGGGAACAGCTCGCGTTCGAGCTCCAGCACCGGCTCCAGATCCCACCAGCGCATCTCACGCAGTGCCGGACGACCGCCGCGCGGCGGTGTCGATGAGGAGGACCGGTCGGTGGGGGCACCTCCTGGGCACGGCTCCAAAGGAGGGTGGGCGGCGCTCACTTCGGGGTGACCACCTTGTAGTTCTTCGGGACCTGCGCGTCCGGACGACGCAGGTACAGCGGCTGCGGCGGCAGGAACTCCTCGCCGGCCTCCAGCCTCTGGGCCGCCAGCGCGGCGAGCGCGGCGGCGCTCACGTGCTCGGGGCCGCGGACGTCGGGGAAGGTCTGCGGGTACAGAAGCGCGCCCGCGCCGACGGCCGGCAGCCCCGCGACGTCCTCCGCGATCTCGGCGGGGCGGTCCACGGCCGCGTCGGTCACCCGGCTGCGGGCATCGGCGTACCGCGCCCAGTAGACCTCTTTGCGGCGCGCGTCGGTGGCCACCACGAAGGGCTCGTCGAGCCCGGCCGCGTAGGCGAGACCGTCCAGCGTGCACACCCCGTGGACGGGGATGCCGAGCGCCGACGCGAACGTGGCGGCGGTGACCAGTCCGACCCGCAGGCCCGTGTACGGTCCCGGGCCGACGCCGACCACGATGCCGGTGACGGAGTCGAGGCCCGTCCCTGCCTCGGCCAGCACCCGGTCGACGGCGGGGAGCAGCAGCTCCCCGTGCCGGCGGGCGTCCACGCGGCTGGACTCGGCGATGACGGAGGAGCCGTCGTGGAGGGCGGCGGTGACGGCGGGCGTGGCGGTATCCATGGCGAGCAAGAGCACGCAAACAGCCTACGGCTCCGGCGGGGAGGCCATGGCGGCCCCGTCGAACGGAGCCGCGGTGCTACCGTCACACCGAGTACAGATTTTCGGATCCGAGAGGTGGGCAGGGTGGCACGGAGCAGCTCGGGAATCGTGGCCGGGCTCACGGCGGCCGCGCTGGCCGCCGTCGGCTTCCTCGCCTACCAGGCCTCGGCGAACGTCCCCGCCGATCTCGCCGCCTCGAAGCGGCCGGGCACCTCCCCGTCCGCGACGACTCCGGGTGCCACGCCCTCCGCGAAGCCCGCGGACCCCCTCGCGGTTCCCGCGGAATCCGGCACGGGAGTACGAGTCGTGTACGCGCTCGGTGACCGGCGGGTGTGGCTCGTGGCCGCGAACGAGAAGGTCACCCGGACCTTCACGGTCATGCCGTCCACGGTCAGCCCCGGTCCCGGTTCCTACACGGTGACCTCACGGTCGGGCAGCGTGCCGGGCTCCGACGGCGTACCGGTCGAGCACGTGGTGCGCTTCGCGAGCGAGGACGGTGTGGCCATCGGTTTCAGTGCCGCCGTCGACGGTTCGATGGCCAGCCCCGACCCGACGAAGAAGACGGGCGGCGTGCGGATGAAGCGGGCCGACGGCGACGCGATGTGGGTCTTCGCCACGATCGGCTCCAAGGTGGTCGTGGTTCCGTAACACCACGGCCCACCCTTACGGGTACGTGCGTACGACCCCGTACGAATCAGGCCGCGTCGCGGTGCGTACGAATCAGGCCGCGTCGCGGTGCGTCTCGTTCCTGCGCGGCGGTGTCGACACGGCGCTGGCCGCGGCGCACGACGCCAGCAGATCCCGCATCGACACGGCGACCGGCGGCGGGGGCGTGGGCTTGGACGGCTGCTGTCGTGACTGCGCTTCGCGCTCCGATGCCGGCATGGACGCCTCCTGGGGCTCCGGGGGCAGGCGAGGTTAGGTAGACCTAACCAGGTCTCGGTACCATGTCATCACGGGGGGCGTCGCGGGCGCAACACTTTCCCGACGACTTGTCGGAATACACGGCGTCACGCGGCGACGGCGAAGGACGGCCAGGGGCCGGTGTCCGCGACGCGGGGCGTCGTGACACCAAAAAGCGCACGTCCGGGGGAACACGCAGGGGAAAAGCGAGCCCTCAGACCAGGGCGGCGTCCGCCCAGCGGAGGCCGTACCCGACGAGCGTCACCTCGCGGCGGTCGTCGTCGGTGTCGCCCACCACCCGGTCGATGACCACGTGCAGACGGTCCTCCGAGAGGTCCTCGACCTTCCCGTCGCCCCACTCCACGACCACCACCGACTCCGGCAGGGACACGTCGAGGTCGAGATCCTCCATCTCGTCGAGGCCACCGCCCAGCCGGTACGCGTCGACGTGCACCAGTGCCGGGCCGCCGGTGAGAGACGGGTGGACGCGGGCGATGACGAACGTCGGGGAGGTGACCGCGCCGCGTACGCCGAGGCCCTCGCCCAGGCCGCGGGTCAGGGTCGTCTTGCCTGCGCCGAGTTCACCGGTGAGCATCACCAGGTCGCCGGGGCGCAGCAGCTTCGCGAGGCTGCGCCCCAGGTCCTGCATCTCCTCGGGCGAATCCACCGAGCGACGTACGGACGTGACGGCCTCAGCCGCCGGGCTGTGCGGTGCTTCCATAACGCCCAACGGTAGCCGCTGCCGGCACCGCCCCGGCCCGCACCAGAAGGTCCGCCAGCCGGTCGGTCACGGCCTCGGGGTGCTCGAGCATCACCAGGTGCCCGGCGTCCGGCACGATGACCAGCTCCGCGCCTCGCAGCACGTCCGCGATCGCCTCGCTGTGCGTGCTCGGCGTGACCAGGTCCTTGTCACCCGCGAGGACGAGAACCGGCAGCTCCTGGAAGGCGGCTAGCGCCTCCGCCTTGTCGTGCTCGGCGAAGGCCGGATAGAACTCGGCGACCACGTCGATCGGCGTCGACTCGATCATCCGCTCGGCGAACCGGGCCACCGCCGGGTCCACGTCCTTCGAGGAGAACGAATACCGCTTGATGAGCCCCGCGAACAGGTCGGCGGTGGCTCTGCGGCCCCGTTCGACCAGTTCGGCCTGCGAACCCAGGGCGCGCAGCACACCCGGCAGGACCCGCCGTACGGCGTTCACCCCGGCGACCGGCAGCCCGTAGCTGACCTCGCCGAGTCTCCCCGACGAGGTGCCGACGAACGCGACCCCGACGACGCGCTCCCGGATCAGCTCCGGGTAGTGCGCCGCGAGCGCCATCATCGTCATGCCGCCCATGGAGTGGCCGACCAGCACCAGCGGCCCCTCGGGCGCCGCCGCGTCGATGACGGCCTTCAGGTCCCGGCCCAGCTGGTCGATGGTGACCGGCACACCGCCGGACCCGGCCTGCGCCGCGCCCCGGCCGGAGCGGCCGTGGCTGCGCTGGTCCCAGTGCACGGTGCGGACCAGGCCGCGCAGCGCGGCGCGCTGGAAGTGCCACGAGTCCTGGCTGAGGCAGTAGCCGTGGCTGAAGACGACGGTCACCGGGGCCGGCGCCTTGCGCCCGAAGAGCCGGCGGCGGCGCGGCGCGGCGGCCTCCGGGTCGAGGTCGTCGACCTCGTAGTAGAGCGCCGTGCCGTCGTCGGCGAGGGCCTTGCCCGGTGTGCCGCGCAGTGCGCCGTACGGGCCCGACGCGTCGAGCGCGAGGCGGGCCTTCCTCCGCATGCCGCGGCCGACGGTGAGCCGCTCGAGGGCCACTCCCGCGGCGGCGCCCGCCGCGACCACGCCTATTGCCGCGCCCGCGAAGCCCGCGCGGCGCCAGTTGCCGGACGCCACCGCCGCCGCGGCCTCGACCGCGGCCTCGGCCACGTCCCCCGTACCGGTCTCGCTCACCGTGCCGCTCTCCTAGTCGTGGGGGTGTGGTGCGGAGTCCTCGTTCATGTAGACGCGCGGAACGCGGGCACCGATGCGCGTGACGATCTCGTACGCGATGGTGTCCGCGGCCTGCGCCCAGTCCTCCGCGCTCGGCTCGCCCCGGTCGCCCGGACCGAACAGAACCGCTTCGGAGCCCTCCGGGATCTTCTGCCCGCCGAGATCCACGACGAACTGGTCCATCGCGACCCGTCCGGCGACCCGCCGCCACTCGCCCGCCACCAGGACCGGTCCGCGGCCGGACGCGTGACGCGGGATGCCGTCCGCGTAGCCGACGGGGATCAGGCCGAGGGTCGTCTCGCCGTCCGTGACGTAGTGGTGGCCGTAGCTGACCCCATGGCCCCCGGGGACGTGCTTGACGAGCGCGACGGACGCCGCGAGCGTCATCACGGGGCGCAGCCCGAAGTCGGCGGAGGTGCCCAGCTCCGGGCTGGGCGAGATGCCGTACATGGCGATGCCGGTCCGCACGAGGTCGAAGTGCGCTTCCGGGACCGTGAGCGTCGCCGGGGAGTTGGCCATGTGGCGGACCTCGGGCTCGATGCCGGCCTTCTCCGCGTGGTCGAGCATGTCGTGGAAGACACTGAGCTGGGAGGCGATCGAGGGGTGCCCCGGCTCGTCGGCACAGGCGAAGTGCGACCACAGCCCGGTGACCTCGACGAGCCCCTCGTCCTCCGCGGCGCGTGCGGCGGCCACCAGTTCGGGCCAGTCGGCGGGCTGGCAGCCGTTGCGGCCGAGACCGGTGTCGGCCTTCAGCTGGACGCGCGCGGTGCGGCCGGTCTCCCTGGCCGCCGCGGTGACCTCCTCGAGTGCCCACATGCCGCTCACCGACATGTCGAGGTCCGCCTCGATGCCCTCGCGCCAGGGACCGCCGGGCGTCCACAGCCAGCACATGATCCGGCCCCCGATGCCGCGCTCGCGCAGCGCGAGCGCCTCGTGGGGGGTGGCCGTACCGAGCCAGGTGGCGCCCGCCTCGAGCGCCGCGCGGGCGCAGGCAACCATGCCGTGACCGTACGCGTCCGACTTGACCACAGCCATCAGCGCGGAGCGCGGAGCGCGGGCACGCAGGGCACGCACGTTGGCGCGCAGGGCCGCGAGGTCGATCTCGGCACGTGCGCGCAGTGGTGCGGTTCGGCTGGTCGGTGCTGTGTTGCTCATCGCGCCCAGTCTCTCAGAGCCTTGCCACCCGATCCGTACGGCAGGCGGTCGCGTGCGTCACGGCGCGGGGCGCCGGGGACCGGACGACACGCCGCTCGGCCGTCGCGATCGACTGCTTCAGCGACGCGCTCCCGATGGCTGCCCGGCCTCCTCGCCGGTCTCCACGCCGGCCCCCGCGCCCGGCGTCGGGGACCGGCTGTCGGGACCGGCGTCGGGGACCGGCTGTCGCCGACATGCGACCGGGCATCGTGAGCCCGGCTCCCCCGCCGGTCACCGGACGGGCGCGCAGACCAGGGCCCGGGGACTCGCCGAAAGGCCGAGCGCGGCCCAGGACCGTCGGGCCCCGCCGAAGCACGAGCACGGACCGGGCCTCGGGGGCTGCGTCGGCACCGGACGGGCGCGTGGAGCAGGATCCGCGGCCTGGGGCGGCACACGCACGGACCGGAACGCGGAGCGCACCGAGGCGCCCGGAGCGTACCGAGGCGCACGGGCCGGACGCGGGGACACCGGTGTCAGCCCGCGCGCACGTCCCGCCACGCGGCGGGCAGCGCGGCCGCCACCTCCGCCGCCGTGATCGGCGCGCCCTGCGCGGCCGCGTGACGGGCCGCCAGGCCGTGCAGGTAGGCGGCCGCCGAACCCGCGTCACGCGCGCCGAGCCCGGCGGCAAGCAGCGAACCGGCCAGCCCGGACAGGACGTCGCCGCTGCCGGCTGTCGCCAGCCACGGCGTGCCCATCGGGTTGACCCGGACCGGCGCACGCTCCCGGTCGGGCGCGGCGACCAGCGTCGTCGAGCCCTTGAGCAGCACCGTGGCCCCGAAACGCGCGGCCAGTTCCCGTACGGAGTCGAGCCGGGCGGCCTCCACCGCCTGCCGTCCCACTCCGAGCAGCGCCGCCGCCTCCCCCGCGTGCGGGGTCAGCAGGGTGGGCGCTGCCCTGTCCCGTACGGCCGCGGCGTCCAGCAGGCGCAGCCCGTCCGCGTCGACGAGCACGGGCACGTCGGAGGCGAGCACCTCCTGTACCGCGTCCGCGTCGTCGCCCAGCCCCGGGCCGACGACCCAGGCCTGGACGCGGCCGGCCCTGCCCGGGGGGCCGGTGTGCACCAGGGTCTCGGGGAAGCGGGCGATCACCGCGTCGGCCGCCGGTCCAACGTACCGCACGGCCCCGGAGCCGCCGCGGAGCGCGCCCGCCACGGCGAGCACGGCCGCGCCCGGATAGCGGGCGGACCCGGCGACGACACCGACGACACCCCGCCGGTACTTGTCGCTCTCCGCCGCGGGCACCGGCAACAGCTGTGCCAGGTCCGTGTGTTGCAGCGCCTCCAGCTCCGGCAGGGACGGCAGGTGGTCGTCCAGGCCGATGCCCACCAGCCGTACGGTGCCCGCGTACTCCTTGGCCGGGTCGACGAGCAGCGCCGGCTTGTACGTCCCGAACGTGACGGTCGCGTCCGCGCGCAGCGCCTCGCCCCGCACCTGGCCGGTGTCCGCCTCGACGCCGCTGGGCAGGTCGACGGCCACCACCACCGCGTTCGAGCCGCGGGCGGCCCTAGCGACGGGGACGGCATCCGGGCGCAGCCCGCCGTGGCCGCCGATGCCGGTGATCCCGTCGAGCACCAGGTCGGCGGAGGCGAGCACCTCGAACGGGTCGTCGGCGACATGCCCGCCGGCGGCGAGCAGCGCCGCGAGACCGCCGCGGTGGACGCGGTCGCGCGCGAGCGGTACGGCGACGACACCGGCGCCGCGGCGGGCGAGCCGGGCGCCCGCGTAGAGGGCGTCGCCGCCGTTGTCGCCGCTTCCGACGAGCAGCACGACCCGCGCGCCGTACACCCTCCCCAGCAACCCGGCACAGGCCGCGGCCAGCCCGGCGGCGGCACGCTGCATCAGCGCGCCCTCCGGCAGACGGGCCATGAGCTGTGCCTCGGCGTGCCTCACGGTCTCCACGCTGTACGCAGTACGCATGTCCCCGAGTCTGCCCCAGCCCGCGGCGGCGCACCCGTACCCGCAGCCGCACCCGCGGGTCCGGCCGGGCTATCCCTCGGCGACGACCACGGCGGACGCGATGCCCGCGTCGTGACTGAGCGACACGTGCCAGGAGCGGACGCCCAGTTCGGCCGCCCGCGCCGCGACCGTGCCGTGGACGCGGAGCAGCGGGCGGCCCGACTCCTCCACGTACACCTCCGCGTCCGTCCACAGCAGACCCGCCGGCGCGCCGAGCGCCTTGGCGAGGGCCTCCTTCGCGGCGAACCGTGCCGCGAGCGAGGCGTACCCACGCTGTTCACCGCTCGGGAGCAGCAACTCCTGCCGCAGGAAGAGCCTCTCGGCCATACCCGGCGTCCGTCTCATGGACGCGGCGAACCGCTCGACCTCCGCCACGTCGATCCCCACCCCGATGATCATTCGCCCCTCATTCCACCGTCACGGATTTGGCCAGGTTCCGCGGCTGGTCCACCTCGTTGCCGCGGGCCGTCGCCAGCTCGCAGGCGAAGACCTGCAACGGCACCGCCGCGACCATCGGCTGGAGCAGCACCGGCGTCGCCGGGATACGGACCAGATGGTCGGCGTACGGCACGACCGCCTCGTCCCCCTCCTCCGCGATCACGATCGTCCGGGCGCCGCGTGCCCGGATCTCCTGGATGTTCGACACGATCTTGTCGTGCAGCACCGAGCGGCCGCGCGGCGACGGCACCACGACCACCACCGGCAGGTCCTGCTCGATCAGCGCGATCGGTCCGTGCTTGAGCTCACCCGCCGCGAACCCCTCCGCGTGCATGTACGCGAGCTCCTTGAGCTTCAGCGCGCCTTCCAGTGCCACGGGGTAGCCCACATGGCGCCCCAGGAACAGCACCGTGTTCTTGTCCACCAGGGAGCGCGCCAGCTCCCGCACCGGTTCCATCGTCTCCAGTACCCGGTCGACCTGACCGGAGATCCGCGCCAGGTCCCGCACGACGGCCCGGATCTCGTCCGCCCACTTGGTGCCGCGGACCTGCCCCAGGTAGAGCGCCACCAGGTAGCAGGCGACCAGCTGGGTCAGGAACGCCTTCGTGGACGCGACCGCGACCTCGGGACCGGCGTGCGTGTAGAGCACGGCGTCGGACTCACGGGGAATCGTCGACCCGTTGGTGTTGCAGATCGCGAGGACCCTGGCGCCCTGCTCACGTGCGTGGCGGAGCGCCATCAGGGTGTCCATGGTCTCGCCGGACTGGGAGATGGCGATCACCAGCGTCCGCTGGTCCAGGATGGGGTCCCGGTAGCGGAACTCGCTCGCCAGCTCGACCTCGCACGGGATACGGGTCCAGTGCTCGATGGCGTACTTGGCGATGAGGCCCGCGTGGAAGGCCGTCCCGCAGGCGACGATGACGACCTTGTCGGCCTCTCGCAGCACGGCCTGCGGGATGCGCACCTCGTCGAGGGTCAGCGACCCCGAAGCGTCGATGCGCCCGAGAAGCGTGTCGGCGACCGCCTTGGGCTGCTCGGCGATCTCCTTCAGCATGAAGTAGTCGTAGCCGTCCTTCTCGGCCGCGGAGGCGTCCCAGTCCACGTGGTAGGACCGCACGTCCGCGGGCTCCCCGTCGAAGCCGGTGACCGTCACACCGTCGCGGCGGAGTTCCACGACCTGGTCCTGGCCGAGCTCGATGGCGGACCGTGTGTGGGCGATGAACGCGGCCACGTCCGACGCCAGGAAGTACTCGCCGTCGCCGACGCCCACCACCAGCGGGGAGTTCCGCCGGGCGCCGACCACCACGTCCGGCTCGTCCGCGTGGACGGCGACCAGGGTGAACGCGCCTTCGAGCTGCCGGCACACCATGCGCATCGACTCGGCGAGGTCCCCGCTGGAGGAGAACGCCTCCGCGAGCAGATGGGCGACGACCTCGGTGTCCGTCTCCGACTCCAGGTCGTGCCCGCGTTCGGTGAGCTCGGCGCGCAGGGCGGCGAAGTTCTCGATGATGCCGTTGTGCACGACGGCGACGCGGCCCGCGTTGTCCAGGTGGGGATGCGCGTTGGCGTCGGTGGGTCCGCCGTGCGTGGCCCAGCGGGTGTGGCCGACGGCGGTGGAACCGCTCGGCAGCGGCCGCTCGACCAGTTCCTTCTCCAGATTGACGAGCTTGCCCGCCTTCTTCGCCGCGGCGAGCCCCCCGTCGGCGAGTACCGCGACTCCGGCCGAGTCGTAGCCGCGGTACTCGAGCCGTTTCAGCCCGGCGATGACCACATCGAGCGCCGACTGTCCGCCGACGTAACCCACGATTCCGCACATGTCGGCAGCCTACGGCCAGGGGCGCGGACGGGCAGGTCCGCGCCCTGCGGCCGGGTCATCCGAGCTTGGTCACCTGCGCGTCGATGACGGCGGTCGGCAGCGGGAGGACGCCCTCGGGAGCCGTGAGGTTGTACGACGAGAACGACACGACCGTGCCGCCCTTGCGCACCATCGCCAGGTTGAACGGCACCTTCTCGCCGTCCTGCTCGGCCGTCATCGTCCACGCCACGGCCTCGTCACCGCCCGAGACCTTCGCCTCGGTCAGCTTCAGGACCTTCTGCTCCATGCCGACCATCGTCACGGTGAATCCGTCGGCGCAGGCGGTGCCCGCGGACTTGAGCGCCGAGAAGGCGTCAGCCGCGCCCTTGCCCTCGTAGGACGAGAGCGCGACCAGCGACGTGGTGACGTCGAAGAGGCCCTCAATCGCACCGTCCTCGGCCGCGCCCTTCACGTCGGGCTCGGCGGTCGCCCTGCGCTTCACCGTCGCGGCCGGCTCCCCCATGGGCACACCGGCCACCGCACGGGCCACCGGCTCGCACTCCGGCTTGTCCGTCTTGACGTCCTTGGCCGCGATGTCGTCCTGCGGCCCGGCCTTCGCGATCTTGTGCGCCTTGACGTCGCCCTGGGCGATCGCGATCTTGTCCAGCTCGGCCGCGGTCAGCGCCTTGGCCGCCGCGGGTTCGGCGGCCGCGGACTCCTTGGCCTTGGCGTCGTCCTTCTTCCCCCCGGTGGAACCCTCGCCCCCGCAGGCGGTGACGAGCAGAACCAGTGACGCCGCGGCGGCGGCCAGAGCGGTACGGCGTACAGCAGTGCTTCGCATGGTGCGTACTTCCTCGTGTGATGCGCAGCGACCCCTCCCGGGACGGCGGCTCACGCCTGGCCGACCCGTATCGCTGCTGCTGGACGAACGATATCCGCCAATCCCACACTTGTTGATCACAAAACTGAGGGCGGCGTCCGATCGTGACGGCCGCGTGATCAGAGAGCAGCGCTCCTGGATCACCGCCCGCACCGTGCCGCACGCCACCGTCCTTCCACCACGCGGGCCCGCCCCCGCGTGACCGAGCACACGACCCATAACCGAGCCGCACGCACGACAATGTCCCTGTGATCACTTCGCCGCCACGAAGCACCCAGCGCCGGGCCGAGCACGCGTCGACGCCGTACGTCGACCTCACCCGCGCGGAGTGGAGCGCCCTGCGCGAGAGAACGCCGCTGCCGCTGAGCGCCGAGGAGGTCGAGCAGCTGCGCGGGCTCGGCGACGTCATCGACCTCGACGAGGTGCGCGACGTCTACCTGCCGCTGTCCCGGCTGCTCAATCTCTACGTCCAGGCCTCCGCCGGTCTGCGCGGCGCCCTCAACACGTTCCTCGGCGACGCGGGCAACGGACACGGGGAGCAGCGGGGCACGCCCTTCGTCATAGGGGTGGCCGGCTCGGTCGCCGTCGGCAAGTCCACCGTCGCGCGGCTCCTCCAGGCCCTCCTCGCTCGCTGGCCGGAGCACCCGCGGGTGGAGCTCGTGACCACCGACGGCTTCCTGCTGCCGATGAAGGAGCTGCAGGCCCGCGGGCTGATGTCGCGCAAGGGCTTCCCCGAGTCGTACGACCGCCGGGCGCTGACCCGCTTCGTCGCCGACATCAAGGCCGGCAAGGACGAGGTCACCGCACCCGTCTACTCCCATCTGATCTACGACATCGTCCCGGACGAGCGCCTCACGGTGCGCCGCCCGGACATCCTGATCGTCGAGGGGCTCAACGTCCTGCAGCCCGCGCTGCCCGGCAAGGACGGCCGGACCAGGGTCGGTCTCGCCGACTACTTCGACTTCAGCGTGTACGTCGACGCGCGGCCCGAGGACATCGAGACCTGGTACCTCAACCGCTTCCGCAAGCTGCGCGAGACGGCCTTCCAGAACCCGTTCTCGTACTTCCGCAAGTACACCCAGGTCTCGGAGGAGGAGGCGCTCGACTACGCCCGCACCATGTGGCGGACCATCAACAAGCCCAACCTGCTGGAGAACGTGGCGCCCACGCGCGGCCGCGCCACACTGGTGCTGCGCAAGGGCCCGGACCACAAGGTGCAGCGGCTGTCGCTGCGCAAACTCTAGGAGCCCCGGCGTGCTGCATCTGCGGTTGATCACCCCGGCCGACCGCACCGCGGACGTGGTCGGTCTGCTCGAGAAGACGGTCGGCACGACGCACCTCACGGTCGTCGTGGGCGCGGCCCGTGATCCGCGGGGCGACGTGGTGACGTGCGACGTGGCGCGCGAGGCGGGCGACGAGCTGCTCGCCGAACTGCGCGGACTCGGCATCGACGAGTGCGGTGCGATCACCGTGGAGAACATCGACCTGTCGCTGTCGCACCGGGCGGACAAGGCCGAGAAGGACGCACCGGGCGCGGGCTCGGACGCGGTGCTGTGGGAGCAGTTGTCGGACGCGACGCACGAGGAGTCCACGCTCAGCGTCAGCTATCTCGCCTTCCTGACCCTGGCGACCATGCTCGCGGCCTGCGGCGTGGTGCTGGACAACGCGATCCTGATCGTGGGCGCGATGGCGGTCGGCCCGGAATTCGGCCCGCTGGCGGGATTCTGCACGGCGGCCGTGCGGCGGGCCCCGCGCCTGGCGCTGAGGTCGCTGGTGGCCCTGGTCGCGGGGTTCGCCGTGGCGATGGTGGTGACGGTCGGCTTCAGCCTCTTCATGGACGCCGCCGGGCTGTTCAAGGAGTCGCTGCTGCAGGCCGACCGGCCGAACACGGCCTTCGTCTACAACCCGGACCGGTTCTCGTTCATCGTCGCCCTGCTCGCCGGCGCGGCGGGCATGCTGTCGCTGACGTCGGCGAAGTCGGGCGCGCTGGTCGGCGTCGCGATCTCGGTGACGACCGTCCCGGCGGCCGCGAACGCCGCGGTCGCCCTCGGCTACGGCTCGTACCGGCAGGCGTGGGGCTCGACGGAGCAGCTGCTGCTCAACCTGCTGGGCATCGTCCTGGCGGGGACGCTGACGCTGCTGGTCCAGAAGTGGTTCTGGAGGCGGCAGAGCCGGCGCACCCGGGAGCTCTCCGCGTAGGGCCCGGGGTACGGGGCACCCGGTCGGGCGCCCCGTACCGGATCACACTCAGCCCAGCGCGGACTTCACCACGTCGGCCAGCCGTCCCGCGACGCTGCGCGCCTGCTCGAGGTCGGCGGCCTCGACCATGACCCGCACCAGCGGCTCCGTGCCCGAGGGCCGCAGCAGCACACGGCCGGTCGCGCCCAGCTCGCGCTCGGCCTCGCCGACCGCGTGCGACAGCTCCGCCGACGTCCGCACCCGGGACTTGTCCACGTCCGGCACGTTGATGAGGACCTGCGGCAGGCGCTCCATCACACCGGCCAGCTCGGCCAGCGACCGGCCGGTCGCGGTGACCCGCGCGGCCAGCATCAGGCCGGTCAGCGTGCCGTCGCCGGTCGTGGCGTGGTCGAGCACGATCACATGGCCGGACTGCTCGCCGCCGAGCCCGAAACCGTGCTCCTTCATGGCTTCGAGGACGTAGCGGTCGCCGACCGCCGTCTGCACCAGCTCGACGCCCTCGCGCTCCATGGCCAGCTTGAAGCCCAGGTTGGACATGACCGTGGCGACGACGGTGTTGCCGCGCAGGGTTCCCGCCTCGCGCATGGCGAGCGCCAGCACGGCGAGGATCTGGTCGCCGTCGATCTCGTTGCCCTGCGCGTCCACGGCGAGGCAGCGGTCCGCGTCGCCGTCGTGCGCGATGCCGAGGGCGGCGCCGTGTTCGACGACAGCGGCCTTCAGCATGTCCAGGTGGGTCGAGCCGCAGCCGTCGTTGATGTTGAGGCCGTCCGGCTCCGCGCCGATCGTGACGACCTCGGCCCCGGCCCGCGCGAACGCCTCCGGCGAGACGCGGGAGGCGGCGCCGTGCGCCTCGTCGAGGACGACCTTCAGGCCGTCGAGACGGTTCGGCAGTACGGCGATGAGGTGGGCGACGTACTTGTCGAAGCCCTCGTCGTAGTCGGTCACCCGGCCGACGCCGGCGCCCGTCGGCCGCTCCCACGGCTCGCCGGTCCGGTGCTGCTCGTAGACCTGCTCGATACGGTCCTCGAGCTCGTCGGCCAGCTTGTGGCCGCCGCGGGCGAAGAACTTGATGCCGTTGTCCGGCATGGCGTTGTGGCTCGCCGAGAGCATGACACCGAGGTCCGCGCCGAGCGAACCGGTGAGGTACGCCACAGCGGGGGTCGGCAACACGCCGACGCGCAGCACGTCGACGCCGGCGCTCGCCAGGCCGGCCACGACGGCGGCTTCCAGGAACTCTCCGGATGCGCGGGGGTCACGACCGACCACCGCGATCGGGCGATGGCCCGCGAACGTACCCGCTTCCGCGAGCACGTGTGCCGCCGCGACCGACAGACCGAGCGCGAGCTCCGCCGTCAGGTCCGCGTTGGCGATGCCGCGTACACCGTCCGTACCGAAGAGTCGTCCCACTGTTGTCCTCCGAGAATGCTGAATGCTCGAACCGTTGTACGCCCGAGGCAGTCGATAGACGAACGCCCCGGCAGCACGGAGTGCCGCCGGGGCGAACGAAAAGCCGTACAGGTTGTCTGCAGGCCAGCGTGCGATTTAGCGCTTGCTGTACTGCGGGGCCTTACGGGCCTTCTTGAGACCGGCCTTCTTGCGCTCGACCGCACGGTCGTCGCGGGAGAGGAAGCCGGCCTTCTTGAGGGCGCCGCGGTTGTTGTCCACGTCGGCCTCGTTCAGCGCGCGGGCCACACCGAGGCGCAGGGCGCCGGCCTGGCCGGAGACGCCGCCACCGGAGATCCGGGCGATGACGTCGTAGCGGTTGTCGAGCTCGAGCACCTTGAAGGGCTCGTTGACTTCCTGCTGGTGCACCTTGTTCGGGAAGTAGTCCTCGAGGGTGCGACCGTTGATCTTCCACTTGCCGGTGCCCGGAACGATCCGGACGCGGGCGATGGCGTTCTTGCGACGGCCCAGGCCGGCCGCCGGCTGCGGGTCGCCGAAGCGGGACGCCACGGACTCGGAGGTGTACTCACCCTCGAGCGGGGCGTCCGACTCGAAGGTGGTGACCTCCGCGTAGGTCTCTTCGCCCTCGACGGGGGTCTCTGCAGTGGTCTCGGCCACGATTCTCCTCAGATTTCTTTTCGTCTTAGGGGGTGGCCGGAATTACTGCGCGACCTGGGTGATCTCGAACGGGACCGGCTGCTGGGCAGCGTGCGGGTGGTTCTCGCCCGCGTAGACCTTCAGCTTCGAGAGCATCTGACGGCCCAGGGTGTTCTTGGGGATCATGCCCTTGATGGCCTTCTCGACGGCCTTCTCGGGGCTCTTGGCAAGAAGCTCGTCGTAGCGCACGGAACGCAGACCGCCCGGGTAACCGGAGTGGCGGTACGCCATCTTCTGAGTCTTCTTGTTGCCGGAGAGGTGAACCTTCTCGGCGTTGATGATGATGACGAAGTCACCCATGTCCATGTGCGGGGCATAGGTCGGCTTGTGCTTGCCCCGGAGGAGGTTCGCTGCCGTAGTCGCCAGACGGCCCAGGACGATGTCCTGCGCGTCGATGATGTGCCACTGGCGCGTGACATCGCCGGGCTTGGGGCTGTACGTACGCACGGTCGTAGCCTTCGCTTCTTCAGTGAGTGTGGTCCTGACAAGGCCACCCGGACGATCACGACAGCCATGGCGGCACGCGGGGACGCAACCCGAATGCCTGCCGCTGGTCATCGGCCCGGTGGACCGGCGTAAGGGCCCCTCACGTGAGATAGAGCAAGCCAATACGCATAACGAACCAGCAGAATACCCGTGTGCCCCCTGGCGGGTCAAAACAGGGGTTCGGTGCCTGCCGCCGGCCCTCGCGCCCGGGCACCGCGCCCCGCCCTGCCGGGCAGCGCCGGAGCCGCCGCGCGGGGCCGATCGCCGCCCCGCACCGCCCCTGCCTCGCCGGGCACCGTCACCGTCGCCCTCGCACCGCTTCTACCGCGCCCGCTCCACCCTGCGCTCGTCCCACACCGGCCCCGGAGTCTCCCGGACCACCCCGTCCGAGCCGAAGACGAGGTACCGGTCGAAGGAGCGGGCGAACCATCGGTCGTGCGTCACGGCCAGCACCGTGCCGTCGTACGCCTCCAGGGCCTCCTGCAGCGCCTGCGCCGACTCCAGGTCCAGGTTGTCCGTCGGCTCGTCCAGCAGCAGCGCGGTGGTCCCCGCCAGCTCCAGCAGCAGGATCTGGAAACGTGCCTGCTGTCCGCCCGACAGCTTCTCGAACGGCTGGTCCCCCTGGCGCTCCAGCTCGTACCGCCGCAGGACCGACATCGCCCCGCCCCGGTCCTTCGCGTGCTCCGTCCACAGGATGTCGACCAGAGTGCGGCCCAGCAGCTCGGGATGGGCGTGGGTCTGGGCGAAGTGGCCGGGCACCACCCGCGCGCCGAGTTTCCACTGCCCCGAGTGCGCCACCTCGTCCCCCGCCAGCAGTCGCAGGAAGTGCGACTTGCCCGAGCCGTTGGAGCCGAGGACCGCCACCCGCTCCCCGTAGAAGACCTCCAGGGAGAACGGCTTCATCAGGCCGGTGAGCTCCAGCCCGGTGCAGGTCAGCGCCCGCACTCCGGTCCGCCCGCCCCTCAGCCGCATCCTGATGTCCTGCTCGCGCGGCGGCTCCGGCGGCGGCCCGGCGTCCTCGAACTTCTTGAAGCGCGTCTGCATCGCCCGGTACCGCGACGCCATGTCGGGGCTGTTCGCCGCCTGCTGCCGCAGCCGCAGGACCAGCGCCTTCAGCCGGGCGTGCTCCTCGTCCCAGCGACGCTTGAGCTCCTCGAAACGCGCGAAACGCTCCCGCCGTGCCTCGTGGAAGGTGGCGAAACCCCCTCCGTGCACCCACACGTCGGAACCCGCGGGCCCCGGCTCCACGGCCACGATCCGCTCCGCCGCCCTGGCCAGCAGTTCCCGGTCGTGGGAGACGAAGAGGACCGTCTTACGGGTCTCCTTCAACCGGTCCTCCAGCCACCGCTTCCCCGGCACGTCCAGGTAGTTGTCCGGCTCGTCGAGCAGCAGCACCTCGTCGGGGCCGCGCAGCAGCGCCTCGAGTACGAGCCGCTTCTGCTCTCCTCCCGACAGCGTCCGCACCTCGCGCCACTGGGCCTTCTCGTACGGCACACCCAGCGCCGCCGTGGTGCACATGTCCCAGACGTTCTCCGCCTCGTACCCGCGTGCCTCGGCCCAGTCGCTCAGCGCCTGCGCGTACCGCATCTGCGCGGACTCGTCATCCGCCCCCGCAGCCGTTCCGGCGCGGGAGGTGCCCCCTGTCAGGATCGCGTGCTCCGCGGCGTCGACCGCGGCCGCCGCCTCCCTGATCCGCGGCTGCGCCACCGACACCAGCAGATCCCGAACGGTGCGCTCGTCCCGGACGGAGCCGACGAACTGCCGCATCACCCCGAGCCCGCCGCTGACGGTCACCGACCCGCCGTGCGGCTGGAGCTCCCCCGCGATCAGCCGCAGCAACGTGGTCTTGCCGGCGCCGTTGGCCCCCACCAGCGCCGCGACCGCGCCCTCGCCGACCCGGAAGGATGCGTCCGCCAGCAGCGGGCGCCCGTCCGGCAGGTAGTACTCGAGATGCGCGGCCTCTACATGTCCCATGGGGCTGATTCTGACCGCCGAGACCGCCTGTGCCCAACCGGTTTAGGATGCGCGGCATGAGCTTTGGGCAGGGGGGACCTCAGTGGGGTTCCGGCGGACAGGACCAGAACCCGTACAACCAGGGCCAGTACGGACAGAACCAGTACGGCCAGGACCAGTACGGACAGGGGCGGGCGCCGTTCGGCCAGGACTCCTTCGACCCGTTCGGCGACAGGTCGGGGAGTGACGCCGGCACGCCCGACTGGGCCGCGCTCGCCGATGCCTCCGCCACCCGTACCCGCCGCAGGCGCTGGCTGATGGTCGGCGGCGGCGCACTCGCCACGGCGCTGGTGGCCGGCGCCGTCGCCACCGCGATCGTCTCGTCCAACGGCGACGGCGGGAACAGCGGCTCCGACAAGAACAGCAGTCAGCTCCCCGCGCCGCCGAACCTGCCGCAGAACACCACGGAGCCGGAGCCGTCCTTCTCCTCCGTGGTCCCGCTGCCGCCGCCGAACCCGAAGGACTTCGTCTCGGACCGGAAGAAGGACACGCTCCCGCTGAGCGCGGAGACGCTGTTCCCCGGCAAGAAGCTGACGATGGGTGACCGCGTCTACAGCAAGGGGGAGCTGGCCCGCACCGGCGACTGCGGGTCCGCCGTCAAGGGCGCCCTCGCCGGCGTTCTGCGGACCAACGGCTGCGAGCAGGTCTTCCGGGCCACCTACAGCAAGGACGGCATCGCCGTCACGGTCGCCGTCGCCACCTTCGAGAACGAGGCGAAGGCGAAGCAGGTGGTGTCGAAGGCGTCGGGCAGTGTGGTCCCGCTGCCGGGCGCGGGCGTGCCCGCGTTCTGCAAGGGCGGCCCGGTCTGCCGCACCACCTTCAACTCCTACGGCCGCTACGCCTACTTCACGACGACCGGCTACACCTCGGCCAAGTCCGTCACCAAGGACGACACCAAGGCCTTCCGGACGGGCGACGACCTGGGCGAGTTCACGTTCCGTCAGATCGTGCGCCGCGGCGAGGCCCAGGCGTCAGCCGCAGCCACCGCACCCGCCCAGTAGCGGCAAGGCCGGGGCGGCGGAGGGCAGCGAACGCCTGTTGCGGGCCTCCTTGTTGCGGGCGGCCAGCAACTCGTCGGCCGGGTAGCCGACTTCCTCCAGCGTGAGCCCGTGCGGTCGTACGACATGGACGGCCGAGTCGCGCACGCCGGCCGCCAGCACCTTCGCCGGCCACTCCACGGGCCGGTGCCCGTCGCCCACGAACAGCAGCGCGCCGACCAGCGAACGCACCATGTTGTGGCAGAAGGCGTCGGCCTTCACGGTCGCCGTGACGACCCCGGACGCGTCCCGCTCCCAGGACAGCTGCTGCAGGGTACGGATGGTGGTGGCGCCCTCGCGCTTCTTGCAGTACGCGGCGAAGTCGTGTTCGCCCACGAGACCGGCGGCGGCGGTGTTCATGGCCTCGACGTCCAACGGCCAGTCGTGCCACAGGACATGGCCCCGAAGCAGGGGATCGACACCACCGGGAGCGTCGGTCACCCGGTACGCGTACCGGCGCCAGATCGCGGAGAAACGGGCGTTGAACCCGGGCGGCGCCTCAGCAATGCTCCAGATGCGGACATCGCGCGACAGTCGCCCGGCCAGCCGCTTGAGCAGCTTCTCCCGGTGCTCGGCCCACAGCTCCACCGGCAGGTCCACGTGCGCCACCTGCCCACGCGCGTGCACCCCGGCGTCCGTACGGCCGGCGACCGTCAGCTCGTACGTCGTCCGAGAGCGCGTCACCGTGCGCAGCGCGTCCTCGATGTCGCCCTGCACGGTCCGCTGCCCGCGGGCCTGCTTGGCCCAGCCGGAGAAGTCCCTGCCGTCGTACGAAAGGTCCAGCCGCACCCGTACGAAACCGGGCTCCACCTCGTCGCTCACGCGATCCATCCTCTCAAGCAGAGCGGGCCCGCATCCCCGAGGGGATACGGGCCCGCCCATCAGCCTTCAGAACGCGGTTCAGGCGTCCTTCGACTCCTCGGCCGGAGCCTCGGCAGCCTCGTCGGCCTTGGTGTCCTCGGCGGCCTTGGCCTCGTCGGACTCCTTGACCGCACGCTTGGTGGCGGCCTCGGCCTCGGCGACGGTCGCCTTCTTCGCGATCTCGCCTTCGACGAGCTCGATCACAGCCATCGGGGCGTTGTCGCCACGACGGTTGCCGATCTTGGTGATGCGGGTGTAGCCACCCGGACGCTCCGCGTAACGCGGGGCGATCTCGGTGAAGAGCGTGTGCACGATGCCCTTGTCCGTGATCGTCTGCAGCACCAGACGACGGTTGTGGATGTCGCCCTTCTTGGCCTTGGTGATCAGGCGCTCGGCGACCGGACGCAGGCGGCGGGCCTTGGCCTCGGTCGTGGTGATGCGGCCGTGCTCGAACAGCGACTTCGCCAGGTTCGCGAGAAGAAGCTTCTCGTGAGCGGCGCTGCCACCGAAACGGGCTCCCTTGGTGGGACGCGGCATGGGTTTCTCCTAGTGATCTGCACCGGCCGTATCAGGTACCGGTGTCAGTTACCGGCGGGCGGACGCCCGCCGGAAGTGGGGGCCGGGCCCGGGGGCCCGGCACAGACTCAGTACTGCTCGGTCTCGACGAAGCCCGCGTCCGCGTCGTCGTCGGCGCCGAAGGCGTCGGCGGCGGCGGTCGGGTCGAATCCGGGCGGGCTGTCCTTGAGGGCCAGGCCCATGCCGGCCAGCTTCGCCTTGACCTCGTCGATCGACTTCGCACCGAAGTTGCGGATGTCGAGCAGGTCGGCCTCGGAGCGTGCCACGAGCTCACCCACGGAGTGGATGCCCTCACGCTTGAGGCAGTTGTACGAACGAACGGTGAGCTCGAGCTCCTCGATCGGCAGCGCCAGGTCGGCGGCGAGGGCGGCGTCCGTCGGGGACGGGCCCATGTCGATGCCCTCGGCGTCGATGTTGAGCTCGCGGGCCAGACCGAACAGCTCGACCAGGGTCTTACCGGCGGACGCCATGGCGTCACGCGGGCGCATGGCCTGCTTGGTCTCGACGTCGACGATCAGCTTGTCGAAGTCGGTGCGCTGCTCGACTCGGGTCGCCTCGACCTTGTAGGTGACCTTGAGGACCGGCGAGTAGATGGAGTCGACCGGGATACGGCCGATCTCCTGGCCCACCTGCTTGTTCTGCACGGCGGAGACGTAGCCGCGACCGCGCTCGACGGTCAGCTCCATCTCCAGCTTGCCCTTGCCGTTGAGCGTGGCGAGCACCAGGTCGGGGTTGTGCACCTCGACACCGGCCGGCGGGGCGATGTCAGCAGCGGTGACCAGGCCGGGGCCCTGCTTGCGCAGGTACATCACGACCGGCTCGTCGTGCTCCGAGGAGACGACCAGCTGCTTGATGTTCAGGATGAGGTCGGTGACGTCCTCCTTGACGCCCGGCACGGTGGTGAACTCGTGCAGGACTCCGTCGATGCGGATGGACGTGACAGCCGCACCCGGGATCGAGGAGAGGAGCGTACGGCGGAGGGAGTTGCCGAGCGTGTAGCCGAATCCCGGCTCCAGGGGCTCGATGACGAACCGCGAGCGGTACTCGTCAACAACCTCTTCGGTCAGCGAGGGGCGCTGAGCGATAAGCATGGTGTGTTTCCTTCAGTCGTGGACGCCCGCTATTTGACGTCCTCTGATACAGGGTACGGGCGGTACGTCCCACATGGGATGTACCGCCCGAAATCCCTACGTCGACCCAGATGCGTCACGCACCTGAGGTCAGACGCGCCTCCGCTTGGGCGGACGGCAGCCGTACTGCGACACCCGGGGAGTAACCCCCGGACCCCCAGCAGGGAGCCGATCCGCGCCGTGCGTCAGACGCGGCGGCGCTTCGGCGGACGGCAGCCGTTGTGCGGCGTGGGGGTGACGTCCTGGATCGAGCCGACCTCGAGGCCGGTGGCCTGGAGGGAGCGGATCGCGGTCTCACGGCCGGAGCCGGGACCCTTGACGAAGACGTCGACCTTGCGCATGCCGTGCTCCTGCGCGCGGCGGGCGGCCGACTCGGCGGCCATCTGCGCGGCGAAGGGGGTGGACTTGCGCGAGCCCTTGAAGCCGACGTGGCCGGCGGAGGCCCAGGAGATCACGTTGCCGGTCGGGTCCGTGATGGACACGATCGTGTTGTTGAACGTGCTCTTGATGTGCGCGTGGCCGTGAGCGACGTTCTTCTTTTCCTTGCGGCGCACCTTCTTGGCAGCGCCCTGACGACCCTTGGGGGGCATCTATAACTCCTACGGGAGGTGGTCGGTCCTACAGCGAAGACCGTGGACAGTCGTCCGCTGTGGACTACTTCTTGCCCGGCTTCTTCTTACCGGCGATGGCGCGACGCGGGCCCTTGCGGGTACGCGCGTTCGTGCTCGTGCGCTGGCCGTGGACCGGCAGGCCGCGGCGGTGACGCAGACCCTGGTAGCAGCCGATCTCGACCTTGCGGCGGATGTTGGCCTGGATGTCGCGGCGGAGGTCACCTTCGGTCTGGAAGTTGACGTCCACGTACTCGCGGATCTTGACCAGGTCCTCTTCGGCGAGGTCACGAACGCGGGTGTTCGGGTCGACACCGGTGGCGGCGAGGGTCTCCTGGGACCGGGTGCGGCCGATGCCGAAAACGTAGGTGAGGGCGACCTCGATGCGCTTGTCGCGCGGGAGGTCAACGCCTTCAAGGCGTGCCATTCATGGCTCCTGATGTATTCGGAGGTCTTCCGCAGAGCCGTTCCGTGGCCGCCGCCCCTTGGACAAGAGAGGGAGGTACGGACCAGGTCCCCGGCCTCCACCGGGGGTGTCGCCGACCGTGGTCAGGCGGGCTCTGCGTATGTACGTGATTACTTGCGTCGCGCGAACTGCGAATGCAGGTGGTCGTGCGTCAGCCCTGGCGCTGCTTGTGGCGCAGGTTGTCGCAGATGACCATGACCCGGCCGTGACGGCGGATCACCTTGCACTTGTCGCAGATCTTCTTGACGCTCGGCTTGACCTTCATGGGATGTGAGGTTCTCCGGGTCAGTGTCAGCACCCCGCACAGGGGGTGCGACAAGATCTACTTGTACCGGTAGACGATCCGGCCACGCGTCAGGTCGTACGGAGAGAGCTCCACCACGACCCGGTCGTCCGGAAGGATTCGGATGTAGTGCATCCGCATCTTGCCGGAGATGTGCGCGAGGACCTTGTGACCGTTCTGGAGCTCCACCTTGAACATGGCGTTCGGGAGGGACTCGATCACGGTGCCCTCGATTTCGATGGCACCTTGCTTCTTGGCCACGCTTCGCCTTTCGAATCGGCTACCTTGATCGACTCCCGCAACCGTGTGCGGACACACGGATACACGAGAGCCGACGCATCAGTCTACGTCAGGGGCATCCAAAAGACGAATCCGCCAAGTCTGCCCGTCCACGTAGATCGTTGAGCAACAGGGGTCTCCCGCCGGCCGTCAGGGCCGAGCGGAAGGGTCGGGCGCCGCCGTCACACCGAGCTCCGCCAGCTTGGCCCTGCCGCCGTCGGGGGCGGTCAGCACCAGCGGTCCGTCCTCCGTCAGCGCGACGGAGTGCTCCCAGTGGGACGACCAGGTGCCGTCGGTGGTGATGACGGTCCAGTCGTCGGAGAGGACCTCCGTGTGCGGCGTACCGAGCGAGACCATCGGCTCGATGGCCAGGCAGAAGCCGGGCACCAGCTTGGGACCGCGGCCGCGCTTGCGCGACACGTAGTTCAGCAGGTGCGGGTCCATGTGCATCTCGGTGCCGATGCCGTGGCCGCCGTAGTCCTCGATGATCCCGTACTTACCGGTCGCGGGACGCGGCTGGCGGCGGATGTACGTCTCGATGGCACGGGAGACGTCGACGAGCCGGTTGCCGCTCTTCATCGCGGCGATGCCGGCCCACATCGACTCCTCCGTCACCCTGGAGAGCTCGATCAGCTCCGGAGCGTGGCCAGTGCCCACGAAGGCCGTGTAGGCGGCATCTCCGTGCCAGCCGTCGATGATCGCGCCGCAGTCGATGGAGATGATGTCGCCGTCCTTGAGGACGGTCTTGTCGTCGGGGATGCCGTGGACGACGACCTCGTTGACCGAGGTGCAGATGGTGGCGGGGAAACCGCCGTAGCCGAGGAAGTTCGACTTCGCACCGTGGTCGGCGATCACCTTGCGGGCGACCTCGTCGAGGTCCTTCGTCGTGGCGCCGGGCACCGCGACCTCGCGCGTCGCCGCGTGGATGGCGGCGACGACCAGTCCCGCCTCGCGCATCTTCGCGATCTGCTCGGGGGTCTTGATCTGCACCATTACGGCGGGCGCCTTTCTTGACGAGGGTTCTTCTCGGGGCTTGTCAACAATACGGCCGCGGCGTCCCAAGGACACCGCGGCCGTGACTGTCGGACTCCTGCGGGGGCAGGTACTCAGGCCTGTGCGGCCTTGTCCACCTTGAGCGCCTCCATCGCACGGGCGGTCACGTCGGTGACCTTGCCCAGCGCGGAGATGGTGACCACGAGGCCCTGGGCCCGGTAGTAGTCGATGATCGGCTCGGTCTGCGTGTGGTAGACCTCGAGCCGCTTGCGGACGGTCTCCTCGGAGTCGTCGTCACGCTGGTACAGCTCACCGCCGCACTCGTCGCAGACGCCCTCGGACTTCGCCGGGGAGTACGTCACGTGGAAGACGTGCGCGCTGTTGTTGCGGCAGACGCGACGGCCGGCGATCCGCTTGACCACCTCGTCCTCGGGGACCTCCAGGTCGAGAACGGCGTCCAGTTGGACACCCTCGCCCTTGAGCATCTCGTCGAGCGCCTCGGCCTGGCCCACGTTGCGCGGGAAGCCGTCCAGCAGGAAACCGGCGACGGCGTCCTGCTGCGACATCCGGTCCTTGGCCATCCCGATGGTCACCTCGTCCGGGACCAGGTTGCCGGCGTCCATGTACGCCTTGGCCTGCTTGCCCAGCTCGGTGCCCTGAGAGATGTTGGCGCGGAAGAGGTCGCCCGTGGAGATGTGCGGGATCGACAGGTTCTTGGCAAGGTACGCGGCCTGCGTTCCCTTCCCGGCACCGGGCGGTCCGACGAGGACGATTCGCATCAGCGGAGGAACCCTTCGTAATTACGCTGCTGGAGCTGGCTCTCGATCTGCTTCACGGTCTCCAGACCCACACCCACGATGATGAGGATGCTCGTCCCGCCGAACGGGAAGTTCTGGTTCGCGCCTCCGAAGCCTGCCAACGCCATCGTCGGGACAAGAGCAATCAGACCCAGGTACAGCGAGCCCGGCCAAGTGATCCTGTTGAGCACGTAGCTCAGATACTCGGCAGTCGGTCGACCTGCCCGGATACCCGGGATGAAGCCACCATACTTCTTCATGTTGTCCGCGACTTCCTCGGGGTTGAACGAGATCGCCACATAGAAGAAGGCGAAGAACACGATCAGGAGGAAGTACGTGACGATGTAGTAGGGGTGGTCACCCTTGACGAAGTGGGCTTCGATCCAGGTTTTCCAGCCGGACTGCGAGTTCGAGAACTGCGCGACGAGCGCCGGGATGTAGAGCAGCGACGAGGCGAAGATGACGGGAATCACACCCGCCTGGTTCACCTTGAGCGGGATGTAAGTGGACGTACCGCCGTAGGACCTGCGGCCGATCATGCGCTTCGCGTACTGCACGGGGATCCGCCGCTGGGCCTGCTCGACGAAGACGACGAGCGCCACCATCACGAAGCCGATCAGGATGACCGTGCCGAACTCGATCCAGCCCTGCGCGAGCTTGCCGCTCTCCTTGATGGCCCACAGGGCACCCGGGAAGCCGGCGGCGATCGAGATGAACATCAGGATCGACATGCCGTTGCCGATGCCGCGGTCGGTGATGAGCTCACCGAGCCACATGACGGCGGCCGTACCGGCGGTCATGGTGACCACCATCACGATGGTGGTGAAGATGGAACGGTCCGGGACGATCTCGTTGCCGACCGGGCAGCTCGCGAAGAGCGCGCCGCTCCGGGCGGTGGCGACCAGGCCGGTGCCCTGCAGTACGGCGAGCGCGACGGTCAGGTAACGCGTGTACTGGGTGATCTTCGCGGTACCGGACTGACCCTCCTTCTTGAGGGCCTCCAACCGCGGAATGACCACGGTGAGCAGCTGCAGGATGATGCTCGCCGTGATGTACGGCATGATGCCGAGCGCGAAGATGGTGATCTGCAGCAGCGCTCCGCCGCTGAACATGTTCACCAGCCCGAACAGGCTGTTATTGCCCTTCGTGGCCGCGTCGACACAGATCTGGACGTTCTGGTAACTGACACCGGGAACCGGGATGTGGGACCCGAGCCGGTACAGAACGATGATGCCCAGTGTGAAGAGCAGCTTCTTGCGCAGGTCGGGCGTCTTGAACGCCCGGGCGAACGCGGTGAGCACGGTGCCTCCTGCGACCCCCGCGCTACTGCGTCAGAGGTGACGGTATTGAGGATCGACGAATACGTATCAGGCAAAATCCGCACGGCACGCCAGTAGGCACACCGGGCTGAAGTTAACAACGCACGACACCTTACCGGCGACCGTGCCCGCCAAGGAACGACCAACCGGGGATGCCCCATATGAGAGGCATCCCCGGTTGGATGTTCAAGCCATCAAGTCGTCTCAGACGAGCTCGGTGACGGTGCCGCCGGCGGCGGCAATCTTCTCCTTGGCGGAGCCGGAGACGGAGTCGACCGTCACCTGCAGCGCCACGGAGATCTCGCCCTGGCCCAGGACCTTGACGAGGCTGTTCTTGCGCACGGCACCCTTGTCGACCAGGTCGGCAACGGTGACCTCGCCACCCTGCGGGTACAGGGCCGCGAGCTTGTCCAGGTTCACGACCTGGTACTCGGTGCGGAACGGGTTCTTGAAGCCCTTGAGCTTCGGGAGACGCATGTGGAGGGGCATCTGCCCACCCTCGAAGCGCTCCGGAACCTGGTAACGAGCCTTGGTGCCCTTGGTACCACGACCAGCCGTCTTACCCTTCGACGCCTCACCACGACCAACACGGGTCTTGGCGGTCTTGGCGCCCGGGGCGGGACGGAGGTTGTGGACCTTCAGCGGGTTGTTCTCCGCCATGTCAGTCGACCTCCTCGACCGTCACGAGGTGGCGGACGGTGTGAACCATTCCGCGGAACTCGGGGCGGTCCTCCTTGACGACCACGTCGTTCAGGCGCTTGAGCCCGAGCGAACGCAGGGTGTCACGGTGGTTCTGCTTGCTGCCGATGTACGACTTCGTCTGCGTGATCTTGAGGCGGGCCATTACGCACCCGCTCCCGCACGCGCACGGAGCAGAGCCGCGGGGGCGACGTCCTCGAGGGGCAGACCACGGCGAGCCGCGATCTCCTCGGGACGCTGCAGGCCCTTGAGGGCCGCCACGGTCGCGTGCACGATGTTGATCGCGTTGTCCGAGCCGAGCGACTTCGACAGGATGTCGTGCACGCCCGCGCACTCGAGCACGGCACGCACCGGGCCACCGGCGATAACACCGGTACCGGGGGCGGCGGGCTTGAGCAGAACGACGCCGGCAGCCTTCTCACCCTGGATCGGGTGAGGGATGGTGCCCTGGATACGGGGGACCTTGAAGAAGTGCTTCTTGGCCTCCTCAACACCCTTGGCGATGGCGGCCGGCACCTCCTTGGCCTTGCCGTAACCGACGCCTACGGTGCCGTCACCGTCACCCACCACGACGAGCGCGGTGAAGCTGAAGCGACGACCACCCTTGACAACCTTGGCGACGCGGTTGATCGCGACAACGCGCTCAACGTACGCGGTCTTCTCGGCGGCAGCTGCGCCACCGTCGCGACCCTTCCGGTCCCGCCGCTCGCCGCCACCGGCACCGCTTCCGCGGCGCTGGGGTCCAGCCATTGGATTTACCTCTCTCTGTTACGTCCGTTAGTCCCGGAACCGGGGCTCAGAACTTCAGCCCGGCCTCGCGGGCGGCGTCAGCCAGAGCGGCAATGCGCCCGGCGTACCTGTTGCCACCACGGTCGAACACGACGGCCTCGACGCCGGCGGCCTTGGCGCGCTCGGCGACCAGGGAACCGACCTGCTGGGCCTGGGCGCTCTTGTCGCCCTCGCCACCACGGATCGAGGTGTCCAGGGTCGACGCCGAAGCGAGCGTGTGGCCCGCGATGTCGTCGATGACCTGGGCCACGATGTGGCGGTTGGAACGCGTCACGACCAGGCGCGGACGCTCCGGCGTACCGGAGACGTGCTTGCGGACGCGGATGTGGCGGCGCTTGATGGCGGCGCGCTTGTACGCGTCACCCTTGGCGATCTTCACACCGTATGCCATGGCTTACTTACCCGCCTTTCCGACCTTGCGGCGGATAACCTCGCCCGCGTACTTCACGCCCTTGGCCTTGTACGGGTCGGGCTTGCGCAGCTTACGGATGTTCGCGGCGACCTCGCCGACCTTCTGCTTGTCGATGCCCTCGACCGAGAACTTGGTCGGCGACTCGACCTTGAAGGAGATGCCCTCGGGCGCCTCCACCAGGATCGGGTGGCTGTAACCGAGCTGGAACTCCAGGTTGGAGCCCTTCGCGGCGACGCGGTAACCGACACCGCTGATCTCGAGCGCCTTCGTGTATCCCTGGGTCACACCGGTGATCATGTTCGCCACCAGCGTGCGGGACAGGCCGTGAAGGGCCTTGTTCTGACGCTCGTCGTTGGGACGGGTGACGTTGAGCACGCCCTCCTCGCCCTTAACAATCTCGATCGGCGCGGCGACGGTGTGCGTGAGGGTGCCCTTGGAACCCTTCACGATGACCGTGCGGCCGTCGATGGTGACGTCCACACCGGCGGGAACCTGGATAGGCAGCTTGCCAATACGCGACATTAGCTATTCCTCCGTTCCCGACTACCAGACGTAGGCGAGGACTTCCCCACCTACGCCCTTCTTGCCTGCCTGCTGACCGGTCAGGAGACCGTGGGACGTGGAGATGATCGCCACGCCCAGGCCGCCGAGGACCTTCGGCAGGTTGGTGGACTTCGCGTAGACCCGCAGGCCCGGCTTCGAGATCCGCTTGATGCCCGCGATGGAGCGCTCACGGTTCGGACCGAACTTGAGCTCGAGGACGAGGTTCTTGCCGACCTCGGCGTCCTCGACCTTCCAGCCGGTGATGAAGCCCTCCTGCTGGAGGATCTCCGCGATGTGAGACTTGATCTTGCTGTGCGGCATCGTCACGGAGTCGTGGTATGCCGAGTTCGCGTTACGCAGACGCGTGAGCATGTCTGCGATCGGATCAGTCATGGTCATGAATTGGCCTTCGGCCTCTCTCGCCGGGGTTTCCTGTATGCGCCATCCCTCTCCCCACACAGGGGCGGGACGGGTGCGGCGCGGGGACCTACGGCGTAGTAAGTCGGTAGGGCGCAGAGGCCCAACCCCACAAGCCTACGGCATGCGGAGAGGGGCCTCTGCAGACCCTTTACTTACCGAGAGACTCCGGTTGTCCCGATTGAGGGGACTACCAGGAGCTCTTGGTCACGCCCGGCAGCTCGCCACGGTGAGCCATCTCACGAAGGCACACGCGGCAGAGGCCGAACTTGCGGTACACGGAGTGCGGACGGCCGCAGCGCTGGCAGCGGGTGTACGCGCGCACACCGAACTTGGGCTTACGAGCAGCCTTGGCAATGAGAGCCTTCTTCGCCATCTCGCTTACGCCTCCTTGAACGGGAAGCCGAGGTGACGCAGAAGGGCACGGCCCTCGTCGTCGTTGGTCGCCGTGGTGACCACGGTGATGTCCATACCCCGGACGCGGTCGATCTTGTCCTGGTCGATCTCGTGGAACATGACCTGCTCCGTGAGACCGAAGGTGTAGTTGCCACGGCCGTCGAACTGCTTGGGGGACAGACCACGGAAGTCGCGGATGCGCGGAAGCGCGAGCGACAGGGTGCGGTCCAGGAACTCCCACATGCGGTCGCCACGGAGCGTGACGTGGGCACCGATCGGCTGGCCCTCACGCAGCTTGAACTGCGCGATGGACTTACGGGCCTTGGTGACGGCCGGCTTCTGACCGGTGATCGTGGTGAGGTCGCGAATCGCGCCGTCGATCAGCTTGGAGTCGCGGGCGGCGTCGCCCACACCCATGTTGACCACGATCTTGACGAGGCCGGGAACCTGCATGACGTTCTCGTAGGAGAACTCCTCACGCAGCTTGCCCGCGATCTCCTCGCGGTACTTCGTCTTCAGACGCGGAGTGGTGGTGGTAGCCATCAGATGTCCTCACCCGTCCGCTTGGCAACGCGGATCTTGTTGCCCTCGTCGTCGAAGCGGAAACCGACGCGGGTCACGACCTTCTTGCCGTCCTTCTCCACGACGAGCTGAACATTGCTCACGTGAATGGGGGCCTCGGTCGTGACGATGCCACCGGTCTGCGAACCACGAGCGGTCTGGCCGGCCTTGGTGTGCTTCTTGACCCGGTTGACACCCTCGACCAGGACGCGGTCCTCGCGGGGGAAGGCCGCGAGGACCTTGCCCTGCTTGCCCTTGTCCTTGCCGGTGATGACCTGAACCAGGTCGCCCTTCTTGATCTTCATGCTTACAGCACCTCCGGCGCGAGCGAGATGATCTTCATGAACTTCTTCTCGCGCAGCTCACGGCCCACGGGGCCGAAGATACGGGTGCCGCGAGGGTCGCCGTCGTTCTTGAGAATGACAGCGGCGTTCTCGTCGAAGCGGATGTACGAGCCGTCCTGACGACGACGCTCCTTGACGGTGCGAACGATGACGGCCTTGACGACGTCACCCTTCTTCACGTTGCCACCGGGGATCGCGTCCTTGACGGTGGCGACGATGACGTCACCGATGCCCGCGTAGCGGCGACCCGAGCCACCGAGAACACGGATGCAAAGGATCTCCTTGGCACCAGTGTTGTCGGCGACGCGCAGTCGCGACTCCTGCTGGATCACGTCTATCTCCTGATTGTCTGCCGGTTCCCGGCGGGGGCTCTCCTCCTGCGAGGCGAGTCCCCCACCGAGCCTGGCGGAACGAACTCGAAGGGTTACCCCTTCAAGCGATTACTTGGCCTTCTCGAGGATCTCGACGACGCGCCAGCGCTTCGTCGCGGACAGCGGCCGGGTCTCCATGAGGAGGACACGGTCGCCGATGCCCGCGGCGTTCTGCTCGTCGTGCGCCTTGAGCTTCTCCGTACGGCGGATGACCTTGCCGTACAGCGCGTGCTTCACACGGTCCTCGACGGCGACGACGACGGTCTTGTCCATCTTGTCGCTGACGACCAGACCCTCACGGGTCTTGCGGAATCCGCGGGCTTCCTTGTTCTCAGTCACGTTGCTCTCGCTCATCAGGCGCTCTCCACCGTCTCGATGCCCAGCTCGCGCTCACGCATCAGGGTGTAGATCCGCGCGATGTCCTTGCGGACGGCCTTCAGCCGGCCGTGGTTCTCGAGCTGACCGGTCGCCGCCTGGAAGCGGAGGTTGAACAGCTCTTCCTTGGCCTCGCGGAGCTTGGCAACAAGCTCCTCGTCGCCCAGTTCGCGCAGCTCGGACGCCTTGGTACCGGCCGACATCACGCTTCACCTGCCTCGCGCTTGACGATCCGGCACTTCATCGGCAGCTTGTGAGCCGCGCGAGTCAGAGCCTCACGTGCGATCTTCTCGTTCGGGTAGGACAGCTCGAACATGACCCGGCCCGGGTGGACGTTCGCGACCCACCACTCCGGCGAACCCTTACCGGAACCCATGCGGGTCTCGGCCGGCTTCTTGGTCAGCGGGCGGTCCGGGTAGATGTTGATCCAGACCTTGCCGCCACGCTTGATGTGGCGGGTCATCGCGATACGAGCCGCCTCGATCTGGCGGTTGGTCACGTACGCCGGAGTCATGGCCTGGATGCCGTACTCGCCGAACGCAACCGTCGTACCACCCTTGGCCATACCGCGGCGCTTGGGGTGGTGCTGCTTGCGGTGCTTGACCCTACGGGGGATCAGCATTTCGGTCAGGCCTCCGTTCCGGTGCTCTCAGCCGGAGCAGCGGCGGCGGGAGCGTCGGCCTTGGGGGCCTCGGCTGCCGGCGCGGACTGCTGCGGCTTGCGGCCGCGACCGCCACCACGCTCGCCACCACGGCCACCGCGGCCGGCCGGGCGGTCAGCACCGCCACGGGCCGGACGGTTGCCGGCGCGGGCGGCGGCGTTCTCGGCGCGGACCTCGGCGATGTTCTTGACGTCGCCCTTGTAGATCCAGACCTTCACACCGATACGGCCGAAGGTCGTCTTGGCCTCGAAGAAGCCGTAGTCGACGTTCGCGCGGAGCGTGTGCAGGGGCACACGGCCCTCGCGGTAGAACTCCGAGCGGGACATCTCGGCGCCGCCGAGACGGCCGCCGCACTGGATCTTGATGCCCTTGGCGCCGGCCTTCATCGAGCTCTGCATGCTCTTGCGCATGGCACGACGGAAGGAGACGCGGGAGGAGAGCTGCTCGGCGACGGCCTGGGCCACCAGCTGAGCGTCGACCTCGGGGTTCTTGACCTCGAGGATGTTCAGCTGGACCTGCTTGCCGGTCAGCTTCTCCAGCTCGCCACGGATGCGGTCGGCCTCGGCGCCACGGCGGCCGATGACGATGCCCGGGCGGGCGGTGTGGATGTCAACGCGGACGCGGTCGCGGGTGCGCTCGATCTCAACCTTCGAGATACCGGCACGCTCCATGCCCTTCGTCATCATGCGACGAATGGCGACGTCTTCCTTGACGTAGTCCTTGTACAGCTTGTCGGCGTACCAACGGGACTTGAAGTCCGTGGTGATACCGAGCCGGAACCCGTGCGGGTTTACCTTCTGGCCCATTACCGGGTTCCTTCCTTGCTGCTGACGACCACGGTGATGTGGCTGGTCCGCTTACGGATCCGGTAGGCACGGCCCTGAGCACGCGGACGGAACCGCTTCAGGGTCGGGCCCTCATCCACGTACGCCTCGCTGATGACCAGCGAAGAGGCGTCGGTGTGGTCGTAGTTGTGTGCGGCGTTGGCAATGGCGCTGTCCAGCACCTTGCCGACCGGCACGCTCGCGGCCTGCGGGGCGAAACGCAGGACCGCCTGAGCCTCCGTGGCATCCATGCCACGGATGAGGTCCACCACGCGGCGGGCCTTCATGGGCGTGACGCGGATGTACCGCGCCTGGGCCCTGGCTTCCATGGTTGTCCCTTCGGTGTAAGTCATAGTCGTTCCACCCCGCGTTAGCGGCGCTTCGACTTCCGGTCGTCCTTGACGTGGCCGCGGAAGGTGCGAGTCGGCGAGAACTCACCGAGCTTGTGGCCGACCATCGACTCGGTGACGAACACCGGGACGTGGATCTTGCCGTTGTGCACCGCGATCGTGTGGCCCAGCATGGCCGGGACGATCATCGAGCGACGGGACCAGGTCTTGATGACGTTCTTGGTGCCGGCTTCGTTCTGTACGTCCACCTTCTTGATCAGGTGGTCGTCGACGAAGGGCCCCTTCTTGAGACTGCGCGGCATCTAAACCCGCTCCTAGCGCTTCTTGTTCGTCTTGCGGCGGCGGACGATGTACTTGTTCGAAGCCTTCTTCGGCGAACGAGTACGACCCTCCTTCTGACCCCACGGGGAGACCGGGTGGCGACCACCGGAGGTCTTGCCCTCACCACCACCGTGCGGGTGGTCAACCGGGTTCATCGCGACACCGCGGACGGTCGGGCGAACGCCCTTCCAGCGCAGACGGCCGGCCTTGCCCCAGTTGATGTTCGACTGCTCGGCGTTGCCGACCTCGCCGATGGTGGCGCGGCAGCGGACGTCGACCAGGCGGATCTCGCCGGACGGCATACGCAGGTGGGCCATCTGGCCCTCCTTCGCCAGCAGCTGCACGGAGGCACCCGCGGAACGGGCGAACTTCGCACCGCCGCCGGGCCGCAGCTCGATGGCGTGGATGGTCGTACCGACCGGGATGTTGCGCAGCGCCAGGTTGTTGCCGGGCTTGATGTCGGCGCCAGGGCCGTTCTCGACCCGGTCGCCCTGGCTCAGGCCGCGGGGGGCGATGATGTAGCGCTTCTCGCCGTCTGCGTAGTGCAGGAGCGCGATGCGCGCGGTGCGGTTCGGGTCGTACTCGATGTGAGCGACCTTGGCCGGCACGCCGTCCTTGTCGTGACGACGGAAGTCGATCACGCGGTAGGCGCGCTTGTGGCCACCGCCCTGGTGACGGACGGTCACACGACCGGTGTTGTTACGGCCACCCTTGCTGTGGAGAGGGCGGACCAGCGACTTCTCCGGCGTGGACCGCGTGATCTCGACGAAGTCGGCGACGCTGGAGCCACGACGGCCCGGAGTCGTCGGCTTGTACTTGCGGATACCCATTGTCTCTCAGTCCTCGGAAACTATTCCGAAATCTGGACGATCACGACCGCCGTCAGGCGGTCGGACCGCCGAAGATGTCGATACGGTCGCCCTCGGCAAGGGTCACGATGGCGCGCTTGGTGTTGGCGCGCTTGCCGAAACCGGTGCGGGTGCGCTTGCGCTTGCCCTGACGGTTGATCGTGTTGACCCCGGTGACCTTGACCGAGAAGACCGCCTCGACGGCCTGCTTGATCTGGGTCTTGTTCGAGCCGGGCGCGACGATGAACGTGTACTTGTTCTCGTCCAGCAGGGCGTAGCTCTTCTCGGACACAACCGGCTTGACGAGAATGTCGCGCGGGTCCGTGAAGGTCTTGCTGGTGATCGTGGCCTCGGACATCAGGCCTCGCTCCCTTCGGTGTCGTTGGCGGCCTTGGGGCCGGACACGAAGGACTCGAAGGCGGCCTGGGTGAAGACCACGTCGTCCGAGACGAGCACGTCGTACGTGTTCAGCTGGCCCGGCTCCAGGAGGTGCACCTGGGGCAGGTTGCGGGCGGAGAGCCACGCGGCCTCGTCGGCCCGCTCGACGACCAGGAGCACGTGCTTGCGCTCGCTGATCCTGCCCAGCAGGGTCTTCGCGGCCTTGGTGGAGACCTCGCCCTCGACCACGCCGGTGACGACGTGGATACGGGAGTTGCGGGCCCGGTCGGTGAGGGCACCGCGCAGGGCGGCGGCCTTCATCTTCTTCGGGGTCCGCTGCGAGTAGTCACGCGGGGTGGGGCCGTGAACGACGCCACCGCCGGCGAACTGAGGCGCACGGGTCGAACCCTGACGGGCGCGGCCGGTGCCCTTCTGGCGGTAAGGCTTCTTGCCACCACCGCGGACCTCGCCACGACGCTTGACCTTGTGCGTGCCCTGACGGGCAGCGGCCAGCTGCGCGACGACGACCTGGTGGATCAGCGGGATGCTGACCTTGGCGTCGAAGATCTCGGCCGGGAGCTCTACGGTCCCGGACTTGTCGCCTGCGGGCGACAGAATGTCAATGGTGCTCATAGTCCTCAGGCCCCCTTGGCCGCAGTGCGGACCAGGACCAGGCCGCCGTTCGGACCAGGAACTGCGCCCTTGATGAGGAGCAGGCCCTTCTCCGCGTCAACGGCGTGAACGGTCAGGTTCTGGGTGGTGACCCGCTCGTTGCCCATGCGGCCCGCCATGCGGAGGCCCTTGAACACACGGCCCGGGGTGGCGCAGCCACCGATGGAGCCGGGAGAGCGGTGCTTGCGCTGGGTGCCGTGACCGGCGCCGAGGCCCTTGAAGTTGTGACGCTTCATGACACCGGCGAAGCCCTTGCCCTTGCTCTTGCCCGTGACGTCGACCTTGACGCCGGACTCGAACACCTCGGCAGTGATCTCCTGGCCCAGCGTGTACTCGCTGGCGTCAGGGGTGCGGAGCTCCACCAGGTGGCGGCGGGGGGTCACGTCGGCCTTGGCGAAGTGACCCTTGAGGGGCTTGTTCACCTTGCGAGGGTCGATCTCGCCGAAGGCGATCTGGACCGACTCGTAGCCGTCGATGTCATTCGTACGGACCTGGGTAACGACACAGGGCCCGGCCTTGACGACGGTCACCGGGACGACACGGTTGTTCTCGTCCCAGACCTGGGTCATGCCGAGCTTCTCGCCCAGGACGCCCTTGATCTGCTTTGCCATCTCTTCCGCGCCTCTCAGAGCTTGATCTCGATGTCGACGCCGGCCGGAAGGTCCAGGCGCATCAACGAGTCAACGGTCTTGGGCGTCGGGTCGAGAATGTCGATCAGGCGCTTGTGCGTGCGCATCTCGAAGTGCTCGCGCGAGTCCTTGTACTTGTGCGGCGACTTGATGACGCAGTACACGTTCTTCTCAGTGGGCAGCGGCACCGGGCCTGCGACCGACGCACCAGTGCGGGTCACCGTCTCGACGATCTTCTTCGCCGAGGAGTCGATGACCTCGTGGTCGTAGGCCTTGAGCCGGATGCGGATCTTCTGTCCCGCCATGGCTACTCAGTAGTCCTTTGTCTAGTGAAACGCTCTGGAACTCGGTTGGTCCTGCTCTCTTCTCCGACCCACGCGGTCGGGCGTGTCGCACTCCCTCTACGAAGATCTCCCGAAGGATTTCCCAACCAAGGGGGTGCGGCCTACGGCCGCGTGTCGGGGGAAGAGCTCCCGCCGAGTGCCTGGCCGGTACCCCGCTGACACTTCCCGGAAGATTCCCGTACGTCCGACCCGAGGGGTCGACGAGTACTGTGGGACTCGCTTCCGGTCCTCCCGGCGGGAGGCGTGCAGCATTGGCACTCAACCGAGCAACCCGGACAGTCTGCCACACGGGCCCTGGCCCTGGCCAATCGAGCCGAGAAGATTACCCCGAGGGCGTTGCGCGTCAAACCCCGGCACGCGGACGCCGGGGTTCCGCGGCGTGTCGGGTACGAGTGACGGTGCCGCAGTCGCGGCGAGTCGGGTACGAGTGACGGGGCCGCAGTCGCGACGAGTCGAGTACGAGTGACGGGTGCCGCAGTCGCTGCCGAGGCCGACCAGATCCTCACCGCGGTCGCAGGGGTCGCGGCCGGGACCTCGCGAGCCGCCGCCGGTACCGCGGCCTCCGGGCCCGCGATATTGGGTCGATCCCCCTCGTCCCGCGCTCCTACAGTGACCGGGCACGTCATCGACACGGGGGCTCGAACACCATGCGCACGCACTATCCGAGGACCCGGCATCTGCCGTGGTCGCCCGGCGCGACCTCGGACGATGTCCGGGTCACCGACCTGGGCGGGCTGCGCGGCCGCGAGGTGGTCGTCACCGAGAAGCTCGACGGCGAGAACACCACTCTGTACCGGGACGGACTGCACGCCCGCTCCCTCGACTCGGCCCATCATCCGTCCCGCACATGGGTCAAGGCGTTGCAGGGCCGGATCGGGCACGCCCTGCCCGAAGGCTGGCGGGTGTGCGGGGAGAACATGTTCGCCCGCCACTCGATCGCCTACGAGGAGCTGGAAAGCTACTTCTACGGGTTCTCCGTATGGGACGAGCTCGGCTGGTGCCTCGACTGGGACCGGACCGTCCGCTTTCTGCGGGACATCGGGATCCCGGTACCGCGCGTGCTGTGGCGGGGTGTCTTCGACGAGCGGGCGCTGCGGGGACTGAAGCAGGACCCGGAGCGGCAGGAGGGCTACGTCGTCCGGACCGCCGACGGCTTCATGGCTGAGGAGTTCGGGCAGCGGGTCGCCAAGTGGGTGCGGCCCTGTCATGTGCGGACCGATACGCACTGGATGCACGCGGCCGTCGTCGAGAACGGGATCGGACCGGGCGCCGCCCTGTGGGACGTACGGTCCGGGGCGCCCGTCGACGCGCGGGCGCTGGGCGACGGGGACACCGAGGCCGTGGCGCGGCTGGACACGGGCGGGCGGACAGGGGACGACCGGCTCGCCGGCGTGATGGCCGCGCTGACGCACCGCGAACGGCGCGCCGCGCTCGCGCCGGGGCTGGCCCCGGCGCTCGGGCTGCCGCTCGCCCGGCGCGTCGCCGACCTGGTCGGACTGCAGGCGGGGCTGCACCGCCCGTACCCGGACGACAAACGCCGGGCGGGCCTGGTGAGGATGTCCTGCGCCGTCGATCTCGATGTGCTGCACGCCGTCGCCGCGGCGACGGCGTGCACCGCTCAGGCGCGGGACCAGGTGGCCTGGTCCGCGCTGCACGCCGAGGAGATCGGGGCGCTCGACGGGCTGTGGGAGGCCTTCGCCGGCCTCGGGCCCGACGCGGCCGCCCGCTGCGTCGGCGAGGCCCGCCGGGCATACGCGGACGGGCGGATCGCGTCCGTCGAGGAGGCCGTCGCGGCGACCTGGCGGTGGCGGGAGGGCGACTTCCCGCGGCTGATCCACATGGTGGGCCCGTCCGGCAGCGGAAAGAGCACCTTCGCACGCGCTCTCGTCGGAACCGACGCGTACATCTCGCTCGACGACATCCGCGGGGGCCGCGGCTCGCGCGCCGACCAGAAAGCCAACGGAGAGGTCCTGCGCGCGGGGCTCGACAGGCTTGACAGCGCCCTGGCCGCCGGCGGGACCGTGGTGTGGGACGCCACGTCGCTGAACCCGCAACAGCGGTCCCTGGTCCACGCGGTGGCCCACCGGCGCGACGCGCTGACCACCCACGCCGTGGTGCTGGTCGGCGAGGACGAGCTGCTGCGGCGCAACGCGACGCGCGAGCATCCCGTGCCGGCGGACGTGCTGACCGCCCAGCTGCACCGGTTCGTCCCGCCGTATCCGGGCCAGGCGCACCGCACCTGGTACATCGGGCGGAGCGGGACCGTGGAGGAGGAGGCGTAGCCGTGCGTACCAGCGAGGAGATCTACCACCGGGTCCGCTGGGACGCGCGCTTCGACCCGGCCCGCTTCGTGATCGGCGTGCGCCGCCGCGAGGCGGCGCCCAAACGGATGCCGCTGTCGGCGTTCACTCCGGGCGGCGACATCCCCTGGCACCGGGTGCTCTTCTACGAGGCGGACGGCGAGCTCGTGTGGGACCGGGCGACGGGCGTGGACCGCATCGACGACACGCAGGCCGGCCGGGTGCGTCTGGCGCGGCGGCTGCGGGCCCCGTTCTTCACGGCGAGGACGCCGTACGCGTGGGAGCGGGACGGCTGGGTGCCCGCACACACCGCCAAGGGGGTCGCGGGGGCCTTGCGCGTGCTGACCTGGAACACCCTGTGGGACCGCTACGACTCCGACCGCATCGACACCGCGCTGCGCCGCCCGCTGCTGATCGACGCCCTGCGGGACGCCGACGCGGACGTCATCGCGCTCCAGGAGGTCGAGCCCGAGCTGCTCGGGATGCTGCTGCGGACGCCGTGGGTGCGCGACGGGTACACGCTCGCGACCGACCCGGCCGGGCGGGACGTCGACGAGTGCGGGTTGCTGCTGCTCAGCCGGCTCCCGGTCCGGGAAGCGGGCCACCACGCCCTCGGCCCGCACAAGGCGGTGACCGCGGTCGTCGTCGAGACGGCCGGCGGGCCGGTGACGGTCGCGGCGACGCACCTCAGCAGTGACCACTCGGACGACGGCGCGGCCCGGCGGGAGACCGAACTGGCCCGGATCGCGGAGGGATTGGCGGGGCTGGACGGGGACGTGATCCTCGTCGGGGACTTCAACGACGGCACGGACGCGCCGCAGACGACGCTCGGGATGCGCGACGCGTGGAGCGAGGCGCACGGCCCTGCCGACGCGACGCCGACGTTCGACCCACGGGTCAATCCGCTGGCCGCCGTCTCGTCCCTCACCGGGCGGGCCTCGCGACTGGACCGCGTGCTGCTGCGGGCGGACGGGCTCGTCACTGACTCGGCGGCCCTGCTCGGAGACACACCCGGCCCCGACGGGCTGTACGTCTCCGACCACTACGGCGTGGAGGTCGGGCTCGGACCGGTGCACGAGGGGAGCCGGGCCCTCGACGCACGGCCGACGGCCCGTACCGCCGTGGCGTGGATCCCGCCCGCCGAGCTGTGGCCGCCGCTCCAGGACGTCCGCCGGGACCACGACCCGCAGATCCACCGCTGGCCGCCGCACGTCAACGTGCTCTTCGGCTTCGTACCGGAGTCCGATTTCGAGGCCGCGGCTGGGCTGCTGGCGGAGGCGGCGTCCGCGGTCGCCCCGTTCGCCGCCCGGCTCCAGGGCGTGCACAGCTTCGGCCGTCGCGAGGACGCCACGGTCTGGCTCGACCCCGCGGCGGACGGCGATCGGCCGTGGCAGGAGCTGCGGCACGCCCTGGAGCAGCGGTTCCCCCGGTGCCGTGGCCGCCGGGAGGGCTTCACGCCGCACCTCAGCCTGGGGCGTACACGGGATCCGCACGCGCTGACCGAGGAGTGCTCGGCACGCCTGCGACCGCTGACCGCCCAGGTGGGCGAGCTGGCCCTCCTCTCCCGCCGCGGCGAAGAACCGATGCGGGTACGGGCCACGGTGGCACTGGGGACGGGCGAGGTGCGATGGGTGCCGGAGTCCGTGGCGCCCGCGGTCGACGGCCCGACGGACTCCCTGCCGGGCGCCCTGTCCGTCACCGGGACAGAGCTCACCGGCCGGGTCGCCGGGCGCGTGGCGAACGCGTTCCCCGAGGGAGCGGTGCACATCGTCGGCTCCCGTCGGACAGGCTGTGCGCTGCCCGGCGCGGACCTGGACCTGGTGGCGGCGCTGCCCGGCGCCCCGGCACCGGCCGACGTGCGGCAGCGCCTCTGCGCGGCCCTGCCCGACGCCCGGAACGTACGGGAGGTGACCGGCGCACGCGTGCCCGGCCTGCGGTTCGACTTCGAAGGGCTGGGCGTCGACCTGGTCGTCGTCGCCACGGGCACGGTCGACCCCGGCGAGGCCGTCGGCCGCCGCGCCGAACTCGGCGAAGCGTCCGCTGTCGCGCTCAGCGCCGTCAGCGACGCGAACGAGGTGCTCGCGTCGGTGCCCGGCCGGAGCGAGGTGTTCGCCCGGCTGACCGGACAGGTCAAGGCGTGGGCCAGGGCCCGCGGCCTGGACTCGGCCCCGTTCGGCGGTCTGCCGGGCATCGCCTGGTCCGTGCTCGCGGCCCGTACCGTCCGCGAGGCCGGTGACCTGCCGCCGGAGGAACTGCTCCGCCACTTCTTCGCGACCTGGGCGGCCTGGGACTGGCGGCAGCCGGTGGGCGGAACCGAGGCCACCGGTCTACCGGTCACGATCATGACCCCGACCGAGCCGGTGCGTCCCTGTTCCGACCAGGTCACGGCGGGCATGAGGGACCTGATCACCCAGGAACTGTTCCGGGCCTGGGAGCTCCTGGAGTCCGGGGCGCCCGACGAACCGCTGCTCGCCCCTCCCCCGTTGCACCGCCGTCATGCCGCCTGGGCGGTCGTGACCGTGGCTCCCGGCGATCAGGGCCCGGTCCGGGGCCGGATGCGGGCGCTGCTGACGGCACTGACCGCACCGGGTGTCCACGCCTGGCCCCGCCCGTTCACGACGGACCCCCTCCGCTACGCCGTCGGCCTCGGGTCCACTCCGCCCGACGCCACCCGGCTCGCCGAGATCGCCGCCCCGTGGCTCAGGGGCCTGAGCGGCACGACGGTCTCCCTCGCGGACTGCGGCGAGATCCCGTCTCCCTCCTGACCCGACCGCCCCGCCGCGCCGCCGCTCTTCGAATCCGCGGCCGGGCCCCGCCCTGGAGGCCTCCGCGGCCCCCACCTCGGGGCCCGGTCTCGGGGCCCGGTCCCGGGGCCCGGTCTCGGATCGAACAAAGTGCGAACTTCCGGGCAACCCCTGGCATCCGTCGTCCGTCTCACTGACCGCGGCCCCGGTTCCGGCCGGCACGGCCGCCGACCGGGGGCAGGACGGTACGCAGACGGGGGCACGGCCCGGCCGCTGCGGGGGAAGCGGACGGAGCATCACAAGTGGACAGCAGAGCCGCGCCGGTCCCGGCCGGCGCGACTGGGCAGGATGCCGCAGCATTGGTACGGCCCGAACCGGAGCACGCGGCACGAATACGCCCGCCCGTGGCCCGGCCCGGGCGGCGCAGCGTCGTCGCCGCCATGACCGCCCTGGCCGCGACAGCGTCGGCCGCCGCGCTCACCGCGTGTTCCGTGCCCGCGCCCCGGCGCACCGGCCCTGCCGCGGATCCCGCGCCCGGTATCCCGATAGCGGCCTCCCGGCACGCCGTGCTGATGCAGATCCTCGCGCACCCCGACGACGATCTGTACTTCATGAACCCCGACACCCGGCGGATGCTGGACTCCGGCGTCCCCCTCGTCTGCGTGTACGTCACAGCGGGCGAGGCCAACGGCGTCAACAAGGTGCCGGGGCGGCCACGCCCCGCCGCGGACAGGAGCGCCTACTCCTCCGCCCGCCACCAGGGCCTGCGCCAGGCCTACGCGACCCTGCTCGGGCTCGACAAGTTCACCACCTGGCAAACCGGCGTCATGTCCCTGCGCGGAGACCGCCGCGCCGAGATCAACAGCCTCGCCGCCGGAGCCCGCCGGGTGGACCTGATCTTCCTCAACCTCGCCATGCACACCCCGCGCAACCACCGGCCCGGCCTGCCGAGCCTGTGGCGGGACCGGGTACTGGAGCTGCCGACGGTCGTCGCCTCCGACTCCCCGGTGCGCAGGATCGACAGCTACGGGTACGACCGGCTCGTCGGCGTACTCGTCGGGCTGATGGACCGCTACCGGCCGACCGTCGTGCAGACCCTCGACCCGGACCCCGACATCCAGTACAGCGACGAGGCCACCCGCAGGGCGGACAGCGAGCAGCACGGCTACTCGGATCACGGGGACCACACCGCGGTGGCGTCGTTCAGCTGGGCCGCGATGATCCGCTGGGTGGCCGAGTCGGCCCGCGACGGCGGAGAGATACCGGCGTTCGTGGCCACCTCGTTCCGCGGCTACTACAACCGTCACTGGCCGAAGAACCTGCCGGACCCGGTGCTGCGTGAGAAGGCCGCGCATCTGGTGCCGTACGGCGGCGACCCGGGCTGGAGCTGCGGCAACAGCGGCGGATGCGGCGACTACAACGTCGGCGGCGGCAGGCCCCTGACGAACACGAAGGGCTGGGTGCGCTCCACCCACCACCGCCATCCCGGCCCGCGCACGGTCGTCGCGACCGGACCGGACGGCCGGCTCACGGTGTACGGGGTGCTGGGGCTGCGCGCGGTGCGCTGGCGGGAGACCGAGCGGGGCAGCGGCCGGTGGGAGCCGCCCTCGGACCTCGGCGGCGGCCCCCTCGCACCCACGCTGGGCGCCACGGCGCTCGGGGACGGCCGTCAGCTCCTCCTCGCCCTGCGCTTCGTGGCGATCAGCGGCCACGGAGGGGACAACGCCAGGGAGATCGCGCTGCTGGAGCAGCGCTCTCCGGGCGGCCCCTTCCTCGCGTGGCGGGGACTCGGCAACCCGGAACGCGACGACGACCGCGGTCGTCGCATCGGCGTCCCGGTGGCCGTCACCGCCCCCGACGGGCGGGTGCATCTGTTCGTGCGCAACGCGGACAACGGCGTCAGCACACGGATCCGCGAGGCGGACGGCGGCTGGAGCGACTGGCGGGCGCTCGACGGACACGGCGCGGTGCAGGACGGGCTGTCTACCGTCGTGGACGCGGCGGGCCGGATCCATGTGTTCGGCGCGGGCTTCGACACCGTTCACCACTGGACGCAGGACGCACCCGGTCGCCCGCTCGTCCACCGGCCGGGCGGTCAGTTGCCGGCCGCCGTGGGCACACCCGCCGCGCTGGCGGAGGCCGACGGCTCCGTGCAACTGCTCTACCGCACGGAACGGCCTTGGAGGCGGACCTTCGAGAGGGACTCCCGCGGCAGTGCCTCCGCGGCACTGACCCGAGTCCGTGCCGACGGCGGCCGGCTGCCGGACATCCTCTTCGACGGGTACGGACGGGTCGCCGCGGCGGGCGCGCCGGAGGGCGACGGCGCTGTTCTGGTGGGCCTCGACCTTCAGGGCTGGGTCCAGTTGCGGCACGGCGGACGGGTGCTGACACGTACGGCGGGGCCCTTGGCGCTGGACACCCCGGTGCCGGCGCTGACCCCGGCCGGACCCACCGTCGTCGGGCTCGGTCCGGACGCGCATCCGTGGACCTGGTCGCCCGGCACGGATGCGGTGGCGGGCTGAGGCGACAGGAACGGCGCGAGATCAGCGCCCTCAGCCGTGGGCCGGGGCCTGACGAGCGACACCGGCATGACGAAGGGCCCCGCACCTGACGGTGCGGGGCCCTTCTTGCAGCTCAGCGAGCTACCAGGTCAGAGCAACAATTACTTGTTGATCTTGGTGACCTGGCCGGCGCCCACGGTCCGGCCACCCTCACGGATGGCGAACTTGAGGCCCTCCTCCATGGCGACGGGCTGGATCAGCTCGACGGACATGGTGGTGTTGTCGCCCGGCATGACCATCTCGGTGCCCTCGGGGAGGGTCACGACGCCGGTCACGTCCGTGGTACGGAAGTAGAACTGCGGGCGGTAGTTGTTGAAGAAGGGGGTGTGACGGCCACCCTCGTCCTTCGACAGGATGTAGGCCTGGGCCTCGAAGCTGGTGTGCGGCGTGACCGAACCCGGCTTGATGATGACCTGGCCGCGCTCGACGTCCTCGCGCTTGATGCCACGGAGGAGCAGACCGACGTTCTCGCCCGCCTGGCCCTCGTCGAGCAGCTTGCGGAACATCTCGATGCCGGTGACCGTGGTGGTGGTCTTCTCCTGCTTGATACCGACGATGTCGACGGTCTCGTTGACCTTGAGGACACCACGCTCGATACGACCGGTGACAACGGTGCCACGACCGGTGATCGTGAAGACGTCCTCGATCGGCATCAGGAACGGCTTGTCGACGTCACGCTCGGGCTGCGGGATCGCCTCGTCGACGGCGGCCATCAGGTTCAGGACCGACTGGCCCCACTCCTTGTCGCCCTCGAGCGCCTTGAGCGCCGAGACCTTGACGACCGGCAGGTCGTCGCCCGGGAACTCGTACTCGGAGAGGAGCTCACGCACCTCGAGCTCGACGAGCTCCAGGATCTCCTCGTCGTCCACCATGTCGGCCTTGTTCAGGGCGACGACGATGTACGGAACGCCGACCTGGCGGGCCAGGAGCACGTGCTCCTTGGTCTGCGGCATCGGGCCGTCGGTGGCCGCGACCACGAGGATGGCGCCGTCCATCTGCGCCGCACCCGTGATCATGTTCTTGATGTAGTCCGCGTGACCGGGGCAGTCGACGTGGGCGTAGTGACGCGACTCGGTCTGGTACTCGACGTGCGCGATGGAGATGGTGATACCGCGCTGGCGCTCCTCAGGAGCCTTGTCGATCTGGTCGAAGGCCGAGGCCTCGTTCAGGTCCGGGTACGCGTCGTGCAGCACCTTGGTAATGGCGGCCGTGAGGGTCGTCTTACCGTGGTCGATGTGACCGATGGTGCCGATGTTGACGTGCGGCTTAGTCCGCTCGAACTTCGCCTTCGCCACTGGGGTCCTCCTGTGGAGTGGTTCTGTACGCCTTACTCATCGGCGCCAGGTGATCTTTGCTGGATGGCCGGGGCCCGGGGCATTCCGGTCGCATTCTTGCGAAACGGCTGGAATGCCCTCGGGACTCCGGTGACAAGCCTAAAGCGTGAACTCGGAAGAGTTACTCGCCCTTGGCCTTCGCGATGATCTCCTCGGCGACGTTCCGGGGAACCTCGGCGTAGGAGTCGAACTGCATCGAGTAGCTTGCGCGACCCGAGGTCTTGCTGCGGAGGTCTCCGACGTAGCCGAACATCTCCGAGAGGGGCACGAGGCCCTTCACGACGCGAGCGCCGCTGCGCTCCTCCATGGCCTGAATCTGACCACGGCGGGAGTTGATGTCGCCGATGACCTCACCCATGTAGTCCTCGGGCGTGGTGACCTCGACGGACATCATCGGCTCGAGCAGCACGGGAGAAGCCTTGCGCGCGGCCTCCTTGAAGGCCTGCGAGCCGGCGATCTTGAACGCGAGCTCGGAGGAGTCGACCTCGTGGTAGCCACCGTCGAGAAGAATGACGCGGACGCCCGTCATCTCGTACCCGGCCAGGATGCCGAACTGCATGGCCTCCTGCGCACCGGCGTCCACCGACGGGATGTACTCCCGCGGGATACGGCCACCGGTGACCTTGTTCACGAACTCGTACGACGCCTCGCCGCCCTCGATGGGCTCGATCGCGATCTGCACCTTGGCGAACTGACCGGTACCACCGGTCTGCTTCTTGTGCGTGTAGTCGTGACGCTCGACGGTCTTGCGGATCGTCTCACGGTACGCGACCTGCGGCTTACCGACGTTCGCCTCGACCTTGAACTCGCGACGCATACGGTCGACGAGGACGTCGAGGTGAAGCTCGCCCATACCACCGATGATGGTCTGGCCGGTCTCCTCGTCCGAGTGAACCTGGAAGGAGGGGTCCTCCTCCGCGAGACGCTGGATGGCGACACCCAGCTTCTCCTGGTCACCCTTGGACTTGGGCTCGATCGCGACCTGGATGACCGGCGCCGGGAAGTCCATGGACTCCAGGATCACCGGGTTCTTCTCGTCGCACAGCGTCTCACCGGTGGTGGTCTGCTTCAGGCCCATCACGGCGACGATGTCGCCGGCGCCCACCGACTCGATCTCCTCACGCTTGTTCGCGTGCATGCGGTAGATCTTGCCGATGCGCTCCTTCTTGCCCTTGACGGAGTTCAGCACCGAGGTGCCGGCCTCCAGGCGACCCGAGTAGACCCGGATGAAGGTGAGCTTGCCGAGGTGCGGGTCGCTCGCGATCTTGAACGCGAGGGCCGACAGCGGCTCGCTCTCGGACGGCTTGCGCGAGACGACCGTCTCCGGGTCCTTGACGTCGTGGCCCTCGATGGCCTCGACGTCCAGGGGGGACGGAAGGTAGCGCACGACGGCGTCGAGCAGGGGCTGCACGCCCTTGTTCTTGAACGCGGTACCGCAGAACACCGGAGTGACCGTGGTGTCGCCGCCCTTGCCGGACGCGATGGTGATACGACGGATCGCGGCGAACAGCTGCTCCTCGGTGGGCTCGGTGCCCTCGAGGTACAGCTCCATGATCTCTTCGTCGTTCTCCGCGACGGTCTCGACCAGCTTGCCGCGCCACTCCTCGGCGGCCTCGGCGTGCGTGGCCGGGATGTCGACGGTGTCGTACATCTCGCCCTTGGTCGCCTCGGCGGAGTAGATGTACGCCTTCATGCGAACCAGGTCGACGACGCCCTTGAAGTCCGCTTCGGCGCCGATCGGCAGCTGCATCACGATCGGGGTCGCGCCGAGGCGGTTCACGATCATGTCGACACAGCGGTGGAACTCGGCACCGGTGCGGTCGAGCTTGTTGACGAAGCAGATACGCGGCACGCCGTAGCGGTCCGCCTGACGCCAGACGGTCTCGGACTGCGGCTCGACACCGGCGACACCGTCGAACACCGTGACAGCGCCGTCGAGGACGCGGAGCGAACGCTCCACCTCGACGGTGAAGTCGACGTGACCCGGGGTGTCGATGATGTTGATGGTGTGATCGACGTCGTCGAGCGGCCAGTGGCAGGTCGTCGCGGCGGACGTGATCGTGATGCCGCGCTCCTGCTCCTGCTCCATCCAGTCCATCGTGGCAGCGCCGTCGTGGACCTCACCGATCTTGTAGCTCACACCGGTGTAGAACAGGATGCGCTCGGTGGTCGTCGTCTTGCCCGCGTCGATGTGGGCCATGATCCCGATGTTGCGGACCTTGGCCAGGTCAAGCGAAGTGGTGGCCATAAGGCTCAATCTTCTCTCGGTCTCGATGTGGGTAGCGACTACCAGCGGTAGTGCGCGAAGGCCTTGTTGGACTCGGCCATCTTGTGCGTGTCCTCACGCTTCTTGACCGAAGCGCCGAGGCCGTTGGAGGCGTCGAGCAGTTCGTTCATGAGGCGCTCGGTCATGGTCTTCTCACGACGGGCGCGGGAGTAACCCACGACCCAGCGGAGCGCGAGGGTGGCGGCGCGACCGGGCTTGACCTCGATCGGCACCTGGTAGGTGGCGCCACCGACACGGCGGGACTTGACCTCGAGAGAGGGCTTGACGTTCTCGAGGGCGCGCTTCAGCGTGATGACCGGGTCGGCGCCGGTCTTCTCGCGGAGGCCTTCCATGGCGCCGTAGACGATCCGCTCGGCAGTGGAACGCTTGCCGTTGAGCAGGATCTTGTTGATGAGCGAGGTCACCAGAGGAGAACCGTAAACCGGGTCGATGATGACCGGGCGCTTCGGGGCGGGGCCCTTACGAGGCATTCTTACTTCTCCTTCTTGGCGCCGTAGCGGCTGCGGGCCTGCTTGCGGTTCTTGACACCCTGGGTGTCGAGCGAACCGCGGATGATCTTGTAACGAACACCAGGCAGGTCCTTCACACGGCCGCCACGCACGAGCACGATGGAGTGCTCCTGCAGGTTGTGTCCCTCACCCGGGATGTAGGCCGTGACCTCGATGCCGGAGGTCAGACGCACACGCGCGACCTTACGGAGGGCCGAGTTCGGCTTCTTCGGGGTGGTCGTGAACACACGCGTGCAGACGCCACGACGCTGAGGGGAACCCTCGAGTGCGGGCGTCTTGTTCTTCTCGACCTTGTCCTGCCGGCCCTTCCGGACCAGCTGCTGGATCGTAGGCACTACTTCTCCGGTTTCTGTGTGCCGTCAGTGAAGCTAACCTGGAACATCGCCGACCCACGCGGTCGGGTGTGTCGAATGCTGCAGACCCCCGCCGACAGGCGGAAGGAGCGCAGATTGCGGTGGCCGATATCTGACTCGCCATGCGGTTGAGGACACGCACAGGAGCCCAGGCACACCCCAGGCACAAGGTCTGAGCGTACCTACCGTATCCACTCCGGTCAAAACAAATGCCCACGCGCAGGACGGCCCGGCCGACCTCGGCGAACGCCGGGACCCGGCGCGTCGCGGGCCACCGTCGCCCCGGACGACCGATGGATCACGCCGGGGCCCGCCCTCGACGCGAGAACAGCGATCAGCGCGACCTCTCGCAGGGTGCCACGGGCGGAATTCCTCCGTCGCACACACCGGCCGAATTCACCCTCACCCCCACAGGATTCTGCTGTGCCGCTTCCGCGAATCGAGAAGAACCTCCGGACACCGGAAGCGCCCGGCGGGAAATCCACACGGACCGCCATTCCGCAGCCCGGGGAGGGAGCCCTCACGAGGAGCGGGAAGCATGCGGCGCATCCCGTGGCGAGAGCGTCCGACACGGCGCGCCACCCCTCTGTTTCCGGCCGCGGGGGGCGCGCGAAGGCGGCGGCAGAGCCCGGCACCAGCACGATACGGCCGCCCTCACAGGAGACCGTCGACCGGTACACGCGACTCCCCAGGGTCGCCGCTCGGTCGGGGAGTACCAGAAGAAGCGCAACTCCCGCATAAGGAAAAGTGCGCCGAAAATTGCATTCAGCTGCCACACGAGCAATTGCACTCCGGGGCTCTCCATACATTACCGGGACGGCAGGCCCAGGAATGCGGCGGACGTTGCCCAGAATTGCCGGCCTACCGCCGCTCACGCCGGTAGAAGCGAATTCGCCGATATTCAGGAGAACTGAAACTAGGAAAGGCGGACAGTTCCGGAAGAAATCTCACAGAGGCCGAGACGGAGCGACCGTCACGTTGTACCTGATGATCGCCGTAATCCAGGTCGACGCCACAGCGCACCGGTCGGCGCCGACGAGTCGGAACGGCTGCGCGGCTCGCTCGAGACCGGGTCACCCGCGCCGGCGGGCCGGTGGCCCCTGTGCCGCGTACAACCCCGGAGAACGCCGCAGGGCGGCCACCCCCTTAGGGGTGACCGCCCTGCGGCGTTGACGTACGCCTTACTGGTTGTACGGACCGTAGTCGTAGTCCTCCAGCGGAACGGCCTGGCCGGAGCCCGTGCCGAACGGCGAGTAGTCGATGTCGTCGTAGCCGACGGCCGAGTACATCGCGGCCTTGGCCTCCTCGGTCGGCTCGACCCGGATGTTGCGGTAGCGGGACAGGCCCGTACCGGCCGGGATGAGCTTACCGATGATGACGTTCTCCTTGAGGCCGATCAGGGAGTCGGACTTGGCGTTGATCGCCGCGTCCGTCAGAACCCTGGTCGTCTCCTGGAAGGACGCCGCCGACAGCCAGGACTCGGTCGCCAGCGAGGCCTTGGTGATACCCATCAGCTGCGGACGGCCGGAGGCGGGGTGACCGCCCTCGGTGACCACACGACGGTTCTCGGTCTCGAACTTCGAGCGCTCGACGAGCTCGCCCGGCAGCAGCTCCGCGTCGCCGGACTCGATGATCGTCACACGGCGCAGCATCTGCCGGATGATGATCTCGATGTGCTTGTCGTGGATCGACACACCCTGCGAGTTGTAGACCTTCTGGACCTCGCCGACCAGGTGGACCTGGACCGCGCGCTGACCGAGGATCCGCAGCACGTCGTGCGGGTTGGTGGCACCCACGGTGAGCTTCTGGCCCACCTCGACGTGGTCGCCCTCGCCGACCAGCAGACGGGCACGCTTGGAGATCGGGAACGCCGTCTCGTCGCTGCCGTCGTCCGGGGTGACGACGAGCTTCTTGGTCTTCTCGGTCTCCTCGATACGGACGCGGCCGGCCGCCTCCGAGATCGGGGCGACACCCTTGGGCGTACGAGCCTCGAAGAGCTCGACGACACGGGGCAGACCCTGGGTGATGTCGTCACCGGCCACACCACCGGTGTGGAAGGTACGCATCGTCAGCTGCGTGCCGGGCTCACCGATGGACTGGGCGGCGATGATGCCGACCGCCTCACCGATGTCGACCAGCTTGCCGGTGGCCAGCGAACGGCCGTAGCAGTAGGCACAGGTGCCGACCGCGGACTCACAGGTCAGGACCGAGCGGGTCTTGACCTCCTCGACACCGGCCGCGACGAGCGCGTCGATGAGCACGTCACCGAGGTCGACGTTGGCAGGCGCGATGACCTTGCCCTCGACGACGACGTCCTCGGCGAGCATCCGGGCGTAGACGGAGGTCTCGACGTCCTCGGTCTTGCGCAGGCTGCCGTCGGCGCCACGCTCCGCGATCTTGAGCTTGAGGCCGCGGTCGGTGCCGCAGTCCTCCTCGCGGATGATGACGTCCTGCGAGACGTCCACCAGACGACGGGTGAGGTAACCCGAGTCGGCGGTACGCAGGGCGGTGTCCGCCAGACCCTTACGGGCACCGTGCGTGGAGATGAAGTACTCCAGCACGGACAGGCCCTCACGGAAGGACGCCTTGATCGGACGCGGGATGGTCTCGTTCTTGGCGTTCGACACCAGACCACGCATACCGGCGATCTGACGCATCTGCATCATGTTTCCGCGAGCACCCGAGTTGACCATCATGGAGACGGGGTTGGTCTTCGGGAAGTTCGCGTTCATGGCCTCGGCAACCTCGTTGGTCGCCTTGGTCCAGATCGCGATGAGCTCCTGAGTGCGCTCTTCCTTGGTGATCAGACCGCGCTCGTACTGCTTCTGGACCCGCTCGTCCTGCTCCTCGTAGCCCTTGACGATCGCCTTCTTGGCGTCGGGCACCACGATGTCGGAGATGGCCACGGTGACACCGGAACGGGTCGCCCAGAAGAAGCCCGCCGCCTTCAGGTTGTCGAGCGTCGCCGCCACGATGACCTTGGGGTAGCGCTCGGCCAGGTCGTTGACGATCTCGGAGAGCTGCTTCTTGCCCACCGTGTAGTCGACGAACGGGTAGTCCTCGGGCAGCAGCTCGTTGAAGAGCGCGCGGCCCAGGGTGGTGCGCAGACGGAACGAGTCCCCCTGCTGCCACTCGCCTTCCCCGACGCCGTCGTCCGCTCCATCCTGAGCCGGCGGGGTCCAGCCGCGCGGCGGGATGGTGCCGACCGGGAAGCGGATGTCGATCTTCGCCTGGAGCGACAGCTCCCGGGCGTCGAACGCCATGATCGCCTCTGCGGTGGAACCGAAGGAGCGGCCGTCACCGATGACCTTGCGCTCCTCCTCGTCCGTGGTCAGGAAGAAGAGGCCCAGCACCATGTCCTGGGTCGGCATGGTGACCGGACGGCCGTCGGCCGGCTTGAGGATGTTGTTCGAGGACAGCATCAGGATGCGGGCCTCGGCCTGCGCCTCCGCGGACAGCGGCAGGTGCACGGCCATCTGGTCACCGTCGAAGTCCGCGTTGAACGCGGTGCAGACGAGCGGGTGGATCTGGATGGCCTTGCCCTCGACCAGCTGCGGCTCGAAGGCCTGGATGCCGAGGCGGTGCAGCGTGGGCGCACGGTTCAGCAGCACCGGGTGCTCGGCGATGACCTCTTCGAGGACGTCGTACACCACGGTGCGGCCACGCTCGACCATGCGCTTGGCCGACTTGATGTTCTGCGCGTGGTTCAGGTCGACCAGACGCTTCATCACGAACGGCTTGAAGAGCTCCAGCGCCATGGCCTTGGGCAGACCGCACTGGTGCAGCTTCAGCTGCGGACCGACGACGATCACGGAACGCGCCGAGTAGTCGACACGCTTGCCGAGCAGGTTCTGACGGAAGCGACCCTGCTTGCCCTTCAGCATGTCGCTGAGGGACTTCAGCGGACGGTTGCCGGGGCCCGTGACCGGGCGACCACGACGGCCGTTGTCGAAGAGGGCGTCGACCGCCTCCTGGAGCATCCGCTTCTCGTTGTTCACGATGATCTCGGGGGCACCGAGGTCGAGCAGACGCTTCAGACGGTTGTTGCGGTTGATCACGCGGCGGTACAGGTCGTTCAGGTCGGAGGTCGCGAAGCGGCCACCGTCCAGCTGCACCATCGGACGCAGGTCCGGCGGGATGACCGGCACGCAGTCGAGCACCATGCCCTTGGGGCTGTTGGACGTCTGCAGGAACGCGGAGACGACCTTGAGGCGCTTGAGCGCACGGGTCTTCTTCTGGCCCTTGCCGGTGCGGATGATCTCGCGGAGACGCTCGGCCTCCTCCTCGAGGTCGAAGGACTCCAGGCGCTTCTGCAGCGCCGCGGCACCCATCGAGCCGTCGAAGTACGTGCCGAAGCGGTCACGCAGCTCGCGGTAGAGCAGCTCGTCGCCCTCGAGGTCCTGGACCTTGAGGTTCTTGAAGCGGTTCCACACCTCGTCGAGACGGTCGATCTCGCGCTGGGCGCGGTCGCGCAGCTGCTTCATCTCACGCTCGGCGCCCTCGCGCACCTTGCGGCGCACATCGGCCTTGGCGCCCTCGGCCTCGAGCTCGGCCAGGTCGGTCTCGAGCTTCTTGGCACGGGCCTCGAGGTCCGCGTCGCGGCGGTTCTCGACCTGCTGACGCTCGACGGAGACGTGGGCCTCCAGCGAGGGCAGGTCACGCGTGCGGCGCTCCTCGTCCACGAACGTGATCATGTACGCGGCGAAGTAGATGACCTTCTCGAGGTCCTTCGGCGCCAGGTCCAGCAGGTAGCCCAGACGCGACGGGACGCCCTTGAAGTACCAGATGTGGGTGACGGGAGCGGCCAGCTCGATGTGGCCCATCCGCTCACGACGCACCTTGGCGCGGGTGACCTCGACGCCACAGCGCTCACAGATGATGCCCTTGAAGCGGACACGCTTGTACTTGCCGCAGTAGCACTCCCAGTCCCGGGTCGGACCGAAGATCTTCTCGCAGAAGAGTCCGTCCTTCTCGGGCTTGAGCGTGCGGTAGTTGATGGTCTCCGGCTTCTTGACTTCGCCGTGGGACCAGGTCCGGATGTCGTCCGCGGTGGCGAGGCCGATCCGCAGCTCGTCGAAGAAGTTGACGTCGAGCACTGTGCGTCAATCCCTCTTTCGGGGTTGTGCCCCTCGCGTTAGCGAGAAAAAAGGCGCTTCATCATGGTCTGAACGGTCCCGGGGATGGCGGGGGCTCCTTTGTGGGAAGCCCCCGCCAGGCCCGTCAGACCTCTTCGACGCTGCTCGGCTCGCGCCGGGACAGGTCGATACCGAGCTCCTCCGCAGCGCGGAAGACGTCCTCGTCCGTGTCGCGCATCTCGATGGACATACCGTCCGAGGAGAGCACCTCCACATTGAGGCAGAGCGACTGCATTTCCTTGATGAGCACCTTGAAGGACTCGGGAATGCCGGGCTCGGGGATGTTCTCGCCCTTGACGATGGCCTCGTAGACCTTCACGCGGCCGGTCACGTCGTCGGACTTGATCGTCAGCAGCTCCTGGAGGGCGTAGGCGGCGCCGTACGCCTCCAGTGCCCACACCTCCATCTCACCGAATCGCTGGCCACCGAACTGGGCCTTACCACCCAGCGGCTGCTGGGTGATCATCGAGTACGGGCCGGTCGAACGGGCGTGGAGCTTGTCGTCGACCAGGTGGTGGAGCTTGAGGATGTACATGTACCCGACCGAGATCGGGTCCGGGAACGGCTCGCCGGAGCGGCCGTCGAACAGGTTCGCCTTGCCGGACGACTGGACCAGGCGGTCGCCGTCACGGTTCGGGATCGTGGCCTCGAAGAGGCCGGCGATCTCGTCCTCGCGGGCACCGTCGAAGACCGGGGTCGCGACGTTGGTGCCGGGGGCGACCTGGTCGGCGCCGATGGCCTGCAGACGCTGGGCCCAGTCGTCGGCCAGCCCGGAGACGTCCCAGCCGCGGCTGGCGAGCCAGCCGAGGTGGATCTCGAGGACCTGTCCCGGGTTCATTCGGGACGGGACACCGAGCGGGTTGAGGATGATGTCGACCGGGGTGCCGTCCTCCAGGAACGGCATGTCCTCGATCGGGAGGATCTTCGAGATGACGCCCTTGTTGCCGTGACGGCCGGCGAGCTTGTCACCGTCGGTGATCTTGCGCTTCTGGGCCACGTACACGCGGACCAGCTGGTTGACGCCCGGGGGAAGCTCGTCGCCCTCCTCGCGGTCGAAGACGCGCACACCGATGACCTTGCCGGTCTCGCCGTGCGGCACCTTCAGCGAGGTGTCACGGACCTCGCGCGCCTTCTCACCGAAGATCGCGCGGAGCAGGCGCTCCTCCGGGGTCAGCTCGGTCTCGCCCTTGGGCGTGACCTTGCCGACCAGGATGTCGCCGGCGACGACCTCGGCACCGATACGGATGATGCCGCGCTCGTCGAGGTCCGCCAGGACCTCCTCGGAGACGTTCGGGATGTCCCGGGTGATCTCCTCGGGGCCGAGCTTGGTGTCACGGGCGTCGACCTCGTGCTCCTCGATGTGGATCGAGGAGAGGACGTCGTCCTGCACGAGGCGCTGCGACAGGATGATCGCGTCCTCGTAGTTGTGACCCTCCCACGGCATGAACGCCACGAGCAGGTTCTTGCCGAGCGCCATCTCACCGTTCTCGGTGGCGGGGCCGTCGGCGAGGACCTGACCCTCGATGACGCGGTCGCCCTCGGCGACGACAACCTTCTGGTTGACCGAGGTGCCCTGGTTGGAGCGGGAGAACTTCGCGATGCGGTACGTGGTGTACGTGCCGTCGTCGTTGGCGACGGTGACGTAGTCGGCAGAGACCTCCTGGATCACACCGTCCTTCTCCGCCTTGATGACGTCACCGGCGTCGGTGGCACAGCGGTACTCCATGCCGGTGCCGACGAGCGGGGCCTCCGCCTTGATGAGCGGAACGGCCTGACGCATCATGTTCGCGCCCATGAGGGCACGGTTGGCGTCGTCGTGCTCGAGGAACGGGATCATGGCCGTCGCGACCGACACCATCTGGCGCGGCGAGACGTCCATGTAGTCGACCTCGGTCGGCGGGACGTAGTCGACCTCGCCGCCACGACGGCGGACCAGCACGCGGGCCTCGGTGAAACGAAGCTCGTCGTTCAGGGTCGCGTTCGCCTGGGCGATGACGAAGCGGTCCTCCTCGTCGGCGGTCAGGTAGTCGACCTCGTCGGTGACCTGGCCGTCGGTGACCTTGCGGTACGGGGTCTCGACGAAACCGAACGCGTTGACCCGGCCGTAGGAGGCGAGCGAGCCGATCAGACCGATGTTCGGGCCTTCGGGGGTCTCGATCGGGCACATGCGGCCGTAGTGCGACGGGTGCACGTCACGGACCTCGAAGCCGGCCCGCTCGCGGGAGAGACCACCCGGGCCAAGAGCCGACAGACGGCGCTTGTGGGTGAGACCCGACAGCGGGTTGTTCTGGTCCATGAACTGCGACAGCTGGCTGGTGCCGAAGAACTCCTTGATGGAGGCGACGACCGGCCGGATGTTGATCAGGGTCTGCGGCGTGATCGCCTCGACGTCCTGGGTCGTCATCCGCTCACGCACGACGCGCTCCATACGAGCCAGACCCGTACGGACCTGGTTCTGGATGAGCTCGCCGACGTTGCGCAGACGACGGTTGCCGAAGTGGTCGATGTCGTCGGTCTCGACGACGATCTGGGTGCCGGACTCGCCCACCGTCTCGGTCTCGCCGGCGTGCAGCTTGACCAGGTACTTGATCGTGGCGATGACGTCGTCGGTGGTGAGCACGCCGGCGTCCAGCGGCTCTTCCGCGCCGAGCTTCTTGTTCACCTTGTAGCGGCCGACCTTGGCGAGGTCGTAGCGCTTCGGGTTGAAGTAGAGGTTCTCGAGCAGCGTCTGAGCGGCCTCGCGCGTCGGGGGCTCGCCCGGACGCAGCTTGCGGTAGATGTCGAGCAGCGCGTCGTCCTGGCCCTGGGTGTGGTCCTTCTCCAGGGTGGCGCGCATCGACTCGTACTCGCCGAACTCCTCGAGGATCTGCTCGGTGGTCCAGCCGAGAGCCTTCAGGAGGACGGTGACGGACTGCTTGCGCTTGCGGTCGATGCGGACACCGACCATGTCGCGCTTGTCGATCTCCATCTCGAGCCAGGCACCCCGGGACGGGATGATCTTGGCGGTGAAGATGTCCTTGTCGGACGTCTTGTCGATGGAGGAGTCGAAGTAGACACCCGGCGAGCGGACCAGCTGGGACACCACGACACGCTCGGTGCCGTTGATGACGAAGGTGCCCTTGTTGGTCATGAGCGGGAAGTCGCCCATGAAGACCGTCTGGGACTTGATCTCGCCGGTCTCGTTGTTGGTGAACTCGGCCGTGACGAAGAGCGGGGCAGCGAACGTGAAGTCGCGCTCCTTGCACTCGTCGATCGAGTTCTTCGGGGGCTCGAAACGGTGGTCGCGGAAGGTCAGCGACATCGACCCGGAGAAGTCCTCGATCGGCGAGATCTCCTCGAAGATCTCTTCCAGACCGGACTTGGTGGGGACGTCCTGTCCGCTTTCGAGAGCCGCCTCGACACGAGCCTTCCATGCGGCATTGCCGAGCAGCCAGTCAAAGCTCTCGGTCTGCAGCGCGAGGAGGTTCGGAACCTCGAGGGGCTCCTTGATCTTTGCAAAGGAGATGCGCAGCGGGGCAGTGCTGGCGCCGTTGTTCGTATTCGCGGTCGAGGCGTTGCGCGAGGCGGCCAAGAGGGGGTCCTTCCGAGGGCTCGGACTCACTACGCGCGTACCGGTCCCATGCTGTTCACGGCGGGAGAAACCCCAGCTGGGGAATGCTCTTCAACCGATGCTCAGACACGGGCATGCCCCTGGTGACGGGCAGAGGGCAGCTAACAGGCAGCGCAAAGGGTCAGTGTAGCCACTTGGCACACTGATGTCCAGTGCGGGTTTTCGAGACCCTCGAGACCCTCGTTTTTCTCATCTCCGCTGCGAACCCCATGCGCCGTGAGGCGCACATCGATACTGCCCGTTCCGTCGTCGATCCATGCCTCGGAACGTGGATCGTTGTGACGACGCGTCCTGAGAATTGCGCGCTGCGTGCAGTTCGTCAAGGCCCCCTGCCCTGAGCTGCTGCTCAGGGTCCTCGTCGGCCGCCGCGAGGGGCGCACGGCGAAGATCACCATACTCCCCGAGGCGGGAAGAGCAAGGCAGCCTCCACTGGCACGCCGAAGCACGCCGAAGGGCGACCACCCGCTTGGGTGATCGCCCTTCAGTGTGTGCGCGTTACAGCGCGGGAGTCAGCGGACTCCGTGGGGTCACTTGACCTCGACGGAGGCGCCGGCGGCCTTGAGGGACTCGGCAGCCTTCTCCGCGGCCTCCTTGGCGACCTTCTCGAGGACCGGCTTCGGGGTGCCGTCGACGAGGTCCTTGGCCTCCTTCAGACCCAGGGAGGTCAGCTCACGCACGACCTTGATGACCTGGATCTTCTTCTCGCCGGCACCGGTGAGGATGACGTCGAACTCGTCCTGCTCGGCCTCGGCCTCGGCCGGGGCGGCAGCGGCGCCACCGGCGGCAACGGCGACCGGGGCGGCGGCGGTGACGTCGAACTTCTCCTCGAAGGCCTTCACGAACTCGGAGAGCTCGATGAGGGTCATCTCCTCGAACTGCGCAAGCAGGTCGTCCTGGGACAGCTTCGCCATGATGGCGTCCTTCCACTCATTCGGCAGGTGCCGTGTGTACATGTGAGGCGGGCGTTCGCCTGACGGCGTTACTTCGTTGACGTTCGGCCCGCTGCGACCGTCGCCTCAGGCGGCGGTCAATGCGCGAGCCGAATTACTCGGCACCGCCCTGCTCGGCCTGCTTGGCACGAAGCGCCTCCGCGGTGCGGACGAACTTCGAGGGAAGCGCCTGGAAGAGCGCGGCAGCCTGGGACTGCTTGCCCTTCATGGCGCCCGCCAGCTTGGCGAGCAGAACCTCGCGGGACTCGAGGTCCGCAAGCTTCTTGATCTCATCGGCGGACAGCGCCTTGCCGTCAAGGACACCGCCCTTGATGATCAGGTTCGGGTTGTCCTTGGCGAAGTCACGAAGACCCTTCGCCGACTCCACCGGGTCACCGGTGATGAAGGCAACCGCCGTCGGACCAGTGAAGTGGTCGTCGAGCGAGTTGATCCCGGCCTCGTTGGCCGCAATCTTGGTCAGCGTGTTCTTCACCACGGCGTACTGGGCGTTCTCACCGAGCGAACGGCGCAGCTCCTTGAGCTGAGCCACGGTGAGACCCCGGTACTCGGTCAGCACGGCGGCGTTCGAGCTGCGGAACGACTCCGTCAGCTCGGCTACCGCGGCAGCCTTGTCGGGCCTTGCCATGAGCGTCGGCCTCCTTCCGGGTGATGAGGACCGCTCAGAAGGGGCTGAACAAAACGAAACGCCCCGGCGCAGGCGCACGGGGCTCAGCTCGACCGGAATTGCTTCCGGGAACCATCCACAGTCACCTGCGCGGGTCGTCCGCTGCTGAGCGGATCCTTCGGCCACCGGACCCTCGGAAGGAGAGCACGGCAACGACCAGCGGTCTTTGGCTTCTGGGGAAGAGTACGGGAATGGTTCCCCGTCAGGCAAATCGGGTCATCGACGGCGGCCGACCCACCGGCCCCACGCCGTCCCCGCACCTCGCGGTCGCGCTCCCGAAGGCCGCCGCGGCCGCGGTGCGGGCCGCACCGGGCTCCAGGAGCGCCCGCCCACGACGACGGGCCCCGCAGACCTCGAAGAGGTCTGCGGGGCCCGTCAGAGGCACGCGAGCCGGTCAGGCTCAGACCGCGGCCGGGTCCTCCTCGACGAGGAGGTTGCGGGTGCGGTTGGAGTCCAGCGGGATGCCGGGGCCCATCGTCGTGGCCATGGTCGCCTTCTTGATGTAGCGGCCCTTCGCGGCGGACGGCTTCAGACGGAGGATCTCCTCCAGCGCCGCCGCGTAGTTCTCGACCAGCTTCGTCTCGTCGAAGGAGACCTTGCCGATGATGAAGTGCAGGTTCGAGTGCTTGTCGACACGGAACTCGATCTTGCCGCCCTTGATCTCGGTGACGGCCTTGGCGACGTCCATGGTGACGGTGCCGGTCTTCGGGTTCGGCATCAGACCACGCGGACCGAGCACGCGACCGAGACGGCCGACCTTGCCCATGAGGTCCGGAGTGGCGACAACCGCGTCGAACTCGTTCAGGCGGTTGCCCTTGGAGATCTCGTCGATCAGTTCGTCGGAGCCGACGATGTCGGCGCCCGCGGCTTCCGCGGCCGCAGCACGGTCACCGGTCGCGAAGACCAGGACCCGGGCGGTCTTGCCGGTGCCGTGCGGAAGGTTGACGGTGCCACGGACCATCTGGTCGGCCTTACGCGGGTCAACGCCCAGACGGAAGGCGACCTCGACGGTGCCGTCGAACTTGGTGCCGGCGGTGTCCTTGGCGAGACGGACGGCCTCGAGCGGGGCGTAGTTGCGCTCCCGGTCGATCTTGGCGTCCGCAGCGCGGAGAGTCTTGCTGCGCTTCACTTCTGCTCCTGATGTGTTGAGCGTGGAGTCGTGGTGCGGACCAGCGCTTGGTCCTACCACTGGGGCTTGCTAGGGGGCTGTCAGCCCTCGACCGTGATGCCCATGGAACGGGCGGTGCCGGCAATGATCTTCGACGCGGCGTCGAGGTCATTGGCGTTCAGGTCGGGGAGCTTCGTCGTGGCGATCTCGCGGACCTGGGCAGCCGTCAGCTTGGCGACCTTGGTCTTGTGAGGCTCGCCGGAGCCCTTGTCCACACCCGCGGCCTTGAGGATCAGCTTGGCGGCCGGCGGAGTCTTGGTGATGAAGGTGAAGGAACGGTCCTCGTAGACCGTGATCTCCACCGGCACGACCATGCCACGCTGCGACTCGGTCGCGGCGTTGTAGGCCTTGCAGAACTCCATGATGTTGACGCCGTGCTGGCCCAGTGCGGGGCCGACCGGCGGAGCCGGGTTGGCCGCACCGGCCTGGATCTGGAGCTTGATAAGCCCCGTGACCTTCTTCTTCTTGGGAGGCATTGCTCTCTCCGGGTCCTAGTGAGAGTTTTCCGCCTGCCATCCGATCATCCGGATGGAGGCATACCGCACAACGATAACGGGTATCCATGTGCGGCCAAAAACCGAGCAGGTCAGACAGCCTGTGAGAGGCGGTCTGACCTGTTCGGAAGTCTTGCGTCCGAGACGCTAGTTCTTCTGGATCTGGTCGAAGCTCAGCTCGACCGGAGTCTCGCGGCCGAAGATCTCGACGAGGCCCTTGACCTTCTTCGAGTCGGCGTTGATCTCGTTGATCGTGGCCTGCAGCGTCGCGAACGGTCCGTCGGTGACGGTGACCGAGTCGCCGACCTCGAAGTCCAGCACCTGGACCTCGACCTTGCGGGCCGGAGCCGGCTTGCCCTCGGCCTCGGCGGCCTCGCGGGCGGCCTTCTCCTCGGCCTCCGGGGCGAGCATCTTGACGATCTCGTCCAGGGTCAGCGGGTACGGGTCGTAGGCGTTGCCCACGAAGCCGGTGACGCCGGGGGTGTTGCGGACGACGCCCCAGGACTCGTTCGTCAGATCCATGCGGACGAGCACGTATCCGGGCAGCTTGTTCTGCCGGACGTTCTTGCGCTCGCCGTTCTTGATCTGGACGATCTCTTCCTCGGGGACCTCGGCCTGGTAGATGAAGTCCTCGACGTTCAGCGAGACGGCGCGCTGCTCCAGGTTGGCCTTCACGCGCTTCTCGTAGCCCGCGTAGGTGTGGATGACGTACCACTCGCCAGGCAGGCCGCGAAGCTCGTCGCGGAGAGCGGCGACCGGGTCGACCGGGGCCGCCGGCTCCTCCTCGGCCTCTTCCGCCTCTTCCGCGTCGGCGTCCTCGACGTTCTCGGCGTCCGCCTCGTCGTCGACGGTCTCGGCGTCGGCCTCGTCCTCGTCGACGCTCTCGACGTGCAGGGCCTCTTCCTCGGCCGGCTCGCCGGCCGCGGAGTCGGCAGCCTCGGCCTGGTCCGGCTCCACTGCGTCCGCCGCCGCGACGATGTCGAGCTCGTCCTCGGCGGACTCGAAGCTCTCGCCGGAACGGTCGGCGTCGTTCAGGTTCGGGTCAGACACGGTGGCTGCTTCTTCCTGGATACAGATGGGTGGAACATGCGAAAGGGGCGCCGATTACGGCGCCCTCCGCGGATCAGCCGAAGACGTACTTGACGGCTTCCTGGAAGCCGTAGTCGAGCGCGAGCACGAGACCGATCATGATCACAACGAAGATGATCACGACTGTGGTGTACGTCGTCAGCTGGTTGCGAGTCGGCCAGACAACCTTGCGAAGCTCGGCGACGATCTGGCGGTAGAAGAGTCCCAGACGGCCGAGCGGGCCCTTCTTGCCGCGCTTGCCGCCCTTGCGGGCCTTCTTCTTCGACTCAGGAGTCTCGTCCTCGGCATCAGGCATGTCGATGGAGCCTACGGCGTCCGTCAAGATCTCTCACCTGATTCCCGGGTCGTGGCCGTGCCGCGCCCGGTTGAGCCGCACGGCGGTGCAGTGAAGTACGTACATGCGCACACAGTCCGGCGGAGTGTGTGTAGCAGGGCCGGAGGGACTTGAACCCCCAACCGCTGGTTTTGGAGACCAGTGCTCTACCAATTGAGCTACGACCCTTTGTGACTTCCCCAACCTACCGCATCCGTCCGGATGCACTAAGTGCCCGGCTCGGACGTGGCTGGTGAGGGCCAACAGCCAGTGAGTGTACGTGTTCCCAGGCCCGGCGTCGAACACAAAGCCCCGCCGTCCGTTTCCTGTCGACCCCGCCGACCGTGGTTGACCGGTTCTGTCCGCTCCTCGAAACCTGTGTGCCGCGTCCGTTTGCCGTCTGGGAGCATGGGCCGCATGAGCGCTGCTACCCCTCCCACCGAGCGCCGGGTCTCCGCGCGCATCGGCGCGATCTCCGAGTCCGCGACCCTCGCCGTCGACGCCAAGGCCAAGGCCCTCAAGGCCGCCGGACGTCCGGTGATCGGCTTCGGCGCCGGTGAGCCCGACTTCCCGACCCCCGACTACATCGTCGACGCCGCCGTCGAGGCATGCCGCAATCCCAAGTACCACCGTTACACCCCGGCCGGCGGTCTGCCCGAGCTGAAGAAGGCCATTGCCGAGAAGACGCTCCGCGACTCGGGCTACGAGGTGGACCCCGCCCAGATCCTGGTGACCAACGGCGGCAAGCAGGCGATCTACGAGGCGTTCGCCGCGATCCTCGACCCGGGTGACGAGGTCATCGTCCCGGCGCCGTACTGGACCACCTACCCCGAGTCGATCAGGCTCGCGGGCGGCGTCCCCGTCGAGGTCGTGGCCGACGAGACCACCGGCTACCGCGTCTCCGTGGAGCAGCTGGAGGCGGCGCGCACGGAGAAGACCAAGGTCGTCCTCTTCGTCTCCCCGTCCAACCCGACCGGCGCCGTCTACAGCGAGGCGGACGCCCTCGCGATCGGCGAGTGGGCCGCCGAGCACGGCCTGTGGGTGCTGACCGACGAGATCTACGAGCACCTGGTCTACGGCGACGCGAAGTTCACCTCGCTGCCCGCTCTCGTCCCTGCGCTGCGCGAGAAGTGCGTCGTGGTCAACGGCGTCGCCAAGACGTATGCGATGACCGGCTGGCGCGTGGGGTGGATCATCGGCCCGAAGGACGTCGTCAAGGCCGCGACCAACCTGCAGTCGCACGCCACGTCGAACGTCTCCAACGTGGCTCAGGTCGCCGCCCTGGCCGCCGTCTCCGGCGACCTGGACGCCGTGGCCAAGATGCGTGAGGCCTTCGACCGCCGCCGCCGGACGATCGTGCGGATGCTCAACGAGATCGATGGTGTGCTCTGCCCGACCCCCGAGGGCGCGTTCTACGCGTACCCGTCGGTGAAGGAGCTGCTGGGCAAGGAGATCCGCGGCCGGCGGCCGCAGTCCTCCGTGGAGCTCGCGGCCCTGATCCTCGACGAGGTCGAGGTCGCGGTCGTCCCGGGTGAGGCCTTCGGTACGCCGGGCTACCTGCGCCTCTCGTACGCGCTGGGCGACGAGGACCTGGTGGAGGGCGTGTCCCGGATCCAGAAGCTGCTGGCAGAGGCCAAGGCCTAGCAGCCCGCGGTTCCGTCGAGCGGCGTCCGCCCCCCTCGTGGGGGTGCGGGCGCCGCTCCGGCGTTTCGGCGGGACCGTTTCTCCGTTCGGACGACAGTCCGATCGGGGAAACCCCCTGCCGGGCGGCGCCCACCTGGGGCAGGATCACCCGATGGAGCACGTACGAGACGTCAGCCTGCTGCCGAAAGCCCATCTTCATCTGCACTTCACCGGGTCGATGCGGCCCACCACCCTGCTGGAGCTCGCCGACAAGCACGGTGTGCACCTTCCGGACGCGCTGACCGGGGGCGAGCCCCCGAAACTGCGCGCCACGGACGAGCGCGGCTGGTTCCGCTTCCAGCGGTTGTACGACATGGCCCGCTCGTGCCTGCGTGATCCGGAGGACATCCAGCGGCTGGTGCGTGAGGCGGCCGAGGAGGACATCAGGGACGGCTCCGGCTGGCTGGAGATCCAGGTCGACCCGACCTCGTACGCGCCGCGGCTCGGCGGGCTGATCCCGGCGCTGGAGATCATCCTCGACGCCGTGGACACGGCTTCCCGGGAGACCGGGCTCGGGATGCGCGTCCTGGTCGCGGCGAACCGGATGAAGCACCCGCTGGACGCCCGCACCCTCGCCAGGCTGGCGGTGCGCTACGCCGACCGGGGCATCGTCGGGTTCGGACTGTCCAACGACGAACGGCGCGGTATGGCCCGCGACTTCGACCGCGCCTTCGCCATCGCTCGTGAGGGCGGCCTGCTGGCGGCTCCGCACGGCGGCGAGCTGACCGGTCCCGCGTCCGTACGCGACTGCCTGGACGACCTGCGTGCCTCGCGGATCGGCCACGGCGTACGGGCGGCGGAGGACCCGCGTCTGCTGCGCAAGCTCGCGGAGAGGGGCATCACCTGCGAGGTGTGCCCCTCGTCGAACGTGGCGCTCGGCGTCTACGAGAAGCCGGAGGACGTGCCCCTGCGCACGCTGTACGAGGCCGGTGTCCCGATGGCGCTCGGAGCCGACGATCCGCTGCTGTTCGGATCCCGTCTGGCGGCGCAGTACGAGCTGGCCCGCCGCCACCACGGTTTCACGGACGCGGAACTCGCGGAGCTGGCCCGTCAGTCGGTGCGGGGCTCGGCGGCACCGGAAGGGGTCAGGGAGAAGCTGCTGGCCCGGATCGACGACTGGCTGGCCGACCCGGCGGCCTGATGCCCCGTCCTCGGCGGGTTCACGGGGCGGTCGCGGTAGCGGCGGGCACCGCCGCACCGAGACGCGCCGGGTCCTGACGTCCGCATCCTTCCGGCTCATCGGCCTGCCGGGACTGCGGCCGGGGCGGCTCGTTGCGCTTCTGCGCGGGAGGCCGAACCGGGCACTGCTGCCCCTGAGTACGCCGGGCGACCGTAGACGCGCGTGCCCACCGGGCCGGCAGCGGTGCGGCCGGCCCGGTGGGGTCGGTCAGAGCCGGCTGCGGAAGACCGGCAGGTAGCCGTAGGCGTGACCGGACTTGTTCGGGTGGTAGGAGTTGCTCGTCGGGAAGGTCAGGCCGTGGATCCATGCGGAGCCGGAGCAGACCTCGTGCCCGCCGAAGGCCCCACGGACATCGCCGAAGCGGAAGCCGTAGGCGGCGGCGCGCTGGGAGATCACCGAGTTGAGCAGGTCGGACGCGCTGTTCAGCGCCGCCCGCTCGCTCTCCCGGAGCCCGGCGATGCAGGTGCCGTCCAGCTGGTAGATGCGCGGGTAACCGAGCACCACGACCCTGGCGTTCGGGGACTTGGACCTGATCTTGGAGTACAGGGTGTTGAGCCGGCCGGGCAGGGTGTAGCTGATCTTGCTGCGGGCGGTGGAGATGGCGGACATGCAGGCGCTCTCGCCCTGCAACACGCAGGTGCTCATGACGTCGGCGAAGCCGATGTCATTGCCTCCGGCGCTGAGGCTCACCACTCCGGTGCCCGAGTTCAGGGCCGACAGCTGGTTGTTGACCACGTCGACGCTGGTGGCTCCACTGCAGGCACGGAAGGCGAAGGAGGAGGGGAGGTTGGCCCTCGCCCACAGCGCGGGGTAGGAGTTGGTGCTGCGCTTGCAGTCACCGCTGACGCCGTAGTCCCCGGCGCCGACGCCGGAGGAGTAACTGTCGCCCAGCGCCACGTAGGGCGGTGCCGCCGCGGCGGCGGGGGTGGCGCCGGCGAGAAGTGTGGCGGCCGCCAGGAGCAGTGTGGTGACCAGGGCCGCGAAGGCTCTGCGGAACAGGTTCATGACATTCCTGTCTGTTCATCAGGACGGGGGCCGCGGCCGGTTCCCGCACCACCGGGGCGGGGGGCCTCCGGTCGTCACGAGCCCGCACCGCGGAGCGCCCTGGATGACCGGAACCTGTCAACGTGGGCGCCGTCCGGGAGCGTATGACCGTCCGGACCGGCGGTGGCCTCTACGCGCATCAACCTGCCAACTCGCGTTTTTGCGGCGAGTCGCCACGCACATGGAAAAGGCCCCGCCTACAGGCGGGGCCGGGGGCGGGCCGAGTAGCCCAGGGCGCCGGTCAGAGCGAAACGCCCACCATTACCGGCTCGTTGACCAGCGAGACCCCGAAGGCCTCCCGCACGCCGGCCACGACCTCGCGGGCAAGGGCCAGCAGGTCCTCGGTGGTGGCCTGTCCCCGATTGGTGAGGGCGAGCGTGTGCTTGGTCGAGATGCGCGCGGGACCGGTGCCGTAGCCCTTGGTGAAGCCGGCCTTGTCGATCAGCCAGGCGGCCGAGGTCTTGGTGCGTCCGTCACCGGCCGGGAAGGCGGGCGGGGCGACCCCGTCGCCGAGCCGGTCGCGTACGCGGGTCAGGAAGGCCTCGTACTCCGCGGCGGTCAGGATCGGGTTGGTGAAGAAGGAACCGGCCGACCAGGTGTCGTGGTCGTCGGCGTCGAGCACCATGCCCTTGCCCGCGCGCAGACCGAGCACGGTCTCGCGGGCGGTGGCCGCCGGTACCCGGTCGCCCGCCTCGATGCCGAGAACCCGGGCGGTCTCGGCGTACTTCACGGGCGCGGACAGGCCGTCCGCGTCCTCGAGCTCGAAGCGGACGCGGAGCACGACGTAGCGCTCGGGGTCCTGCTTGAAACGGCTGTGGCGGTAGGAGAACTCGCACTCGGCGTTCGACAGCACCACCGTTTCGCCGCCGCGGCGGTCGTACGCGACAACCTCGGTGATCGTCGACGAGACCTCCTGACCGTAGGCGCCGACGTTCTGGATCGGGGTGGCGCCCGCGGAGCCGGGGATGCCGGCGAGGCACTCGACGCCGCCGAGGCCGGCCTCGACGGTGCGGGCGACGGCGTCGCTCCAGGTCTCCCCGGCGGCCAGCTCGAGGCTGGTCCCGTCGAGTTCGAAGCCGCGGGTCGCGATGCGCAGCGCGGTGCCCTCGAAGCCCTTGTCGCCGATGACCAGATTGCTGCCGCCGCCGATGATCAGCAGCGGCGTGCCGGTCTCGTCCGCCTCGCGTACGACGGCGATCACCTCGTCGTCGGTGGTGGCCACCACGAGTCGGGTCGCGGGGCCGCCGAGCCGGAAGGTGGTCAGGGGGGCGAGGGGGGCGTCGTGAAGTTCCTGCACGGGACAAGGGTACGGGCCGCGGCGCCACCGTTTCGGCGGGGCCACGGCCCGTGAGGGGCTGAGCGCGTCAGACCGTGACCGGTGCCAGGTCCTCCTCGGACCCGACGGAATCGGTGCCGGTCCCGGCCCGGGGGCCTTCGGGAACGGATCGTCCCTGGGGGATCAGCAGCGCGACCAGGGCGGCGAGAGCGAGCGCCCCGGCTCCGACCCAGACCGCGGAGACCGTGCCGTCGGAGAACGCCTTTGGGGACTCGTAGCCGCCCCGGGCGGCGAAGACCGCTCCGAGCACCGCGATGCCGAGTGCGCCGCCGACCTCGCGCAGGGCGTTGTTCGCCCCGGAGGCGATGCCCTGTTCGGACGTACGGACGCTGGACATGACCACACTGGCGGCGGGCGCGAAGTAGAGCGCCATGCCGACGCCGCTGATGACGAGCGCGGGCAGCTGGGCCGCGTAGGAGACACCCGGTTCGAGGACCAGGGCGAAGAGCGCCAGACCGATCGCCTGGAGCAGCAGGCCCGCGGTGACGACGGGGCGGCCGCCGATCCGGTCGGAGAGAACGCCGGCGACCGGTGCGACGAGCAGCGACATGCCCGTCCAGGGCAGCATCCGCAACCCCGCCTCGGTGGGCGAGTAGCCGGCGACGCCCTGCAGGAACTGGCTGAGCAGGAAGATCGAGCCGAACATGCCCAGGAACATCAGCAGGCTCGCGATGTTGATCCCGAAGAAGGCGCGGCTGCGGAAGAGACGCGTCGGCAGCATGGGGTTCTTCGCCGTGGAGCCGTGCCCGACGAAGGCGACCAGCATCACGGAGCCCGCGATCAGGCAGAACAGGATGCGGGGGCTGCTCCAGCCGTCGCCGTTGCCGTTGACCAGCGCGTAGACGATGCCGAAGAGACCGCCGCTGACCAGGAGGGTGCCGGGCACGTCGAGCCGGGCGTTCGGCGCGTACGACTCCTCGAGGCGCAGCCGGGCGAGCGGCAGGAGCAGCAGGCCGATCGGGACGTTCAGCCAGAAGATCCACTGCCAGGAGAAGTGCTCGGTGAGACTGCCGCCGATGAGCGGGCCGGTGGCGACGGCGACGCCGGTCACGGCACTGAAGGCGCCGAGCACGGCACCGCGGCGGGCGGCGGGGACGGCGGCGGTGAGCAGCGTCAGCGTGAGCGGCATCATGATCGCCGCGCCGACGCCCTGGGCGGCGCGGGCCGCGATCAGGGCGTCTGTGCCGGACGCCAGGGCGGCAGCGGCGGACGCCCCGGTGAAGACGGCCAGGCCCACGATGAACAGCCGGCGGCGGCCGAAGCGGTCCCCCAGAGCCGCGCCGAGCATGAGCAGCACCGCGAAGGTGAGCGTGTAGGCGCTCACTGTCCACTCGAGGTCCTCCAGCGCTCCGCCCAGATCTTCGCGGATGGAAGGGAGGGCGGTGGTGACGACGAGGTTGTCCAGGGCCGCCATGAAGCCGGCGACGCTGGTGATGACGAGTACCCAGACGGCGCCGGCGCGCTGTGCGGGTTGCTGGTTCTGGTTCACTGCTCCCCCTGAGGTTAGTTATTGATGACTAACTTTTACGCATAAAGAAGTGCGCGGAACGCACCCGCGCACCCACGCGCGCGGGCCTCAGTCCTCGGTGGGACGCGCGGCGGCGTAGAAGCCCGACCAGATGCGATGGTCGGCCGGGAAGCCCATCGAGACAAGGACGTTGACGAGCATGCCGTAGGCCAGGAAGGTCGTGGTCTCGCCGACATCGGCACCGAGATGCAGATGCGTCTCGTCCCACAGCTCCAGCCAGCCGGCTCGGACCTGCTCACCGAACCGGTGGTCGCCCGTCGCCTCCGCCGCGGCCACCGCGACGTACATCTGCATCTGCATCAGCAGCTTCTCGGGGTCGTCCGCGATGAGGCGCTGATATGCGGCCGCCATCGCGGTGAGGGCGTCTTCGCCCTCCAACCCCTCGGCCGCCTCCGCGAAGACGCGCCTGGTGTCCGCGAGGCATCGCGAGGACGCGGCGAGGAAGATGGCCTGCTTGTTCGGGAAGAGGCGGAAGAGATAGGGCTGCGAGACACCGACGCGCTTGGCGATGACCGCGGTGGAGGTGCCGTTGTACCCGGCGCGGGCGAACTCGGCGATCGCGGCACGGATCACACTCTCGCGTCGCTCGTCTGCGCTCATCCTGACCATGGGTTCAAGTTATTGGTCAATCACTAATGAAGTCAAGGACCCGGGTGGTCCTGGATCCGACGGAAGTACGCAAGGGATCCGACGGAAGTACGTAAGGGGCGCCCTCCCTCGGGAGGACGCCCCTTACCGGGCGTTCGGCCGCATCGTCGGCGTCCTGCCGCCAGCCGGTCGAACATGGCGGCCGACGGCGGCCCGTGGGACCGGTGGCGGCCTATGGCAACCGGTGGTGGCCTAGGCAACCGGTGGTGACCGTCAGACGAGCTGCACGACCGCGCGCGACATGCCGAGCACCTTCCGGCCCTCGCTGGTCGCGACAAGGTCCACCCGGACGCGGTTGTCGTCCATCTTCGCCGCCACCTTGGCGCTCACCTCGATGAGCGCGCCCTTGTCGTCGTTCGGGACGACGACGGGCTTGGTGAAGCGGACCCCGTACTCGACGACGGCACCCGGGTCGCCCAGCCAGTCGGTCACGACCCGCACGGCCTCCGCCATGGTGAACATGCCGTGCGCGATCACGTCCGGCAGGCCGACCTCGGTGGCGAACTTCTCGTTCCAGTGGATCGGGTTGAAGTCGCCGGACGCGCCCGCGTACTCCACCAGCGTGGCGCGGGTGACGGGAAAACTCTGCGCCGGCAGCTCGGTGCCGACCTCGACGTCCGCGTAAGAGATCTTCGCTGCCATCACGCCTCCTCGGCGGCGCGTGCCACCAGCTTCATCCACGCCGTCACGACCAGCTCACCACTCTCGTCGTGCACGTCACCGCGGACGTCCAGAATGTCGTTGCCGGCAAGGGACTTGATGGCCTCGATCGTCGAGGTGACGGAGAGCCGGTCCCCCGCGCGCACCGGACGCACGTACGCGAATTTCTGGTCACCGTGCACCACACGGCTGTAGTCCAGCCCCAACTGCGGGTCCTGGACCACCTGGCCGGAGGCCCTGAAGGTGATCGTGAACACAAAAGTGGGCGGAGCGATCACATCGGAGTGACCCAGCGCACGGGCGGCCTCCTGGTCCGTGTATGCGGGATTCGCGTCACCCACCGCTGCGGCGAACTCGCGGATCTTCTCCCGGCCCACCTCGTACGGCGCGGTGGGCGGATAAGTCCGCCCCACGAACGACTGGTCGAGCGCCATGGACTGGCTCCCTCCTGAAACTGATCACTACAAAGAAGACGGCACGGCAGACGTAAGAGGCCGCACGGTAAACGACACGAGGCCGCCCCCAGAGGGGGCGGCCTCGTGCACGAGCCTGATTCAGCGAGTTTCGCGGTGCGCCGTGTGCGAGTTGCAGCGCGGGCAGTGCTTCTTCATCTCAAGACGGTCCGGGTTGTTACGCCGGTTCTTCTTGGTGATGTAGTTCCGCTCCTTGCACTCCACGCAGGCCAGCGTGATCTTCGGGCGGACGTCGGTGGCAGCCACGTGAGTGCTCCTTGGACGGACGGTGGACGGATGGGGCTCATCCACAGTCGAAACTGTGGGTGCGCATAAAAGAGTAGCCGATCGGAGGACCGACCCCGCAATCGGCTACTGTGTGTAGCGGTGACCGGACTTGAACCGGTGACACAGCGATTATGAGCCGCTTGCTCTACCGACTGAGCTACACCGCTGCGATGCCGGATCCCCTCGCCCGAAGGCGAGGATCACCGAACATCAGAGCCCCAATACGGAATCGAACCGTAGACCTTCTCCTTACCATGGAGACGCTCTACCGACTGAGCTATTGGGGCGAGCGATGAAGACATTACACGGTCCGCCGCCGATCGCCCAAATCCGTTTCCCGCACCCGGCCCGCCTTCCGCACGGCCCGATCACCGGCCTCTCCCACGGCCCGATCACCGACCGGTCTCCCGGCCGTCACCGGCACAACACGCGCCCCCCACCTGCGCGGCATCTCCCGCACCCCGCCCGCCTCGTACGCCACTTGCGGCCACACCGGTACGACTATTTCGCTCCTCCTCGAAGCGCACCGCGAGCGCCCCTAGGCTCGTCACACGCTGTGTGATCCTTTCCGGCTCCCACGCCACGGCTCCCACACCGCCCGGGCAGTGTGAACGCCGTCCGAGCCCGACCGCCCCACGCAGGAGCGCGATGCCCGACAGCCAGCCGCGGCCCCCCGACGGTGCCACCGCGGACACCACCGCGCTGTTGCTCTGCGGCGCCAGGCTCGCGGACGGCCGCATCGTCGACGTACGGCTCAGCGGCGACCGCATCGAAGCGGTCGGCACCGTGGGCAGCCTCCCGCCGCACTCGGCCCGGGTCGATCTGACGGGCTTCCTCCTGCTCCCCGCCCCCGCCGAACCGCACCTCCACGGCGACACGGCGCTCAGCGCGGAGGCACCGGGGCCCGTCTCCTACGACCCGTCGGACGTTCAGCGGCGTGCCACCGAGGCCGCGCTGCTGCAGTTGGGGCACGGGGCGACGGCGCTTCGTTCGCACGTGAGGATCGGGGACGTACAGGGCCTCGGACCGCTCGAGGCGGTGCTGCAGGCGCGCCGCTCGCTGCGTGGGCTCGCCGACCTGACCGCCGTCGCCGTACCCAGGCTGCTGACGGGCGTCGCGGGCGCGGACGGGCTGGCCATCCTCCGGGACGCGCTCAAGATGGGCGCCGGCGTGGTGGGCGGCTGCCCCGACGCCGACCCGGACCCCACGGGATACGTGGAGGCGGTGCTGGAGATCGCCGCCGAGTACGGCTGCCCCGTCGACCTGCACACACACGGCGACGACCCGGCCCGGCTGGCGCGGCTGGCGGTCATGGCCGGGGGACTTCGGACCGGCGTCACGATCGGCCCCGGGGCCGGTCTCGCCCGGCTGCCCAGGGACATCGCCTCCCGTACCGCCGACCGGCTCGCGGCGGCGGGCGTCACCGTCGTCTCGCTCCCCCAGGGCGGTTGCGCCGGTGTGGAGCACCGCGGCAACGCACCGGTCAGGCTGCTGCGGGCGGCGGGCGTACGGGTCGCGGCGGGCAGCGGAGCACTGCGCGACCTGAGCAACCCGGTGGGCCGCGGGGATCCGCTGGAAGCGGCGTACCTCCTGTCGTCCCAGGCGGGGATGCGGCCCTCCGACGCGTACGAATGTGTGGCCGGCACCGCCCGTGAGGTGATGGGCCTGCCCGAGGTGCGGGTCGAAGCAGGGTTCCCGGCGGAGTTGCTGGCGGTGCGCGGCGAACGGATCTCGGGGGTGCTCTCCCTCGCGTACAGCCGGATCGTCATCCACCGCGGGCGGGTGGTGGCGCGTACCAGCGCTGTGCGCGAGTACTGCGACTCGGCGGCCATCGCTTTCGAACTGCCGCGCCAGGGACGGCCGGACAGCGATCCCTGACGCGGTGGGAGCAGCCTCCGGAGGGGGTGGGAGCATGCCTGAGCAGGACGGCCGCAGGCGCGAGCGGGATGACAACGGACGCCCCTGAGCGGGGTGCACGGAACGGGACCGCGCGCCGAGGACGAGCCGTCGGGGGCTGTGTCGCCTGCGCACGGTGGGGGCTTCGGACGTAACGTCGTAGGCATGCGCATTGTCATCGCAGGAGGACACGGTCAGATCGCACTCCGACTCGAGCGCCTGCTCTCGGCGGCCGGGCACGAGGTCGCGGGCATCATCCGCAACCCGGAGCAGGGCGACGACCTGAGGGCCGCCGGCGCCGAACCGGTGCTCCTCGATCTGGAGTCGGCTTCGGTGGAGGAGGTCGCCGCCGTACTGCAGGGCGCGGGTGCCGCGGTGTTCGCCGCGGGCGCGGGCCCGGGCAGCGGTACCGAGCGGAAGGACACCGTCGACCGCGCCGCGGCGATGCTCTTCGCCGACGCGGCCGAACGGACAGGCGTACGGCGGTACATCGTCGTCTCGTCGATGGGCGCCGATGCCGAGCACAAGGGCGACGAGGTCTTCGACGCCTACCTGCGGGCGAAGGGCGCGGCAGACGACTACGTACGGTCCCGCACCAGCCTGGAGTGGACGATCCTCCGGCCCGGCGCGCTCACCAGTGACGCGGGGACCGGTCTCGTGCGGTTGCAGGCCTCGACGGGACGCGGGCCGGTGCCGCGTGACGACGTCGCGGCGGTGCTCGCAGAGATGGTGGAGACATCGGCCACGGCCGGGCTGACGCTGGAACTGGTCAGTGGGTCGACGCCGGTCACCGTCGCGGTGAAGGACGTCGCGGGAAACTGACACCGACGCCGGCACCGGCGTTCCGGTCCGATGAAACGCTTTCGCCCGTAGGGTCCTTGAGCTCATGAGCAGTCACACACAGGAAATCCGGCCGGTGGTCGTCGAACGCGAGGAACAGGTCTACGCGTACATCCGCGGCTCCGTCCGCATGGACGCGTTCGCCAGGATCGCCGACCGGCTGCCCGAGTTGGTCAACTGGTTGGCGGGCAAGGGCGCGGAGCTCGCCGGGGCGCCCTTCTTCCGCTACAACACCCTCGACATGGCGGCCGAGTCGGTGGTCGAGGCCGGCGTACCCGTCGTCGCCGCTCCGGAACCCGAGGGAGACATCGGCGTGGCCGTACTCCCCTCCGGGCGCTACGCGACGGCCACCCACCTCGGCCACCCGGACCAGCTTTCCGGAGTCGTCACCGCGATGCGGGAGTGGGCGACGCGGGAGGGTCTGGAGTGGGACATGACGGTGGTCGACGGGGTCGAGCACTGGGCCTGCCGGACCGAGTCGTAAGGACCGACCCCCGGGTTGAGCCGGACATGTCCAAGTGGGAGATCGAGCTCGCGTTCCGCCTGGCCGACTGACGTCACGGCGCCGCCGTTGGGCGGGCCTCCGGTCAACGTTTCCGCAGACCAGAGTCATCGGCGATGCGCGGCCCTGCCGCCGTGCCCGTCACCGCCCGCCCCGCTTCGGTGCCGCCTCCTGTTGCTCCCTGCTCCACCGCGGGCGCCGGACCGTTCCCGGCTTCGGCTTCGGCTTCGGCTTCGGCTTCGGCTTCGACCTGGGTACCGCCCTTCGCGCCGCAGCGTTCGGGTACTTCCTCGCATCCACCGGCGCGGCCAAGACCGTCCACCGGCTCACCACCGCTGTCATCGAGGCCAGCCACCGGATCAGCTGAGGAGCCCGCGATGAACCAGCCCGTCCTCGTCCGTCACCCGCTCGCCGTCCTCGCCCCGAAGGCGGCCCCGGCCCTCGCCACATCCACCGTGCTGGTCCTCGGGCGCGTCTGGAACGCGAACGGGGCCGAGCACTCCGTCGGCAACGCCACGCTGATGGTCGTCCTCGCCACCGCGGCGGCAGGGGCCGGTGCCTGCGCTTCCCTCGGCCGGGCCGGTGACGGAGTCCTGGCCGGAACGTGCTTCGCCGTCTCCGGCGGGCTCACTCTCGCCGGGGTCGCCGGATACGCCGACGGTCTCGTTCTGCCGTTGCTGCTGTGGGCGCTCGCGACCGCCGTCGCGTACGGACTCGCTGCCCGCTACTGGCGCACCGACCGTCGCGACACCATCGGCTTCGAACGACGCATGACCGAGAGGCGCGAGGACCACGGCCACCTCGAGCGCGTCGAGGCCATGCGGTCGCGTACGCAGATCGAGGTGGCCCGCGAGGGTGCCGCCTACGCCACCGCGCTCGCCGAAGCCCTGACCGCCCGCGCCATGCTTCCCGGCTTCGACCCGACACAGCTCACCCGCGCCGGCCTGCCCGAACTGCCCGAACTGCCCACCAGGACGAACAACGAGAACTGATCGGGTTCGCAAGCCGTCTCGCCCGCTCGCCCGCCCGGAGGGTCCGCCGACGCAGAACGGCCCCTGATCGCGTTTCCGCAGATCAGGGGCCGTATCTATCGCGTGGCGGCGCCAGGATTCGAACCTGGGTAGGCTAAGCCGACGGATTTACAGTCCGCTCCCATTGGCCACTCGGGCACACCGCCATGGGATGTCGCCCGCGAGGACCGCTTTGAGGCGGCGCTCCGTGGCAACGACGTAAACGATACCTGATGCACAGGGGTGCTTCGCCACTGGATTGATCAGCGCCCGGGACGGGCGCGGGTGGCTAGGCTTGGCCGAGCGGCTCGGGTGATCGGGCCGCGCCTCCACGCACCCGATACAAGGAGCCACAGGACATGGCCGACTCCAGTTTCGACATCGTCTCGAAGGTCGAGCGGCAGGAGGTCGACAACGCCCTCAACCAGGCCGCCAAGGAGATCTCCCAGCGCTACGACTTCAAGAACGTCGGTGCTTCGATCTCCTGGTCCGGCGAGAAGATCCTGATGCAGGCGAACTCCGAGGACCGTGTCAACGCGATCCTGGACGTCTTCCAGACCAAGCTCGTGAAGCGCGGCATCTCGCTGAAGGTCCTGGACGCCGGCGAACCGCAGCTTTCCGGCAAGGAGTACAAGATCTTCGCCTCCATCGAGGAGGGCATCTCCCAGGAGAACGCCAAGAAGGTCGCCAAGATCATCCGCGACGAGGGCCCCAAGGGCGTCAAGGCGCAGGTGCAGGGCGAAGAGCTGCGGGTCAGCTCGAAGAGCCGGGACGACCTGCAGGCCGTGCAGGCGCTGCTCAAGGGGCAGGACTTCGACTTCGCGCTGCAGTTCGTGAACTACCGGTGATCAACTCGCCCGGCCCGCACGAACGTTACTGAGCAGACTTCACAGGGCACAGCGGGAGCGCGTCGCCGAGGACGGCCTCGGCGAAGGCCCGCGGCCGGCGCGGTGCTCCGTCGGCACGACATCCGAGTCGTCGGTGGCGCGGCGCCGGACTCTCCGTTCGAGGTCACGACTCGATCGAGGTTGCCAGGAGTGTCTCAGGAGGGGGAAACGGGGCAGCAGGGCCGCCGTTTCCCACCTCGCCCAGGAAGCTTCCGGGAGCCTGGCGGGTGCGTGAACAGACGTTTCGCGGCAGCGGCTGACGCGGACACCCAGGTGTGCAATTGAGCCGCCCAGGGCCCGCCCGGGATCGTCTGGCGCGGCTCCTCGACCCACTGGAAGCGGCGCCGGAACTGCTGGAGACCCTGACCGGCTACTTGGCCCACGGTCAGAGCCGAAAGCGGACGGCGACGGCACTGCACGTCCATCCGAACACCGTGGACTACCGGCTGCGTCGCCTCACGGAACTGACGGGGCTCGACGTACGCGACCCGGTGTGCGTCGTCCGTCTGACGGCGGCCCTCATCGGCCGCAGTATGGCCGCCGGACCGCTACCCGACCCGCTGCGCCATTGCGCTGGTTCAGTGGTGGCGCGCCGGTGAAGGGCCGCGGGGTTTTCGGGCGGGGACCCGTTGAGGTCTTCTCGGGCAGACTGGCAGTCGCGGTGCGGGCCGGGTGCGGCGCCCGGCGCACCACCTGGAACGAAGATCACCGCCCCGCCTCGCGTCCCGGAGACGCCCCCCCAGGCGCGGTGTCCGAAACCCGCCAGCTTCTTCGCCGCGCGGGTCGCAGACTCGTAGGAGCGGGACGGACCGAACGTCTCGCGGTACGGAATGACGGCGCAAGGAGGGACGCGAGCCATGAGCAGTGTGTACGACGTCGTCGACAGCCCGCTGGGCGGGTTGCTGCTGGTCGGCCAGGAGTCGGCCACGGCGAAGGGCGGCACCGCCTTGGCCTGGCTCTCGCTGCCGGGGCAGAAGGGCGGCGCTGTCGTTCAGGACGGCTGGCGCCGCGATCCGGCGGCCTTCGAGGAGATCCGGCGCCAGTTGTCGTCGTATTTCGCGGGGTCGCTGACCCGGTTCGAGATCGAGTTCGTGGAGGGCGGAACCGCCTTTCAGCGCCGTGTCTGGAAGGTGCTGGAGGACCTTCCGTACGGACGGACGGCCACGTACAAGGAGATCGCAGAGATGGTCGGTACCTCCGCGGTGGGTGTCCGGGCCGTGGGCACGGCGATCGGACGGAATCCGCTGCTCGTCGTGCGGCCCTGTCACCGGGTAATCGGTGCCGACGGCGCCCTGCGCGGATACGCGGGCGGTCTGGAGTCGAAGGCCCGGCTCCTCGGGCTCGAAGGCGTACGGGTGCCGTGACGGGAGCGTCGTCGTGAGCCGGGCGCTGTTCCCGCGGGAGCGCGCTGTCGTCGCCCCGGGCGCGGTGCACGTGCCCGGGTGGCTGCCGGTGGAGCGCCGGCGCGAACTGGTGGACGCGTGCCGCGGCTGGGCCCGCGGGCCGGTACCGATCCGGCACACGGCCCTGCCCGGCGGGGGCGTGATGTCGGTGCAGACGGTGTGCGTGGGCTGGCACTGGCAGCCGTACCGGTACTCCAGGACGGCCGACGATGTGAACGGCGCACCGGTCGCCGCATTCCCAGCGTGGCTCGTGGAGTTGGGGCGAGAGGCCCTGGTCGAGGCCTACGGTGAGGATCAGGGGTACTCCCCCGACACCGCACTGATCAACTTCTACGACGGCGCGGCGCGGATGGGGATGCACCGGGACAAGGAGGAGCGGTCCGGTGCGCCGGTGGTCTCACTGAGCATCGGCGACGCGTGCGTTTTCCGGTTCGGGAACACCGAGACCCGCGGCCGCCCGTACACGGACGTCGAGTTGGAGTCCGGTGACCTGTTCGTCTTCGGTGGCGCCTCCCGGTTCGCCTACCACGGCGTGCCGAAGGTGTTTCCCGGCACTGCCGACCCCGCGAGCGGGATGCGCAGCGGACGGCTGAACATCACCCTGCGCGAGACCGGGCTGGCGGGCTGACCCGGCCGGGCCGACGTCGCGGCGCTCAGCGCGAGCGGGAATGACCGAACAGGATCCGGTAGACGATCAGCAGGGCGAGCGCGCCGCCGATCGCCGCGATCCAGGTGGGTCCGTCATAGAACTCGTTGGCGATCTCACGGTCCAGATAACGGGCGGAGGCCCAGCCGCCGATGAAGGCCCCCGCGACGCCTATCAGGGTGGTGCCGACCAGGCCGCCGGGGTCGCGGCCCGGCAGCAGGATCTTGGCTATGGCTCCGGCGAGCAGCCCGAGAACGATCCAGCCGACGATGGTCATGCCGTGACCTGCCTTTCGTACGTTGTTGTTGTCGAAGACGCCGCCCCCACGGGGCACGGTTGCGGTGATCAGTAAGGTGCGGCGTATGACGAGGGAGTTGCGGCGGTCGCTCGGAGTTTTCGACGCGGTCGTGATCGGTCTGGGATCGATGGTAGGGGCGGGGATCTTCGCCGCGCTGGGGCCGGCGGCCCGGGCAGCCGGGACAGGTCTGCTGCTCGGCCTTGCCCTTGCGGCGGCGGTGGCCTACTGCAATGCCATGTCGTCGGCTCGCCTCGCCGCCCTGTATCCCGCGTCGGGCGGCACCTACGTGTACGGACGGGAGCGGCTGGGCGAGTTCTGGGGTTGTCTGGCCGGCTGGGCGTTCATCGTCGGAAAAACGGCCTCGTGTGCGGCGATGGCGCTGACGGTCGGCGCCTACGCCTGGCCGGGACAGGCGCATGCGGTGGCGGTCGGCGCCGTGGTCGCGCTGACTGCCGTGAACTACGGGGGCATTCAGAAGTCGGCTCTGCTGACGCGGGTGATCGTGTCGGTGGTGCTGGCGGTTCTCGCGGCGGTCGTGGTGGTCTGTCTGGGCAGTGGGTCCGCGGAGTTCGGCCGGCTGGAGCCGGCCGACGACTCGTCGGCGGCCGGAGTTCTCCAGGCGGCGGGGCTGTTGTTCTTCGCCTTCGCCGGGTACGCGCGGATCACGACCCTGGGTGAGGAGGTGCGGGATCCGGCTCGTACGATCCCGCGGGCCGTGCCGCTGGCCCTGGGCATCGCGCTGGTCGTCTACGGGTGCGTCGCTTTCGCCGTCCTTTCCGTACTCGGTGCGGGGAAGCTCGGGCAGGCGACGGCTCCGCTCGCGGATGCCGTGCGGGCCGCCGGTGCTTCCTGGCTGGTGCCGGTCGTGGGTGTCGGTGCTGTCGTGGCGGCGCTCGGGTCGCTGCTCGCTCTGATTCTCGGCGTGTCGAGGACCACGCTCGCGATGGCTCGTGACGGCCATCTGCCGGGTGCCCTGGCCGCCGTCCATCCGCGGTTCCAGGTGCCGCACCGCGCAGAGGTCGCTGTAGGGGTCGTCGTCGCGGTGGTGGCGGCGACCGCGGACCTGCGCGGGGCGATCGGCTTCTCGTCGTTCGGAGTGCTCGTCTACTACACAATCGCCAACGCCTCGGCGTGGACCCTGAGTTCCGGGCGACGGGGCGATACACCCGTTCGAGTGTCCTGGACCGTGAAGGTGACGGCCGCCTGCGGGATGGCGGGCTGCCTCGGACTTGCCTTCTCGCTGCCGCTGTCGTCCGTGGTCTCCGGGGCGGCGGTACTGGCTGTGGGCGCGGCGGTGTACGGGACGCGGATACGGCTCGCCCGCTGACCGGCGTCAGCCGCGCCCGCAGCGGGAGCCCGAGGAAGCGGCCCGGTGAGCAGGGCCGCCACCGCCGGGCCTGATCAGCGCGCGGTGAACGGCTGATCGGTCCTCACGATCTCCCTGCCCAGCGGCATGAGGGACACCGGGATCAGCTTGAAGTTCGCGATCCCGAAGGGGATTCCGATGATCGTGAAGCAGAGGGCGATGCCTGTGACGATGTGCCCGAGTGCGAGCCACCAACCGGCCAGGACGACCCACAGGACGTTGCCCACCAGAGACGGTGCGCCGGAGTCACGCCGGTCCGCGGTCGTGTAGCCGAACGGCCAGAGGGCGTAGACGCCGATCCGGAACGAGGCGAGGCCGAACGGGATGCCGATGACGGTGATACAGAGAATGACACCCGCCAGCAGGTATCCCAGGAACAGCCAGAAGCCGCTCAGGACCAGCCATATGACGTTCAGGATTGTCTTCACGTGCGAGGACCTGCCATCTGCTCGAGTCGGGCGATTCGTTCCGCCATGGGCGGGTGGGTCGAGAACATCCTGGACAACCCGCGGCCGGGACCGAAGGGGTTGGCAATCATCATGTGGCTCGCGGTCTCCAGTCGTGGCTCCGGCGGCAGCGGAAGCTGCTTGGTACCGGCGTCGAGCTTGCGCAGTGCGCTCGCGAGGGCCAGTGGGTCTCCGGTGAGCTGAGAGCCCGAGGCATCCGCCTCGAATTCGCGAGAGCGGCTGACGGCGAGCTGGATCACAGATGCCGCCAAAGGACCGAGCAGCATGATCAGCAGCATGCCGATCAGGCCGGGGCCGTCGTCGTCGTCGGAGCGGCCGATGGGGATCAGCCAGGCGAAGTTCACCAGGAACATCACGACGGAGGCAAGAGCTCCGGCGACCGACGAGATCAGGATGTCCCGGTTGTAGACGTGGCTCAGCTCATGACCGATGACTCCCCGCAGCTCCCGCTCGTCGAGAATGCGCAGGATCCCTTCGGTGCAGCAGACCGCCGCGTTGCGCGGGTTGCGGCCCGTCGCGAACGCGTTGGGGGCCTGGGTCGGAGAGATGTAGAGGCGCGGCATGGGCTGGCGGGCCGCTGTGGAGAGCTCGCGGACCATGCGGTAGAGCGCCGGTGCCTCGAACTCGCTGACCGGGCGGGCACGCATGGCCCGCAGCGCCAGCTTGTCGCTGTTCCAGTAGGCGTACGCGTTGGTGCCGAGCGCCACGACGAGCGCGACGATCAGCCCCGTACGTCCGAAGAAGCTGCCGATGACGAGGATCAGCGCGGACAGTCCCCCGAGGAGTACTGCGGTCTTCAGCCCGTTGTGCCGGCGGTGCACGGTACGCCCTCCAAGTGGTGCGGCAGGGGACCCTTTGCGTGGTGGTGCTCTCCACTGTCCAGTGGACCCTTCTGTACTGGTCAACGCCAGGCGAAGGACGCTGGTTCCCTTGATTGCCGCGGCCACGGTCCGGGCCGTTCGGGTGAGCTGCAGCGACCGCCGCTCAGAAGAGGCTGTCCGCCGCGAACCGCAGGACCAGCTGGGGGTAGCCCGACAGGACGACACCCCCGGCCGCGGTCAGGGCCACGGCAGCGGTCACCGGGGCGGGTGTCCTCCTGCCGACCGGCTCGCCGGCTTCCGCCGCCTCGGGGGCACGGAAGAGGGTCGCCGTCCACTGCAGGTAGTAGTAGAGGGCGATCACGACGTTGATGCCCATGACGACGGCCAGCCAGCCGAGGCCCGCGTCGACGGCCGCGGAGAACACGGTCACCTTGGCGAACAGGCCGACGATGCCCGGCGGCAGCCCGGCGAGGCAGAGCAGGAAGAAGCCCATGGCCAGTGCGGTGAGCGGGCGGGTGGCGTACAGGCCGCGGTAGTCGGCGATCCGGTTGAGCGGCCGTGTCCGGGCGACGAGGGCCGCCACGGCGAACGCGCCCAGGTTCACGACGGCGTACATCAGGGCGTACGCGACCGTCGAACCGATCTGCTGGTCACTGGAGTACGCGGCGGCGGCGATCGGCACCAGCAGGTAGCCGGCCTGGGCCACCGAGGACCAGGCGAGCAGACGTACCGCGCTCCACGCGCGTGCCGGTGCCTGGCGCAGCGCGGCGACGTTGCCCGCGGTCATGGTCAGGGCGGCGAGGACGGCCATCGCCGGGCCCCAGACGTCGGCGTACCCCGGGAAGGCGATGACGGTCACCAGGATGAGCCCGGTGAATCCGACGGCCTTGCCGACCACGGAGAGGTAGCCGGCGACGGGCAGCGGGGCACCCACGTAGGTGTCCGGCACCCAGAAGTGGAAGGGGACGGCGGCCGTTTTGAAGGCGAAGCCGACGAGGGTCAGTGCGACGCCGGCCTTGGCGAGTGTGTCCAACTGGCCGGGGACGTCCTCGAGGCCGGCCGCGACCTGCGTCAGGTGCAGTGTTCCCGTGGTCGCGTACACGAAGCTGACGCCGAGCAGCGTCACGGCCGTCGCGGTGACGGATGAGAGGAAGAACTTCAGGGCGGCTTCGCTGGAAAGACGGTCACCGCGCCTGAGGCCGACCAGCGCGAATGCCGGCAGAGAGGCGACCTCGAGGGCCACGACGAGGGTGGCGAGGTCACGGGAGGCGGGCAGCAGCGCCGCACCCGCCGCGGATGACAGCAGCAGGAACCAGAACTCGCCTGCCGGGAGCTTGTCCCTGGTGTCGGAGAGGGAGAGCAGCGCGGTCAGCAGCGCCCCGCCCAGCACCAGGAACTGGATGACGAGTGTGAAGTGGTCGGCCGTGTAACTGCAGGCCACGGGGTTGTCGGTCAGGCAGAAGGTGGAGCGGTCACCGTTGCGCAGCGGTACGAGTGCGACGATCGAGACGACGAGCCCGGCGACGGCGACCGCCCCGAGCAGGGGCTTGCGCCGGTCTTCGAGGAAGAGATCGGCGACCAGGACGATCAGAGCGACGGCCGCGGTGACGGTGGGCGGCGCGATCGCCGCCCAGTCGACCGACTGGACGAGACTGGCACTCTCGGCTGCCACGATCACGACTTGCCTCCTGCGAGGAGCTTCTGCACGGCCGGGTCGGTCAGGCCGAGGAGGACCGCGGGCCACAGTCCGGCGATGACGGTCAGGGCCACGAGCGGCGTCCACGCGGCGAATTCGTACCCACGGACGTCTGCGAACGGTTCGGCCCGCCGCTCGTCCCCGCCTTCCTGCGGCCTGCCGCCCATGCACACGCGGCGTACCACGACCAGCAGATAGGCCGCCGTGAGCAGGGTGCCGAACGCGCCGATCGCCATGAAGGTCAGGAACGCGGGGCGGCTGAGGCCGTCGGCCGGGTCGAACGCCCCGAACAGAGCGAGCATCTCGCCCCAGAAACCGGCGAGCCCAGGCAGCCCGAGCGAGGCGACCGCCGCGAAGGCGAGCAGGCCGCCGAGGCGGGGAGCCCGGCCGTACAGCGCTGCTCCCGTGGCTCCCGCGAGGGTGTCGAGATCGGCGGTGCCGTAGCGGTCCTTGATCGCTCCGACCAGGAAGAACAGCAGGCCGGTGATGAGGCCGTGGGCGATGTTGGCGAAGAGCGCGCCGTTCACTCCGGTCGGCGTCATCGTCGCGATGCCGAGCAGCACGAAGCCCATGTGGCCGACCGACGAGTACGCGATCAGTCGTTTCAGGTCACCGCCGGCGCCGCTCCGTGCGAGGGCCAGGCAGGCGAGGGAGCCGTAGATGATGCCGACGACGGCGAACGCGGCCAGATACGGCGCGAAGGTCCGCATGCCGTCGGGTGCGACGGGCAGGACGATGCGGACGAACCCGTACGTGCCCATCTTCAGCAGTACGCCGGCGAGGAGGACCGAGCCGACGGTCGGGGCGGCGGTGTGGGCGTCGGGCAGCCAGGTGTGCAGCGGCCACATCGGCGTCTTCACGGCGAGGCCGAGACCGATCGCGAGAACGGCGACGACCTGCACTGATGTGGTCAGTCCGCGGCCGTTGTCAGTGGCGAGTGCCACCATGTCGAATGTGCCGGCCTTCAGCCCGATGAGCAGCAGACCGAGCAGCATGACCACGGAACCGAGCAGCGTGTAGAGGATGAACTTCCAGGCGGCGGGCTGCCTGGCCTCGCCGCCCCAGCGGGCGATGAGGAAGTACATCGGGATGAGCACCATCTCGAAGGCCAGGAAGAACAGCAGCAGGTCGAGGACGGCGAAGGTCGCGAGCGTGCCGGACTCGAGGACGAGCAGCAGGGCGACGAAGGCCTTCGGGGACGGGCCCGCAGGCATTTTGAAGTAGCTGTAGAGCGCGCAGAGGAAGGTCAGCAGCGCCGTAAGGACCAGAAGGGGGAGCGAGATGCCGTCGATGCCGAGGTGGATCCGCACGTCGAGTGCGGGGATCCAGCTGATGTCGGTCGTGGCCTGCATCGTGGACGGGTGGTCGTGGTCGAAGCCGAGAGCGAGCACGATCGCGGCGACCAGGATCGCGCCGGTGACGGTCACGCCGTGGCGCAGTACCGCTTGGTCGGGGCTGCTGCCGCGCAGCCCGGGCGGGGCGGGCAGCAGAGCGGCGGCGGCCCCGAGCAGCGGGCCGACGACGATGAGCGCGAGAAGGAACTGCATCACGGACTCGCTGATATCGATCACGGCTCACGATCCGGCGTTGACGTTGGAAAGGACGACGGCAGCGATCGCGAGGACCACGGAGCCGGCGAGCAGCACGCTCAGGTAGGTCTGGACGTTCCCGGTCTGGGCGCGTCGGACGGCCGTGCCGAGCCAGCGCATGCCGGTGCCGGAACCGTGTACGTAGGTGTCGACGACCTCGCGGTCCAGGAAGCGGACCAGTCGGGCGGCTGCCCGGACGGGGCGGACGAACAGCGCGGTGTAGAGGGCGTCGACGTGGAAGCCCGCGGCCGCGTGGCGGTGGAACGGGCCCAGCAGCAGTCGCGCGGGGTCGGCCGGATCGGGGGCGGCCGCGATGTCGCCGTAGGCAGGGACGTGGGTGGCGATGGCCTCGGCCTCGGAGACGGCCGGTTCGGCGGCGGGGTGCGCGGCGACGGCGCCGATCGGAGGGCGGGCGGCGACCGCGGTGGCGTGCCGCCAGGCTCCGTAGGTGATCAGTCCGCCGACGAGTGCGACCCCCGTGCCCAGGACGGCGGTGGTCAGCGTGGGCGTGAGGTCGTGGCCGTCGAACCAGCGGGGCAGGCTGCCGGCGGCCAGCCCGAAGGCGAGCGAGGGGACGGCGAGGACCCACAGCACCGTGGTCATCGCGAGGGGTTGCCGGCCGTGGTCGGGCGCCTCGGTGCCGCGGCCGCGGAAGGCCAGCAGCCACAGCCGGATCGCGTAGGCGGCGGTCAGGAGGGCGGTCAGCAGCGCGGCGACGAGCACGAGCCAGCCGGCCGCGGCGGGCGCGACGGCGGAGTCGCCGAGAGCGGTGTGCTCGGCGACCACGAGGACGGCTTCCTTGGAGAAGAAACCGGCGAAGGGAGGGATCGCGGCGAGCGCGAGCAGAGCGACGGTCATCGTCCAGTACGCGTCGGGGATGCGCTTGGCGAGGCCGCTCATACGGGACATGGCGGCGAGCGAGTTGGTCCCGGCGGCGTGGATGACCGCACCGGCGGCGAGGAACAGCAGCGCCTTGAACGCACCGTGGGACAGGAGGTGGAAGACGGCGGCCCCGCGGTCGCCTGCGGCCAGGGCGCCGGACATGTAGCCGAGCTGGCCGATGGTCGAGTAGGCGAGGACACGCTTGATGTCGTCCTGCGCGAGGGCGGCGAGTGCCGAGCCGACCATCGTGACGGCCGCCATCACGGCGAGCGCGGTCATGGCAGCCGCGGACGCCGCGAACAGCGGAAGGAGCCGGGCCACGAAGTAGATACCGGCGGCGACCATCGTCGCTGCGTGGATCAGCGCGGAGACGGGGGTGGGGCCCGCCATCGCGTCGGGCAGCCAGGTGTGCAGCGGGAACTGCGCCGACTTGCCGGCCACTCCGGCGAGGAGCAGCAGCGCGATGAGGGTGGGGTGCTCGATGGCGTCGGCGGCGACCGCTCCGAGGATCCCGGTGATCCGGAAAGTACCCGCGTCGGCCGCGAGCGCGAACAGACCGATCAGGAAGGGGACATAACCGAGCTTGGTGACCAGGAAGGCCTTGAGGGAGGCGGCACGTGCCTCGGGCGTCTCCCAGTAGTGGCCGACGAGGAAGTACGAGCAGATGCCCATGATCTCCCAGCCGACCAGCAGCACCATCAGATCGCCGGAGTAGACGACGAGCAGCATGGCGGAGGTGAACAGCGAGACGAGGGCGGCGTACGAGGGATAGCGCGGGTCGTCGCGGAGATAGCCCGTCGAGTAGATCTGTACGCAGGAGGCGACGACCCCGACGAGGACGGCGGCGAGGACCGCGAATCCGTCGAGATGGATCGCGAGGTCGATCGGGACCGAACCTGTCGGGGTGAGCCGCGTGGAGGCGTCGATCGCCTTGTCGCCGTCCTGACGTACGGCTACGAGTACGGCGAGGGCGGCCGCGGCAAGCGTCGGCAGTACGGCAAGCGGGCGTACGAACCCGGGTGCGGTGCGGCCGAACAGCAGCCCGGCCGCGGCGCCGAGGAACGGAAGGAGGGGGACGAGGACGGCGAGGGTCGTGGTGGTCACGCGGTGGCCTCGGCCTTCTCCTCGCGGTCTGCGGGTGTTTCGCCGTCGGTGTCCGAGCGGGGGCGGTCGTCGCCGTGCGGCGTCTCCGCGGTGTCGCGCAGGCGGTCGACGTCGGAGCTGCCTCGGTTGCGGTACACCATCAGCACGATCGCCAGACCGATGCCGATCTCGGCGGCCGCGATGGCGATGACGAAGAGGGTGAGCGCCTGGCCGGCGTGCAGGGTGTCGCGCAGCCAGACGTCGAAGGCGACCAGGTTGAGGTTGACGGCGTTGAGCATCAGCTCGACGGACATCAGGACGAGGATCGCGTTGCGGCGTGCGAGCACCCCGTAAAGCCCGACGCTGAAGAGGAGCACGGCCAGCACGGCGGGATAGGCGAGGTGCATCAGCTGGTCCCCTCTCGGGCCGCTCGGGTTTCTCGGGCCCCTCGGTCCGGGGCCGGTGCGTCCTCGTCCCTGCGGGACAGGACGATCGCGCCGATGAGCGCGGCGAGCAGCAGCACGGAGAGCGCCTCGAACGGCAGCACCCAGTGCCGGAAGAGGATCTCGCCGGACACCTTGGTGGAGCCCTGGGCCGGACCGTCCAGGTCGATCCAGGTGGTGCGGAAGGCGTCGACGACGACCCACACCAGGGACGCCGCGGCGGCTGCCGCCACCGCGAGGGCGACCCACCGGTTGCCCGAGTCGGCGTCGGGCGAGCGGCCGATGGGCGCCCTGGTGAGCATCAGACCGAACAGAAGGAGGACGACGACGGAACCGACATAGATCAGGACCTGCACCCACGCGATGAACTCCGCGGTGAGCAGGAGGTACTCGACGGCAAGGCCACCGAGCGCCACGACCAGCCAGAGGGCGGCGTGCACGAGCTGCCTGGTCGTGACGGTGATGAGGGCCGCGCCGAGGGTGGCGATGCCCACGAGCAGGAAGGCGATCTCGACGCCCGTCGGGGAGAGGAAGCCGTGCGTCGCGGCTGCGGCGAGCGTCATGCCGGGCCTCCCTGGGCCGAGGCCGGGCCGTCTTCGGGCTCCGGGCTGTCGCCGCCGGCCAGGGGGGCGTTCTCCGCCGCCTGCGCGGCTGCCAGTTTGTCGGCCGCCTTGCGGGCCGCGCCCAGTTCCTTCGGCTCCTCCGCGCCGGGGTCCAGCGCAGGCGGTGCGGGAACGGTCCACATCCACTCGCGGAGCTTGTCGCGCTCGTGGGTGAGCTCGCGGATGTCCGTCTCCGCGTACTCGAACTCGGGCGACCAGAACAGCGCGTCGAAGGGGCACACCTCGATGCAGATACCGCAGTACATGCAGAGGGAGAAGTCGATGGCGAACCGGTCGAGGACGTTACGGCTGCGTTCGCGGCCACCGGGTGCCGCCGCCGGCATCGTCTCCTTGTGGGAGTCGATGTAGATGCACCAGTCGGGGCACTCGCGGGCGCAGAGCATGCAGACCGTGCAGTTCTCCTCGAACAGACCGATCACACCGCGGGTGCGGGGCGGGAGTTCGGGCTGGACGTCGGGGTACTGGGCGGTGACGGTCTTCTTCGTCATCGTCCGCAGGGTGACGGCCAGGCCCTTGGCAAGACCGGATCCGGGGATCGGGGACACGGCTAGATCACCACCTTGACGATGCCGGTGAGGGCGATCTGGGCGAGGGCGAGCGGGATGAGGACGGTCCAGGCGAGCTTCTGCAGCTGGTCCTCGCGCATCCGGGGATAGGTCACGCGCAGCCAGATGACGATGAACGCGAGCACGGCCGTCTTGAGCAGGGTCCACACCCAGCCGAGGCCGTCCTCGCCGAACGGGCCGTGCCAGCCGCCGAGGAACAGGACGGTGGTCAGACCGCACAGGACGACGATGCCCGCGTACTCGGCCAGCAGGAACAGAGCGAACCGCAGCCCCGTGTACTCGGTGTAGGCGCCGAAGATGATCTCGGAATCGGCGACGGGCATGTCGAACGGCGGGCGTTGCAGCTCGGCGAGACCGGCGACGAAGAAGACGATCGCGCCGACGATCTGCCAGGGCAGCCACCACCACTCGAAGGCGTTCAGAATGCCGGGCAGTGACACCGTCCCCGCCGCCATGGCGACGGAGGCGGCGGTCAGCAGCATCGGCAGCTCGTACGCGAGCAGCTGGGCTGCCGTACGCAGACCGCCGAGCAGGGAGAACTTGTTGGCCGACGCCCAGCCGGCCATGAGCGAGCCGAGCACCCCGACGCCCATGACGGCGAGGACGAAGAAGATACCGGCGTCGACGACCTGGCCGACCGCGCCCTCGCTCGGTCCGATCGGGATCGCCACGAGTACGAGGAGGTAGGGCAGAAGCGCCACGGCGGGAGCGAGTTGGAAGACACGGCGGTCGGCCTGCGCCGGCACCACGTCCTCCTTCTGCGCGAACTTCACACCGTCGGCGACGAGCTGCGCCCACCCGTGGAAGCCACCGGCGTACATCGGGCCGAGGCGGCCCTGCATGTGGGCCATCACCTTGTGCTCGGTCTGCCCGATGACAAGGGGGAGGACGAGGAACACGGCGAACACCACGACGAGCCGGAGTGCGATGTCCAGTGCGTCGTTCACGCGGGCTCGCCTCCGGTGGGTCGGTCGGGCGCGGTGTCCGGTCCGTCGTCGGATCCGGGCGCGGGCCGTGGGGTCGCGGGTTCTGAAGTCCCGGGTTCCGAAGTCTCGGGTCCAGAGGTCTCGGGTCCAGAGGTCTCGGGTCCTGGAGTCTTTGGAGCGGAGGTCTCGGGTCCTGAGGTGTCGCTCTCGGGAGCGGGCTCGTCGGCGGTGTCGGGAGTGCCGGTGTCCGTAGGCGGCGCATCCGGAGCAGACGCTGGTGCGGCGGGACCCGGTGCCGGTGCCGGTGCCGATGCGTCCGGAGCCGGCTCTGCCGGGCCGGGGGTGGCCTCGGGCGCCGGCTGTCCGGCGGGGGTGTCGGCGTCGCCGAAGGCCGGTCGGGCGTGGTGCCACGGCGCGTCGGTGCTGCGGGAGCGAGCCGGTTCCTGCACCGCGTCCGTGGCCCCGGACGGCCCGGACGGCGTGCCGGCCTGTGCCTGCGACGCAGAACCCTCACTCGCGGAGCGCGAGCGGCGCGGTGCGCCGGTAGGCGCGGCGGCCTCGGCCTGAACCTGGGCCTGTGACCGGGCCTCTGCCTGTGCCTGGGACGCCGAACCCTCGCTCGCGCTGCGCGAGCGGCGCGGTGTGGGCGTCTCCGCCTGGCTGGCGGAGCCTTCGGAGGCGGTGCGGGTGCGGCGGACCGGCCGCTCACCCGCGCCCGCTGCGCCTGCGGCGCCCGAGCCGGCACCCGCGCGCGCCCCGCGGGCGGGCCGGGCGGGGGCGGGCGGGAGCTGGCCCTTGAGGGGGCCCCACTCGTTCGGGTCGGGAACACCGGGCGGCAGCATCTGCCGCCGCTTGGGGCCACCGTGCTCGGACTCCCCCGGCTCCTTCGCGCCCGGCCACGCCTTGGCGACACGCGCTGCCAGTACGAAGTCCTTGCGCAGCGGGTGCCCCTCGAAGCCGTCCGGCAGCAGCAGGGGAAGCTGGTTGGGGTGCCCGGTGAAGTCGACGCCGAACATCTCGTGGGTCTCGCGCTCGTGCCAGCCCGCGCCCGCGTAGACGTCGACGGCCGAGGGCAGTGAGGGAGCAGCGTGTGGAACGGTCGTGCGCACCAGCAGCCGTCGCACCGCGCGGTTCTCCAGCGAGACGACGTGCGCGCACACCCGGAAACCGGTGCCCGGCTCGTCGACGGCACTGAGCCAGTCGAAATACGTGCATCCCAGCTTGTCGCGGGCGATCTCCAGGGCCGCGATCCAGGAGCCGACGGGCACGTCGACGGTGAGCACTTCGTACGTCCGCTCCGCCGTCGCCTCCTCGCCGAAGATCTCGGTGACGGCGTCGGGAAGCCGGTCGTAGGGGTTCGCGTTCACCGCTCCTCCTCCGTACCCGAAGGAGCGGGCGGCGGTGGTGCGACCAGGCCGCTCCGCAGTGCCGCAGGGGAAGTGCTCGTGGCGCGGCCGGCGTCGCCACCGTGCCCGTAGCGCTCGCCGAGCGACTCTCGCGCGATCTTCTCCTGAAGCTTGAGAATCCCCTGGAGCAGTGCCTCGGGGCGGGGCGGGCAGCCGGGTACGTAGACGTCCACCGGGATGATCTGGTCGACGCCCTTGGTGACCGAGTACGAGTCCCAGTACGGGCCGCCGCAGTTCGAGCAGGCGCCGAAGGAGATGACGTACTTCGGCTCGGGCATCTGCTCGTACAGCCGCTTCACCGCGGGAGCCATCTTGTCCGTCACCGTGCCGGACACGATCATGAGGTCCGCCTGGCGGGGCCCCGGTGCGAAGGGGATCACGCCGAGCCGGATGAAGTCGTGCCGTGCCATCGACGCCGCGATGAACTCGATGGCGCAGCAGGCGAGTCCGAAGTTGAAGACCCAGAGGCTGTAGCGGCGGCCCCAGTTGAGGACCACCTTCATCGGTTCCGGTGCCAGACGCGCGAGCGCGCCCAGTCGCCGTGGCTCCGGCAGGAGCTCCGGGGTCGGGGTCACGTCCATGTCAGGACCCCCTTCTTCCATGCGTAGAGCAGTCCCACGGCGAGGAAGCCGAGGAAGATGAACATCTCCACGAGGGTCGTCGCGCCATAGCCGTCGGCGGCGAACACCGTCGCCCACGGGAAGAGGAAGATCGAGTCGACCGCGAAGATCACATACAGAAAGGCGTAGACGTAGTAGCGGACCTGGGTGTGTGCCCAGCCCTCACCCACCGGGTCGACACCGCACTCGTAGGTGAGCAGTTTCTCCGGTGTCGGCACGACCGGCCGCAACAGCCGGCCGGCGGCGAAGGCGACGGCCACGAACAGCACGCCGATCACCGCGAGGAGCCCGACGACGGAGTAGCTCTGGAAGTAGTCCGTCGCGAACACGACCACGGTCGGTTCCGGCACGTCCGTCTCCTCGCTCCCTGACCCAGTCGACCTTGTCGTCGCGTGGCGTTGCGTTGTCGCTGCCTGGCGTTACCTGGCTTTGCCCTGGCGTTACCTGGCGTTGCGTGGCGTCGCCGGTGCCTTGTCGCCTCGTTCGACAATCACTGCGCACGATCTGTACGCACGGGAGTCTAGGCCCTGCTAAAGCGAGCGTAAGCAGTCGTGTCACGCTTCGGGCCGTCCCCGGGTGGGGTTATCCCTACCGACCCCCACCCATCCACCCCATGGCGTGCGGCGGTCCGGCCCGGCAGGCTGGCCCGCATGACCGCGAGCATCACCGCACCCGACAACGACCGGCCGCCACCCGCGCGCTTCGCCTTCGGCCGCCACACCTGGAAGGAGATCGCGCACCTGCTCGGCAATCTGCCGGCCGCATTGCTCGGATTCGTCTACGTGACGGTCACGATCACCACCAGCGCCGGACTCACCGTGACGGTGGTCGGCCTGCCCCTGCTCGCCCTCGCGCTCATGGGCGCCCGCCTGATCGGGCGAGCGGAGAGGGCACGGGCGCGGGCCCTGCTCGGCGTACGGATCGACGAGCCGAGTCCGCTGCCCGGCCGGGGCCGCGGCGACGGCCTGATCGTGTCGGTCTGGTCCCGTCTGAAGGATCCGGTGGGCTGGCGCACGGTGCTGTACTCGGTCATCCGGCTGCCCTGGGGAATCGTCACCTTCACGGTCATGACGGTCGGCCTGTTCGTGCTCTGGCCCGTGCTCCCCTTCATCGCACGAGGGCTGTCCAACGCGGACCGCGCCATGGTGTGGGGCCTGCTGTCGCCCTCCGACGAGTTGGAACGGCGCATCGCCGAACTGGAGTCGGACCGCGGAGTCGTCGTGGACACCGCCGCGGCCGACCTGCGCCGCATCGAACGCGACCTCCACGACGGCGCGCAGGCCCGGCTGGTCGCACTGGCGATGGGGCTCGGCCTCGCCAAGGAGAAGCTCCTCGAGGATCCGGACGCGGCGGCCGCGATGGTGGGCGAGGCGCACGGCGAGGTGAAGCTCGCGCTGCAGGAACTGCGCGACCTGGCCCGCGGCATCCACCCCGCGGTGCTCACCGACCGCGGACTGGACGCCGCCCTCTCCTCCGTGGCGTCCCGCTGTACCGCTCCGGTCACGGTGAACGTGGAGCTCGGCGACTCACGGCCCGCGGCGGCGATCGAGGGCATCGCCTACTTCACCGTCTCCGAGCTGCTGCAGAACGTGAGCAAGCACGCGCGGGCCACCCGCGCCTCCGTCGATGTGTGGCGCTCGCAGGACCGGCTGATGCTCCAGGTCACGGACAACGGCAAGGGCGGGGCCTCGCTCGACGGCGGCAGCGGTCTCGCCGGCCTCGCCGAGCGGCTGAAGGCGGTCGACGGGCACTTCGTCGTCGACTCGCCGACGGGCGGTCCGACGACCGTCACGGCGGAGCTGCCGTGGCGTGAGCGCGAGGGACAAGAAGCGCGCTGAGCGAGCGTGCCGCGGCCGGAGCGGTGCGCCGCGTCCCCGGCCGCCGCTGCGCGGCGTGCTGCTTCTCCCCCTGGCGCAGGGCGGCGCCCCTGGCGGGCGTGCGGCGCTCCGTGGACGGCGGCGAAGCTGATCCTTCAGCCCGTACGGGGACGCCTCCCGGCGGACATACGACTGTCCGGGAGGTCGAGGGGCTGGGGCAAAACCCGGTGACCGGCCGGCTTCCCTCACCCGCGGCACCGAGGCAGCGACGGTGACCGCTCCTCCCCGCCGCCGACCACCCCTGGCACGAATCGGCGGCAACGCCCGCCGGCACAGCCGACCCCGACGCCTCGGCATGGTGGGGAAAACCCCCCGCAGAGACGGATACCGGCCTCATGGTGCGCTACGGGCGGCCACAGCACGCTTGGGTCATGACAGCCCGCATCCCAGAACGGACGACTTCGATGGCCACGGAATACGGACACGGATACGGACACGGACACGGTTCCCCGGCAGGCCGGAAGCACTTCTTCCCTCCTGTGCTGCGCGCCCCCTTCGAGGGCCGCGCCTGGCGGGAGTTCGGCTATCTGGTGCTGAGCATGCCGATCGCGACCGCCGCCTTCGTGTTCGCGGTCACCATGACCTCGCTCGGCGCCGGCCTGCTGGTCACGTTCCTGGGCGTTCCGGTGTTCGCGCTGTCCCTGTCGGCTCTGCGCGGCTTCGGGGCGCTGGAGCGCGCTCGGGCGCGGGCGCTGCTCGGGGTGGACGTCGCCGCGCCCGAACCGGTGCGGGCCGCCAGGGGCGCGAAGACGAACGGCGTCGCCGCGTGGATGGCCGGCACGCTCAAGAGCGGGGCGTCGTGGCGCCACCTTCTGTACGCCTTTCTCCACTTCCCCTGGGCCGTGTTCGGTTTCTGCGTGTCCGTGACCCTGTGGGTGACCGGCTGGTCCCTGCTGGCGTACCCCTTGTGGCAGTGGGTCTTCCCGATGTGGGGCGGCGTGGACGGTCTGCAGCTGTACGGGGACGGGGCGCACAACTTCTATCTCGACACCCCCTTCGAGATCGCCGTGACCAGCGCCGTCGGGCTGCTCCTCACGATCACCACCCCTTGGGTCATGCGTGCTCTGACCGGTGTCGACCGGCTGATGGTGAGCGGACTGCTCGGACCGTCCCGGCTGGCGTCCCGCGTCGTGGAGCTGGAGTCGGACCGCGGGGTCGTCGTGGACACCGCGGCGGCGGATCTGCGCCGTATCGAACGCGACCTGCACGACGGCGCGCAGGCCCGGCTGGTGGCCCTGGCGATGGATCTCGGTCTGGCGAAGGAGAAGCTGGCCGAGGACCCGGAGGCAGCCGCACGGATGGTGGACGAGGCGCACGGCGAGGTGAAGGTGGCGCTGCAGGAACTGCGTGACCTGGCCCGCGGTATCCACCCCGCGGTGCTCACCGACCGGGGACTGGACGCCGCCCTCTCCTCCGTCGCCTCGCGGTGCGCCGTTCCCGTGTCGGTGGAGGTCGATCTCGACCGTCGTCCGGCGGCGGCGATCGAGGGCATCGCCTACTTCACCGTCTCCGAGCTGCTGCAGAACGTGAGCAAGCACGCGCGGGCCACCCGCGCCTCCGTCGATGTGTGGCGCTCGCAGGACCGGCTGATGCTCCAGGTCACGGACGACGGCAGGGGCGGCGCCGACCAGACGACCGGCAGTGGTCTCGCCGGCCTCGCGGAACGACTCGGCGCGGTGGACGGAATCCTCGCCGTCGACTCGCCTGCCGGCGGTCCGACGACCGTGACCGCGGAGCTCCCCTGGCGCGGCTGACAGCGGTCCGGCCCCACGGGCCGGCGGTGCCGGAACCCCGCGAGGCAGCCCGGCTGCGGCAACCCTCTCGTCCTTTCCTGCGTCCCCCGATGCGGTGACCGGGGGAAATCCGCGGCACAGCCCCGCACGCGCCCCGATCCTGGGATGCTGGAGCGAGCGCGCAGGGGTCGGGTGGCACATCAACAGGGGGCTGCGGGACTGTGGAGGACAGAGTGCGAGTGGTCATCGCCGAGGATTCCGTACTGCTTCGGGAGGGCCTGACCCGGTTGCTGACCGACCGGGGGCACGATGTGGTCGCCGGGGTGGGGGACGCGCAGGCCCTGCTCAAGACGGTCGACGACCTCGCGGCGCAGGATGCGCTGCCGGACGTCGTGGTCGCGGACGTACGGATGCCGCCGACGCACACGGACGAGGGTGTGCGAGCGGCCGTGCAGTTGCGCCGGGACCATCCCTCGGTCGGGGTGCTGGTCCTCTCCCAGTACGTGGAGGAGCAGTACGCCACGGAACTGCTTGCCGGCAGCAGTCGCGGAGTGGGCTATCTGCTCAAGGACCGGGTGGCGGAAGTGCGTGAGTTCGTGGACGCCGTGGTGCGGGTCGCGCAGGGCGGTACGGCCCTGGACCCGGAGGTCGTGGCGCAGCTGCTGGGCCGCAGCCGCAAGCAGGATGTGCTCGCGGGCCTCACCCCTCGCGAGCGCGAGGTGCTGGGCCTGATGGCGGAGGGCCGGACGAACTCGGCGGTCGCCAAGCAGCTCGTGGTGAGCGACGGCGCGGTGGAGAAGCACGTCAGCAACATCTTTCTGAAGCTCGGTCTGTCCCCCAGCGAGGGGGACCACCGGCGCGTGCTCGCGGTGCTGACCTATCTGAACTCGTGACCCGGCGTGGAGCCGGGCACCGGCCGGGAGGACACCGCCGGACAGGTCACACGGCACTCCGGTGGCGCTCGAGCCACGCGGTAGCTCGGGAACCGAAGAATGAGCGGGGAGCGACTTCCCAGGAGGCCGTCCGGAAGGCCGTCCGGAAGGCCATGAGGGCAGGGAAAACATGACGAAAGAGGGCGTCGCGGCGTCGCCTCAGGACGTCCGACATGTGAGCGGTCCGGGGAAGGCGACCCTTACCGTCGTAGGGTTGCCTGTGGGTCGGCCGGTGGGCCGGTCGGGCCCGAGGAACCGCCTCGAGGGAGGTCCAGTTCAGTGACCAGCCAGGTCAGCAGGCCGGCCGAGCAGGCCGATGAGGTCAACGGGTCCGACGAGACCCTCGTCGGCGAGCAGCGCAGACGCGCCGGCGCCAAGGAGATCCGCCGCCTGGACCGGGTGATCATCCGTTTCGCGGGTGACTCCGGTGACGGTATGCAGCTCACGGGTGACAGGTTCACCTCGGAGACGGCGTCGTTCGGCAACGACCTCTCCACACTTCCGAACTTCCCCGCCGAGATCCGGGCGCCCGCAGGCACCCTGCCCGGCGTCTCCAGCTTCCAGCTGCACTTCGCCGACCACGACATCCTCACCCCGGGCGACGCGCCGAACGTGCTGGTCGCGATGAATCCGGCCGCCCTGAAGGCGAATGTCGCCGATGTGCCGCGCGGTGGCGAGATCATCGTGAACACCGACGAGTTCGCGAAGCGTGCCATGGCGAAGGTCGGGTACGACGCCTCCCCCCTGGAGGACGGGTCGCTGGACGGCTACCGGGTCCACCCGGTGCCGCTGACGACTCTGACGATCGAGGCGCTCAAGGATTTCGGTCTGTCCCGCAAGGAGGCCGAGCGCAGCAAGAACATGTTCGCGCTGGGCCTGCTGAGCTGGATGTACCACCGCCCCACGGAGGGCACGGAGAGCTTCCTGCGGCAGAAGTTCGCCAAGAAGCCGAACATCGCCGAGGCGAACATCGCGGCCTTCCGCGCCGGGTGGAACTTCGGCGAGACGACGGAGGACTTCGCGGTCTCCTACGAGGTCGCCCCGGCGAGCGCGGCGTTCCCGACCGGCACGTACCGCAACATCTCCGGGAACCTGGCCCTGTCGTACGGTCTGATCGCCGCGGGCAGGCAGGCGGACCTGCCGCTCTACCTGGGCTCTTACCCGATCACCCCGGCCTCCGACATCCTGCACGAGCTGTCGAAGCACAAGAACTTCGGTGTGCGGACCTTCCAGGCGGAGGACGAGATCGCCGGGATCGGCGCGGCGCTGGGCGCGGCGTTCGGCGGCTCCCTCGCGGTCACCACTACCTCCGGGCCCGGTGTGGCTCTCAAGTCGGAGACCATCGGTCTCGCGGTCTCGCTCGAGCTGCCGCTGCTGGTCGTGGACATCCAGCGCGGCGGCCCCTCGACCGGTCTGCCGACCAAGACGGAGCAGGCGGATCTGCTGCAGGCCATGTACGGCCGCAACGGTGAGGCGCCGGTGCCGGTCGTCGCGCCGCGCACCCCCGCCGACTGCTTCGACGCCGCACTCGACGCGGCGAGGATCGCGCTGACCTACCGCACGCCGGTGTTCCTGCTCTCCGACGGCTACCTCGCCAACGGCTCCGAGCCGTGGCGGGTCCCGGACATCGACGAGCTGCCGGACCTGCGGGTGCAGTTCGCGAGCGGACCCAACCACGAACTGGCCGACGGCACCGAGGTGTTCTGGCCCTACAAGCGCGACCCGCAGACCCTGGCCCGCCCCTGGGCCGTGCCGGGCACGCCGGGCCTCGAGCACCGTATCGGCGGCATCGAGAAGCAGGACGGCACGGGCAACATCTCCTACGACCCGGCCAACCACGACTTCATGGTGCGCATCCGCCAGGCCAAGATCGACGGCATCGAGGTGCCGGACGCCGACGTCGACGACCCCGACGGGGCGCGGACGCTCGTGCTGGGCTGGGGCTCCACATACGGGCCGATCACGGCCGCCGTACGCCGACTGCGCGCCGCGGGCCTTCCGATCGCGCAGGCCCATCTGCGCCATCTGAACCCGTTCCCGAAGAACCTCGGCACGGTACTGGGGCAGTACGACAAGGTCGTCGTGCCCGAGATGAACCTCGGCCAGCTCGCCACCCTGATCCGGGCGAAGTACCTGGTCGACGCACGCTCCTTCAACCAGGTCAACGGCATGCCGTTCAAGGCGGAGCAACTCGCCGCAGCGCTCAAGGAGGCCATCGATGAGTGAGGCGCTCAAGCTCGTGCCCAAGGCCGAGGCCAAGCAGTCGATGAAGGACTTCAAGTCCGACCAGGAAGTGCGCTGGTGCCCCGGCTGCGGCGACTACGCGGTCCTGGCCGCGGTGCAGGGCTTCATGCCCGAGCTGGGCCTGGCGAAGGAGAACATCGTCTTCGTCTCCGGTATCGGCTGCTCCTCCCGCTTCCCGTACTACATGAACACCTACGGGATGCACTCCATTCACGGCCGCGCGCCCGCCATCGCCACCGGGCTCGCCTCCTCCCGCCGTGATCTGTCGGTGTGGGTGGTCACGGGTGACGGGGACGCGCTGTCCATCGGCGGCAACCACCTGATCCACGCGCTGCGCCGCAACGTCAACCTGAAGATCCTGCTGTTCAACAACCGCATCTACGGACTCACCAAGGGCCAGTACAGCCCCACCTCCGAGGTCGGCAAGATCACCAAGTCGACGCCGATGGGTTCCCTCGACGCCCCGTTCAACCCGGTGTCGCTCGCGATCGGCGCGGAGGCCTCGTTCGTGGCACGCACCGTCGACTCGGACCGCAAGCACCTCACAGAGGTGCTGCGCCAGGCCTCGGAGCACCAGGGCACGGCGCTGGTGGAGATCTACCAGAACTGCAACATCTTCAACGACGGTGCCTTCGAGGTCCTCAAGGACAAGGACCAGGCGCAGGAGGCGGTCATCCGCCTCGAGCACGGGCAGCCCATCCGCTTCGGGGCGGCCGCCGGCTCCGGAGCAGGGGCCAAGGGCGTCGTGCGCGACCCGGCCACCGGTGACCTCGAGGTCGTGGCGGTCACACCCGAGAACGAGTCGCGGATCCTGGTCCACGACGCGCACGCCTCGTCCCCGACCACGGCCTTCGCGCTGTCCCGGCTGGCCGACGCGGACACGCTGCACCACACGCCGATCGGTGTGCTCCGCAGCGTCGAGCGCCCCGTCTACGACACCCTCATGGCCGACCAGCTCGACACGGCCGTCGAACAGAACGGCAAGGGCGACCTCGCCGCCCTGCTCGCAGGCAACGACACCTGGACCGTCGTCGGCTGACGCCGGGCGCCGGACCGGACCGGCATCGCATCGCATCGAGGGGAGGCTCCGGCCTCCCCTCGATGCTGTTCAGAGGCCATCTCCGCGACCGCACGGGCCGAGCATGATCGGTCATGACCGTATTGCGATACGGGCATGACATCGGCCCCCTCCCGGGCGTACCTTGAAGAAACGCGCGCGCAGGGCAGGAGGGTCAGTGAAGTCGGAGAACGAACAGCGGGCAGGGCTGCTGTACGGGATCGGTGCCTACGGGATGTGGGGACTGGTCCCCCTTTTCTGGCCGCTGCTCAAGCCGTCCGGTGCCGTGGAGATCCTTGCCCACCGGATGGTCTGGTCGCTGGCGATCGTGGCCGTCGCCCTCCTGGTGCTGAGGCGCTGGGACTGGCTGCGGGAGCTGGTCCGGCAACCGCGGAAGCTGGGGCTCGTCGCCGTCGCCGCCACGGTGATCACCATCAACTGGGGCGTCTACATCTGGTCCGTGAACTCGGGCCATGTCGTCGAGGCCTCACTGGGCTACTTCATCAATCCGCTGGTCACCATCGCGATGGGCGTGCTGCTCCTGAAGGAACGGCTCCGCCCGGCTCAGTGGGCGGCCGTCGGCATCGGCTTCGCCGCGGTCCTGGTGCTCGCGATCGGCTACGGGCAGCCGCCCTGGATCTCGCTGACGCTGGCCTTCTCCTTCGCCACGTACGGCCTGGTCAAGAAGAAGGTCAACATCGGAGGCCTGGAGTCCCTCGCGGCGGAGACCGCCATCCAGTTCCTCCCGGCGCTGGCGTTCCTGGTCTGGCTGGGCGCGGACGGCTCGGCCACCTTCGGCTCGCACGGAGCCGGGCACGCGGTGCTGCTCGCCGCGACCGGTCTGGTGACGGCCGTGCCGCTGGTCTGCTTCGGTGCGGCGGCGATACGGGTGCCGCTCTCCACCCTGGGGCTGCTGCAGTACCTCGCCCCGGTGTTCCAGTTCCTGCTCGGCATCCTCTACTTCCGCGAGGCCATGCCCGCTGAGCGCTGGGCGGGCTTCGCCCTGGTGTGGCTGGCCCTGACCTGCCTGACCTGGGACGCACTGCGCACCGCACGCCGCAGCAAGGCCCAGGCCCTGCGGCTGGCCGCGCAGGCCGCGGCCGCAGGCGCGCCGCCGGCAGCCACCGGACAGGCCGGCACGGGCGCACCGCCGGCAGCCACCGGGCAGGCCGGCACGGTGGCCGCCGCGACCGCCGACGGCCCCGTGGCCTGAGCGCTGAGCGCTGAGCGCTCCTACACGGTCCCGGCCGCGCTCCACGGCCGGGACACGTCCATCAGGGCCCAATGTCCACTCGAACGGCTCAGCTCCGCACCTGGGCGCAGGCCGGTGCCTGCAGACCGGTGTTACCACCGGAAGTCCAGGCCCCGGTCACCAGGACCGAGGTAGCCCACAGAGCGGAGTGAGTGCGTGATGCAGCAACCCCTCGCGCTATCGGTCGACTTCGGTCAAGGCTTGAGTGACGCGTTCAAAAGCGTTGTCACGTTCGTGCCGAAGTTCATCGCCTTCCTGGCGATCCTCCTCATCGGCTGGTTCATCGCCAAGGCGCTCGCCAAGGTCGCCGACAAGCTGCTGCGCAAGATCGGCTTCGAGCGGATGTCCGAACGCAGCGGCGTCTCGAACACCCTGCGCAACTCGAAGTACGACGCCACCGGCATCCTCGTCAAGATCCTCTACTACGCGATTCTGCTGATCGTCCTGCAGCTGGCCTTCGGCGTCTTCGGCCCCAACCCGGTCAGCAACATGATCAACTCGGCCGTCGCCTGGATCCCGAAGGCGATCGTCGCCTGCGTCATCGTCGTCGTGGCCATGGCCATCGCCCGCGGTGTCCGCGACATCATCCAGGGCGCCCTGGCCGGGACCTCCTACGGCCGGACCCTGGGCACGATCGCCTGGGCCTTCATCGTGGCCCTCGGCGCCATCGCGGCGCTCAGCCAGGCCCAGATCGCGACCTCCGTCACCGGTCCGGTCCTGTGGGCGGTACTCGCCGCCATCTCCGGCATCATGATCGTCGGTGTCGGCGGCGGCCTCATCGGCCCCATGCGGGAACGCTGGGAGCGCTGGCTCGCCACGGCGGAGGCCGAGTCGGGCCGCGCCAAGTCGAACGTCTCCGCCTACCAGCGCGGCCGATCCGACGCCGAATCGGGTCAGCCCGCCTCCGAGCGTCAGGCGACGCGACCGGGCATGGGCCAGAGCGGCGGACGGACGCGCGGCGAGAGCGGCAGCCACGACATGGGACGCGGACGCGACACGGGCCGCGGACGGAACATGGGCGAGGGCCCACCCATGGGCAACGGACGCGACCCCATGTGACCACGACCCCATGTGACCACCGGAGCGCGCGGCTCCGGAAGTTCAGTGGGCGAGCAGGTCGTGCTCGCGGATCAGCCAGCAGACGGCGGTGAGCCGCAGGGTGGCGAAGTCGTAGCCGACCGGTTCCGACCAGTCGATCTCCGACAGCCAGTCGGTGAACCCGAGAACGTAGTCCGCGAGGTCCTCGCGCCGCACCATGCCGTACGGCTCCTCCCGGGGGGCCTGGTCCGGCCGGCGAGGAGCGGGCACGAGCGGCACGAGCGCATCGCGCACCGCCGCCGCATGCTGATCGACGGCAGCGACAAGCCCCGGCTCGAAGGAGAACTCCGAGAGCCGGGGCATGTACGTGGCGGTTACGCCGACCAGCGGGCAGCCGGGCGGCCCGCTGTGGGGCAGTGCGTCCATCCCTACACCGTAAACGTGGAACAGCCACCCCAAGACGTGACTTCCGTCGCAGACCGCCCCCGTGGATCAGCGGCCGCGCCGTGCGCCGGCCCGCCCCGAGCGCCTCGCCGACGAGGTCCCGCTCTCCCGTAGAGGCCTTCGCGGGCCGGTTGTCATTGCTCGTCCGCCTCCGAGTGGCGGGCACGGTGCGCCCGGACCTTGCTGCGGTTGCCGCACCGCTCCATCGAGCACCAGCGGCGGCGGCCGGGGCGCGAGGTGTCGACGAACAGCAGCCGGCAGTCGTGGGAGCCGCATTCACGGACGCGGTGCGCGTAAGCGCCGGTGAAGAGTTCCACGGCGTCCCGGGCGACGGTCGACAGCAACTGCGACACCGTCGCGTCAGGCGCCCACTCCCGGGCTCCTCGTGCGCCGATGCGCGCCACGAGGGCGGGCGCGGCGGCCGCCGCGTTGACCACGACCACATCCGCGGCGGGTGCGTCGGCGCCGTGTGCCCTGGCGCCGGCCAGGCCCCACAGGGCGTTCCGCAGTTCCCGGGCGGCCGCCACCTCCGCGTCGTCCACCGGGAGACGCAGACCGGCGGGCAGCCGGCTGTCGGCAATCCAGCGCAGCAGTGCGGGCGGGTCGTGCAGCACCTCGTACGCGGCGAGCCCGCCGGGGCCTCCGGTGGGGAGCAGTTCCAGGCACAGCGCGCCCGGATCGAAGCGGAACGAGCCCCCGGACGGCGGTTCGAGCAGCAGACCCGGCGTGTCCCTTGCGGCGCACATCATGTAACCACTATAACCGGTTTCCATGACACTGCACTGGAAGCTCGTGATCGACGCCGCGGACCCGCACGCCCAGGCCGACTTCTGGGCCGAGGCGCTCGGATACCTGGTCGAGGACAACAGCCCACTGATCGAGCAGCTCCTCGCGCAGAAGGCGGCACCCGAGGAGCTGACCGTGGAGAGGCACGGCCGAAGGGCGTGGCGTGATCTGGCCGCGGTCCGGCATCCGGACGACGCCCATGACGAGCGAAGCGGTGCGGGACTGGGCCGCCGTGTGCTGTTCCAGCGGGTGCCGGAGCCGAAGACGGGGAAGAACCGGCTCCACATCGACCTGCACTCGGCTCCCGGGGAGATGGAAGCGGAGACCGTCCGGCTGGAGGCACTGGGGGCGGCGGTGCTGCGCCGGGTGGACGAGCCGGGCGGCCGGTGGGTCGTGATGACGGATCCGGAAGGCAACGAGTTCTGCGTGCAATGACGTCCGCAATGCGAACGGACATGACCGATTCCCGCCCTTGACGCCGTGTCAGGCCGTCACTGAACATCAGCACGCACAACGCACACACGCACGTATCGCGTGCGGCAAGCAAGCTCCAGCGCCCCGGGAACAGCCGACCCGGGGCGTCCTGCACGTTCCGTCCCATCCCCGTACGGAATCCGGAGCCCCCACATGAACCTCTCCGTTCCCAGACGTGCCGCCACGGCCGCCGCGATCGCCCTGGCCGGGCTGCTCGCGTCCGCCGCGCCCGCGGCATCCGCCGCACCGGCGGCAAGACCGGCCGCGCCGGTACCGGCGTTCGCGGCGCCCGACATACCGCTCGCCAACGTCAAGGCGCACCTGAACCAGCTCCAGTCCATCGCCGGTGCCAACGGCGGCAACCGCGCCCACGGCAGACCCGGTTACAAGGCGTCGATCGACTACGTGAAGGCCAAGCTCGACGCCGCCGGATTCACCACGTCGGTCCAGCAGTTCACCACCAGCGGTGCCACCGGCTACAACCTGATAGCCGACTGGCCCGGCGGCGACGTCAACCGCACGGTGATGGCCGGCGCCCACCTCGACTCGGTCAGCTCGGGCGCCGGGATCAACGACAACGGCTCCGGGTCGGCCGCCGTGCTCGAGACGGCGCTCGCGGTCTCCCGAGCGCAGCTCCAGCCCACGAAGCACCTGCGCTTCGGATGGTGGGGCGCGGAGGAGCTGGGCCTGGTCGGCTCGAAGCACTACGTGAACAACCTGCCCTCCACGGAGCGTTCAAAGCTCGCGGGGTATCTGAACTTCGACATGATCGGCTCCCCGAATCCGGGCTACTTCGTCTACGACGACGACCCGACGATCGAGCAGACCTTCAAGGACTACTTCGCCGGTCTCGGCGTCCCCACCGAGATCGAGACCGAGGGCGACGGACGCTCCGACCACGCGTCGTTCAAGAACGTCGGCATACCGGTCGGCGGTCTGTTCACCGGCGCCGGCCGTACGAAGACCAGCGCCCAGGCCCAGAAGTGGGGCGGTACGGCAGGTCAGGCGTTCGACCGCTGCTACCACTCCTCGTGCGACACCACGTCGAACATCAACGACACCGCGCTGGACCGCAACAGCGACGCGATCGCCCACGCGATCTGGACGCTCTCCGCGGGCACGACGGAACCGCCCGGTGATCTCTACGAGAACACCGCCGACGTCGCGGTGCCGGACGCCGGAGCCGCCGTCACCTCGACCGTGTCCGTCTCCGGCCGCAGCGGGAACTCCTCTGCCGCGCTCAAGGTCGGCGTGGACATCAAGCACACCTGGCGCGGTGACCTGGTCATCGACCTGGTCGCCCCGGACGGCACCGCGTACCGGTTGAAGAACTCGAGCAGCAGCGACTCGGCGGACAACGTCGTGACCACGTACACCGTGGACACGTCCACCGAGACGGCGAACGGCGACTGGAAGCTGCGCGTCCAGGACGTGGCCCGCTACGACACGGGCTACATCGACAGCTGGAAGCTGACCTTCTAGCAGCGGGCGGGGTCACGCGCGGCGGCGGCCGCGCGTGACCCCGGCGGCCGCCGCCTCAGGCCGTGATGTCCTTCGTGGTGAAGCGGGCCCAGGCCGCGGAGCCGAACACTGCCGCGTACACGGCCTGCAGACCGAGGTTCTTCAGGACCTCGTCCCACAGGAGTGGTTCCCGCATCAGATCCGAGAACGACATCCAGTAGTGCGAGAAGAGATACGGGTGGACTCCGTCCAGCTGCGGGATCGAGTCCAGGATCTGCACCGTGATCAGCAGCCCCACGGTGGTCGCCATCGCCGCGACGCCGCTGCCCGTGAGGGTCGACACGAACAGACCGACCGCGGCCAGCCCCACCAGTGAGGCCGCGACGACCGCCGCGATCAGCACGGCACGCCACAACCCTTCCGCGAACGGTACGGGAGTGCCCGAGATGGTCGTGACCTCGCCGAGCGGGAAGAACAACGCTCCCACCGCGAGCGCCGACACGGCCACCACCAGGGTCGCGGCCAGGCAGAAGGCGCAGACTGCGGTGAACTTGGCCAGCAGCAACCTGGTACGCCCGGCGGGGGCGACCAGCAGATAGCGCAGGGTTCCGGCGCTCGCCTCGCCCGCGACGGCGTCTCCGGCGACGACTCCGACGGCCATCGGCAGGAAGACCGGCAGGGTCGCGGCAAGGGCGGCGAAGACCAGGAACAGCCCGTTGTTGGTGATCTGGGCGACGAACGCGGGCCCAGCACCGCCGTCGGGGCCGCCACCGCCGCCCGCCGTGCCGCCGTCACTCGTCTCGATCCTCACGGCGATGCCGATCAGCACCGGGACGGCGGCCAGCACCCCGAGCAGGGCGAGCGTGCGCCAGCGTCGGAAGGTGAGCGTCAGCTCGGAACGGAACAGGCCGAGCAGTCGCAGCGGCCCGGGCGGGCGCGGGACGGCCGGCTCCGGGGCCCCCGTGATCGATGTGTCAGCCCGCGACATCGAAACCCTCCCCGGTCAGCGCCACGAACGCGTCCTCCAGCGAGGCGCGTTCCACCCCGAAGCCCCGTACCCGTACTCCACCGTGCACCAGCGCGGCGTTGAGCTCCGCGAGGTCCTGCTCGTCCGACGGCGGTTCGGCACTCACCCGCTCCCCGTCCAGGGTGATCCCTGACAGGCCGTGCTCCTTCAGGATCCGGGCCGCGTCGGCCGCGTCCGGGGTGAGCACGGCGAGCCGTCCCCGGGTGGCCGCCGCGAGTTCGGCGACCGGGCCCTGGGTGATCAGCCTGCCCCGGGTCATCACCGCGGCGTGCGTGCACACCTGCTCGATCTCGTCCAGCAGGTGCGAGGAGAGGAAGACCGTCGCGCCGTCCGCGGCGAGTTCCCGCACCAGGGCGCGGATCTCGCGCATGCCCTGCGGGTCGAGACCGTTCGTGGGCTCGTCCAGCACCAGCAGCTCCCTCGGCTGCAGCAGAGCGGCGGCCAGGCCGAGTCGCTGCTTCATACCGAGGGAGTACGCCCTCGCCTTCTTGCCGGCCGCCTGTGTGAGGCCGACCCGCTCCAGCGCGGCCGCGACACGGGCCTTGCGGGTGCGCGGATCGGCGGCCGGGTCGGCCGAGTCGAAGCGCAGCAGGTTGTCCCGGCCGTTGAGGAACCCGTACAGCGCCGGTCCCTCGATCAGGGCGCCCACCTGTGGGAGCACGGTGCCCGCGAAGCGGGGCATGGGCCGGCCGAGGACGGTGGCGCGGCCGGCGGTCGGCTCGATGAGACCCAGCAGCATGCGGATCGTGGTGGTCTTGCCGGACCCGTTCGGCCCCAGGAAACCGAAGACGCTGCCGGCCGGCACGCTGAGATCGAGCCGGTCGACGGCCGGCGGTCCGCCCCGGTAGCGCTTGGTGAGCCCGTGTGTCTCGATGACGGCGGTCATCGGCTCGCCCCCGTTCGTGCTCGTCCGGTCGTCGTGCGGTCCTCCGCCCCGTCGTGAGGAGCGTACGACGGGGCGGAGGGTGACCGGTCGGCGGACGCCGGGGCCGGTCGTCGTGCGGTCGGCCGCGTGTACCGGCCGGGCTCGTCACCCGGCCCGTACTCCTCGGCCTCGTACCACTTGGCCTATTACTCGGCTTACTCGGCCTCGTGCTACTTGGCCTCGTTCGCGGCCTTCACGAGGGCGTCCTTGGTGACGGCGCCGACGTAGACCGTGCCGTCGTCCGTCATCAGGGCGTTGACCAGGCGCGTCTTGAAGACCGTGCCGGAGCCGAACTTCCCCTCGACCTTGTCGCCCAGTGCGTCGAGGAACTGCTGCGCCTCCGCCGGGACGTCGCCCTCGCCGCCCTTAGGGCCGCCGGTTCCCTCGCCCGCGGGCCCCTCGATCTTCGCGATGGACGTCCAGCCCTCGCCGATCACATTGAGGCCGCCCATGCTCTCGAGGCCCTTGAACTCCTCGGGGGCCTTCTCGTGGCCCCGGCCGTGCTCGGACTCGCCGTGCTCCAGCTCGCCGGCCTCGGTCACCTTGGCGCCCTTGGGCGGGGTGAAGTCGAAGGTCGAGGCGGCCGGCCTGGAGAAGTCGACCTTGGTGAAGCCCGCGTCGATCACCGCCTTGCCGCCGCTGCTCGGCGTGAGCGTGAACTTGAGCGGCACACCGTTCTCCGCGTCCACCGCGACGGTGATCGACCCGATCGTCGAGCCGGCCTGCTTGGGCTTGACGACGAGCTTGTACGCGTCCCGGCCCGCCACCTGGGAGGTGCCGCCGACAGTGATGGACGTCGTGTCACCGGCGGCCTTCAGCACCTCGTCGGCAAGGTCCTTGGGCGTGGTCGGAAGATCCTTCGGCAGGTCCTCGGGGGCCCGGTCGCCGCCCTTGCCGTCCCTGCCGTCGCGCTGTGCGTCTTCCTCGGCGTGGAAGACCTCGTTCGAGGCGCTGTCGTAGCCCCACATCTCGTCGCCGTTGTGGATGAGGCTGTACTCGGACGAGTCCTGGAGGATGGACACCTTCTGCCGGTCGGGGCCGTCGGCCGCGACCCGCAGGGTGTGGGTGCCCGTAGCGAGCTCGGTGAGCTTGGACTGCGGGTCGGCGGACGATCCCTCGCCGCTGTCGGCTCCCATCGCGCCGGCGAACGCGTCCAGGGACGGCAGCCCGAGGTCGGTGCTGATCTTCACCGTGCCGGAGAACTGCTCGGTGTCCGACGCGGCCATCTTCTCGATGAGTTGCTGCGCGCTGATCTTCGGCAGATCCGGGTCACCGGAGGCAGCGAGCGCCGGGACGAGCCCGATGGTCGCCGCCGCCACCCCGGCCACCGCGACCGGGACGATGTAACGGGCAGCCCTGCGACGTCCCGCTGCGAGGTCCTTGGCCTCTTCGGTGGTCTGTGCGCTGTCGTTCGGTGCCATGGTGTGCCCTACCTCCGTGGTTTGGTCAGGGGTGGTGACATCCATATGACCAAATGAGGAGCCGGGAAGCGTCAGACCCCGGGCGCAACTTGGCGTACCCCTCTGGGATGAGAAGGACCCGCGGCAACTCCCCCGACCCGTAAGGGACCAGGGCACTCAGCCGGCGCGGTGGACCACCGCGTCGCACAGTTCCTCCAGCGCGGCCTTCGCCGAGCAGTCCGGCAGCGGGGCGAGCATCGCCCGCGCCTCCTGCGCGTACCGCACGGTGTCCCCGCGGGCCTGCTCGAGCGCCGGGTGCTCACGCAGCCGGCGCAGCGCCTCGGCGTGCCGGCCGTCGTCCGTCAGGTCGCTCTCCAAGAGGGCCACGAGGTCGAGGTCCTCCTGCCTGCCCTCGGCCTCCGCCATGGCGCGCAGCCGCAGCACCGGCAGCGTCGCGACGCCCTCGCGCAGGTCGGTGCCGGGGGTCTTGCCGGACTCGTGCGAGTCGGAGGCGATGTCGAGCACGTCGTCGGCGAGCTGGAAGGCGACGCCGAGCCGCTCGCCGTACTGGGTGAGAGTGCCCACGACACGGTCGTCGGCGCCGGCCATCATCGCGCCGAACCGTACGGACACGGCGACGAGCGAACCGGTCTTGCCCGCCATCACGTCGAGGTAGTGGTCCACCGGGTCGCGGCCGTCGCGGGGGCCCGCCGTCTCCAGGATCTGGCCGGTCACCAGCCGCTCGAACGCCTCCGCCTGGATGCGTACGGCCTCCGGTCCGAGGTCGGCCAGGATGTGCGAGGCGCGGGCGAACAGGAAGTCACCGGTCAGCACCGCGACCGAGTTGTCCCAGCGGGAGTTGGCGCTCGGCACTCCGCGCCGCACGTCCGCCTCGTCCATGACGTCGTCGTGGTACAGCGTCGCCAGGTGGGTGAGCTCGACGACCACGGCGGAGGGCACGATTCCCGGCGCGTACGGGTCACCGAACTGGGCCGCGAGCATCACCAGCAGCGGACGGAAACGCTTCCCGCCCGCCCGGACCAGGTGCTGGGCGGCCTCCGTGATGAAGGGGACCTCACTCTTCGTGGCATCCAGCAGGCCTGCCTCGACGGCCGACAACCCGGACCGGACATCGGCCTCAAGAGCCTGGTCCCGCACGCTCAGCCCGAACGGCTCGACGACGGTCACGAGGAGATCTCCTGTCTGCTGACGATCACACGGATTGTCGATGTGTCGCTGGATTCACTCAAGTCAGCGTATCCGGTCGCCTTTCGATCACCGAGAGCGCCTTCCCGCCGCCGCCGGTATGTTCGCGATCAGCCTCAATGGCGATAAATGCGGCATTCGCTGGTTACCGTCGAGCCACCTCCCCTCACGCGCCCGCAGAGGTCCCCACATGCGCATCCGCACCGATTTCCCGTACGAGACGGTCCGCGAGGATCTCCGTGTCCCGCTGCCCGACCGCACTCTGCTGTACGCACGGGTGTGGCGGCCGGACACCGCGGACCCCGTGCCCGCGCTGCTCGAGTACGACCCGCACCGGCTCACCGACGTGACGGCCGTCCGCGACGGCGAGCGCCACCCCTGGTACGCGGGCCACGGCTACGCCTCGGTGCGGGTCGACGTGCGCGGGCACGGGAACAGCGAGGGTGTCCCGGGCGGCGACTACGACGCGGTCGAGCTCGCCGACGGCGTCGCGGTGATCGAGTGGCTGTCCCGGCAGCCGTGGTGCACCGGCCGCATCGGCATGTTCGGGATCGGCCGCGGCGGCCGCAGCGCGCTGCAGATCGCGGCACTCGCTCCGGAGCCGCTGAGGGCCGTGGTCGTGGTGGACGCGACGGACGACCCCTACGACAACGACGGACCGTACATCGGCGGAGCCACCGCGGCGCAGGGGCTGCACTCCCGGGCGGCGGGCAGGCTGGCGCTCGCGGCCAGGCCCCCGGATCCGCTCCACACGGGCGACGAATGGCTCTCGGTGTGGACGGCGCGGCTGGCGGCACTCACTCCCGTCGTGCACACCTGGCTGGACCATCGGCTGCGTGACGATTTCTGGCGGAGCGCCGGCATCAGCGACGACACCGCGGCGGTGCGAGCCGCCGTACTGGCGGTGAGCGGCCTGCACGGCCCGTGCCGGGACACGGTCCTCCGGCTGGTCGAGCGGCTCCCGGCGGAGCGGGTGCGCGGGCTGATCGGGCCGTGGCCGCGCCAGTACCCCGACCGGCCCCCGGAGCAGGGAGGAGACTGGCAGGCGATCGGCTTTCTCCAGGAGACCCTCCGCTGGTGGGACCACTGGCTCAAGGAGCGGGACACGGGCGTTCTGCCGGAGCCGTTGCTGCGCTGCCGGCTGGGGGCGGCCGAGCCGTCCCGGGGCCGGTGGGCCGCCGAGCCCGCCTGGCCCTCCCCGCACGTCACCGTCGTCCCGTACGCACTGGGCGGCGGGCCGGTCGTCGTCGACTCGCCGCAGCACACGGGGACGGACGCGGGCCGCTACCTGCCGGTCGGCCGCGGCGCCGAGCTGCCGCCCGACCAGCGCGAGGAGGACGCGCGGTCGGCGTGCTTCGAGTTTCCCGTCGGCGCGGACCCGATCGACGTCCTGGGCCGCCCCAGGGTGACCGTGCGGCTGCGGCCCGCCGGACCGGGCGCAGTCGCCGTGGCCCGGCTCTGCGACATCGCCCCCGACGGTGCGGCCACCCTCGTGACGCGCGGGGCGCTGGATCTCGCGGCCCGCCGGGGTCCGGAGCGGGCGGAACCGTGGCCTCCCGGCACGACGGAGGACGTGACGTTCGAGCTCTCCGTGGCGGCTCATGTCTTCGCCCCCGGACACCGCATCAGGCTCGCGGTCTCCTCCGCGTACTGGCCCTGGATCTGGCCGCGTCCGACCCCGGCGGGCTTCACCCTGGACCCGGCCGGATCCCGGCTCGAGCTGCCGGTGCGCGAACCGACCGACGAGAGGATCGGCTTCCCGGAGCCGGAACACTCCGCGCCGCCCGCGGTCGCCGTCCCGCAGACGCTGGACGAGCAGCGGCCCCGGCTGCTGCTCACCCGTGACGTCCAGGCCGGCCGCTGGACGCTGGAGGCGACGCCCGACCGCGGTGGTACGCACGTCCATCCCGACGGTCTGGAGTACACGCAGGAGAGTCACGAGACGTACACGGTCGAGGAGGCTGACCCGCTCTCCGCCCGGGCCCGCTCCGAGTGGGCGATCCGGCTGCACCGGCCGGAGCTGTCGTGGGACGTGCGCGTCGAGACGCGCTCCGAAATCGGATGCGACGCGACGCACTTCACCACCTCCGACGAGCTGGTGTGCCGGGCCGGCGAGGAGATCGTGTTCCATCGCACCTGGGAGAAGCGCATCTTGCGGACGGGCGTGCGGGATCACTCGCCGGGCGCAGTGCCGTGACCACCGGGTGGGCACGTAACGTGTCATCCACATCCGTGGAAAGCGAGGCAAGCACCGATGCCCGAGCAGAGCCCGCTCGATCTCGCCGAGGGCGATCCCTTCGGCCCGCACAACCTTCCGTACGGCGTCTTCACCACGGCCGACGAACCGGACCGTCGACGGCTCGGCGTCCGTATCGGGAACCATGTGCTCGACGCCGGGGCCGCCGCGCTCGCGCTCGGCTCCCCCTACGCCGGCCTGCTGGCGCAGCCGAACCTCAATCCCCTGCTGGCCGCCGGGCGCACCGCTTGGCGTGACGTCCGCCGGGCGATCACCGCGTGGGTCACGGTGCCGGCGCACCGGCCCGACATAGAGCCGCTGCTGCACCCGCTGGGCGCCGTGACGATGCACCTGCCGTACGAGGTGGCGGACTACGTCGACTTCTACGCCAGCGAGCACCACGCCACCAACGTGGGCCGGATCTTCCGCCCGGACGGCGATGCGCTCACCCCCAACTGGAAGCACCTGCCGATCGGCTACCACGGCCGGTCCGGCACGGTCGTCGTCTCCGGCACCGACGTCGTGCGCCCCTCCGGGCAGCGGAAGGCGCCCACCGACGCCGCTCCGGTGTTCGGTCCTTCCGTGAAGCTCGACATCGAGGCCGAGGTCGGTTTCCTCGTCGGCACGCCCTCCGAGCTCGGCACCCCGGTGGCTCTCGGCGACTTCCGCGACCACGTCTTCGGGCTGTTCCTGCTCAACGACTGGTCGGCGCGCGACATCCAGGCCTGGGAGTACGTGCCGCTCGGCCCTTTCCTCGGCAAGTCCTTCGCCACGTCCGTCTCCGCGTGGGTGACCCCGCTGGAGGCGCTGGACGCGGCCAGGACCGCGCCGCCCGCCCGTGACTTCGACCTCCTCCCCTACCTGGACGACTCACAGGACGAGGAGCCCGGCGGCTTCGACGTACGGATCTCGGTGGCGATCAACGGCCAGGTCGTGGCGGAGCCTCCGTTCGCCACGATGTACTGGACCGCCGCCCAGCAGTTGGCGCACATGACCGTCAACGGGGCCTCCCTGCGCACCGGCGACCTGTACGGCTCCGGCACCGTCAGCGGCCCCGAGGTGAACCAGCGCGGTTCGCTGCTGGAGCTCACCTGGAACGGTCGCGACGCCTTCGAACTGCCGGAGGGCAAGCGGACGTTCCTCGAGGACGGCGACGTGGTCACCCTGACCGCGTGGGCTCCTGGCGCGGACGGGGTCCGTGTCGGGCTGGGCGAGGTCACCGGGCGGATCGTCCCCGCACGCTGATCGCACCTCTTCACCATGAAGGCCCGGCTCCCCCGGCTCGGCGGTTTCCAGGGGTGCCGGGCCTTCGCGCGGCCCCCTCAGCCGCGCCCCGCCGTGGTCACTCGGCCCGCCAGAGCGCCGGGACCGACGGTGGCTCCCAGCCCGGCTGGGCCACATGGCTCTGGAGGCACACGTAGGCGCCTCCGCCATGAGTGACCCGCGCGCCGGAGGCGTAGGTCGTGCCCACCGCCCATGTACCGCCCGGCGGCGGGGTGGTGGGGCTTCCGGTCGGGCCCGGCCCCGGGTTCTGCGGCACGTTCAGCACGAAGTCGAACGCCGCCTCCTTGGCGCCGCCGCTGTCGCGCACGGTCATCAGCAGCCTCGGATCGAAGAGCGAGTCGGTGCTGTTGCGGGGCTCTCCCGGGAAGTAGAGCTGCGTGGTGAGCACGGGCCGGCCGGGGGCCTGCGCCTTGACGTGGATGTGCCGTGTGCGGCCCGGGTAGAGACCCGGCACGATCGTGGTGAGCGTGAACGCGCCCTTGGCGTCGGTGAACTGGTGCCCGCGGAAGCGGAAGCCCACGTTGTCGTAGGCGCCGTTGACGTCCGCCTGCCAGAAGTCGAGCAGGACCCCGCTCAGGGGGAGACAGGCCAGTCCGAAGACGTAGCCGGTCACGGTCAGGCGGGTGCCCGGCGTGTTCGGCTCCAGCAGCGAGGAACGCCGTGGCGAGTGGGGCTTGAAGTACGGGCCCTCCATCTGCGGTGGTGTCGGGTCGTCGCCGTCGTCGCACTCGGGTGTCAGGGCCGGCGACCCACCGGTCGCCGAGGCGGTGCGCGCGAGTGCGGGGAAGCCCATCAGGGCGACGGGCGCGGCCACCGACGCGGCGAGCGCCGCACGCAGCAGCGTCTTGCGGCTGGGGCCGGGGGTCTGTGTGCCTGCTGTGATCTCCTCGGGGTGTTCCCCGTTCGTGCCGGTGGCGCCGTCCATGCCTGCTCCTTCGTGGGGCGTGGGGGATCGGCAACGAACCTACGCAGGCGGACGCGGCCGGGCGATGGACTGGATCCGGTGTTCGTGGTGATTGGCTCCTGACACGTCCCCGCCCCGCCGGAAGTCCCCCGGGCTCACACCGGTCTCGCGGCGGAAGAAGCGGCAGAAATACGCGGGATCGGCGAGTCCGACGCGGCCCGCCACCTGCCGCACCGAGAGGTCCGTCCTGGCCAGGAGCCGCTTGGCCTCGTGGGTGCGGGCCTCACGGACCAACTGGCCGGGCGTCCGCCCGGTCGCCGCCCTGACCGCCTCCGCGAGATAGCCGCCGCTGACCCCGATCCGGTCCGCGCAGGCTCGAACCGACCACAGGGCGGGGTCGTTACGGGCGATCAGCCGTACGAACTCCTCCGCGACCGTGCCGGGCCGGCTGGGCGGGCGGGCCGGGGCGGGCTCCGGAAGCCGGGAGGCGCGTACGACGAGGATGTGGAGCAGTGCCCGCAGCACGGTCGCGAACCCGTCGGCGCCGGTGCGGTACTCGTCGTCGAGGTCGGCGATCAGCCGTCCGGTCCGCTCGTGGGTCGGTCCGTCGAGGTCCCGCCACGGCCGCTCCCCCAGCCGCCGCAGCAGTTCCCGGTCGCCGGGGTGGTCGAGCAGGAAGTCCTCGGTGAACAGGACGACGGATCCGTCCAGTCCCCTCGCACCTTCCCAGTGGTGGATCCGGCCGGGCGTGACGACTCCGAGGTGGGGTGGGCGCAGCTCCCAGCGGCAGAGGTCCACGACATGGGCGCCGGTGCCGGCGGTGACGTGGACGATCTCGTAGAAGGTGTGGCGGTGCGGGAAGTCGGCGCGGGACATCGGGCCGATGGTGTCGAAGGTGCCGATGGCGAAGGGCATGGCGTTGGGCATCGGCACCTCGAGGCGGTGCATGGGCGGTACGCCCTCACTCGGGGCGGGGCAGGGTGCCGTCCCCGGTGGAACCGTGGTGCCGCGCACGGGCCGGCTCCTCTCTGCGCGAAATGACAGGTCCAGACCAATCATCATCACCATGGCACGGCTCGCGCCGGCGCGGAACAGGTGGGGTCGATCGGGGGTCGCGTCAATACGAGGTGATTCGTTCACACGTGCGCGAGGTGTTGATCCCTTTCCGCCGGATACGCTGGACGTGAACGCGAGACTCCGTCTCATGGGAGCACTGATGAGCGTGGAACCGAGGGCACAGAAGGCCGACTGGCCGGTCCCGCCCGTGGGCGGCTGGCTCGCTGACGACCTGGACAGGCTTCCCCACCTGCCTCCGCACACGGAGCTGATCGACGGGAGCCTCGTCTTCGTGAGTCCGCAGACACTTTTCCACGAGCGCACGGTGGATTTCTTCAAGTGGCAGCTGCAGTCGCTGGCACCGGAGGACTTCGAGGTCGTCCGTGAGTTCACCATCGACGTGGACCGCCAGAACCGACCCGAGCCCGATGTGATCGTCGTGCCCGAGCACGTCATCCAGGACGCCGGCCAGACCCGCTTCCCGGCCGAGACCGTGCGCCTCGCGATCGAGGTCGTCTCCCAGGAGTCGGAGTCCCTGGACCGGGAGACCAAGCCCCTGAAGTACGCGCGGGCGGGCATCCCGGCCTACTGGCGCGTGGAGAACGACAACGGCCGCGCCGTCGTGTACGTCTTCGAACTGGAGCCGAACACCGGCCAGTACGTCGGCACGGGGATCTTCCGCGACCGGCTCAAGGTCGACGTGCCGTTCCCCTTCGACCTCGATCTGACCGAGATCGTCCCCAAGCGCAGGCGGTCGCGCGAGCTGTAGGAACGACGAAGGTCCGGCCCCTCCCCCGAGGAGACGCCGGACCTTCTCGCCGCACGCCCGGTCAGCGCACGAACACCCCCGCCTGGCTCGCCAGGTCCAGGAAGTACTGGGGGGCGACGCCGAGCACCAGGGTCACCGCCACGCCGACACCGATCGTCGTCATGGTCAGCGGGGAGGGGACGGCGACCGTGGGCCCCTCCGGCTTCGGCTCGCTGAAGAACATCAGCACGATGACCCGGATGTAGAAGAACGCGGCGATCGCGGACGAGATCACACCCACCACGACCAGCGCGGCCGCGCCGCCGTCGGCCGCCGCCTTGAAGACCGCGAACTTGCCGGCGAAACCGGACGTCAGCGGAATGCCGGCGAACGACAGCAGGAACACCGCGAAGACAGCCGCCACCAGCGGCGAACGCCGCCCGAGACCGGCCCACTTGGAGAGGTGGGTCGCCTCACCGCCCGCGTCGCGCACCAGCGTGACGACGGCGAACGCGCCGATCGTCACGAAGGAGTACACGAGCAGGTAGAAGAGGACGGACGAGACGCCCTCGGGCGTCGCCGCGATCACACCGGCCAGGATGAAGCCGGCGTGCGCGATGGAGGAGTACGCCAGCAGGCGCTTGACGTCGGTCTGGGTGATGGCGACGATCGCACCGCCCAGCATGGTGACGATCGCGACGCCCCACATGACCGGCCGCCAGTCCCAGGTGAGACCCGGCAGCGCCACGTACAGCAGTCGCAGCAGCGCGCCGAACGCGGCGACCTTGGTGGCCGCGGCCATGAAGCCGGTGATCGGGGTCGGTGCGCCCTGGTAGACGTCGGGCGTCCACATGTGGAACGGGACCGCGCCGACCTTGAACAGCAGGCCCATGAGGATCATCGCGCCACCGATCAGCAGCAGCGCGTCGTTGCCCATGGTGTCGGCGAGTGCCGGGTCGATGGTGCGGACACTGCCCTCGACGACGTCTGCGATCCGGGCGTACGAGACGGAGCCCGCGTAGCCGTAGACCAGGGCGATGCCGAACAGCAGGAACGCGGAGGAGAAGGCGCCCAGCAGGAAGTACTTCACCGCCGCCTCCTGCGACATGAGCCGCTTGCGGCGGGCCACCGCGCACAGGAGGTAGAGCGGGAGGGAGAAGACCTCGAGCGCGATGAACAGCGTCAGCAGATCGTTGGCAGCGGGGAAGACCAGCATGCCGGCGATGGCGAAGAGCGCGAGCGGGAACACCTCGGTGGTGGTGAACCCGGCCTTGACCGCGGCCTTCTCGTGCTCGCTGCCCGGTACGGCGGCGGCCTCCGCGGCGAACGAGTCGACGCGGTTGCCGTGCGCTTGGGGGTCCAGCCTGCGCTCCGCGAAGGTGAACACCGAGACGATCGAGGCCAGCAGGATCGTCCCCTGCAGGAACAGCGCCGGACCGTCGACGGCGATGGCTCCCATCGCCGCGATCTGCTTCTCCGTGGTGGCGTATCCGCCGGCGGCGAGCCCGACGACCGCCGCGAAGGCGGCCGCGAGCGCGACGACGGTGAGGAACACCTGCGTGTGATACCGGGCCCTGCGGGGGACGAAGGCCTCCGCCAGGATGCCCAGGACGGCCGCACCGACGACGATCAGCACCGGTGCGAGCTGTGCGTACTCGATGTGGGGCGTCGGGATCTCGCGGAGCGGCTCGACCTCCGCAGCCTTTGTCCACAGGCTGTGGACAGCTGTTGCGCTCACTTGGCCGCCTCCACATCGGGCCGGGGGTCCTGCTTCTGTACGTCGGACATTGTGTGCTCCACGGCCGGATCGATGATCTCCGTCAGCGGCTTCGGGAAGACACCGAGGAAGAGCAGCAGTGCGATCAGCGGAGCCACGACGGCCAGCTCACGCACCCTGAGGTCCGGCATGCTCCGCACCTCGGCCTTCACCGGGCCGGTCATCGTCCGCTGATAGAGGACCAGGGTGTAGAGCGCGGCGAGCACGATTCCGATCGTCGCGATGATGCCGGCCACCGGATAGGCGGCGAACGTGCCGACCAGGACCAGGAATTCGCTGACGAAGGGTGCGAGACCCGGCATCGAGAGGGTGGCGAGACCGCCGATGAGGAAGGTGCCCGCGAGCACCGGGGCGACCTTCTGCACACCGCCGTAGTCGGCGATGAGCCGCGAGCCGCGCCGCGAGATCAGGAAGCCGGCCACCAGCATCAGCGCCGCCGTGGACAGTCCGTGGTTGACCATGTAGAGCGTCGCACCGGCCTGGCCCTGGCTGGTCATCGCGAAGATGCCCAGGACGATGAAGCCGAAGTGGGAGACCGACGCGTAGGCGATCAGACGCTTGATGTCGCGCTGGCCGACGGCGAGCAGCGCGCCGTAGACGATGCTGACCAGCGCCAGCACGATGATCACCGGGGTGGCCCACTTCGAGGCCTCCGGGAACAGCTGGAGACAGAAGCGCAGCATCGCGAAGGTGCCGACCTTGTCCACGACCGCGGTGATCAGCACGGCCACCGGGGCGGTCGCCTCACCCATCGCGTTGGGCAGCCAGGTGTGCAGCGGCCACAGCGGCGCCTTGATCGCGAAGGCGAAGAAGAAGCCCAGGAAGAGCAGACGTTCCGTGGTGGTCGCCATCTCCAGCTCGCCGCTCGCCCGGGCCTCGGCGATCTCGGAGAGCGAGAAGCTCCCGGCGACCACGTAGAGCCCGATGACGGCGGCCAGCATGATGAGCCCGCCGGCCAGGTTGTAGAGCAGGAACTTCACGGCCGCGTAAGAGCGTTGGGCTGCCGCGTTCTCGTCGGTGCCCGCGTGCGCGCGGTCGCCGAAGCCGCCGATGAGGAAGTACATCGGGATGAGCATGGCTTCGAACAGGATGTAGAAGAGGAAGACGTCGGTGGCCTCGAACGAGAGGATCACCATCGCCTCGACCATGAGGATCAGGGCGAAGAAGCCCTGGGTCGGCCGCCAGCGCGAACCCGCCGACGGTTGCGCCTCCAGCGGGTCGGCGTCGTGCCAGCCGGCCAGGATGACGAACGGGATCAGCAGCGCGGTCAGCGCCACCATCACGACCCCGATGCCGTCCACCCCGAGCTCGTACCGGACGCCGAAGTCGGCGATCCAGGAATGGGACTCGGTGAGCTGGTAGCGGTCGCCGCCGGGCTCGAAACGTACGAGCACGATCACGGCGAGGACGAGCGTGGCGAGCGAGACGAGCAGCGCCAGCCACTTGGCGGCGGCCCTCCTCGCGGCGGGAACGGCGGCGACGGCGATGGCGCCCACCGCCGGGAGCACCGCTGTGGCCGTCAGGATCGGGAACCCTGTGCTTACTGCGGACATGGCTCAGACCCCCCTCATCAACAGGGTCGCGGCGATCAGGATCGCCGTACCGCCGAACATCGAGACCGCGTAGGTGCGGGCGTAGCCGTTCTGCAGTTTGCGCAGCCGGCCGGAGAGCCCGCCGAACGAGGCGGCCGTCCCGTTCACCACTCCGTCGACCAGGGTGTGGTCCACGTAGACCAGGGACCGGGTGAGGTGCTCGCCCCCGCGGACCAGGACCACGTGGTTGAAATCGTCCTGGAGGAGATCGCGGCGGGCCGCCCGGGTGAGCAGCGAACCGCGCGGTGCGGTGACCGGGACCGGCTTGCGTCCGTACATCAGCCAGGCGATGGCCACGCCGATGAGCAGCACGACGACCGTCGAGGCCGTGATGGCCGGGACGCTCATCACCGGGTGCGGGTGCTCGAACTGTGTGACCGGCTCCAGCCATGTCACGAACGCCTCGTTCAGGCTGAACAGACCGCCGGCGAAGACCGATCCGAAGGCCAGCACGATCATGGGGATCGTCATGGACCTGGGCGACTCGTGCGGGTGGGGCATCTCGCCGGGGTGCGCCTGCGCGCCCGGTTCGACGCTCGCGGCCTTCTCCGGGTCCGGCGCCGGCTGCCAGCGCTTCTCGCCGAAGAAGGTCATGATCATCACCCGGGTCATGTAGAACGCGGTGATGCCCGCGCCGAGCAGCGCCACCCCGCCGAAGATCCAGCCGCGGATGCCGTCGTCGTAGGCGAAGGCCGCCTCGATGATCTTGTCCTTGGACCAGAAACCGGACAGGCCCGGGAAGCCGATGATCGCCAGGTAGCCGAGGCCGAAGGTGACGAAGGTGATCGGCATGTATTTGCGCAGACCGCCGTACTTCCTCATGTCCACCTCGTCGTTCATGCCGTGCATGACCGAACCGGCGCCGAGGAAGAGCCCGGCCTTGAAGAAGCCGTGCGTCACCAGGTGCATGATCGCGAAGGCGTATCCGATCGGGCCGAGACCGGCCGCCAGGATCATGTAGCCGATCTGCGACATCGTCGAACCGGCCAGCGCCTTCTTGATGTCGTCCTTCGCGCAACCGACGATCGCACCGAACAGGAGCGTGACCGCGCCGACAATGACGACCGCGAGCTGCGCGTCCGGTGCGGCGTTGAAGATCGCCCCGGAGCGGACGATGAGATAGACGCCCGCGGTGACCATGGTGGCCGCGTGGATCAGGGCCGAGACCGGGGTCGGGCCCTCCATCGCGTCACCGAGCCAGGACTGGAGCGGCACCTGGGCCGACTTGCCGCACGCGGCCAGCAGCAGCATCAGGCCGATGGCCGTCAGCATGCCCTCCGAGGTCTCGCCCGTGGACTCCAGCACCGGGCCGAAGGCGAAGGTGCCGAAGGTGGTGAACATCAGCATGATCGCGATCGACAGGCCCATGTCGCCGACGCGGTTGACGAGGAAGGCCTTCTTCGCCGCGGTCGCCGCACTGGGCTTGTGCTGCCAGAACCCGATGAGCAGGTAGGACGCCAGACCGACGCCCTCCCAGCCCATGTACAGCAGCAGGTAGTTGTCGGCGAGGACCAGCAGGAGCATCGCCGCGAGGAAGAGGTTGAGGTAGCCGAAGAAGCGGCGGCGCCGCTCGTCGTGCTCCATGTAACCGATCGAGTAGATGTGGATCAGGGAGCCCACACCGGTGATCAGCAGGACGAAGGTCATCGACAGCTGGTCGAGCTGGAAGGCGATGTCCGCCTGGAAGCCCTCGACGGGGACCCAGCTGAACAGCCTCTGGTGCAGAGCGCGTTCCTCCGCACCCTTGCCCAGCATGTCCACGAACAGCACGGCGCCGACGACGAAGGACGCGGCCGCCAGCAGGGTGCCGAGCCAGTGCCCGGTCTTGTCGAGGCGGCGCCCGCCGCAGAGCAGGACCGCCGCCCCGAGCAGTGGCGCCGCGACGAGCAGCGCAATCAGGTTCTCCACGATTCTTCCGACCCCTTACAGCTTCATCAGGCTGGCGTCGTCGACCGAGGCCGAGTGGCGGGAGCGGAACAGCGACACGATGATCGCGAGCCCGACCACGACCTCGGCGGCGGCGACGACCATCGTGAAGAACGCGATGATCTGGCCGTCGAGGTTGCCGTGCATACGGGAGAAGGCGACGAACGCGAGGTTGCACGCGTTGAGCATCAGCTCGACGCACATGAACACCACGATCGCGTTCCGCCGGATCAGGACTCCCGCCGCGCCGATGGTGAACAGCAGGGCGGCGAGATAGAGGTAGTTGACCGGATTCACCGCTTGGCCTCCTGTCCGTCCCGGTCGCGGGTGTTCCCGTCGTGGGTGTCGCCGCCGCGGGTGTCGCCGTCGCGGGTGTCGCCGTCGCGTCCGAGGCGCTCCTCGGAACGCTGCTCGAGGGCCTTCAGGTCGTTCAGCGCCTCGGTCGACACGTCGCGGATCTGACCGCGCCGGCGCAGCGTCCGGCTGACGGTGAGCTCGGACGGGGTGCCGTCCGGCAGCAGGCCGGCGATGTCCACCGCGTTGTGCCGGGCGTACACGCCGGGGGCGGGAAGCGGCGGCAGGTGCTTGCCCTCGCGCACACGCTGCTCGGACAGCTCACGCTGGGTCAGGGCCCGCTCGGTGCGCTCCCGGTGGGTGAGCACCATCGCGCCGACGGCCGCGGTGATCAGCAGCGCGCCGGTGATCTCGAAGGCGAAGACGTACTTGGTGAAGATGAGCGCGGCGAGGCCCTCGACGTTCCCGCCGTTGGCGGAGTTGGCGGCGCCCAGTCCGTTGAAGTTCTTCAGCGAGGCGTTGCCGATGCCGGCGATCAGCAGGATGCCGAAGCCGAGTCCGCAGGCCACTGCCAGCCAGCGCTGGCCCTTCAGCGTCTCCTTGAGCGAGTCGGCGGCGGTGACCCCGACCAGCATGACGACGAAGAGGAACAGCATCATGATCGCGCCGGTGTAGACGACGATCTGGACGACACCGAGGAAGTACGCGCCGTTGGCGAGGTAGAAGACGGCCAGGACGATCATGGTGCCGGCCAGGCACAGCGCGCTGTGCACTGCCTTCCTCATCAGGATCGTGCAGAGCGCCCCGATGACGGCGACGGTGCCGAGCACCCAGAACTGGACGGCCTCGCCCGTCGAGGTGGAGTAGGCGGCGAGCGTGCTCATGCGCCGATCACCTTCTTCGACGCCGGCTCGTCCTTGCCGAACGTGGACTCGCCCTCCTGCACCTGCTCACCCCTGGAGACGGCGACCTGCCGGACCGTGCCGGGGGCGGCCTCCGTGACCAGGCCCCGGTAGTAGTCCTGTTCGTCCATACCGGGGTAGATCGCGTGCGGCGAGTCGACCATGTAGTCGTCGAGGCCCGCGAGCAGCTGCTCCTTGGTGTAGATGAGGTTCTCGCGGCTGCTGTCTGCCAGTTCGAACTCGTTGGTCATGGTCAGCGCGCGCGTGGGGCACGCCTCGATGCACAGGCCGCACAGGATGCAGCGGGCGTAGTTGATCTGGTAGACGCGGCCGTATCGCTCGCCCGGGGAGTAACGCTCCTCCTCGGTGTTGTCCGCGCCCTCCACGTAGATCGCGTCCGCCGGGCAGGCCCAGGCGCACAGCTCGCAACCGACGCACTTCTCGAGCCCGTCCGGATGGCGGTTGAGCTGGTGCCGGCCGTGGAAGCGCGGCGCCGTGACCTTCTGCTGCTCCGGGTACTGCTCGGTCAGCCGCTTCTTGAACATGGCCTTGAAGGTCACGCCGAAGCCGGCAACCGGATTCAGGAACTTGCTCTCGGATTCCTTGTTCTGGGATTCCTCAGACACCGTCAGCCTCCTTTCCGTCCCGAGGACCGTCACTGTCAGTATTGGGCCCACCACTGACAATCAGTTCGCGCTCACGCCTCGGCTGCCGGCGCGGCACCGGTGGCAACTCCTGCCCGGGCAGCGGCGGTACGGGGAAACCGCCGGCCATCGGGTCGAACGCGGCCGGCGGCGGGCCGGCGGCCTCCTGCTCCTTCTCCTTCTTGCCGCGGAAGACGTCCGCGACGAACGAGAGCAGCAGCACCGCGATCACCGCGCCACCTACGTACAGCACGATCTGCTGGAAGTCGTAGTTCTCGTTCCGCAGCGCACGCACGGTCGCCACCAGCATCAGCCAGACGACGGAGACCGGGATCAGGACCTTCCAGCCGAGCTTCATCAGCTGGTCGTAGCGGACGCGGGGCAGCGTGCCGCGCAGCCAGATGAAGAAGAACAGCAGCAGCTGGACCTTGAGGACGAACCAGAGCATCGGCCACCAGCCGTGGTTCGCGCCCTCCCAGAAGGTCGAGATCGGGTACGGGGCCCGCCAGCCGCCGAGGAAGAGGGTGACCGAGACGGCGGAGACGGTGACCATGTTGACGTACTCCGCCAGCATGAACATCGCGAACTTGATGGAGCTGTACTCGGTGTTGAAGCCGCCGACCAGGTCGCCCTCGGACTCCGGCATGTCGAACGGCGCACGGTTGGTCTCTCCGACCATCGTGACGACGTAGATGATGAAGGAGACCGGCAGCAGGATGACGAACCAGCGGTCGGCCTGCGCCTCGACGATCGCCGAGGTCGACATCGACCCGGAGTAGAGGAAGACGGAGGCGAAGGCGGCGCCCATCGCGATCTCGTACGAGATCATCTGTGCGCAGGCGCGCAGTCCGCCGAGCAGCGGGTACGTGGAGCCGGACGACCAGCCGGCGAGCACGATGCCGTAGATGCCGACGGAGGCGACCGCGAGGATGTACAGCATCGCGATCGGCAGGTCGGTCAGCTGCATCGTGGTGCGCTGGCCGAAGATCGAGACCTCGTTGCCGGGCGGGCCGAAGGGGATGACCGCGATCGCCATGAAGGCCGGGATGGCCGCGATGATCGGGGCGAGGACGTAGACGATCTTGTCCGCCCGCTTGACGATCACGTCTTCCTTCAGCATCAGTTTGACGCCGTCGGCGAGCGACTGGAGCAGGCCCCAGGGGCCGTGCCGGTTGGGGCCGATGCGCAGCTGCATCCAGGCGACGACCTTGCGCTCCCACACGATGGAGAACAGCACGGTCACCATCAGGAAGGCGAAGCAGAACACGGCCTTGATGACGACGAGCCACCACGGGTCGCGTCCGAACATCGACAGGTCCTCAAGGGCCAGGACGCTGCGCTGTGCTTGGGCGACATGAGCCAGCGTGGTCATGCGCGCACCTCCGATGCGGGGGTGGCCGGGGCTGCGCCCGGCAGGCCGGCGGGGGTCGGGGACCCGGTCGGTCGCGCGGCGCCGCGCATGCGCGCGACCGCGGCCCGACCGGGGTCACGGGCGGTCATGACCGCACCTCCGGCGTCGCCGGGGCGGTCGCGTCCGCCGCCGCGGCAATGCGGACCAACTCGCCCGGCCGGGCGCCGGTGTCAGCGGTGACGCCGCCGCCGACGGAGTTCATCGGCAGCCACACCACCCGGTCGGGCATCTCGCTGACCTGGAGCGGCAGTCGTACCGAGCCGGCCGGTCCGAAGACCTCCAGCTCGTCGCCGTCCTCGACGCCGGTCTCCGCCGCGGTGGCCGCCGACAGCCTGGCGACCGCGGCGTGCCGGGTGCCGGCCAGCGCCTCGTCGCCCTGCTGCAGCAGGCCGTGGTCGAGCAGCAGCCGGTGGCCGGCGAGGACCGCCTCGCCGTCGCCCGGCCGGGGCAGCGGCTTCGCGGTCTCGGCCGGGTCCGCGGACCGAGGGCCGTCCCAGCTGCCGAGCCGTTCCAGTTCCCTGCGTACGGACTTGAGGTCCGGCAGTCCGAAGTGCACGTCGAGGGTGTCGGCGAGCATGTGCAGCACCCGCGCGTCCGTCGGCGCGAGACTGCGGGTCATCTGCTCGGGCTTGAGCGCCGCCTCGAACATCCGGGCCCGTCCCTCCCAGTTGAGGAAGGTGCCGGGCTTCTCGGCGACGGCCGCCACCGGGAAGACCACGTCCGCCCGGTCGGTGACCTCGCTCGGGCGAAGCTCCAGCGACACCAGGAAGCCGACCGAGTCGAGCGCCTCACGGGCGCGCGCCGGATCGGGCAGGTCCGCGACCTCGACACCCGCGACGAGCAGCGCGCCCAGTTCGCCGGTGGCCGCGGCCTCCACGATCTGGCCGGTGTCGCGGCCGTAGCGGTGCGGGAGTTCCCGTACGCGCCAGACCTCCGCGGTCTCCTCGCGGGCCCGCGGGTCGGTCGCCGGGCGGCCGCCGGGCAGCAGCGAAGGCAGCGCCCCCGCCTCCACGGCTCCCCGCTCACCGGCACGGCGCGGGATCCACACCAGCTGCGCGCCGGTGGCGGCCGCGGTGCGTACCGCGGCGGTGAGGCCGCCGGGCACCGCGGCGAGCCGTTCGCCCACCAGGATCACCGCGCCGTCGGCGCGCAGCGCCTCCGCGGCCTTCGTGCCGTCCTCGTCGAGTCCGGTCCGCGAGGCGAGCGCGTTCAGCCACTCGGTCTCGGTGCCGGGGGCGGCGGGCAGCAGGGTGCCGCCCGCCTTCTGCAGGCCGCGAGTGGCGTGGGTGGCGAGGGAGAAGGTGCGCTGTCCGTGCTTGCGGTGAGCCTTGCGCAGCCGCAGGAAGACGCCGGGGGCCTCCTCCTCCGACTCGAACCCGGCGAGCAGCACGGCCGGGGCGTTCTCCAGCGCGGTGTACGTGACTCCTGTACCGGAGAGGTCCTGGCCCAGTCCCGCGACCCGCGCGGCCAGGAAGTCGGCCTCTTCCGCGGAGTGCTGCCGGGCGCGGAAGTCGACGTCGTTGGTGTCGAGGGCGACCCGGGCGAACTTGGCGTACGCGTAGGCGTCCTCGACGGTCAGCCTGCCGCCGGTGAGGACACCGGTGCGCCCCCTGACGAGGCCGCGGGCCGCCGCCTCCAGCGCCTCCGGCCAGCTCGCCGGCTCCAGCACGCCCTCATCGTTGCGGACGAGCGGTGTGGTGAGCCGGTCGCGCTGCTGGGCGTAGCGGAAGCCGAAGCGCCCCTTGTCGCACATCCACTCCTCGTTGACCTCCGGGTCCTCGGCGGCCAGGCGCCGCATGACCTTGCCGCGGCGGTGATCGGTGCGGCTCGCGCAGCCGCCCGAGCAGTGCTCGCACACGGAAGGCGAGGAGACGAGGTCGAACGGACGGGAGCGGAACCGGTACGCGGCCGAGGTCAGCGCGCCGACCGGGCAGATCTGGATGGTGTTGCCGGAGAAGTACGACTCGAACGGGTCGCCCTCGCCGGTGCCGACCTGCTGGAGCGCACCGCGCTCGATCAGTTCGATCATCGGGTCGCCGGCGACCTGGTTGGAGAAGCGGGTGCAGCGCGCGCAGAGCACGCACCGCTCACGGTCGAGCAGCACCTGGGTGGAAATCGGTACCGGCTTCTCGTAGGTGCGCTTCTTCCCCTCGAAACGGGAGTCGGCGTGGCCGTGCGAGACGGCCTGGTTCTGCAGCGGGCACTCGCCGCCCTTGTCGCAGACCGGGCAGTCCAGCGGGTGGTTGATCAGCAGCAGCTCCATCACGCCCTGCTGCGCCTTCTCGGCGACGGGCGAGGTGAGCTGCGACTTGACGACCATGCCGTCCGTGCAGGTGATGGTGCACGAGGCCATCGGCTTGCGCTGGCCCTCCACCTCGACGATGCACTGGCGACAGGCGCCGGCCGGGTCGAGGAGCGGGTGGTCGCAGAAGCGCGGAATCTCGATCCCGAGCATCTCGGCGGCGCGGATGACCAGCGTCCCCTTGGGGACGGAGATCTCGATGCCGTCGATCGTCAGCGAGATTAGGTCCTCCGGCGGTACGGAGGCCTCCGAGCCCCCGGAGGGGGCAGACGTCGTGACCGTCATGCGTTCACCTCCGTGTTCTTGTCGTGCCGGTCCGCCCAGAGAGTCGACCTGGCGGGGTCGAAGGGGCAGCCGTTGCCGGTGATGTGCTGCTCGTACTCGTCGCGGAAGTACTTGAGCGAGGAGAAGATCGGGGACGCGGCGCCGTCGCCGAGGGCGCAGAAGGACTTGCCGTTGATGTTGTCGGCGATGTCGTTCAGCTTGTCGAGGTCGGCAAGGGTGCCGGCTCCGTTTTCGATGGCCCGCAGCAACTGGACCAGCCAGTAGGTGCCTTCGCGGCACGGCGTGCACTTGCCGCAGGACTCGTGCGCGTAGAACTCGGTCCAGCGGGTGACGGCCCGCACCACGCAGGTCGTCTCGTCGAAGCACTGGAGTGCCTTGGTGCCGAGCATCGAACCGGCCGCGCCCACGCCCTCGTAGTCCAGGGGGACGTCGAGGTGTTCGTCGGTGAACATGGGGGTCGAGGAGCCGCCGGGCGTCCAGAACTTCAGCCGGTGGCCGGGCCGCATGCCGCCGCTCATGTCGAGCAGTTGGCGCAGTGTGATGCCGAGCGGTGCCTCGTACTGGCCGGGGCTCGCGACGTGGCCGCTGAGCGAGTAGAGCGTGAAGCCGGGGGACTTCTCGCTGCCCATCGACTTGAACCAGTCCTTGCCCTTGTTCAGGATCGCGGGAACCGAGGCGATGGACTCGACGTTGTTCACCACAGTGGGGCACGCGTACAGACCGGCGACCGCGGGGAAGGGGGGCCTGAGCCGGGGCTGGCCGCGACGGCCCTCCAGGGAGTCCAGCAGCGCCGTCTCCTCACCGCAGATGTACGCGCCCGCGCCCGCGTGCACGATGAGCTCGAGGTCGAGTCCGCTGCCCAGGATGTCCTTGCCGAGGAACCCCGCCTCGTACGCCTCGCGCACCGCCTCGTGCAACCGCCGCAGCACGGGGACGACTTCACCGCGCAGATAGATGAAGGCGTGACTGGACCGGATCGCGTAGCAGGCGATCACGATTCCCTCGATGAGGGAGTGCGGATTGGCGAACAGAAGGGGGATGTCCTTGCAGGTGCCCGGCTCCGACTCGTCGGCGTTGACGACGAGATAGTGCGGCTTGCCGTCACCCTGCGGAATGAACTGCCACTTCATGCCGGTGGGGAATCCCGCGCCTCCGCGGCCCCGCAGACCGGAGTCCTTGACGTAGGCGATCAGGTCGTCGGGCGACATGGCGAGCGCTTTGCGCAGGCCCTCGTAGCCCTCGTGCCTGCGGTAGGTCTCCAGCGTCCACGACTCCGGTTCGTCCCAGAAGGCCGACAGGACCGGGGCGAGGAGCTTTTCCGGGCTGCCCTCTCCTCCGACCTCCGGCCGGGAGCCGCCGCTGTACTCGGTGGACAAGGTCATCACTCCCCCTCCTCGGCTACAGGTCCGGCCGGGTTGTCCGGGTCGGACGCCGAGGTCTGCTGCGGTGCGTCGTGCGAGCTCAGGTGTTCGGAGCCCGGCTGGGGACGGTTCCGGGGTGCCTCGCCGCGCGGGTGGACCACCCGTGCGGGGGCGGTCTCGCCCTTGGCGAGCCGCAGGCCGATCAGCGAGGCGGGCCCGGCTCCGCCGGTGGCCTCGACCGCGCCGGGACGCTCGTCGGGGAAGCCGGCCAGGATGCGGGCGGTCTCCTTGTAGGTGCACAGGGGCGCGCCGCGGGTGGGCCTGACCTCTTCGCCGGACCGCAGGTCGTCGACGAGCTTCTTCGCCGATTCGGGCGTCTGGTTGTCGAAGAACTCCCAGTTGACCATCACGACGGGCGCGAAGTCGCAGGCCGCGTTGCACTCGATGTGCTCGAGGGTGACCTTGCCGTCCTCGGTCGTCTCGTTGTTGCCGACGCCGAGGTGCTCCTTCAGCTCCTCGAAGATCGCGTCGCCGCCCATCACCGCGCACAGCGTGTTGGTGCAGACGCCGACCTGGTAGTCGCCGGAGGGCCTGCGCCGGTACATGGTGTAGAAGGTGGCGACCGCGGTGACCTCCGCCGTCGTGAGGTCGAGCATCTCGGCGCAGAACCGCATGCCCGTACGGGTCACATGGCCCTCTTCCGACTGCACCAGGTGCAGCAGCGGCAGCAGGGCGGACCGGCTGCCGGGGTAGCGGGCGATGATCTCCTTCGCGTCCGCCTCCAGCCTCGCGCGCACATCGGCCGGGTAGTCCGGCGCGGGCAGTTGCGGCATGCCCAGCGATACGTCCGTCATCGGTCGACGCCTCCCATCACGGGGTCGATGGACGCGACGGCGACGATGACGTCGGCGACCTGGCCGCCTTCGCACATGGCCGCCATGGCCTGCAGGTTGGTGAACGAGGGGTCGCGGAAGTGGACCCGGAAGGGCCGGGTCCCGCCGTCGGAGACGACATGGACGCCGAGCTCGCCCTTGGGGGACTCGATCGCGGCGTACGTCTGCCCGGCCGGCACCCGGAATCCCTCGGTCACCAGCTTGAAGTGGTGGATCAGGGCCTCCATGGAGGTGCCCATGATCTTCTTGATGTGGTCGAGGGAGTTGCCGAGGCCGTCGGGGCCGAGCGCGAGCTGCGCGGGCCAGGCGATCTTCTTGTCGGCGACCATCACCGGGCCCGGCTCCAGCCGGTCCAGGCACTGCTCGACGATCCTCAGCGACTGCCGCATCTCCTCGAGACGGATGAGGAAGCGGCCGTACGAGTCGCAGGTGTCGGCGGTCGGTACGTCGAAGTCGTACGTCTCGTAGCCGCAGTACGGGTCGGTCTTGCGCAGGTCGTGGGCGAGGCCCGCGGAGCGCAGGACCGGTCCGGTGGCGCCCAGCGCCATGCATCCGGTCAGGTCCAGGTAGCCGACGTCCTGCATACGGGCCTTGAAGATCGGGTTGCCGGTGGCGAGCTTGTCGTACTCCGGCAGGTTCTTCTTCATGGTCTTCACGAACTCGCGGAGCTGGTCGACCGCGCCCGGCGGCAGGTCCTGGGCGAGTCCGCCGGGCCTGATGTACGCGTGGTTCATGCGCAGGCCGGTGATCAGCTCGTAGATGTCGAGAATGAGTTCACGATCACGGAATCCGTAGATCATGATCGTGGTGGCGCCGAGCTCCATACCGCCGGTGGCGATGCACACGAGGTGCGACGAGAGCCGGTTGAGCTCCATCAGCAGGACGCGGATGATCGTCGCCCGGTCCGGGATCTGGTCCTCGATGCCGAGCAGCCGCTCCACGCCCAGGCAGTACGCCGTCTCGTTGAAGAACGGCGTCAGGTAATCCATGCGCGTGACGAACGTGGTGCCCTGCGTCCAGGTCCGGTACTCGAGGTTCTTCTCGATGCCGGTGTGGAGGTAGCCGATGCCGCAGCGGGCCTCGGTGACGGTCTCGCCGTCGATCTCCAGGATCAGCCGGAGCACGCCGTGCGTGGACGGGTGCTGCGGGCCCATGTTGACGACGATGCGCTCGTCGTCGGCCTTGGCCGCGGACTGGACGACCTCGTCCCAGTCGCCACCGGTGACCGTGTAGACGGGTCCCTCTGTGGTCTCGCGTGCGGATGCGGTACTCATCACAGCCTCCCGGAGGGAGTCATTGCGGGGCGGTGGTCGGGCGACGGGTGGGAGCTCACGAGTACGACCTCCGCTGGTCCGGAGCCGGGATCTGGGCGCCCTTGTACTCGACGGCGATACCGCCGAGCGGATAGTCCTTGCGCTGCGGGAAGCCCTGCCAGTCGTCCGGCATCATGATCCGGGTGAGGGCGGGGTGGCCGTCGAAGACGAGACCGAAGAAGTCGTAGGTCTCGCGCTCGTGCCAGTCGTTCGTCGGATAGACCGACACCAGCGACGGGACGTGCGGGTCGCTGTCGGGGGCCGAGACCTCGAGCCGGATCAGACGGCCGTGGGTGAGCGAGCGCAGGTGGTATACGGCGTGCAGCTCGCGGCCCTTGTCCTCCAGGTAGTGCACCCCGCTCACGCCGGTGCAGAGTTCGAAGCGCAGCGCCGGGTCGTCGCGAAGGGTTTTGGCAACCTGCGGCAGGTGCTCGCGGGCGACGTGGAAGGTGAGTTCGCCGCGGTCGACGACCGTCTTCTCCAAGGCGTTCTCCGGGACGAGTCCCTGCTCCTCCAGCGCGCCCTCGAGCTCGTCGGCGACCTCGTCGAACCAGCCGCCGTACGGTCGTGAGGCCGCCCCCGGCAGGCGTACGGAGCGTACGAGCCCTCCGTAACCGGACGTGTCGCCTCCGTTGTTGGCGCCGAACATGCCGCGCTGGACGCGGATCTCCTCGCCGTGCTCACCGCGCTGCCCGGGAAGGTTCTGCTCCGAGAGCTCCTTCTCCGGGTTCGGCTGGTCCGTCATCGCAGCAGCCCCTTCATCTCGATCGTCGGGAGCGCCTTGAGGGCCGCCTCCTCCGCCTCGCGGGCCGCTTCCTCCGCGTTCACGCCGAGCTTGGAGCTCTGGATCTTCTGGTGGAGCTTGAGAATCGCGTCCATCAGCATCTCGGGGCGCGGCGGGCAGCCCGGCAGATAGATATCAACGGGGACAATATGATCAACACCCTGCACAATCGCGTAATTGTTGAACATTCCGCCCGATGACGCGCAAACGCCCATGGAGATGACCCACTTGGGGTTGGGCATCTGGTCGTAGACCTGGCGCAGGACGGGCGCCATCTTCTGGCTCACCCGGCCGGCCACGATCATCAGGTCCGCCTGGCGCGGCGAGCCGCGGAAGACCTCCATGCCGAAGCGGGCCAGGTCGTACCGCCCGGCGCCGGTCGTCATCATCTCGATGGCGCAGCAGGCCAGGCCGAAGGTCGCGGGGAAGACGGATGACTTGCGCACCCAGCCCGCGGCCTGTTCGACGGTCGTGAGTACGAAACCGCTCGGCAGCTTCTCTTCGATTCCCATGGTGTGCCCCTCAGCCCCTCAGTCCCATTCCAGGCCGCCGCGCCGCCACACATACGCGTAGGCGACGAAGACGGTGAGCACGAAGAGCAGCATCTCCACGAGCCCGAAGATCCCCAGGGCGTCGAAGGTGACGGCCCAGGGATAGAGGAAGACGATCTCGATGTCGAAAATGATGAAGAGCATCGCCGTCAGGTAGTACTTGATCGGGAAGCGTCCGCCTCCGGCGGGCGTAGGAGTGGGCTCGATGCCGCACTCGTACGCTTCGAGCTTTGCCCGGTTGTACCGCTTGGGACCGATAAGCGTGGCCATGACCACGGAGAAGATCGCAAACCCTGCCCCGAGGGCGCCGAGCACAAGGATGGGCGCGTAAGCATTCACCCTCCTCGCTCCTTCCAGTCGTCTCTGACCGTTGGACCGCACCGGGCCGTCCGCCTCGCCGCCTCGAAGATCGTGTCCATGTGAGGCAGTTCACAAGCCCGTTTGCCCCGCATCCTATGCCTGTCGGTCTGTGATCTGCGACACGGGGTCGGTCATGGAGTTTGTGATCTCCACCACCCGACGAAGGATCATGAAGCCGGATGAGCGGTGATCTTCGTACGCGAAGCTCCCGGGTGATCACCAGACGTGACATCTGGAGCCGTCACCGCTGGTCGGAGGCGTGGCCCAATATCAAGTGGTGTTAGGTACACGCAAATTGGAGATGGACCGCATCGGGTGATATTGGACGCGGGGTCACCCGGCAGTGGGATCTGGCGGATCGCGGTGGACCCGGGCGCGGGTTCACGACCTCCCGGACGCCCGGACGTTGACCGTTCTGTGACCTGCGCCACTCCCTCAAGAGTTCAACAAAAGCGGGCTTGGCCAACGACGTAAAGGGGTGGTAAGCCTGCGGCAATTCGGACCTTTTACGGAAAGACCGTGATCACGGGCCGGATCACCCCTGACCGTTTTGCCCGTTACGGCGTCAATAAGGGTCCATGCGGAGCGGATTCAGTGGTTCCGGTCGTAACTGTGGCGCAACACACGTTTCTTGAAGGGAACCGTCAAGCCCTGATAGCGGTTGTACTCATGTCCCACACCGCTCACATACCCAGCCACCGGAAGCCCCGCCGCAGCGCCTCGAAACTGGCGATACGGGCCGGAGTTGCCGGTGGCTTCCTCAGCACCATCGCGGTGGCAGGTGCCGCCGGGCCGGCGAATGCCGAGCCGGTGACCGAGACCATCGAGATGCCCCTTCTCACGGCCGACGCCATCAACGCGGTCGCGCAGTCCGCCGAAGCCACGCAGCAGGTCGCCCTGGACCTCGAACTCCAGGCGCAGCTGCAGGCACAGGAGGACGCCGCCGCGGCCAAGGCCGCGAAGGACGCCAGGACGGCCAAGGCCGAGGCGGACCGCGAGGCCGAGGCCAAGGAGAAGGAAGAGGCGAAGAAGCGCGCCGAGGCCGCCGCCCAGGAGCGCGCGTCCCGCGACTCCGAGCGCACCTCGCTCTCCGCCTACAGCTCCGCGGGCAGCTCCGCCACCGGCAGCGCCGCGACCGTGGTCGCCTTCCTCAAGGCGCAGCTCGGCGACGCGTACATCATGGGCGCCACCGGCCCCAACGCCTGGGACTGCTCCAGCCTGGTCCAGGCCGCCTACCGTCAGGTCGGCATCGACCTGCCCCGCGTCTCCCAGGACCAGTCGGTGGCCGGCACCCAGGTGGGAACGTCGAACCTGCAGATCGGCGACATCCTCTACTGGGGCGGCGCCGGTTCGGCCTACCACACGGGCGTCTACATCGGCGACGGCCAGTACCTCGACGCCGCCAACCCCAGCAAGGGCGTCGTCATCCAGGACCTGTCCGGCTACCCGGCGAGCGGCGCGGTCCGCGTCCTCTGACATTCCCTCAGCACTCGGTCGTCCGAGTGCCTCTGTGCCACGAAGGGCCGTCGCTCCCCAGGGGGCGGCGGCCTTCCCGCATACGCGTCGGCGCCGGGCAGCCGCCCGGCGCCCGTGACCGAAGACGGTCCGCGCCCTCATCCGGCCGGGGCGTGCTCTCCCTCGCGTCGAGTTCGTGCCACGCCCCTCGCGGACGGCGGCGCCGTCGCGACGAGCCCTACGGCCGGCGCTCCGCCGCCCGGTCCTTGTCCGGGACGCCGCCCGCAGCGACCTGACGTTCCGGGCCGGACGGGCCGCTGCCCGAGCGGCCGCCGCCGAGCAGCAGATGGGCGCCGACGCCCACGAGCAGACCCCAGAAGGGGGAGCCGATCCCGGCGACGGTCACACCGGACGCGGTGGCGAGGAAGGTGAGCACGGAGACCTCGCGGCTCGCGTCGTCCGCGACCGTCCGGGCCAGGCTTCCTGCCAGCGATCCGAGCAGGGCGACCCCGGCGAGAGTGAGGACGAGCGCTTCGGGCAACCCGGTGAAGAGGGCCACCAGCGTCGAGCCGAAGCAGCCGACGACGAGATAGCCGGCACCGCAGGCGACCCCGGCCACCCAGCGCCGGGACGGATCCCGGTGCGCGTCCGGGCCGGTGCAGATCGCGGCGGTGATGGCCGCCGGGTTGAGCGCGTGCGAGCCGAACGGGGCCAGCAGCACGGAGGCGACGCCCGTCGCCCCGCACACCACCCTGGCGTCGGGCCGGTAGCCGGACGCGTGCAGGACCGCCAGGCCCGGGGCGTACTGGCCGGCGAGCGTCGCCACCAGCAGCGGGACACCGATGCCGACGAGCGCACCTGCCGAGAACTCCGGTGCCGTGAAGTTCGGGACGGCGAAGCCGGGGCCCGGTACGTCGACGCCCAGCCCGCCGGTCACGGCCGCGACGGCGACACCGACGACGAGCGCCGCCACCACCGCGTACGTGGGGACGAAGCGGCGAGCGAGGAGATACGCGACGAGCATCGACCCCGCCGACAGGGGCGATGCGTGCAGCGAGGTGAAGATGTCGACGCCGAAGGAGAAGAGGATCCCCGCGAGCATCGCGGAGACGACGCCCTCGGGGATCTTGGCCAGCACCCTGGCGAACACCCCGGTGACGGTCAGAAGCGTGGCCGCCAGCCCGGCCACGAGGAACGCGCCGATCGCCTCCGCGTAGCCGTGCTGCGGCAGGGCCGTGACCAGGATGGCGACGCCCGGCGTGGAGAACGCGGTGATGACGGGCGCGCGGCTCCACCAGCTGAGCCCGATGCAGGTGAGTCCCGCGCCGATGGAGATCGCCCAGACCCAGGAGGAGGTCTGTACGGCGGTGAGCCCGGCGGCGTCGGCCGCTGCGAGGACCAGGGCGAGCGGTCCCGCGTACGAGACGACGGTGGCGACGATCCCGGCGGTGACCGCCGTGAGCGACGCGTCCTTGAGCAGACCGGACCGCCCGGACATCATGAGCCTCCCCGTATCCCCGCGAGCGCCCATCCTCGCACCGGCCCCGGAGCGGCGGGCGGCCCGTCCGTCACCTGGACGGGCCGCCCACGGCCGCCCGCGACGGCGCGTCGCCTGCCCCGGTGGCGAAGGGACGTTGACGCCGGGGCGCCGCTGTCAGAGGTGCGGGGGCCGGTCGTGCAGGATGCGCTGGAACAGGCGGTGGTCGCGCCAGGCGCCGTCGATGCGGCGGGCCTGGCCGTCGACCGTGAAGAACTCCTCGGCGCGGCGCGGCTCCCAGGGTGCGAGATGGTCCCGGTTGTCCACGTGTGCCGCGCACAGTGCCTCGGCGTCGCCGGGCAGCGCCGGACGCATCCGCACGCCGCCCGGCGGCATGCCGGACCTCAGGCCTTCGGCGCGACCTTGGACAGGCCGTTGATGATGCGGTCCATCGCGTCGCCGCCCGACGGGTCGGTCAGGTTGGCCAGCATCTTGAGCGTGAACTTCATCAGCATCGGGTGGGTCAGACCCCGCTGGGTCGCGATCTTCATGACCTTCGGGTTGCCGATCAGCTTCACGAACGCGCGGCCCAGCGTGTAGTAGCCGCCGTAGGTGTCCTTGAGGACCTTCGGGTAGCGGTGCAGGGCGAGTTCGCGCTGGGAAGGCGTCCGGCGGGCGTGGGCCTGGACGATGACCTCGGCCGCGATCTGGCCGGACTCCATCGCGTACGCGATGCCCTCGCCGTTGAACGGGTTGACCAGGCCGCCGGCGTCGCCGACCAGCAGCAGCCCGCGTGTGTAGTGGGGCTGGCGGTTGAACGCCATCGGCAGGGCCGCCCCGCGGATCGGGCCGGTCATGTTCTCCGGCGTGTAGCCCCAGTCCTCCGGCATCGAGGCGCACCAGGCCTTGAGGACCTCGCGCCAGTCCAGCTCCTTGAAGGAGGCGGAGGTGTTGAGCACACCCAGGCCGACGTTGGAGGTGCCGTCGCCCATGCCGAAGATCCAGCCGTAACCGGGCAGCAGCCGGTCCTCGCCCGGGCCACGGCGGTCCCACAGCTCCAGCCACGACTCGAGGTAGTCGTCGTCGTGGCGCGGCGAGGTGAAGTACGTGCGGACGGCCACGCCCATCGGACGGTCCTCGCGCCGGTGCAGGCCCATGGCCAGCGAGATCCGGGAGGAGTTGCCGTCGGCGGCGACGACGAGCGGGGCTTGGAAGGTGACCGGGGTCTTCTCCTCGCCGAGCTTGGCGTGCACACCGGTGATCCGGCCCGTGCGGTCGTCGATGACCGGCGCGCCCACGTTGCAGCGCTCGTAGAGGCGGGCACCCGCCTTCTGCGCCTGCCTCGCCAACTGCTCGTCGAAGTCGTCGCGCTTGCGGACCAGACCGTAGTCCGGGTAGGAGGCGAGATCCGGCCAGTCCAGCTGGAGCCGCACACCGCCGCCGATGATCCGCAGGCCCTTGTTGCGCAGCCAGCCGGCCTCTTCCGAGATGTCGATCCCCATCGAGACGAGCTGCTTGGTGGCGCGGGGGGTGAGGCCGTCACCGCAGACCTTCTCGCGCGGGAAGGCGGTCTTCTCCAGCAGCAGCACGTCCAGCCCGGCCTTGGCCAGGTAATACGCGGTGGTGGAGCCGGCCGGGCCCGCCCCGACGACGATCACATCGGCAGTGTGCTCGGTGAGGGCTTCGGTCACGGCGGCTTCTCCCGAGGATTCGATGGGGCGCTGTCGATATTGCGTACCGAACGGCACACGACAGGTGCAGTCTTGTGCAGTCTAAGGTGGCGTACCGATCAACCGACCGAAGGGCTCCGTCTATGACCAGCAGGCCGCTTCCCGTCATACAGCTCCGGGTGCCCACGGACGAGGACGCCGTCGCATGGCACCGCGTGTTCGACGACCCGGACGTCATGGAGTTCCACGGCGGAGCAGCGGCCGAACTGTCCGTCTACGAGGAGCTCACCGCGCGCCAGCGCAGGCATGACGCGGAGTACGGCTTCTGCCTGTGGACGATGCTCGACGAGGAGGGCGGCGTCATCGGCTTCACCGGCGCCCAGCCCTGGCCGCACAAGGACTTCGGCCCCGTCGGCGAGATCGAGATCGGCTGGCGGCTGGCCCGTTCCGCATGGGGCAAGGGCTATGCGACCGCCGCCGCCCGCACCACGCTGGAGCGGGTACGGGCGGCGGGGGTGGAGCGGGTCGTGGCGATGGTGCACTCGAAGAACGAGCGGTCCATCGCCGTGACCCGGCGGCTCGGCATGGAGCTGGCCGAGACCTTCACGACTCCGTCGAAGCAACAGGGGTACTGCTTCCGGCTGGAGCTGAGCGGGCTCAGCCCAGCCTGAACGTGCTGACGGCCGTGGAGAACACCGTGTCCTCGACCGGGTCCCACTCGTCGGCGGGTCCGGCGGCGAGGATCGCGTACTCCGTGCCGTCGGCGGCGACGAACGCCTGGTCGATGACGTGGCGCCGGCGGTCGCTCTCGTCGGGCTCGGGAATGTGCGTGAACTCCCAGATCGCGCCCGGCCGTCCCTGGTACGTGTTCTCCTCCATGCGGACCCGCTCGTAGTCGCTGCCGCTGTTCGCCAGGTGCTTCTGCTCGAGGCCGGCGAAGTTCTCGTACGAACTCATCGGGGTGTTCCTGACGATCCCGACCTGGACGTAGTCCCCGCCGGTGGGGGCCTCATAGAAGATCTGGCTGCCGACCTGGCGACGTGACCAGCCCTCCCTCACCCCGATGGAGAACCCGGCGGGGTCCTGCTTGAGCACGAAACCGGCGGGGAGCCCGGGGTCGGTGCCGTCCGACGGCCCGGCGTCACGGGGCGAGGGCGTCGGGGAGGCGGCCGGCGGCGCGGTGGGTGACGGCGACGGCGAGGACTGGGAGGAGGGGGCCGAGGGCTGCGCGGATCCCTTCGCGTCGGTACCGGGCTTCTCGACGACCTCGACCGACGGGTCGGCCTTGTCGTCCTTGTTCTGAAGCATCAGGACGCCTGCCGTCGCCCCGCCGCCGATGACGAACGCGGCGACGAGGGTGGCCGTCCACACCAGGACCCGCCGCCTGCGGCCCCCGTCGGCGGCAGGCTCGTCGTATGTGCCGGGAGGCGGGGGCGGCGGCGCGTACGGCCCGGGAACGTACGCCGCGGCTCCGCCGTCGACGGCGGTGGGCGTGGGTACGGTCACGGCGGGGGCCGGGCCGGCGACGGGCTCCGTGGCGGGCGGCGCGGGCGGGGTGCCCGCCACCTGGTCGGGACCGGCGGGAGCCGCGGGCGCGGTGCCCGCCACCTGGTCGGGACCGGCGGGAGCCGTGGGCGGCTGACCCGCGACCGGCCACACAGGCGGCGGCACGGGCGGCGCGGCCGCGGCCGTCGCCGCCCCTCCGCCCGCGACCCGCAGCAGCACCGGGCCGAGCAGCAGCGCTCCGCCCACCCACAGCAGACCGAACAGCAGGGCGTCCGGAACGCTCGGGGCGATCTCGGCCCTGCCCAGGGCGCCGATGTCGGCGACGCCGCCCGCCGCGTCCGTGGTGACCCCGCTGAGTCCGGTGAACACCAGCAGGAGCCCCAGCGCGAACGCCCCGGCCAGCACCTGCTCACGACGGTCGGCCGAGCGGCGGGCCGTCCACAGGCCGATGGCCAGAGCACACACGACGCCCAGCGCCAGCACACCGGCCACGGCACCGCCGCCCCACTCGTCGGAGATCTCGCCGAGTCCGACGCTGCCGCTCTCCACTCCGGAGCCCCAGCCGCTGCCGCCCCGGAAGGTGTACTCCACGGGCACGCCCCAGCTCAGCCCGAGAACCGCGAACCCGACGTTGGGCAGGATCGGCAGGGCGAACAGCAGAGCCGTGCCGTCCACGTCGTCCGTGTTGGCGAACACGATGAATCCGACCAGCGAGCACAACCCGACCACCACACCCAGCACGCCGGCTGCCGTACCGAGTGCGCGGACCGTGGACACGGCTGCCGGCCGCCCGGCGATCCGGGCCGCGAGCAGGTCACGCCCCAGCACCCAGGCCGTGACGACGAACGAGATCGCGAGCGCGCCGAGAGCGGCGAGCACGGGTGCGGAGGAGACCCGCACCCCCTCGATCTCCGGCTGCGCGAACAGACCGAGGACCAGCACCAAGCCCGTGACCAGGACGGAGACGCGTACGGCGGCCTCCATGCCCTCGCCGCGCGACCGCAGCAGCCGCGCGCCGAACCAGAGCGCCGCGATCAGCAGGGCCGTCACCGTCAGCGGTACGACGGAGAGCTGCGCCGCTCCCTGCGCGAACTCGTCCATGTCGGAGCCGTAGGAGCCACCGTAGGCCCCGCCGTACCCGGAGCCGGAGCCGTACCCCGAGCCGGAGCCGTACCCCGAGCCGGAACCGCCGGGGCCGTACTGCGAGGGTCCCGCCACCTTCAGTTCGAGGCTGCCGCCGACACCCTGCAGCAGCAGCGCCAGCGCGATGCGCAGCCGGTCGCTCCAGCCGACAACGACCTCGTCGCCCTGGCCGTAGGTCGGAAAGGCCAGCGCGATCGCGAGCACGAGCAGCAGTCCGGCCGGCCAGAGCGCGGCCTTGGCGGACGACAGCCAGTCGCCCCGGAAGGCCCGGCCGAGGTAGGCGCCGACGGGCGACGGCTGTGCGGGGCCGGGACCGTACGCCGGTGGAGGCGGGGCCGTCGGCATCACGGGGGCCGCCGGGGTCGCTGACGGCGGCGGTGCCGGTGGCGCCGCCGGCACTTCGGGCAGCCGCTCCTTCCCGCATTTCATGCAGAATCGCGCATCGTCCGGGGACGGTGTGCCGCAGTGCGGGCAGTACGACGCCATGGAGAGACTCCGAAAGAGCAGGGGACGAGACCGGAGAACAGGGGAGGCCGTGCGGGAAGACAGGGGCGTTGTAAACGGTCGTAGACAACTGACTCATCTTCACCGGCCGCCGGTTCCCGTCAACTCGGCTTCCGCAGCGCCCAGCTGGGGTGGCGTCAGAACACGGAGAGACCGGTGAGCGTCGTGAAACGGTCCAGCGCCGCCACTCCCGCCACCGAGTTGCCCCGCGCGTCCAGTCCGGGGCTCCACACGCACAGCGTGCACCGGCCCGGCACGACCGCAACGATCCCGCCCCCGACACCGCTCTTGCCGGGCAGCCCCACCCGGTAGGCGAACTCACCGGCCGCGTCGTAGGTGCCACAGGTCAGCATCACGGCGTTGACCTGCTTGGCCTCGCTGCGCGTGAGCAGCCGCGAGCCGTCGGCACGCAGTCCGTGCCGGGCCAGGAAGCGGGCCGCGAGCGTCAGATCGGCACAGCTCATCTCGATCGAGCACTGCCAGAAGTAGTGGTCCAGCAGCGTCGGCACGGGGTTGCCGATGTTCCCGTACGAGGCCATGAAGTGGGCGAGTGCGGCATTGCGGTCGCCGTGCGCGGACTCCGACTCCGCGACCTCGGGATCGAAGGCCAGGTTCGGGTTGCCGCTCTCCTGCCGCAGGAACTCCAGAAGTTCGCTGCTCGCGTCACCGGTCAGGGTCTGCAGCCGGTCGGTGACGACGAGGGCGCCCGCGTTGATGAACGGGTTGCGCGGGATGCCGTTCTCGTACTCCAGCTGCACCAGCGAGTTGAACGGGTTGCCGGAGGGTTCGCGGCCGACGCGTTCCCACAGGTCGTCACCCTGCGCGAGGGCCAGCGCGAGGGTGAACACCTTGGTGATCGACTGTACGGAGAAGGGGTGTTGCCAGTCCCCCACTCCGTACACCTTGCCGCCGACGTCGGCGACGGCCATGCCGAAGCGGCTCGGGTCGACGCCGGCGAGCGCCGGAATGTACTCGGCAGGCGTGCCGCTGCCGATCAACGGCGCGACATCGGCGGCGATCTGCTCCAGGACCGCCTGGTAGTCCACGGCGACCGCGTGCAGCTCCATGACCCGGGTGCTCAGCGAGGCTTGGTGCCGCGGTGCAGCGCCACGATGCCGCCGGAGAGGTTGCGCCACGCGACCTTGGACCAGCCGGCCTGCTGGAGGCGGCCGGCCAGTGCGGGCTGGTCCGGCCAGCTCTGGATCGACTCGGCGAGGTAGACGTACGCGTCCGGGTTGGACGAGACCGCGCGTGCCACCGGAGGCAGCGCCCGCATCAGGTACTCCTCGTACACGGTCCGGAACGGCGCCCACGTCGGGTGGGAGAACTCGCAGATCACGACGCGCCCGCCGGGCTTGGTCACCCGGTGCAGTTCGCGCAGTGCCGCGTCCGTGTCCTGCACGTTGCGCAGCCCGAAGGAGATCGTCACCGCGTCGAAGACGTCGTCGGCGAACGGCAGCCTCGTCGCGTCGCCGGCGGTGAGCGGGAGCCAGGGGTTGCGCTTCTTGCCCTCGCGCAGCATGCCGAGGGAGAAGTCGCAGGGCACGACGTACGCTCCGGCGGCGGTGAAGGGCAGCGACGAGGTGCCGGTACCGGCGGCGAGGTCGAGGACCTTCTCCGCGGGGCGGGCATCCACGGCCTTCGCGACCTCCTTGCGCCAGCGGCGGTCCTGGCCGAGCGAGAGCACGTCGTTGGTGAGGTCGTAGTTCGCCGCCACGTCGTCGAACATCGAGGCGACTTCGTGCGGCTGCTTTTCCAGGGATGCTCGGGTCACGGACCCATTGTGCAACCCGGCCCTGCCCGTGCTCCGACCCGGGTTCCCGCGCGCCCCGCGACCGGCCCGTGCATGTCGTGTGCGACCGTTTCCCGGCGCGGGCGCTCAGAGAGCGTTGAAAGCGTGCAGCGGATCATCACGACCCCGGAGGGGCGGGCCGATGCCCCCGGCAACGAGCAGGACTCCGAGGCATTCGCTCGGGCGAACCAGCACAGGTTGCACCGGACCACGTACGTCGATCATCTCGGCTCCGCTGACCAACGACCCGTTGCCGCCGGCCCCCTGGCCTTCCTCGACCTGGTCCGGATCGCGGACGAACAGCCGACGGAGGAGAAGCAGAAGTCGGTCCCGGGCGGGTGGCCGGCGGCCGGGGCGTCGCTATCTGCTCCGGTGGACCAGGCGGCCGCCGATGACCGTGGCCACGCAGGTCGACGCCCCCTGCCGCACCAGCTCGGCCCGGTCCGGCACGTCGAACACGGCGAACCGGGCGGGGCCGCCCGGGGCCGGTGCCGGCAGCAGGATCAGCGGCACGGGAGAGAAGGAGACGGGCCCTCGCAGATTCGCCGGGCGTCCGCCCACGGCGATCCCGGCCCGCCGTACGGCGTCGACGGCGGGCCGGCCGCGCAGCTCGCCCGCGATGGCGACCGTCCCGTGCGCGAGCAGCCGCTGGACTCCCCGGCGCGCGGAGGCGCCCCGCCGCGATTCGTCGGCCCGGAAGAGAGCCTGCGCGCGCTCCCCGGTGATCGGCTCGGTGCCGAACTCGGCCGCCTCGCGCGGGTCGGGGTGATAGGTGCCCTCGAGGAGCTCGGGACCGTAGGGGTTGAGCAGGCCGGGAGTGAGGATGCCGGGCCACCGCCGCACCCGCGCCTGCGGGCGGACGGCGGCGAGGTCCTCGTACGGGCCGACGGCGGCGATCTGCGCGCCGTCGACGAGGACGGCGAGCTCCGGCGACGCCTCTGCGACGTGGATCGTGAGCACCGTCGCGTCAGTTCGCCGGGAGCAGCTTCAGCTCGGGGTGGGCCGTACCGCCCTCGATCGCCGTGGACGAGATGTGCGAGGCGACGCGCTCGTCGACCGGGTCGTCCGCCGGGTCGTCGTGCACGACGATGTGCTCGTACGTCGTGGTCCGCTGCGCGGGGACGCGGCCCGCCTTGCGGATCAGGTCGATGATCTCCATGCGGTTGGAGCGGTGCCTGGCGCCCGCGGAGGAGACGACGTTCTCCTCGAGCATGATCGAGCCGAGGTCGTCCGCACCGTAGTGCAGCGACAACTGGCCGACCTCCTTGCCGGTGGTCAGCCAGGAGCCCTGGATGTGCGCGACGTTGTCGAGGAAGAGCCGGGCGATCGCGATCATGCGGAGGTACTCGAAGAGCGTGGCCTGCGTACGGCCCTTGAGGTGGTTGTTCTCCGGCTGGTACGTGTAAGGGATGAAGGCGCGGAAGCCGCCCGTGCGGTCCTGCACGTCGCGGATCATGCGCAGGTGCTCGATGCGCTCGGCGTTCGTCTCGCCGGTGCCCATCAGCATCGTGGACGTGGACTCCACACCCAGGTTGTGCGCGATCTCCATGATCTCCAGCCACCGCTCGCCGGACTCCTTGAGCGGGGCGATCGCCTTGCGCGGCCGCTCGGGCAGGAGCTCGGCACCGGCGCCCGCGAACGAGTCGAGGCCGGCGGCGTGGATGCGCGTGATCGCCTCTTCGACGGACACCTTGGAGATCCGTGCCATGTGATCCACCTCGGACGCGCCGAGCGAGTGGATCACCAGCTGGGGGAACTCCTTCCTGATGGCCGCGAAGTGCTCCTCGTAGTACTCGACTCCGTAGTCCGGGTGGTGGCCGCCCTGGAACATGATCTGGGTGCCGCCGAGTTCGACGGTCTCCGCGCAGCGGCGCAGGATGTCGTCGAGGTCGCGGGTCCAGCCCTTCGCGGTGTCCTTCGGCGGTGCGTAGAAGGCGCAGAACTTGCAGGCCGTGACACACACGTTGGTGTAGTTGATGTTGCGCTCGACGATGTACGTCGCGATGTGCTCGCTGCCGGCGTACCGACGGCGCCGCACCGCGTCCGCCGCGGCGCCGAGGGCGTGCAGCGGTGCGGAACGGTAGAGCTCGAGCGCTTCCTCCGGCGTGATCCGCCCGCCTTCGGCGGCACGGTCCAGGACGGGCTGAAGATCGGCCTTCTCGGTCACCGGGCGTCACCCTTCGGCGGTTTTACGGTGGAGCTACGGACCGATCCAGGCTACGCCACCGCCTCGGCCGGGCCGTCAGCCGGGCTTCTTCGTGAGCGTCGCGGTGGGACGGCCCGCGGCATCCTCGTGGGACTGGTACCGCAGCGTGCCGTCACCGGCGAGCGTGAGGTCCAATCGGGCCTCGCCCCCGGTGCACTGGCCCTTCGAGGGCCGTTCCGTGTCCGTGCGTTCCTCGATCCTCAGTTTCCCGGTGGTGCTGCCGGCTGCGAGCCTGCCCACGCCGTGGCACTCGACGGTGACGCCGAACATCGAGAGCGAAGTGGTCGTACGGACGACGTCCTCGCCCTTCCTGCCCTCGGTGACGGTGACCGTCAGGGTGCCGTGCGGCAGGCCGCTCCGCTCGGTCGCCGGACCGGTCCAGGTGCCGACGAATCCCTTGGGCACCTCGTCGACCTGCTCGGGCCCTTCGGCACCGGGCGGTGACGTGGAGGCCGTCGCTGCGGGCGGGGGTTGCGCGCCGGCGTCGCCCTTGTCGGCGCCGGCACCGCCGTTCCCCCACATGTCGAGGATGACCCCGCCGCCTACGGTGACGGCGGCGAGGGCGCCCGCGACCGTGAGCGCGAGGGTGCAGCTGATCCTGCGGCCGGGGCGGCCGGGGCCGCCGGGACTGCCGCCGGACGCCGAGACCGTGAGTCCCTTCCGCGGGGTGGACGCCGTACCGGTCGGGGCGTCGGGCGCCGCAGGCGGACCCCACGTCGCGGGGGCCTGCCCCGGTGTCCCCGGTTCCACGGGCGGGCCGAAGGCTCCGACGGCCGGGCTGCTGAACGCGACGGGGCCGGACGCATTGGGTGAGGGGGCCGCGAGCGCGGACGGGTTCTCGGACGAGGGCCCGGACGAGGGCCCGGACGAGGGCCCGGACGACGCCGTGGGCCCGGACTCCGGGGCGGTTGAGGACGCGGGCTCCGGCGACGAGGACTCCAGGTGCAGCAGCTCGACCGCCGCCCGGCTGATCTCCTCGACCAGCGGTCCCGGCAGCCGGCCGACGGCACCCTGCGGCGGAGCGTCGGCCAGCCGGTCCGCGATCTCGCCGGGGACCGGCCGCGCCGCCGGGTCCTTGGCCAGACACGCGGCGACCAGGTCCCGCAGTTCGCCGTCCAGTGAGCCCAGTTCGGGCTCCTCGTGCACCACCTTGTAGAGCAGCGCGGCCGACGAGTCGCCCGGGAAGGGCGCGGTTCCGGTCGCCGCGTACGCGAGGACGGCACCCAGCGAGAAGATGTCGGCCGCGCCGGTGACGCCCTTGCCGAGGATCTGCTCCGGGGCCATGTAGCCGGGCGATCCGACGGAGACCCCGGTGGAGGTGAGCGACGCCGTGCCGTCGGTGGCACGGGCGATGCCGAAGTCGATCAGCCGCGGACCCTCCAGGGTCAGCAGCACGTTGGAAGGCTTCACGTCACGGTGCACCAGGCTCAGCCCGTGCACCACGGTGAGCGCCTTCGCGAGCCCGGCCCCCAGATCCCGTACCGAGTGGACGGGCAACGGCCCGTGCTCCACGACCGCCTGGGAGAGGGCGGGTCCGGCGACGTAACCGGTCGCCACCCACGGCTGGGCCGCGTCCGGGTCCGCGTCCAGCACCGGCGCCGTCCACTCGCCCCCGACCCGGCGCGCCGCCTCCACCTCACGCCGGAACCGGGCCCGGAACTCGTCGTCGAGCGCGAAGTGCGGATGGACGACCTTGACCGCGACCGTCCGACCGCCCGCGCTGCGCCCGAGATAGACACGGCCCATACCGCCCGCACCGAGTCTGCCGAGCAACCGGTACGGCCCGATCTCGCGCGGCTCGCCCACATCCAACGGATGCATCTGAACTCCCCCGTTCGGCCTTCTGCGCCGGTCGCACCTCAGCCTAGGGTGTCCGCCGCGAGGGACTCCGCCCTCAGCCAGCGGTCCTGGTGAGCGTCCCCGACTGCCGTCCCGGCGCAGCGCCTTCGGGTTCGTAGCGCAGGGTGCCGTCCTCCTGGAGGGTGAACACCCAGACGGTGTTGCTCACCTGGCACTGACCGGGCGTGCTCGGTCGGTACGGGTCCAGGCGCTCCTCGACGCGCACGGACGTGTCGGTGGCCGAGACGAGCTTGCCGAGGGCGTGGCACTTGGCCTCGGCGACGCCCGTCAGGACGAGGTGGTCGGTCGAGCGCGCGACCTCCTCGTTCTGCTTTCCGGCCGTGAACTCGAGGGTGAGGACGTGTTCCGAATACGTGGTCGGCGCTTCCACGTCACCTGTCCAGGTGCCGATGAAGGCCGGAGGAACCGTGGCGCCCCTGCCGGGGGAGCCGGTCGGCGACTCGGCGCCTCCGGCGCCGCCCGCCGGTTGCCGCGTCGCGCCGGAGCCGCCGCTCCCGTTGTCACCCGACGGCGAACCGACCGCCTCGGAGCCGCCTTTGCCCGTGTCTGTTCTGCCGGGCAACCACTCGAGGAGGAAGACGCTGCCGACGGCCACGGCGGCGACTGCGCCGGCCACCGCCAACGCCAGGGCGCAGCTGATCTGGCGTCCGCGCCGGACAGGGCCGGCCGTCGGCGAGACACCGTTCGCACAGGGGGCGTGGCCACTGGACGGACCGGCGGAGGGGGAGACGCCGGCCGGACCGGACAGGCCGACCGGACCCGGCGTGCCAAAGGTGCCGGACGGATTGGAGGGATTGGAGAGACCCGATGGGCTCGAGGGGCCGGACGGACCGGGGCCGCCGGACTGGCCCGAGGGGCCGGACGGACCCGACGCTCCCGGCCCGGCGACGCTCGGCCCGAACGGCTGATGCCGCGGGGGTTCCGGAGCGGCAGGTGTCCCGGAAAGAGGCGGGCCGAACACACCGACCGCGGGGCTGCTGAAGTCAACGGGCCCCGACAGTGCCGGACCGGGCCCGTCGCCCACGGGCGAGGACTCCAGATGCAGCAGCGCCACCGCCGCCCGGCTGATCCGCTCGACCATGGCCGTCGGCAGCCACCCCTCGCCGGCCACCCCCTCGGGCAGGAGTCTGGCCGCGATGTCGTCGGGGGCGGGCCGTGCGGCGGGGTCCTTGGCCAGGCAGTCGGCGACGAGTTCCCGCAGGTCGCCCCGGAGCGACCCCAGCTCCGGCTCGTCGTGCACCACCTTGTAGAGCAGCGCGGCGGAGGAGTCTCCGGGGAAGGGGGCCTCACCGGTCGCGGCGTACGCCAGGGTCGCACCGAGCGAGAAGACGTCGGCCGCACCGGTGACGCGTCTGCCGAGGATCTGCTCCGGGGCCATGTAGCCGGGCGATCCGACGGACGCCCCGGTGGAGGTGAGCGACGCCGTCCCGTCCGTGGCACGCACGATGCCGAAGTCGATCAGCCGCGGACCCTCCAGGGTCAGCAGCACGTTGGAAGGCTTCACGTCACGGTGCACCAGGCCCACCCCGTGCACCGCCGTCAGAGCCTGGGCGAGTCCCCGCCCCAGCACCCGTGCCGAGCGGTCGGGCAGTGGCCCGTGCTCGGCGACCGCGTCGGCCAGGGCAGGTCCGGCGACGTAACCGGTCGCCACCCACGGCTGGGCCGCGTCCGGGTCCGCGTCCAGCACCGGCGCCGTCCACTCGCCCCCGACCCGGCGCGCCGCCTCCACCTCGCGCCGGAACCGGGCCCGGAACTCGTTGTCCAGGGCGAAGTGGGGATGGACGACCTTGACCGCGACCGTCCGACCGCCCGCGCTGCGCCCGAGATAGACACGGCCCATACCGCCCGCACCGAGTCTGCCGAGCAACCGGTACGCGCCGATGCTGCGCGGCTCCCCCGGTTCCAGTGCCTGTGCCTGCATCTGAACTCCCCCCGTTCGGCCCGCCCCGCCGGTCAGGGCTTCAGACTAAGGGCTGTTCCGACGGGTTTCGTGTCCGAGGAGTTCGACCTTCACATCCGCCGGGAAGCCGGTCGTCGGGCCGGTTCTGCGGGCGAATTCCCGGACGCCCTCGAGTTGGTCGGGGCCGAAGCGGAAGTCCAGCGTGGTGAAGTAGCGCTCCAGGAGCTCCGCGTCGAAGGCCTCCCAGCGCGCCGCCTGCTCGGCGACCTTGGCGACCTCGTCGAGGGACAGGTCACGCGAGGCGAGGAACGCCTCGTGCACGGTGTGCACCACGGCCGGCTCGCGGGCCAGGTAGTCCTTGCGGGCCGCCCAGACGGCGAACACGAACGGCAGGCCCGTCCACTCCTTCCACATCTGGCCGAGGTCGTGGACCTGGAGGCCGAGTCGGGGAGCGTCGTGCAGGGACGCCCGCAGCGCGGCATCACCGATGAGGACGGCCGCGTCGGCCTCCTGCATCATCACGCCGAGGTCGGGCGGGCACGTGAAGTAGTCGGGGGTGACCTTGTACCGCTCGCCGAGCAGCAGCTGGGCGAGCCGTACGGAGGTGCGGGAGGTGGAGCCGAGCGCGACCCGTGCGTTGTCGAGCTGTTCCAGCGGAAGCTGCGAGACGATCACGCAGGACATCACCGGGCCGTCGCATCCGACCGCGAGGTCGGGAAAGGCGACGAGTTCATCTGCATTTCGCAGGAATTCCACCAGCGTGACGGGCGCGATGTCGAGTTCGCCCCTGACAAGCCGCTCACTGAGCTTCTCCGGCGTGTCCTTCGTCAGTTCGAGATCGAGGAGAGTTCCGGTCCTGGCGAGCCCCCAGTAAAGGGGAAGGCAGTTCAGGAACTGGATGTGCCCGACACGCGGCCGGCTGCGACGGAGGTCGGATGCTGTGCTTTCTCCAAGACTGTCCACATCGTGAGGCTAGACCCGATGCCGCGTCCGCCCCGCGCCGGGGCTCCACGACCCTCCGGCGCGCCCCCTCCGAGCTGGGCTTCGTCAGCTCGGAGGGGGATCAGTCAAACGTCCGGGTGAAGTGATCTTTACCTCTACCGCTGCCCACACGCTGCGTGCTAGGCTCGACGCAAGTTGCAGTTTGGTTTCCCTTGCAGTACAGAGCCTGCGGAGCATGTAACCCGCAGGCTTTTGTAGTTTTCAGACTTCTTGCAGGTTCTGGAGCAGGGCAACCCTTTGGCCCATAGGAGGGCTTATGGCTACCGGAACCGTCAAGTGGTTCAACGCTGAAAAGGGCTTCGGCTTCATCGCCCAGGACGGCGGCGGCCCGGATGTCTTCGTCCACTACTCCGCGATCAACGCGTCCGGGTTCCGCTCCCTCGAGGAGAACCAGGTCGTGAACTTCGACGTCACCCAGGGTCCGAAGGGCCCGCAGGCGGAGAACGTCACCCCGGCCTAGTCAGCCAGGGTCGGCGATCGCGCACGACTCGCAGTACCCAAGGAGCCCCGTCCCGTACGGTCGTACGGGACGGGGCTCCTGCCTTTGCGGGCGCCCCGGGCGGAGGGACCCCAGGGCCTCTTGTTCGGATCTTGCCGGGCTCGCGTGCCCTGGCACCGCACCTCGCTGCGTTGTCGATGCACGGCACCAGACCCCGCTCGCTGATCCGGCCTGATCCAAACGAAAGACCCTAGCCGCGCCGGCCGTCGTAGAGGGCCTCGATGTCCGCCTCGAAGTCACGGGCGATCGCGGAGCGCTTCAGCTTCAGGGACGGCGTCAGATGGCCGCTCTCCTCCGTGAAGTCCGCCGTCAGCACCGTGAAGCGGCGGATCGACTCCGCCCGCGACACCAGGCGGTTCGCCTCGTCGACCGCGCGCTGCAACGCGCCGAGGAGTTCCTCGTCCTTCACCAGGTCGGCCAGCGGCAGATGCACCTTCTTCTTCATCCGCCGCCAGTGGTCGAGCCCGTCCTGCTCGAGCGTGAGCAGGGCCGTGATGTACGAGCGGTTGTCCCCGACGACCATGCACTGGGACACCAACGGGTGGGCACGCAGCCAGTCCTCGAGCGGGGCGGGGGCGACGTTCTTGCCGCCGGAGGTGATGATGATGTCCTTCTTGCGGCCGGTGATCGTCAGATAGCCGTCCTCGTCGAGCGCCCCGAGGTCACCCGTGGGCAGCCAGCCCTCCTCGTCCGTCAGCGGGACGGCCGCTCCGTTCTCGGCGTCCCAGTAGCCGCCGCAGACCTGCCCGCCGCGCAACAGCACCTCGCCGTCCTCGGCGATGCGCACCCCCGTGCCCGGCATCGGCCAGCCGACCGTCCCGAGCCGGGGCAGCAGCGGCGGGGTCACCGTGGACGCCGCCGTGGTCTCCGTGAGGCCGTACCCCTCGAAGACCTGGATACCGGCGCCCGCGTAGAAGGAGGCGAGCCGGCGGCCCAGGGGGGAGCCGCCGCAGATGGCGTAGCGGACCTTTCCGCCGAGGGCCGCGCGGATGCGCCGGTAGACCAGCGGGTCGTACAGCGCACGCGCCGCCCGCAGCCCGAGGGAGGGCCCGGGGCCGGTGCCGTGCTGGGCGGCCTCGACCGCCTGCCCGTACCGCTGAGCGATCTTCGCGGCCCGGTCGAAGGAGGAGGCCCGGCCCATCTTCTCCGCGGTGGCGCGGCCGGTGTTGAAGACCTTCTCCAGTACGTACGGGATGGCCAGCAGGAACGTCGGCCGGAAGCCGGCCATGTCCGCCAGCAGGTCGTCCGTCTGGATGGACGGGGCGTGCCCGAGCCGCACCCGGGCGCGCAGGCAGCCGATGGCGACCATGCGTCCGAAGACATGCGACAGGGGCAGGAAGAGAAGAGTGGAGGCGGGTTCCTTGCTGACGGACTTGAAGACGGGGTGCAGCAACTCGATCGCGTTGTCGACCTCCGCGAAGAAGTTGGCGTGGGTGAGCACGCAGCCCTTGGGCCGGCCGGTGGTGCCGGAGGTGTAGATCAGGGTCGCGACGGTGTCGGGCGTGAGCCCCGCCCTGCGGGCGGTGACGACCGCGTCGGGGACGCCGGCCTTCTCACCGGCCTTCCGCAGTCGTGCCACGGCGGCCGTGTCGAACTCCCACAGGTGGGCCAGGCCGGGCAGTTGCCTGCGTTCCTGGCTGACCATCCTGGCCTGGGCGGCGCTCTCGACGACACAGGCGACGGCGCCGGAGTTCTCGAGGATCCAGCGGGCCTGGAAGGCGGACGACGTCGGGTAGATCGGGACGGTGACGAGCCCGGCGGCCCAGGCCGCGAAGTCGAGAAGCGTCCACTCGTACGTCGTACGCGACATGATCGCGACGCGGTCGCCGGGCTCGAGGCCCTCGGCGATCAGCCCCTTCGCCACGGCGAGGACGTCCTCGGCGAATTGGGCCGCGGTCACGTCCTGCCAGACGCCGTCGGCGTCCTTGCGGCTGAGGACCGCGTCCCCGGGCGCCTCGCGGGCGTTGTCGAAGGGGATGTCGGCGAGCGAACCGTCCGTGACGGGCTGCACGAGCGCCGGTACGGACACCTCCCTCACCACGCCGTCCACCTGCTTCTTGTGCGGTGCCACCGGCGTGGGCGCACCGGCGGGAACAACCAGATCGACTGACACGTGCGGCTCCTCGTCATGGGTCAGGGTGTGGCCGGCATGGTGCGTGGGAGGGCTCAGGGGCTTTCGAGGATCGCGGTGACGCCCAGTCCGCCCGCCGCGCAGATGGAGACCAGCCCACGGGCCGGTCCCTCGCGTTCCGCGAGCAGCTTGGCCAGGGTGGCGACGATCCGGGCGCCGGTGGCGGCGAAGGGGTGACCCGTGGCCAGTGAGGACCCGGCGACGTTCAGCCGCTCCCGGTCGACGGGCGCGAGGCCCTGTTTCTCCCAGGCGGCGAGCGTCGCGAGCACCTGGGAGGCGAACGCCTCGTGGATCTCGACCAGGTCGAAGTCCTCGATGGTGAGCCCGGCCCGCTGCAGCATCCGCGGCACGGCGTACGCGGGGGCCATCAGCAGACCGTCGTCGCCGTCGGCCCGGTCGCCGTTCACATGGTCCACGGCACCGGTCTCGTAGGCGGTGAGGTGGGCGAGCGGTGTGAAGCCGTGCTGCTCGGCCCACTCCTCGCTCGCCAGCAGCACGGTCGCGGCGCCGTCGGTGAGCGGCGTCGAGTTGCCGGCGGTCATCGTCGCGCCCGGCCGGTCGTTGCCGTACACCGTCCTGAGCGTGGCGAGTTTCTCGACCGTCGATCCGGGGCGGAGGTTCTGGTCCCGCTCGAGGCCCCGGTAGGGGACGACGAGGTCGTCGAGGAAGCCCCGTTCGTACGCGGCGGCGAGCCGCTGGTGGCTGGTCGCCGCCAGCAGGTCCTGCTCCTCGCGGCCGATGCCCCACTTCGCGGCGGTGATCGCCGCGTGCTCGCCCATGGACAGGCCGGTGCGCGGCTCCGCGTTCTGCGGGATGTCGGGTACGAGGTGCCGGGGGCGTATCCGGGAGAGGGCCCTGATCCGTGCGCCGCTGCCCTTGGCCCGACGTGCCTCGAGCAGGATCCTCCGGAGCTCGTCGTTGACGCCGAGCGGCGCGTCGCTCGTGGTGTCCGCGCCGCCCGCGACGCCGCTCTCGATCGCGCCGACCGCGATCTTGTTGGCGACGGCGATGACGGCCTGCAGGCCGGTGCCGCAAGCCTGCTGGATGTCGTACGCGGGGGTCCTCGGGTCGAGCCCGGATCCCAGCACCGTCTCGCGGGCGAGGTTGAAGTCCCGGCTGTGCTTGAGGACCGCGCCCGCCACGAACTCGCCGACGGCGCCGGGCCCGCGCAGGCCGTAGCGCTCGACGAGGCCGTCGAGCGCGGCGCCGAGCATCGCCTGGTTGGAGGCGGTGGCGTAGGGGCCGTCGGACCGGGCGAAGGGGATACGGCTGCCGCCGATCACCGCAACCCTCCGAGGCAACATCGGCAACATCTCGACCAGCTCCTGACTCTTGAGTAACCTTACTCAAGAGTAAATCTACGACCGAGCAGGGAGTCAGGACAATGGCCGACCGCTATCTGAACTTCACCGGCACAGCGCCGGGCCGTTTCCTCGCCGGCCGGCTCGGCCTCCCCCAGCCCGCGCCGCTGCGCCGCTGGAGCCCTGAGCACCCCTCCCTCCAGGGTCCGCTGCTGGTGCTGACCGCAGGCGTGTCCGGGCTCGAAGGCCCGCTGCCCGTCACCGGGCAGACGGTGACCGATCCCGCGGAACGCCCCGCCGCGGTCCTGCTCGACGCGACCGGCGTCGCCTCCGCCGCCGAACTGGCGGAGGTGCACGCCGCGCTGCACCCGGTGGTCCGCGACGTCGCGGAAAGCGGCCGCGTCGTCGTCCTCGGCGCCCGTCCCTCCGCCGACGACCACCACCAGGCCGCGGCCCAGCAGGCGCTCGAGGGCTTCGTCCGGTCCCTCGGCAAGGAGATCGGCCGCGGGCGCACCGTCAACCTGGTCCGGCTGAGCGCCCCGTCACCGGCCGCCGCCGAGTCCACACTGCGCTTCCTCCTCTCGCCCAAGTCCGCGTACGTCAGCGGCCAGGTCATCGAGCTGACCGACTCCGAGCCGACCCCGCCCGCCGACCCCGCCCGCCCGCTCGCCGGCCGTACCGCCCTCGTCACCGGAGCCGCCCGCGGCATCGGCGCGTCCGTCGCCGAGATCCTCGCCCGCGACGGAGCCCATGTCATCTGCCTGGACGTCCCCCAGGCGCAGGCCGATCTCGTACGCACCGCCGACCGGCTGGAGGCGACCGCCCTGCCGCTCGACATCACCGCGGACGACGCCGCCTACCACATCGCCTCCGCGCTCCCCGACAGCCACTTGGACGTCCTCGTGCACAACGCGGGCATCACCCGCGACCGCAGGCTCGTCAACATGCCCGCCGACCGGTGGAGTTCGGTGATCGACGTCAATCTCGCCGCGGTCCTCGACACCACGGACGCCCTGCTGAAGACCGGCGCAATCCGCCGCGGCGGCCGGATCGTCGCCACGGCCTCCATCGCCGGGATCGCGGGCAACACCGGCCAGACCAACTACGCGGCGAGCAAGGCCGGGATCATCGGACTGGTCCGCTCGCTCGCCCCGCGGGCCGCGGCCGCGCACGGCGTCACCGTCAACGCCGTCGCCCCCGGCTTCATCGAGACGAGGATGACCGCCGCCGTCCCCCTGTTCATCCGCGAGGCCGGACGCCGCATGAACTCCCTCGCCCAGGGCGGCCTCCCCTCCGACGTCGCAGAGGCCACGGCCTACCTGGCCCACCCGTCCTCCGGCCCCGTCAACGGACAGGTCCTGCGCGTCTGCGGCCAGAGCCTGCTGGGCGCGTGACCGTGCCCACCACCACGCTGACGAAGACCCCCTCGCTCGCCCCGCTGCTGGCACGCGGCGCGGCCCTCTCCCCGCTGAAGCGCGGGGTGCACGCCGGGGCGGCGCTCCCCGGCACCCGGCTGGTGCTGCCCGCCGCCCGTACCGACGACGCCCGGCTCTCGGCGTACTCCGGCATCTGCGGATTCCCCGCGGGCGATGCGCTGCCCCTCCCGTACCCGCACATCCTCGGATTCCCACTCGCCATGCGGCTGATGGCCGACCGCGCCTTCCCGCTGCCGCTCCTCGGCCTGGTCCACACCCGTATCGGGATCGCCCGGCACGGCCGGGTCCTGGTGCGGGACGACCGGCCCGAACTGGCGGTTTACGCGGAGCGGTTGGTCGCCCACCGGCGCGGGACCGAGGTGGTCGTGGTCACGGAGGCGAGACTGGAGGGCGAGCTGGTCTGGGAGTCCCGCAGTTCCTATCTGGCCCGCCACCGCACCACCGACGACGGGCCGCGGGAGAGTTCCCCAGCCGGGACCGCGCCGCTGCCCGCGGTGGCCCGGTGGGAGGTCCCCGGCGACCTCGGCCGCCGCTACGGAGCGGCGTCCGGCGACCGCAACCCCATCCATCTGCACCCGCTCACGGCGAAGCTCTTCGGCTTTCCGCGCGCGATCGCCCACGGCATGTGGACGTTCGCCCGCTGCCTGGCGGAGGCGGAGCGGACCGCCGGGCCGGCGGACCGGGCACGGGCCGAGTTCAAGGCGCCCGTACTGCTGCCCGCCGATGTCACCTACGCCGCGCGGACCACCGCGGAAGGCACCGCCTTCGAGCTGCGCGGCGCCGACCGCGTGCACCTCACCGGGGAGGCAGTCAGCGGGGAGGCCGTCAGCGGGGGGACCAGCGCTCGCCCTGCATGAGGTTGCCCAGGCCCGTCCAGGCGAAGTTCATCAGGAGGCCCGCGGCCTCCTTCGCGGAGAGGCCGCCGGCGTCGTTCGCCCACCCCGCGAGCGACTCGGCGGCCCCGACGAGCGCCTGGGCCAGCCCCTCGATGTCGCGGTCGGCCAGCTCCGCGCTCCGGTTCGAGCCCGCCGCCCCCGGCGCCGGGGGCACCCCCTGGCGGGCCGCCGCGCCGATCAGCACGGTCACGAAGGCGGCGATGTCCTCCCGCATCTTGGAGACCTCGGCCGCGAAGGGCTCACCGTGCGTGCGCGCCTGGCGGTGCAGCACCGACCAGCCGTCCGGGTTCTCCTGGGTGTGCCGGAAGAACGCCTCGAGCCCGGCCCACATCTGCTGGTCGGCCGTCAGCCCCGGCTGGATCGCCGCCTGCACGGCCTCGGTGAGGCGCTGCGCCTCACGCCGGATGCAGGCCGTGAAGAGCTCTTCCTTGGAGTTCAGGTAGAGGTACACCAAGGGCTTGGAGACGCCCGCCAGCTCCGCGATCTCGTCCATCGAGGCCGACCGGTAGCCGCGCTGCCCGAAGGTCTGCACGGCGGCGTCCATCATCTGCTGCTCGCGCACCGCGCGCGGCATGCGTTTGGCCCTCACGCCCTTCACAGCACTCATTGTCAGTGTTCCTCCCGCCCCGTTTCCTTACTCAGCAGTAAGACTACGACCCTGGCAGGTGACTGCGTCGTGACGGCGTTCATGGGCCGCCATTAAGGTCCACCCAGCGTGACGGGGTCAACCGGACGCGACGGGTCTCGGCCGTATGAGGGCACCGACGACAGCGGGCCTCTCCCGCCGACGGGAGAGGCCCACGAGTCCTGTGGTTCTGCTGAGGCGTTACGCAGGGACCGGTACGGCCGTCTTCTGCCCGGCCGATGCCGTGCCGGCGTCCGCGTCGAGGTCGTCGATCGGCGAGGACGTCGCGGAGTTGTAGGCGTCACGGTCCAGGATCCGCTCACGCGCCGCGACGATGACCGGAACCAGCGCCTGCCCCGCGACGTTCGTGGCCGTGCGCATCATGTCCAGGATCGGGTCGATCGCCATCAACAGGCCGACACCCTCGAGCGGGAGGCCCAGCGTGGACAGGGTCAGCGTCAGCATGACCGTCGCACCGGTCAGACCTGCCGTGGCGGCGGAGCCGACGACCGAGACGAAGGCGATCAGCAGGTAGTCCTGGATCCCGAGCTGCACGTCGAAGATCTGCGCGATGAAGATCGCGGCGAGCGCCGGGTAGATGGCGGCGCAGCCGTCCATCTTGGTGGTCGCGCCGAACGGGACGGCGAAGCTGGCGTAGTCCTTCGGGACGCCGAGACGCTCGGTGACCTTCTGGGTGACCGGCATGGTGCCGACCGAGGAGCGGGAGACGAACGCCAGCTGGATCGCGGGCCAGGCGCCCTTGAAGAACTGGACGGGGTTCACCTTGGCGACGGTCACCAGCAGCAGCGGGTAGACACCGAAGAGCACCAGCGCGCAGCCGATGTACACGTCCGCGGTGAAAGTGGCGTACTTGCCGATCAGGTCCCAGCCGTAGTCGGCGATGGCGAAGCCGATGAGGCCGACGGTGCCGATGGGCGCGAGGCGGATGACCCACCACAGCGCCTTCTGCAGCAGCTCGAGCACCGACTCGCTCAGCGCGAGGATCGGCTTGGCGCGGTCACCGAGCTTGAGGGCCGCGATGCCGGCGACGGCGGCCATGAAGACGATCTGGAGCACTTCGAGCTCGGTGAACGGCGTGATGACGTCCGTGGGGACGATGCCGGTGAGGAAGTCGATCCAGGATCCGGCGTTCTCCGGCGCCTTGCCGTCCTTGGGCGTGAGTCCGGTGCCCGCACCCGGGTCCGTGAGCAGGCCGATGACGAGGCCGAGGGCCACCGCGATCAGCGATGTGATCATGAACCAGAGCAGCGTGCGGGAGGCCAGCCGTGCGGCGTTGTTGACCTTGCGCAGGTTGGTGATCGAGACCAGGATCGCGAAGAAGACGAGCGGCGCGACGGCCAGCTTCAGCAGCTGGACGAAGATCGAGCCGACCTGGTCGAGGGTGTCCTTCAGCCAGCCGATGTCCTGGCTGCGGGCGAGCCAGCCGAGCAGGACACCGAGGACCAGACCGGCGGCGATCTGGGCCCAGAAGGGGATCTTGGGTATTCGGGAACCGGAACCGGACTGCTCTCCGGCAGGGGTGGACGCGGTGGTCGCGGACACGGACGCACTCCAAGGTGGCGTGTGGGGAAGTACAGGGGACGGTGTGCGGCGCCCGGGCGCGCGAAGGCGCGGTGCCGCAGTGTGATGCCGTTGCGCGAAGGGCTACCGGCAACAGACCGCGGATGTACAGCGGCAGAGGTCGACATGCAGGCGCGCCACGAGCAGGAGGCTCGCGGCGTCGTGGTGGCGCACTGCTGTCTTCACACGAACACGTTAACACTTGAACTTATGCAAGCTCAAAGTTCCCCTTTGAGCCTGTGCCTCGCGCGTGCCTCGCGCGGGCCTCGCACGGGCCTCCCCAGGCCCTGGGCGGCGGGTTCTGCGTTCGGATCCGGCGCGATCCGAACCAAAAGTCCCCCACGCCCGCAGGGGCGTGGGGCCTGATCCGAACGAGAGGCCTCAGCCGGCGGCGCCGTCCTCCTGCCTGCGGTTGGCCTCGAGGCGTGCCTTGGCGCTGTCGACCCTGTCGACGATCTGCTCGGACATCGCGTCACGCTGCTTGCGCAGCAGCACGAAGCTGAGCGGCGCCGAGAGCACGAGTGCGAGCAGCACGACCCAGACGAAGTTGGAGTCGCCGAGGCCCTTGGGCAGGGCTCCGATCTGGACCAGTCCGGCCACGACGACGAAACAGCCGACGAAGATCGCCAGGCGCATCGCGGTGTACCGGATCGCGGCGCTCGACCTTGCTGACACGACGGGCCTTCTTCCTTGGGTAAGACGTGGGTGCCCGTCCAGTGAAGCACGCCGCGGATTCCGGCTAGGCAAGGGGCAGCAGCATGATGACGTCGTCGCGGTCGTCGCCGTCGGCCACCCGGATCGCGCCCGGTACCCGGCCGACCTCCTTGTATCCGCAGGCGGAGTAGAAGCGGTCGGCGCCGGTGCCGCCGCGGCAGGTGAGCCGTATCGCCTCGATGCCCTCCAGCCCGCGGGCGGCGTCCGCGGCGGCGGCCATGAGGTCGCGTCCGTAGCCCTTGCCCTGGTACCTGGGGTGGACCATCACCGTGTAGAGCCAGATCCAGTGGGTCATCAGCCGGTGGGTGTTGTGCGCGAGGAAGGCCGTGGCGGCGATCACGCCGTCCTCGTCGCGGCCGACGAGGAGGCGCATCCGGCCCTCCGCGATGGCGGTGAGGTGCTTGCGCCACTCGGGCCGGATCTCGTCGGCCGTCACCGGCGGCACGAAGCCGACGGCGCCACCCGCGTTGCTGACGTCCTGCCAGAGCGCGATGACGCCGTCGCGAAGGTCGTCTCCGCCCCGCGGGTCGAGTTCGAAGGTGAGAGCCATGGGCCCAGCCTAGAAAACGAGAACCCCGGCCGGAGCCGGGGTTCCGCAGAGCGAGACGGGTCCGTCCCGCGGGGTTCAGAGGCGCATGGGCTGCGGCGACTCGCGGCGGTCGGCGTCCGGGCCCGGGTACTCGCGGATGATCTCGTAGCGGGTGTTGCGCTCCACGGGGCGGAAACCGGCGTCGCGGATCAGGTCGAGCAGATCGTCGCGGGTCAGCTTGTTCGGCGTGCCGTAGTTGTCCGCGTCGTGCGTGATCTTGTACTCGACGACCGAGCCGTCCATGTCGTCGGCACCGTGCTGGAGGGCCAGCTGGGCGGTCTGCACGCCGTGCATCACCCAGAAGACCTTGACGTGCGGCACGTTGTCGAAGAGCAGCCGCGAGACGGCGAAGGTCTTCAGCGCCTCCGCGCCGGTCGCCATCGTGGTGCGCGCCTGGAGCCTGTTGCGCACCTTGCCGTCCTGCACGTCCACGAAGTCGTGCTGGTAGCGCAGCGGGATGAAGACCTGGAAGCCGCCGGTCTCGTCCTGCAGCTCACGCAGCCGCAGCACGTGGTCCACCCGGTGCCGGGGCTCCTCGATGTGCCCGTACAGCATCGTGCACGGGGTCTTGAGACCCTTCTCGTGCGCGAGGCGGTGGATGCGCGACCAGTCCTCCCAGTGGGTGCGGTGGTCGACGATGTGCTGCCGGACCTCCCAGTCGAAGATCTCGGCGCCGCCACCGGTCAGCGACTCCAGACCGGCTTCGATCAGCTCGTCGAGGATGTCGGACGCCGACATCCCGGAGATCGTCTCGAAGTGATGGATCTCGGTGGCGGTGAAGGCCTTCAACGACACCTCGGGGAGGGCCTTCTTGAGCTCCGAGAGCGAGCGCGGGTAGTAGCGCCAGGGGAGGTTGGGGTGGAGCCCGTTGACGATGTGCAGCTCGGTGAGGTTCTCGCCCTCCATCGCCTTGGCGAGGCGGACGGCCTCCTCGATGCGCATGGTGTAGGCGTCCTTCTCACCCGGCTTGCGCTGGAACGAGCAGTACGCGCACGACGCGGTGCACACGTTGGTCATGTTGAGATGGCGGTTGACGTTGAAGTGGACGACGTCGCCGTTCTTGCGGGTGCGCACCTCGTGGGCGAGTCCGCCCAGCCATGCCAGGTCGTCCGACTCGTAGAGGGCGATGCCGTCCTCACGCGTCAGCCGCTCACCGGCCCGGACCTTCTCCTCGAGCTCGCGCTTGAGTCCTGCGTCCACTTCGGGCCGCCTCCCATACGTCTACCAATCGGGCTCCACCAAAGGTATCCCTAGCCCTCTTCCGGCAGGTCGCCGACCCGGTTCTCCCACTTGGTGGACAGCACGATGGTGGTGCGGGTACGGGAGACCCCGCGCGTCCCGGAGAGCCGGCGGATCGTCTTCTCCAGGCCGTCCACGTTGTCCGCTCGCACCTTGAGCATGAACGAGTCGTCACCCGCGATGAACCAGCAGTCCTCGATCTCGGCGAGGTCCTTCAGCCTGCGGGCCACGTCCTCGTGGTCGGCGGCGTCGGAGAGCGAGATGCCGATCAGTGCGGTGACTCCGAGGCCGAGCGAGGCCGCGTCGACGGTGGCGCGGTACCCGGTGATGACGCCCGCCGCCTCCAGGCGGTTGATGCGGTCGGTGACGGAGGGACCGGAGAGCCCCACGAGCCGGCCGAGCTCGGCGTACGAAGCCCTGCCGTTCTCGCGCAGGGCCTGGATGAGCTGCCTATCCACGGCGTCCATAGACTCAAGCCTTCCATTATTCAGCGATACCGCAAGTTTACGTGTAGAATCTAAGGCATGCAGGGACGACACCCTGCGATTTACTTAAACGATCACAGTTGATCCCACAGGATCACGATCCATACAGGAGATGACACTCACCGTGTACACGATCGAGATGGCCCACGCCCACATGCGACAGCTGCAGGAGCTGGCCAACCGCTCGCGTGCCCACCTGCCCTCCGCCGCCCACAAGGTCGACCGGACCCGCGCCCCCCGTGTGGACAAGCGGCGCTAGTCGCCTCCGGAGCCACCACCCAGCTCCCCCTCCCAACGGCGGTACAGCCGATGCGGCACCCCTGCCGCGTCGAGCACCCGCCCCGCGACGAAGTCCACCAGATCCTGGATGTGCGTCGCACCCGCGTAGAACGCCGGAGAGGCGGGCAGCACCACCGCGCCCGCCTCGTCCAGCGCGACCAGGTGCTTCAGCGTCTGCCCGTTCAGGGGGGTCTCCCGTACGGCGACCACCAGAGGGCGCCGCTCCTTGAGCGTCACGCTCGCCGCACGCTGCAGCAGATCCTTCGAGAGCCCCAGCGCCACACCCGCCACGCAGGCGGTCGACGCCGGCACGATCAGCATCCCCTTGACCGGGTACGACCCCGACGACGGCCCGGCGGCGAGGTCTCCGGCCGCCCAGTGCCGCACGTCCGTCACATCGACCTCGAAGCTGTCCGGCTTCCCGTCGGCTCCGCGGGCCAGCCACTGCCGCAGGTCGTCCTGCCAGTGCGCGTCCCGGAAGCCGATCCCGGTCTCGTCGAGCAGCGTCAGCCGTGACGCCCTGCTGATCACCAGGTCGACACTCTCCCCGGCGGCCAGCAACCCGCGCAGCACGGCGGCCGCGTACGGCGTGCCGGAAGCACCTGACACCCCCACGACCCACGGCCGACGACTGTTCATTTCTCGCTGCTCCACACCGTTGAGCCTATCCGGCGGCGTGCGGGCGGAACTGAGTAAGGTGCGCCGGTCGTTCCCCGGGAGAGGCGTACGCAGACCGCAGGGGGCCACGATGACACTGCCGGAAGTCGGTGGTTGGAACAGATCGGACCGGGCCGGGGCCGCGATCAAGCTGATGGCCGCCTGGGTCGCGCTGCTGTGGGCGCTCGAAGCGGTCGACGTGGCGACGGCACACGCCCTCGACTCCTACGGGGTCGTGTCCCGTGAACCGGGCGAGCTGGTGGACGTGGTCCCCTCGGCCTTCATGCACTTCGGCTTCGCCCATGTCGCGGCGAACAGCGCCCCGCTCCTGATATTCGGCTTCCTCGCCGCGCTCGGCGGCATCCGCCGGTTCCTCGCGGTGTCACTGATGATCATCGTGGTGTCCGGCGTCGGAGTGTGGCTCTTCTCCCCCTCCGACGCCAACACGGCGGGTGCGTCGGGCCTCGTCTTCGGCCTCTTCGGCTTCCTGGTGGTGCGCGGCTTCGTCGAGCGGAAACTGCTGGAGGTGGGTGTCGGGCTGCTCGTCGGCGCGGTCTGGGGCAGCTCGATCCTGCTCGGCATATCCCCGTCCGACACCGGCGTCAGCTGGCAGGGCCACCTCTTCGGTCTGCTCGCGGGCATCGCCGCGGCGTTCCTCTTCCGCCGTCGCGCCGCTGACGCGTGAAGCAACGGGCGCCCGGGCCGGGCGGCCGAGCTGCCCGGACGGCCGCCGAGCAGTAGAGACGGTCAGACGGTCAGACCCCGCACCACGAGATCGAGCAGCGCGCACACGAACAGGGCCATGCCGATGAACCCGTTGACGGTGAAGAACGCCCTGTTCAGACGCGAAAGATCGTGCGGCCGGACGATCGTGTGCTCGTAGAGGAACGCCGCCACGACGATCACCAGCCCCGCCCAGAAGAACAACCCCGCGTCCGTGGCCAGCGCGTACCAGACCAGCAGACCGGTCGTCACGACGTGCGAGGCACGCGCCCCGTGCAGCGCCGCCGGGATGCCGAACCGTGCCGGGACCGACTTCACGCCGTGGGCACGGTCGGCCTGGACGTCCTGGCAGGCGAAGATCAGGTCGAAGCCGCCGATCCACACACCGACCGCGAGACCCAGGATGACCGCGTCCCACGACCACTCCCCCGTGACCGCGATCCACGCCCCGACGGGGCCCATCGCCTGGGCCAGTCCGAGGATCGCGTGCGGGAAGTTCGTGAACCGCTTGCCGTACGGGTAGACGACCATCGGCACCACGGCGACCGGCGCCAGCGCCAGGCACAGCGGGTTCAGCAGCGCCGCCGCGCCGAGGAACACGAGCAGGGCGACGAGCGCGCCGGTCCACGCCGAGCGGACGGACACCGCGCCGGTGACCAGCTCCCGTCCCGCCGTACGCGGATTACGCGCGTCGATCTCGCGGTCGATGATCCGGTTGCAGGCCATCGCGAAGGTCCGCAGCCCCACCATCGCGACGGTGACCAGCAGCAGGTCGAGCCAGTGGATGCTCCGGTCCAGCTGGAACATCGCGGTGAGCGAGGCGATGTAGGCGAACGGCAGGGCGAACACCGAGTGCTCGATCATCACCAGACGGAGGAAGGCCTTCACCTTCCCCGTCGGCCGGGGAGCGGGACCGGAGTCCACGACCCCGTCGGCGGTCGTCATCATGCGAGGCTCCCGAGGAACGCGTCGAGGTCGGCCAGCAGCCCGGCGACGGGCAGCGGTCCCGTCGCCACGGTGAGCCGCGTCGCGGCGTCGTCGGGCGGGGTGATGTGCGCCGTGAAGGCGTACCCGTCCTCGCCGGCCGGGCGGGCGTCCAGACTCAGGACGGCGCCGCCGTCCACCGTGAACGGCCCGGACGCCGCAGACAGCTCGGCCCGCAGCCGCTCAGCGAAACCGGCGGGCTCCGCGTCGCGCACACCGGGCAGCTCGAAGCCGTCGCCCTCACCGTCGTGCTCGAACAGGACCGTCCAGGTGTCACCGGAGCCCGCGAACTCCTCGGGTGTGACACCCGCCTGCTCGGCGGCCAGCCGGACGCCCGGGTCCGCCGGGTCGAGCTCGGGCCGCACCAGGGCCACGTAGTCGGTGTCGGTGCCGATGAAGAGGGCCGGGCCGCCCGCGACGGGGCTCACAGGCCGTACTCCTTCCAGCGACGGTCGACCTTGGCAGCCGTCTGCGGATCCGACACGACCATGTCCGGCCAGCCGCCGTCGCGGGTGTACCCCTCCTCCGGCAGCTTCTTCGTCGCGTCGATACCCGCCTTGCCGCCCCAGAACTGCTGGTAGGAGGCATGGTCGAGATGGTCGACCGGGCCCTCGACCACGGTGAGGTCGCGGGCGTAGTCGGTGTTGCCGAGCGCGCGCCACGAGACCTCGTGCAGGTCGTGGACGTCGCAGTCCTTGTCCACCACCACGATCAGCTTGGTAAGGGACATCATGTGCGCGCCCCAGATGGCATGCATGACCTTCTGCGCGTGCTTGGGGTACTTCTTGTCGATCGAGACGATCGCGCAGTTGTGGAAACCACCCGACTCCGGCAGGTGGTAGTCCACGATGTCCGGCACGATGATCTTGAGGAGGGGGAGGAAGAACCTCTCCGTCGCCCGCCCCAGCGGCCCGTCCTCCGTCGGCGGGCGGCCCACCACGATCGACTGCAGCAGCGGCCGCTTGCGCATCGTGACGCAGTCGATGGTCAGCGCCGGGAACGGCTCCTGCGGCGTGTAGAAACCGGTGTGGTCGCCGAAGGGGCCCTCCGGCAGCATCTCCCCCGGCTCGAGCCAGCCCTCCAGCACGACCTCCGCGTTCGCCGGCACCTGCAGCGGCACGGTCTTGCAGTCGACCATCTCGATCCGCTTGCCCGCGACGAAGCCGGCGAAGAGGTACTCGTCGATGTCACCGGGCAGCGGGGCGGTGGAGGCGTACGTCACGGCAGGCGGGCAGCCGAAGGCGATCGCGACCGGCAGCCGCTCGCCGCGCTCCGCGGCGACGGCGTAGTGGTTGCGGCTGTCCTTGTGGATCTGCCAGTGCATGCCGATGGTGCGCCGGTCGTGCCGCTGGAGCCGGTACAGGCCGAGGTTGCGCACGCCCGACTCCGGGTGCTTGGTGTGCGTGAGGCCCAGGTTGAAGAAGGAGCCGCCGTCGTCGGGCCAGGTGAACAGCGCGGGCAGCTGGTCGAGGTCGACGTCGTCGCCGCGCAGGACGACCTCCTGCACGGGCGCGTCCTTCACCTTCTTCGGCGGCACGTGCACCATCGAACCGAGCTTGCCGAACGCCTCGCGCACCCCGACGAAACCGTGCGGAAGCTCCGGCTTGAGCAGCCCGCCGATCTTCTCGCTGATCTCCGCGTACGACTTCAGGCCCAGCGACTTCAGCAGCCTGCGGTCGGTGCCGAACACGTTCATCGCGAGCGGCATCGCGGAGCCGCGCACGTTCTCGAAGAGCAGCGCCGGGCCGCCTGCCTTGTTCACCCGGTCGACGATCTCGCCGACCTCTAGGTGCGGGTCGACTTCGGCCTTGATGCGCTTGAGGTCGCCCTCGCGCTCCAGCGCCCGGAGCAGGGAGCGAAGATCGTCGTAAGCCATGGGGTCAAGTATCGGTCACCCGCTACCCTGGCCCCGTCACCGGGGCAGGGGAAACGCCGCCCCACCTATGTCTCCAGGGGGCTGTCCCACATGCTCAGGGCACTGATGTACATCCTGCCGCTGGCGCTGACGATCTACGCGTTCGTCGACTGCCTCAACACCCCCGAGGACGAGGCGAAGCACCTTCCCAAGCTCGCCTGGGTGTTCATCATCCTGCTCTTCTGGATCGTCGGCCCGATCGTCTGGTTCGCCGCCGGCAAGATGCGGCACGCCCCGGCCGGCGGCCGCACACCGTCGGAGTGGCACCGCAACCACCGCACGCAGTGGGTCGCCCCGGACGACAACCCGGACTTTCTGAAGTCCCTCAAGGACGAGAACAAGAAGGACGAGAAGGTCCTCAAGGACTGGGAGGCGGACCTGCGCCGCCGCGAGGAAGAGCTGAAGAAGCGCGACCAGGACGGCGAGAACGAGAAGCCCTGACCCGAAGGAAGCGGATGACGCACGGAGGGTACGACGCATGGCTGGCGACGGCCGTGGCGGAGGCGGGGGCCGGTCTCGCGGAGGGCGGCATCCCGATCGGCGCCGCCCTGTACGGCGCGGACGGCACACTCCTCGGCCGTGGCCACAACCGCCGTGTCCAGGACGGCGACCCCTCGGCGCACGCCGAGACCGCCGCGTTCCGGGCCGCCGGACGGCAGCGGTCGTACCGCGGCACGACGATGGTGACGACGCTCTCGCCGTGCTGGTACTGCAGCGGGCTGGTGCGCCAGTTCGGTATCTCGCGAGTGGTGATCGGCGAGGCGGAGACCTTCCACGGCGGTCATGACTGGCTGGCCGCGCACGGCGTGGAGATCGTGGTGCTGGACGACGCCGGATGCCGGGCGATGATGCGCGACTTCGTCGCGGCCAGGCCGGAGCTCTGGCAGGAGGACATCGGGGCCTGAGCGTCACGCGGCCCCGTACGCGTCCCTCAGCTGCTGCCGGCGGGCCGGCGTCCAGGTCTCCCAGTCGGTCGTGGGACGGCCCTCCAGGGCGTCCACGAGCAGTTCGAAGTGGTTGTGCCAGCCGGCCAGGCAGTCCAGCAGCACCTCGTCGTCGCAGCGCAGTTCGTTGGTGAAACGGAGCACGGTGCCGTTGTCGCCGTGCGGCTCGAGGTGGAAGCGGATCCGGCCGTGGACGGAGACCGTGTACTCGGCGACCCGCTCCAGGTCCCACGCGGTGACCCGGCCCTCCGCGACGGTGTGGTGGCCCTTCGCGTCCGCGTTGAGCCAGCGGAGCGCGATCGCGCCGCCGACTCTCGGTTCGAGTATGTCGGCGGCGCAGAGCCAGGTCGGCAGCCCCTCCGGGGTGGCGACGGCGGCCCACACCCGGATCACCGGATACGGCAGGCGCAGCTCGTACCGCAGCACGCGGATGCCGTCGTGCCGGGTCTCCGCGGTGCCGTCGGGGATCACGTCACTCATGTATCCAGCCTCACCCCTGGGCGGCGCGGGCGCTAGCTCACCGGGCAATACCGCCGGCTCACTCCACGCCCGCGTACGAGTGCAGGCTGTTCACGAAGATGTTCACGCCGTAGTAGTTGAACAGCCAGCAGGCGAAGGCGATCAGGGCCAGGTAGGCGGCCTTGCGGCCCTTCCAGCCGGCGGTGGCGCGGGCGTGCAGGTAGGCGGCGTAGGCGACCCAGGTGATGAACGACCAGACCTCCTTGGCGTCCCAGCCCCAGTAGCGGCCCCACGCGTCACCGGCCCAGATCGCGCCCGCGATGATCGTGAACGTCCACAGCGGGAAGACCGCCGCGTTGACCCGGTAGGAGAACTTGTCGAGGGAGGCGGAGGCGGGCAGCCGTTCCAGGACCGAGGTGGCGAAGCGGCCGGGCTTGCCGCCCTTGGCGAGCTTGCTCTCGTAGGAGTCGCGGAACAGGTACAGCACCGTGCCGACGGCGCCCAGGTAGAAGACCGCGCCGCAGAAGATCGCGGTGGAGACATGGATCCAGAGCCAGTAGGAGTCCAGGGCGGGAACCAGCTGGTCGCTCTCGGTGTAGAGCCAGGTGACCGCGATCCCGAGATCCAGCAGCACGGTGGTGACCAGCGGCAGACCGGCCCAGCGGACGTTCTTCTTGGCGAGGAGCAGCGCCAGGTACACGCCCACGACGACCGTGGAGAAGGTCGTGGAGAACTCGTACATGTTGCCCCACGGCGCACGCTGCACCGACAGGGCACGGGTGACGACACCGACCGCCTCCAGCAGGAAGGCGAGCGCGGTCAGCGAGACCGCGATCCGGCCGTAGAGGTCGCCCTTCTCGGTGCCGCCGTGCGCTCCGGGGCCGTCGGGGACGTCGCGGGCGCCGCTCGCGGCACGGGTGACGACCTTCGGCTTGTCCAGCACGGCGGTGCCGCCGGCCGTCCTCACCTGGATCTTCGGGGCCTCGGCCGCGGTGTCCTGGCCGGCCGGGGCGGTCAGCGCGGCGGCCGTACGGGCCACCTTGCTGCGGCTGCCGAGGGTCCACTCGGCGATGTGCGCGAAGAAGGCCAGCGTGTAGACGGCCATCGACGAATAGATCAGGTAGTTGCTGATCTCCGCCAGGTTCGCGTTGGTTGCGGCGGCGAGAGTCACTTCTCAGCCCCTTCGGCAGGAACTTCTACGGGTTCAGACGCCGTCGGCGCCTGTGCATTGAGGGTGGCGGCCAGTTCGGCGAGCTCCTCGGGGAGCTTCGACGACTCGGCTCGGCCTAGCCCGGCCATCTCCACGACGGTGACGCCGTCCGCGCCGCGCACGGCACGCACCCAGATCCGGCGGCGCTGGATGAACAGCGAGCCGATCAGGCCGGTGATGGCGGCGACCGCGCCGGTGAGCGCCCAGCCGTTGCCGGGCTGCTGGGAGATCTGGAAGCTCGCCCACTCCTTCACCTCGTTCTCGAAGGTGATGGAGCCCGCGCCGTCCGGGAGCTTCATGGTCTCGCCGGGCAGCAGGCGCTCGGTGAGCCTGTTGCCTTCGGCGTCCTTGAACTGCTCCATCTTGCCGGTGTCGAGCTGGTACACGTTCTGCGGCAGACCGGCGTCGACGCCGAGGCTGCCGTGGAAGGCGCCGAGGCTGAGTGCGGGGTACTCGAGCCCGGGGAACTGGGAGAACATCTGGCCGCTGTTCTCGCCGCCGTAGGTCGGTACGAAGAACGCGGCGAAACCGAGCTGGTCCTTCTTCCCGTTCTTGTCCCGGTAGCCGTCCATCACCTTGATCGCGCCGGTGGACGAGACGTTGGCGTCGATGGGCAGCAGCGGCACGGCGCCGTTGAACACGACCTTGCCCTTGCCGTCCCTGACGGTCACGACGGGAGCGTAGCCGTGCTCCAGCAGGTAGACCTTGGTCCCGTCGACCTCGAGCGGCTTGTTGACCTCGATGACCGACTTCTGCTCGGCCCCGTCGCCCCTGGACCAGGTCACGGCCGCCTCGAAGGTCCGCGGGGTGCCCCGCTGCGGGCCGTTCTTCTCGTACGTCCCGGTGAAACTGTCGAGGGTGAAGCTGAAGGGCGAGAGCTCGTCGGTCGTGAACAGCGACCCCGACTTGAAGTCGTCGTACTGGGTGAGCGTGTTGGAGAAGCCGTCGCCCTCGACGACGAGCTTGCCGCCCTCGGACTTGAAGAGGACCCCGAGTGCGAACGCCACGAGGATCACGATCAGCGACACATGGAAGACAAGGTTCCCCGCCTCGCGCAGGAAGCCCTTCTCCGCAGCGACGGCGTCGTCCGCCGTGTGGGCCCGGAAGCGGCGCTTTCGCAGTATCTCGAGCGCGGCCCGCCGCACCTGCTCCGGCTCCGTCCCGGTACGCCAGGTGGTGTAGGCGGGCAGGCGGGTCAGCCGCTTGGGCGCGCCCGGCGGCCGGCTGCGCAGCTGCCCGACGAACTGCCAGCTGCGGGGCACGATGCAGCCGATGAGCGAGACGAACAGCAGGATGTAGATCGCGGAGAACCACACCGAGCTGTAGACGTTGAACAGCTGCAGCTTCTCGTAGATCGGCGTCAGGACGTCGTGCTGCTTCTTGAACGCCTCCACCTTGAGCTCGTCCACGCTGTTCTGCGGGATCAGCGAGCCCGGAATGGAACCGAGCGAGAGAAGGAACAGCAGGATCAGCGCGACCCTCATGGAGGTCAGCTGTCGCCAGAACCAGCGCAGCCAGCCGATGACACCGAGCGTGGGTCCGCCGATCACCTGGTCCGCGGGGGACTCCGTCGGGGCGGTGGACAGCTGCGCCCCGGCGTCGCCGAGGTCGCGCTCTTCGGTCTTGCTCATGAACTCAGATCCCCACCGTGAAGCCGTCGGACCATCCCTGCATCTGCTGCACCAGGGTGTCCCACGCACCTGTGAGCAGCAGCAGACCGGTCACGATCATCATGCCGCCGCCGATCCGCATCACCCATGCATAGTGGCGCTTGACCCAGCCGAACGCACCGAGCGCCTTGCGGAAGGCGATCGCGGCGATCACGAAGGGCACACCGAGGCCGAGGCAGTAGGCGACCATCAGCACGGCTCCGCGGCCCGCGGTCGCCTCGCTGAAGGCGAGGGTGTTCACGGAGGCGATGGTCGGGCCGAGGCAGGGGGTCCAGCCGATGCCGAACAGCGCGCCGAGCAGCGGAGCGCCGGCGAGGCCGGCCGTGGGGCGCTTGTGGAAGCGGAACTCGCGCTGGGTGAGCCAGGGCATCAGGCCCATGAAGAACACGCCCAGCAGGATCATCAGGGCGCCGAGGACCTTGGAGAGGATCTCGCGCTGCCCCTGGAGGGTGCTGCCGAAGTAGCCGAAAAGGGCGCCTCCGGACACGAAGACGACCGTGAAGCCGAGGACGAAGAGGGACGCGCCGCCGACCATCCGGCCGCGCCGGGCTTCTGCCAGGTCGGCGCCGCCGACCCCGGTGACGTACGAGAGGTAGCCCGGTACGAGCGGCAGCACACACGGCGAGAAGAAGGAGACGAGTCCGGCGAGCACGGCGATGGGCAGCGCGACGAGCAGCGCGCCCCCCATGATCGTCTCGTTCACCCCGGGCGTCGCGGCGAGGATTTCCACGGGATCACTTCTCCGCGATCAACGGGTCGATCATCTTGTGGAGCTCCTCGGCGTCGAGCGCCTTGAGGGAACGCGCGGCGATCTTTCCCTCACGGTCGAGGACGATCGTGGAGGGAATGGCCTGCGGATTGAGACTGCCCTTGGGGAAACCGTTGACGATCAGTTTCCCGATCGGGTCGTAGAGGCTCGGATACTCGATGCCGTAATCCTCTTCGAAGGCGATGGCCGACGCCTTGTTGGTGTCGCGGGTATTGATGCCGACGAACTCCACGCCCTTTCCCGCGGTCTCCTTGGCGACCTCGGAGAAGTGGGGGGCCTCCGCGCGGCACGGCGCGCACCATGATCCCCAGACGTTCATCACCACGACCTTGCCCTTGAGGTCGGCGATGTCGAGCTGCTCGCCCTCGAGCGTTTCGCCCGCGAGCTTGTTGGGAGCCTGGCGCTCCCCCTTGGCGACGGTGGCGATGCCGCCGGTGCCGGTGACGAAGTTGGTGTCGCCGCCACCACCGGACCTGCCGCCTTCACCGCAGGCGGACAGGGTGAGCGCACCGACGGCGAACACGGCGGTCAGCAGGGCGGCGCGGGGGGCACGGCTACGGCTCATGTGAAAAGTTTCGCATGGCGTCTTCCGTGATCTTCCGCGCCCCCCTGCGTGCCCGTTTGAGGCCGTTGTCAAGCCGCCTTAAAGAATGTGTTCCAACCGCCCGCCGGCGCCTGGCCGACGCCAAGGGTTCGCAGCTTGGCGAGCACCTGGGGATCCTGTGCGTCGAGCCAGTCGCAGAACTGCCGGAAGGACACCAGCCGTACGTCCTTCTTGTCGGCCATGCCCTTGAGTGCTTCCTCCACGGCGTCCATGTAGATGCCGCCGTTCCACTGTTCGAAGTGGTTGCCTATGAAGAAGGGGGCGCGATTGGACTCGTAGGCCCGATTGAATCCCGCGAGATACGCGTCCCTCGCCTGTTCCTTCCACCCCGGATAACGGGAAGGCATGCCGTTGGTCGAATTCTTCGACTGGTTGGCGAGCATGTTGTAGTCCATGGAGAGGACTTCGAAGCTGTGGCCGGGGAAGGGGACGGCCTGGAGCGGCAGGTCCCAGATGCCGAGCTTCTTGTCCGGCCACGTCTGGCGGCCGCCGGGTGAGCTGGCGTCGTAGCGCCAGCCGAGCTGCTTCGCCGCAGGCAGCAGATTGTCCTGGCCGAGCAGACACGGGGTGCGGGCGCCGACGAGTTCCTTGCGGTAGTCGAAAGGAAGCGGGTCGATGTCGTGCCAGCCGCTGTTGGTGCGCCATTCGGTGACGAACTTCACAGCCTGGTCGATCTCGTTGCGCCAGTCCGCGGAGGTCCATTCGGCGACCGATCCGCGGCCCCCGCAGAAATGCCCGTTGAAGTGGGTGGCTATCTCATGGCCGTCCAACCACGCCTGGCGTATGTGTTTCAGCGTGTCCTTGATGTGGTCGTCGGTGAGATAACCGATGTCGGACGCACCGATCGGATTGTTGGGCGGTCGGTAGAGCGTCTTCTTCGATTCGGGCAGGAGGTAGTTCCCGGAGAGGAAGAAGGTCATTCCCGCGCCGTGGTTCCTGGCGAGTTCGAGGAATCGGGGGAAGAGGCCGTTGCCGACCTCGCCCGCCCCGTCCCAGGAGAAGACCACGAATTGCGGGGGCGTCTGCCCCGGTTCGAGCGGGACGGGCTTCGGCGGCTGGTGCGGCTGCTTGCCGGTGTCGGACGTGGAGCCGTCCCCGATCAGCCGGCCGGGAGGCTTCGACGGTGAGGGCTTGTGACCACTCTTGTCCGGGCCGCCACCCCCGCCGGCCGGGTCGGCGTGCCCGTCTCCGCCCGGGCCGCCCGAGCCGCAGCCCGCCACCCCGATCGCGGCCGCGGCCCCAAGTCCCGCTCCGAGCAGACCCCTTCGACTGATGTCCCGCATATCGTCCCCATCCGCGCTCTCTTGGTCAGGAGAGCTGTTGAAACCGGCACAGCAAACCGGCACAAGTTGAGATGCGCGTCGGAACAAAGAGGTTCCGGGGACTTCTGCTTATTTTTCTTGAACGTCAGCGAACGAGCTTGAAATGATCACGGACCGGCTATGCGCCGAATGCCTTGCTCTTTCCCTTGACGGGCTTGGCACCCGCCAGGAGATGAGCCGGAACGAGATCCCGGGCCGGCTCCGTGTAGCCCACGGAGACAATCCTGTTGCCCTGATACGTGAACGTGGTCAACGAGGCGAGCGTGCACTGCCGGCGCCGCGGGTCGTGCCACAGCCTGCGCTTCTCCACGAAACTGCGGACGGTCCAGATCGGCAGCTGATGACTGACGCAGACCGCCTCGTGTCCGCGTGCCGCGTCCCGCGCCGCGTCCAGCGCCGCCATCATCCGTGCGACCTGCTCCGCGTACGGCTCGCCCCACGACGGCCGGAACGGATTCGTCAGGTGCTTCCAGTTGCCCGGCCTGCGCAGCGCGCCGTCACCGACGCCGAACGCCTTGCCCTCGAAGACGTTGGCCGCCTCGATCAGCCGCTCGTCCGTGCCGAGGGTGAGGCCGTGCGACTTGGCGATCGGCGTGGCCGTCTCCTGCGCACGCTCCAGCGGGGAGGCGACGACGTGCGTGATGTCGCGGCCGGCGAGGTGCTCGGCCACCCTGTCGGCCATCTGCCGCCCGAGTTCGGACAGGTGGTAGCCGCTGCGACGGCCGTAGAGGACCCCGTCGGGGTTGTGCACCTCGCCGTGGCGCATCAGATGCACGACGGTGATCTCGCCGCCGTCGGCCTCGCGCCGGACGTCGGCACTCGCCTCGGCGGCGCGGTCCACCGCCTCGTCGAGGGCGCTGCGCTCCGCGCCACCGCTCGGCATGCCACTCCGCATGTCGCTCTGCATGCCACTCCGCATGCCGCTCTGCCTGTCGCTCTGCATGTCGTCGCTCATGCGGTGGCCTCCGCTGCGGCGCGCGCCGCGGCGGGCAGCGCGGCGGCGATCCGCTCGATCGCCGCGTCGTCGTGGGCCGTGGAGACGAACCAGGACTCGAAGGCGGACGGCGGCAGGTAGACGCCCTGGGAGAGCATCGAGTGGAAGAACGCGTTGAAGCGGAAGGCTTCCTGCTTCTTGGCGTCGTCGTAGTCCCTGACCTCGGTCGCCGTGAAGAACACCGAGAACATGTTGCTCGCCGTCTGCAGGCGGTGCGCGACTCCCTCCTTGGCCAGCGCGCCGGTCACGAGGCCCTGGATCTCCTTGGAGACCGCGTTCACCTTGTCGTACGCGGCGTCGTCGAGGAGCCTGAGCTGCGCGAGGCCCGCGGCGGTGGCCACCGGGTTACCGGAGAGCGTGCCCGCCTGGTAGACCGGGCCGGCCGGAGCGAGGTGCGCCATGACGTCCTTGCGGCCGCCGAACGCCGCGGCGGGGAAACCGCCGCCCATGACCTTCCCGAAGGTCATCAGGTCGGGCGCGACACCGTCGACGCCGTACCAGCCGGCCTTCGACGTACGGAACCCGGTCATCACCTCGTCGGAGATGTACAGCGCGCCGTTCTGCGCACAGGCGGCCTTGAGCCCCTCGTTGAAGCCGGGCCGGGGCGGGACGACGCCCATGTTGCCGGGCGACGCCTCGGTGATCACACAGGCGATGTCGCCGGCGTTGGCGTGGAACGCGGCGTGCACCGCCTCCAGGTCGTTGTACGGCAGCACGATCGTGTCACCGGCCTGCGCACCCGTCACGCCGGGCGTGTCGGGCAGTCCGAACGTCGCGACACCGGACCCGGCCGCGGCCAGCAGTGCGTCCACGTGTCCGTGGTAGCAGCCGGCGAACTTGATGATCTTGGGCCTGCCGGTGAAACCGCGGGCCAGACGGATCGCGGACATCGTCGCCTCGGTGCCGCTGGAGACCAGCCGGACCTGCTCGACGGGCCCGACACGGGACACGATCTCCTCGGCGAGGGCGACCTCACCCTCGCCGGGCGTACCGAACGAGGTGCCGCGCGCGACGGCCGCCTGCACCGCCTCGATGACGGCCGGGTGGGAGTGCCCGAGGATCATCGGCCCCCACGAGCAGACGAGGTCGACATATTCGCGCCCGTCGGCATCGGTGAGGTACGGACCGGTACCGGACACCATGAACCGGGGCGTACCGCCCACAGCACGGAAGGCACGGACGGGAGAGTTCACGCCGCCGGGCGTCACGAGGGACGCGCGGTCGAAAAGCGTCTGCGAAACTGGGGCGTCATAGGGAAAGCTCACGGAATCCATGGTCTCAGAGGCTCGGACATATCTGCGGACAGGTGTTTCACCGCACGTTCGTGGGGGAGGTCACTGTCACGATGATCGGGTTGCGCGGCAGGGGCTGCGAGTGGTCGGGTGGAGATATGCATCGCGGTGGCGAACTGGGCGAGGGGACCGACGACCTGGGTCCTGAGCCCGCTCGGCGCGGAAAGCACCGGCGAGGCGAAGCGGATGAGCCCGTGGGAGGCAGGAGCGGCCGAGTGGGGGTGACCTACAAGTATTTCGGCGCGCCCGACGGAGCCACTGCCGCGCGGGTGCCGATCTCCATGCGCCCCGAGGAACTCGGGGGCGACGAGCTCGGCATGGGCGGGATGTTCACCAAGATCAAGCCGGAGACCATAGCCGCGATGGTGCTCACCGGCATTCAGGGCATGCCCCTGAACAAGGTTCCGCCGCTGGAGCTCGTGGTGCTGCACCCCGACTACGCGGTGGTGAGGCTGCCCATGACCGTGGTCGACCCGCTGCGGGGGATCGGCGAGGAGTCGGTGGGCGCGGCGGCCTTCATATGGTCGACGGTCCCGGACCGCGGAGGGCCGCGGGACGCGTTCAACGTCTACCAACTGCTCCACGAATGGCAAGATTTCAGCCATCGTCTGCACGAGGCGGGGCACCAGCCGTACTGCCTGGTCTGGCCCTGATCCGACCGCTCGAACTCCCTTCCGCCCACCGCGTGTCGCCTCCCCGGCCGTTCGCCGCCGCTGCGCCGCTCAGGTGCGGCTGAGCTCCGCCGCGCCGAAGGACACGTCGAACCGGTCGCACCAGATGCTCACGCTGCTGAAGCGGGTCGGGTCGACGCCGGCGGGCAGCACGTAGTTCTGATCGCCCTTGTTGCCCTTGAGCTTGCCGAGGCTGACGTACTCGCCGTCGTCGAAGACGTGCCAGCCGGCCTTGCCCTCCTTGACGGGCGCGTCGGTCAACCAGACCCGCAGATCGGGGCCGTTGCTCGTGTCCAGGTTCTCCAGCCGCAGAGCGTGGGAGCCGTCGGGCAGACGCAGCAGCCGGACGGACCCGGAGGTCGTGTGCTCGTGGCTGATCAGCTCGCCGCCCGCGAGCGTCTGCGGACCCTGCGGCTCGGGGGAGGGCGACGCACTCGAAGCCGGCCCGGTCGCGGGCGCCGCCGAGGCCGCCACCGCGCCGGGCACCGCCTCGTCCACGGTCTCGTCCTGCCAGAGCTTCCACGGCTGGAACCAGTACAGGCCCACCGCCACCACCACGACGGTCAGCATCACCACCACGACACCCACCGGTCTGCCCAGCGCCCCGCGTACACGTCCCATGACCGTCTCCTTCGAACGAACCCGCTGTCGACTTCCATTCAAGGAGACGGCCGGCGCCCGCGGGCCCCAGAGGACATGACGGTTCCCTTACGGCGCACCCGGCGGCGTCAAGGAGTGCTCCGACCGGACAGGACCACCGGCGCCCGGTCCGGGCAGGCGCCGGCAAGGGCGGGGCTCACGGGGCCGGCCTCCTCGTGATTCCGGCCTCCGGACACCCAACTCGCCTGCTGACGCGTGACAGCACGGCGGGAGGTGTGCGTCGGGCCGTGAACGGCCGGGCCGTGCGACAGGGCCGTGCGACAGGGCAGGGTCTGCCGGCGGGGCACTAGCATCGACACCCTTCCGACAACTGGAGTTCGCTGCTATGTCGTTGCCGCGTATCGGAGTCGTCATCGTGACCATGGGCACCCGCCCACGGGAGCTGGAGGCTCTGCTCGCTTCGGTGGAGAAGCAGGACGTCCCTGCGGCACAGGTGGTGCTGGTCGGCAATGCGACGCCCCTGACCGACGTCGCGACGGACGCGACCAGGATCCCGCTCGAGGAGAACCTGGGCTGCCCCGGCGGCCGCAACGTCGGTCTGCGGACGCTGCGCGAGTCGGGCGAGGTCGATGTCGTCATCGAGCTGGACGACGACGGCCTGCTCATCGCCGACGACGTGTTCCGCAAGGTCCAGCAGCTGTTCGCGAAGGACCCGAAGCTGGGGATCGTCGGCTTCAGGGTCGCCGACGAACACGGGCACACGGAACGCCGCTGGGTGCCCCGGCTGCGTGCGGACGATCCGATGCGCCGCGGCCCGGTGACCGCCTTCCTCGGCGGGGGCCATGCCTTCTCGATGCCCATGCTCCGGCAGACCGGTCTGTGGCCGGCGGAGTTCTTCTTCGGGCACGAGGAGTCCGACCTGGCATGGCGTGCGCTTGATGCCGGATGGAAGATCCTCTACGAGCCCGAGCTCGTTCTCCAGCATCCCAGGACGTCTCCCGCCCGGCACGCGGCGCACTACCGGTACACCGCCAGGAACCGCGTCTGGCTGGCCCGGCGGCGACTGCCGGTGCCTTTGATCCCCGTCTACCTCGGCGTGTGGATCCTTCTCTCCATGGTGCGGATGCGGTCCATGACGGGGCTGAAGGCATGGTGGGGCGGTTTCGTCGAGGGTGCGCGGACGCCGTGCGGCCCACGCAAGCCGATGAGGTGGCGCACCGTATGGCGTATGACACGGCTGGGCCGCCCGCCGATCCTCTGAGGCTCATCACCCGTCACTGTCCGACCCAAGCGCCATGCCCCGTCAGGGCGTTCGCTCGCCGACGGCATGGCGGCGCGTCCTCGGCACTCGTCCGGGCGCGCCGGACGGCGCCGAACGGCCGGGCACGACAGCCGAGGCGATCAGGACGGGACTCCCAGAGGGCCCCGCCATCCGGGATCGCGGCCGGTCACGGCCAGCAGGCGGTCGAAGTCGGACGCCCCCACGCCGTCGGCCGGCAGCGGGAACTCCGCTCCGAACGCACCCATCCTGCGACCCGTGGGAGCCAGCTCGCCGAAGGCCACGAGGACGTCGCCGACCACGATCGGGTCGGGCGTGTACTGCTGCCCGGTGGCGCGGGCGAGGTCCCAGGCATGCACGGTCAGATCGCCGAGTGCCATACGGCCGACGAGGCCGGCCGGCATCCCCATCGTGCCCGAGGTGCCCTCTTCCGCGCCGGGCGCCGCCCAGGCCCGCACGAGCGCGGCCGTCTCGTCGGCGAAGGCCGTGCGCCAGTCTCCGTGGCCGACGCGGTCTGGTGCGGCGGAGAAGTCGGCGTCCTGCTTCGCAGCGAGCGCCTGGAAGTTGACCACCACCTGGAAGAGGTGGTCGGCGACTGCCTTCACGTCGTACTCCGAGCACGGAGTGGGGTGGCCGAGCTGCTCGTCGGAGATGCCGCGCACCACCGGAACCGAGCGCTCCGCCGCTGTCGCGAGCAATTCGCTGAGGGGCTTCGTCATGGAGCCACCGTAGGCAGGGCCGCCGGGACGACGTCTTGAAGAAACGCGACACCGCCCGCCGCCCACCGCCCGCCGCCCCGGTCCGGCGGTCCTAAAATCGGAACATGACCGGTCCACGGCGTGACACCAGGGGGATCGTGGATGCCCGTGAGCTCTTCGCCCGGGTCCGCTTCCGCCGCCGTGAGCCCGCTCCGGCGCTGGGTCCGTATGTCGACAACTACTGGCTCATCGACTGGGACCTGACCGAGCCGTACGCCTCCCATGTAGTGCCGCACCCGTCGGTGAACGTGGTGTTCCAGCAGTACGGCGACGAGCCCGCCTGGGCGGAGGTCGCGGGCATCGGGCTCGACCTGTTCACCCAGAAGCTCTCCGGACGGGGACGGGTCTGCGGGGCCAAGTTCCGGCCCGGCGGCTTCCGGCCGTTCGCGCCGGGACGGGCGGTGTCCGACTGGACGGGCCGGCGGCTTCCCCTCGGGGACGTACTCCTGCGGGACGCGCCGGGGACGGAGCTGAGCCGGGCCGTACGGGCGATCGTCGACCCGGAGGAGGAGGACGCACGGGTCGCGGCCCTGGACGCCTTCCTGCTGGGCCTCGACCCGCAGCCCGACCGGCAGGCGGCGTACGCGACGGAGCTCGTCGGCCGGATCCGTGACGACCGCTCCCTGCGGCGCGTCTCCGAACTCGCCGACGCGGAGGGCGTGTCGGTCCGATCGCTGCAACGCCTGTTCCATGCGTACGTCGGCGTGGGCCCCAAGTGGGTCATCCTGCGCCACCGCATCCACGAGGCGCTGGAACGCGCGGAGGAGACCGGCGGACCGGGCGGCGGCGTCGACTGGGCCGGGCTCGCCGCGGAGCTCGGCTACAGCGACCAGGCGCACCTCGTCAGGGACTTCACCGCGACGGTGGGCGTACCCCCGTCGGCATACGCCAGGGCCGAACGGTAGGCGCACGGCCGGGCAGCTGTCGGTCCCCCGCCCTACAGTGCGGACATGGACGGTGAAGCGATCCAGGTACGAATCGAGCCCTGGTCGGAGGGTGATCTCGGCCTGCTCCGCGCGGCGAACGCGCCGGAGCTGATGGACCACCTCGGCGGCCCTGAGACGGAGGAACAACTCCTCGACCGCCATCGGCGGTACGTCGCCCTGAGCGCCGACCGCACCGGACGCGGCCGGATGTTCCGCGTGGTCCTGGACGGTGGCGACGGGAGAAGCGGCGAGGCGGCGGGGACCGTCGGCTTCTGGGAGCAGAGCTGGGAGGACGAGCGGGTCTACGAGACGGGCTGGAGCGTCCTGCCCGGGTTCCAGGGCCGCGGCATCGCGACGGCCGGGACGCTGGCGGTGATCGAGGCCGCGAGGGCCGAACGCAGGCACCGCTTCCTGCACGCCTTCCCCTCCGTCTCCAACGGGCCGTCGAACTCGGTGTGCAGGAAGGCGGGCTTCTTCCTCGTCGGAGAGTGCGACTTCGAGTACCCGCCGGGCAACCTGCTGCGCTCGAACGACTGGTGCCTCGACCTGGGGCCGGTGCGGGACTGAGCCGCCGCGGCCGGCTCGGGCAGAGGGCTGCGGAGTCTTCGGTCCGCGGCCGTCGCGGGCGGGCACAAACGCCTGGCCCGTCCGTGGCCCGCGATGACATGCTTGGCCTGTGAACGGACCGGAGATCACCATCGACGTCGCCCCCGAGCTGCGACTCTTCGTCCCGTCGGACTACCGCCAGGGGCGCAGGCCGCTGGCCACGGACGGCTCGTCGACGCTCGGCCATGTCGTCGAGTCGCTGGGTGTGCCGCTCACCGAGGCGGGCACGCTGCTGGTCGACGGCAGCCAGGTGTCTGTCTCCCACATCCCGGGCGACGGGGAGCACGTCGAGGTGTGCGGAGTGGACCGCCCTCAGCGGATCCCCGGCGCGCCCCTCCGTTTCCTCCTCGACGTCCACCTCGGCACGCTTGCCCGGCGGCTGCGTCTGCTCGGCGTCGACGCGGCGTACGAGAACGAGGACATCGGCGACCCGGCGCTCGCCACCTACTCGGCGAGGGAGCGGCGCGTGCTGCTCTCCCGCGACCGCGGGCTGCTGCGGCGCCGGGAGCTGTGGGCCGGGGCCTACATCTACAGCGACCGGCCCGACGAACAACTGCGGGACGTGCTGGAGCGGTTCGCGCCGGCGCTCGCACCCTGGACACGCTGCACCGCGTGCAACGGCCCGCTCAAGGAGGCGGACAAGGACTCCGTGCAGGAGCAGCTGCAACAGGGCACGCAGCGTACGTACGACGTCTTCGCCCAGTGCACGGCGTGCGGCCGGGTCTACTGGCGCGGGGCCCACCACTCGCGCCTCGAGGCCATCGTCGCCGACGCGCTCCGCTCCACCGGCGCGTAGAACAGCCGGGCGGGCTGCCGCCAGAGCCCGGCGGCGCGCCGCCGCGGGCGGCGCGGGGCGGCGTCATGTCCCGGCTGCCGCGGAGCCAGGCATCAAGTCCCGGCTGCCGCGAGCCAGGCATCAGGTCCCGGCATAGGTCCCGACAGCACGGCCCGGGAGCACGGCCAGGCGGCCGTCGCTCAGGGCCGTTCCTCCGTCAGATAGCGCTGCACCGTCGGTGCCAGCCAGCTGACGATCTCCTCCCGCGTCATCTCCACGGCGGGCGGAAGCCGCAGGACGTACCGGGCCATCGCCATGCCGAGTATCTGCGAGGCGATGAGCGCGGCCCGTCGCGGCGCCTGAGCGGGGTCGGGGCAGAGCGCCATGGCGACGGGGCCCAGCTGGTCGCGGAAGATCGCGCGGGCGCGCTCGGCGGCCGCGCCCTGGGTGACGGCCGCGCGCAGCAGCGCCGTCAGCACGTCGTCCTGCTCCCAGCGGTCGAGGAAGTGGGAGACGAGGACGGCACCGGCGTGCCGTGCGGGGAGGGCGCCCAGCTCCGGCAGGCGCAGATCGAACTCGGAGGCGGCGGCGAAGAGGCCCTCCTTGTTCCCGTAGTAGCGCATGACCATCGAGGGGTCGATTCCCGCGTCGCGGGCGATCGCGCGGATGGTGGCGCGTTCGTACCCGTCGGTCGCGAAGCGCTCGCGTGCGGCTTCCAGGATCGCGGCCCTCGTGGCATCGGAGCGGCGGGGTCCCGTCGGTGCTTCCGTCGTCATGCCAACAACTGTATGCCAACAGGTGTTGACACACCAGGGCCTTTGGATCCAGAATTGCCAACAAGCGTTGACCAACAACCGTTGACCAACGGCGCAGACCTTCGAGCGCCCGGATCCAGGAGGCAGCCATGACCGGCACGCCCAGCACCGGAAGCACGGACCCCCGCCACCCCGACTCCGCCCCCACCCCTGCCGCCCGCGCCCGCGCCGAGACCGGCACCGGCCCGGCCCCGGAGTCCCGCTTCGACACCGACGTCGTCGTGGTCGGCGCCGGCCCCACCGGGCTGCTCCTCGCCGGCGATCTCGCCTCCGCGGGCGTCGGGGTCACGGTCCTGGAGCGCCGCCCTCGCGAGGCCGGCAACCTCACCCGTGCCTTCGGAGTGCACGCCCGCACCCTGGAGCTCCTCGACTCCCGCGGCTTGGCGGACGAGTTGGTGAAGACGGGCACGGAGGTCACCGGTCTGCGGCTGTTCCGCCGCCTGTCCCTCGACCTGTCCCGGCTGCCGTCCCGCTTCCCGTTCCTCCTCATCACCCCTCAGTACGAGGTGGAGAAGCTGCTGGAGCGACGCGCCCTGGCCGCCGGCGCCGTCTTCCGCCACGGGGCGGAGCTCACGGGCCTTGATCAGTCGGGCGGCTCCGTCACCGCCCGCTTCCGGGACGCCTCCGGCACGCACGCCACCCTCCGCGCCAGGTACGCGGTGGGCGCCGACGGGGTGCGGAGCACGGTGCGCGATGCGATGGGCATGCCGTTTCCCGGCACCGCCGTGATCAGGTCCATCGTGCTCGCCGACGTGAAGCTCGCCGACGAGCCCGCGAACCTCCTCACGGCCAACGGTGTCGGCGACGCCTTCGCGTTCATCGCCCCCTTCGGCGACGGCTGGTACCGGGTCATGGGCTGGAACCGCAGCCGCCAGGTGCCCGACAGCGAGCCCGTCGACCTCGACGAGGTGCGCGAGATCGCCCGCCTCGCGCTCGGCACCGACTTCGGGATGCACGACGCCCGCTGGATCTCCCGCTTCCACAGCGACGAGCGCCAGGCCCCCTCGTACCGCAAGGGACGCGTCCTCCTCGCAGGCGACGCGGCGCACGTCCACTCACCGGCCGGCGGCCAGGGCATGAACACCGGTCTGCAGGACGCGGCCAACCTCTCCTGGAAGCTCGTCTCGGTCATTCAGGGCCGTGCCCCCGACCCCGAAGCACTGCTCGACACCTACGAGTCGGAGCGCCATCCGGTCGGCGCGGCGGTCCTGCGCAGCAGCGGCGCGATCGTGCGCCTCGCCATGGCGCGCACTCCGCTCCAGCGGGCGGCCCGCTCACTCGCGGCCCGTCTGCTGAGCTCGGTCCGGCCCGCCTCCGCCAAGGCGATCGGCCTGATCTCGGGTATCGGCATCTCGTACGGCGGGCCACGCGGCTCCCATCGCCTCACCGGCCGGCGCGCCCCCGATCTGCGGCTCGCACAGGGGCGGCTCCACGAACTGCTCCGCAACGGCGAGTTCGTGCTCGTGGGCCCCTCCGGGCCCGTGCCCGAAGCCCCGGCGGCCCCCGGCCGCGTCATACGCGCCCACTGGACGACGGACCGGCGAACGACGCTCCTGGTCCGCCCCGACGGCTACATCGCCTGGGCCTCCGATCGCGGTGCCCGTGGGTGACCGGCAGTGCCAGCAGGGCCCGCAGGGCCCACAGGGCCCGCACCGCGCAGGCGCGACCGGAGGCCGCCGGTTCGCCCCGGTCCGGGCCTGCAGGCAGCCGGTTCCGGCGCACACGGTCGATCTATCCTGGCCGCACGCCGATCAACATCGATCACACGCGCGAGGAGCTACGACATGACCACCGCTGGGACCCCTGTCGCCGTCGTCACCGGAGCCAGCAGCGGCATCGGCGCGGCAACCGGGCGGCAACTGGCCGCCGCCGGCTACCACGTCGTCCTCACCGCACGTCGCAAGGACCGCATCGAAGCGCTCGCCGCCGAACTCACCGCCGCCGGACACAGCGCCACCGCTCGAGCCCTCGATGTGACCGACCGCCCGGCCGTGGACTCCTTCGCCACGTCCCTCGACCGCTGCGACGTCCTCGTGAACAACGCCGGCGGCGCGCTCGGCGCCGACCCCGTCGCCACCGGGGACCCCGCCGACTGGCGCCGCATGTACGAGGTCAACGTCATCGGCACGCTCAACCTCACCCAGGCGCTGCTCCCCGCCCTGACCGCGAGCGGCAACGGCACCGTCGTGATCCTCTCCTCCACCGCGGGCTTCGGCACCTACGAAGGCGGCGGCGGTTACGTCGCGGCCAAGCACGGCGAGCACGTCCTCGCCGAGACCCTCCGCCTGGAGATCGTCGGCACTCCGGTCCGCGTGATCGAGGTCGCCCCCGGCATGGTCAAGACGGACGAGTTCGCCACCACCCGCTTCCGGGGCGACACCGAGAAGGCCGCCAAGGTCTACGCGGGCGTGGCGGAGCCGCTGACCGCCGACGACGTCGCCGACACCATCACCTGGGCGGTCAGCCGCCCGCCCCACGTCAACATCGACCTGCTCGTGGTCCGCCCGCGGGCGCAGGCGTCCAACTCGAAGGTGCACAGGGAGCTGTGATGAGCGACGACATCACCATCAGCCGCCTCACGGCCGGGGATCTGCCCACCGCGTCCGACGGCCTCGCCACGCTCCTCCTCGACGCCGTTGACGACGGGGCATCGGTGGGCTTCACCGCGTCCCTCACCGCCGAACAGGCCACCGCCTGGTGGGCGTCCCTCGCGACCGAGCTGACCGACGAACGTGTCGTCCTGTGGGTTGCCCACGACGGCGACCGGTTCACCGGCACCGTCCAGCTCAGATGCGAGACCTCACCCAACGGCCGCCACCGCGCGGAGATCGCCAAGCTCCTCGTGCACCGCACCGCGCGCGGCCGCGGCACCGCCCGTCGTCTCCTCGCCACCGCGGAGCACTTCGCCCGCACCGGCGGCCGCACCCTGCTCATGCTGGACACCCAGACCGGCAGCGCGGCCGAGCACCTCTACCGCGCCGCGGGCTGGACCCCTCTCGGCACGGTCCCCGACTACGCCGCCGACCCCTCCGGCGCGCTGCGCCCGACGACGTTCTTCCACAAGTCGCTGCCCGCCTGAAGCAGGCGGGCGACGCGGAAGGTCCCGGACCGTCGGTCCGGGACCCTGGTGGAGAGGCGCGCGGAGGCCGGCCGCTCAGCCCTTCACGCAGACGACCTGCTTCAGCTTCGCGACCACCTCGACCAGATCCCGCTGCTGGTCGATGACCTTCTCGATCGGCTTGTACGCACCCGGGATCTCGTCCACGACACCGGAGTCCTTGCGGCACTCCACGCCCCGCGTCTGCTCCTCCAGGTCCCGCGTCGAGAATCGCCGCTTCGCCGCGTTGCGGCTCATCTTCCGGCCCGCTCCGTGCGACGCCGAGTTGAAGGACGCCGCGTTGCCGAGGCCCTTCACGATGTACGAACCGGTTCCCATGGAGCCCGGAATGATCCCGTAGTCACCGCTGCCGGCACGGATCGCGCCCTTGCGGGTGACCAGCAGGTCCATGCCCTCGTACCGCTCCTCCGCCACGTAGTTGTGGTGGCAGCTGATCTCGTGCTCAAAGGCGACCTTGGCCTTCCTGAACTCCTTGCGGACCACTTCCTTGAGGAGCCCCATCATGACCGCGCGGTTGTACTTCGCGTACTCCTGTGCCCAGAAGAGGTCGTTGCGGTAGGCCGCCATCTGCGGAGTGTCCGAGACGAACACCGCGAGGTCGCGGTCGACCAGGCCCTGGTTGTGCGGCAGCTTCTGCGCCTCACCGATGTGGTACTCGGCGAGTTCCTTACCGATGTTCCGCGACCCGGAGTGCAGCATGAGCCACACCGCATCGGTGGTGTCGACGCAGACCTCCACGAAGTGGTTTCCGCCGCCCAGTGACCCCATCTGCTTCGTCGCCCGCTCGCGGCGGAACTTGACCGCGTCCGCCACATCGTCGAACCGGTCCCAGAATCCGTCCCAGCCCCCGGCCTGGAGACCGAACACCCGCTCCGGGTCGACCATCTCGTCGTGCATGCCGCGCCCGACCGGGATGGCCTGCTCGATCCTGGAGCGGAGCCGCGAGAGGTCTCCCGGCAGGTCGTTCGCGGTGAGCGACGTCTTCACCGCCGACATTCCGCAGCCGATGTCGACACCGACGGCTGCCGGGCAGACCGCACCGTGCATCGCGATGACCGAGCCGACGGTGGCGCCCTTGCCGTAGTGGACGTCCGGCATCACGGCGAGGCCCTTGATCCACGGCAGCGTGGCCACGTTCCGCAGCTGCTGCATCGCGACGTCCTCGACGGTCGCGGGATCGGTCCACATCCGGATCGGGACCTTGGCGCCCGGCATCTCCACGTAAGACATGACTACTCGATTCCCCCGAAATGACTTGAAAAGCAAAATCCGTGATCAATTCCGCGAATGACTCGGCAGACCGGCGGCCACGGCAGCGTGTGCGATAGACATTGTGTCCATCGGCCTCCGACCGGCGGCAACCAGTTTTCGCCGCGGAAGCGGCGCGGAGCACAGACAGAAGGGAGCCCGGGCGTGCAACGAAAGGCGTACGTGCCCGTCGCGGCGGCGCTTCTCGCGGCGCTCGTCACCGGCTGCACCGCCGGCAACGGCACAGAGGGCTCCGACATCGACGCCAAGGCCAACGGGGCCAAGGCATCCGCGGCGCCCCCCGGCAAGTACCGCACGCTCCTCGAACCCTGCGGGGCCGTCGGGCGTTCCACCCTCAGGGATCTGCTGCCCGGCACCGTCACTCTGCCCGAGGAACAGCAGCAGAAGGTGCTGCGCGGCACCGCCGCGGTCACCTACGACACGGACCGCCGGGTCGCGTGCAGCTGGCAGGGCGACTCCCCGGACGCCTCGCACCAGCTGCGGGTCGACTTCGAACGTGTCGTGTCCTACGACCCGGCGGTGAGCGACGACGACCGTGCGCAGGAGGTCTTCGCGCAGAAGCAGGCCTCCGCGTCCGTCCCGATCGCCACCGTGCCCCCGAAGGCGCCCGAGGAGGAACCGGACCAGGAGGACGGCGTCTCGCCGTCCGCCACGCCAAGCCCCGGCGGCGCGGGCGAGAAAGGCCTGCCCCAGCCAGGCGCCGGAGCGGACGCCGCGGCCGGCGCCGCCCCTTCGCCCCTGTCCACGTCGGCGACCGGGTCCGCGGCGGGCTCCACTTCCACCGGCCCGTCCTCCGGGACCTCGCAGGACGGGCTCCAGCCCAGGACGCTCGAAGGACTCGGCGACGCGGCGTTCCTCGACGATGTGCTCGGCAGTGCCGGCTCCACGGCTCAGCGCCGCACGGTGAGCGTGGTGTTCCGCACATCCAATGTGATCGTCACCATCGTCTACGGCGAGCAGCCGGCCCTGATGTCGGAGGTCCCCGACAGCAAGGAACTGCAGGACAAGGCGCAGAGTCTGGCCAGAAAGCTGGCGGAGCAGTTCGACGAGTGAGCGGCTGCGGCACCGGCAGTGACCCACGCCCTCGTACAGCGGTCCGGCCCACCGACGTGCCGTGTCCGCGTACGGTGGCCTGGCCGACAGGCCGCCGACCGGCGCGCCGACGGACCGACCGAACGACCGACTGAAGGAACCATGCACCGTTCAGCCCCGCGACTCACCCGCATACTCGCCTGCGCCGCCGTCCCGGTGATGCTCGTCGTCGCAGGTTGCTCATCGGACTCCGACAGCAAGTCCGAGGACTCAGCCACCGCCTCGCCCACCCCCGAGGCGAAGAAGTCCCCGACCGTCGCGCCCGCCAAGTTCAGCAAGCTGCCGAGCCCGTGCGACTCGATCACGGAGAAGACGATCGAGTCCCTGGTGCCCAGCGTGAAGTCCAAGAACGGCGACTCCGGCAAGTCGTCGGACGTCACGCGACGCGGCAGCTGCTCCTGGAACGGCCTGGACGACAACGGCGTGAAGGGCTCGCAGTACCGCTGGCTCGACGTCTCCTTCCTCCGCTACGACTCCGACGCCTCGCTCGCCGTCAGCGCCGAGCAGCGCGCCAAGGACTCGTACGCGAAGGAGATCGCGAAGGCCAAGGCGACCGAGGGCGCCAAGGACGTCAAAACCGCTGCCGCCGCGGGTATCGGCAACGAGGCGACGACGGTCAACTACCAGCTGCGCAAGACCGAAGAGGACTTCGTGTACGCCGTGATCGTGGCCCGCACGGAGAACGGCGTGGTCACCCTCACCTACAACGGCACGGGTTACGCGGGCGCCAAGAACCCCTCGGTCGCCGATCTGACGGAGGACGCCCTCAAGGCGGCGAAGGAGGCCGTGGCCTCGGTCGCCACCGCCAACAAGTAGTACACAACTGCATAACACCGGGAGCCCGGACGGTCCGAGTCCGGTGGCATGTGCCAGGCTGTGCCCGCCGGTTCGGGAGTCCGGTTCTTCATCCGGTTCAGGAATTGGGGAGGGTCGCGGGTGGCCGCGATGCAGCTGACACGAACACACCGAGTGCTCATCGGGATCGTTGTCGCGGGTGCGTTGATCATCGCGGCGATCGGTTTCGCGGGGTCGTACGCCGCCGTGCGCGAGCTCGCGGAGCAGAAGGGCTTCGGCAGCTTCTCCCTGGTCTTCCCCATCGGTATCGACGCCGGCATCTGTGTGCTGCTGGCGCTCGACCTGCTGCTGACGTGGATGCGAATACCGTTTCCGCTGCTGCGTCAGACGGCCTGGCTGCTGACCTTCGCGACGATCGCGTTCAACGGCGCCGCGGCGTGGCCCGACCCGCTCGGCGTCGGCATGCACGCGGTGATCCCGATCCTCTTCGTGGTCTCCGTCGAGGCCGCCAGGCACGCCGTGGGCCGGATCGCGGACATCACGGCCGACAAGCACATGGAGGGCGTGCGTCTCACCCGCTGGCTGCTCTCCCCCGTCCCCACGTTCAAGTTGTGGCGCCGGATGAAGCTGTGGGAGCTGCGCAGCTACGAGCAGGTGATCAAGCTCGAGCAGGACCGGCTCATCTACCAGGCCCGTCTGCAGGCACGTTTCGGCCGCTCGTGGCGGCGCAAGGCCCCGGTCGAGGCACTGATGCCGCTGCGGCTGGCGAAGTTTGGCGTACCGCTGGCCGAGACGGCCCCGGCGGGCCTGGCGGCCGCCGGCATCGAGCCCGTTCTGCTGCCCCCGGCCCCGATCGCGGCCCAGCCGGAACTGGAGTCCCGAGCGTCCCGGGCCGATGAACCGGTCGCGGTCCCGGTCGCGGCCGCCGAGGACGCGCAGAGCCAGTGGTTCTCCACCCCTCAGAAGACCGAGTACCACGGCGAGTACGACCCGAACTACGAGTTGCCGGTGTACGAGCCGCAGCAGGAGCACCAGTCCTGGTACGCCGAGCAGCCGCAGCAGATCCCGATGCCGCGGCAGCGCCGTACAGAGCCCGAGCAGGAGCCGGCGGAGCCCGAGGCTCCGGTGCCGGTTCCGGAGCCGGAGCCGCAGTTCCAGGTGCCGAACGGAGCGGGCGGTACCCGGCCGCTCGGTGAGGGTGTGAAGGAAGCCCTGCCTTCGGAAGACGACCTGTACCAGGTGTTCCGGCACTCGATAGAAGGTGAGGGCATGCCGACGCCCGGCGCCTTCGCCGGAAACGTCGAGGCCGCGTACGGACTTCGTATGCAGGCCCGCGAGGTGAACCACTACATGGACCGATTCACCGCCCGGCTCAACGGCGAACTGATGGACGACCACATCGCCTGAGGGCTGTCCCGGACGGCGAACGGACGGAGGGCCTCACCCGCGTCGCGTGTCGGGTGAGGCCCTCCGCAGTCCGCGAGAGTCAGGCGGCCAGCAGCTTCCGCACCCGGTCCGCCCCCACCGCGAGCAGCAGCGTGGGCAGCCGCGGGCCGGTCTCACGGCTGACCAGCAGACGGTAGAGCAGGGCGAAGAACGAGCGCTGGGCGATCTTCAGTTCCGGCGTCGGCTTGGCATCCGGTTCCAGGCCCGCCATGACCTTCGGCACGCCGTAGACGAGCGTGGTCAGCCCGTCCAGCGACCAGTGCGTGTCCAGGCCCTGCACCAGCAGGCGGAGCGACTCGCGTCCCTGGTCGTCCAGCGAGGCGAGAAGCTCGGTGTCCGGCTCCGAGCGGACCACGGTCCGCGCGTCGGCCGGGACCTGGGTGGTGATCCAGTTCTCGGCCCGGTCGAGCCGCGGCCGGGCCTCGTCCAGCGAGGTCAGCGGGTTCGCCGGGTCGAGGTCGCTGAGGATGCGCAGGGTCTGCTCGTCGTGGCCGCCGGTGATGTCGACGACCGAGGCGAGCGTGCGGTACGGCAGCGGGCGCGGCGTCCGCGGCAGCTCACCCGCGGCGGTGCGGACGGCTCGCGAGTACGCGGCCGCGTCGGCCGGCAGCACGCTGCCGTCCTCGACCTTGCCCGCGAGCTTGTCCCACTCGTCGTAGAGCCGCTGGATCTCCTGGTCGAAAGCGATCTTGAAGGACTGGTTGGGCCTGCGACGGGCGTACAGCCAGCGCAGCAGCGGCGCCTCCATGATCTTCAGCGCGTCGGCCGGGGTCGGCACGCCGCCTCGCGAGGAGGACATCTTGGCCATGCCGCTGATGCCGACGAACGCGTACATCGGGCCGATCGGCTGGACGCCGTCGAACACCTCGCGCACGATCTGCCCGCCGACGACGAACGACGAGCCCGGCGACGAGTGGTCGACACCGCTCGGCTCGAAGATCACGCCCTCGTACGCCCAGCGCATCGGCCAGTCGACCTTCCAGACCAGCTTGCCGCGGTTGAACTCGCTCAGCCTGACGGTCTCGCCGAACCCGCACGCCGTGCAGGTGTAGGCGAGTTCGGTGGTCCCGTCGTCGTACGAGGTGACGGTGGTCAGGTCCTTCCCGCACTGCCCGCAGTAGGGCTTGTACGGGTAGTACCCGCCCGCGCCGCCGCTGCCGTCGTCCTCCGCGGCCGCGCCGGAACCCTCCGCCGCCTCGAGCTCGGCCTCGTCGACCGGCTTCTGCGACTTCTTCGCGGGTGCCTTCTTCGTGCGGTACTGGTCGAGGATCGCGTCGATGTCGCCGCGGTGCCTCATCGCGTGCAGGATCTGCTCGCGGTAGGTGCCCGCCGTGTACTGCTCGGTCTGGCTGATCCCGTCGTACTCGACACCGAGCTCGTCCAGCGCCGCGGTCATCGCGGCCTTGAAGTGCTCGGCCCAGTTCGGGTACGAGGAACCGGCGGGCGCCGGGACGGAGGTCAGCGGCTTGCCGATGTGCTCGGCCCAGGACTCGTCGATGCCCTCGATACCGGCCGGCACCTTGCGGTAGCGGTCGTAGTCGTCCCACGAGATGAGGTGGCGGACCTCGTGGCCACGCCGCCGGATCTCGTCCGCCACCAGGTGCGGGGTCATGACCTCACGGAGATTGCCCAGGTGGATGGGGCCGGAGGGGGACAGTCCGGAGGCGACCACGACCGGTTTGCCAGGCGCACGTCGCTCCGACTCGGCGATGACCTCGTCCGCGAAACGGGAGACCCAGTCGGTCTCGGTGCTGCTCTGAGCCACGGTCGGCACGTCCTTCTTTCTCGAAAGCTGGGTGGAGCTCCCGGCCATTCTCCCAGACGGAGGGTGTTCCTCCGGGGTTGCCCGTCCCCGGCCATTCTTCCGGGAAACGGTTTGCTTCTCCATGGGATACTTGACAACCGCAACAGCCCCCTGACAGGAACGGAAGCTCATGGCCTCGGTCCCTTCCCTCGCTTCGAACGTGCAGCAGCGTCTCGCGGACGCCCTGACGGCAGCCCTGCCGGAGGCCGGCGCCGTCGACCCCCTGCTGCGACGAAGCGACCGGGCCGACTTCCAGGCCAACGGCATCCTGGCGCTCGCGAAGAAGCTCAAGGGCAACCCGCGGGAGCTGGCCGCCAAGGTCGTCGAGGCCATCCCGGCGAACGACGTGCTGAAGGACATCGAGGTCTCCGGCCCCGGCTTCCTGAACCTCACGATCACCGACAAGGCGATCACCGAGACGCTGGCCGCCCGTGCCGCCGACGACCGTCTCGGCGTCCCGTACGCGCAGAACCCGGGCACCACGGTCATCGACTACGCCCAGCCGAACGTGGCCAAGGAGATGCACGTCGGCCATCTGCGGTCCGCCGTGATCGGTGACGCGATGGTGCAGATCCTGGAGTTCGCGGGCGAGAAGGTGATCCGGCGCCACCACATCGGCGACTGGGGCACCCAGTTCGGCATGCTCATCCAGTTCCTGATCGAGCACCCGCACGAGCTGGACCACAAGGAGGGCGTCTCCGGCGAGGAGGCGATGTCCAACCTCAACCGCCTCTACAAGGCCGCGCGCGTGCTGTTCGACTCCGACGAGGAGTTCAAGGCGCGCTCCCGCGACCGTGTGGTGCAGCTCCAGTCCGGCGACGAGGAGACTCTCGCGCTGTGGCAGAAGTTCGTGGACGAGTCGAAGATCTACTTCTACTCGGTCTTCGACAAGCTCGACATGGAGATCCGCGACCCCGACGTCGTCGGCGAGTCCGGGTACAACGACATGCTCGAGGAGACCTGCCGCATCCTCGAGGACTCCGGCGTCGCCGTGCGTTCCGAGGGCGCGCTGTGCGTCTTCTTCGACGATGTGCTGGGCCCGGACGGCAACCCGGTGCCGCTGATCGTGAAGAAGTCCAACGGCGGTTACGGGTACGCCGCCACCGACCTCTCCGCGATCCGCGACCGGGTGCGGAACCTCGACGCCGACACCCTTGTGTACGTCGTGGACGCCCGCCAGTCCCTGCACTTCAAGATGGTCTTCGAGACCGCCCGACGGGCCGGTTGGCTGAGCGACGAGGTCAAGGCCGTCCAGCTGGCGTTCGGCACGGTGCTCGGCAAGGACGGCAAGCCGTTCAAGACCCGTGAGGGCGAGACGGTGCGGCTGGTCGACCTGCTGGACGAGGCGATCGACCGGGCGACGGCCGTCGTCGCCGAGAAGCGGGAGAAGGTCGGCCTCACCGACCAGGAGGTCGCCGAGAACGGCCGGTACGTGGGCATCGGCGCGGTGAAGTACGCCGACCTGTCGACGTCCGCGGTGCGCGACTACAAGTTCGACCTGGACCAGATGGTGTCGCTGAACGGCGACACGTCCGTCTACCTCCAGTACGCGTACGCCCGTATCCAGTCGATCAAGCGCAACGCCGGCGAGCGGCGTCCCGCCGCGCACAGCGAGCTGCCGCTCGCCCCGGCGGAGCGGGCGCTGGGTCTGCACCTCGACCGGTTCGCCGAGGTGCTGGCCGAGGTGGCCGGCTCGTACGAGCCGCACAAACTGGCCGCGTACCTGTACCAGCTGGCGTCGCACCTGACCACGTTCTACGACCAGTGCCACGTGCTCAGCCCGGACAACTCGCCGGAGGTCGTGGAGAACCGCCTCTTCCTGGTCGACCTCACCGGACGCACGCTCCACCAGGGCATGGCGCTGCTGGGCATCCGGACGCCCGAGCGCCTCTGATCACACCTGCACCCGCGAACACACCGTTCGCGCACTGGCCGGACGAGTCAGCGAGCCACCCACTCGCCCTTGTCCGGCCAGTAGTCGTGCATGGGACGGCCTTCCACGGCACTGGTACGGAACGGCCTGCCGTCGTCGTCGACGCGGACGGTCCCGCGCCGGTCACCACTGCTCCACGCGACCTCCAGGTACCAGCCGACGTGGTGTTCCTCGGTGTGCACGTCGAAGTTGAGGACCTGCGGATCGTTCGACGCCACCTTGTACGGGAAGTCCTTGGCGGGCACGATCAGGTCGCCGTCCGTACCCGCGACGGGCGTCGCGACGGGGCGGCCCGCGTCGAGGTCCACGTCGAAGGTCTGCGGAGTGACACCGCTGCCGCACCCCTCACCCATGGAGTAGGCGTCCCACTCGAGCGGCTTCTCCCGGGAGACGGTCCGCACGTGCACGTCGGTGATGACCACCGAGTCCTCGGTCCTCCCGGTGGCGGTCAGCTGGAGCTGCATACGGCCGGCGTCGACGCCGCCGAGCACGCGTGCCCAGGTCCGATGGTCCTGCGGGGCGGGCTGCGGGGGGACCGTGCCCGGCTTCTTGCCGAGGAGGTAGTACTGCCCGCACGGCGCGGCCCAGTTGTACGAACTGATCCCCACGCGCAGCGGCACACCGCCGGTCCCGGCGGAGGTCTCGCCGGCACGCGACGCCGCCGCGGAGGGGGCCGCGCCCGGGCGGGAGGCACTCGGATCCGCGCCGGTGCCGGGTGAGGCACTCGCCGAGGGTGAGGCGGAGCCGGTGCGGGAGGCGGAAGGGGACCGGGTTTCCCCGGTCGGCGCGACGGCTCCGGCCGACCCGCCGGTCCTCGCGTCCGGATCACGGGAGTCACCGGTGTCGCTCGCGACGACGGCCACCGGGACGGCGAGGACGACGACGGCGGCCGCGGCCAGGGCCACGACGAGGCGCTTGCGGCGGGGGCCCTCCCCGGTGCCGGGGGCGGTGACAGGCGGAGGTCCGAGCTCTTCCGGCGCGGCAGGCGAGGCAGTCGCGGCAGGCGAGGCAGTCGGGGCAGTCGGGGCAGTCGCGTCCGCCGTACCGACCGTCCCGGAAACGGTCTCCGGTGCCGCGCCCGCGTCCGCCGCCGAAGACGTCTCCGAGGTCCCCGCCGTGGCCGTCCCCGCCGTGGCCGTCCCCGCCGTGGCCGTCCCCGCCGTGGCCGTCTCCGCGCCCGCGCGTCCACGCCGGCGGGCCTCGTCCGCGAGGATCCACCGCCGGTGCAGATCGACCATCTCCTCGCGCCCCGCACCGCACAGCCGAGCCAGCCGCTCGACGGGGGCGAACTCGGCGGGAACGGCGTCACCGTTGCAGTACCGGTGCAGCGTCGACGTGCTGACGTGCAGCTTGCCCGCCAGCGCTCCGTAGCTGAGCCCGGAGCGATCCTTCAACTGCCGCAGCACACCTGCGAGCTGCTCGGCCTCCGGCGTCGTCGCCACTGCGGTTCTCCCCCCACGTCGTCCCGGTGCCGCGTCCCGGAACGGCGTTCCAGGCAAGGGCTTTCCGCCCAGGTCAGGGTACTCACAGCCGTTCCGGCATCCCCAATGGTCCGGCAGGCGTTGCGGCCGGAATCCACCCCCGCCCAACCTGTGAACACGCCGCAAGGCACGACCCGGCAAGACCGAGCACGACCATCCGAACGGGGAGAACCACCACCATGCGCACCAACCTGATCCGCAGCACGTCCGTCGCCGCCACGGCCCTGATCGCGGCCCTCTCGCTCACCGCCTGCCAGAGCGACGACGGCGCCCGTGACGAGGGCGCCGCCCCCTCCACGAGCGCGCCGACCGCACAGAAGCCGGCCAAGGACTCCACCACGAAGCCGACTTCGGACCCGGCCGAACCCGCGAGCACGCCGACCGACAAGCCGGCCGGTGCCGGCAAGGGCAAGGGAGAAGACGCCGGAAACGGCGGCTCCGCCGCCGGCACGGGCGGCGGCGGGGCCGAGGACCCGGGCCCGGTCACGGCAGCCTGCGGCGCGGACGTGAAGGTCACCTACAGCACGGTGCGCCGTCCCATCAACCACGCGCTGCTCACCATGACCAACACGGGCTCCAAGGCCTGCAACGCGTACCACGCGCCGCTGCTCCGCTTCGACGACGGGCAGGCCGCCACCGCCGTCGACGTCGACAGCAAACCGCAGGCCGTCGTCACCCTCGCCCCGGGCGAGTCGGCCTACGCCTCGATCATGCTGGCGGCGGCGGACGGCAGCGGGGACGACGGCCGCACGGCCGCGAAGCTCGCCGTCGGCTTCGCTCCGCGCAGCGGCTCCGGCTCGACCGACGACGCACCGGCCGTGATCAGCCTGCCGGCCGACACGTACACCGACACGTCCACGACCGTCAGCTACTGGCAGGGCTCCATGGAAGACGCCCTCATGCACTGACGTCCCGGGTACCGGCATCCCGGGCGACGAACCGGCCGCCCCGTGAGCACGGGGCGGCCGTTCAACGGATCTCGTGCGACGGCCTGCCCGCGGCGTCGTCGATCTCCGTGTGGGCCTTCTGCAGCAGCTGGGAGGCGAGGTCCATCAGGGCGCGCGCGCCCGCGATCTCCTCGCCGACCAGCATCTGCGGTTCGTCGGACCTGTGACGGTTCGCGTTTCCGTGACCGCGGTACTCCGTACCGTCACCGAGCCGCACCATGGCGGCCGCCCGGGTGCGGTCGCCCTCTTCCTTGAACTCCATCTCGATGTGCCATCCGACGAGTGTCTGCATGACGGAATCACCTCCGGCGTTACCACTTCAAGGGTGCTCCGCACGGCCGCTGATCGCGAACCCTCACCCCGGGGACGCGCGGCATACCGCGCCCTGCCGACGGCCTCCGCCGCGAACCTACCCGCAAGTCTCATTGGTCTATACCTTGACTCGATCACGTCAAGCGCGCTTGAGTGTGCCCACAGCCCCCCACCGCGGCCTGGCCCCGGAGAGCAACTGCCCTCCCGGGCAGGGCCGTTGCGCTCAGAAGGAGTGATCGAGTGCTGAGAACCCGCCTGATGGCCCTGCTCACCTCCCTGTTCGTGGCCGCCGGCCTAGCCGTCGGCCTGACGGCCTCCGCGTCGGCCGCCTCGCCCTGCGACACCGCCCCCAACTGGCAGCAAGGCGCCTGGTACACGGCTGGCAACGTTGTCAAGTACAACGGTTCCTACTACATAGCCGAACACGACAATCCGGGCTACAGCCCCACCATCAGCACCTGGTACTGGGACCCCTACAACTGCGGTGGCGGCGGCACTCCGTCCCCCACCGGCTTCGTGGTCAGTGAGTCCCAGTTCAACCAGATGTTCCCGAACCGGAATTCCTTCTACACCTACAGCGGCCTCAAGGCGGCCCTGAGCGCCTACCCGGCCTTCGCCAACACCGGCAGCGACACGGTGAAGAAGCAGGAGGCCGCGGCCTTCCTCGCGAACGTCAGCCACGAGACCGGCGGCCTGGTCCACATCGTCGAACAGAACACCGCCAACTACCCGCACTACTGCGACTGGAGCCGGCCGTACGGCTGCCCGGCCGGTCAGGCCGCCTACTACGGCAAGGGACCGATCCAGCTCAGCTGGAACTTCAACTACAAGGCCGCCGGTGACGCCCTCGGCATCGATCTGCTGAACAACCCCTGGCTCGTCCAGAACGACGCGGCCGTGGCCTGGAAGACCGGCCTCTGGTACTGGAACACCCAGAACGGTCCCGGCACGATGACCGGCCACAACGCCATGGTCAACCAGGCCGGCTTCGGTCACACGATCCGCTCCATCAACGGCTCCCTGGAGTGCGACGGCAAGAACCCGGCACAGGTCCAGAGCCGGGTCAGCAAGTACCAGCAGTTCGCCCAGATACTGGGCGTGCCGACCGGCGGGAACCTCTACTGCTGAGGTCCGGCCACCGCTGAACGGGCCGCGGACCGGGGAGACGTCGCCCCCGGCCGCGGCCGCACCATGTCCGGGCTCGCCCGGTGGGGCGGCGCAGACGGGTACGGCTGGTCCTGTCCGTAGTGCGGGAACACGACGGTGCGGGCGGTGAACCGTGCTCGTCCCACGGTTCACCGCCCGCACCTGTCGGAAGGGCGTCGTCAGCCGTGAACGCCGACGCGACGACGCCGTCGGACGACGACGAACGCCCCGGCGGCCAAAGCCCCGGCAGCCATGGCGGTGCCGATGACCGTCTCCGCCGTGCCGGAGGGCTGGGAGCCGCCCAGACCACCTTGCGTCGCCGTCCCCTTGAGCACCGTGAAGCCCGCGTGGGCACTGCGGCCCGAGCACGTCACGGTCAGGGTCGCCGCTCCGGGGGTGGCCGTGTTGTTCACGCGTGCCGTGGTCGTCGTCGTGGCCCCTGCGGGCAGTCGCACGGCGGGGAACGCCGCCGAGGTGACCGTACCGCCGTTCGTACAGCCGCTCGCCGTCACGGACAGCGTCGCGCCCTGATGGACCTGCGACGGACTCACCCGCACGTTCGTCGGCCCGCCTCCGTCCGGCGCACCGCCCGCCCACGCCACTGCCGGCGACAAGGCCAGCACCATGCCGGCGACGCCGGCTCCTGTCGCTATCCGGGAAAACCGCATCCTTCTCTCCTCCACACGAGCACCGTCCCGGAGAAGTCCCGGGAGATTGGCCAATCTGTGCCGTGCACCACACTCGCCGCGATCACCGGCAACGACACGTCCGCATCACCCCGCCCCCGGGCCCGGCGAAGCCGCATCTCCCCAGGTCAGCAGGTCATTCATGAGTCCCGGAACGGAAACGGGAGGATGAAGCAAATGGCCTATGCCGCTCGAATTCGCACCACACCACCTTGCCGGGTGCGCGCGGCCCCACCCCCCACCGATCGGCCAGCGCGTCCACCAGCAGCAGGCCGCGCCCCGACTCGCCGTCCGGGTCCCGCAGGCGCGGCTTCCCGTCTCCGCTGTCGTGCACCTCGACGCGGAGCGCGCTCCCCTGCTCGTACAGCCAGAGCCGCAGCAGGTATCCGCGCCCCGGCGGCACACCGTGCACCAGCGCGTTCGTCGCGAGCTCACTCACGCACAGCGTGACGTCGCCGGCCCGCGCGTCCCAGCTCCAGGCGGTCAGCGCGTCGCGGACGAACTCGCGGGCTGTGCGCACCGATCGGCGTTCGCGGCGGCAGAACAGTTCGCGCAGGTCCTCGTGTCGCATGGTCTTGTCCACGGCGACGAGCGTCGCGTCGAGTCAGCGACGTGCGGCACTTCGTCGAGCCGTACATTTGATTTGTACGGGCGGTGGAGGCGTAACGTACGGACCGGCCCGGGGAGTTGCACGGGTATGCACCCCAGGAGAAGCCCTCGCAAGAACGCGACCGCCGTGCGGATGGTCGGCCGCCAGCTGGCCCGCTTCCGCGAGGCCGCGGGCCTCACCCAGCGTGAGCTCGCCGCCGAGTTCAACCTCGGTGAAGAGACCGTCGCCTCCGTCGAACAGGGCCGCCGCCCGCTCAAGCCGGACCTCGCTCAGAGATTCGACGACCGCCTCGACACTAAGGGCGCGCTGTCGGTGGCGCTGGAGCACCTGCCGGAGGTGGACCTGATCCCGGCGTGGGCGGAGGAGTACATGGACCTGGAGCGGGATGCGATCGCACTGTCCTGGTACGACAACCAGGTCGTGCCCGGTCTGCTCCAGACGGAGCGGTACGCACGCGGGGTCTTCCGCAGCCGCGTGCCCGCGTTCAACGCGGACGAGATCGAGGCACAGGTCGCCGCCCGCGTGGCCCGCCAGGAGATCCTGGCGCGGACCCGGCCGCCGACAATCAGCTTCGTGATGTGGGAGGCCATCCTCATGGACCGCTTGGGCGGGGACGAGGTGTACGAGGAGCAGGTGCGCCACCTGCGGGCGTGCGCCGAACTGCCGGGTGTCTCGCTCCAGGTGATGCCGTTCGGCCGCACCAGCCATGCGGGGCTGGACGGCCCCTTCACGCTGCTGGAGACCCTGGACCATCAGCTCCTCGGCTACACCGAGAGTCAGCGCGGCAGCCAGCTAATCTCCGACCCGGACGAGGTCAGCATCCTGGCGCGGAAGTATGCGATGCTGCGGACACAGGCCCTCAACCCGGAGGACAGCAAGGGTCTGTTGGACCGGCTGCTGGGAGAGTAATGAGCACCGCACTGAAGTGGTTCAAGTCCAGCTACAGCGGTAGTGAGGGCGGCCAGTGCCTCGAAGTGGCCTACGACTGGGGCAAGTCGACCCACAGCGGCAGCGAAGGCGGCGCGTGCGTCGAGGTCGCCACCCACCCCGCCGCGATCCACGTCCGCGACTCCAAGGACGCCGGCGGCCCGGTGCTCAGCCTCGCACCGGCCGCCTGGACGGCCTTCACCGCGCACGTGGGCTGACGGCCGGCGGGGTCACGCCAGCGACTCCGCCATCTCCTCCGCCTGCTTCAGCACGCGCTCGATCGCCGCGGGCTGCTTGTCCGGCGGGTAGCCGTACTTGCGCAGCAGCCTCAGCACGCGTGCCATGATCCGGTCCCTGGCCTGCTCCTTGAGCTTCCAGTCGACCGTCACGTCCTTGCTGATCTGCTCGTACAGCTCGTGTGCGATCTTCGCGAGGAGTGAGTCGTCCATCTGCTCAACGGCCGACGGGTCGGCGGCCAGCGCGTCGTAGAAGGCGAGTTCGTCGTCCGTGAGCCCGAGGTCCCGTGCGCGTCCCCGGTCGGCCGCCACGTCACGCGCCAGGTCGACCAGGAACTTCATGAACTCGGCCGCCGTCAGCAGACCGTTGGTGTAGCGGTTCATGGCGGCCTTCATCCGGTTGGTGAAGCTCTCCTGCCGGGTCAGGTTGTGCGGGTGGGCGGCCTTGATGTCCTTCACCAGCTGACGCCTCAGCGCCTCGATGGCGAGATTCGGGTGCTTGGAGTTCTGGAGGTCACGCAGCATCGATTCGTCGAGGTGGGACAGGTCCGGCTTGGTCAGACCGGCCGCGTCGTAGATGTCGACGACGCCGTCGGCCGCCACGACGGACGCGTTGAGCTGTTCGATCAGCAGCTTGACGTCCACCGCGCTGGTCGCGCCCTCCAGGGCGCGCTCCTCGGCCGTGTGCCGCTCCCGCGCGTTGCGCACCGTCTCGAAGAACCGGATGTCGGGCAGCAGGTCCTGCACCCGGGCGTCGGTCGGGCAGAGCGCGAACGCCTGGCGGAGCTTGTTCGCGTAGTGCTGGAACAGCTCCTTCCGCGTGGCCTGGTCGGGATCGAGACCCGGCTCGGGCACGATCAGGAACTCCAGCACCTCCGTCACCGCCTCGCGGTACGCCTGGCCCCTGCCGCTCGCCAGGACCCTGCGCCACGGGCACCCGTGCAGCAGGTCTTCCAGGCGCTGGTGGCTCTCCCGGACAAGCTGGACCGCCCCGGCCAGGTCCGCGCCCAGCATCCGGTCGTCCTGGTCCTCCTTCGAGTACTCGGCGAGCGCTTCCTTGATCTCCCGTATGACCCCCTGGAAGTCGACGACCAGGCCGGCCGTCTTGCCGGGCCAGGTGCGGTTCACCCGCGCGATCGCCTGCATGAGGGCCGCGCCCCGCATCCGCTTGTCCAGGTACAGGGTGTGCAGGGGCGGTGCGTCGAAGCCGGTCAGCCACAGCGACTGGACGATGATCAGCTCCAGCGGGTCGTCCGGATCGACGACCCGCTTCTGGATGTCCTTGAGCTGGTCGGGGGTCCGGACGTAGTCGGCGACCTCTTCGGTGTCCCGTGCCGGGCTGCCGGTGAACACGACGCGTACGCGTCCGGTGTCGTCGGTCAGCAGGCCCGACTTCGGGTTCCGTTCGCCGGCCCAGTCGGGACGGCGGCGGATCACCTCCTCGAACACGCGGGCAGCAATCGCACGCGACGCGCAGACCACCATGCCCTTGCCCGTGTGCCCCGGCTTGTCGGGCCGGGCGGTCAGCTTGCGCATCTCGGCGCTGCGGGCGTCCCAGTGCTCCAGCAGCGCGCCCACGAGTTCCCGGATGCGGGCCTTGGAGCCGATCAGGTCCTCGTACTGGCCGAACAGCCGGCGGGCCTGCCTCCGCTCCTCGTCCGTCAGCCCCTCGACGAGGCCCTCGGCGCGGGCGTCGAGCTCGTCCAGGTCGGCGTCCTTGATCAGGTCCACCTTGACGAGATGCGGCTCGTAGTAGACGGGGACGGTCGCGCCGTCGTCGACGGCCTGCGTGAGGTCGTAGGTGTGGATGTTCTCGCCGAAGACCCCCTCGGTGCTGCCCGTGGCGTTGTTGATGGGGGTGCCGGTGAAGGCGATGAAGGTGGCGTTCGGGAGGGCGTCGCGGAGATTGCGGGCGTAGCCGTCGATGAAGTCGTAGTGGCTGCGGTGCGCCTCGTCGATGACGACGATCACGTCGCGGCGCGGTGAGATCTGCGGATGCCGGGCCCCGGCGGAGCGTTCCGCCTCGGTGAGGCGGAACTTCTGGAGCGTGGCGAAGACGACACCGCCGTTGGCGTCGGGGGTGTTGAGCAGGTCGCGCAACTGCGGGGTGTCGATGGCCTGGACGGGCTCGCCGCTGATCCTGCGGCGGAGCGTGGCGCTGGCGGCGAAGGTGTTGAAGAGCTGGCTGTCGAGGTCGATCCGGTCGGTGAGGACAACGAAGGTGGGGCCGGCCAGCTCGGGGGTGGAGGACGCCTTGCCGACGTAGAAGAGCATCTCCTCGCTCTTGCCGGCGCCCTGCGTGTGCCAGACGACACCGGCCCGGCCGTCGGTCGCGATCGCGGACTCGGTGGCGCGGACCGCTTCGTTCACGGCGATGTACTGGTGAGCCTTGGCCAGCTTGACCGTGTCGACGTCACCTCCCGACTTCTCGGCCGAGTAGGAGAGGAAGTGGGCGATCAGGTCGAGGAACCGGGCCGGTTCGAAGGCGCCGTAGATCATGCGCTCCAGCGCCCGTCCGTCGCCGCGCTGGTGCTTGCGCAGCATGACGTCGTCCTCGTCGGCGTTCCACGGGGCCATGTGCTGCCAGGGCGTGAACGGGGTGCCGACGCGGGCCGTGACACCGTTGGAGACGAGCGCGACGAGGATCGTGCCGAAGGCGCCGGTCTGCTTCAGCTCGCGGCGGTAGCCCTGGATCTGATCGTAGGCGGCGCGGGCGTCGTCGTTGCTGTCGGCCTTCTTCAACTCGGCGACGGCCAGCGGGAGGCCGTTCACGTACAGGACGATGTCGAATATGAACGTCCGGTCCTTGACGCTCTTGACACGCACCTGGCTGGCGGCGATCAGCTCGTTGCCGTGTGGATCGCCGAAGTCGACGGGCCGGACGACGGTGTGGAGCGTCTCGCCCGTGGCGGGGTCGTCGTGCGCGACGGACACGCCGGTGGTCAGGTACTCGTAGAAACGCTGGTTCTCGCGCAGGTCGTTCTGCGTGAGCTGCGTCAGCAGCTCGGCGACGACGTCGTCCGCGGCGCTCTCGGGCAGGCGGGGGTAGCGACGCAGGATCGCCTTGCGGAGGTTGGGCCGCAGGACGAGGTCGCTCCAGTCCGCACGGACGTTGTACGCGGGGCCCAGTTCGGCCCCGGGCACATGCAGCCACCCGTACTCGGCGAGCAGCCCGAGCGCGTGAGCTTCGAGCTCCCACTCGGTGAGCCGGTCGACGGGGGGCTCACCGGGCGGGTGGGGTGGCGGCGGCTGTCTGTGGCTGGGGCCGGGGCCGGGGCTGCTGCCACTGCTCATACGACCTCCTCGACGAGGCGGGTGGCGTCCTTGACGCGGAGTTTCCCTGTGACGAGCTGCGGGAGGAGGGTGTCGCGCAGCTCGGCGAGGGTGCGGTTCTCGTGTGTCACGTGCGCCGCTGCGGCATCGAGCCCCGCCAGGCGTACACGGGTTGCCTCCGTCACCGGCTCTGGCGGCAGGACGACGGGGACCTCTCCGAGGATCGAGGTGTTCAGGTTGGGCATAGTGGCACCCACCGCGTGTTGCGCGATCCAGTCCTGAATCTCAGGCTCACCGAGGTAGTAGCTGATGAACAACGGACTCGCGGCTGTTCCGACTCGCACACGCAGACAGCCGGTGCCGCAGAGCCATCCCTCCTCGTAGCTGCGCACGAGCGCGCGGCGCTTCACGTCGCCTCGCCGGGAGTACACGATGTCTCCCTCAGCCAAGAGGTACTTGGACAAGCGCTGCGCATCCACGGCCGTGATCCTGGCGATCCCGTCTTCTGAAATGACGTTGTCGCCGATGTTCTGCGGCATGACGCTCGGAATTCCGGACTCAACGTAGTCGGCGGCGTGGAGCTGACTACCGAACGGCCCGGTCTGGATTGCACCACCGCCTGCGGCGCAGAGCCGGCCAAGGTTGGTGCGCTGCCACTCAGCAGGGAGGGCCGCATCGCGATCAGTCAGGGAAGTGATGCGCTCAGCGTGCCAGACGGCTTCCATGGTGGCGCGGCAGAGTGAGCGTGCGGTGGCCGCGATCTGCTCGTTGAGCGCGATCTTGTCGTCCAGCGCGCCAAGCACCTCGGCGATGGCCTGCTGTTCCGCTCGGGCCGGGAACGGGACCAGCACGTCTCTCAACGTCGCAAGCGAATTCGCAATGCTGGGTACACCGACCTGTGACGCATTTGCCAGCAGTGCGCGCTGCCCTTGCGGAGAGCGGAACCAAAAGTAGTAGAAGCCCGGCACGGCCCTGTCCCGATCGAGGCGAGCCTTCATTTGACTCGACGAGATCACGTACCGCGGAAAACGAGGATTCTGAGGGATCACAGAAACCTGGCCAATCGTCCCCTTCCTCGTGAAAATCAGCTCGCCAGGTCGCACGGTCGCCGAATCGAGCTCATCCGCCAAGGCCTCAGAGATGAACACAAAGTCTCGATCCACAAACCGCCCAGCACCCAGATTTACTCCCCGAACAAAGGGGACGCCCGCTGTCACGTAGTCGTGCGTAGTGACCTTCGACCCGAAAGGGCCGAGCGAGAAGTCCCCTCGACCTCCGTCCCCGAGGGACCTAAAACGAACCGTCCGCCACTCCCCCATCACACCCTCCCCAACTGCTCGTCCACGACCTTCGCCAGCCGCTCCGACTCCGCGAACTGCTCCCGCAGCAGCCCCGTCAGCCGGGCGATCTTCGCCTCCACCGGCTCCGCGTCCGGGTCGATCTCGGCCTCCGCCGAGCCGACGTACCGACCCGGTGTGAGCACGTAGTCGTGCTCCGCGATGGCCTCCAGCGCGACGCTCGCGCAGAAGCCCGGCACGTCCTCGTACGTGCCGGTGCCCTCCTTGCCGCGCCACGCGCGCACCGTGTCGCCGATACGGCCGACGATCTCCGCCTCCGTCAGCTCCCGCAGCGTGCGGTTCTTCATCTCGCCGAACTCGCGCGCGTCGATGAACAGGACCTCGCCCTTGCGCCCCTGCACCCACTCCGAGTGCTTGCCCTTGCCCTCCGCGAGGAACCACAGGCACGCCGGGATCTGCGTGGACCGGAACAGCTGGCCCGGCAGGGCGATCATGCACATCACCAGGTCGTCCTCGACCATGCCGCGCCTGATGTCGCCCTCGCCGGACTGCTTGCTGCTCATCGAACCGTTGGCGAGGACGACTCCCGCGCGCCCGCTCGGCGCGAGCTTGCTGATCATGTGCTGGAGCCAGGCGTAGTTCGCGTTGGTGACCGGCGGGGTGCCGTAGACCCACCGCCGGTCCATTCCCAGCAGCTCTCCGCCCCAGTCGGAGATGTTGAAGGGCGGGTTGGCCATCACCACGTCCGCTTTCAGATCCCCGTGCTGGTCGTTGCGGAACGTGTCGGCCGGCTCGTCGCCGAGGTTGGCCTCGACGCCGTGGATGGCGAGGTTCATGTGGGCGAGCTGCCAGGTGGTCTGGTTGAGTTCCTGGCCGAAGACGGAGACGTTGAGCGGGTTGCCGCCGTGCGACTCGATGAACTTCTCCGCCTGGACGAACATGCCGCCAGACCCGCACGCCGGGTCGTACACCCGCTCGCCCTGCTGCGGCTCCAGCACCTCCACCAGCAGCTGGACCACGCTCTCCGGGGTGAAGTACTCGCCGCCCTTGCGGCCCTCCTTGAGGGCGAACTCGGCGAGGAAGTACTCGTAGACCTCGCCCATGATGTCCCGGGCGCCCTTGCGCTTTCCGTCCTCGCCCAACTGCTCCTGGAAGGCGAGGCGGTCGAGCAGCCGGACCAGACCCGAAAGGCGCTCCTCGTCGACGCGCCCACTGGCGTAGATCTTGGGCAGGGTCTTCTTCAGCGCCGGGTTCTGCGCCTCGATCGCGCGCATCGCCGCGTCGATCGCCTCGCCGAGTGTCTCGCCCTCGACCGACGCGCCGGCCCGCTCCAGGACCGTCTCCCAGCGGGCGCTCTGCGGCACGTAGAAGATGCCCGCGCCGGTGTACTCACGGCGTTCCTCCAGGGTGACGAGGATGTCCTCCTCGCTCCAGCCGCCCTCCTCACGCAGCTCGGCCTCCAGCTGCACGCGCTTCTCGCTCATCGCGGCCGAGACGTACTTGAGGAAGACGAGACCGAGCACGAAATGCTTGTAGGACGCGGCGTCCAGACTGCCGCGCAGCTTGTCGGCCGACTTCCAGAGGATCGTCTTCATGTCCTCGGGTGCGGACTTCTTCCGTGGTGGCACTGCGGGTCTCGCTTCTCTCGTGGTCCGCCCTGCCGGGCGGGGATCGTCGGTGGTCGGGTCAGGTGCGGCCGTCGGACCGCCCCCGTACGAGCAGCTCACCGTCGGCGACACCGGCCGCCAGCTGTTCGGCGAGGGTGTCGAGCGCGGCCAGTTGCCGCCGCACCTCGGCCCGGTGCCGTTCGGTCTCGACGAGGACGGCCTCAAGTTCGGCGACCTCCTGCGGGGACAACTGGGGCAGGTCCATGTCCCGTACGCTGACCCGCCGCACCAGGGAGCCGCTGGTCCGCTGCTGGTTGCGGGGGGCGGACAGCAGCGCGGCCAAGGTGTACGGGCGCATCCACAGCGTCTCCGGACGTACCCGCCCTCCCGCCGCCAGCTCGGCCAGGTACTTCCGGTAGGCCGTGATCTGCACGCCCTGCACCGGGGCCAGCAGTACGCAGCCACCCGCGTCGTCCACCTGGGCGTGCACACCGTGCTCGGTGAGCAGCAGTACGTCGCCCTTGTCGGTCAGTTTCGCCTGCGGGTAGTCGGCCAGTCGCTCGGGCATGATGCGTCGTGCGCCGATCGGCAGTGCGCCGAGCATCTCCTCACGGCCGATGACCGGTACCCCCGCGTCGCCGATGTCGTACCCGGCGATGCGGTGCCCCGGCAGCGGCCGCAGCTGACCGGCCTTGAACTGCGCGTCCACCCTGTGGTGGCCGGCCTTCGGATCACGTCCGGCGATGCCGAGTCCGCCGATCCACTGCTTCAGCTGCGGCAGCACGATGAACGCGTTCTTCCGCGCCTCCATCGTGGCCGTGATGTGGCCGAACCTTTTCTCCGGCACGGCCAGCCGATGGGCGGGAAGCACGGAACGACCGTCCAGAAGATGCGGAACGCCACGGCCCGGTGCCTCGACGGCAAGTCGCTGCGCCTCCTGGGCCACGGGTGTGTCGTCGCTGCCGAGGAGGCCGACGACATGGCGCACCCAGTCACGGCCGACCCGCCGCGCCAGCCGGTCCGCGTCGACGAGCAGGGCCCGGCCGTCCGTGGCCCCGCCGCCGGAGCCCCGCAGGACGAGCAGGGCGTGCTCGGCGCCGGTCCGATACGTGTGGATGCGGCGCGGGAGTTGGACGATCGCCTGGACGACGCCGGACCGGAACAGGTCCTCCCGCATCCGGACGTTGGCCGTCGGCGTGCCGCCGCGAGGCCGGGACAGCGTCCAGGCAGGTACGACGACGAGTCCCAGCCCGTCGGCGGCGAGCCTGCTCACGGCCTCCGTGGCCCAGCTGAGCGGGCCGTGTTCGTCGTTCTCACGCTCACCGGAGGCGTACGGCGGGTCGGCGACGACGAGGTCCGCCGCCGGGAATCCCCACGGCTGCGCCTCCCTGGTCTCGATGTCCTCCGCCAGTTGTTGTCCTTGAGGGCGCAGGCCGGACAACTCCGTCACGTCCGCGCACACCGCCACCTGGTCGGCCGTCCAATGCGCGAGGAGTCGGTAGGCCAGCAGTCGGCGTCGAAGCGGGTCGGGCTCGACCGCCACCGCGTCGCCCACCGCGTCCACGTCTCCGATGGCGAACAGCACCTCCCCCGTCCCGGCACACAGATTGACGACGGCATGCGGCTCCGGCCCGTGCAGGAGGGGATTCGAGAGGGCGGCGATCAGTTCCGCCACTGCAGCCGGCGTCTCGTCCATCGCCAAGTCGGACTGCAGTCGGCCGGCGAGACCGAGGATGGTGTCGGCCGCCGCGCCGGCGCTGTCCTGCTCCTCGATGAGCTCCTCGACGATGCCTACGAGTTGAGGTCCGGCGCGGTCGTAGTCGTGGAGCAGCCCGTCGTAGAGGAACTCGATGTGGGTGCCACCGCCTTCGCCTTCCATCGCCGCCACGGCCATCGCCCGTACGAGCAGGTCGTCGACATCCCGCTCCTCGTGTGCGAGCGCGACCATGCGGCGCAGGCGAAGCCCGTCCCGGAAGCGTTCGCCGTACGTGGGGAGCGTGCCGTCAAGGCCAAGTTCGGCGTCCGGCACCGGCCGGGTGTCGAGCCACTGTGCGATTTCGTCGGCGTCGAACAGCGGCCTGCTGTCGCTGCCGCCGACCGGCTGCGGGAACGAGTCGTGCCGACGTCGCCAGTTGCTCACCGTGGGCCGGCCGACCCCGGCGAGCTCCTTGATCTCGCCGAGGGTCACCGGCTCGTACCGCCGCTGCTCGGTCACAGCACGACCTCCTCCTCACCCGACAGGACCCGGGACTTGCGGGCCAGGACCGTGGGGACCTGGCTGTACTTCTCGTGGCGGGACGCGAGTTCGGGGGCGACCAGACGTATCAGGTCGACGGCCGTCCGGAAGTCCTGCTCCAGGTGGCGGTGCTCGATGCGCTCGTGGTGCGCGATGCGGTTGCGCAGGGTCCGCATCTTGTTGAACCGCTGGTACAGCGCGTCCCGCCCATGGCCGCGGAAGCAGTGCCGCAGTGACGGGTACCAGTACTTCATTTCGTAGTTGCCACTGCCGCCCCTGCTGAGCAGGGCCACCCAGAAGCCGAAGGGCAGCTTTGCGACGACATCGCTCGGACCGAACCGCCGGCCGCGCTCCGCCAGGTCGTCCTCGGCCCGGCGCACCTCGCCCATTCCGTAGTCGTTGGGCCGGGCCCGCGAGAGGTTCCACCAGTCGGCCTGCTGGAACTTGCCGCTCAGCTGGCGGTGCAGTTGGTTGCGCAGGCTGACTTCCAGGTCACGCAGAGGGCTGTGCAGGGCACGAGCCGCCTCCCCGTCCCAGGCGTACAGCCGCAGTGCCATCACGGTGTCCCCGCCACAGGCGTCCAGGAACGGCTGGAACCGCTCCGGCGAGATGGCCGCCACTAACTGCTCTTCGTCACCGTTCCTCGTCATCGGCCCCGCCCTTTCGTCGCACCGGCAGGCGTGTTAATCTGCCGGGGTATGCCTTGGAGTCCTGTCACCGCTTGCTTCACCGCACAGCACACAGCCCGGGGTAGAGCCTGGTGATCGCCCTGTACCGCCCACGCAGATTGGGCGGTACAGGGCATCACTGTTCTGGCCGTGATGAGTGAGCTGATGCCCCATCACCGCGATGAGTTCAATGTAGCGCGATCTTCCCCGCATGGGAAGCGCGCAAAGCGCGTCACTACTGAGAACCCCGGTTCTCAGTAGTGACGCGCTAGCGTGAAGCAACTGAAAAGCGGGCCTGGTAGGGGCCCGCTCCTCCCACGTTCCACGTGTCAGAGGCCGCGTGCGACCTCGGTCGCCCAGTAGGTGAGGATCATGCTCGCGCCCGCCCGCTTGATGCCGATCAGCGTCTCGGCGATCGCCGCCTCGCGGTTGATCCAGCCCTTCTCCGCCGCCGCCTCGACCATCGCGTACTCGCCGCTGATCTGGTAGGCCGCGACCGGCACGTCCACCTCGTCCGCGACGCGCGCCAGGATGTCGAGGTAGGGGCCCGCGGGCTTGACCATCACCATGTCCGCGCCCTCCTCCAGGTCGAGCGCCAGCTCCCGCATCGACTCCCGCACATTGGCCGAGTCCTGCTGGTAGGTCTTGCGGTCGCCCTTCAGCGACGAACCGACGGCCTCGCGGAAGGGGCCGTAGAAGGCGGAGGAGTACTTCGCGGTGTAGGCGAGGATCGACACGTCCTCCTTGCCGATGGTGTCCAGCGCGTCCCGGACCACGCCGACCTGACCGTCCATCATGCCGCTCGGGCCGACGACGTGGACGCCGGCGTCCGCCTGGACCTGGGCCATCTCGGCATAACGTTCCAGCGTGGCGTCGTTGTCGACCCGGCCGTCCTCGGCGAGAACACCGCAGTGCCCGTGGTCGGTGTACTCGTCCAGGCAGAGGTCCGACATGATCACGAGTTCGTCGCCGACCTCGGCGCGGACGTCGCGGATGGCGACCTGGAGGATGCCGTCCGGGTCCGTGCCGGCGGTGCCGAGCCCGTCCTTCTTGGCGTCCTCGGGCACGCCGAAGAGCATGATCCCCGCGACGCCGGCCTCACACGCCTCGACGGCGGCCTTCCGGAGCGTGTCACGGGTGTGCTGGACGACGCCCGGCATGGCCTGGATCGGCACGGGCTCGCTGATCCCCTCGCGCACGAACGCGGGCAGGATCAGATCGGCCGGATGCAGCCGGGTCTCGGCGACCATGCGCCGCATCGCAGGATTCACCCGCAGCCGCCGCGGCCGCGCACCGGGAAAGGATCCGTACACAGTCATGCATGCCACGCTACGCCCGCCGCAAGGGTGCGAATACCGACAGCCCGTCGGCGACGGAGCGGGGCGGGGCGGGCCGGGGCGGTGAGGGGCCGGGCCGGTCCCGCTCCCGTCCGGTCCGGTCCGGCAGGGCCCGTCGGTGCCCGGTCTCTACGGCCGGGTCGCGGTGACGATCCAGGTCGCCGAGGTGTAGAGCACACCCTCCGGCGTCGCGTGCGCCTCGATGTCCGCCCGCAGACCGGCCAGGGCCCGCGCACGGCCCGCCTCGTCGAGGTCCTCGACCAGCCGGGCGAGCATCCCGGAGACGAAGGCGTACGCCTGCTCGGCGTCCCGCCCGAAGTTCATCGGCCGCTCCAGCCCGGTCACCTCCGGCTCCTCGAACCCGGCGGCGGTGAGTCTCTCCCTCACGACGTCGGGGTCGGCCATGGCGAAGGGTCCTGGCGCACCCGGCTGCGGCAGGGGCAGCTCGCGGCCGGCCGCGGCCGCGTTCGCGAGCGACCGGAACCACTCGTTGCGTTCCAGGCCCTGCCACACCAGCAGCACCAGCCGGCCGCCGGGCCGCAGCGCGCGGGCGATGTTGCGGAAGGCCGCCACCGGATCGGAGAAGAACATGGCCCCGGCACGGCTGATCGCCACGTCGAAGGACGCCTCGGGGAAGGGGCACGTCTGGGCGTCGGCCTGCTCGTGGCGGACGCTGTCGAGCCCCTCGCGCGCGGCCTCCTGCCGGGCGAACCGCAGCATCGCGCCCGACAGGTCGACGCCGAGCACCGGCCCGCCGACGGTGAGCCGGGCAGCGGCACGGGACGTCACCCCGTTGCCGCAGCCGATGTCGAGGACACGCTCGCCGCGGTGCAGGGCGGCGGCGTCGAGGAACGGCCGCTGGTACGCGCGGATCGCACGGTCGAACTCGTCATGGTGCGCGGCCCAGTAGGCGCCCTCGTCACCGTCCCACGCGAGTGCCTGCTCGGCGTTGGACGGATCGACGCGCGACGTCTCGGCGCTCATGACGGTCACCCACTCGTTCACCCAGGCGGCAGCTCTGCTTCCGGTGTACGCCCACCGGCCCGGCCTGTCGAACACGACGGAGGCGGGGCGGACGGGAAACACCCGTCCGCCCCGCCTCCGCAAGCACTTCGGCTCAGGTCGTCGTACGGCGTCGGCGTCCGCCGGGGCGCCGCTCCGACGGGCGGGTCACCTGCTCGCCCGCCTCGACCGCCGCCGCCCGCCGTGCCGCGCCGAAGTCGGCGAGCGCCTCGGCCAGCCGGTGCACGGACGGCTCAGGCGACAGCACGTCCACCCGCAGCCCGTGCTCCTCCGCCGTCTTCGCGGTCGCCGGGCCGATGCACGCGATCACGGTCACGTTGTGCGGCTTGCCCGCGATGCCGACCAGGTTCCGCACCGTCGAGGACGAGGTGAAGAGCACCGCGTCGAACCCGCCGCCCTTGATCGCCTCACGGGTGTCGGCCGGCGGCGGCGAGGCGCGCACCGTCCGGTAGGCGGTGACGTCGTCGACCTCCCAGCCGAGCTCGATGAGCCCCGCGACCAGCGTCTCCGTGGCGATGTCGGCACGCGGGAGGAAGACCCTGTCGATCGGGTCGAAGACCGGGTCGTAGGGCGGCCAGTCCTCGAGAAGACCCGCCGCGGACTGCTCGCCGCTCGGCATCAGGTCCGGCTTCACACCGAAGTCCACGAGCGCCGCGGCCGTCTGCTCGCCGACCGCCGCGACCTTGATCCCGGCGAAGGCACGCGCGTCGAGCCCGTACTCCTCGAACTTCTCCCGCACCGCCTTCACCGCGTTGACCGAGGTGAAGGCGATCCACTCGTAACGGCCGGTGACCAGACCCTTGACCGCGCGCTCCATCTGCTGCGGCGTGCGCGGCGGCTCGACGGCGATGGTCGGGACCTCGTGCGGCACCGCGCCGTAGGAGCGGAGCTGGTCGGAGAGGGAGGCGGCCTGCTCCTTCGTACGCGGAACGAGCACCTTCCAGCCGAACAGCGGCTTGGACTCGAACCACGCGAGCTGGTCGCGCCGGGCGGCGGAGGTGCGCTCGCCGACCACGGCTATGACCGGCTGGTGGCCGTCGGGCGACGGCAGCACCTTCGCCTGCTTCAGGGTCTGCGCGATCGTGCCCAGCGTCGCCGTCCACGTCCGCTGCCGGGTGGTGGTACCGGCGACGGTGACGGTCAGCGGGGTGTCCGGCTTGCGGCCGGCCGCGACCAGTTCGCCCGCCGCGACGGCGACGGTCTCCAGCGTGGTGGAGACGACGACCGTGCCGTCGCTCGCGCCGACCTCGGTCCAGCACCGGTCGGAGGCGGTCCGGGCGTCGATGAACCTGACGTCCGTGCCGTTCTCGTCACGGAGCGGGATGCCGGCATAGGCGGGCACGCCCACCGCGGTGGCGACACCCGGCACGACCTCGAAGGGAATCCCTTCGCCGGCGCACGCGAGCATCTCCTGACCTGCGTCGGTGTCCAGGCCCGGATCGCCGGTCACGGCACGGACGACCCGCTTGCCGCCGCGCGCGGCCTCCATGACAAGATTGGCCGCATCCCTGAGTACGGGGATTCCGGCGGTTGTTGACGCCTCGTCAACAACCGTCAGCGCAGGCGTGCTCACGTTGGGCCGCGCATGCCCGCGTACGACGTCGAGCACATGCGGTTCCGCGATCAGCACGTCGGCGCCCGCGAGCGCCTCGACGGCGCGCAGAGTCAGCAGACCGGGATCGCCGGGACCGGCGCCCAGGAAGGTGACGTGCCCTTGTCCGTGTGCCGGGAGGGGTGGACGGTTCGAGGTGGTGGGGCTCAAAGTGCTCGCTCCCCCATAAGACCGGCCGCACCCTTGGCGAGCATCTCGTCCGCGAGTTCGCGTCCGAGCGCCGCCGCGTCGTCGTGCGACGTGGGTACGGGGCCGGTGGTGGACAACTGCACCAGCGTCGAGCCGTCGGTCGTGCCGACGACGCCGCGCAGGCGCATCTCGGTGACAGCCTGGCCGTCGCCCAACAGGTCGGCCAGCGCACCCACAGGTGCGGAGCAGCCGGCCTCCAGGGCGGCGAGCAGGACACGCTCGGCGGTCACGGCGGCCCGCGTGTGCGGGTCGTCGAGCTCGGCGAGCGAGGCGACAAGTGCAGCATCGTGGCCGTCGGCCCCGGCCCTGCACTCGATCGCCAGTGCCCCCTGGCCGGGGGCGGGCAGAACGAAGTCCACCGACAGGAAGTCGGTCACCTCGTCGGTCCTGCCGAGCCGGTTGAGTCCGGCCGCGGCGAGTACGACGGCGTCGAGCTCCCCGTCACGGACGAAACCGATGCGGGTGTCGACGTTGCCGCGGATCGGCACCGTCTCGATGGTCAGGCCGTGGGTGCGGGCGTACGCGTTCAGCTGCGCCATCCGGCGCGGCGAACCGGTCCCGATCCGCGCGCCGTTCGGCAGCTGCTCGAAGGTCAGGCCGTCGCGCGCGATCAGCACGTCCCGCGGGTCCTCGCGCTTGGGCACGGCCGCGAGCGCCAGCTCGTCGGGCTGCGTCGTCGGCAGGTCCTTCAGCGAGTGAACGGCGAAGTCGACCTCCCCGCGCGCCAGCGCCTCGCGGAGCGCGGCGACGAACACGCCGGTGCCGCCGATCTGCGCCAGATGCTCACGGGACACGTCCCCGTACGTGGTGATCTCGACGAGCTCGACGTCGCGGCCGGTCACGCGGCGCACCGCCTCCGCCACTTGCCCGGACTGGGCCATGGCCAGCTTGCTGCGCCGGGTTCCGAGCCTCAGTGCCCTCTCGGTCATACTCGCCCTCGGTTCTTGACGTCTGCGTCATTCAGGTCGGCCCGGCTGACGGAGGCGACCGTCTCCGGGTCGAGGTCGAAGAGGGTCCGCAGCGCGTCCGCGTACCCGGCGCCGCCGGGTTCTCCGGCCAGCTGCTTGACCCGCACGGTGGGCGCGTGCAGGAGCTTGTCCACCACGCGGCGCACCGTCTGGGTGATCTCGGCCCGCTGCTTCTCGTCGAGCCCGGTCAGCCGCCCCTCGAGGCGCGCCATTTCACCGGCGACCACATCGGCGGCCATGGTGCGCAGGGCGACCACCGTCGGCGTGATGTGCGCGGCGCGCTGGGCGGCGCCGAACGCGGCGACCTCGTCCGAGACGATCGAGCGGACCATGTCCACGTCGGCGGCCATGGGCGCGTCGGCCGAGGCCTCCGCGAGGGACTCGATGTCGACGAGCCGTACTCCCGCGAGGCGGTGGACGGCGGCGTCGATGTCACGGGGCATGGCCAGGTCGAGCAGCGCGAGCCGTACCGGCCCGTTGCCGTGCGCGGTGACCGTGCGGTCGGCGCCGCGCGGGGCGCGGGCACCGTTGTCGACCCAGGCACCGTGCTGCACGAGGGAGTCGTCGAGCCCGACGGGGCACTCGCCGTCCGCGAAGCCGGCCGGTCCGGTCGCGTCGATCACGTCGTCGCGCACGGCGCTCTCGGCGCTCTCGGCGCCTTGGGCAACGTTCGCACCTGCGGATCCGGGGACCGCCCCCGCGACGTCTCCGCCACGGGCCTGGCCGGCGTCCGGCCCGCCCGCCCGGTCCACACCGGGCAGGCCGGCCAGGTCGTCCGCGCCGCCCGGAAGTTCGGCCACGCGGCCGTCACGGGCCGCCGCGGCGGCCAGCCGTGCGACGACACTGCCCTCGGGAGCCCTCAGGTCCGCGCCGGCGGGCGCTCCCGGCACCACGTGCTCCGTGAGCGCCGCCGCCACCGACTCGGCCGTCAGCACGAGTCCCGTCGCGCCGGTGCACGAGACCGCCACATCGGCCAGGGCCAGCTCGGCGGGCACCTCGGACATGCTCACGGCGTGCGCCCTGACGCCGCCCGACTCGGACAGCACCGCGGCCAGCCGCTCCGCGCGCTCCTCGGTCCGGTTGGCGACGACGAGTTCGCGTACGCCCAGGCGGGCCAGGGTGGTGGCGGCGAGGGAGGACATCGAGCCGGCGCCGATCACCAGCGCCCGCTTGTCCCGCGCCCAGGTCTCGACCGGCGTGCCCGCGGCGAGCTGTTCGAGACCGAAGGTGACGAGCGACTGCCCGGCCCGGTCGATCCCGGTCTCGCTGTGCGCGCGCTTGCCGACCCGCAGTGCCTGCTGGAAGAGGTCGTTGATCAGCCGTCCGGCGGTGTGCAGTTCCTGCCCGAGCGCCAGGGCGTCCTTGATCTGCCCGAGGATCTGCCCCTCGCCGACGACCATCGAGTCCAGGCCGCAGGCCACCGAGAAGAGGTGGTGGACGGCCCGGTCCTCGTAGTGCACGTAGAGATACGGGGTGAGCTCCTCGAGACCCACGCCGCTGTGCTGGGCGAGCAGCGTGGAGAGCTCGGCGACGCCGGCGTGGAACTTGTCCACGTCCGCGTACAGCTCGATGCGGTTGCACGTGGCCAGGACCGTGGCCTCGGTGGCGGGTTCCGCGGCGAGGGTGTCCTGAAGCAGCTTGATCCGCGCGTCGGCGGGCAGCGACGCCCGCTCCAGGACGCTCACGGGGGCGCTGCGGTGGCTCAGGCCCACGACCAGGAGACTCATGCCGGCATCACCGCGGAGATGTCGCCCTCGGGGCCCTTGCGGGTCGAGGCGTCGGCCTCCTCGCCGGCCTTGCGCTGCTCGTGGAAGGCGAGGATCTGCAGCTCGATCGAGAGGTCGACCTTGCGTACGTCGACCCCGTCGGGCACCGACAGCACGGTGGGGGCGAAGTTGAGGATGGACGTGACGCCCGCGGCGATCAGACGCTCGCAGACCTGCTGAGCGGCACCTGCGGGCGTGGAGATGACACCGATCGACACCCCGTTGTCGCTGATGATCTTCTCGAGCTCGTCCGTGTGCTGGACCGGGATGCCGGCGACGGGCTTTCCGGCCATTGCCGGGTCCGCGTCGATCAGTGCGGCGACCCGGAAACCACGGGAGGCGAAGCCGCCGTAGTTGGCGAGCGCGGCACCGAGATTACCGATTCCTACGATCACAACCGGCCAGTCCTGGGTCAGACCCAGTTCACGGGAGATCTGGTAGACGAGATACTCCACGTCGTAGCCGACGCCGCGGGTCCCGTAGGAGCCGAGGTAGGAGAAGTCCTTGCGCAGCTTCGCGGAGTTGACGCCGGCCGCGGCCGCGAGTTCCTCGGAGGAGACCGTGGGTACGGACCGCTCGGACAGCGCGGTCAGAGCCCGCAGATACAGCGGGAGTCGGGCGACGGTGGCCTCGGGGATTCCTCGGCTACGGGTCGCCGGTCGGTGATTTCGGCCAGTTGCCACGGTGCTCCTGGGGGATGAGCGAGGCTGCAGGCGGCCAGGTGCTTCATGACCGCCCCGTCGACAGCAGGCTATGTCTTTGTGAACGCGTGCACAAAGATGGTGTCCGCTTTGTCCGTCCAAAGTGACCGGGGTCACGCGATTCGGCGGCCGAACCGCGGAACCGTGAGCGCTTCGTGACCGTTGGGGTGCCGAAGGGTGCAAAGCCGGACACACTCCTCTCGATACGCCCCCGGGCCCGCCTGATTCCGCCTACTGTGCCCTGTCCCCTCCGCGTCCCGATAGAGCCGCGGCGGAGCCCTACAGGCCCAGCGCGCGGCGCAGCCGACCGGCGTCCACCTTCCAGAAGGTGTGCTGCTCGCCGTCGATCAGCACCACGGGGATCTGCTCCCAGTAGGCACGGTGCAGCTCACTGTCCTCATTGATGTCCCTCTCCTCGAAGGAGGCGCCCGCCTCGGCGCACACCTCCCTGACCACCTCGCGCGCGTCGTCGCAGAGATGGCACCCGGGCTTCCCGATGAGGGTGACCGTACGTTCGGCGGGGTTCTTCTTCGCACGGCGCAGCAGGGGACTCATGAGCCCATTGTCTCCGGCTCACGCAACAGCCCGGACGCGGAGAGTTCACGTCATGGCATCCCGGCGGGTCGGGAAGTACCGAACAGACTGGCTATGCTCACGACATGGCCGCACTGGGATGGCTCACCCCGCGCAGGCGCTCCGCCACGGCACGCAGCGTGCTCGCGGGCGAGGCAGCAGCCGAGGCAGCACGCAAGTCCTCGCAGACGATCGAGGCGCTCGAGGCGCAGGACGTCACCGCCCCTGCCGTGGAACCGGAGTTCCCCGTCGCGGGCGACGAACGCGCCGCCGCCTTCTTCGACCTCGACAACACGGTCATGCAGGGCGCCGCGATCTTCCACTTCGGCCGGGGCCTGTACAAACGGAAGTTCTTCCAGCGCCGCGAACTGGCCAGGTTCGCCTGGCAGCAGGCGTGGTTCCGGCTCGCCGGGGTCGAGGACCCGGAGCACATGCAGGACGCGCGGGAAAGCGCTCTCTCCATCGTCCAGGGCCACCGCGTCTCCGAACTGATGAGCATCGGCGAGGAGATCTACGACGAGTACATGGCCGACCGCATCTGGCCCGGCACCCGCGCGCTCGCCCAGGCGCACCTCGACGCCGGCCAGAAGGTCTGGCTGGTGACGGCGGCCCCCGTCGAGACGGCGACGATCATCGCCCGCCGCCTCGGGCTGACCGGGGCCCTCGGCACCGTCGCCGAATCCGTCGACGGCGTCTACACGGGCAAGCTCGTCGGCGAACCGCTGCACGGCCCGGCGAAGGCCGAGGCGGTGCGCGCCCTGGCGGTCGCGGAGGACCTGGACCTGTCCCGCTGCGCCGCGTACAGCGACAGCCACAACGACATCCCCATGCTGTCGCTCGTCGGCCATCCCTACGCGATCAACCCGGACACCAAGCTGCGCAAGCACGCCCGGCGACTGGACTGGCGCCTGCGGGACTACCGCACGGGCCGCAAGGCGGCCAAGGTCGGCATCCCCGCCGCGGCCGGAGTGGGCGCACTGGCGGGCGGTACCGCCGCCGCGGTCGCGCTCCACCGCCGCCGCCGTTGACGGCCCCGAACTCCCCGCCAGAGGCCCCGCCCGCTCCCGAACATGTGATCCCGCGCGTGTCGGCCGGCAATCCGCAGGTCTTGCCCTGCCGAGCCCCCGGCCAGTCCTCTTGTCACGGTCCTGGCACAACGCACCGTCCGACAAGACAGATCACGACTTGATTCGATCAATAACTGCTCACAATGTGCGACTGAATGCGTCGCGTAGACGTAAGAGAAGCGACGGAAACGACGATTTGAGCAACTGGGTGTAGCGCTGCCTGTACGAAGCGTTATTCTCCTCAGACGCATGACGGACCCCACCGGTCCCCACGACGGGTGAACGGTCCCGCACTGCTCGTGATGGAAGCTCTGCCTCTGGGAGTCCCGTGTACCCACACGTCGGGGTTGACGCCTCGGGCCTGGCTACGCTGCGCGCAGCGGTCCTCGACCACTTGCGCGGCCTTGTCCCCGCCGCGTACGCCGTCCCCGCATTCGCCACCCCCCGCCTTGCCGGCGGTCCGACCGCCCCCTGCTATGCCCTGACCGACGGCCTGCAAAAGGGGCCGGCGAGCAGTGCCGTCGACGAGGGGCGGCGATCGGTCGACGGACGGGCTGCCGGCAGAAGAGCGGGCCGCGGCGGTTCCGGCGCCCACGCCGCCACCCGCCGGCCCGCCGCCGACAGCGACAGCGCCCGCATGATGGATCTGGTCGAGCGCGCGCAAGCGGGCGAGGCCGAGGCCTTCGGCCGGCTGTACGACCAGTACAGCGACACCGTCTACCGCTACATCTACTACCGCGTCGGCGGGAAGGCGACGGCGGAGGACCTCACCAGTGAGACCTTCCTGCGCGCCCTGCGCCGTATCTCCACCTTCACCTGGCAGGGCCGCGACTTCGGCGCCTGGCTGGTCACGATCGCCCGCAACCTGGTCGCCGACCACTTCAAGTCGAGCCGCTTCCGCCTGGAAGTGACCACGGGGGAGATGCTCGACGCCAACGAGGTGGAGCGCAGTCCGGAGGACTCCGTACTTGAGTCCCTCTCCAACGCCGCACTGCTCGAGGCCGTCCGCAGACTCAACCCACAGCAGCAGGAGTGCGTCACGCTCCGCTTCCTGCAGGGCCTGTCCGTCGCCGAGACGGCCAGGGCGATGGGCAAGAACGAGGGCGCGATCAAGACCCTGCAGTACCGGGCGGTCCGCACCCTCGCCCGGCTTCTGCCCGACGACGCGCGCTGAGCCGGTTCACGACCGTTCGGTTCCACGACCGTCTCCCGTCCCGAAGATCCCCGTCCCGAAGATCCCCGTCCCCGAAGTCCCACCGTCGCGAAGTCCCACCGTCGCGAAGTCCCACCGTCGCGAAGTCCCCGCACCGTCCGCGCACCACCCGCCGGAACCCGAATCCAACTCACAATCGGTGACGCCTCGATGACGCACTGGTCCGATCATCTTTCGCGCGTAACCCAAGTGCCGCGCCGCTCGTTGTGCGGGATGCAGGCTCCCTCTGGACACGCCATGCCCGCAGCCACTCACTCGTTCGTGTGGATGTGCTCAAGGTGTGCAACCCTCCAGACACCCAGGGGAGTCGATCGTCATGACGAGAGGAGGTGCCGCCAGTGATCGCGAACGTATCGGCGCACCGGCGGGCGAACGCCTTCGCCCAGGCCTTGGAGAACCAGGCGGCCGAACAGCCCGACGAATCGGTCGAGTCCGTCGAACCGCCCGAACACGAGCGGCTGTTGACCCTGGCTCACGGTCTCGGCGAGTTGCCGAAACCTGAGATGGACCCCGAGGTCAAGGTGGTGCAGCGGGCGCAGCTCGTGGCGGCCATGGAATCGCTGCTGCAAGAGGGCAGAGGGGGTGCGTCCGCGGGCCCTACGGTGCCCGAGCAGCGGGCCTCCGGCCGCGGCGCCCACCGGGCGTCCCCGCTCCGGAAGTTGCGACCGCGTTCCCGCTGGTCGAAAGGGCTCGCGGCCGGCGGACTGACCGTGGGGGTGGCGGCGGGAGCCTTCGGCGGGGTGGCCGCTGCCAGTTCCGACGCCCTCCCCGGTGACTCGCTGTACGGGCTGAAGCGCGGCATGGAGGACTTCAAACTCGGCCTTGCGGACGAGGACACCGACCGCGGCGAGCTCTATCTCGACCAGGCGTCGACGCGCCTGAGCGAGGCCCGCCGCCTGATGGAGCGGGGCCGCGTCGGCACCTTGGACCACGAGTCCCTGGGCGAGGTCCGCCGCACGCTCACCGGCATGCGGCACGACGTCACCGAAGGTCACCGCCTGCTCAGTGCCGCGTACGAGCGGGACGGCTCACTCGCCCCGATGGCCGCGCTCAACTCGTTCTCCCGCTCGCACCGCGACGCGTGGGACGGACTGCGCGACCGGCTTCCCGCCCAGCTGACCGACGTCGGCGACGAGGTCGACTCCGCCTTCGACGCCATAGACGAGCAGGTCGGCCCACTCGAGTCGATGCTGCCGCAGGCTCCTGAGAAGAACCGCGGTTCACAGGGTCCCGGCGCATCGCAGGGTTCGGACCGCAGCACGGATCCGGGCCGTACGGCACCCGGCACGCCGGGCGGCGGTGAAGGGTACCCGGGCGGGAGCAGCACGCCCAGTCCCTCCGGGTCCAGCACGAGTTCGCAGGACGACGGACTGCTCGGTGGCAACACCGGCGGCCTGCTCGACCCGCCGGAGGACGCCACGAACCCGTCCCCGTCTGGCAAGGTCTCCGATCCGTCGGTCCCGGAGGTCACCATTCCGCCGCTGCTTCCGGGGATCCTCCCGGGCCTCGGCTTCGAAGCCGAGGACGACGACTAGCGCGACGGCCGGGTCGACGGCGGCACGGCATGTGTGAGGGTTGGGCCCCTGCCCGGGGCCCAACCCTCACGCATGCGCCCCCTAGAAGAAGACGGAGCGGCGCTGCACCAGCAGTTTGTAGAGCGTGTGCTGGATCTGTTCCCGCACCTGGTCGGTGAGGTTGAACATCAGCATCGGGTCCTCCGCGGCCTCCGGCGGATAGCCGTCCGTCGCGATCGGCTCCCCGAACTGGATCGTCCACTTCGTCGGCAGCGGCACCGCGCCCAGCGGTCCGAGCCACGGAAAGGTCGGGGTGATCGGGAAGTACGGGAAGCCCAGCAACCGCGCCAGCGTCTTCGCGTTGCCGATCATCGGGTAGATCTCCTCGGCGCCGACGATCGAGCACGGCACGATGGGCGCACCGGCCCGCAGGGCGGTCGACACGAAACCACCGCGCCCGAAGCGCTGGAGCTTGTAGCGTTCACCGAACGGCTTGCCGATGCCCTTGAAGCCCTCCGGCATCACGCCCACGACCTCGCCGCGCTGCAGAAGCCTTTCGGCGTCCTCCGCGCACGCCAGGGTGTGGCCGGCCTTGCGGGCCAGTTCGTTGACCACCGGCAGCATGAAGACCAGATCCGCGGCCAGCAGCCGCAGATGACGGCCCGCAGGGTGGTTGTCGTGAACGGCGACCTGCATCATCAGCCCGTCCAGCGGCAGCGTCCCCGAGTGGTTGGCCACCACGAGCGCCCCGCCTTCCGACGGGATGTTCTCGATGCCCTTCACCTCGACCCGGAAGTACTTCTGGTACATCGGCCGCAGCATCGACATCAGGACCTGGTCGGTGAGCTCCGCGTCGTAACCGAACTCGTCGACCTCGTAGTCTCCGGTGATCCGGCGCCGCAGGAACGCGAGTCCCCCGGCGATCCTCCGGTCCCATCCGCTGCCGCCCTCACCGGGCGTCTCCTCTGCCGGGGCGGCGGCTGCAGCCGTCCCTGACGGCTCCGCGGCCGCCGGCCCCTCGGATGCCGCGAGCACCTCGGGTTCGCCACCCTGCTGCCCCGGCAGCGGGCTCACAACAGCCTCCCCCACCACCGCGGGCTCTGCCTTGCGGCGACCTCCGGACGCGGAGCGCCGCCGCGCCGGGCGCTGAGCGCCGCCGCCGCGCGACCGGTCGTCGTCGAACGGAATGACCTTGGCGTCCGCCATCGTCGGCTGCGCTCCTTATCCGGGCTGTCCGCTGCTGTGCGTCGTCTGGGTGGCCACGTCGCCGCCACCATCGCCGTCGCCCACGCCATCGCCGGGGGCACCGTCCCCGAACGGCAGGGCCGCCGCGACCTGGTCCACGGCCTTGGCGAGCGCCTCCGGCGGCAGCAGACCGGGCCCACGGCTGCGCGCGAAGTCCGCGAACGTCTCCGCGGTCGTGTACTTGGGCCGGAACCCCAGTGTCTCGCGCATCTGTACGGTGCTCACCACCCGCCCGTGCGTCAGCAGCCGGATCTGCTCGGGCGAGAAGTCGGTGATGCCCACGGTCCGCAGGGCGGAGCCCACCCACGTGACCGCGGGCAGCAGCACGGGCATCGTGGGCCGCCCCAGCCTGCGCGAGCACTGCGAGAGCGTCAGCACGCCGTCCCCGGCGATGTTGAAGGTGCCACTGTTGAGCGTGCCGCGACGTGGTTCGTGCAGGGCGATCCGCAGCACGTCGATGACGTCGTCCTCGTGGACGAACTGCAGCCGGGGGTCGTACCCGAAGACGGTCGGCATCACCGGCAGGGAGAAGAACTCGGCGAGCGGCGAGTCGGCACAGGGCCCGAGGATGTTCGCGAACCGCAGCACGCATACCGCCACGTCGGGCCTGCGCCGGGCGAAGCCGCGCACGTACCCCTCGACCTCGACCGCGTCCTTCGCGAAGCCACCGCTCGGCAGCGACTTGGGCGGGGTGGTCTCCGTGAAGACCGCCGGATCGCGCGGGGCGGAGCCGTACACGCTGGTACTGGACTTGATCACCAGCCGCTTCACGGTCGGCGATTTCTGGCAGGCGCCGAGCAGCTGCATGGTGCCGATGACGTTGGTCTCCTTGACCGCCGTACGGCCGCCCGCTCCCAGCGGGGTGCCTGTGACGTCCATGTGCACCACGGTGTCGACCGCGTGCTCGGCGAGGACTCTCGCGATGGCGGGCCGCCGGATGTCGGCGCGTACGAACTCGGCACCGCCCAGATGGTGTCCGGGCCCCACGGCGTCGACCGCGATCACCCGGTCCACCTCGGGATCCCGCTGGATACGCCGTACGAGGCGGCCACCGAGCTGGCGGGCCGCTCCGGTGACGAGCACGACCTTGCCCAAGATCAGCGCCTTCCGTAGAAACCTGGCGTCACCGTAGCGCGTCACTGTTGCGCTGTGATGACCGCGCGACGGACTTTCGCCACCGCTCGCCGCGCCGGCCCGGGAGCACCTCGGCCCCTCCACCGTGCCGGTGGAGGGGCCGAGACAACACGTACAGCTGCCGCTTACTTCTTGTTGCGACGCTGAACGCGGGTGCGCTTGAGCAGCTTGCGGTGCTTCTTCTTGGCCATCCGCTTACGCCGCTTCTTGATAACAGAGCCCACGACTACCCTCGCTCACTTCTCTTCACTGGTGCGGGGCGTCTGGGCCCACACGACCTACGTCGGCCTAGCCTACCTGCCGCCGAGTGAGGGACGTAATCCGAGGGGAACCGTCCACCCTCCGTTACGCGGATTCCACCCCCACGAAGGATTCGCGGAGATACTCGTGAACCGCTTGCTCCGGTACCCGGAAGGACCTCCCCACCCGGATCGCCGGCAGATGACCGCTGTGCACCAAGCGGTACACCGTCATCTTCGACACCCGCATCACCGAGGCAACCTCCGCCACGGTAAGAAACTTGACCTCGTTGAGAGGCCTCTCGCTGCCAGCAGCCATGACCCACCTGTACCTTCCGCACCCGACGCGCACCGGCTTCCCCTCCGGTGACTCTTCGTCGCTGTGCGCTCACTGCCCAGACTAGGGGCGGGTGATACGAGTGGGGAAGAGGAGCAGCGATCCCGTGCCTACCGTGACAGACACGCCCGATTGAGCACATAGCGTGTCAACGGCCGGTAGAAATCGGACCGTACGGCGTCGTCAAGCGGAACCGCGACCGACACCTGCCCTTCGGCCTCTCCGACGAACAGCGCGGGATCGTCGGTGTCGGCCAGCCCGATGGCCTCGATACCCAGTTGACCTGCTCCGCAGACCCAGCCGTGATCGCCCACCACCAGGTCCGGCAGCGGCTCGCCTGCGTCCACGGCCGCCCGGAGCGCGACCCTGACCGGTAGCGGGGAATGGCTGTGGACACCCGCGCCACCCGTCCCCGGTTCGCGGAGCAGCGCCACTCCCCGCACATGGTCGAGGCGGTACGTGCGTACGCCGAACCGGGTCGTTATGTCGACACATCGCCCCTGCGTGGGTGTGAGTACGGAACACCCCGCCGCCGACACGGCGTCTGCCAGGTCGGCGTAGAACCCGAGCAGCCGGTGCGGATGCCCGGTTCCGAACAGTACGGATCCGCCCTGTGCGGCCACCGTGCCGAGCCGTTCCGCGAACGCGTCGAGTCCGGCCAGCGTCCGCTCCGGATCGATGACGTCCGCGCCGGTCACATGCTCCGGATCGGCCGAGACCCCGCATTTGTCGGCCATGAGCGCGACCACGTCGCGCACGCTCCAGGCCCACTGGGGGTCGAGCCCGATCGTGACCCGCGGATCGCGCGCGACGAAGGCCCGATAGCTGCGCAGACTCGTCTCACGGGAAGTGGCGACGTCGCCGGCGAGCCGGGATGCCAGCAGATGCGCCCGCAGCGCCTGGATGCTCAACACCCTGCCGATGCTGGCGCACCCGGAGGACCGGCACGCGAAAACGACGAAGAACCCGCACGGTTGGCGTAAGGCGCAATGCGCTCTACGCCAGCAGTCCCCTCAGCGGGAACACCGACCGCCTGGTCGCCAGCACGGCCTGGTCCAGCCGGTCGGCAGGGTCGTAGCCCTCTTCCCAGCCCCGCCATGCGACCGGCCACCGGCCGTCCGTCATCCGCATCGGTGCCGACTGCCGCGTTCTCGCGTACACCTCGTCCCGCCACGACGGCGGAACCACCGACTCGGGCTCGACCGGCTGGTGCGCGGCGATGCCCACCAGGTGCGTCCACGACCGGGGCACCACGTCCACCACCGCGTAACCCCCGCCGCCGAGCGCCACCCAGCGGCCGCCTTCCACATGTTCGTGGGCCAGCGCGTGGCATGCCTCCTGAACCGCTCGCTGCGCGTCCAGGGACACCGCCAGGTGCGCCAACGGGTCCTCGAAGTGCGTGTCCGCCCCGTGCTGGGTCACCAGCACCTGGGGTTGGAAGTCGGCCAGCAGCTCCGGTACGACCGCGTGGAAGGCCCTCAGCCACCCCTCGTCACCCGTTCCCGCCGGCAGGGCCACGTTCACCGCCGAGCCCTCCGCCGCGTCGGCCGCACCGGTCTCCTCCGGCCAGCCGGTCTGCGGGAACAGGGTCCGTGGGTGTTCGTGAATCGACACGGTCAGGACCCTCGGGTCGTCCCAGAACGCCGCTTGGACGCCGTCTCCGTGGTGGACGTCCACGTCGACGTACGCGACACGTTCCGCGCCGAGCTCCAGAAGCCGGGCGATCGCCAGTGACGCGTCGTTGTAGATGCAGAATCCGGCGGCGCCGCCGGGCATCGCGTGATGCAGCCCGCCCGCGAAGTTCACCGCGTGCGCGACGTCTGTGCGCCACACCGCCTCGGCCGCTCCGACGGACTGTCCGGCGATGAGTGCCGAAGCCTCGTGCATCCCGGCGAACGCCGGGTCGTCGACGGTGCCGAGGCCGTACGACTGGTCGGCGGCTGCCGGGTCGGCGGAAGCCGCGCGTACGGCGTCGACGTAGTCCTCACGGTGCACGAGCCGTAGGGTCGACGACCCGGCGGGCTTCGCGGCGACCACGTTCATCGCCCGGTCCAGCCCGTACGCCCGCACCAACCCCATGGTCAGCGCGAGCCGTACCGGATCCATCGGATGGCTCGGTCCGAAGTCATACTTCGTCACCGCCTCGTCCCACATCAACAACCCGCGGCCGCTCATGCCCGTCACCGTATCGGGCGCCGCCTTCGCCGAACGACCTGGCATACACCAGCGTCAGCAGGACCAGCGCCATGGGCACGAGCATCGCGCCCCGGTAGCTCCAGGCGTCGCCGAGCGCACCGACCAGCGGCGACCCGACGAGGAAGCCGACGTAGTTGAAGACATTGAGCCGGGCCACCGCGGCATCACTGCGGCGCGCGCCCGGGAACAGGCGGCCCGCCGCCGCGAAGGTCTGCGGCACGATCACGCACAACCCGAGCCCCAGGAGCGTGAACCCGAGCATCCCGACCCACGCCCCTGGCGCCACCGCCACCACGGCGAACCCGGCCGCCGCCAGCACCGCCCCGCATCTGACGACGGCGACGGCTCCGAAGCGCCGCACCCCCAGGTCGCCGACGGCCCGGCCGACCAGGGTCGTCACCATGTAGGCGTTGTAGGGGACGGTCGCCAGTTCCTCGGAGCTGCCGAGGACGTCCGTGAGGTACTTCGCGCTCCAGTTGGAGACGGTCGAGTCCCCGATGTACGCGAACGTCATCACCAGGCAGAGCGGCAGCAGCAGCCGGAACGCCACGTTGGCGTCGGCCGCGTCCCCGTCGTTGTCGTTGTCGCCGTCGCGGGCGGTGTCACCGTCCCCGTCCACGTACCAGCGGCTGCCCGCCAGCGCCGCCGGCGCGAGCACCACGACGACGGGCAGGTAGGAGACGACGAGTGCCAGGTCCCAGTGCGCGCCCGCCCAGGCGAGCGAGGCGCCGATGATGCCGCCGAGGCTGTACGCCGCGTGGAAGCCGAGCATGATGCTGCGGCCGTAGGAGCGTTGAAGGCTGACGCCCAGCATGTTCATCGAGGCGTCGAGCGCACCGACGGAGAGACCGAACACGCCGAGGGCGACGGCCACCTGCCACAGTTCGTCCCCGGCCGCGACGGCGAGCAGCGACAGCAGCACCACGGGCTGGGACCAGCGAAGCACCGCGCTCGCCGGAGCCCGGCGCACGACCCGCTCGGTGAGCACGCTTCCCGCTCCGGCCAGCACGGGTACGGCCGCGAGGAACAGCGGCAGCAGGGCGTCGGACATCCCGTACCGCTCCTGGACGGCGGGGATGCGGGTCACCAGCAGAGCGAACGCGACGCCCTGCGAGAAGAAGCTGAACGCCAGCGAGGCCCGTCCGTGGCGCAACCGCGGATCTGTCATGGCGGCACAGCGTAAGCCCGGGTCCTACTGTGCGGTAGACAGATCACACGAGCAGCGCGGGCAGCTCCTCCATTGATGCGAAAAAGCCGCGGGCACCGTCGAGTTCGGCCTCGGCGGTCATGGCCGTGAAGCCGTAGACATCCATGCCGGCGGCCTGCGCGGCCTGCACCCCGAGGCGACTGTCCTCCACGACGACGCATCGGTCGGGTGCCACACCCATGCGCTCCGCGGCGTGGAGGAAGAGGTCGGGTGCCGGCTTGCCCTTGCCGACGTCCTGGGCGCTGAAGACGATGCCCTCGGTGAACCAGTGGTCCAGCCCTGTCCTGCGATGCCCGACGCGGATGCGCTCGTGGCTCCCGGAGGACGCGACGCAGTAGGGAACGGCATCCGCCCGGAGCTTCTCCAGCACTTCGGTCACTCCGGTGACGGCGGTCAACTCCCGCTCGAAAGCGGCGAAGACACGAGCGTGGAAGGTGTCGTCGAAATCCGCGGGCAGGGACTGACCGGTCCGCTCGAGTATGACGTCGTGCACCCGGTGGACGGCGGCACCCATGTAGTCGCGCAGGGACTCCTCGTACGAGGTGGGGTGGCCCAGCTCGGTGAGATAGCCGGCCAGGATGGTGTTGGAGATCGGCTCGCTGTCGACGAGCACACCGTCGTTGTCGAAGATGACGAGGTCATAGCGCATGCGGTCGACCCTAATCGACGGAGAATGCCCTGAACGCAGGAAAGCCCCGCACCAGAGGTGCGGGGCTTTCCCACAATGATTGTTCGGCGGCGTCCTACTCTCCCACAGGGTCCCCCCTGCAGTACCATCGGCGCTGAAAGGCTTAGCTTCCGGGTTCGGAATGTAACCGGGCGTTTCCCTAACGCAATGACCACCGAAACTCTATGAAGATGTCCGAACTACCAGCCGGCAACCCCCACAACAGGGATCGGGCGAGTTCGTTACTTCAGAACTAACACAGTGGACGCGAGCAACTGAGGACAAGCCCTCGGCCTATTAGTACCGGTCAACTCCACCCCTTACAGGGCTTCCATATCCGGCCTATCAACCCAGTCGTCTACTGGGAGCCT
>NZ_JBIAPL010000004.1:0-624029 GCF_042888225.1 Streptomyces sp. NPDC003023
ACCGGCATACCGGCCTTCGCCTGCTCGATGACCGTCTCCATCACCGGCGAGAACCGGGAGATCGCTCCGGCACGCAGATAGTCGCCGTACGAGAAACCGCCGGCGAGGACGACCGCGTCGACCTGCTTGAGGTCCTTGTCGCGGTGCCACAGCGGAACCGGCTCGGCGCCCGCGAGCCGCGCGGCACGCAGCGCGTCCCGGTCGTCGAGCGTTCCGGGGAAGGTGACGACTCCGATACGAGAGGTCACGACTCCACCTTCACGACGAAGTCCTCGATGACGGTGTTGGCGAGGAACGTTTCAGCCATCTCATGGATGCGGACAAGGGCGGCCTCGTCGACCGGCCCCTCCACCTCCAGTTCGAAGCGCTTTCCCTGACGTACGTCCGCGATCCCGGCGAACCCCAGTCGAGGCAGTGCACGCTGCACCGCCTGTCCCTGGGGGTCGAGGATCTCGGGCTTGAGCATGACGTCGACTACGACGCGAGCCACGGGCACTCCCGGTGGTGTGTTGCGAGGGCGGTTCCCTCAGCGTACCCGCCCGGAAAATCTACGCGGGTAGATATCAAGGCAACACACAAGGAAATCCAGAGAAAGAATCCGCGTCTCCATTGCGACGGACACGCGGAAGCAATTGGCGGGGCTTCACAATGCGCCACGTTTCGCTGTACAAAGGAATACAGAGGAAAGCAGCATTGCCCCTCGACGGCCGAATAGCCGGTATCGCCGCACGTCAGACCCCGACCGTAACCGGCGATACCGCAGGGAAAGGACCGATATCCGTGGCTCAGCGCGTGGTGGTCACACTCTCCGACGACATCGACGGCGGAGAAGCGGCGGAAACGGTCTCGTTCGGCCTGGACGGGAAGTCGTACGAGATCGACCTCAATCTCCCCAATGCAAAGAAACTGCGCAAGGCCCTCGCGCCGTACATGGCGGCCGGCCGAAAGCAGACGAACAGCGGCAAGCGCGACAAGCAGCGCGCCGTCACCTACCGGCACACCGCCGTCGAGGCGGCTCCCGCGGCGGTCCGGGCCTGGGCCCAGTCCAACAAGATGGACGTGCCGGCCCGGGGCCGCATCCCCAAGCGCGTCTACGAGGCGTTCCGCGAGGCGAGTTGAGCCGCCGAGGCCGCGCCCGCGCCGAACGGAGTTGCACTGCACCCCTGGTGATCGGCTAGAGTCTGGAGCACGCCGAGGGGCAAGCCGAAAGGCCCGCCTCGAGCAGCGTGCGGGTGTAGTTCAGTAGTAGAACATCCCCCTTCCAGGGGGAAGGCGCAGTGTGCAATTCCTGTCACCCGCTCTGCATCGCTTTACCGTCCACCGATGTGGATCAGGTACAGTGGTGAACGCACCGCCCAGTGAGAGCTGAGCGGCAGCAATGCGGACGTGGCTCAGTTGGTAGAGCATCACCTTGCCAAGGTGAGGGTCGCGAGTTCGAATCTCGTCGTCCGCTCAGAATCGAAGGCCCTGGTCGACAAGACCGGGGCCTTCGTCGTTTCAGCGGGTCGATCACGGTCGCCCGCACCCCATGACATTTGTCATGACCAGCGATGACAGCGCGCACTGCCGGGGTCTTTCCGTCCACGGAAGCCTTGAGGCATGACCGACGACGACTACGTGATCCAGGCCGAGGAACTCCGGCGCACCTACGCCGGGGGCTTCGAAGCCGTGACCGGTATCACCTTCCGTGCCGCCCGCGGGGAGATCTTCGCGCTGCTGGGGACCAACGGCGCCGGCAAGACCTCCACCGTCGAACTGCTGGAGGGCCTCGCCCGCCCCGACGGCGGCACCGTGCGCGTACTCGGCCACGACCCGTACCGCGAACGCGCCGCCGTCCGGCCCCGCATCGGGGTGATGCTGCAGGAGGGCGGATTCCCCGCCGAACTGACCGTGGAGGAGACCACCCGCATGTGGGCGGGGTGCACCAGCGGCTCCCGCCCGGTGGGCGAAGCCCTCGAATCGGTCGGACTGTCGAAACGGTCCGGTGTACGGGTGAAGCAGCTGTCCGGCGGGGAGAAGCGCCGGCTCGACCTGGCGCTGGCCCTCCTCGGGCGGCCGGAGGTGCTCTTCCTCGACGAGCCGACGACCGGACTGGACGCCGAGGGCCGCCGTGAGACCTGGGACCTCGTGCGCGCCCTGCGCGAGGGCGGCACGACCGTCCTGCTGACCACTCACTATCTGGAAGAGGCCGAAGGCCTCGCCGACCGGCTCGCGATCATGCACGAGGGGCGGATCGCCACGGAGGGACGGGTCGACGAGGTCGTCGCGGCCCAGCCCTCGCACATCTCGTTCGAACTGCCCGACGGCTACCTGCCCGGTGACCTCCCGCCACTGGCCCCGCTCGGGATCAGCAGCCACGAAGTGGTGGGCAGGAACGTACGGCTGCGCACCTTCGAACTCCAGCGGGCAGCCACCGGACTGCTGCTCTGGGCCCAGGAGCATCGCGTCGAGCTGCGGGGCCTGGGCGTCCGCTCCGCGTCTCTCGAAGAGGCGTTCCTGCACATCGCAAAGGACCAGGAGACCACCCGATGAGCACCACGGAGACCGTACGGCCCACCGACGACGCGCCCGCACGGACGGTGACGACCGCCGGGACACGGATGACCGCACTCGCCCGCGCCGAACTGACCCTCCTCGGCCGCAACAAGGCGACCATGTTCACCGCGCTCGTGATCCCGGTGATGCTGACCTTCGCGATGTCGTCAGCGGTGCGGGAGATGGATCTGCGGGATGCCGGCCTGTCGGTGGGCACCGTGCTGCTGCCCGGCGCGTTCGGCTACTCGCTGCTCTTCGCCGTCTACTCGACGCTCGTCGGGGTCTTCGTCGTACGGCGCGAGGAGCTGGTCCTCAAGCGACTGCGCACCGGAGAGCTCCGCGACCTCGAGATCCTGGCGGGCGCCTCCCTGCCGGCGGTGGCGATCGGCCTCGCCCAGTGCGCCGTGCTCGCCGTCGGCTGCACTCTGGCCATGGACATCCCCGTTCCACGGGCCGTCTGGCTCGCTGTCGCCGGTGTGCTCCTGGGAACGGTGCTGAGCTGCGCGCTCGCCGCCGCGACGGCGGCGTTCACCAGGTCCGCAGAGGGTGCCCAGATCTCGGTGATGCCGCTGATGCTTCTCTCGATGACCGGCTCCGGCATGGTCGTACCGCTCGACGTGATGCCCGAGCGCATCGCCTCCGTCTGCGAACTGCTGCCGCTGACACCGGTGATCAGCCTGATCAGAAGTGGCTGGACCGGCGGCGCGAGCACCGCGGAGACCTCCGGGCAGCTCGCGGTCGTCATGGCCTGGACAATCATCTCGGTGATTGCCGTGCGGAAGCGGTTCCGCTGGGAACCACGACGCTGAGACAGCCGACGGGGGCAGGAAACGGTGTTCAAGGGGATACGCGGCTGGCGCCGTCGCTGGCAGGAGCGCACCAAACTCCAGAAGATCGACCTCTATTCGCGGTTCACGCTCTGCACCATGGTCTGGTTCCTGATGGCGAGCTGGGGGCTCCTGCCGCTCGTCGAGAGCGTGCGGCACCGGCCGCTGCCGATCGCTCTCGGTACCGCGCTCGCCGTGGTGGGCATCGCGCAGTGCGTGGCCTCCAACCGCATCACCGGTCCGGCGTTCGACCACTGCCTCGGCAAGGCGGTTCTTCCCCGCCGCCGCCTGGCGTTGCCCTTGGTGCTGCTGGCCGTCGCGGTGGCGCTGGTCACGGCGCTGCGCGCGGTGGACGGCATGGAGGACGGCATGATCGCCTTCCTGCTGATGCAGACGCCGCTCGCGTTCGCCATCCCGTACGCGCTGCTGGTGCCGATCCGGGCCCTGCTGCTGCGGTTCGCGGTCTTCACCGCCGTACTGGTCGTGCTTCTCGCGGCAGCGGGCATGCGCGGCGGCGAGCTGGCGGGGCTGCTGCTGATGGTGTCGATCGCCTGCGCCCTGACGCTGCTCACGGTGCGGCCGTGCGCCTGGAGTCTGCAGGTCATGTGGCAGGCGGAGGAGGCGAGGGACGTTCAGGCACGACTGGCGGTCGCCGAGGAGCGGCTGCGCTTCGGCCGCGATGTACACGACATCCTCGGCCGGAATCTGGCCGTGGTGGCCCTGAAGAGCGAGCTGGCCGTGCAGTTGGCCCAGCGGGGACGGCCGGAGGCGGTGACGCAGATGCGGGAGGTGCAGCGCATCGCCCAGGAGTCGCAGAGAGAGCTGAGGGAAGTGGTGCGCGGATACCGGGACGCCGACCTGGCCGTCGAACTCGAAGGCGCACGCGGCGTCCTGACCGCCGCCGGGATCAACTGCGCCGTGTCGGGCACCGATTGCGTGGACGGTCTGGCGGCGCAGACACAGTCGGCCCTCGGTTGGGTCGTCCGCGAGGCGGCGACCAACGTGCTGCGCCACGGCGACCCGCGGACCTGTGCGGTGCGGCTCTCCGTGTCGGCCACGGCCGCGGTACTGGTCGTCGAGAACGACGGACTCGGCAACGGGCCCGACACGGCCGGCGGCGGCTCCGGACTCACCGGACTGCGGGAGCGGCTCACCGCGCTCGGCGGCACGCTGGACGCCGGCCCGGTGGGCGGCAGGATGTTCCGGCTAACGGCGGAGGTACCGAGATGACCGCGCGGGGCACGGACCCGTCGGCAACCGTGCGACTGCTGCTCGCCGACGACGAGCACCTGATCAGAGGGGCGCTGGCCGCACTGCTCGCCCTCGAGGACGATCTCGTCGTCGTCGCGGAGGCCGCCACCGGCCCTGAGGCGCTCGCGATGGCCCGGGCGCACCGGCCGGACGTCGCCGTGCTCGATCTGCAGATGCCGGGCGCCGACGGTGTGACGGTGGCCACAGCCCTGCGGGACGAACTCCCCGACTGCCGGACCATGATCGTGACCAGTCACGGGCTGCCGGGGCATCTGAAGAGGGCCCTGGTGGCGGGTGTGCGCGGCTTTGTGCCGAAGACCGTCAGCGCTCAGCGGCTGGCGGAGATCATCCGCACCGTGCACGCCGGAAACCGTTATGTGGACCCGGAGTTGGCCGCCGACGCGATCTCGGCCGGTGACTCGCCGCTGACCGCGAGGGAGGCCGAGGTGCTCGGCCTCGCGGCGGACGGGGCCCCGATCGCGGAGATCGCGGAGCGGGCATCGCTGTCGCAGGGAACGGTACGGAACTACCTCTCGTCGGCCGCCGCCAAGCTGGGTGCGGAGAACCGCCACACGGCGGTGCGGCTCGCACGCCGCCGAGGTTGGGTATAGTGGGCTCCGCGCTACGGCGCATGCGGACGTGGCTCAGTTGGTAGAGCATCACCTTGCCAAGGTGAGGGTCGCGAGTTCGAATCTCGTCGTCCGCTCAGTGTGAAGCCCCCGGCGATCTCGCCGGGGGCTTCTTCGTGTGCCGTGATTCCCCGTGTCCCCTCGTGACCTCGTGACCTCACACCCGTGATCCTGTGGTCCTCGTGAGACCGGCATGCGGGTCGGGCGGGGCGGGTGGGTCCGGCGGATCAGGGCCGAGAGGCCGCGGCGGCCGGTGCGGCCGTGATCCGCCGGGCACCGGCTACTGCCAGGGCGTCCCGGTCAGGAGCTCGTAGGCCTCCACGTACTTGCCACGGGTCGCCTCCACGATCTCCTGGGGCAGGGCGGGCGGCGGCTGCTCGCTCCCGCGGTCCCAGCCGGAGGCGGGGGAGGTCAGCCAGTCGCGGACGAACTGCTTGTCGTACGACGGCTGGGCGCGGCCCGGCTCCCAGCTCTCGGCCGGCCAGAAGCGGGAGGAGTCCGGGGTGAGCACCTCGTCGGCGATGATCAGGTCGTCGCCGTCGAAGCCGAACTCGAACTTGGTGTCGGCGAGGATGATGCCCCGGCCGCGGGCGATGTCGCGGGCCCTGGAGTAGACGGCAAGCGTCGTCTGGCGCAGCTGGGCGGCGGTTTCCGCGCCGACCTGGCGGGCCACCTCCTCGTAACTGACGTTCTCGTCGTGGTCGCCCACGGCCGCCTTGGTGGCGGGCGTGAAGATCGGGGCGGGGAGTTCGGAGCCGTCACTCAGGCCCTCGGGGAGCGCGAGGCCGCACACCGTGCGGGTCTGCCGGTACTCGGCGAGGCCGGAGCCGGTGAGGTAGCCACGGGCCACGCACTCGACCGGGACCATGCGCAGGGACTTGCACACCATGGTGCGGCCGGCCCAGTCGGCCGGGGCGCCCTCGGGCAGGTCGGTGGAGACGACGTGGTTGCCGATCAGGTCCTGCAGGCGCTCGAACCACCACAGCGAGAGCTGGGTGAGGACCCGGCCCTTGTCGGGGATCTCGGTGGGCAGCACCCAGTCGTACGCCGACATGCGGTCGCTGGCGACCATCACGAGGTCGCCGGCCTCGTTCTGGTACAGGTCGCGCACCTTGCCGGTGTGCAGATGCACCAGTCCGGGCACCTGCAGCGGCTCGGGCTTTTCGACGAATCCGGACACGGGTTCCTCCCGTAGCTGTGAACAACAGCTCCGATTGTCCCGTATGCGGGCGGGGCCCACCCGGTCAGGGGTGGGCAGACCGCCCGGAACGCTCAGTCCCGCTTGCAGATGCGGTCCAGCAGGTTGGCCGTCGCGCGCTGGATGCGCGGGTCCACATGACCGGGCCGGTCCAGGGCCGGCGACCAGGCGAACGTCCCTGACGCGAACACCAGAGCACCCGACGGCGCTCGGTAGAGGGATGTCTCCTGGTGGCGGAGCGCGCCGTCGCCGTCCCGGTAGGGCGAGTGGGCCAGCAGGATCCGGCCCTCGTGCTCGGGGAGGGCGGTACGGGGGAAGTACCGGTCGGCCTCCCCGGCGACCAGGCCGGGAAGCTCGTCGCCCTCCCCCGCCCCGGTGGCCTCCCACAGCCAGTGGTCCGCGTTCCTCACGATCATGGGCGACGGTTCGGGGACGCGGCCGGCGTACTGGATGCCCATCAGCTGCTGCTCGGCCCGGTCCACCTCGCGCCACAGTGCGGGCTTTCCCGGACCGCGGCGCTTGCGGCAGGTCAGCAGCCGGTCGGGCAGACCGGAGGGGGAGGGGGCGAGATCGACCTGCCAGTACATGGTGTTGGCGGAGAGGAAGACCAGGGACGTGCCCCGGTCGCGGGCCAGTTCGGCGGCCCGGCGCATGGGCGCCGACCAGTACTCGTCGTGGCCGGGGAAGACGAGCCCCCGGTAGCGGGCCGGGTCGACGCGGCCCGCGTGCAGGTCGCGGGCGTCGGCGTAGGCGAGGTCGTATCCGTACCGCTCGGCCCAGCGGATGAAGTCGTAGGCGTGGCCGACATGGAGGGGCAGGCCCGCTCCCGCGTACGGGCGGTCGAAGGAGACCGTGATCGCGGCGTCCTCCTCGCCGAGCAGCGTGCCCGCCTCGTCCCACGCGTGGTACAGGCTCGCACCGGTGCGGCCGTCCTCCGGGTAGAGGTTGTACGCCTGCCAGGTGATGTCCGGCAGCAGCAGCAGGAGATCCGCGGGATGGCTGTCGCGAACCGTGAAGGGGATGTGGGAGCGGTATCCGTCGGCGGTGGTCAGCACGGCGACGTACGCGCCGATCGACCAGTACGACGGGATCTGCAGCCGCCACGAGAGCCACCAGTGGTGGCAGGAGACCGTGCGGTCGGCGGTGAGCGGTGGCGGCTGGACGATCCCCGAGAGGCGGGGGCTCGTGGTGATCTTGGCGGCGCCGTCGCCCCCGTAGTGGCCGATGCGGTAGATGTCGACGGAGAACTGCTGAGGCGGGTCGACGGTGACGTGGAAGTCGATCGCCTCGCCGGGTGCGGCGGCGCCCGGGCTGACGAACCCCTTGATCTGGCGGCGCACGTCGTCCGCCGTGCGGGGACCGCCGGAGCGGCCGCGGGCCAGGCCGGGGTCCGCGTACCAGGGGACGACCTGGCCCGTGTCGTCGAAGTAGTGCTCGCTGCCGCGCAGCCAGGGCAGCGGGCCCTGGCCGAATGGGTCGGACACGGCGTGCGCGAGGGCCCCCGACTCCCATCGCCGGATCTGGTCCGCCGCCATCCCCGTCCCCTCCCTCGGTGTGCCCCAGTGACACTCGTGATCCGACATCCTCGATCGCGCCACCCGTTCAGCGCCGGTCTCCAGCACATCACATTACGCATGCGGCCCGTCACCGTTCGTCGCTAATTGACGACAAGGAGGGCAATAAGGGGAAGGGGTTGCTCCGGATCGCCTGCGCGGCACGGTCGGACGACCCTGCCCAGGAGGCCCGGCACCAGACAGGGTCCGGACGGTCAGACGAGGCGGACCGGCTTCTCGGGGCGCACTCCCAGGGACCCCAGCCAGACCCGCAGCGGCTGCGCGTCGCCGTCCTCCACCAGGCTCAGCACGGGCGCCGTCAGGTCCGTCCTGCGCTCACCGTCGATCAGGAGCGTCGGACCGTCCAGCCAGTCCAGTCCCGGTGCCGCTCCGACGGTGTCGACCGCCGTGCAGCAGACCATCGCGACAACATGGTCGGCGAGCAGTTCGCGACCGGTGCGGGGTGGCTGGAGCGGCATGAGGGGCAGGGGATCGCCGCCGCCCCAGAGCGCCAGGGCGTCCACGGAATCGTCCGACGACGCGGGCGCGGCTCCCGCGGTCCCCGCGGCGGGCGTCGGCGCGGCATCCTCGCGGGCCACGCGTGCGGTCAGCACGGCGGCCAGTGCGTCACTCGCCTCCGCGCCCGGCCGCGCGGAGAGGTGGTCCATGACCCGGGCCAGCGTCGGGCCCTGCGGCCCCCTCGACGGCGGTACGCCCAGCTCGTCGAGGACCCGATGGATACGGGCCGCCTCCGAACGCCACTTCCGGTCGACGACCTCCTCTGGATAGTGCTGCCAGTCGACCGGCGACCAGTCCTGGCCCTGACCGGCGGGACCGCCGTGGAAGAGACGCGCGGCGAGCAGCGACGCCGCCTCGTCGACCGCGCCGGGCTCCTCCAGCAGGTCGCAGGCGGGACGCTCGCCCAGCCGCGAGGTGAAGCCCTCCGCGAGACGGTCACGGCGCGACAGCTCCGTCAGGGCCGAGACCACGCCGGCGTCCAGCCGCGACGGCCAGCGGCCCATGCGCCACGCGGGCAGCGCCACCCTCGTCAGCAGCCGGTCCCAGCCCGCATATGCCAGACCGACCTGTTCCTGGGCGACGATCCGCAGCCCGTAGTCGACGGCCTGCGCGCGCTCCGACGCCGCAGCGGCGACCCAGCGCTCCATGCCGGCGGCGTGCTCCTGGCAGGCGCGGAGCAACAGCCGTGCGGCTCCGCCGACGAAACCCGCCGACGTCCTGCCCAGCGCCCCCCGGCCGGGGCGGGCCGCATCGGCCACCGCGCCGTCGAGACCCCGTACGAAACGGCGGGCAGCGGCTATGTCGGGGTCGGCGGCAGAGCCCGTGCCCGCGACGACCGGAGCGAGCACGGCCCGGAGTTCGGCCACCCTCATCCACCACAGGAACGGCGAACCGATCACCAGCACGGGCGCATCGCCCGTGCGCCGCCGGGCGCCCGATATCGAATGCGCCGGATGAGAGCGGTCCTCGAGCCAGCTGTCGCAGTCCGGCGTGAGCGCCAGCGCCGACGGGGCGGGTACTTCGAGACGCTCCGCCAGGTCGCGCACGAGCCGGTAGAGATCCGGGGCGGAACGCTCGGACAGGTCCACGGTCGGACTGAGCGCGGGAGTGGCCCGCACGATCACCGCGGTGACGGCCGCGGCGACCACCAGCACGACCAGCGCGCAGACCGTGACGACCCAGCGGGCGATGTCCCAGCTCCCGCCCTCCATACGCCCCGTCGCACCGCCGGCGAAAAGGACGACGGCGACGGCCGCCGGAAGCAACGCCACGGCGACCGCCCTGCTGCGGATACGCAGCACGGCCAACGCCTCGGCGCGTGCGCCCCTGGCGCCCATGGACTCACCGATACCGGTACCGGACACGGCCGGACCTCACCCCCTCTGCCCTGCGACGGTGTTGGTCACTCCCCCACTGTGGCACCGCCCACTGACATCGCAATGCCGGTGGGCCAAGTGCCGGAAAGCTTGCGCCGCACCATAGTTGGGGCTTCGGCGGCCGTCATCCGGATGGGGCAGCCGTCACTCGATGGAATGGCTTTGGGCAAAGGATCGCCCGCCCGGACGGAATGTCGGGGCGGGCGTCACGGAGCGGCTCCGGCGGGCGTCACGGGGCCGCCCCGGCGGGTGTCGCGGAGACGGCTCCGGCGGGCGTCACGGGGCCGCCCCGGCGGGTGTCGCGGAGACGGCTCGGGCGGGGTGGAAGGGGGGTGGGACGGGGCACCGCGGGACGGGGATCACCCGACGGCTCGGCCCCGCTCCCGCGCCCGCGCCGTTCGGAGCCCGCCCGCCAGAACTCGCCGACGGGCCCCCGGCGGTCAGACCTCGGCGGCCTTGCGGGCGATGTCCGTACGGTGCTGCGAGCCGTCGAGACGGATCCGGCCCACGGCCCGGTACGCCCGCTCGCGGGCCTCGACGAGATCCTTGCCGGTCGCCGTGACCGACAGAACCCGGCCGCCCGCGCTCACGACCGCGTCGCCGTCCCGCTTGGTACCCGCGTGCAGGACGTACGCGTGCGGTGCGTCCTCGGCGACGACGGCGTCCAGGCCCTCGATCGGGTCACCGGTGCGAGGGGTGTCCGGGTAGTTGTGGGACGCGACGACCACGGTCACGGCGGCGTCGTCGTTCCAGTTGAGCGGCGGTTCCATGTCCAGCGTGCCCTTGGCGGCATTGAGCAGCACGCGCGCCAGCGGGGTCCTGAGGCGGGCGAGGACCACCTGGGTCTCCGGGTCGCCGAAGCGGGCGTTGAACTCGATGACCCGCACACCGCGCGAGGTGATCGCCAGCCCCGCGTACAGCAGCCCGGAGAAGGGCGTCCCGCGGCGGCGCAGTTCGTCGACGGTCGGCTGCAGCACGGTGGCCATGACCTCGTCCACCAGCTTGGGGTCGGCCCACGGAAGCGGCGAGTAGGCACCCATGCCGCCGGTGTTGGGACCCTCGTCGCCGTCGAGGGCGCGCTTGAAGTCCTGCGCGGGCTGCAGCGGAAGGACCGTCTCGCCGTCGGTGATGGCGAAGAGGGACACCTCGGGTCCGTCGAGGAACTCCTCGATCACGACACGACCACAGGCCAGCGCGTGTTCGCGGGCCACGGCGAGGTCGTCCGTGACGACGACGCCCTTGCCGGCCGCGAGGCCGTCGTCCTTGACGACGTACGGAGCGCCGAAGGCGTCGAGCGCCTCGTCGATCTCCTCGGGCGTCGTGCAGACGTAGGCGCGGGCCGTGGGTACACCGGCCGCCGCCATCACATCCTTGGCGAAGGCCTTGGAACCCTCCAGCTGGGCCGCTTCCCCGGAGGGACCGAAGCAGGGGATGCCCACCCGGCGTACGGCGTCGGCGACACCGGCGACCAGGGGTGCCTCGGGGCCGACCACCACGAGTCCGGCTCCGAGCACGGTGGCGAGCTCCGCGACGGCGGTGCCGTCGAGCTGGTCGACCGGGTGGAGCTCGGCGACCTCCGCGATGCCTGCGTTCCCGGGCGCGCAGTGCAGAGCGGTGACGTCGGGATCGAGGGACAGAGAGCGGCACAGGGCGTGTTCGCGGGCGCCGCCGCCGATGACGAGGACCTTCACGGCAGTCAGCCTAACCGCCGAAGGCCGCTGCCTGTCGTACGGGCCTCCGAGGGAGGGCCAGCTACTCGTTCGTGTATTCCTCCACGACCGTCGCGCCGAGCTCGCGCACGATCAGGTCGTGACCGGACAGCGCGGAGTCGACGAGGTCCGGGTCGTCCGCCTCCGGCACGTCGTCCTCGATGGAGACGGGCGGCGGCGCGTACGCCTCCGGAGGGCCGGACGGCTCTGGCGCGGAATGCTGCGAGGGAGCCGCCGAAGCGCCGGTGGGCTGCTGCGCCCCGCCCAGGTCGGACCGGGGCGCCGGCGTGGCGGGAGCGGGTGAGGCGGCCGGCGCGGCGGCCTGCGGCCCGTTCTGGCCGTATCCGCCCTGGCCCGCGCCACCGCTCTGGTTGCCGAACCCGCCCGGGGCGCCGTAGCCGCTCGTGCCGCCGTGACCGGCGGCGCCGCCCGGCTGCGGCGGGGCGGAGCCCGGTCCGCCCGAACCGCCGGACGGGTCGACGATCGCCTCGACCTTCCACTGCACGTTGAACTGCTCGGCCAGTGCCTGCCGCAGGACCTCCTCGCTGCCGCTGCTGGCGAAGTTGTCCCTGGCACCCGCGTTGATGAAGCCGAGCTGGACGGTCGTGCCGTCGAAGCCGGCCACCTGCGCGTTCTGACTGAGAAGGATCCAGGTGAAGCGGCGGCGGTTCTTGACCGCCTCCAGAATCTCGGGCCACATGTTCCGCACCTGACCGGCGCCCTGCGCCATGCCCGGAGCGGCTGTGGAAGGGGCGGGAGCGGCCGCGGCGGGAGCCGGAGCGGGAGTCGCGGGGCGAGGGGCAGCACCCTGGCCGGGGGTGGACGCCGTCGGCCAGCCACCGGGCCGACGCGCGGTCTCGGTGCCACCGGCGGGTCCCGAGGTCCCGGTGCTGCCGGCGCCACCCGTGCTTCCGGCGCTGCCAGGCCACGCTCCGGGCCGGGGGGCGGCGGCCTGCGGCTGCTGCGGCGCAGGCTCCGGCGCGGCGGGTGGAGCAACATGCTCCGGCGCTGAAGCGGGCGCCGGAGCAGGCGCAGCCGGTGCGGCGGGCATCGCCGGTGCGGGCACGGTCGAGTCGCCGCGGACGGCGGCGCGGGCCGCGGACGGCCCGCCGCCGGGCGGCACCGGCACGTGCGCCTGAGCCTCCGGCCCCGGTACGTAGCCCATCGCGGGCCCCTGGCCACCTGCCGAGAACGACGCGCCCCGCTCCAGACGGTCCAGCCTGGCCCGCACCGACCGCTCGTCGTCGAAGGCCGCCGGAAGCAGGACACGGGCGCAGATCAGCTCCAGCTGAAGCCGCGGCGATGTGGCCCCGCGCATCTCCGTGAGCCCTGTGTTGACCAGGTCTGCCGCCCTGCTGAGCTCGGCGGCACCGAACACCGAGGCCTGGGCCTGCATTCGCTCGACCACTTCGGCCGGGGCGTCGATCAGCCCCTTGTCGCCCGCATCGGGGACAGCGGCCAGGATCACCAGGTCACGCAGCCGCTCCAGGAGATCCGCGACGAACCGCCGCGGATCGTTCCCGCCCTCGATGACACGGTCGACGACCTCGAAGGCGGCGGCTCCGTCACCCGCCGCGAAGGCGTCAACGACGGAGTCCAGAAGCGACCCGTCCGTGTAGCCGAGGAGAGCGGTCGCCATGGCGTATGTCACACCGTCGTCGGCGGCGCCGGCGAGCAGCTGGTCCATCACGGACATGGAGTCACGCACGGAGCCGGCACCCGCGCGCACCACCAGGGGCAGCACACCGTCCTGGACGGGAATGCCCTCGCGGCCGCACACCTCGCCCAGGTACTCCCGGAGCGTGCCGGGCGGCACCAGCCGGAATGGATAGTGGTGCGTTCTGGACCGGATCGTCCCGATGACCTTCTCGGGCTCTGTGGTCGCGAAGATGAACTTGAGATGCTCCGGAGGCTCCTCGACCACCTTCAGCAGGGCGTTGAACCCCGCGGGGGTGACCATGTGGGCCTCGTCGATGATGTAGATCTTGTACCGGCTGCTCGCGGGGCCGAAGAAGGCCTTCTCGCGCAACTCTCGCGCATCGTCCACACCACCGTGCGAAGCGGCGTCGATCTCGATCACGTCGATCGAACCCGGGCCGTTGCGCGCCAGGTCCTGACAGGACTGGCACTCGCCGCACGGGGTCGGCGTGGGGCCCTGCTCGCAGTTCAGACAGCGGGCGAGGATGCGGGCACTGGTCGTCTTTCCGCAGCCGCGCGGCCCGCTGAACAGGTACGCGTGATTGACCCGGTTGTTCCGCAGGGCCTGCTGGAGCGGGTCAGTGACATGCTCCTGACCGATGACCTCTGCGAACGACTCGGGGCGGTAGCGGCGGTACAGCGCAAGGGACGACACACCTACGAGGTTATCGGGGCCCACCGACAACCGGAGCCGCCACCGATCCCGGGAACGCGAACGCCCCCCACGCACCCGCCAGAGCCGACCTACCCTTGCTGCCTTCCGGCCCTGGGGGAGTTCAGTCAGATAGCGCCACGTGAGGGGCTGCGCCCAGGTTACCCGATGCCGAGGGGTGATCGTGCCGCCGGGCACCGGGCCGATCGAGGCCGCCGAACGTAGATCGCGAACAGGTTCGCGAGCACTCCTCAACGTCTTGTATTGTTTGCGGCGGAGGATTCGCCTAGTGGCCTAGGGCGCACGCTTGGAAAGCGTGTTGGGGGCAACCCCTCACGAGTTCGAATCTCGTATCCTCCGCCAGTGCCTCACCGGGCACGATGTCGAAGGGCCCCACCGTTCGCGGTGGGGCCCTTCGACGTGCCTGGTCTCAGTTGCCCCATGCGCCCGTCGCCACGGCACTTCGCAGCCGGGCCGCTCACAGCTGAAACGCGGCCCGTGGCTTGTTGTCCTGGAGGAGATCCAGGACACCCGGCTCCTCATCCGCGAAGATCCGGGGCGCTTCCTCGGACTCCGCCCTGCACAGCGCCGCACAGCAGACATCGGCGAACGGCTGGGTGCGCATGCGGTAGATCTTGCGGTGCATGCCTTGATGTCGCCGACGGTCCGGGCCTGCGATGAGGGCATGACACCACTTCGGAGAAGAGGGTGCCACGGCTCACTGGGGCTGGACGTGACGCCGCCACGGTGCCGCAGCCGGGACGCCGAGCGCGTCTTCACACTCTCCCGGTCCACGGAGTCATGGGCGTCGTACTCGGCGAAATAGTATCGGTAGCGATAGTATCTCTACGGATACCATTTCTCTCGGGGGCCTCGCATGCGGCGTTTCATCGGACGGGACCGCGAGCTCAACGTGCTCGGGCGGGCCCTGCGGTCGGTCGACGATGCCGTCGGCTCGGCGAAGCCGGGACAGTGCATCCTCATGCGCGGGCGGAGACGAGTCGGCAAATCCAGCCTTGTCGAAGAATTTCTCCGCCGCACCGAGGTGCCGTACCTGTTCTTCACCGCAGCGGGCGGCACGGCGGAGGACGAGCTGACGGAATTGCTCGACACCGTCGCCAGATCCACCCTGCCGGAGCGGGCACTGTTCTCGGACGAGACTCCAAAGCAGTGGACTGCGGCATTCAGGCTGCTCGCGGAGATCCTTCCCGACGACAGCCCAAGCGTGGTCGTCATGGACGAGGTTCCGTACCTCATGGACCGCATCGACGCCTTCGAGGGCATGCTCCAGCGGGCTTGGGACCGTCTGCTCAGCCGCAAACCCGTGCTCCTCCTCCTGGTCGGCTCCGACCTGTCGATGATGGAAGCGCTGAACAGCTACGACCGCCCCTTCCACCAGCGGGGCCGGGAAATGGTCGTGGGGCCGCTGAATCCGGCCGACATCGGCGAGATGCTCGGGCTTGAGCCGGCCGCCGCCTTCGACGCCGCCCTGATCACGGGCGGTCTTCCGCTGATCTGCGCGGAATGGCGCCCCGGAGCCGATGTCTGGGAGTTCCTCCGCGACTCGCTCGACAACCCGATCTCGGCGCTGCTGGTCTCCGCCGAGCGATCGCTTGCCGCGGAGTTTCCACCGCAGACCATGAGCCGGGAGGTCCTTCGGGCCATCGGAAGCGGCGAGAGGACCTTTACCAACATCGCTCGCGCGGCGGGCGGCATCGCCCACACGACTCTCACCCGAGCCACTGATGTCCTGACCGAGAAGCGGGTGGTGGCAGCCGAGCTGCCCCTCTCGCTGAGACCGTCGAAGGAACGCCGCTACCGCGTGGCCGATCCGTACCTACGGTTCTGGCTCGCCTTCCTGGATCCGCACATGGCGGAGATCGAGCGGATGCGGGGGGATCTCACACTGAGCCGGATCAAGGAGCAGTGGACGAGCTGGCGTGGGCGTGCGATCGAACCGCTCGTCCGGGATTCCCTTGCCCGCCTCCTGCCGGACGGGCTCCTGCCCGCCGCTCCGGCGATCGGCGGCTACTGGACCCGCAGCAACGACGTCGAAATCGACTTGGTCGGCGCCGATCGGCAGCCGGTGGCCAAGGAGTTGCTCTTCCTCGGTTCGGTCAAGTGGCTGGAGAACTCCGCGTTCGACAGCCATGACCTGGCCGCACTCCAGAAGCACCGGGCCGCGATCACCGACGAGCCGGTACCGCTCGTGGCGGTCTCGCGCAACGGGACCGCCTGTTCCGGGCTCGGGCTCCAGGCGGCGTACGGACCCGAAGAACTGCTGGGCGCCTGGCGCAGAGCGTGACCAGGGGCCGAACTCCTGTGGTTGCAGTTCTGGCCGCGTACGCCTCCGTCCGGGGCCGTCCGGACGAACAGTTGGAAAGCGTGTTGGGGGCAACCCTCACGAGTTCGAATCTCGTATCCTCCGCCAGTGCCTCACCGGGCACGAAGTCGAAGGGCCCCACCGCGAGCGGTGGGGCCCTTCGACTTCAACAGGCACTGACGCCGGATCGCGCCGCACACAAACCGTTTTGAGCCAACGATCCGTCGTCGACGCCCTGCGAGCCAACCTGCACACCCCTGAGCCCTTCTCACAGGCGGGAGACAGCTTCGCGACGGGGGGCCGCCCCACTCCGACCAGGGCGTCCGATTGTTTCCGCGGGCTGTTGATCCACCGTCCCATCAGGCACTTCGGACAACGAGGATTCATGACCAGATCCCACCATGCCCGCCTGTGGCGTCCCGCGATCGCCGCGGGCGCGGCCATCGCTGTCACCGCCGGAGTGGTCGCCGCCGCACCCGAAGCCGAAAAGGCACAGACCGCACCGAAGTTCAGTCTGATCGCCGCCTCCACGGCGGTCACACTCGACTCGTGGAAGGAAGAACCCGGCGTCTACCTCGACCTCGGGACGTACCTCACCGCAGAGAACAGCCCCCTCGAACTGAAGGTGACCCGCAAGTCCTACAAGGACCCGGTCGTCGCCAAGCAGATCATCCGCCGGGGGAACAGGATCGTCTCGACCAAGACCCTGCCCGCGGGCCTGGTGAAGGACTTCTCGGGACTGCCCGGCTTCGTAAGGATCACGATCGCCGACGCGGCCGGCAAGACCGTGATGACCAAGGACGAGGCGTTCTGCCCGAACAACGCCTCCGGCCGGGTACGCCCCGACGCCCCGGCCAAGTCGAAGTATCCGCAGAGCTGCCCCGTGAATCCGTTCACGCTCGGCTCGGTGTGGGGCGTCGAGAGCGGCTGGGCCTCCAACACGTACTCGGGCTACTACTCCGCCCCGGTCGTCCTCAAGGCAGGCACGTACACCGCCAAGGTGTCCGTCGCGAAGCGCTACCGCGACCTGTTCGGCATCGCGGACAAGCCGCAGACGATCAAGGTGACCGTCCGTGAGCGCAGTTGGGAGGACGGCACGCGTGCGTCCGCCGCCGGAGGGCATGGGGACCACCATGCGGCCGGGCACTCGGGGCACTCGGGACACGGCGTGATGCGCACTCCCGCGCCCGCCGCCGCGACCAGCGGCGCTGGTCCGTCCTACAACATGGGCCACGGGCCCTTCCCGCCCGCACCGCCCGCCCTGCCGTGGGCGCTCAAGAAGGAGGGCCTCCGGGCCGCGCAGGCGGGTGACGGGGCCGGGCGGACCGACGGCTCCCGGCAGGCGGCGGCACTGGCACCGAACGCGAACCGGCCGGCCGGCAAGGCGTCCGTACCGAACGTGCCGAAGCCCGACCTCCGCTCGCTGCCCGCCTACGGCATCCAGATCAGCGACGGCGGGGAGGAGGTCCCCGGCAAGGACTACCTGGCGTTCAGCGCCAACGTGTGGAACGCGGGCCCGGCACAGCTGGTGGTGGACGGCTTCCGCTCGCCCGGCAAGGAGCTGATGGACGCCTATCAGTACTTCTACGACGCGAACGGCAAGCAGGTCGGATACACCCCGACCGGCACCATGGAATGGGACCCTCGTCCGGGTCACGAGCACTGGCACTTCACCGACTTCGCCAGTTACCGGCTGCTCAAGGCCGACCAGAAGGAAGCGGTGCGCAGCGGCAAGGAGGCGTTCTGCCTGGCGAACACCGACGCCGTCGACTACACGGTGAAGAACGCCAACTGGCACCCCGAGAACACCGACCTGTCCACCGCGTGCGGCCAGGAGAACTCGATCTCCGTCCGTGAGGTGCTCGACGTGGGCTCCGGCGACACGTACACGCAGGACCTGCCCGGCCAGTCCTTCGACATCACCGATCTGCCCAACGGCACCTACTACATCCAGGTGCTGGCCAACCCGGAGAAGCGTCTGAAGGAGACGAACCTCGGCAACAACAGCGCGCTCCGCAAGGTCGTGCTGGGCGGCAAGCCGGGCGCCCGCACCGTGAAGGTGCCGGCGCACCACCTGGTCGACGCCAACTGACGGAGACGGCGACGCAGGGACGCCGGCCTTCGGGAGATCTCCCGGAGGCCGGCGTCATGGACGGCGGCATCGGGCTCAGAGGTCGAGGGTGAGGCGCCGGCTCCTCGACCGTCCGACGCAGATCATCATGGTGCTGTTGAAGGCCCGTTCGGCATCGGTGAGCACCGAGTCGCGGTGCTCGGGAAGGCCACCTACGACCTTCGTCTCGCAGGTCCCGCACCAGCCCTCCTCGCACGAGAACGCGACGCCGGGCACCGCCTCCCGCACCACGTCGAGCAGGGACCTGCCGGCCGGGACCTGGAGCGTACGGCCCGTGCGGCGCAGCTCCACCTCGAAGTGGCCCGCCCCCGTGTTCCCAAGAGGCCCGGAAGGCCCGGAAGGCCCGGAAGGCAGAACGGTGGCGCCCTCCGGAGCGGCGGCGTCCTCCGGGGCGCCACCGGCGTCAGGGGCGGTGAAGCGCTCCGTGTGCAGCGCGGCCCCCAGACGCGCACAGCGCTGCTCCACCGCCGCCAGCAGAGGCCCCGGGCCGCAGCAGTACACGGCCGTCCCCTCCGGGATCCCGCCCAGCGCGCGGTCCAGGTCGAGCATGCCGCGCGTGTCCTGCGGCACCAGCGTGACCTCTCCCCCGGGCAGCTCGGCGAGCTCGTCGCGGTACGCCATCGACGCGAGACTCCGGCCGCCGTAGTGCAGGGACCAGGGCACACCCTCGGCGGCCACCGCCCGCACCATGGGCAGCAGGGGTGTGATGCCGATGCCGCCGGCGACGAACACGTAGTGGTCCGCGGCAACCAGCGGGAACCGGTTGAACGGACCCCGTACGAGCAGGGTCCGGCCCTCGAGCGGCGTGCTGTGCAGTTCCTCGGACCCCCCTCTGCCGAAGGGCTGCCGCAGGACTCCGAGCCGGTACACGGCCGGGTCCGACGGATCGCCGCACAGCGAGTAGTGGCGCACCCGCCCCGACGGCAGCCGCACCTCCACATGCGCACCCGGTCGCCAGGGGGGCAGCACGGCACCTGCGGGATCGGTGAGGAACACGCCCAGTACGCCGTCGGCCTCCCGGACGGTCCCGCGGACGACGAGCTCACGGAACGACGCGCCGTCCTGGCGCGGGCCGCGTGTCACAGGTCGTTCCCTCCTGTCATGTCCGTCGGCTCCGGCCGGCGACGAGCGATGGCTCCGGCCGGAGCCGGCAGAGCAGTGCGTACACGACCGCGGCCACCGCGAAGGACACGGGAAGACTCAGGTCCACCCCGTCTGTCAGTCCGGTCAGGGGTCCTGTGTAGAGCGGGTTGTTGACCCACAGCAGTCCCGTGACGGCTCCCGCGGCGAAGGCCGCGAGAGCGCGCGGGTTCACCCCGCGCACGTACCAGTACCGCCCCTGCTGACCGTCTTCCGAGGCGAACGTACGCAGTTCCTCCGGCGCGTAACGGCCGCGGTGGAGGCGGTAGCCGACGGTGAGTACGGCGGCCCAGGGGGCCACGGCGGTCAGCAGCAGGGTGACGAACGCCGACATCGCGTCCATCGCCTCGTACACCACCGCTCCCAGGTACAGGACGACGAGCGCGAGCACCGCGACGACGGAGGTCACGACAGCGCGTGACGAGCGCCAGAACACCGAGTTCGCGGACAGACCCGCCGCGTACAGGCACAGCGCGCCCTGCGGCAGCGTCCCCGCGAACCCGAACAGCACGACCACGGTGGCGAACCAGCCGGGCACCGCGTCGGTGAGACCCTGCAGCCACGGCACACCGGGATCGGAGAAGAGCGTGGTCACGTACGCGCCGGTGAGCAGAGCGGCGAGGCTGCTCAGGAACATGGCCGCAGCGCTGTGCCGCACCACTGCCTTCATCGGGGTGCCCGCCCGCATGTACCGCGTGTAGTCGCCCTGGAAGGTGGCGTACGACAGCGGGACGGACGCGGACGCGGTGGCCGCCAGCAGCCAGGTGTGCAGACCGCTGCCCAGTACGGGGGTCCCGCCGCCGTAGCCCGCGTCGAACCGCGGGGCGAGGACCAGGACCAGACCGGCCAGTACGGCTCCGCCCGCCAGAGCGGTGACGCGGTAGGTCCGCACCAGGGCGGCATGGCCGCGGACGGCGACCACGGCGACGGCGCCGGCGGTGACGAGCATGGCGGCGGTCAGCGCGCCAGGCCCGGTGGGCGTCGAGAGGAGCCGGTGACCGGCGACCATCACGGCCGTGCCCCCGGTCCACACGGCGATCGCGAAGAAGCCGAGAGCCGTCACGACCGTGATGACGCTGCCGACGATCCGGCCGCGGACGCCGAAGTGGGCGCCGCTGGACATCGGGTCGTTCATCGCGGTGCGCACACCGAACCGGGCGAGGGGGGCGAGCAGCGCCGTGCCGACGGCCACACCGGCCGCGACGGCGGTGACCGAGTCCCACCACCCGAGCCCGAAGGTGATCGGCAGGGCGCCCAGGACCACGGTCCCGAAGGAGAACTGGGCCGACGGCCATATCCAGCGGAACTCCGCCGCGCCGAGGACGCGTTGGTCCTCCGGCACGGGTGCGATGCCGTCGTGGCCGGCCGCACGGGGCGGCGCCGTGGAAGGCGCCGCCCCCGCCGGGATCGTCGTCATGACGCTGCCTCGTGGGAGCCGGCGGTGCCGGCCTCCGGCAGGGCGTCGACGATCCGCAGAGGATCGCAGGCGGGCCCGGAGGTCCGCTCACCGCTTTGCAGGTCGAACGTCGAGTAGTGCAGCGGGCACTTGATGCGCAGGGTTCCGCCGTCGACGTATCCGAACCGGAGCTTTCCCCGGCGGTGCGGGCAGTGTGCGGCCGCCAGCACCTTGTGTCCGCCGGCCTCGACCAGCACGAGGTCGTCGGTCACCTGGCGCACGGTCGGGGCAGCCGCGGGCCCGGGGTCGGTGTTCATCGGACCCCCTCCCGGGCCCTCGCGACGGCAGCTTCGTTCGCCGCGTCGACGATGTCGCTGGTCAGCCGGACACCGGCCCAGATCTTCTTCAGGTCGGGCTCCTCCAGCGCCCGGACAGCCGCGCGCATGTGGTTGCTGTGGTAGGCGTCGATGTAGAGGTGTTCCGTGTAGTAGGCGTCGTTCCTGATGCCGAGCCTCCTGGCCGCGCGCGCGAAGCTCTGGAACCCGTACAGCACGCTGGACTCGAAGTAGGCGTATCCGCCGAGGAAGTACTCGGGCGTGGAGGCGCGGGTGGCGAGCCAGTGGAACATGTTGACGTACGCGTAGCTCTCCGCTCCGGTCCCTGCCAGGTAGGCGTCGAGGTCGGTGGTCATGCCCAGTTCGGTGAGCAGGTCCCGGTACAGCTGGGAGTGCGACTTCTCGTCGTTGCCGCAGCCGAGTTCGTCGATGAGGACCCGGAAGACGGCCATGCCGGAGCGGTAGGGGAGTCGCGGCACGACCGGCAGCAGGGACTCGGACTCGGTCAGCCCGTCGAGGGCGAACTGCGCGACCACGGCCTTGAACTGGCCGAGTGTGGCGTCGTTCGCGAGGAACGAGTGGCTCGCCGGGAGCTGGGCCTCCTCCTCAGCGAGGAACTCCTTCAGCGCCCGCAGCAGTTCGCCGGCCGACGCGAAGTCGGGTGCGGTGTCCTCGTGGTGGCGGGCCAGGGGCAGGATCCAGTCCTCCTCCAGCCCGATCATCGCTGCGTACCCCTCGGCGTCGGGAACCTCGCGGTAGAGCCGGTACAGCTGCCGCTGAGCGCTGTCGGTGACGACCGGCATGCCCGCCGTTCCGGCGGTGGCCCCGGCGGTGGCTGCGACGCTCGTGGTCGCGCCCATCACGACTCCTCGCAGACCGTGTCGGAGTCGATGACTCCCCGGGTCCGCAGTTCCTTCTTGACCCACCGGTACCAGTCGTCCTCGAACAGGCCGTGGCTCTCGCAGAAGGTGTCGATCTCCCTCTGCCGGTCCGGGGTGGGATCGACCAGCATCGCGTTGCACAGCGCGGGCTCGAGGTTGGCGAGCGGCCCGATGAAGCCGTCGACGCCGCGTACGTCGACGAGAAGGTTCTCCCATCCCTCGAAGACCGGCACCCCGGTGTCGGCCGCCGCCATCCGGCGGGTGAAGGCCGCGTCCCCGCTGGACTCCTTGATCCCGACCATGCCGGGTATCTCGCAGAGCCGCAGCAGTGTGTCGTACTCGATGCGGTTCCCTGACACGGCTTCCTCGTTGTAGAGGAAGACCGGGATGTCGGTGGCCGCTCGAAGGGCGCGGTAGTGCTCGACGATGTCGTCCTGGCTGACGTTCTTGCCGTACGGGGTGGTCACGACCACCGCGTCCGCGCCGAGTTCGGCGGCGGCGCGGGCCCTGGCGACGACCGAGGCCGTGTCGGGCAGCTGGATGCCGGCGAGGACCGGCAGCCCGAGCGAGTGGCGCACCGTGTGGGTGACGATGTCACGCCACTGCCCCTCGTCGAGCCTCCAGCCCTCGCCCGAGCTGAGAGCCGGCATCAGGGCCGTGACCTCGGGGTGCACGTACTCGACGAGCCGGGCGACGCTCTTCTCGTCGACGGCTCCGCTCTCGTCGAGCGGTGTGATGAGCGGGACGATGGTGCCGCTGTACATGTCTGTGCTCCTCAGAGTTCTTCGGATGCCACGGTCAGCACCAGGGAGTCCTGGTAGAGGCGTTCCAGCTCGGCGGGGAACACGGCGTCGTGCTCCGGGACCTCGAGCCGTGCGACGGGCAGGTCCCCGCGGTCCCGGAGCCGCGGGCTGACGGTGCGGAGGAGGCCGCCGCGCCGCATGACCTGGGCGACGAGGAGACGCTCGTGGGAGGGAAGGCCCTCGAGGCCGGGCGTGGTGAAGGCCCGGCGCACGTCCTCCTCCTCGTAACCGATGCGGGCGATGGCCATGTCGGTGTGCAGGACGTCCATGAACGGGTAGTAGGCGTCCTGCACTTCGCGTGTGAAGCCCCAGACCAGGTCGTCGCAGCGGCCGACCTGCTCCCAGCTCATCAGCACCCGGCCGGTGATCCGGCCGGCGAAGAACGCCTTGGAGACGGCGCGGACCGCGTCGTTCTTCGCGTGCATGCCCATGAACAGGGTGGCGTCGATGAAGTCGCCCGTAAGGTCAGCCGGCATAGCGCTCGAGCACCTTCTGCATGCGCTCCATGGCACCGGCGAACAGCTCGGGCTCGCGGGCGAGGGCCAGCCGCAGGTAGCGCTCGCCCTTCTCCGGGCTGTCCCAGTAGAAGAACGTGCCGGACAGGACATAGACCTCCTCGTCGAAGAGGACGGCCTGCAGCTCGGTGGCGGTGACGTGCTCGGGCCTGATCCTGAACCAGGCGACGCTGGTGCCGACCACCGGCTCCTGGAACTCCAGGATCGTGCCGTGCAGGGCCGCGCGGGCGGCGGCGCCGTTCGTCTCGATGATGTCGCGGACCGAGCCGAAGTCGTCCGCGATGGAGTCCTCCACGTACTGGGTGACCATGTTGAGGACGAACGGCGAGACGTTCAGCAGAACGCTGGTGTGGAGGTTGTAGACCTCTTCGTGGATGTCACGGCTGGCGGTGATCATGGCGCACTTGGCGTCCTGGATGGGCCAGGTCTTTCCGGTGTCCTCCATCACCATGTAGGTGACGCCCGAGTCCTCCAGCAGCCGGTAGATGTCGACCCGGCCGATCTTGTCGTCGCACAGGGCGAAGGAGGCGAAGCAGAAGTCCATCACCAGGACCTTGCCGTGGTCGACGCAGTAGCGCACGACCTCCCGGAAGCCGTCGAGCTGCTGGGCGAGGAGGGTGAAGCCGGTCGGGTTGTTGGGGTCCACGAGGTAGATGGCGTCGGCGTCGACGTTCTCCACCAGCCGGTCGTAGATGGACCCGGTCTCGTGCAGGGCGTGTTCGGGCACCGGGGATATCGGGACCTGCATGTTCCGCAGCAGGTCGACGAGGTTGTCGAAGCACGGTTCGACGAGCGCCACCGACAGGTCCCGCTGCTTGAGGTACATGCCGGCGACCATGGTCGCCACACTCGCCGAGTACGACAGCAGGGTGCGGCCCATCTCGCGGGCCGTGGGCTGGCGGTGCAGACGGAAGAAGGCGTCGAGGAACTGCTCCTCGAAGTGTGCCTGCTGTTTGCGCTCCGACTCGTACCAGAGCTCGGGGAGACTGGCGACGATGCGCTCCTGGGAGGCGGACTGACGCTGGTGGGTGTGGGCGTCGGCGAGGTTGAAGCGGGTCTTGAGTGCTTCGATCTCGTGCTGGGTGAGGTCCACGAAGGTGCTGACGTCTGCCTTGGCGTGCGCGGGAATTTGATTCACGGGCATGACAATCTCCCTGTGGGTTTCTGTTTAGGAATGCGGCTCCGACGTCCGGCCGGCCCCATCGGGCCGCGCCTCTCGAACCGCTACAGAAACGCTAGAAGATTCGCCCATCGATGCGAATCACGGCAGGATCACGCAATTAATAATCACCGACATGTTTTACGGCCGATAAAAGTGAACGACGTCCAGCCGTTCCACATCCGTGGAATGGCTGGACGTCGTTCACTTATTTACGGGGAAGTGGACCCCCGATAATCGATCAGCCGGTCGCGGCCGTCAGCAGAATGTCCTCGTAGACCTTGGGGTCGTCCGACTCGATCACCGGCCAGCCGATTCCGTACCCGCCCTCCCACCGCACGTCGATACCGGGGTTGGGGTGTTCCGTGCCGTCGGGCAGGAACAGATGCGGGCTGCAGTCGACGCTGTCGGTGCGGGCCGTCGCGGTGTGGTCGGAGAGCGTGCGCCTGGCCCGGCCGTCGTCCAGTGCCTCGGCGAGTGCCCCGGTGTCCACGGCACCTGTCTCGCGCGCCACGTCCATGATCACCTTGCGGTGGCTGATGCACCGCGACTCTGCCCAGAAGGCGCGCCGCAGGCCCAGGTCGAGCTGCTCGGACGCCTTGAGGCTCTGCTCCTTCGCGGCGAGCACGGCCTCCAGGGCGGGCAGCGTCGTCGAGGGATAGAGCCAGTCCTTGGCCTGCCACAACTGCCAGCCGGCCGTGGGTTCCAGGCTCGCCATCCTGGCGACCTCGCTGTCCGTGCCCGGGCGGGGGCTGGGGGCGTCGTTGAGCATCTCCAGCGGGAAGGCACGCAGGTCGAAGGCGACCTGGTCGTCCAGTCCGAGCCGGCTGCGTGTGGCGTGCAGCCGGTGGACCGCGATGTGCGCGAACGAACACCAGATGTCGGAGTAGACGGTGACGACCCCGCGTGCGGGATGGAGGGAGGTGTCGGGCATGGGCGCTCCTCGGGTGGGGCGGGGGGCCGGGCGGCTCCGGCCCCCGGCGGTTACGGGTGGGTGGTGGTGGCTTCGTGTGCTTCCAGGGCCGCCTCGAGGTCGAGGTCGGCGCCCGGCAGCCAGGCCGGCAGGGTGGGGATGCGGCCCATGGCGTCGAAGAGGGCCTCCACGGCGCGCCCCTCCGCGGTGGGTCCGTGTGCGCTCAGCAGCCGGGCGGGCCGCAGGGCGGCCAGCCCGGCGACGGTGCGGGCGAACTTCGCCGTGTCGACCAGCGAAGTCCACGGCGCTATGGCGCGGTTGAGGATGTCGAAGCCCTCGAAGAAATCCTTCGCGGGCGCGTCGAAGATGTTCTGCCCTGCTTCGGGAAGGACGGTTCCGAAACTGTCGGAACTGAACAGGGTCCCGTCAATGTGATCGAAGACGGCGAGAGTGCCCGGTGAATCGAAAGTAGGCGGTCGATGGAATCCGAGTTCACGTCCTCCCACTTTCATTCGTTGCCCCGGGTTCACCGTGACAACCCTTTCCCGCGGAATGAAAAATTCCTCACTCAGTCGTGTGAGCGATATCCCGTTGGTTATGACCGTGGCATCGGGAGCGGCCTCGAGGATGCGCGTCAGACTTCCCGTGTGGTCCCGGTCGTCGTGCGTGACGACGACCCACTTGAGGTCGCAGGGGTCGACCAGGGACCAGAGGGCCGCTTCGAAGCCGTCGCGGTCGACGGGCATTCCGGTGTCGATCAGGATCGGCGCGTCGCCGCGCAGCAGGAACGCGTTGACCGGCTGATCCCCGAGGTCCGGTATGGGCAGTGCCGAGGGGAGGACGTGCAGGTCGGGCCCTGCCGTGTAGCTCTCTTTCACGGGATGCCTTTCGTGACGCTCACACGAGCTGGATGGTGAGGGAGCCGGCGAGCAGAAGTCCGAGGCCGACCAGCCGAGGGGTCGTCAGCGACCGCTTGGGCAGCCGGAAGAGGCCGCGGTGGTCGATGAGGGCGGAGGTGAGCTGCTGGCCGGTCACGGTCAGTGCGATGGTCACGGCGGCGCCGATGGACGGGATGAGCAGGAAGGTGCCGGTGACGTAGGCGGCGGCGCAGGCTCCGCCGAGCCATCCCCACCACGGCATCTTCCGCAGCGGGGCGACCTTCGGCTTGGGGGTCCGCCGGGTCGCGTACAGGACGAGGAGCACCACGGCGATGGTGAAGGTGGCCACCGCGAAGCTGATGACGGCGACGGTCAGCGGGTTGTCCAGCCCGTCGCGCAGCTGTGCGTTGACCGCGCCCTGCACGGGCAGCACACCGCCGGCCACGATGCCGAGGGCGAGCCAGCCGACGCGCCCGGCCCCGGAGGTCTTGGGCCCGCCGGCTCCGGCGGCGGCTTTCTGCCCCTTGATGATCACGACGATGCCCGCGAGGACGGCGACGGCGCCGAGCACCATCGCGACACTGAGGTCCTTCTGCTCCAGACCGAACAGCCCGAAGAGGTCCAGGGCGAGCGAGGCGAACATCTGGCCGGCCACGAAGAGTCCGACAGCGGCAAGGGCTCCCAGTCGCGGGAAGAGCAGGATGCCGCTGGTGATGTAGAGCGGACTGGCCAGACCGCCCAGCAGTTGCCAGCCCTCCACGTCCGGCAGCCTGCCGAACGCGCCGAGCGCGCCGGCCGCCACGGCGAGGGCCAGCAGCAGGCCGGTGGCCACGCTCAGCTGGATGGTCGACGCACCGTACGGGGTGCCGACGGCGGAGTTGAGCTGGAGATTCACCGAGGCCTGGACGGCCAGGAGGCAGCCGACCAGGAGGGCCGCGGCGAGAAGCGCGGTGTGCATCTGTCTTCTCCTAGAACGGGTCAAGTGGACAGTGTGTCCGTTTACCATATACAGGAATCATGGAAGCGGACAAGGTGTCCACTTAATCCAGAGGTGAAGGTAAGGTCGGCCCATGAGCGATCACGGCGAGCACCGGGGACGGAAAGAGGCGCACTCCGGCGGGCAGCCGACGGGAGACCGGCGAGAAGAATCCCCCGGCCGGGCGGTTCACCGCGCCGAGGGCCTCGGTGACCTGCAGGCGCCGACCGACAGGCCCGCCCCGCCCCGCCAACGCGCGGACGCGGTCCGCAACCGCGCCCAGATCCTGGCCGCGGCCGAGCAGCTCTTCGCGGAGAAGGACCCGCGCACGGTCACCATGGACCAGATCGCGAAGGCGGCGAACGTCGGACGGGCCACGCTGTACCGGCGTTTTCCCGACACTTCCTCGATCGCGGTGGCGCTGCTCGACGAGCACGAGCGCCGGCTCCAGGGCCAGCTCATCTACGGCCCGCCGCCGCTCGGCCCCGGCGCGCCCGCCGCCGAGCGGCTCTCGGCCTTCTACCTGGCCATGCTCGATCTGCTGGAGCACCATCTGCCCCTGGCCCTCGGTGCGGAGACGGGCCGGGCGCGCTTCACGACGGGCGCGTACGGGTTCTGGCGCATCCATGTCCGCACCCTGCTCGTGGACGGCGGCGTGCAGGACCCCGACGCGCTCATCGACATCGCGCTCGGCCCGCTGGCTCCGGAGCTCTATCAGTTCCAGCGCCATGAACTCGGTCTGGAGGCCGGGCGGATCGCCCAGAGCCTGAGCCTGTTCGCCCGGCGGCTGCTCGGCCCCGCTCAGGCCGGCTGACAGCCGCCCTCCGGTACGAGCCCGGGCAGGACGAGCCCCCAGATCCGCTCCAGCCGCTCCCTCGGCGGCCCGTCCAACGCGCCCGCCGCCCCCAGCCACTGCTCGTCACCGCGTGCGCTGGGGTTGCGCATCGCCAGCTCCACACCGGTGACCACGTAGCAGATCAGTGCCGTCACCGCGGTGGCGTCCGCGCCGCTTCGCAGCATCCCGCCCCGGTCCGCCGCCCTGACCAGCCTGGCCACCTCGCGCCGCCAGGGGCAGGACAGATCGGCCGTCTCGCCGGGTTCCAGTTCCCGCGCGAGCCGTTCGCCCGCCCGCGCCACGGCCTCCGTCTCGAACAGCTGGATGAGCGAGTCGGTCGTCGTCACGAGCTTCTGGATGGGTGTCTCGCTCCGCTCGTCCGCCGCCTCGATCGCCCGGCGGGTGACGGAGCGAGCCCGCTGACGTACCGCTTCCGCGAGGTGGCTCTTCGTACGGAAGTGGAAGGCCAGTGCGCCGGTCGTCAACTTCGCCTCGGCGCCGATGGCGCCGAGCGAGGTGCGTTCGTAGCCATCTCTGTCGAACACCTGCGCCGCGGCGCTCAGGATGCGCTGCCGCGTCAGCTCGGCCCTCTGCTGGATCGCCAATGTCACTCCCCCGTGGGTAACTGGCCGGTTCAGGGAGCGAACCAGCCAACTCGCCTATCTGCACAGTGAGTTGAACGTTCCGGTGCAGCAGACTGTAGCGCATCGAATTGAACTCTTCGTGCAAAATATTGGACTAGATGTGACCAACCTCGTTCAGCTCACGCAGTCGCTCGCCCGCAACCTCCGGCACTGGCGGGCCGTCCGCGGACTCACCCTCGACGCACTCGCGGACCGTGCCGGGGTCAGCCGCGGCATGGTCATCCAGATCGAGCAGGCGCGCACCAACCCGAGCCTCGGCACCACGGTCAAGCTCGCCGACGCCCTCGGCCTCAACGTGGCCGCACTGCTCGACCAGGAACAGGACAGCCGGGTGCGCGTCGTCCCCGAGGCCGAGGCGGTACGCCTGTGGTCGACGGCCGCGGGCAGCAGCGGCACGCTGCTCGTCGGCGTCGAGGCACGGGGTGCGTTCGAACTCTGGCAGTGGCGGCTGCGGCCCGGCGAGAGCAGCGCCTCCGACCCGCACCCACCGGGAACGGTCGAGCTGCTGCACGTCACCGCGGGCGAACTCACTCTCGCCGTCGCAGGAACCGACCACACATTGCCGGCCGGCTGCTCCGCCGCCGTCGAGGCCGACGTGCCGCACTCGTACCGCAACGACGGCCAGGAGACCGTCGACCTGGTGATGGCCGCCACCGTCCCGCCCACGCACTGACGTGTGCCGGCCCGCTCACTCCCCACGTGAACACACTGCCTCCAGTGATGGCCTCCGCCACGCATCGTGACGGCCCGCATGGCGTCCGTGACGGTATCCGGCAGGTCGGACCCGGTCCACGCCACGCCGGTGCCTTGGCTGGAACCGGCCGGGTGACGCGCGTCAACCACCCGCTCAGGCGAAACGAGCGGCAGGGACAAGAACGACCGCGCAGGACCATCCGGACAGGAAGATCCCGGCCCCGCAGACGACGCCGATGCACGTTTGTCACACGGCTCCCGAACGGCTGCGAGCCTGGACGATGCCGGAGGACACCGTTCCACAACCGGCACCGGCGCAACCTGACCGGAAGGGCTCGGTGGAACGGCGGAAAAAAATCCCGCGCGCCGTGTCGAGAACGCCTCTCCGGCTCCGACGTCTCCTGTGAGAGTTGCCCGCAGGAGGGCGACCATCCGGCCAGAAGGAGCGAGTCATGAAGTACCTGGTGATGGTTCAGGGCACGCAGGCTGACAGCGAAGCGATGCGCGGCAACGGCACGAAGAACGCCCCGGCCTGGAGCGAGAAGGAGATCCAGGCCATGTTCTCGTTCATGCAGAGCATCAACGACGACCTCGCCGAGTCCGGGGAGTTCGTCGACGGCCAGGGACTGGCCGAACCGGCGCAGGCCCGTCACGTCACGGCCGGCAAGGACGGCCGGCCCGTGATCACGGACGGCCCGTACGGCGAGACGAAGGAGGTGCTCGCCGGGTACTGGGTGCTGGACTGCGCGAGCCTGGACCGGGTGACGGAGATCGCGGCCCGTGTCACCCAGTGCCCGGTCCCCGAGGGCACCACCCAGTACCCCGTGGTCATCCGGCCGATCATGGAGGGCGGAGGCGACGTGTGCTGACCACGACCGAGGTCGAGGACCTGCTGCGCCGGCACGCGCCGCAGGTCCTCGGCGCGCTGGTACGCAGATACGGCCACTTCGACCTGGCGGAGGACGCCGTTCAGGAGGCGCTGCTGGCGGCGGCGCAGCAGTGGCCGGTGGGCGGCGTGCCCGACAACCCGCGGGGCTGGCTCATCAGGGTCGCTTCCCGCCGCCTCACGGACCTGCTGCGGAGCGAGGAGGCACGGCACCGGCGCGAGGAGACCGCCGGCCGGCTCGCCCCGCGCGACGCGTTCACGGCACCGCCGCCCGGTGAGGGGCGGGCACCGTCAGAGGACGACACGCTCACGCTTCTCTTCCTGTGCTGCCATCCCGGTCTGAGCCCCACCGCACAGATCGCGCTGACCCTCCGGGCCGTGGGCGGACTGACGACTGCCGAGATCGCGCGGGCGCACCTCGTGCCGGAAGCCACGATGGCGCAGCGGATCAGCCGGGCGAAGCAGCGGATGAACGGCGTGCCGTTCCGGCAGCCGGGCCCGCAGGACCGTGACGCCCGGCTGGCGGCCGTGCTCCAGGTGCTCTACCTGATCTTCAACGAGGGGTACACGGCCACGTCGGGCCGTGATCTGCACCGCGCGGACCTGGCGGCGGAGGCGATCCGGCTGGCCCGCGCCGTACGCCGGCTGCTGCCGGGGGAAGGCCCGGTCACCGGGCTGCTGGCACTGATGCTGCTCACCGAGGCCCGCAGCGCGGCCCGCACCGGCCCGAACGGCGAACTGATCCCGCTCGACGAGCAGGACCGCACACGCTGGGACCGCGCGGCGATCGCCGAGGGCACCGCCCTGGTGGAGGAAGCCCTGGCGCAGGGGCCGGCGGGGCCGTACCAACTGCAGGCGGCGATCGCCGCGTTGCACGACGAGGCCCCGCGCGCCGAGGAGACCGACTGGCCGCAGATCCTCGCCCTGTACGACATTCTCGTGGCCCGCGCCCCGGAACCGATGGCCGAGCTCGGCCGGGCCGTGGCGACGGCCATGGTGCACGGCCCGCGTGCCGGCCTGGCCGAGGTGGCCCGCCTGGAAAGCGGGCTGACCGGCAATCACCGGCTCGAAGCCGTACGGGCACATCTGCTGGAGAGGGCCGGCGACCTCGAGGAGGCCGAGGCGGCCTATCGGTCTGCGGCCGGCCGCACGCTGAGCATCCCCGAGGCGCGCTACCTCCGGGCCCGGGCCACCCGGCTGCGCCCCTGATGGACGGTGCGGCACCTGCCGCGGCGGTGAGGGCTGTCCCGCAATCCCCGCTGGGCGATCCATCGTGGATTGCGGGACAGCCCCTACGCACTCGTTCGTGTGCCACAAACCGGACAACGCACCGGCCGCACCGGAAGCCCGCGCTCATGAGCCGCGGACGACCGAACGCACCGGTACACACCGGACCGGGCGCGGCACCGTCGCCCGACGTGCTCGTACGCGTTCGGCCGGACGCGGCGCTGCCGCCGGACGGGCCGGACCTTCACTGGCGGCACCCCTGTCTCCGGGTGATCATCAGGGCATGAGAGCCACGATCCACCTCGCCCAGCAACCGGAGGCCGACGAACTCCTCGGCCGCAGCCCGCTCGCCGCCCTGGTCGGGATGCTCCTCGACCAGCAGATCCCGATGGAGTGGGCGTTCACCGGCCCGTACACCCTGGCGCGGCGCCTGGGCGCCGACGATCTGGACGCCGCCGAGATCGCCGCCTTCGATCCGGACGCGTTCACCGAGCTGCTGGTGGAGAAACCGGCCGTGCACCGCTATCCGGCGTCGATGGCCAAGCGGGTGCAGGAACTGTGCCAGTTCCTCGTCGACGAGTACGGCGGCGACGCGAGCGCGGTCTGGACGGACGCGCCGAGCGGGGCGGAGCTGCTGGCGCGGCTGAAGGCGCTGCCCGGCTTCGGCGAGCAGAAGGCACAGATCTTCCTGGCGCTGCTGGGCAAGCAGTACGGCGTACGGCCCGAGGGCTGGCGGGAGGCCGCCGGTGCGTACGGCGAGGAGGACTCCTACCGGTCGGCGGCCGACATCACCGGTCCTGAGTCGCTCGCCAGGGTGCGGGCGTACAAGCAGGAGAAGAAGGCCGCCGCCAAGGCGGCCAAGGCCGCACAGACCGCCCGGACAGTGAAGGCGACGAAAGCTGCTCCGACGGCCAAATCCGGCAAGACCGCGAAGTCACCCAAGAAGCCGTGATGAGCGACGGGTTGAAGTGGATGAAGGGCTTCCGTGTGCGGATGGGACGAAATGCGCCATGAGTTGTGGCGCAGGTGTTCCCACAGGCCGTGTAGATCGCTAGCTTCCCCTCAACCCTCGTTCACATCGGGAAGGACCTCTGTGAAGGAAACCCGTCGCAGAGCCGTGGCCACCATGGCCGCAGCCGCACTCGCGACCCCGCTCCTGCTGGCCTCCGCCTCCCCGTCCGCTGCACAGCGCCAGGCTCCGGGAGACCGGGCCGCCATGGACGCGTCGAAGCTGGCACGGAAGCTGGTCCAGAAGGTGTCCGCGGACGACGCTTTCGAGCACCTCGAGAAGTTCCAGCAGATAGCGGACAGTACGGGCGGCCACCGCGCCGCCGGCTCGCTCGGTCACGACGCGTCCGCCGCGTACGTGTACCAGCAGATGAAGAAGCTCGGCTACAACGTCTCCTACCAGCGCTTCGAGTTCATCTACACGGAGACGCTGGCAGAGAAGCTGTCCGTGGTCTCGCCGACGCCCCGCGACGTCGAGATCGCCGCCATGACGTACACCAAGTCCACCCCGGTCGGCGGCATCAGGGCCGACGTGGCGGCCGTGCCGGTGGACGACACGACCGGATGCGAGGCGGCCGACTACGCGTCCGGCACCTTCACCGGCAAGATCGCGCTGATCAAGCGCGGCGGCTGCACCTTCGCCGCCAAGCAGGCCGCCGCGGCCGAGGCGGGCGCGATCGGCGCGATCGTCTACAACAACACCGACGGAGCTCTCTCCGGCACCCTGGGCGACCAGGCGTCCGCGAAGATCCCGACCGGTGGCGTCAGCCGGGCCGAGGGCGAGAAGCTCGCCGCCGACCTCGCCAAGGGTCCGCTGACCGTCTCCTTCGAGGTCCGTGAGCTCCAGGAGCAGCGCAGCACCAACAACGTGATCGCGGAGACCCGTAGGGGCAACGCGGCCAACACCGTGATGCTCGGCGCGCACCTCGACTCGGTGACCGCGGGCCCCGGCATCAACGACAACGGCTCCGGCTCCGCCGGTCTGCTCGAGGTCGCCGAGGAGCTCGCCAAGCGGGAGAAGAGCCCCGCCAACAAGGTGCGCTTCGCCTGGTGGTCGGCGGAGGAGAACGGCCTGCTCGGCTCCGAGCACTACGTCGCTGACCTCAGCGACCTGGGCAAGAAGGAGATCAAGCTCTACCTCAACTTCGACATGATCGCGTCGCCGAACTACGGACTCTTCGTGTACGACGGCGACGACTCCGACGGCGTGGGCGCCGGTGCCGGCCCGGCCGGCTCCGCGCAGCTCGAGCGGGACATCAACGAGTTCCTCGACAAGCAGGACACCCCGCACGAGGGCACCGACTTCACCGGCCGCTCGGACTACGGGCCGTTCATCGAGGTCGGCATCCCGTCCGGTGGCACGTTCACCGGAGCCGAGGGCATCAAGACCGAGGCGCAGGCAAAGAAGTTCGGCGGCGTCGCGGGCCTCGCGTACGACCCGAACTACCACGCCGCCGGCGACGACATCAGCAACATCAACATGGAGGCGTTCGCGGTCAACATCGGCGTCATCGCCAACGCCGTGGGCACCTACGCCCACGACATCAGTTCGCTGCGCAAGCCCGTCACGACCGTCCCCACGGACGGCGACGCGGGCAGCGGCGGCGGCCTGCACGACGGCCACGACCACGAGGTGACCGAGTAGCACCCCCGGTAAGGACGGTCGCGGCGCGCCGCGGGCTCGATGCCCGCGGCGCGCCGTTTTCGTGAAGGCAACCCCCGTCCGGCACGCACGCATCCCTCGCGCGACCACGTGTTTCCCCGGTTTGTGAAGATTCGACCAGGATCTCGCTGTGGTTCCATGGCTGCGCCATGAGGGTCCTGGCCGGTAGGCTTTCCGTGTGATCTTCAAGCGCATCGGTAACGGGCGGCCGTATCCCGACCACGGCCGGGAAAGCACCCGGCAGTGGGCGGATGTCGCGCCGCGCCCGGTCCGCCTCGATCAGCTCGTGACCACCAAGGGCCAGCTGGATCTCGAGACGCTGCTCGCGGAGGACTCCACGTTCTACGGGGACCTCTTCGCACACGTCGTGAAGTGGCAGGGCGACCTCTATCTGGAGGACGGCCTGCACCGGGCGGTGCGAGCCGCCCTCCAGCAGCGGCAGGTGCTGCACGCCCGCGTTCTCGAGCTGGGCTGAGCGGACCCGCCCGACGGCCGGTCACCGGCTGCCTCTGAGCCGCACCCGCGGCTCGGGCGGTCGGCGGTGTCCGGACGGCGGGCACCGCGGCGGGCGGCTGAACCTTCCCGGGGGTCCTTTCGGGTCCTTTCGGGTCCTTTCGGGTCCTTTCGGCACCGTACGGACGCAATCCGCTGATCGTTTAGTAGGCATGGTCGCCGGGCCGCATTACGCTGCGCCCATGAGCATGCTGACACCCCCCGGCATGGGCGGAAAGTACCGCATCACGGGTGACAAGTACCCACGTATGCGACGCCCCCGGAACCGCCGCAGGATCGTATTTGCGACTGTCGCCGCGGTGGTCGCGCTGGGCCTTGCCGGCTGGGGGACGCTTCAGCTCATCGACGCGTTCACGGGCGGCGGCAAGAAGACGTCCGCGAACCCCCGCGGCGCCGATTGCGAGCCCCGCCCCTCCCCCTCCGCGGCGCCTCCGCCGCCCCTGCCGCGCCAGATCACGGTGAACGTGTACAACGCGACGCCGCGCTCCGGCCTCGCCAAGACGACGGCCGACGAGCTGAAGAAGCGTGGCTTCAAGATCGGCAAGGTGGCCAACGCGCCGGCGTCGTACGACAAGAAGGTCCCCGGTACGGCCGTGTTCCTCGGCGCGCCCACCGCGCAGGAGGGCGCCTTCCGGGTGCTCGGCACCCAGGTCCAGGGCTTCCAGGCGAAGACCGACACCCGCAAGACGGCTGACGTCGACCTGATCATCGGGACGGCCTTCAAGGCACTCGACCCGAAGGCGAGCGCGGACGTGGCTCTCACCGCCCTGACCAAGCCGAAGCCGGTCCCCTCCGGAAAGTGCTGAGAGACGACGGAAGGGCCGGGAGACCCCGGCCCTTCCGGTGGACGACTACGCGGTCGGCCGCGCCGACGGGCTAATCGGCCGTCCCGTACATGCGGTCACCCGCGTCACCGAGGCCCGGCACGATGTAACCGTTCTCGTTCAGGCGCTCGTCCACCGAGGCCGTCACCACGGTCACCGGCGTGCCCGCCAGCTCGCGCTCCATCACCTCGACGCCCTCCGGCGCCGCCAGCAGCACGACCGCGGTCACGTCGTCCGCACCGCGCCTGATCAGCTCACGGATGGCCGCGACCAGCGTCCCGCCCGTCGCGAGCATCGGGTCCAGCACGTACACCTGACGCCCGGAGAGGTCCTCAGGCATGCGCGTCGCATACGTGGACGCCTCGAGCGTCTCCTCGTTCCGGATCATCCCGAGGAAGCCCACCTCGGCGGTCGGCAGCAGCCGCACCATGCCATCGAGCATGCCGAGGCCGGCCCGCAGGATCGGCACCACCAGCGGACGCGGGTGGGACAGCTTCACGCCGGTCGTGCCCGTCACCGGGGTCTGGATGTCGACCTGCTCGGTGCGCACGTCCCGGGTGGCCTCGTACGCGAGCAGGGTGACCAGCTCGTCGGCGAGCCGCCGGAAGGTGGGAGAGTCGGTGCGCCTGTCGCGCAGCGTTGTGAGTTTGTGCGCCACCAGCGGGTGGTCGACGACGTGGATCCGCATGCCGTCAACAGTAGCCCGCGCTCGCATCAAGGACGGTTTCGGAGGGAAGGTGGAGGGGTGTCCCCCAGGGCCGCGCAGGCCGAGGGGGTGTGGATGAAGCGGTGGGGTGGTGTGGCCGATGCCGGAGTCCGATCCGGAGCACGAAGAGGAAGCCGCGACCGACGCGGCGCGGCGCAGGCGACGCGCCCAGTTCCTGCGCGAGCTGAACGAGGCGAAAGCGCTGCGCGACCGCGTCCAGCCACGACGGGCCCGCGCCGCCCGGATGCGCCAGCAGATGCGCATGCGGACCTTCCGCTGGTAGCCCGTCCGCGAACGCTCGTGAGAACTGGTGGCCGACGCAACGACGGAAGACCTCTCGCAACGCGTCTCTTTCTGCCACGATTCCGAGTGGGCGGGGCACGAGCTCGACGCACCGCCGGTCGTCACACCTCTGATCAGTGGGAGAGTCACGGTGTACTTCGCCGCACTGCTCGCGCGCACTCATGACGGGTGGGAAGCGAGCGACACAGAGCTCGACGATGTGGAGACCCTGTCGGATCTGACCGACCTGGCCCGCGAAGCCTCGGTGGACGAGGACACGGTGCTCGTCTTCATCGAGCAGGAGGACGCCTGGTTCGGCGTCCTGCGGGTCGAGGGCGAGGAGGATCCCCGGATCTTCGTCTCGGACGCGGCCGCGGCCGCACGCTCCTCGTACGGGGAGATCCTCACCAACGAACTGCTCGGCGGGGACGATGACGACCCCGCCGACGACCTGGACGCGCTGAACCTCGACGGCACGGAGGACGGCGAACCGGACGAGGAGGACCAGGACACCGTGGACGTCCCGGCACAGGGCGGCGAGTCGGCGCCGACCGGACCCGTCGGCGACCGGGAGATCCTCGCGGACCTCGGACTGGCGGAGAAGGATCTGCTGGCGCTGGACTCGGACGCGCTGATGGAGATCGCGGACGCGCTCGGCGCGGGTGAGGTGCTGGAGACCGTGCGCTAGGTTCGTTCGGATCAGGCCGGATCGGGCCCGGCAGTGATCCGAACGAGAGGTCCCAGTGGTTCATCCGGCAGACGAACCCGTGCCGGCCGGTACGGCCGTGCCCGGTGGTGACCTCGTGCGCGGTCCGTGGGAGGCGGCGATGCGTCTCGCCATCGGAGAGGCGGACCGCGCGGCGCGGGGCGGCGACGTGCCGGTCGGCGCCGTCCTCCTCTCCGGGGACGGCACGATCCTCGCCACGGGGCACAACGAGCGCGAGGCGACGGGCGATCCGACGGCCCACGCGGAGGTCGTGGCTGTCCGCAGGGCCGCCGCCGTCCTCGGCGAGTGGCGCCTGACCGGCTGCACGCTCGTCGTGACACTGGAGCCGTGCACGATGTGCGCGGGCGCGATCGTGCAGTCCCGGGTGGATCGTGTGGTCTACGGCGCACGCGACGAGAAGGCCGGCGCGGCCGGCTCGCTCTGGGACGTCGTACGGGACCGGCGGCTCAACCACCGGCCGGAGGTCGTACCCGGCGTGCTTGCCGAGGAGTGCTCCGAACAGCTGACCGCTTTCTTCCGGGGCCGGCCGGGGGACCGCTGACGAGGTCCGGCGGACGCCCGGACGGCGTCTCCCGGATGCCTGGAGGGCCCTTCCGCCAAACCGATTTCAGAGCACGGCCCACCTTGGGCTAAGCTCTCTCCCGGTAGCGTGTCCGAGCGGCCGAAGGAGCTCGCCTCGAAAGCGAGTGTGGGGAAACTCACCGAGGGTTCAAATCCCTCCGCTACCGCTGGTAGACGAAGGGTCCGGCTCATCGAGCCGGACCCTTCGCGTATCTCCGTCTCAGTTTCCGTCTCAGTTGACCAGCCGAGCGCTCAAATCCTCACCATGCCGGGCGCTTCACCCTCTACGCTCCGCATGTGGATCGCGACTGGATGCGTCAGAAGCTCGAAGCGTTCGATGAGCTAGTAACCCAGTACTGGAATGTCCGGATTGCCAACGGTGACACGACGCAAGAGCGGAAGTGGCTGTTCGAGGCTGAGCCCACCGTCGTGAAGATCTTGCGCCGTCTTGACCCCAGCCTCCCACGGGCAGAGGTACTCGGGGTGGACGACTGGCAAGGGTTGACCGTCAACGTGAACGAGGTTCGTCGCGGCATTGGCGTCCTGGCAGATATGGACGAGTGGACGACTCGGTTGGCACCAGATGCTCCGTCCATGCCCGCCGATGGGTTCCACCCGTGGGTGTGGGATGCCGCCCGCACATTCTGGGAGTCCAAGCACTACCGTGCCGCCGTCCATGCGGCTGCCACATCGATCAACGCCCATCTTCAGGAAAAACTGGGGCGACGCGATCTATCAGACGCCAAGCTCGTCCAAGAGGCTCTGAGCGACAAAGACCCTGAGCCGGGCAAGCCCAGGCTTCGGATACCGGGTGATCAAAAGGATCCAGGGGTCCAGACTCGGCAACGCGGAGCGCTGCAACTCGGCCAAGGGGCGTACTTCGCCCTTCGAAATCCAGCGGCTCACGAGACAGGCGATCTGGCCGAGCAAGAAGCCTTGGAGCAACTTGCCACCTTCAGCCTGGTGGCGCGTCTGATCTATCAGTGTTACGTAGTGACTTAGCACTGTGGGCAGGGTGGCTAACCCTGCCCACAGGCATCAGCGGACTGGTACGGCCGTTGCGTCGTCACCGTCATCAGGTCCGTCCGGCTTCCAGATGAGTCCGTCGACTTGTCGGGCGATGTTCGTGCGGACCGTGTCGACCATGTGCTGGTACCGCGCGGCCATGGCTGTGGACGACCAGCCCATGAGCCCCATCACGGCACGCTCGGACACACCGAGGATCAGCAGCACCGTGGCGGCCGTGTGTCGCGCGTCGTGAAGTCGGCCGTCGCGGACCTTGGCGGCGGCGAGCAGCGCCTTCCAGTCGTCGTAGTCGGTGCGCGGTGAGGTGCCGCGTCCCACCTCAGTGGCGAAGAGCCACCCTTCCTCGGTCCACTTGTCCCCAGCCGCCGCGCGCTCGGCTTCCTGCCGCTTCCTGTGCGTCCGCAGCAGATCCACAAGCTGTGGAGGAAGCCCAACTGCGCGGCGGCCGGCGCGGGACTTCGTGTCAGCCGTCTCGGGGTTCGTCCGCTTACGCTGCGGGCAGTACCCGGCCTTCCGGCCGCAGGTGTCGCCGCACCCGTGGGCGTAGCGCGGGCGCCGGCGGCTGCGACGGACCATCAGGACTCCCCCGTTCAGGTCAACGTCGGTCCACTTGAGTCCGAGCGCCTCGCCCTGCCGCAGCCCGAGCGAGAGGGCCACCGCCCACCGTGCCGAGTTCCGGCGCTTGTCAGCGGCGCGCAGCATCCTGCGGACCTCTTCGACGCTGTACGGCTCGACCTCGTCCTCCCGTACGCGTGGCGCCTTGGCGAGCCGGACGGGGTTCTGCCCGAGGTGTCCGCGCCGGACCGCCTCATTGAGCGCGGTTCGGAACGTCCGGTGCGCCTGGTGGGCCGTGGCGGGCTTGCTGCCCTTGGCCTGCATCGCGGCGTAGAACGTCTCGATGTGCTCCGGCTTGAGCCTGTCGAGCCGGTGGGCACCGAGTCCAGGGATGAGGTGCTTCCGTACGGCGGCGCCGTATCCCACCATCGTGTTCTCGTTCACCCCAAGGGGGGCGATGTTCTCGATCCAGTGCGTCAGCCACGTCTTGACCGTCCAGGGCTTTCCCGGCTTCCGCACGGTCTTAGCGTCGCGCTGTCGCTCCAGTTCCCGCACGGCTTCCGCCACCTCGGCACGGGTCTTCCGTTCGACATGGCGGCGGTCCGGCTTGCCGTCGTCACGGATGCCCACAGTGACACGGCCGTGCCACTTCCCGTCCTTGCCCAGGTAGATCGAGGACCGGCCGTTGGGCTGCCGGGTGCGCTTGCTCTGCTCTTCCACAGGGGTCCTTTCAGGCGGCGGTAGCGGGCTTGTTGGCCGCGCGCAACCGGTTCACGTACTCGGGGATGGCTGTGGCAGGTACGCGACGGAGTCGGCCGATAGGGACGGACTCCAGCTCTCCCGTGCCGACGAGCCGGAAGCAGAGAGTGCGGCCGATACGGAGTCGCCGGGCGGCCTCTTCGACGGTGAGGAGGGCCAGCGTGGGGTCATCAAGTGCGGGTGTATCCATGCGATGGACTCCTTGCCGGGGGCGGGGCGAGCCCCGCCCCCTCCCTGTCAGAAGTGCTACATCCGCTACATCTGCTACACCGCAGGTCAGTGACCTGTTTCGTGTAGCAGATGCGCGTGATGTAGCAGATAGCTGCCGCTACGGGACGACGGTGGCCGCGCCGGGCGTAGCGGATTGCAGGGCCGTGTAGCAGATGCCGGGAAGCACTTCTGCTACGGATTCACCCCCGCTGACCTGGGCTGTAGCAGATGTAGCGGATGTAGCGGACTTTCCGGGGGGTGGGGGGCAGTAGCGGGCCCAGGCGTCGGCCAGGTCCTCGGCGTAATAGCCGCGCGGGACGGTGCCGCCGGGCGTGCGGATCGGCCGGGCCTTGACCGGCCGGTTGGCTCCGGTCATGTAGCCGCTGAGCAGCCGACCGAGTCCGCGCGGGGTGAGCGGCTTGCCGCCCATGTCGACCCACGGCGCGTCGTCCATCGCGGTCAGGCACTCGATGATCGCGGCGGTGGGCATGCGGTCGATGCCGCAGAACACGGTGTCGCGCAGGTCGGTCAGCAACCGGATACCGAGCGAGGATTCGTCATCCTGCGCGGCAGCGGCGACCAGCTCGACGCACGCGGCGCGGGCCCGGCCGGGCCAGTCGCCCCCTGCAGCGTCCGCGACGGCGAGCAGCGGCTCCCACACGTCGGCCGGCCGATCGGTGACGCCCTCGGGCATCTCCGGCCACGCCCCGGTGACCCGCTCCCGCACCTGGTCGGCCCAGCGGGCGAGCCGGTCCCGCAGCGCGTGCCCTTCCTTCTCGTGGATGCGCTGACGGTAGGGCTGCACCCGCTCGTTCGGTGCCCGGCGCCGCATGCGGATGATGACGGAGCGGGTCAGGATCGTGTCCGGCAGCGACCCGAGGCCGGCGACCGCGACGGCGCAGTACGACGGGAAGGGCTGCACGCTCTGGTTCGAGCCGTCCCCGACGCACCGGTAGGTGACCCCGGAGCGCCGGTGCCCGGCGTTCAGAAAGCCGCGCAGTTCCTCGTTGTCCCCGGCCTTGGGGCCGAACACGGTGTCGATCTCGTCAAAGAGGATCGTCGGCCGCCCCTCCGTGCCGGACACAGCCCGGAACAGGGCCGCCGGGGAGGCGTTGACCGCCACCATCGGCTGCGGCACGAGGGTTTCCACGATCTCCAGCGCGCGTGACTTGCCCGATCCCGGTTCCGGGGAGAGGAACGCGAGGCGCGGCGTGGAGTCGAAGGCATCGAGCAGGTGCGCGTGCGCGTCCCACAACGCCACGGCGACATAGGCGGCCTGGGTGGGGAAGACGTTGAAGCGCCGGTGCAACTGCTCGACTTCATCGAGCAGCGCGGCCCCGTCGATCGCGGGGGCCGTGTCGTTGGTCGTGGTCATGCGGCGTTCCTCCTGTCCGCCGGGGTGGTGGCGGTGGCGGGCAAGCGCAGGTCAATGACAGAGCGGACGCCCTGCCGGGCGGCGACTTTCGCGCGCTCGGTGGCGGGGGCGGTCTGTTCGTCGGCGGCGTGCGGGCAGTGCCACACGCGCACGCGGGTGGTCAGCTCGATGACGGCTGCGCGGCCTACGGCGCGTTCGTGGTGGCCGCAGCGGCAGAGCCAGTCCGCGACCGGCGGGCGCATGTCCATGCGGATGTGCAGGCCCGGCATGATGCCGGTGATGATGACCGGCTGTTCGGCCGCCTGCTGCTGTTCGGTGGTGGCAGGAAGGCATTTCAGGGGGGCGGTGCGGGGCCACTGGTTCACGCCGCCTCCCCGGGTCGGGCGGTGCGGATGGACCAGTTGAGAGCGGATCGGATCGTGGCCCGGCACTCGGCCGGCGGCAGTCCCGCCGACTCCCCCGCCCCCTGAAACGCCTCTTCCACCACGTCCCGAGGGATCTCGCCCCACGCGACGAACCGCCCCAATGCTCGCGCCCCGGTGAGCAGCCGCGCGTTCCGTCCGCCCTCGCTCGTGGAGGCCACGGCGGCCGTTTCGGCGTCCAACGCGGCTGCGGCACGGCGAGAGGACCGCGACGCGACGGGCGCGGCCGTGAGTGCCCGCGACGACTGGGCCGTCAGGCGGGCGTGCAGCCACTCTGGGAGCGGGGCGGGCGGCCGATCGTCCACCACGTCGTAGGTTCCGGCGGGGGTGGCGCTGCCAGGGGCGACGACGTACCCGCCGTGCGCGCGGGTGTCGACCAACGGCGCGAGAGTGCCCGCCGTGTTGGTAAGCCGGGCCCCGGCGGGGGCGGTGAAGTACAGGTGCCGACCACCGCTCGCGGTCCGTACCGTGCGGGTGGCGGGCACTACCTGCCCGGCGCGCTCGCAGAGCGCCGTGAAGGTCGTCACGCCGCAAGGCGTGTCCGCATTGCTGTTCGTCTTGGGCTTGTCCAGGTCGACCACGAGCAACCCGGCCGGGCCGGTGGCGATGCCAACGTTGAACGGCCCTGCCGACCACGCGGCGCGGATGCGGTCCGGGTCGGTGGTGGCGCGCTGCTCCCACTTCACGTGCCCGCCGGCGCAGGCGCCGGTGCGGGTGCAGGCGTCCTCCCCGTGCAGAGCCGGGCGCTTGCCGCCGGGCCGCAGCGGCAACACGGGCCAGCCGCGGGCGGCGGCGTCCAGCGCAGCGGACAACAAGTCCGTTGTCATGCCGCCACCTCCAGGCCGGCGCGGGCCGACGCGAGGAACGCCCGGCCGATCCACTCCGCGTAGGCGGGCGGAATGGCCTCGGTCAGTTCCTCGCGGACATCGGTCCACGTGATGCCCATCGCGGTCTGCATCTCCGGCACGGTGGCCTTGCCGCCCCCGGAGCCGTACGGGGCGACGTAGGGGCCCTCCCGATAGACCCCGTGGCGGTAGCCGCGCACATAACCCCGGTGCCGAGGGTGCGCCGGGCGCTGCACGCTCCAGCGCCCGAGTTCGAAGTTGCGGTGCCGCAGCACCCCCAGGCCGAACATCTCCCCACAGAGACTGAGGTCTTTGCGGATCTTGGCGCGGCCGTTGGGCTGCTCGATCACGTACGGCAGACCCGTCTGCTCGAGCAGGGCCCGGGTCGGCGCGACCAGGTCCACATGCGTGCCGCCCCAGCCCCGCGAGGCGTTCGTGCCCACGGTGAGCGCGCACTTGCCCTGGCACGGCGGGGACGTGTGCACGATGGCGTACTGCCCGATCTCGCCGGAGGTGATGAGCGCGGCGAGGTAGGTAAGGGCGTCGCCCTGGTGGCGCGGGAAGGGGTAGTTCGGCCGGGGGGCGATGTCGACGCCGAACACGTCGAACCCGGCCCGGTGGTAGCCCATGGCCGCGCCGCTGGCGCAGCAGAACAGGTCCAGCAGGCGCGGCTGGTGGCCGAGCACTCGCCGGATGGGTGTCGGTTGGGTCATGCTGGATCTCTCCAGTTCTCGTGAGTGACTGGCAGACGAGAGCGGCCCCGGTCTTTGGCGAGAGGGGGGCCGCTCTCGGCGTGTCAGAAGGGCGGTTCGTCGCTGTAGCTGCCGGGGCCCCACGGGTCGGGGTGCGGGCGGCGGCGACGCGGCAGCCGTGGGAGCGGGAACAGGGTCCACTGGCGGTTCTCGTTCCAGCAGCCGCAGGGCTCCCAGTCGGTGCCGGCGTACTCGCCGGTCTCGTAGTCGCCGTAGTCGTGCTCGAAGCCGCCCTCCCCTGCGCAGTCGGTGCAGTCGGGGCGCGGGGTGTCGGCCAGTACCAGCGCGCGGCGTGGCCAGGTGATCTGACGAATGCGGAGCCGGGACACTGCGAACCTCCTACAGGCTGGGAATGACACTGGCCAGGGCGGCGGTCATGCTGCGGATCGGTTCGGCCGCGCCGGTGGAAGCGAGGAAGAAGCCGAACATCATCGCGACGAAGGCGGCCCCGCAGCCGACGCTTCTGGCGCGGAGCATCACGAACAGCAGGGCGCCGAAGAGGACGACGAGGGAGACGGTGACGGCCATGCCGGATCTCCTAACGGTGGGTGGGGTGCCACTCGCGGCGCTCTGGTCACTTCTTGGCGCCGTGGCGGGTGTGGTCGTTGGCCAGGGCGGTGAGCCAGGAGATCTCTTGCTGTGTCACGGCGCGGAAGCGGATCCGGACGGTGCAACCGGGGTCGGGGCACCGCAGGGTGTGCATTCCGGCGAGCCGGGCGGCGGTGTCTGTGAGGCGGGTGGGCAGTCGGGTCTTCACGGGTGCTTCTCCCTCAGCGGTTGTTGATGGTGCCGCTGGCACGGCCGAACATGCCGGTGGCGGTGATGTTCTGCGTGATCTGGGTGGGGGCGGCCCGGCCGGTGCGGCTGCGGCCGATGCCGAGCAGCAGGGGCAGGGCGATGGCTCCGGCGGCGATGAGGGCGACGGTGGCCCACAGGGCTTGGCTCATGGCGATCAGTCCCGGTGCGGCGTAGGAGAGTCCGATGCCGGCGGCGGCGACGCCGCCCCCGATGGTCGGGACGAGAAGTGCGGTGGTCTTGGCCCAGGTCGGGATCGGCTGCGCGATCGGTGTCGGCTGCGGTCCGGGCGCGGCGGGCGGCTGGGTGTAGGCGAGGGTGCGAACGCCGCCGGGCAGGGTGACCAGTTGGACGCCGGGCGGGATCTCGTGCGGCAGCATTTCGGCCCGCGCCGTGGTCGGCATCGCGGGGACGGTGGTGATCTCGTACGGGGTCTGGGAGTGCACAACGGGGTCCCTTCAACGACGGCGGGCAGCACCCGTGATGCGGGGTGCTGCCCGGTGCCTTGCTTGTCGTGTCGCTTGTCGTCTGACTTGTCGTGCGGCTTGTCGCTTGTCTTGTCTTGTCTTGTCGCTTGTCGCCTTGCAGGTCACAAGCCGTTTTCGGCCCTCACAGGCCCGCCCAGCGCCCTTCTCGCAGGGGTGGGCGACAGGCGACAAGTGCTCACGCCTCGGGGGTTGTTCCGGGGGCGTGGCGGTGGTGGACGTAGCGGGCTTTGGTGCCCTCTCCGACGCGGACGGCGGTGCCTTCGTCGGTCCATGTCTTGAGCCATCCGACGACGGTCTGCCGGGTGGTGCCGTGCTCGTCCGCGAGCGCGCGGGCGATCGCGGACGCTCCGGTGCCCTCAGGTCCGGCGGCGAGCAGCAGCGCGAGCGCGGCAGTCCGCGCGGCGTTGTCCTCGTTCCGCAGGGCGGACAGGTTCAGCCCGGCCGACGCGGGCGGCTGCTCCGTGCCCGCGTCGGGTTCAGGGGCGGTGGCGAACTGGGCGTCGATCTGCTCGCGGAACTGCCGGGCGAGCGCATCCTCGTTCGACTCCGGGGCGGGCGGCTGCTCACGCAGCGCGGACAGATTCAGCCCGGCCCCGGTGCCTGCTTCCCCCTGCCTTGTGTTGGTGGTGGGGTGGTCGTCGCGCATCCATGCGGTGCGGGTGCTGTCCCAGCGGCGGGCGTAGTCCGGCCCGGCCGCCTTCGCGGACGTTGCGTCCAGCGTGGGATGCCGGTCGGAGGTGGCGGCGACGATGTCGCGGATCTGGTTGGGCAGGATCCGCCAGGACTTGAACAGCGCGGCCGGGGATTCGGGGGTGCCCATGAACCCGGCGCCCTTGTAGGGGGCCTGGTCGACGCGCAGTCCACGGGAGCCGGGGAACTGCTTGCCCAGGTCCATGCCCTCGGTCTCGCCGCCGGTCAGGGCAACGCGGACCTTGGCTTCCCGGCGGATCATCAGGTTCCCGAGCACCGCGCCGGTGGCTCCGAGGGCGGTCAGGACGGTGCGGATGCCCATGGCGCGGGCGATCCGGATGACTTCCAGGATCTTGGCGGCGAGCTTGCGCGATTCCTTGTCGCTGCTGGCCAGGATCTCCGCACCCTCATCGATCACGATCTCGATCTGCGGGATCCGGTCGCTGATCGGCAGCAGGTCCGTGTTCGCCTTGGACATCAGGTCCTGGTAGGCCATCTTCCGGTGCTTGGCGATCCGCACCGCCGCATCGAGCATCACCGCGGCTTCCTCGTGCGAGGCGGCGAGCCAGTCGATACCAGGCCGCATGCCGTCTGTGGTTTGCCCGCTGCTGTCGAGCGCGGGCCGTACCCACGGGAGGCCGGCCGATCCGGCGTTCAGGTCGATCACCCACGTGACGATGTCCGTGGCGCGGGCGAACCCGGCGAGGATCGTGTGGACCATGTTCGTCTTGCCCGACCCGGTCGGCCCGACGACCAGCGCGCACTGCTCGCGCAGGTAGGCGCGGATCTCGTCCGCGTTCGTGCGCAGCCCCCACGGAATCCCGGTGTGCAGGGACAGGGGGCCGTAGTCGGTCGGGTAGGTGACTTCTGCGGCGAGCACGTTGACCGTGGTCACGTCGATGAGGACGCGGCCCTGGTCGATGCCCTGCGAGGCGGATGCGGTGCAGCCGTGCGGCAGTCGGGCATCGGCGGACAGCCGCGCGGACTCCTTCGCGATCCTGTCGTACGTCGTGCCGCCGGGCGGCAGTTCGGCGTCGATCGTGAAGCCGGTCCCGGTGGGCCACTGCTCGACCGCGAGGACGCGCACGGTGATGCCGCACACGCGCTGGATCCGGTCCACCCATTCGGCGGCGATCGCCCGGCGTTCGGCGGACAGTTCCTGGGAGACCTGCCGCTCAGCGGCGGCGATGGCCTCCAGCTCGCGGGCTTCCTCGTGCAGGAGGGTGGCGCGGGCGGCGGCCCCCATGCCGACTCCGAGGGTGGCGAGCGATCCGAGGGCGGCCCAGGTGAGCGGGCCCGAAGCCATGGCCCACGTCGTCCAGCCCGCGCCGATGAGCCATGAGGCGGCGCGCATGCCGACGGTGCGGGCGGACAGCCGGTCGCGCAGGCTGGTGGCGGTGTGGCCGATCGCCCCGGCTGCGCCCACGGCAAGGGCCCAGCCGGGCGGCATGCCGGCGGCGGCTCCGGTGGTGGCGACGGCGAGGGCTCCGGTGGTGGCGGACAGAGCGCCGGTCACGGGTCCGTGACCGGCAGCCCAGTCCCACACCGGCCCGGTGCTGGCCTGTGTGTTGGTGGTCATGATCAGACGTTCCATCCCTTCTCGGCCTCGGTCCCGTTGCGCGGGTCCTCGTGGCGGGCGATGTCCTGCTCGTGTGCGGTGCGGAAGAGCGGCCCCATGTCCTCCGCGACCGCGACCGCGCTCATCAGGGCGCCGAAGATGTCGTTGAAGCCGTCCGCGACTTCCTTCTCCAGCGGGAACTCCGAGTCGGCCCGTTCCGCGAGGATCTTCATCACGTTCGCCACGCTGGTCAGCGCGGCGGGCAGCCCCTCGACCATGGCCAGGATCTCCATGGCGTCCTCGGGGTCGTAGCTGTTGGCCGCGGCTTCCATCTCCGCCGCGTACTCCTCGAACCGGAAACCAGACACGATCTCTCCCTCACTCGTCGTGGTGCTGGGTGCGGCGGGGACGACACCGGCCGGGCGCTCGACCTGGTCCCCGATCTGCTCGTCGTCCTCTGCCGCCTCGGCGTCGACGGCGTCCTCGGCTTTCTGCAGAGCGGCCCGGATCTCCTCGTCCCGGGCCGTGCGCTGCTCGTCAGCGGTGCGCATCATCCGGGCGTAGAGGCGGCGGCCCGGGTGGACCAGCCAGGGCAACCCGAGCTTCCGGCCGATCGGGGACGTGATCAGACCGACGATGCCGAGGGCACCGGCGAGCAGCGCCGCGAGCAGGCGGCGACGCTGGAACCGGGCGGCGGACTTACGCAGGGCCTTGCGCGCTTCCTTGCGGAGCGGTGCCTTGCGCACCTGGTCGCGCTGTCCGGCGACCTGCCCGGCAGTCCGCGCATCGCGTGCCTTGCGGGCACGCTCTATCGCGGCTCCTCGGGCCTTACCGATGCGCCCGGCGGCCTTGCCCACGGCCCGGCCGACCGGCCCTTTGCGGGCCAGGGATGCGGACCGCTGACCAGCCTTGGCCTGGCGGCGGGCGTCCGCGAGTGAACGGCGGGCGCCGGTCGTGTCGTTGCGGCGGGCGGCCCGGGACTGCGACGCCTGCTGAGCGGCTTCCCGCACGGCCTTGACCTGCCCGACCTTGCCCCGTGCCTTGCCGGACACTGCGGACGGCGAGCCGGCGGAACCCTTACGGCTGCCGCGAGAGATCCCGCCCGTCCGCCCGGCAGAAGAGGCGGAACCGGTAGCGCTGCGGGACGACTTGCCCCGGCCGCGACCAGCGGCCTTAGTGGTGCCGGCGTTCCCGTTACGGGACTGGCCCGGCACCCGCCCCGAACCGGTGCGGCGGCCCGCTGCGGCCACGCCCGCCGTGCCATTGCGGGCCGCGCGGCCCGTTGTCGCGCCGCCCTTGCGGTCGCGGCGGTGTCGGGTGGCTGCGGCGGCGGTGCCGAGCACGACCGCGCCGGTTGCGGCCAGGGCGAGCGCGACCGGGCCGCCCGCCAGTGCGGCGGCGGCCATCAGGGACGTGGTGGTGTTGGTGCCGGTCACCGCGAGGGGGACGACCGGCCAGCCGCCCGGCGTGTGCTCAACCTCGGCTGCGGCCGGGGCGGGCGCGGTCTGCTGCTCGGTGACGGGCAGTGTGGTGTCCGGTGGGGCCTCGGTGCCCGCTTCCGGAGTGATGGTGGTGTCCGTCATGCTGTGTGCACTCCCTTCGGGAGATCAAAGGCCCGGACGCGGCTTGGGAAGGCGTGACGTCCGGGCCTTGCTCATGGGGTGGTGCGGTGCAGGTCAGAGCTGGTTCGGCTCCAGGGCGAAGAAGACGACGTTGCCCGTGGACAGCTCCGGGTTCTGGTCGCCGATCTGGTTCCGCAGAGCCATGAAGACGTCGTGCCGGGTGGCGCCGGCGGCCGGGGTGAAGGTGCCGTACCAGGTGCTGGACATCCGGCCGGGAAGTTCGAGGGTGAGCACGTAGTGGTGGCTGCCCTGGCTCGTGGCGGCCGGGGCGGTGCTCTGCTCGGTCTGGCTGCTCATGGGGTGTTCTCCTGTCGAGTCAGGCGGCGAGAGTGGGTGTGTCGTGGCAGGGGGTGCACATGCCGAGTGAGCGCGGGATGCGATACCCCGCGTCACGGAGGCAGTTCGGGCAGATGCGCTGGGCGGCGTTCGCCTTGGCGAGTGCCGCCCACCGCGCGGGTGTCATCGGGCGGACGGGCTTGGCCCGGTCGATGCGGTACAGGTAGGCGACCAGCGGCCCGCGACGGCGGCGGGGGCGCTGCAACTCGGCGGCGACGCCCTGACCGCCCGGCCGCAGCCCGAGGGCGCGCAGCTGGCGGTAGGTGGCGTATCCGTCCGGTGCGAGCCGCCATCGGTAGGTGGGCAGCGTGCTCACGACGACGCGCCTTCAAGCGTCCGACCGGCGGCGTCGCGGTGCTCCTGGTAGCGGGTGGAGACCCAGCCGATGGACCAGCCGCACAGGTCCGCAGCCGACCGCACCGGCAGCCCCTCAGCGAAGGCGGCGTGCACGACTGCGCGGGCTCGGTCCTCGGGCAGCTTCTCGTTCACCGGACCACCGGCGAGCAGTGCGGCGCGTTCACGCGCGGCCCGCTCCTCCCGCTCGCGCTGTTCACGGCGGGCGGCTTCCTCGCGCTGCCGCTGCTCCTCCTGGCGACGCTGCGCAGCCTCGCGTTCAAGCTGTTCACGCTCGCGCTGCTGCTGTTCACGCTCGCGTTCACGGCGTTCACGGGCCTCGCGCTCCACATGCTCCCGCGCTTCCCGCTGCTCCTGTTCCTTGCGCCGTGCGGCCTCCTCCCGCTCGGTCTGTTCACGGGCGAGGCGGGCTTCGTGTTCACGCTGTTCACGGGCGAGCAGTGCGGCGTGTTCGCGTTCCTCGCGGGCTCGCTGCTCGGCCGCCTCACGCCGTTCTGCCGCAGCCTTTTCCCGCGCTGCCTGCTCGGCCCGCTGCTGCGTCTCAAGGGCTGTCAGGGCGGCGGTGATGGCCCGGCGGTAGGCGAGCCCGGTCTCTGCCGTGACGATGAGCAGAAGCGGCGCGACCGCGTGCACGGCCACGCCTACCAGGTCTTTCCTGAGTGCGGAATCCGCAACGTTGAGCGCGAGGGTCATGCAGCCGGTCATCCATCGCAGCACGACCGGCCACCGCCCGCCGTTGCCGCCCAGACGGGCCAGGGCGGCATCGAGGCGGACCACGATGACGACTGCGGCGTCCACGACCAGCGGCAGAATCGGCGCGGTCCAGTCCCACTCGTCGGGGGTGTGAGCGGCGGCGAGCGGGGTGACGGTGAGGATCGAGTAGAGCATCGCCCCGGCCACGATCATCCACGTCCCGACCGACAACGCACGCTCGGCTGAACGGATCTGAACACTGTTCATTCCGTCGCCTCCCGGACCTTGGTCGTGGCGAACAGACGGACCGGCGCGTCCGGCTCATCGGGCACCGGCAAGGTCTCGGCCCACTGCCATTCGGCGTCGTCCGTGAACACGTAGCCGAGCGCGTTCAGCGCCCGTGAACGCTCCTGAACACTCGGCACCTCCGGACCGCGGTTCAAGTCGTACTCGGGCCACTGCGACGCCGGCACCCCGAGCAGCACCACATACAGGCGCCAGCGATCGGTGACGGTGGAGCGGGACACCTGCGCCGTGAAGGCGGCGGCCATCACGCCACCTCCGGCGCACCGGCGACGCCCCGGTTGATCAGCTCACGGCGGGCGACCAGCACCCGCCGGCGCGCCCGCCGGATCCGGCGCACGTCCAGCGGCGACGGCTCCCGGTCCAGCGTGACGATCTGCGCGTCCAGCAGCTCGAGCTCCGCCGTGATGATCGGCATCTCCAGTTCGATCGCGTCCAGCTCCGCGGCCGTGGGCTCGCGGTCGAAGTTGGGGGCGGTAACAAGCGCCTGAACAGCAGCGATGTGCTTCATGAGTCGTGGTCTCCTTAGACGGTCTACGGCTCGACAGCGGCCCCGGAGTTGCCTCTCCGGGGCCGCGCGCCGTGGGGCGGAAGCGGGGTCAGACGGTGGCGATGATCAGAGCGGCGATCAGCAGCCACAGGTGATGGAAGGACTGGTCAGTTGACTGCACTAACTCGGGCCATGGATCGACTTGGTGGCGGTGCGTCAGGAACATCTGGGCATGTCGTTGTCGCATGAGTTCTCTCGGGTACATCGAGACCGCCAGGCCGGTCCAGGACATCTGGAGCGGCAGCGAGGCGTTCCGCGTGCGGACCGTCGAGCACCTGGGAGAGGAATGCACGGGCCGCCTGCTCACGCTGGGCCGAGGGAAATGAGGAGGGTGCCACGCTGTTGGCGTCGCTGGCGGACCCACGCGAATCTCGGTCAGACCCCATGGAAGGCCCGTCTGCGGCATGATCGGCCGTCATGGATCCCGCCGTCATGGCTGCACTCATCCCAACGCCGGTCGCTGTCCTCGCCGCCGCGGCCGCCTATGCCGCAGGCCGCGCACAAGCTCGAGGGGCACACCGCGGACCCGTGGACGCCGTCCGCCGACAACACCAGCGTGACGCCTACGCAGCCTTCCTTGAAGCCGCAAACACCTACGCATCCGAGACAGCCCGAGACTGCCTAGGCCAGGCCCAACAGGAAGTAAGCGACACAGGGGACGGGACATATGGAGAGCGCGTGCGGCAGCGTCAACTCGAACTCAGGTGGCAAGCGGCCAGCGGCATCGAGGGTGTGCGGCGCACACTTCCCGTGGTGCTCCTCGAAGGACCACAGCACGTAGCCGACCACGCCCAAGCCGTCGCCGAAGCCGTATACATGGTCCGTTTTCAAGGGCATCTCTACGCCTCGCCCGCGACGGAGGCATTCAGCGCGGCTCGTCGTCTAAACGAGGCAGCTGCCGGGCTCGACCGCGCCATAGCTGCGTTCACCGTCGTTGCTCGCAACTATCTCAATGCCGAACAGAACGGCACCTGACGCCCGGCACCCGAGGGGCCCGCACCGGCTCCGGCTCCCCTCAGCGCTGCTCGTGCGAGACGAGCAGCGGAGGCAACCGCCGCAGCAGAGAACCGCGCTGCGGAAGCGTCCGGCTTCACCGGCCTGCCGTTTGCGACGGCAGGCCGGTCCCGAGCCGGTGAATCGGGCGCGTCATCATCACTGCTCTGACGCCAGCAGGGCGGCGCGCACCGGGTGGCACACCAGGGCTGACCTCCAGTGATGGAGGGATGATCCCCAGGGCGTTTCTCCAGAGCCGGTACGCAGCGAAGTGGCCGCCGGCGGCCGTCACCCGGGCCGCTACGGGGACGGGGACTCTCACCCCGTCGACTTGGCACGCTGTTCAGTTCTCAAGGAACGACCAGCTCAGGGCCCCCGTGGAAGCGAGCTATCCCGAACCGGCACCGCGATGAGCAGCCCTAAGAGGGCCCCTCAGATGTCACTGAGAACCGCGATCAAGCCGAAGCCCGATGCAGTACCTCTATTACAGGTACTGCATCGAGATCCGTCAAGCCCGCTGACGGACTCAGCGGTTCTCGCGCCGGGATTTCTTGGCGCACCATCAGAATCAGTGCAGGTGGGGGGCGTTGTTCACCCCGTGCGTGGACACCTAGGGGCGATCTCGTTACTGTCAGGAAGTCCCTAGACGTCCCATCGGGGGTGGAGATGTCCAACGAACGCTTAAGGTCGGCCCTCTTGGCTCAGGGCATGACCGTTCACGACCTGGCTGAAGCGATCGAGGTGAACCCGAAGACCGTCGAACGCTGGATCACTCAGGGGAAGGTGCCGTATCGGCGGCACCAGTACGCGACGGCGTCACTGCTCAAGGTCGACGTGACGACACTGTGGGAGGACTCCCGCACAGTCGAAAGCTCCTCCGACCTGAGCAAAGCCGAAATCGTCACGGTCTACCCGCACCGGCACATGGTGCCCGCCGGCCTGTGGCGCGAGATCTATGGACGAGCCCAGTCGCACATAGACGTTCTCGTGTACTCAGGGCTTTGGCTGTCGGAAGACCCGTTGTTTCATGACCTGCTCAAGGCGAAGGTGCAGGCGAACGCTCAAGTTCGCGTCCTGCTCGGAGACCCTGACTGTGCAGCGGTCAAGCAACGCGGCATAGATGAGGGTCACCAGATCATGGACGGCAAGATTCGCAATGCGCTCATGAACTACCGTCCGCTGTTTGCCAGTCATCCGGACATCGGCTTCCGGCTCCATGACGCGACGCTCTACAACTCACTGTTCCGAGCAGATGACGAGATGCTGGTGAACACTCACGTCTACGGCATCGGGGCCTTCATGGCGCCAGTCCTGCATCTTCGGCGCTTGCCGGGCGGCGGCCTCTTCGACACCTACGCGAATAGCATCGAGCAGACCTGGGGAGGCGCGCGCCAGGTGACGGAACACGACCTCACGGGAGCTTGAGCATGGGACGCATTGACTACCTGCATGACCCCGACGCACCGCCGGCCAACTCTGTCGTGCCGTCCGTCGTCGCTTTCGTACAGAACGACGCGGGCGAGGTGCTGGTGATCCAGCGGTCCGACAACGGCCGGTGGGCCCTCCCTGGCGGCGGACACGACGTGGGTGAGTCCATCAGTGACACAGTCGTGCGCGAGGTGTGGGAAGAGACCGGAATCAAGGCCGAAGTCGTCGACATGTCCGGGATCTACACGGACCCCGGACATGTGATGTTGTACGACGACGGCGAAGCCCGGCAGCAGTTCAGTATCTGCTTCCGGGCCCGACCGGTCGGGGGTGACGTCCGGACGAGCAACGAGACGACGCAGGTCCGCTGGATCACCCCAGCGGACCTGACAGAACTCGACATCCACCCGACGATGCGTTTGCGCATCGAGCACGCCATGGACCGGACTCGCACCACCCCCTACATCGGTTGAGCCTTCGCGGCGGCAACCCGCTCCAGCACGCGGGCGGTGCTGGCCAGGATCTCCGGTTCGGCGCGGCGGATGAACATGCCAATCAGGCTGTCCGGCCCGTACCGCCCGGCGATCTCGTTCACGCGGTCCACCGGGTTAGTGGGGGTCCCGTCCGGCGTGGTGTTCATGTCGCAGTAGCAGAGCGCGTCCCCAAGATGCGGGCGCTCGCGGGGAAACTCGCTCTCCAGCTCGTCGCGCAGTCCACGCGCCTCCGCTTCCATCCATGCGCAGGAGTGGTGGGCCACCAGCCGGATCACCCGCACGTCCGCGTCGGTGTTGTCCCGCAGGTACCGGGCCCCGTCCATGGGGTGAAAGCCGGTCTTGGCCAGGTCCGGCGCGTACCCGATGTCATGGAGGATCGCCGCAGCCTCCAAGAGATCAGCGTCCGCCCCGAGAATCCGGGCGATGGTCCGCGCTCGCTCTGCCACTCCGAGCGAGTGCCGCCATCGACGCGGCAGGGGGTCGGCTAGTAGCGACTCAGCAAGGGGGTACGCCCATTCGGTCAGTCCCGATGCGCTCATAGCTTGGGACCCTCCTCATTGTTCGGCACTGCCAGTACAGTGCGCTGCTTTCCTTGCCGCGACTCCGAGAGAAGCCCCGCGGCTTCGAGCTTGCTCAGCGCCTTGGCCACGGTCGGCCGCGAGACACCGAATCGGGTGGCGAGTGCCGAGGTGCTGGGGAATGGCTGCCCAATGGCGATGCCGTCCGCCACAATCACGTCGGCGAGCTGCTCGGCCAATGGCCGGCGCTCGATGCTCTGCCCCTTTTTGATCACGCGCCACCGGCCGCCGGGGACAGGCTCTGCCAATCCCTCTTCCTTGAGCACGTTGAAGGCCCGGAGCGCCACACCACGCGAGACCCCGAACCGCTTCATGAGCGTCGCCAGAGTCGGCAGCTCTGACATCTCAGGCTCTGCCTCGATCTCAGCCTTTACGGCATCCGCGATCTTCACAAAGGTCCCCCGAGGGCTGGTCTGCTGCGACACTCGCTCTCCCTCTCCCTCTCCGTCTGCCGGCGTCTTCGGTCAAGACTCCCACGGCCCTCCATGCAGGCGACAGCACGAGCAGGGGGCCGCGAGCGGCCCGTCCCCTCCGTCTCAGTTTCCGTCTCAGTTCACCTCCGTACGTCGGCGTTCATCGCCGTTCACGCGTCACGAGCGCCCCGGTCGGGGGAACCGTGGTGAACGGTGGCGAACGCCGGAAATCAGCCTCTGACCAGCAGGAACAGACCTCGAAAGCGAGTGTGGGGAAACTCACCGAGGGTTCAAATCCCTCCGCTACCGCTCGTAGAGGAAGGGGCGGTCCCGATCGGGACCGCCCCTTCCTCGTCTTCCGCCACGGTTTCCGTCCGGCCTCCTCCAGGTGGTCCGTCGACCGGCCGGGCGATGTCCGCCGCCGCCGTCACCGGCCCGGAGACCTGCGGCGGACGGCCGCTACGACCGATCCGGTGAAATGCCGCGACACACCACAGTCAATCACTCCGTGTGGCTATATACGTACTATCCGTAAATACGCTCACCCGTCCGCCTGCTTCGCTGCGGATGGGCACCCCGGAGGCTGTCAGTGGGAACGCTGAGCAAGCTCGAACAGCGCTTCGAGGCTCTGGTCAACGGCGCCTTCGCCAAAGTATTCAAGTCAGCGGTGCAGCCCCTGGAGTTCGCGGGGGCGCTCCGGCGCGAGTGCGACATCAACGCCAGGATCTGGAACCGGGACTGCACGATCGTGCCCAACGGCTTCGTCGTCGAGCTCAGTCCGTGCGATCACGAACTGAACAGCGCCTGCCTGGTCATGCTCGGCGAGGACCTGGTGCAGAAGGTGCGCGAGTACGCCGAGGAGCAGCACTACTCGTTCGTGGGTCCACTGAAGGTCCAGTTGCAGCGGGCCGAGAACCTGAGAGCCGGGCAGTACCGGGTGCGCAGCCGGCTCGAGGTCCCTCCCGAGATCCAGCAGGCCCTCGAAGCCGCCCAGCGCCACCGCGACACCCGCTCGGCACCGACCGGACGCGTCCGTGGTGGTGCCCGGGCGTCGCGGCGGAACCCGTATGGCGCGCGCCAGGAGAAGCAGGTCCTGACCGTGGATCAGTTCCTCTCCATCGGTCTGGCGTTCGACGACCAGGGCATGCTGGTCCGCGCCGAGCCGTGCGACGCTCCCGGCGCGCCCGTGCCGCTGCGCACCGTCGCCCCCGTGGCGGACCGCACGGGGACTGCCGCCCCCCGCCTGTCCGGGCGCGAGACGCGAGCCCTGCCCGCCGGATCCGGCATGCGCCCCGCCCTCGGCCCCGCCGGGGACCGACCGTTCACCACCCTCGTTCCGTCCGGCGGCTTCTCCCACTCGGGAGCCTCGGGTCATCGGTCCGGCAGGCGGACCGGACAACGGCTGACGGACGACCACCACCGTCACCACGACGACTCCGTGCCCGACGGACCCTCCAGGTCATCGAAAGGATTGAAAGACGTGACGAACGATCGTGACATCCGTGGCGGCGATGCCGCCCCCGAAGTGGACAGGGAGTACGCCGACGGACGCGGCCACGCACCGCCCGAGGGGCAGACGGAGAGCGGGCCTCGCGCCACCGCGACGCCGGAGCCCCCGGCCGGCGCACGAACGGCCCCTGAAACCGTGCGCCACGACCGCAGGACGGAGAACCCCGCCCCGATGCACGCGGGGAACGGCCCGGGCCCGGCGCCGTCGGCTCCGTACGCCGGGGCGGCGCAGATGTCACCGATCGCCGGGGGCCCGCCGATGCCCTCCCGTCTTCCGGTACCGCACACCCCGGCGGCCTGGCCCCCGCCGGACCGGATGGGCCACCACGGGGCCCTGGGGCACAGCTCGGCCGTCGAACTGTCCTCCGACCGTCTGCTGCGCAACCCGCAGGGCCGCCGCGGTCTCAGCCGGCTGCGCATCGGCGGCAAGGCCGCCGAACGCGAGCGTCAGCAGAAGCTCGCCATCCTCCGGACGCCGGTGATGGAGTGCTACAAGATCGCGGTCATCAGCCTCAAGGGCGGGGTCGGCAAGACGACCACCACGACCGCCCTGGGCGCGACTCTCGCCGCCCAGCGTCAGGACCGGGTCGTCGCGATCGACGCCAACCCCGACGCGGGCACGCTGAGCCGCCGCGTGCGCCGGGAGACCGGCGCGACCATCCGCGACCTGGTGGCAGAGATCCCGAACATCAACAACTACATGGCCGTGCGCCGCTTCACGTCGCAGTCCCCGAGCGGTCTCGAGATCCTCGCCAACGAGGTGGATCCCGCGCTGTCCACCGCGTTCAACGACGAGGACTACCGGCAGGTCGTTGGCTGCCTGGGACAGCACTATCCGATCATCCTGACCGATTCCGGCACCGGCCTGCTGCACAGCGCGATGCGCGGCGTCCTGGACGTCGCCGACCAGCTGATCGTCGTAGCCACGCCCAGCGTCGACGGCGCGACCAGCGCGAGCACCACACTGGACTGGCTCAACGCGCACCATTACGAGGACCTGGTCAACCGCAGCATCACCGTGGTCTCGGAGGCACGCCGGAAGAGCAAGGCCGTGAAGGTGAACGACCTCGTGGACCACTTCCGCGCGCGCTGCCGGGGCGTGGTCGTGGTTCCGTTCGACGAGCACCTCGCCGCGGGGGCGGAGGTCGACCTGGCACAGATGAAGGCACGCACCCGCAGCGCCTACTTCGACCTGGCCACGATGGTGGCCGCCGACTTCCCGCGCGCCCAGCCGGAGGCCGTCGGCTGGGCCGCCTACCCGCACTCCGGATACAACGCGGCCAGCTTGTTCTCCGCCCCCGCGTGGGGATGACCCGGCGCCGGATACGGGCGCGCGGCGAGCCGCCCACCGCGGACATGCCGAGCCGCCGCCCTGGACCTGTCGGTGGTGAACGGACGGCGATACGGAAAAGCCCCGGCCTCGAGGACGAGGCCGGGGCTTCTGCGTCCCCGGGGAGCCGGCCACCGGGGACACCACCACCCGGAGCGAGGGCGGGTTCCCGGGCCCCTCCGGCTCCTGCTCCGCCGATGGGCCCGCCCCCGCCCGCACCTCTGTCGGCGCCGCGGAAAGGTTCGCAAGGGACGGGATTCCCGGCCGCTGGTCCATGCTGATCCTGTCCGCACACCCTCGGCTAGACTCACGCGACGCTTGGCAGGGCAGCAAAGGGACAGCAGGGGAGACAGGGGCCGATGGCGCAAGCCAAGAAGATAGCCGTGTACATCGTCGTCGTCTTCATCCTGTGGACGATCATCGCGTCCCCCAAGCGGGCGGCCGATCTCGTGGGGGTAGGGTTCGAGGGCATTTCGAGCGCCGCGATGAGCGTCGGAGAGTTCATGACCGAGCTCGTCAACTAGGCCCTTCGGGCCGAGCAGGGAGGGCCCCTTGATCCGCCATCTTGTCCTTTTCAAGCTCAACGAGGGCGTCCGGCGCGACGAGCCGCGTGTCGTCGCCGGGGCGAAGGCGTTCCAGGAACTGGACGGGACCGTTCCCGAACTGGAGTTCTGGGAGTGCGCGTGGAACATCACGGACCGGCCCATCGCCTACGACTTCGCCATCAACTCGGCCGTCGCCGACAAGGACGCGCTGAAGCGCTACATCGAGCACCCCGCGCACCAGGCGGCCGCCGGGCAGTGGCGTGAGTTCGCCACCTGGGTGATCGCCGACTACGAGTTCTGACGGTCCGCGCCCGCTGCCCCCCACCCTTCAGGGCGGGGGGCTTTTCGGTTTTCCATCCCAACGCGACGTCAACACGGTGTCACCAGGTGCTTGCACACAGTGGGCATGTCTTGTGATGCTATGACCGCTTTTGACGGATGAGTTGACCGCAAATGACCGCAAAGGGGTGGCTTGACCGTGTCGGCCAGTACTGCGCCTCAGGTGCCACCTCAGAACGAGAGGCAGGACGACACCGCCCCCGCCGGGAAGCCCGCGCGGCGCGGCGCCGACACCCGGGCACTGACCCAGGTGCTGTTCGGCCGCCTCAAAGGGCTGGAGACCGGCACCATCGAGCACTCCCGGGTGCGGGCCGCGCTCATCGAGGCCAACCTCCCGCTGGTGCGGTACGCCGCCGCACGCTTCCGCAGTCGCAACGAGCCGATGGAGGACGTCGTCCAGGTCGGCACGATCGGTCTGATCAACGCCATCGACCGGTTCGATCCCGACCGCGGCGTACAGTTCCCGACCTTCGCGATGCCCACCGTGGTCGGCGAGATCAAGCGGTACTTCCGCGACAACGTGCGGACCGTGCACGTGCCGCGCCGCCTCCACGAGCTCTGGGTCCAGGTGAACGGCGCGACCGAGGACCTGACCACGGCCCACGGCCGGTCCCCCACGACGGCCGAGATCGCCCAGCGGCTGAAGATCGGCGAGGACGAGGTGCTCGCCTGCATCGAGGCGGGCCGCTCGTACCACGCGACCTCGCTCGAGGCCGCACAGGAGGGCGACGGCATGCCGGGACTGCTGGACCGGCTCGGTTACGAGGACCCGGCGCTGGCCGGCGTCGAACACCGGGACCTGGTGCGCCATCTCCTCGTACAGCTGCCCGAGCGCGAGCAGCGGATCCTGATGCTCCGTTACTACAGCAACCTGACACAGTCCCAGATCAGTCAGGAGCTCGGGGTCTCCCAGATGCATGTGTCGCGACTGCTGGCGAGAAGTTTCGCTCGACTCAGGTCCGCAAACAGGATCGAAGCGTAGCTCGAACGGGTAGACCACTCCCGAGCCACTGACGCAGGATCAAAAGCCTTACACTCCCTGTTTCCTGGGCATTTTTGCGCGATACTTGTCGACATGTCACTACAGCGCGTTGCCGACATGTGACATTCTGCTGGAACCGCGTTTGCCGCAGCCTCGCCGCCGGTATTCAGGTGGAGGCTGCGTTCCTCAGACGGTCGCGGCCACCGCGACCGTCCGCGACCTCAAGGGGGTGGCATGTCCGTAGAACAGGGCAGCTCGAAGGTGCTCACTCGCGCGCCGAGCGCACCCGCACCTGTCGAGTCCGAGTCCGGCAGCTCGGAAGCCATCGACACCCGCACTCTCTCCCGCTCCCTGTTCCTGCGGCTGCGCGCCCTGGACTGCGAGGGCGCGGCCGACGACAGCCCGGAGCGCACCTACGTGCGCGACACCCTCATCGAGCTCAACCTCCCCCTCGTGCGGTACGCCGCGGCGCGGTTCCGCAGCCGCAACGAACCGATGGAGGACATCGTCCAGGTCGGCACGATCGGTCTGATCAAGGCGATCGACCGCTTCGACTGCGAACGCGGCGTGGAGTTCCCGACGTTCGCGATGCCGACCGTCGTGGGGGAGATCAAGCGCTTCTTCCGCGACACCTCCTGGTCGGTGCGGGTTCCGCGCCGGCTCCAGGAGCTGCGCCTGGCCCTCACCAGGGCCAGCGACGAGCTTGCGCAGAAGCTCGACCGTTCCCCCACCGTCCCCGAACTGGCGGCGGTGCTCGGGGTGTCGGAGGAGGACGTGGTCGACGGCCTCGCCGTGGGCAACGCCTACACCGCCTCTTCGCTCGACTCGCCCTCGCCCGAGGACGACGGTGGCGAGGGTTCCCTCGCGGACCGGCTCGGCTACGAGGACTCGGCGCTGGAGGGCGTCGAGTACCGCGAGTCCCTCAAGCCCCTGCTCGCCAAACTCCCGCCCCGTGAGCGGCAGATCATCATGCTCCGGTTCTTCGCCAACATGACCCAGTCGCAGATCGGCGAGGAGGTCGGCATCTCCCAGATGCACGTCTCGCGTCTGCTGACCCGCACGCTCGCACAGCTGCGGGAAGGGCTGATCGCGGACTGAGGGTACGCGACGAGGGTTCCAACCTGACGGGCCGTCAGTCACACTGGCGCGATGCGACGACGGACCGGTCCAGGGATCGTGGTGTCAGCGCTCTGCCTCTGCGGGGCGCTGATCTCGTGCGGCGGCAGCGGCGAAGGCGACGTGGCACTCGGCGCCGCCGGATCCGGCCCCGACAGCGCGCCCACGGCCGCCGTACCCCCCAAGGGCAGGGTCTCGCTCACTCCACTGGACGGTTACGAGGACGGGCGCGCGGGCGAGGAGCCCGCCGACTCGGGCAGCGGGGCGCCTCACAGAGGCACGGAGGGCTCCGGCCGCACCCCCGGACCCGAGGACGGCAGCAGGCCGCCTCTCGGCGGTACGAGTGGCACCGGCGGCGGTACGAGCGGCACGAAGCCGCCCACGAACGGCGGGCCACAGGGAACTCCGGGCCCCGACGGAGCACCGGCCACACCCGGCGCGCCACAGCCGTCCCCCACCCCAACTCCGCCCGCGCCGACGCGCGGCCCGTCACCGGGGCCGACAGGCCCCGCGGTGCTCCGGCTCGCCGAGCCGGTCCGCGAGGCCCTGGAAAAGCGGTGGTGCGAGCGGGTGACCGTGGAGTTCCGCAACATCGGCGGCACAGCCGCCACCTCCGGCACGGTCACCTTCGCGACGCACGTCATCGGCGCGCTGGGCATCGACTGGGCCACCGTCGAGTCACGGCAGCCGCTGCCGGCCCCGATCGAGCCCGGGGCGGCGAGGAAACAGGCGTACACGGTCTGTGTCGACGCCTGGCGGGTGCCGCTGGGCATGCACATCGAGACCCAGGACGTCACCGCGACCTGGAGGTGACCGCTGGCGGACGGGGTCAGCCGAGCGCGAGCCAGGCGACCGCTGGCGGACGGGGTCAGCCGAGCGCGAGCCAGGCGACCGCGCCCAGCACGACCACCGCTGCGATCACGCCGAGGATCAGGCCGACGCGCGACGAGGAAGAGGAGGAGGCCGCGGGTGTCGCGGCAGCGCGGCCCTGCGGCGCGCCTTCGTCGACGAAGGCCCGGAACATCTGGGTGCTGCCCGCCGGGTCGTAGTTGCCCTCGGGGCCCTGGCCTTGGGGAGCATGGGGGTTGTGTGCCATGGCCCAGGACCCTAGCGAACGGCCGTGCCCGGCCCAACCCCGGGCGGGCCGCCGAAGGCCCTCGGAGAGCAGCTGACCGGCCCATGACTCCGCACATGCAAAGCCTTTTGGGTTCCTTTACCCATTCAGGGCCGTTTTCGTTTGCCTGCAGCAACCAACGGCTTCTATCGTTGCCCTAAGCAACAAATTCTGGGAGGGGCCTTGGCCGAGCGGAGTCAGTACGAGGAGCTGGCCCGGCAGATCAGCGCCGTAGCCGCCGTCAAGCGCAGTCTCGCGCGCGTGCTGCCCGCCGAGTGCCCCTCGGGCTCCGCCGCCGTTCTGGCTCTCGTCGACCGGCACGGGGAGATGCGGATGGGACGCCTCGCCGAGCTGCTCGCCGTCGACATGTCGGTGACCAGCCGGCATGTGGCCCATGCCGTGGAGCGTGGCTGGATCGAACGGTCGCCCGACCCGGACGACCGGCGCTCCCGCATCCTGCGGCTCACTCCTGCGGGCGGGGACCTGCTCGAAGATCTCGGCCGCCGGACCACGGACATGTTCGCCCACCACCTCGAGGACTGGTCCGACGACGAAGTCGGACAGCTGAACGCGATGCTGGCCCGCCTCCGAAATTCCATCGGGGACTGCCGGGCCCACGCCACCCGTACACCCGCACAAGACACGTAAGGAAGTTCATGGCTACGACCACACCAAGCGGTGTGCGGGGCGGCCACGCCAGGCACGGAGGCGGATCCGCCTCCGACAGTGGTGCGCCGATGACCCACCGGCAGATCATGGAGGCGTTGTCCGGGCTGCTGCTCGGCATGTTCGTCGCGATCCTGTCGTCGACGATCGTCTCCAACGCCCTGCCGGAAATCATCAGCGACCTCGGTGGCGGCCAGAGCGCCTACACCTGGGTCGTGACCGCTTCGCTGCTGGCGATGACGGCGACCACCCCGCTCTGGGGCAAACTCTCGGACCTCTTCTCCAAGAAGCTGCTGGTCCAGATATCGCTGCTCATCTACGTACTGGGTTCGGTGGTCGCCGGGCTCTCGCAGAACTCGGGCATGCTGATCGCCTGCCGGGTGATCCAGGGCATCGGCGTCGGCGGCCTGTCCGCCCTCGCGCAGATCGTGATGGCCGCGATGATCGCCCCGCGCGAGCGCGGCCGCTACAGCGGCTACCTCGGTGCCGTCTTCGCTGTCGCAACCGTCGGCGGCCCGCTGCTCGGCGGCGTCATCACCGACACCGACTGGCTGGGCTGGCGCTGGTGCTTCTACGTCGGCGTGCCGTTCGCGCTCGTCGCCCTGTTCGTGCTCCAGAAGACCCTCAAGCTGCCGGTGGTCAAGCGTGAGGTCAAGGTCGACTGGTCCGGCGCGTTCTTCATCAGCGCCGCCGTCTCGCTGCTGCTGGTCTGGGTGACCTTCGCCGGCGACAAGTACGACTGGATGTCGTGGCAGACCGGCGCCATGGTCGGCGGTTCCGTCGTCCTCGGCCTGCTCTTCCTCCTGGTGGAGTCGAAGGCGAGCGAACCGATCATCCCGCTGCGGCTGTTCCGCAACCGCACGATCACGCTGGCGTCGCTGGCGTCGCTCTTCGTCGGTGTCGCCATGTTCGCGGGCACCGTGTTCTTCAGCCAGTACTTCCAGCTGGCACGGGACGAGTCGCCGACCATGTCCGGTGTGCTGACCATCCCGATGATCGGCGGCCTGTTCGTCTCTTCGACCGTCTCCGGTCAGATCATCACCAAGACGGGCCGCTGGAAGGCCTGGCTGGTGGCCGGCGGCGCCCTGGTGACGGCCGGCCTCGGTCTGCTGGGCACCATCCGCTACGACACCGAGTACTGGCACATCGCCGTCTTCATGGCCGTCATGGGCCTCGGACTCGGCATGATGATGCAGAACCTGGTGCTCTGCACCCAGAACCAGGTCGCCCCCGCCGACCTCGGCGCGGCCAGTTCCGTCGTCACCTTCTTCCGGTCCCTCGGCGGCGCGATCGGCGTCTCGGCGCTCGGGGCGGTCATGGCCAACCGGGTCACCGGCTACGTCAAGGACGGACTCACCGAGCTCGGCCCGCAGGGCGCGGCGCTCGGACACGGCGGTACGGGCGGTGGCAGCATCCCCGACCTCGACACCCTGCCCGGCCCGATCCGCACGGTGATGGAGACGGCCTACGGCCACGGAGTCGCCGACATCTTCCTGTACTCGGCTCCTTTCGCGCTGGTCGCGCTGCTCGTGACGCTCTTCATCAAGGAGGTCGCGCTGAAGGGAAGTTCACCCGACGACAAGGCCGCCGCGGTGACCGACGCGCCCGAGGCCGTCGCCGCCGCCGGGGCCCCCGCCCCGGCACAGGCCGTCGACACCGAGCCGGTCACCACGGCCGCCCCGGCCGCCTCCGCCGGTGTCGCGGTGCACGGTGTGGTGCGCGGAGCCGAGGGCGCCGCGGTGCCCGGGGCAGCGGTCACGCTGATCTCGCCGGCCGGCCGGCAGCTCGGGCGCTCCGTCGCCCGGGGCGACGGCGGCTACACGCTGGACGCACCGGGCGCCGGGTCGTACGTGCTGATCGCCTCGGCCGACGGCTGCCAGCCGCAGGCCTCCACAGTGGTCGTGCAGGACGAGCCGCTCACGTACGACCTCCTGCTCGCCGGTACGAGCGGACTGACGGGAGTCGTGAGGGCCGCCGACGGGGGCGACCCGGTCGAGGGCGCGATGGTCGTCGTCGCGGACGTGCGCGGCGACGTACTGGCCACCGGGACGAGCACGGAGCAAGGTGTGTTCGCCTTCACCGAGCTCGTGCCCGGCGCGGTGACCGTCGCCGTCAACGCCGTCGGCTACCGGCCGCTCGCACTGCCAGTCGACATCGGCGGCCAGGGCGAGACGCGGATCGAGGCGGTGCTGCGGTCCGGTGCCGTGGTCCGGGGTGCCGTCCACGGTGGCGCCGACGGACGGCCGCTGGCCGACGCCCGGGTGACCCTCGTGGACGCCGCCGGGAACGTGGTGGCCACCGCGACCACCGGAGACGACGGGGCGTACGCCTTCGCCGACCTCGACGCCGGCGAGTACACGGTCATCGCGACCGGCTACCCGCCGGTGGCGGGCCGGTTGACCGTGGCCGGCCACGGCGTCGAAGGCCACGACATCGAACTCGCCCACCCGGGCGAGTAGCGGACCCCGGAGCCGGGCGGCTCGTTCTCGGCGGAGACGAGCCGCCCGCCCGGCGGAGACGGGCCCCGGTGACGGGGCGGCAGGCAGGGGACGGCCGGTCGCCCTGCCCCGGGGCCCGAACACTTGCTGCACCGGCACCTCTCGCACTCGCACTGCTCGCACTTCTTGCGCTTCTTGCGCTTCTTGCGCTTCTTGCGCTTCTGGCACTTCTTGCGCTTCTTGCGCTTCTTGCGCTTCTGGCACTTCTGGCGGCGACCACTTCCCGCGGCCCGTCACGGGCGGGGAAGGGAAACGGGATCGATGGACATGGGACTTCGCGCACAGGTACGGACCCGCGACGGCTGGGCGGTCCAGCACGCGGTCGTGACCGTGACGGACATGACCGGCACTCAGGTGCTGCGGGCACAGGCCGACTCCGACGGCGCCGTGAACGACCCGGCCGCCCTGCCCGCCGGGCCGTACACGGTGATCGTGACGGCGCTCGGCTACGCGCCGGTCGCCTCGACCGCGCTGGTCACGGCGAGCGGACGCGCCGACGTGGGCACGGTGGTCCTTGCCCGGCAGGGCGGGGTGGAGCTGCCGCCGCCGGGCGCCTGGTCGCTGGACCCGGCGCACTCGTCGGTGGGCGCCACCGCCCAGCACCTCGGCATCTCCAGCGTGCGCGGACGGTTCACGGAATTCGGCGGACGGATCGAGATCGCCGAGGACGTGGAACGCTCGCGGGTCGACGCGGTGATCTCGGCCGCCTCCATCGACACCGCCAACGGGCTGCGGGACAAGCACCTGAGGTCACCGGACTTCCTGGACACCGAGCGGTTCCCGGAGATCACGTACGCCTCGACCGCACTGATTCCGGCCGGCCCCGACCGCTGGACCGTACGCGGTGAGCTGTCGCTGCACGGTGTCGTGCGCGAGGCCGACCTGGATCTGCGCTACCTGGGCACCGGACACGACCCGTGGGGCGGGGTGCGGGCCGCGTTCCGTGCCACGACGGAACTGCACCGCGAGGACTTCGCGATGAACTACAACCAGGTGGTGCAGGCCGGCATCTCCGCCATCGGGACGACGCTGAAGGTGGAGCTGGAGATCCAGGCCGTGCAGGGCACAGAGCTGCCGTAGGGTGCCCGGCATGGCACGCCACATCGCCACCAACACCACGGTGGAACTCGCTCAGTTGCTCGACTTCGTACGGCCCCGGCACCGCGCGGTCCTGCTGACCCGCCGCGCCGACGGCTCGCCGCAGGGTTCGCCGCTGACCTGCGGGGTGGACGACGCCGGCCGGATCGTCGTCTCGACCTATCCGGAACGGGCGAAGACGCGCAACGCCAAGCGGGACGAGCGGGTCAGCGTGATCGTCCTGTCGGACGACTGGAACGGCCCGTGGGTTCAGGTCGACGGTACGGCGGAGGTGATCGACTCGCCTCAGTCGGTGGAGCCGCTCGTCGAGTACTTCCGCAACATCTCCGGCGAGCACCCCGACTGGGACGAGTACCGCGACGCGATGGTGAAGCAGGGCAAGTCGATCATCCGCATCACCCCGGAGCGATGGGGGCCGATCGCCACGGGCGGCTTCCCGGCACGCCTCGCGGAGGACTGAGAGCCCGTACGGACGAGGGCCCCGCCCCGTACGAACGAGGCCCCGTACGAACGAGGGCGCGTACGAACGAGGGCGCGTACGAACGAGGGCCCCGTACGGGCTCACGGCCCGGACCGCTCGACCATCGCCTCGATACCGGCGACGAGAAGATCGAGCGCGAACCCGAAGTCCCGCTCGCGCATCTCCTCCACCGTGTCGCCGCCGCGCGCCTCCATCAGCTCGTCGGCCCGCGCGAAACTCTCCCGGTACTCGGGCCGTTCACGGATCGAACCCATGGCCTGGTGGTAGTACTCGTCCTGGCTCAGTCCGGCAGTCGCACAGCGCTCCACGAAGTGACCCTCGATGGTGCCGAACCCGTAGACGAACTGGAAGACGGCGCTGAGCCCGCCCGTCTGTCCGTGGGGCGGCAGGCCGGTGTTCCTGACGATCTGCTGGGCCGCCTGTGCGAAGGCCATCGAGTGCGGTCCGATGTTCAGATACGTGCCGATCAGCGGCGACACCCACGGGTGCCGGACCAGCAGCGCCCGGTATCCGGCGGCCAGCGCGCGCAGCTGATCGCGCCAGTCGCCCGCCGTCTCCGTGCCGGGCAGTACGACCGTGCCGAAGACCGCGTCGAGCGCCAGTTCCAGCAGGTCGTCCTTGGTGTCCACGTACCAGTAGACCGACATCGCGGTGACGTTCAGCTCGGCGGCCAGTTTCCGCATGGAGAACTTGGCCGCCCCGTCCGCGTCGAGGAGCCGGACCGTGGCGTCGACGATCCTGGCGCGGTCCAGGCCGGCCGGCTGTGCCGCCCTGCGCCCCCGTTCCGTCTTGCCCTCCAGCCACACGCTGGTTCGCATGGGGCTCTTCGTGCGGTCGGCCGCACTCACCATCGCGCACCCTCCTCGGTTCTTCCGGCCGGGCGGACGGCGCCGGAACCCGACGGTCCGCCCGGTCCGCCCGGTCCCGATGCTATGCCGCGGTGTCGTGCCGCGGTGCCGCACCGCTGCCCGGAAGCCCTACCCCTGCGGAGCATCCGCCCGCTCCGCCCGCCGCAGCAGCAGCGCGGCCAGCAGGCCGCCCGCCAGCACCGCCGCAGCGCCGACCAGCTGGCTGGTCCCGAGTCCCGAGGCGAACGCCTCGGAGACGCGCGCCCTCTCCTCCGCGCTGCCGGCTGCCGCGAGGGCGGCGGGCAGCGACGCGGCACCGACCGCGGAGGGCACCAGCGCGGCGAAGCGGGAGCCCAGCACGGCGCCCAGGACAGCGACGCCCAGGCCGTTGCCGAACTCGGCAAGAGTGCCGTTGATGCCCGCGCCCACACCCGCCTTCTCCGGCGGGATGGCGCTCATGATCGCGTTGGCCATGGCGGGCATGGACAGGGCCACACCCGCACCCATCACGACGAGGCCGAGCAGCATCCCGCTGTAGCCGTCCGCGCCCAGGACCGCGATGGCGGCGAGACCACTGGAGACCAGGGTCATGCCGACCGCGATGACCACGGGCGTCCCGAGCCTGAGCAGCAACCGCGCGCCGACGCCCGTGAGGTTGAGCGCGACGACGGTGAGAGCCAGCGGGGCCGTGCGCAGACCGGCGTCCAACGCCCCGTACCCGAGCACGAACTGCAGGTGCTGGGTCAGCAGGAACAGCGAGCCGGTCATCCCGAACGCGACCAGGATGGCGCCGGCGACGGCACCGACGAAGCGCTGGTTGCGGAAGAAGTGCATGTCCAGCATCGGGTACGGGATCCGCAGCTCCCAGAACACGAACGCGCCGAGGACGAGCACGCCGAGGGACGCGGACGCCAGTACCTCGGTGGAGGTCCAGCCGTGCTCGGGACCGGAGATGATCGCGTACACGGTGGCCGTCATGCCGATCGTCGAGAGCACCGCGCCGAGCAGGTCGGGGCGTTCGCCGCGGGGGTCCTTGGACTCCGGGACGAGCACGACGACGGCGAAGAGGCCGATGACGGCGACCGGGATGTTGATCAGGAAGATCGCACCCCACCAGAAGTGGTCGAGCATCACACCGCCGAGCAGCGGTCCGGCCGCGAAGCCGAGCGAGCTGACCGTCGACCAGAGGGCGATCGCCTTCACCCGCTCGGTGTCGTCGAAGACCTGCACGACGACGGCGAGGGTCGTGGTCATCAGCAGTGCCCCGCCGACACCCATGCCGGCGCGCGCGGCGATCAACTGGCCGGAGGTCTGGGCGAGTCCGGCGGCGAGCGAGCCGATGCCGAACAGGACCAGCCCCGCGGCGAGCATCTTCTTGCGGCCGTAGCGGTCGGCCGCGTTGCCCGCGGTGAGCAGCAGGCCCGACTGGACGAGGGAGTAGGCGTTGATCATCCACTGGATGTCCGCCGTCGAGGCGTCGAGCTCCCTGGTGAGGGAGGGGATCGCGACGGACAGGACGGTGTTGTCGAGCAGCACGGTGAGCTGGGCGAGGCAGATGACGCCGAGGATCAGCCAGCGCTGCGGGTGGCCCGATCGGACCGTTTCCTGCTCGGCAGTCGTTGCCGTCATACAAGCTCCTTGTACGGTGTAAGGGGATGTTTCCCTTACACCGTACAAGGATCTCTCTTACGCTGTACAGCGCCATTTCCCCGCGGTCAGGTCGTAGCAGGTGGCGTCCCCCGTGCGACCGTCCCCGATCACCGCGCCCACGACGGCGATCAGCGCCACCGCCGGGGCCACCAGCCGCGTCCGCGGCGACCACGGCCGCCGGGTCGCCGTGTCACTCACCCGGCCTGATCAGATACCCCGCACCGCGTCGTGTGTGGATCATCGGCGGGCGCCCCGCGTCGATCTTCCTTCGCAGATACGAGATGTAGAGCTCGACGACATTGGCCTGGCCGCCGAAGTCGTAGCTCCACACCCGGTCGAGGATCTGCGCCTTGCTCAGCACCCGGCGCGGGTTGCGCATCAGATAACGCAGCAGTTCGAACTCGGTCGCCGTCAGGTGGATCGACTGCCCGCCCCGTGTCACCTCGTGGCTGTCCTCGTCGAGGGTCAGGTCACCGACGGCGAGCAGGGACTCGCTGCGCACCGCGGCCGTCCCGGACCGCCTGATCAGACCGCGCAGCCGTGCCACGACCTCCTCCAGCGAGAACGGCTTGGTGACGTAGTCGTCGCCCCCCGCCGTGAGGCCGGCGATCCGGTCCTCCACGGCGTCCCGCGCCGTGAGGAAGAGCACCGGCACATCGGGCGCCTCCCGCCGCAGCCGCCCCAGGACGGCGAGCCCGTCCATGTCGGGAAGCATCATGTCCAGCACCACGGCGTCCGGCCGGAACGCACGCACCGCGCGCACCGCCCCGGCACCGTCCCCGGCGCTGCGCACCTGCCAGCCCTCGTACCGGAGGGCCATCGACAGGAGCTCGCTCAGCGGCGCCTCGTCGTCCACGACGAGTACGCGCACGGGGCTGCCGTCCGGCCTGAGCATTTCGGTACGCCCCTGGGGCGAGGTCGTGGTCATGTGGCCAGCCTGTGACCTTGCCCTGAGAGGCTTCTTTCCTGAACCTGTGAATTCCCTGAGAAGGCCGGAGGACGGGTGGCGTGACAGCACACGAATCCTTCTGGGCGCTGCGGCTGCGGCGGACGCTCGCCGCGGACGGCTCGGCACCCGTGCTCGTTCTGGTGGAGGGCTTTGCCGGTACGGGCAAGAGCCGCCTCGCCGATGAGCTGACCACGCTCCCGGAGGCGGTCAGGGCGACCTGTCTGCGGTGGACGTGCGGCGACGACGCCGGGCTGCCGGAGCCGCCGCAGGGCGGTCCGGTCCTGCTGATCGTGGACGACGTCCACCGCGCGGACGGCGACGACCTGACCGGACTTCGCCGTCTGCTGGAACATCCGCGACGGGGCCTCGCCGTCGTGCTCACCTACCGGCCCGAGGAACTGACCGTCCCCGGCCTGCCCCTGGGCGGCCCGCCACCGCGCTACCCGGCCGGGCTGACCGTCCTGCGCCACCGGATCGGACCGTGGAGCGCGGACGAGGTGCGCCGGGTCGCCGCGGCGGCTCTCGGGGACCGCTGCACGGCGGAGGCGGTGGCACGGCTGCACGAGCGTTCGGGCGGCGTGGCCCAGATCGTGGTCGATCTGCTGGCCGTGCTGCGGGACATCACCGGACAGCGATGCACGGCCGCCGGTGTCGACGCCGCCGGCGTGCCCGTGCGCCTGGCGGAGCTGAGCATCGGCCGGACCGCCGCGCTCCCGCCGGAGCACCGGCCGATCGTCTGGGCCGCCGCCGTACTCGGCGAGCCGGTGAGCCGCGACGAACTCGTCACCGTCTCCGGACTCGGCCGCAGCCCCGGCAGGCAGGCGCTGCTCGCCGCGCTCGCCGGCGCGGCCCTGGTCGAGTCGCAGGAGGGCTACGGACTGCCCGTACCGCTGGCGGCGCTGGCCGTGCGGGAGACCGTTCCCGGACCCGTACGGCAGGAACTGCACGGGCGGGCGGCGGACGTGCTGGCGTACCGGCAACCGGTTCCCTGGGCTTCGCTGGCCGGCCACCACAAGGCCGGCGGGCGCGTACGGGGCTGGCTGCGCGCCGTCGAGCAGGCCGCCCGGGAGGCGGCGGAGTCGGACCGGCACCAGGAGGCCATCGGCCTGCTCGAACAGACGCTGGCCTCGTCCTCGGTGCCGCCGCAGACACGCGCCCGGCTGGCGCCGATGCTGGCCCGCAGCGCCGTCGTCGGGCTGCGCTCCGACCAGACCGTCCAGGTGCTGACGCAGATCGTCGACGACGCGGCCCTCCCCGCGGCCGTACGGGGCGAACTCCGGCTCGACCTGGGGCTGCTCCTGTGCAACCAGGTCGGCATGACCGACAAGGGCTGGCAGGAGCTCGAGCGGGCCGCCGCCGAACTGCGCGCCCCAAGGCCCGACCTGTCCGCGCGTGCCATGTCCGCCCTGGTGATGCCCCACTGGCCCCGCTCCTCGATCGACGTCCACCAGGCGTGGCTCGAGGAGGCGACCAGGACCGCCGAGGACAGCGGCGACGACACCGCCCGCTCCGCGGTCACCGCCAACCGTGTCGGCCTCGCCATGAGTTGCGGAGACCCGCGGGCCTGGGACCTCGTCAAGGAACTGCCCACGGACAGCCCCGACCCCCGGTCCCGGCTGCACGCGGCTCGCGGGCTGTGCAACGCGGCGGACGCCGCACTGTGGCTCGGCCACCACGGGCGCGCGCAGGAACTGCTCGCCGAAGGGTTCGAGCTGTCCGGCAGGAGCGGCGCCCCCTACACCGAGCACACGGCGCTCGGGACCCGGCTGCGCCTGGAGTGGGTCACCGGGCGCTGGGCCGGACTGGCGGACCGGTGCGACAGCTTCGTCGCCTCCACGGCGGACATGCCGGTGATCAGCGCGGACGCCCGTCTGGTGCGCGGGCTGCTCGCACTGGCGCAGGGAGAGTGGGACTCGGCGCTGTCATGGCTGTCCGGTGCCGACGCGTCGCCGCGCGACGAGGCGGCGCCACCACTCGCCGCGGCGACCTCGGGCGCCCTGGTCAGGCTGGCCCTGGCCCGTCAGGAACTGCCCGGCGCGGCCCGGGAGGCGCGTGAGGCGTGGGCCAGAGCGCGGCGGAAGGGGATCTGGGTGTGGACGGCGGACCTGGTGCCCTGGGCCATCGAGGCGCTGGCCCGCTCGGGCGACCACGAGGCCGCGCGGGAGCTGATCGCCGAGTTCACGGCGGGGCTGGAGGGCCGCGACGGTCCGGGGGCCGCAGCCGCGTTGAGCCGTAGCCGTGCCGCGCTGGCCGAGGCGGAGGACCGGTTCTCCGACGCCGTCCCTCTGTACCGGGAGGCGGCCGCCGCGTACGCGGCACTGCCGTACCCCTACGCCCAGGCGCTCACCACCGAAGCCGCGGGCCGCTGCGCCCTGAAGGCCTCGGCCGCGGGCGGGGCGGGCGGGGCGGGCGGGGCGGGCCACACCGCGGACGTCGAGAGGGCGAGGGCCGTCGCGGACCTGACGGCGTGCACACAGCAGTTCACCGACCTCGGCGCCGTTTGGGACGCCGCCCGCGCCCGTGCCCTGCTTCGCTCGCACCAGCCGGCCAAGGAGACGCGCCCGCCGGGCCGGCCCTCGTACGGGGACCGTCTCTCGCCGCGCGAGCGCGAGGTCGCCGAACTGGCCGGGACCGGACTGACGAACCGGGACATCGCGACGACCCTGCATCTCTCCCCCCGTACGGTCGAGCAGCATGTCGCCCGCGCCATGCGCAAACTGGGCACGACATCGCGGCAACACCTGGCGGAAAAGATCGGTACAGCTGTCCTGCCGGACACGGCGGGCGGCGGCACAAACAGTGACCAATCAGACTGAATGCCGTACGGCCCAGGGTTAATCGGGTATCCGTAGCGACACCCATCCGGATAGGCACGTGCGCATTTCCGGCCGTAGGTTCCCTGCCAACCGGCCGGTCGAACGCGCATCCACAGCGGGGGAGCTGTCAGCGCGTACGGCCGACCGGTGACCCGCGCGGCTGAAGGGAGCCGTGTGCGGGAACCTCGGCCCATCAGGCCGGCGGAACCCGCACCGTGCATCCCCGGCATCCGGGCACGAGTGCCGCACACCCCAAAACGACTGGCACTCGCGGCCCGGGGCTCCCTTCGCCGCCGCTCGGACGGCCGCACCCCCTGCATTCCTGCCCGCGGCCACAGGAACACCCCGGATTGTCATGCACTGATCCATGTGCCGAGGTTCGGTGCTGCCGGGTCAAACCCTCGAAAGGCAACGCCTTGAACGGTTCCAGACGTATCCGCATATCCGTCCTCGCGGCAACCGCCACCGCGCTTCTCTGTGCGGGCACCGCCACCTCGGTCGCCGCACCCGCCCAGGCCGCCCCCGGCGCCGCCCCCGCCGCCAAGGCCGACACGGCCCCCGTCGAGCGCCTCATCGTCGGCTACAAGTCGACGACCACCGAGGCGAAGTCCGACACCGCGGCGGACCAGGACGCCAAGGCCAAGGGCAAGAAGGCCGGCGAGACCCTCGAGTTCGACCGGCGCCTCGGCACCGGAGCGGCTCTGATCGACCTCGGCGGCGAGCTCGGCAAGGCCGACACCGCCGACGTCATGTCCGCCTTCAGCGCCGACCCCGACGTCTCCTACGTCGTCCCGGACCGCCGGGTCTACGCCGCGGCCGTGACCCCCAACGACACCGAGTACAGCCGCCAGTGGGACCTCTTCGAGGCCACGGCCGGCATGAGGGTTCCCGGTGCCTGGGACAAGGCGACCGGCTCCGGCGTCAAGGTCGCCGTCATCGACACGGGTTACGTGGCCCACTCCGACCTCTCCGCCAACGTGATCGCCGGATACGACTTCATCTCCGACCCGTTCATGGCGAACGACGGAGGCGGCCGCGACAGCAACGCCTCCGACCCGGGCGACTGGATGCTGGCGGGCGAGTGCGGCAACAACTACCCCGCGCGTGACACCACCAGCTCCTGGCACGGCACCCACGTCGCGGGCACCATCGCCGCCACCACGCACAACAGCAAGGGCATCGCCGGCATCGCGTACAACGCGACCGTCCAGCCGGTCCGCGTGCTCGGCAAGTGCGGCGGCACGACGGCCGACATCATGGACTCCATCACCTGGGCCTCCGGCGGCACCGTCTCGGGCGTGCCGTCCAACCCGAACCCCGCGGACGTCATCAACATGAGCCTCGGCGGCAGCGGAGCCTGCGACGCCGGCACCCAGAGCGCCATCAACGGCGCCGTGAACCGCGGCACCACCGTCGTCGTGGCGGCCGGCAACAGCAACGCCAACGCGGCCAACTTCAACCCGGCCAACTGCAACAACGTCATCACCGTCGCCGCCTCCGACCGTGAGGGCAACCGCGCCTCGTACTCCAACTACGGCACCATCGTCGACATCACCGCCCCCGGCGGCGAGACCGCGGTGAGCTCCGCGAACGGCATCTGGTCCACGCTGAACAGCGGCACCCGCAGCCCGAGCACCGAGAACTACAAGGCGTACCAGGGCACCAGCATGGCCGCCCCGCACATCGCCGGCCTCGCCGCGCTGATGTACCAGGCGAACCCGTCCATCACCCCCGCCCAGGTCGAGTCCTCGATCAAGAGCAACGCCCGTACGCTCCCGGGTACCTGCTCCGGCGGCTGCGGCGCCGGCCTCGCCGACGCGGCTGCCACCCTCGGTGCGGGCAGCGAGGAGCCGCCGCCCACCGGCAACGTGTTCACCAACTCCGCGAACGTGAACATCTACGACAACACGACGGTCAACTCGTCGATCGCGGTCAGCGGCATCGGCGGCAACGCCCCCTCCGCCCTCAAGATCGACGTCGACATCAAGCACACGTACCGCGGTGACCTGAAGATCGAGATCGTCGCCCCGAGCGGCGCCTCGGCCGTCCTCAAGGAGAGCAGCACCAGCGACAGCGCGGACAACGTCATCACCACCTACACGGTCGACGCCTCCGGCGTGGCCGCGGACGGTACCTGGAAGCTGCGCGTCACCGACACCTACAGCGGTGACACCGGCTACATCGACTCCTGGAGCCTGACCTTCTGACAGGTCCACACCTCCAGGTCGAACTCAGGGGCCTGCCGATGCCGAGGAGGGCATCGGCAGGCCCCTGCATCGTCGGCTACTCGGGCACCGACAGCAGGCGTGCGCCGTTGTCGTGACAGACGGCCCGCAGCCAGTCGTCCCCGAGGCCCAGCCCTTCCAGCGCCCGCAACTGGTGCGCATACGGGTAGGGGATGTTCGGGAAGTCCGTGCCCAGCACGATCCGGTCCCCCAGATCCGCCAGCCGGCCCCGCTCGCTCTGGGGGAACGGCGCGAACGACTCGCTGAAGTCCGTGAACGCCATCGTCGTGTCCAGCCGGACCTCCTCGTAGCGCTCCGCCAGGGTGAGGAAGTCGCCGTACTCCGGCATCCCCATGTGCGCCACCACCAGCCGCAGGCGCGGATGGCGGGCCAGCACCCGGCCAACCGGCTCAGGGCCGGTGTGCTTCCCGGGAGCCGGGCCGGAACCGCAGTGCATCACCACCGGCACCCGCGCCTCCGCCAGCAGTCCCCAGACCGGGTCCAGCAGCGGGTCGCCCGGGTCGTACGCCCCGACCTGCAGATGCGACTTGAAGATCCGCGCCCCGGCGTCCACGGCCTGACGTACGCAGCCGGCCACGCCGTCCTCGGGGAACAGCGTCGCGGTGTGCACACAGTCCGGGGTCCGTGCCGCGAAGTCCGCCGCCCAGCCGTTGAGCCAGGCCGCCATACCCGCCTTGTGCGGATAGAGCATCGAGGTGAAGGCGCGCACCCCGAACTCGCGGAGCAGCGCGACCCGCTCCTCCTCCTCGTGCCGGTAGGTGATCGGCCACTCCCTGCCGGTCATGGGGCCGGCGGCGTCGAAATAGGCCCAGACCTTCTTCAGCACCCGCTCCGGCATGAAATGCGTGTGCACGTCCACGAGACCCGGCAGCCCGAGCCGCTGCCAGAACTCCCGTACCTCCTGCGCCTCCCCCGACATCGACTCCGACTCCGACACCGACACCGGAACATCGCCCGCCTCGCCGGTTTCCGTGTCGGTCGCGTCAGTCGTGTCGTTCCGGTCGTTCGTGTCGTTCCTGGTCCCCCGGCCCTGCCCGACCATGTGCCCGTCCGCCGCGTCACGCCCGCTCAAAGCTGTAACTCCGCTCCACCTTGGCCACATGCACGCTGTAGTTCTCGTACCACTCCGCGCGCCCCTGCCGCTGCGCCGCCTGGTGCTCCCTGTTCCGCTGCCAGGCGGCGATCGCCTCCTCGTCCCGGAAGTACCCCACGGTGATCCCGAGGCCGCCCGGGGTCCTGGCCGACTCGTACCCGAGGAATCCGGGCACCTCCCGCACCAGCTCCGCCATCCGCGCGGCGGTCTCCGCGTACCCGTCGACACTGGGCCGCTGAACGGAGGTGAAGACCACTGCGTAATAGGGCGGTTCGAGGCCCGCCACAGGTTCGATGCTCATGACGACCACCCTCCGGCCAGGGCGAATGCGGCGTCCAGAGGGATCCGCGAAAGGGATCCAAGGCTTTGCCATCCGGCCGCCGGGCATCACGGCCAGGGTGTCAGAAGAGGCCGCTCTGCGTGCCCCCGTCCCGTACATCGGCCGTCGGCACGCTCACCCCCGCCTTCGCGTCCGCCCCCACCAGGCCCCAGCCGGTCATCAGCCGGGTGTCGACCACGACGATCCCGTTCCCCGCCGTCCTCAGATGGAGATCGGGCCCGGCCGCGGCCAGAAGCCGGCCCGCGACCACTCCGCCGTCCACCAGCTCACGCACCACGGCGGTCGCCGCGGGCAGACCGTCGAGCCCGAACACACCGGCGTGGTCGACCGCCTCGAAGTCCAGCCGCTCCAACGACTCCGCCCACCCGGGCAGTGCGACCGCCCGCGCGTGAAGCACCTCGACCTCGGCGGCGCGCTCCTCCGCACCGGTCGGCAGGGCGGCCCGCACCGCGCGCTTGTGGGCGTACGGAATCCGGTCCGGGACGCCCAGGGCGGCCCTCAGAAGCTCCTCCGTGCGCCGAGCGGCCATCAGCGGCCCGCGTCCCAGCCAGGTGAACACCACGGCACCCTGCTCCAGCAGCCGCGCCGGCCCGCGCGCCTCCGCCGTGATCCCTACCTTCGACATGCCCGGCCCGAACCACGCCAGATACACCCGGTACGTGCGGGGATCGTCGGGTACGGCGTCCGCGGCCACCGAATGCGCCCGGTCGAGCCGCGCACACTCGGGACACCGCGCCTGCGTCGCCCGCGCGGGAACCTCCGCACGCAACGGGCACGCGTTGCCCCGCGCCCCGGTGCACCGGCGCGGCCCCTCGGCCCGGAAGCCGAGCTCCTTGCCGCGGACGAGGGGGCTGATGCGCCCTCCTTCCCACTCGAGGACCGCCACCCGTGCGCCCGCCGGCCATCTGATCCCGGCGCACCGCCAGATCACCGCGACTGCCACTCCCCCTCCACCGAGATCCGCATCCCCGTCCCCGTCCCCGTCCCCGTCCGCATCCGCATCCGCCCATCCTGTCGGAACCGGCGGCCGTGCGTCGTCCCCGCCGCCGTGGGCGACGCCGTCGGCCTGGGTCCTTCAGGGCGGTCACTGGGCACACTGACCGGCATGCCTCTCTCGCTGCATCACATCGTCATCGACGCGCACGACCTGCCCGCCCTGGCCCGGTTCTGGGCCGAGGTCCTGGGCTGGCGAATCCTCTCCGAGCGGGAGCGGGAGGTCGTGATCGGGCCGGAAGAGACCGCGCCGGTGGGCATCTGCTTCATGCCCGTGACGGACCGCAAGGCCGTCAAGAACCGCCTCCACCTCGACCTGACGTCCGCCGCGGAGGACCGGGAGGCCGAGATCGAGCGCGTACTCGCCCTCGGCGCCCGCCGGGTGGACGTCGGACAGCTCGGCAACGAGTCATGGACCGTGCTGGCCGATCCCGAGGGGAACGAGTTCTGCGTGGTCCGCCCGAAAGAGACCCTCATCGGCTAGCAGCGGGTTGCCACGGTCAGCTCGAGTTGACTTCCATGATCGTCTCGAAGATCCGGGCCACCCATTTCCTCACCTGGTGCCACCGGTTGCAGTACCGCCTCGACCGCCACCACGACCGATACGGGATCGGTCGGTGGCACCACTTGCACGGCTTCACGCGCGCCTGTCGTCCCCCCATGACCGCGACTCTAGCGGCCACTCCGACGGCAGGCCGTCGGCTGCCTTCGGCTCAAGCCCGCCCGCTGACGGGAGCTGACGCGGCAGGCTTTTGGCCTGCGACCTTCTGCTCCCGTCCTCATTCGGCCGCTGCCGCCGGACGAGCACGCCGCTGCCGCGCCAGGAAGATCGCCGCCACGACCGACGTCACCAGGAAGATCAGGGCCCCGACGCCCGACACCACCGCCAGCGCGGCAGCACCGCCTCCCCCGACGTCCTCTTCACGGGCGACTACCTGCGGATCGTCCGCCTGGTACCGAACGGTCAGTCGCGTGCCGGCTGCGTCCTTGCCTCCGCCGCTGCCCACCGGCAGTTCCGCCACCACGGTTCGGCCATCCGCCTCGAACCTGACCTGGCAACCACCCACCATGCACGACCCGCTCGTGTGCAACGTCGCATCAGCCCGCTCGCCGTCGTGGAGCGAACGCAGGTGCTGGGCCGCCGGCAACATCACCAGCCCCGACAGCACGCCCAGTAGCAGCACGAGCACCAGCGACATGATCAGGGACCCACGCGGCCCCAAGCCACCTTCGACCGTGCTCTGCCGACGGGCATCGGTGCCGCCTGCGTGTGATGTGCCCTTCAGGCCCCTCACCGTCCGTCCGTGTCGCGTCCAAGTGGTGTGCTCGTCCCACACGGACCGCTGCCTCTCCGCGTTGCCGAGCAGCGTAAGCAGCGTCACCAGTCGGCATCATGTGCCGATGTCGGCACGCCGAACACGGCCCCGGCTGCCCGGTTACGGCAACCAAGGCCCGTGGCGCCGCGCATCCCGCCCTCGACTACGAACACAGTCTGGCCGCGCAGGTCGACCACCCGCCGGACGTGACCGCCGTCGTCAGGCTCAAGGGATGGTGGAAGAAGAGACCCAGCCGTCGTTCTTCCGGTGATGGTCCAATCCCACCGCCTCGTTCTCCTCTCCGAAGCGGATCAGCCAAGTCAGGCGCCCACCCGGCCTGCAGGCGATCCCGGCACTCCTGGGGCCGCCTGCGTGTCGGGCCCCTAGTCCGATGCCGGCTCGACGGTGAGCGAGTAATCCACGCCTACGGAGAAGTCACCGGACTGGCCGCGGATCTTCAGCGAATGCGTGCCGGGCTCCAGCGGGGGCAACTGGACCCACAGACCGCACCCCGAGGTCAGCACGGTCCCATCACTACGGGTGACAGGGTTGTCCGCGACGCCCTCCACCGCGATGGGCTCTGCTGGATAGGCGTCCGGTTCGACCCGTTCACCGTCCAGGACCGCCGACCCCCGGGCAGTCCTCATGAATGCTGCGCAGTCCTCGGAGCTCCCCATCTGGTTCATGAGAGGGAAAGCGATCGGAAGGTCAGCGGGAACACTGCATGTGCGGCTCTCCTGCGTACCCAAAGTGCCGGCCAGGAACCATACGTCCCACGACTGATTGCGCGCACATGCGCTTCCGTCCCGGTCGGCAACAGGGTTGGTCTCCTCGGGCTCCCGTGCCACCCACGACCACCACCGCTCCTGCAGGTCCCCGGAAGACAGGCGAGTGTCCGCCTCGGCGGCCGAGATCTCGGGAGACGGCACGGCCGACGCTCGCTCCGCCGTCTTCTCCGGTCCTGCGGTTGCCGCAGAACCGCACCCCGTCAGCCCGGCAAGCACTATGGCCGTAAGCGCCGCTGTTCCAGCCTTGAGATTCATGGAAGCCCCTCCCCGCGCCGCCCAGGTGTTTCGTGTTCACGAATGGCGCGACGAGCGGTCACCCTAGCCACGAGCCGGTCAACGCCTTGAGGTGGGCCCGTTGCTGCACTTCGCTGCTGTACCGCGACTGCTGTACCGCCCAACGCGAGAGGCCCCGGACTCGTCGTCCGGGGCCTCTCAGCTGTGTGCACTCGGCAGGATTCGAACCTGCAACCTTCTGATCCGTAGTCAGATGCTCTATCCGTTAAGCTACGAGTGCTCTGCGTCCCGGGCTTTTCTGCCTGGTCGGCGTTGCGAGAACAACATTACATGACCTGCGCCGCGACGCGAAATCCATTAGCCGCACCCCTCCTGACCTGCACAAACGCCCGAATCGCGGCACCTGTGCGGGGTCCTGGGACGACCGAAGCCCCGGCCGTGTGGCCGGGGCTTCGGTGATCAGCTGGCGGAGGCGGAGGGATTTGAACCCTCGATGGGCTTTAAAACCCAAACCGCATTAGCAGTGCGGCGCCATAGACCGGACTAGGCGACGCCTCCAGCACACCCGCGCAGGCGCGAGTGGTGCGTGCAGATGATGACACAGCCCAGTGGCGTGTCACCAATCGCCGTCCACGGTACTAGGCACCGGGCCCGCAGAGCAAAGCATCTGCGGTTGCGCAACGCCGCGGCGTGAGCAGCGTTAGACATGCCGGGGCCGGTCGCGGCCCCGGCATGACCCCGCGACTCCCGAGGAGCCCCTCATGCTGCGCCGCCTTGTTCTCACCGCAACCGCGTCCGTCGCCGCGCTGGTCGCTGCCGTACCCGCCTCGGGTGCCGCCGCCTCTCCGCTGCCTCTCCCCGTGCCGCTGCTGGAGAAACCCGACCGCCTGACGGTGATCGTCTCCGAGAGCGGGAACACCCGGACGGACGGCAGATACGAGCTGGAGTGCGGTCCGGCCGGCGGGACACACCCGTCGGCGGAGTCGGCCTGCAGCCGTCTCGAGGAGCTGACCCGAGAGCAGCAGGACCCCTTCGCCCCGGTGCCACAGGACCGGATGTGCACCCAGCAGTTCGGTGGGCCGGCCACCGCGCGGATCACCGGTACGTGGCAGGGACGGCAGGTCGACGCCGCCTTCAACCGGAGCAACGGCTGCGAGATCTCGCGCTGGCAGACCCTCGAGCCGGTGCTGCCGAACACCAGGTCATAGGCCGATGGCGTACGCCGTGTGCACACAACCTTGGTGAGAGCTCCCCCTCATCCGCCGTCCCGGCACCGTCGGCTGCCCTTAGACTCCCTTCAGTGACAGGCCGGGGCCCGAGGGGCAGGATGGGACGGGCCGTCCGCAATACGCAGTAGGTCAGGGAGGAACCGTCGTCGTGAGCAGCAGGCCATCCCGAGGCGCTGCTCGCCTCGCAGCCATACTCGACGCCCTTCCCGACGGGCTCGTTCTCGTCAACGCCAACGGCACGGTCGTCAACGCCAACACCATCGCCCTCGAGCTTTTCGAGACGCCCGGCACCGCCCTCGTGGGGCGGGGCCTGCTCGATCTGCTGCCCGAGTTCGACTCGCGGCTGATCCCCGGCTCGATGCGCCGGCCCGACGCCGCCGACCACCGGGGCCGTACGAAGCCGACCCGCATGATCGCGCGGCGCACGGACGGCGGCGAGTTCCCGGCCGAGGTGACCAGCGCGAGCCTGGAGGACGGGCGAGAGGCGTACGACTCGCACAACGCGTACACCGGTGACGAGCTGCTGATGCTCGTCGTCCGGGACCTGTCGGGCACCGTGGACACCGAGGCGGAGCTGGCGCGTTCGCAGCGGCAGACCGAGATGATCCTGCGGGCGGCCTCCGAGGGCGTCGTGGGCACGGACACCGACGGCCGGGTCGTGCTCGTCAACCCCGCCGCCGCTCAGATCCTCGGATTCCGCGCCAGCGACCTCGGCGGGCAGGAGCTGCATCCGCTGATCCTGCATTCACGCGCGGACGGTGATCCGTTCCCGTACGAGGAGTCGCCGCTCGCGGACACGCTCAAGTCCGGGCGCAAGCACCGGGTGCGCGGACAGGTGCTGTGGTCCAAGAGCGGCGACAAGGTGGCCGTCGACCTGACGACGGCGCCGGTACGTGACGGGGACCAGCTGGTCGGCGCGGTGATGACGTTCACCGACCGGCGCCCGTACGAGGAGCAGGCACAGGCGCATGCCGAGGAGCTCGCGGAGACGACCGAGCGGCTCACGTCCGAGCTGACGGAGACCACGGAGCGGCTCACGTCGGAACTCGCGGAGACGACCGAGCGGCTCACGTCCGAGCTGACGGAGACCAGGGAACGGCTGGCCGCGGAGCTCGCCGCCACTTCGGAACGGTACGAGGCCGAACTCGCCGACAAGGCCGACCGTTACACGGCCGAGCTCGAGAGCGGCGCGGAGCGGTACACGGAACTGGCCGCCCGGCACGCACAGCTGGCCGCGGTGCTCGGGGAGTCGCTGCGCGGGCCGCTGCAGGAGCTGCGCACGGAACTGGCGACGCTGGCGGCCGATCCGGCCGGGCAGCTGTGGCCGGAGGCGAACCAGATCCTGCACCATCTCGCCGCCGGTCACGCCCGGATGACCACACTTGTCGACAATGTTCTCGGCTATCAGCAGCTCGACAGCGGCGTGCAGCGGCTGGCGAAGGCCAATGTGCTCCTCGACGCGGTCGTCGCGGCCGGTGTCGACGGTGCGATCGAGCTCATCGGGCCCGGGCGGGCCCAGTTCGCCGTGCACGCTCCGCCGATAGAGGCCGAGGTCGACGGGGTCCGGCTGGCCACCGCGCTCGCGCATCTGGTGGCGGACGTGGCGGGCGTCGACTCCACCGGCAGGGCCAAGCTCCCGCCCAGCGGCGGTTACGTGGACTCCACGGTCGTGGTCGCGGCCGCCCAGCGCGGCGACGTCGTGCGGATCGAGGTGCGCGGGCCGTTCGCCGGCGGCGACCCGGTGCACGAGCCGATCGTGCGCGGGATCGTACGGGCGCACGGCGGCGTGCTGCAGACGCACGACGTGCCGGGCATGAGCGGCAGCGCGTATGTGCTCGAGGTACCGCTGGGGGAGGGCGCGGGAACGGTCACGCCCCCCGCTCCGGTCGTCCACCAGCTGCCCGCGCTGCCCGCCCTCCCCAGCCAGCAGACCGCAGAGCCCGCGCAGACCGCCGCGGCCCCCTCGGGCACGACCACCGGTGGCGGTGGCCGCCGACGGGCCCGGCGCGCCTCCACGGACGCGTTCCTGGAGAGCCCGGTCGCCATGGAGGATCCGGTGGCCGCGCCGCCGACCGGGCGTCGCCGCGCGGCACAGCCGGACGCCGAGTTCATTCCCGCGCAGGACACGGGTGGCGCCGCGGGCGGTTCCACGGACAGTGACGCCCCGGAGGGTGGCACCGGCGAGCGCACGGGCAGGAGCGGTGGCACCGGGCGCCGTCGTGGCCGTCCCAGCCCGGCGGAGGACTCCGCCGGAGCCCTGCAGCCCTCGGCGGGCTCCGTGGTCACGGCAGCCGAAGGGGCGAGCGGACGGGCCGCGCTGGGGGAGACCGTGCCGCCGCAGGGCGTACCGGTCGACGCCCACGGTGTCCAGTCTTCGTCTTCGGGACGGCGCGCACGGCGAGCCGTCGAGAGCGGTCTGCCGAGGACGTCGGCGGAGCCGTCGCCGGAAGAACCCTCGTCGCAGGAGCGGCAGGAACAGCCGACCCCGCCCCAGCAGTCTCAGCACACACCGCAGCCGACCGGTCGGCGCGCCAGGCGAGCGCTGGCAGCGGCGCCGAGCCAGGCCGAGAGCGGGGCGCCGCGTACGGCCTTCGCACTGCCGCCGGCCGAGGCCGACAGGGTGCCCGCCCCCGTACCTGCTCCTGCTCCTGCCCCCGCCCCGGCGGTCCAGCCGGACAGCACCGTGGCGGAGCGGCACGACGCCGTGTCCGGGGACCCGGACTCCCGGCACCACACGCCGCCTCAGCAGCACCCGTCCCCGACGGGACGCAGGCGGGCGCGCAGGGAGGAGCAGCCGCAGTCACCCGCCGGAACTCCGGCCGCCGCGGCAGCGCCTGCCGCCCCGGCGACCCCGGTGGGACCGACGGCGACCGGACACGCGGCGTGGGGACAGGAGGGCACGGGCGACACCGGCCCGGCCGACCCCACCGGCCCGGCCGACCCGACCGGCCCGGCCGATTCCGCTGGTCAGGGCCTCGCCGTTCCGGAGCCGGTTTCGGATCCGGTTTCGGCGACCGGCTCCGTGTCGCTGCCCCTGCCGCCCGCGGCACCCGCGCCCGCGCAGCCCAGGACGCAGGAGGAAGGCGTCCGGCAGCCGCTCGCCCTGCCTGCCGCCGAGCCTGCCGCCGAGTCGCCCCGCCCCGCGGCCGCACGAGCCGCGCAGCCCCTGCCCGAGGAGCAGCCGGCCCCCGCGGACTCCACTCAGGGACGTGCCTTCAGCGTGCGCACCCTGGGCCAGGGCGTGCCCTTCGCCCAGCACCTGACGCAGCAGCAGAACCAGACACTCGGCTCCGGCCGCCGCAGGAAGCTCGGCACACGTCCGGACAGTGAGCGTCCCGAGCCGGCCGCCCGCGCCCATCCGCAGCCGGCGGCGGCCCCTGTGCCCGCCACCACGCCCGCCGCGCAGCAGAACGGCCCCCGCCTGCCGGCCGACCGGGCGGAAGCCCGCTCCGAGGGCCGGGCGTACGCCATAGGGGCCCCGGACGAGGGCGCCGAGGGGCCTGAGCCGCTGGACGGTCCCGGTGGCGCCGTCGAGGTCACCAACCGGCCGCAGCCGCAGCCCGTCGACGACGAACTGCCTCCGGAGCCGCTGGACAATCCGCGCCGGCTGCTGGTGTGGCCCGCCCCCGACGTGTCCACGCAGCAGGCACTGAGCGACCGCGGCTACCGGCCCGTCGTCGTGCACTCGCGCGAGGAGGTCGACGCCCAGATCGCGGCGTTCCCCGCCGCACTGTTCGTGGACCCGCTGACCGGGCCGATCACACGCACCGCGCTGCAGTCCCTGCGCCAGGCGGCCGTGGCCGCCGAGGTGCCGGTGCTGGTGACCGCGGGTCTCGGCCAGGCCACGCGGGAGGCGGCGTACGGTGCCGATCCGGCCGTACTGCTCAAGGCGCTGGCGCCGCGGGACAGCGAACAGCATCCGTCGCGGGTGCTGCTGATCGAGGAGCACGAGGAGATCGCCCTCGCGCTGACGGCCACGCTGGAGCGGCGCGGCATGCAGGTGGCGCGGGCCGGTGCCGACGCGGACGCGGTCACTCTCGCCACGCAGATGCGGCCGAACCTGGTGGTGATGGACCTGATGCAGGTACGCCGCCGGCGTGCCGGAATCATCGACTGGCTGCGCGCGAACGGCCAGTTGAACCGCACTCCGCTGGTCGTCTACACCTCGGCCGGTCTCGATCCCGCCGAACTGCCGCGGCTTTCCTCGGGGGAGACGGTGCTCTTCCTCGCGGAGCGCTCCACCAGCAACGAGGTGCAGGCACGCATCGTCGACCTGCTGGCGAAGATCGGCACCAACTGACGCGGGAGGGGCCGGTGGTCGTGACCACCGGCCCCTCTTTCCGTGTCCGCGGCGCGACGGCTACAGCTCCGTCACGTCGAGCTCACCGTCCGCGTACTGCCTGCGGATGACCTTCTTGTCGAACTTGCCCACGCTCGTCTTCGGCACGGCCGGGATCACCGCCCAGCGCTCGGGCAGCTGCCACTTGGCGATCTTCCCGGCGAGGAACGTCTTCAGCGTCTCGTAGTCCGCGGTCGAACCCTCCTTCAGCACCACGGTCGCCAGCGGGCGCTCGCCCCACTTCTCGTCCGGTACGGCGACGACCGCGGCCTCCGCGACCTCGGGGTGCGCCATCAGGGCGTTCTCCAGCTCGACGCTGGAGATCCACTCGCCGCCGGACTTGATGACGTCCTTGGCCCGGTCGGTGAGGGTGAGGAAGCCGTCGGGGCTGATCACGCCGACGTCGCCCGTCTTCAGCCAGCCGTCCTCGCTGAACTTGTCCTCGGGCCGGAAGTCCTCGCCGCCCGCGCCGCCGTAGTAGGCGCCCGCGATCCAGGTGCCGCGGACCTCCAGCTCACCGGCGGACTCGCCGTCCCAGTCGAGGAACTCGCCGCCGGGGCCGACAAGCCGCGCCTCCACACCCGCGGGGAAACGGCCCTGGGTGATGCGGTACGGCCACTCCTGCTCCGCTGTCAGCCCGGCGGGCGGGTGGGCCATCGTGCCGAGCGGCGAGGTCTCCGTCATGCCCCACGCGTGGCAGAGCCGCACACCGAGCTTGTCGTACGCCTCCATGAGCGCGGGCGGACAGGCGGCACCGCCGATCGTGACCTGCCGCATGGAGCTCAGATCGCGGGGGTTGGCCGTCACCTCCGCGAGGAGGCCCTGCCAGATGGTGGGGACCGCCGCGGCGTGGTCGGGCTTCTCGCGCTCGATCATCTCGGCGAGCGGCGCGGGCTGCAGGAAACGGTCGGGCATCAGCATGTTGACGCCGGTCATGAACGTGGCGTGCGGCAGGCCCCAGGCGTTCACATGGAACTGGGGGACGACCACGAGAGTGGTGTCCCGGTCGGTCAGCCCCATCGACTCGGCCATGTTGACCTGCATCGAGTGCAGGTAGATGGAGCGGTGGGAGTAGACGACGCCCTTGGGATCGCCGGTGGTGCCGGAGGTGTAGCACATGGCCGCGGCGGCGCGCTCGTCCAGCTCCGGCCAGTCGAAGGTGGTCGGGCGGCCCGCGATCAGCTCCTCGTACTCGTGGACCTGTGCGTCGGTGTCGGCGAGGAGGGCACGGTCGCCCGGGCCGGACACGATGATGTGCTCGATCGTCGGAAGGTGCGGCAGCAGCGGGGCCAGCAGCGGCAGCAACGAGCCGTTGACGATCACGGCCCGGTCGGCGGCGTGGTTGACGATCCAGACCAGCTGCTCTGCGGGCAGGCGGAGGTTGAGGGTGTGGAGCACCGCGCCCATGGAAGGGATCGCGAAGTACGCCTCGACGTGCTCGGCGTTGTTCCACATCAGGGTGGCGACTCTCTGGTCACCGTCGATGCCGAGCTCGTCGCGCAGGGCGTTGGCCAGCTGGGTGGCGCGCCGCCCGGCCTCCGCGAAGCTGCGGCGCTGCGGCTCGGCCTCACCGGTCCAGGTGGTGATCTGTGACTTGCCGTGGATCGTCATCCCATGCCGAAGGATGCGGGTCACAGTCAGCGGTACGTCCTGCATGGTGCTCAGCACGGCGTCCTCCCGGTGGGCGCTAGCGCTACGTGGCAGAAAGGGTGGGTAGATTCTGCGCACATACCACGCGGTATGTCACTACCCGAGGGTAATCAATCGCCACCCATCCCCGCACAACACTGCACAGCAGTGCACACGCCGCGGGGGCCGGGGCGCGTACCGAAGCCTGCGTCCCGCAGGCCGGGGTCCGATTACGGGCCGCATCCCGCAGGCCGGGTCCCCTCACCGGGCGGCATCCCGCAGGCCGGGTCCCCTCACCGGGCGGCATCCCGCAGGCCGGTTCCGCTCACGGGGCCACAACCCGCAGGCCCGGCGCCGTACCGAGCCCGCGCCCTGGAGTCCGGTCACTCGACCAGTCAGCGGACCGGTGACAGCTCCGGGTCCTCGCGAAGCTTGCCGAGCGCCCGGGACACCGCACTCTTGACCGTACCGATCGACACCCCGAGCACCTCCGCCGTCTGGGCCTCGCTCAAATCCTCGTAGTACCGGAGCACGACCATCGCACGCTGGCGGTCCGGCAGCTTCATCACCGCGCGCCACATCGCGTCGTGCAGCACCTGCTGCTCAGCGGGGTCCGCGGCGGGAACGGTCTCCGGCTCCGGCAGCTCGTCGCAGACGAACTCGTCCACCTTGCGCTTGCGCCACTGCGACGTGCGCGTGTTCAGCAGCGCGCGGCGGACGTACCCGTCGAGCGCCCGGTGGTCCTCGATCCGCTCCCAGGCGACGTACGTCTTGGTCAGCGCCGTCTGCAGCAGGTCCTCCGCGTCGCTCGGGTTCGAGGTCAGCGACCGGGCGGTCCGCAGCAGCACGGGCCCCCGCGCCCGGACGTACGACGAGAACGAGGTGTAGGGCGTGTACGACGGCACCGGCGCGGCGGCCTTGGAAGCGCTCGTACAGACAGGCGTGGTCATGGCTTCCACGCTAGGAGCGCGCCCTGCCGCGCGGATCGGCCCCAGGTCCCGAAGCGTTGTCCCCCTCAGGTTGTAGGGCCGGCCGGGGCTGCACCTCCTGAAGGTGGAGGACACCCGCAGGGGCTACCCGCCGTGGGCCCCGAGGAGCAGTCCCGAGGTGGGCACGCCGGTGCCCGCCGTGACCAGCGCCGTGGCCGCCCCGGGTATCTGGTTCACGGAGGTGCCGCGAAGCTGTCTGACCGCTTCCGCGATGCCGTTCATGCCGTGCAGATACGCCTCCCCGAGTTGTCCTCCATGAGTGTTGAGCGGCAGCGAGTCCGCGGCCACGAAGTCCGCACCTTCGCCCGGCCCGCAGAAACCGAACTCCTCCAGCTGCATCAGCACGAACGGCGTGAAGTGGTCGTAGACGATCCCCACGTCGATGTCGCCGGGAGCGAGACCCGAGGTCCGCCACAACTGCCCGGCGACGACCCCCATCTCGGGCAGGCCGGTGAGGTCGTCACGGTAGAAGCTGGTCATCTGCTCCTGGGACCTGCCCGCCCCCTGCGCCGCGGCCAGGATCACCGCCGCGGGGCGGGGCAGGTCGCGGGCCCGCTCGACGCCGGTGACGACGATCGCCTGGCCGCCGTCGGTCTCCTGGCAGCAGTCGAGCAGCCGCAGCGGCTCGACGATCCACCGGGAGGCGGCGTGGTCGTCCAGGGTGATCGGACGGCCGTGGAAGTACGCGGCGGGGTTGGTGGCCGCGTGACGCCGGCCGTTGACGGCCACATGACCGAACACCTCCGGGGTCAGCCCGTACGCGTGCAGGTAGCGCTGGGCGGCCATAGCCACCCAGGAGGCAGGGGTGAGCAGCCCGAACGGCAGGTTCCAGCCGAGGGCCGCGCCTTCCGCGGAGGGCTCACGGTGCTGCACGCCGGAACCGAAACGCCGCCCGGAACGCTCGTTGAACGCCCGGTAGCAGACGACGACTTCCGCTATGCCCGCCGAGATCGCCAGCGCCGCCTGCTGCACGGTCGCGCAGGCCGCGCCGCCGCCGTAGTGGACACGGGAGAAGAACGACAGCTCACCGATACCCGCCGCCTGTGCGACGGTGATCTCCGGGCTGGTGTCCATGGTGAACGTGACCATGCCGTCCACGTCCGCGGGGGAGAGACCGGCGTCGTCGAGCGCTGCCCGTACTGCTTCGGCGGCCAGGGTCAGCTCGCTGCGTCCGGAGTCCTTGGAGAACTCGGTCGCCCCGATACCGACGACGGCCGCCCTGCCGCCGAGCGAGTCCCTCTCACGGATGGTCATTCTTCGGCCTCCGGGAGGGTCACCGTCACCGTGCCGGTGACGTGGTCACCGAGCGCGTTGGAGCCGACGACCCGCACTTCGGCCGTCGTGCCGTCGACCGCCGTGATCGTGCCGCTCAGCACCATCGTGTCTCCCGGATAGTTGGGGACGCCGAGGCGTATGGCGACCTTGCGGAGAACGGCGCCTTCGCCGAAGGAGTCGGTGACGTACCGGCCGACCAGGCCGTTCGTCGTCAGGATGTTCATGAAGATGTCCAGCGACCCCTTCTCCTTGGCGATCTCCGCGTCGTGGTGCACGTCCTGGAAGTCCCGCGAGGCGAGGGCTCCCGCCACGACGAGGGTGCGCGTGACGGGAACGGTCAGGGTGGGCAGCGTCGCGCCGACGCCGCGGCCCGGCTCACGGCTCATCGAGTCGCCCCCTCGCACACGCCCCGGAAGACGGGCAGCTCGAACTCCCCGTCCACGCTGAGGAACTCCAGCTCGACCGGCATTCCGATGTGCACCTTGTCGTGCGGGACACCCACGACGTTGCTGACGATCCGCACACCCTCGGCCAGCTCGATCAGCCCCACCGTGAACGGCGGGTCGAAGGCCGGGAACGGAGGGTGGTGCACGACCACATGGGAGAAGACGCTTCCCGAGCCGCTCGCCTCGAGCGTGTCCCAGTCCGGTGAGCCGCAGGAACCGCATCCCGGCAGCCACGGCAGACGCAGCGTCCCGCAACCGCCACAGCGCTGGATGAGCAGCCGGTGCCCGGCCACGCCCTCCCAGAAGCCCGCGTTGTCCCTGTTGACCACCGGGCGCGGGCGGCCGGCCTTCGGCTTCGAGGCCGGCTTCGGGCTTGCGGGGGCGTACTTGATGATCCGGAACCGGTGCGTGCCCGCGAGCTCGCCGCCTGCCCGCACCTCCATCCTCGTGGTGATGAAGTACCCGGTACCGAGCCTGGTCGTCTTGCGCTGCGACACGGATTCGATCACCGCGTCGAAGGTGATCCGGTCGCCCGGGCGCAGCGGTCGCAGGTACTCCTGCTCGCAGTCGGTCGCCACCACGGAGGTGTATCCCTCGCCGTCGAGCAGTCCGAAGAGTTCGTCCTGCGCCGCCGCCCGGCCGGTGTGACCCGAGAGGCCACCCATCGTCCATGCCTGGAGCATCGTGGGAGGTGCGACGGCGTCCGGCCCTGTGTAGGCCGGGTTGCCGTCCCCCATCGCCTCGCACCAGTGCCTGATCATCGGCTCGTTGACGAGATCCTTACCCACGCCCGAGGCGGCGGCCCGCCCCTCGTACGTCTTCAGCCGTGCGTACAGCTCGTCGGTCACCGATGCCCCCTCTCCACTATCTGACTGTCCGTCAGTTTCCTGACGCCTGTCAAGGCTCAGGCGCTGCAGCCCACCGCGCACACACCCCCTCACACGACTGCGCGACGGCGCCCCCAAGCACCGTCGCGCAGACGATCACGTCTCCCCCGGATCACGCTCCCCTCGGGCCGGCCGTCACCACAGTGGTGAGAAATTCACTGTGACGTCGCCTTGGTCGACCACCGCGAAACCGGCCCCGTCGAACCGGGCGGTATGGCTCTGATTGCTCGCGCCCCAGCCGGTAGCCACCTGCTGAGCGGTGGACGGGTCGCCGAAGCCGGCGCCGCCCACGCCACTGCCGGGGACCGTCGCCACCGACACGTTCGACCCGTCGTCCGCGAAGCCGCCGTTGTCCGCCTGGGCCACCCCGCCGAGAAGCACGGCCGCGAGGGGCAGTGCCGCGGAAACGGTGAGAACGCGGGCGGAGCGGATGCTTGCCATGTCTTTCCTCCATGAAGCGGGACTGCTCAAGTGCGTTGAGTGCAGGGGTGGTTGGCCTGTCCACCCCGTACTGATCACGACGTCGCAGGATCAGAGTTGCCCACGTGATCACGCATGAACCACCCCAGAAGGGGCGATTCGCTCGCAAGTGTGAGGACATGTCGATAAACCCCTTTCCCTACCTCTTCCTTTGCTCGAACATTTGTACGAGCATGGAGTCATGGCCATCACCGACCGGCAGACCGCCACCCTGGCCCTCGCCCACGCTCTCTCCGCCGCGGAGCGCGGGCTCCCCGTCATCCCCCTTTCGCCCACCAAGCTCCCCGCCCTGCGCTCACCCCACCGGGGCGACCCCGACCCGGTCCGGTGCCGGGGCGAGTGCGGTCTCCCCGGCCACGGTGTCCACGACGCGACCACCGACCCGGCGGGGGTACGCGCGCTCTTCGCCGCCGCGCCCTGGGCCACGGGATACGGCATCGCGTGCGGGCGGCCGCCGCACCATCTGATCGGCATCGACCTCGACACCAAGTCGTCGACCGACTCCATGGCCGAGCTCCAGCACCTGGCGCTGCGCCACCTGTTCACCCTCCCGGAGACCGTCACCGTCCTCACACCGAGCGGCGGCCGCCACCTGTGGCTGACCGGCCCGGGCGACACGGTCGTCCCCAACTCGGCGAGCCGGCTGGCTCCAGGCATCGACGTCCGCGGCACCGGCGGCTACCTCGTAGGACCGGGCTCGGTCACGGTCCACGGCGCGTACCGCCTCGCGCCCGGCACGGCGGACCTTCCCGCCGCACCCTGCCCCCAGGCCCTCCTCCGCCTGATCACACCCCCCGAACGCCCCCGCTCCACCCGCGGCCCGGTGCCCGGCCACGGGCAGGGACACGGCCTGGTCCAGTTCGTCCGTGCGGCACAAGAAGGCCAGCGCAACACCCGGCTGTTCTGGGCGGCATGCCGCGCCTACGAGAACGGCCTGGGCGACACCCTCACGGCGGGCCTCGTCGACGCGGCGGTCCGCGCGGGCCTCACCGAACGCGAAGCCCGCGCCACCATCGCCTCCGCCGACCGCCTCACCTCGACCCGCGACGTCCACTGACCACCCCGCGCCCCGCCCTCACGAGGACGCGCCGGCGCCCAAGTTCCGTGAGCACGCCCGGTTCGCTGAGGTGGGGGGTGGGGCCATGGATCCCGGTTCCAGTCCCGAGTCGGCTGCCGGGGACCTTCAATACCCACCCCCCCATGGCCGCGAGTCCCTCACGATCTCCGTCCGGCCGAACACCCCGCACGGTAGCCGGATCCACTGACAATGCCCGCCCGCCGCCTGCCGCCCGCCGTCCCTGCCCCTGCCCCTGGCCAATGACAGCTCCCGCCCACAACCGCTCCACCGACGTCCCGGTACCGTCGACAGGCCGCGTCGACCCAGGGGGAGGACTGCGTGAGCAGAAGGCGATACGTGGCCAGAGGCGTTCCGGGTGGCTACCGCATCTGGGACAACAAGGGTCGACGCTGGTGGGGCGACCACTACGAGCTCTGCCCCGATGACCTGCTGACGGAGCTGAACGGCGCAGGCGACCACGAGAAGATCACCGCGCTGCTCAAGCGGTACCGCGCGCAGACGCGCTAGCGGCGTGCCCCTCCATGCTCGATCGCGCGGGAAGTACCGAGGAACGACGGGCAGCCACGGACAGCGCACAGCACGAAGGCCCCTGACCGATTTACCTGGTCAGGGGCCCTCGACATGCGCGGTGGGTGTGGGATTTGAACCCACGGTGACTCGCGCCACGACGGTTTTCAAGACCGTTCCCTTAGGCCGCTCGGGCAACCCACCCACGCCCCGCCTCACCTGCTGCGGAACGGGCTACAGACTACCGGGCCCGCGTCGCGCGGCGCAGCAGCGTTCGGGGAAGGTGGGGGCGGGGCGGGTCAGCTGTCGCCCTTGCGTTCGCCGAGGACGACCTCGACCGTCTGGGACCTGCCGTCACGCTCGAAGGTCAACTGGACCTTGTCGCCGGGCTTCTTGGTCCAGATCTCGCTGATCAGGGTCGGTCCGCTGTCGATCGGCTTGCCGTTGAACTTGGTGATGACGTCGCCCGGCTCGAGGCCGGCCTTGGCCGCCGGTCCGTCCGGGGTCACCGCCGCAGAACCGCCGGAACCCTCCTCCGTGATCTGCGCGCCCGAGCCCTGCTCCGACATGTCGACCGTGGCGCCGATCACCGGGTAGACCGGCTGGCCCGTCTTGATGAGCTGTTCGGCGACCGTCTTCGCCTGGTTGATCGGAATGGCGAACCCGAGGCCGATGGAGCCCGCCTGCGTCTGCCCGAAGCCGCCACTGCCCGCCGACTGGATGGCCGAGTTGATGCCGATGACCGCGCCGCGCGAATCGAGCAGAGGGCCGCCGGAGTTGCCGGGGTTGATGGAGGCGTCGGTCTGCAGCGCGCTCATGTAGGAGTTCTTGCCGCTGGAACCGTCGCCGGAGGCGACCGGGCGGTTCTTGGCGCTGATGATGCCCGTGGTGACGGTGTTGGACAGCCCGAAGGGTGCGCCGATCGCGATGGTCGAGTCGCCGACCGCGACCTTCTCCGAGTTGCCGAGGGCCAGCGGTTCGAGGCCCGAGGGCGCATCCTTCAGTTTCAGGACGGCCACGTCGTAGCCCTGCGCGCGGCCGACCACTTCGGCGTCGTACTTCTTGCCGTTGGAGAAGATCGCCGACACGGTGCCGCTCTCCGCCGCGGAGGCCACCACGTGGTTGTTGGTGAGGATGTGGCCTTCCTTGTCGTAGACGAAGCCGGTGCCCGTGCCGCCCTCGCCCTCCGAGCCCTCGATGCCACCGCCGCCCGACTTGGCCTCGATCGTCACCACGCTGGGCAGCGCGTTCGACGCGACGGCCGCGACCGTGCCCGGGTCGCGCTTGAGGTCCCGCGGGTCGGCCGCGGAGACCGTGGTCGAGCTGGAGCTGTCGTCGTTCCGTTCGGCCGCCCAGTAGCCGACGCCGCCCCCGACACCGCCGGCGACGAGCGCCGCGGCCAGGACCGCGGCCGCCAGTCCGCCGGCTCGCTTGGGCCGGGGCTGCTGCGCCGGGGCCGGCTCCCCCCAGGCGGGGCCGCCGCCCCCGTAGGGACCGCCGCCTCCGTAGGAGGGGAGTGCGGGCGGCGGCGGGGGCCAACCCGTGCCGGGGTGGTGCGCCGCAGCATGGGCGGGGGCCGGCGGTGCGGACGGCGGCGGCGTTTCGGCCGCGTGTACGGGAAGCGGTGCCGTGGCGGGGTCGGGAGGAGTGGCGGGCTCCATGGGCTCGTGCGCCATCTCGTGCGACCCGGCTCCCGGCGTCGGTGACGTCGGTCCCTCGGGAGCGGCGCCCGGCACAGGAGGTACGGACGGGGCGGCCGGGACCGCGTTGCCCTCGTTCTCAGTGCTCACAGGTCTTTCTCCTCAGGTTCCACGTCGGATTCCGTGTCGAGTTTCCGGGGCCAGCTTTTCCCACCGCACGTCAGGCCACTGTAAGCAGGACCTGTGCGTATTCCGGCAATCCTTTACTTCCGACAATACGGGCGCACCTTCATGACGCCCTTCGGGTCACCCACGGGGCGTCCGCCCGCTCGCTTTCGCCGTTCTCGGGGACCGTGCACACGCCTACCCCGTCACGGTGACACCATGACGCGGTGACCCAAGCACGGCAGCACAGCATCCAGGTCGTCGCCCACCGCGGCGCATCGGAAGACGCCCCCGAGCACACCCTGGCCGCCTACCGGAAGGCGATCGAGGACGGCGCGGACGCTCTCGAGTGCGACGTACGGCTCACCGCCGACGGTCATCTGGTCTGCGTCCACGACCGTCGGGTGAACCGCACGTCCAACGGACGGGGTGCGGTCTCCGCCCTGGAGCTCGCGGATCTCGCCGCCCTCGACTTCGGTTCCTGGAAGGACGCGACGGAGAGCCCGGACTGGAGGGACCCGTCCCTCACCTCCGTCCTCACCCTGGAGCGGCTGCTGGAGCTGGTGGCCGATTCCGGCCGCCGCGTCGAGCTGGCCATCGAGACGAAGCACCCCACCCGCTGGGCGGGACAGGTCGAGGAGCGGCTGCTGCAGCTGCTGGGGCGGTTCGGGCTGTCGGCACCGGCCTCGCCCGACGAGTCCGCGGTGCGCGTCATGAGTTTCTCCGCCCGCTCCCTGCACCGGATCGCGGCGGCCGCGCCAAGGGTCCCCACCGTCTGTCTGATGCAGTTCATGACGCCTCGGATGCGCGAGGGCCGGCTGCCGGCCGGCGCCCGGATCGCCGGTCCGGGCATCCGGATCGTGCGCAACCACCCCGGCTACGTCGACCGGCTGCACCGCGCGGGCCACCGGGTCCACGTCTGGACCGTGAACGAGCCGGAGGACGTCGAGCTCTGCGTGCGGCTGGGCGTGGAGGCCATCATCACCAACCGCCCCAAGCAGGTGCTGTCCCAGCTGGGCCGCCTCTGATCCGCTTCATGGCGAGTGCCCCGGCGCGTTCGGTACGTACTCGATCGTGTCGACTACGTCACTGCTGCGCCCTTGGCCGGTTTCCGGTCCAGTCCATTGGGGCATTCACACCGTGGCGTGGGGCAAAGGAGGTCTCGGGGGTGGCGTTTGTGGTGGCACAGGAGGTGCCCACGTCGTCGAGCATGGCCGTACCCCATGGCCCTGCGGGCGTGGGCAAGGCGCGACACAGGATGCGCGAGCAGCTGAGCCGCAGCGGTGTGTCGGAAGCGGTCGTCGACGATGCGGTGCTGATCCTTTCCGAGTTGCTCAGCAACGCATGCCGGCACGGCAGACCGCTGGGGCACGGCGATGCGGGCGACGGGGACGTACTGGCAGCGTGGGGCGTCGACAACGTCGGGCGGCTCACGGTCGAGGTGACGGACGGAGGCGGGCCGACCCGTCCTGTTCCGGCCACGCCCTCGGTCACCGCGCGAGGCGGCCGGGGGTTGAACATCATTTCGGCGCTGGCGCAGGAATGGGGCGTACGCGACACCGCGACCGGTGAGGTCACGGTGTGGGTGATCGTCACGGAAGGGCATCGCCGCGAGGATTTCGCCACGCGCGTCGCCGGTCCCTCGTTCGACTTCGCCGACGCTTTCGACGATCTCGACTGACGACGACCTCCACTGACGACGCCGCGGCAGACGGAGGACCAGGCCGACGCGGCCGACGCGCACTCGGCCCCTCTCCACGGCGGTCGTCGGCGACTTTCGAGGTGGCAGCGCCCGCTGTTCCCCCGCAGAGGCGGCGTACGACTAGGCTCGCGCCCGACACAGCACCGCCGCAATCGGGAGAAAGCCACACCATGGCCAAGAAGCGCCCCCAGACGAAGGCGACCAAGCCCCAGCACAGGAACGGGGCCCGCGCCGCAGGCGTCAATGAGCCGGTTCCGGTCGTGGGAGCCCGCGAGCCCTGCCCCTGCGGCTCGGGCCGCCGCTACAAGGCCTGTCACGGCCGTGCCGCGTCGCACGCCGTGACCGAGCTGGTCCAGCGGCCCTTCGAGGGGCTGCCGGGCGAGTGCGACTGGGTGGCCCTGCGCGAGCTGGTTCCCGCCGCGACCGTCGAACTCACCCTCAAGGACGGCCTTCCCGACGGCGTGCCGTCCGTGACGCTCGCGACGGTGCTCCCCATGGCGTGGCCGGCACTGCGCCGCGATGACGGCTCGGTGCTGCTCGGGCTGCAGAACGACACCCCTTCCGGTGACCTCAGCCGCGACCTCGCGAGCACCCTGCAGCGGGCTCTCACGGCCGAGCCCGGCACTCCCGTCACCCCCGGCACGGCCGCGGCCGACGGAGTTCGGCTGCAGGATCTGCTCGACGCGGACGCCTCTTTCGAGCCGACCGTCCACTCCGGCTTCGAGTTCTGGGTCCCTGCCTCGGCCGAGCAGGCGTCGCCCGAGGTGGCCGCCTCTCTCGAGCGCGCCAACGCGGCAGCGATTCCGACGGTGAAGCTCGCGGGCGTCGACGCCGCCTACTGGTGCGAGACCCCGGAGAAGAACCATCTCCGCTGGGTCATGCCGCACCCGGAGGAGCAGCTGCTCGACGCCCTGGCCAGGCTGCACGCCGCCGGCAGTTCGTCGCTCGGCGAGGGGACCCGGCTGGTCGGTTCCTTCCGTGCGCACGGGCTGATGGTCCCGGTGTGGGACCTGCCGACCACGATGGGCGCCGAGGAGTGCGAGAAGCCCGCCGCCGAGTTCGCCGAGCGGCTGACCGCCGCGCTGGAGAGCGACGCTCCGCTGACCGCGGAGGAGCGCCGGTCACGCGGCGGTCTCACCAACCGCCAGGTGACACTCAGCTGAGAGTGACGATTACCGCCGGGCGCCGGGTGACGCCAGTCACAACTCGCTCAATCGGAAGGTAAATCCCTGTCCGAATACGAGAGATCGAATTTGCGAACCGCAGATCTCTTGTTACCGTTCTAGAAGCCCGGTCGCTGGTGCATCCCCCGTCGCCAGCGATCGGGCGTTTCCATTTCCGAGGCCGCCTCGGTCGCCTCAACCGCCCCTGGGATCCGGGGAGTTGCTCCCCGACCGCAGCAACAGCCGCCCGTCGCCCGTTGCGTCGTGAGCGGCGAACTCGGCCACCGCGGAGTAGGCCGAAGCAGGGCCGCGAGAAGGTTCACGGGGCGTTTCACAAGTGCGCGGATCATCGCCCGTCCGAGCCCTGCAGTTGGTCTGCACAGTACGTCCGCCCGGTGCCATCAGAGTGAGCACGGACGTCAATTTCTCGCCGGTCGCATTGCGGAAATAGGTACGGGCCCAGGTTCTGCCGTCACTGGTGAGCACACAGGTCTGCGCATCGATCCCGCCGGGTGAGGCGAGTTCCGGCCCACATCTGGAAGTCGTCCGCGGGACCGCCTCCCCAAAGGCTCCGACCTCATCTTCATCGGCAGCGGCAGCGCCCGCGTCGCCACCCTGATTCGAAGATGCGCCGCCGTCGGCGCCGTCCGGCACGCCGAGCGCCGGCAGCAGACCGGGCCCCACGACCCGGCTCCCGTTCTTCGTGTCGTCGACGGGCGCCGGACCCGCCGACGCGACGAGCGGCAGCAGCGTGGCGGTCAACACGAGGGCGGCGAGCCCGGTCTTGCGGAGGTTCATGGGCATCCTGCCGGCTGCGGGAGTTTCGTCACGATGGCCCGAAGATATCGGCGGAGTACGGGCGCACGGCCGACCGCGCGCCCGGTTCCGTGACAACTCGGCCCAGTCGCTACCCGTACGAGTGACGGCTCGGACCGCTCGGGGCCTGCCGGACGGTCAGTACGTGAGCCGGCTGCCGTCTCCGGCCTCCGGCGGGTGCAGTCCGCTGCCGGGCGAAGCGCTCGCGCTCGCCTCGACCAGAGCGTCGACGACCGCTTCCACGTCCGGCAGCCACGGCGCGGCCGAACCGGGCATCGGGGCCCGCTCCCACCGCACCTGTCCCGTGCCCGTCTCCGACGGCGGCAGCACCAGATAGCCGCCGCTGCCGTGGAAGCGCAGAGAACTCGGTACGCAGTCCTTGGCGTAAAGCAGTTCGCCGAGTTGTTCCAGGGTGTACGGGGCCACCAGCAGCGACCACCGGGTGGGGGTCGCGACGACCGGCCCCAGGCGCATTTCCATCCGGTCGAGCACGGACAGCGCACGGGCGGCGGCGACCGCGGGCAGGCTCACCGCGCACGGCGCTCGGCCCTCCCCGGACGATCCGGCCCGCGAAGGGCCCCCTGTGGCCAGCATGATCGGGGCCGAGGGCCGATTGGTCCACCACCAGCGGATCATCCGCTCGTCGGTGGTCGCGGCGAGGATTCCGGGATCGAAGGGGTGCGCGCCGGGGACGACGCACTCGGGATCGGGGCAGGCGCATCCGCGGTCCTCGCGGCTTCTGCCCCTGCCCTTGCCGTTGCCGTTGCCGTTGCCGTCCGGCCCGTCGCCACCGGCCGTTTTCATTCCCACACCGGGAAGCACGGGCCACTGCCACGCCACGGCACACGTCAGCGCCGCTTCGAGCTGAACAGGGCCCTTCTTGCGCCGGTTCCGTAGCCTGCGTCGCCTTCCGAGGATCTCGCGCATGAGCGCTCGTTCCTTTCCGTTGAACGCCGGGGTCCACATCACATCGGTGTGCAGCTCATTACTGTGCGTACAAGTGCGCGTGCTGATCGACGCTTCATCGGCCCTTGCCAGTGGCATGGGCGCCCCCTGGTTCGCCGGCGACAGGATCGTCGCCACGGGGGCCGAACGTGGGCTGTGGTCCATTAAACGGGTGGCGAGGGGTGGCGTGCGCCTGGCGCTTGCTGTCCCGCTGTACTTCTTCCCCGCCACTCGGGGATGAGGCGCGGCCTCCGGCTGTTAGGACGCCCGGGCCCGCCGCCAGGTTCCGGGGCGCTTCCAACTGCGCCCGGTCATCACCGTTTACGTACCCAGCACGCTTGCAATGACGCTTCTCCCTGGGCTTTCGCCCCGGGACACCCCCTGCCGAACGCCATCAGTCGACCCCAATCGCACGCCATCAGGTGCATTTTCAAGCCAAGTTACCAGCTGCCCCAGCACCCCCCAGACACCATCAATCCCACCGGGACAGTGCTGGACATCACCTTACGTGTGCGTGTAGATGTGGATGCATTGATAGCGGCGCAGAATGACATGGGGGTTTGCGATGCTATTGAGCGAAACCCACCTGCCGAAAGGCCGGCTGACATGAGCGCCCCTCACCTGCCGAAAGTGGCTGGAATCGACTCAACGGTTCCCGCTCCCGCGCACACTCCCGCCACCCTGCCCCCCGTCCCCGCCGCGCCCCCTGCGGCCGGAGCGGTGCTCCAGGACCGGCTCGCCGCCTGGGTCTCCGACCTCACCACGCTCCACGAACTCACCGAGCGGCTGATCAGAACCGGCACGCTCGACGACGCTCTCGACGAACTGCTCGCCGCGGGTGCCGCACTCGTGGGCGCCCCTCGCGGTCTGGTCGTCCTCGAACCGCCGCACAACCGCGCGCGGGACAGCCCTCTCGACGACGACCCGGGCCCGGCCCTGGCCAGAGGCCTCGGCCTGACCCGCTCCGACCTCGGGCACATCGAGACGGTGCCGCGCGGGGCCACGGCGTACGGCCGCATCCTCGACGGACGGTTCAACGGCCCGGCGGGCGTCCCCGCCCCCGTGGCCCAACCCGACCTGCTCGCCGACGACTCGCTCGACCCCCTCCACCGCGAGGTCGCCCTCCGGCTCGGTTACGCGGCCGGATACACGGTGCCGCTCGCCACTGAGGAGACCGGCACCCTCGGCGCGGCCGTCTGGCTCTACGACGAACCGGCCGCGCCCGTCGAGCGCCAGTGCCACCTCGTCGGCCTCTACATGCGCACTGCCACCGCGCATCTCGCCCGCCTGCTCGAGCTGGAGCACGCCCGTTCCACCGTCGCGACCGTGGCGGAGGAGCTGCTCCCCAGCCGTCTTCCGCGGGTGTCCGGCGTCCAGCTGGCCGCCCGGCACCACAGCGGCCCGCACGGCGGCGGCGACTGGTACGACGCGCTGCCGCTGCCGGAGGGCGCCCTGGGCCTCGCGGTGGGATCGGTCAGCGGCTGCGGCCCCAGCGCTCTCGCCGCCATGGGCAGGCTGCGGGCGTCGCTTCGGGCGTACGCGGTCATGGAGGGCGAGGACCCGGTCGCGGTCCTGTCCGATCTCGAACTGCTGCTGCGTCTCACCGAGCCGGCCCGCACGGCCACCGCGCTCTTCGCCTATGCCGAACCCGCCGACAGGAAGATCGTGTTCGCCGGGGCCGGTCACACACCGCCACTGGTGATCGGGGAGCAGCGCACCGAGTTCGTGGAGACCTCCCTGTCCGCCCCTCTCGGGATGCTCGCCTGCTGGGAGGCGCCGAGTGTGGAGCTGCGCCCCCAGCGTGGAGAAACGGTGCTGCTGTACACGGACGGCCTGTTGCGGCGCACCGGCGCCCCCATGGACCGCGCCTTCGCGAGTCTGCACGCGGCGGCCGCGAGCGTGCCCCGGGCACTGCGCGGCGACCCCGCGGCGATCGCGGACCACGTTCTGCGGGCCGTCCTCCCCGATGGGGCGGACGCCGACGAGGACGGGGAGGACATCATCCTGCTTGCCGCCCGTTTCGACTGATTCCTCACACCTCCTTCGGGTCCTCTTCCGGTCGCACATACGATGGAGGGGTCCCCTTGCCGAACCCGGCCGAGGGGCCAGGTGTCGTAACGGCAAGGCCGACAAGCCCAGGAGGCAGACGTGGCTGAGGAGCTCACCCCGGCGGAATCCGGTCCTGTTGCTGAAGCAGCGGGTCCGGAGGGCGAGGAGCAGCCGATCAAGCAGCGCAAGAACGGCCTCTACCCGGGGGTTTCCGACGAGCTGGCCGAGAACATGACCACCGGCTGGGCCGACACGGAGCTGCACGGCCTCGAGCCCATCGCACAGGCCGAGCGGACCGCCGCCCGCCGTGCCGCGCTCTCCGCGCGCTTCCCGGGCGAGCGTCTGGTCGTCCCCGCGGGAAACCTGAAGACGCGCTCGAACGACACCGAGTACAGCTTCCGCGCGGCCACCGAGTACGCCTACCTGACCGGCGACCAGACCGAGGACGGCGTCCTGGTGCTGGAGCCCAGGCGTGAGGGGCACGTGGCCACCATCCACCTGCTGCCCCGCTCCAACCGGGAGAACGGCGAGTTCTGGCTGTCCGGCCAGGGCGAGCTGTGGGTCGGCCGCCGCCACTCCCTCGCGGAGGCGGAGCAGCTGCTGGGCCTCCCTGCCGAGGACGTGCGCGAGCTGGCCGGCAAGCTGACCGAGGCCACCGGCCCGGTGCGGGTGGTGCGCGGCCACGACGCCGGGATCGAGGCCGCGCTGACGGACAAGGTCACCGCCGAGCGCGACGAGGAGCTGCGCGTCTTCCTCTCCGAGGCCCGCGCCGTGAAGGACGAGTTCGAGATCGGCGAGCTGCAGAAGGCGTGCGACTCCACCGCTCGCGGCTTCGAGGACGTCGTCAAGGTCCTCGACAAGGCCGAGGCCACCAGCGAGCGCTACATCGAGGGCACGTTCTTCCTGCGTGCACGCGTCGAGGGCAACGACATCGGCTACGGCTCGATCTGCGCCGCCGGACCGCACGCCACGACCCTGCACTGGGTCCGCAACGACGGCCCGGTCCGCTCCGGCGACCTGCTGCTGCTGGACGCCGGCGTGGAGACCCACACCCTCTACACGGCGGACATCACCCGCACCCTGCCCATCAACGGGCGCTACACCGAGATCCAGCGCAAGATCTACGACGCCGTGTACGAGGCCCAGGAGGCAGGCATCGCGGCCGTCAGGCCGGGCGCCAAGTACCGCGACTTCCACGACGCCTCACAGCGTGTGCTCGCCGAGAGGCTCGTCGAGTGGGGCCTGCTGGAAGGACCTGTGGAGCGTGTGCTCGAACTGGGCCTCCAGCGCCGCTGGACGCTGCACGGCACCGGCCACATGCTCGGCATGGACGTGCACGACTGCGCCGCCGCGCGCACCGAGGCGTACGTCGACGGCACCCTGGAGCCCGGCGTGTGCCTGACGGTCGAACCCGGTCTGTACTTCCAGACCGACGACCTGACCGTGCCGGAGGAGTACCGCGGCATCGGCGTCCGTATCGAGGACGACATCCTCGTCACCGAGGACGGCAACAGGAACCTCTCGGCGGCGCTGCCGCGTCAGGCCGACGAGGTCGAGGCCTGGATGGCTTCTCTCAGGCAGGGCTGAAACAGCGGATGCCCGGGAGGGCGCGCGGCTCACGACACGTCGAGCAGCGCGCCCTCCCGCCATTTGAGGACCTTGTCGAAGCTGACGACCGCACCGCGTCCCGGCCTGTTGCCGACATGGACGTGGTCGGCGAGCTGCTCGATCAGGCACAGGCCCCGTCCGCTCTCGGCGGTCGCGGGCGCGGCGCCGACGGCGCGGCCGCGCACGGAGACGCGGCCGGTGGGGAAACCCGGCCCTGAATCTGCCACTTCGATACGGCACTTCTCGCCGTCCAGATAGGCGGTCACGCGGTACGCCCTGGACGCCTCGTCGGTGTCGCGGTCGCCGCCGTGCTCGACGGCGTTGGCGCACGCCTCCGTCAAAGCGACCGACAGGTCGTAGGAGATGTCCGGATCGACGCCCGCGGTCTCCATCGCGCCGAGCAGCAGACGCCGCGCGAGCGGCACGCTCGCAGCCTCGCGCCGCAAATGGAGTGACCACCAGATGCTCATGCTCCAGCCTCCCGGCCGCGGCTCGACATACCGATACGTATTGCCCCAAGCCACGCTCCGTAAGCGCACCGTCACCGCTGCGGCCCTCGTTCGGCGGATGCGCGTTCCGCGCCCGCCGTTGTATGTCGGCAAAGGGGATCTTCCGGACCTGCCGTACGGGCGCCGACACCGCAGTGCGATGATGACCCGGCCATGTGGTCCATACGCACAGCTCGCGCAGGAGCCGGTCTGCGGCTGTTGAGGGCCGCGGTGTTCACCGCGGTCTGCGTCGTGCTGTCCGGGACGGGACATGTGCTGGCCGCCTGCCGGGCGGTCCCCGTGTGGACCCTGGTCCTCGGCTTCGTCGGGGTGTTCGTCGTGGTCACGCCCTTCGCGGGCAGGCAGCGTTCACTGCCTGCCATCGCCGGAGTGCTCACCGCGGGACAACTGGGGCTGCACACGCTCTTCGCCTCCGGTCAGGCGCATCTGAAACTCGCGCCGACGGCCGACGAGACCCTGATCAGGATGGCCGCCGAGCTGGTGTGCGGAGCGGGCGCATCCTCGATGAGCGCCGCCGACGCCCGGCGCATCGTCACCCTGTCGGGCATCGACCCGGCCGCGCACACCGCGCACGCGCACACGGCGGAGGTCGTGGCCGCTCCGGAGCTGCTGCCGACCCTGCCCATGCTGCTCGGGCACATGCTTGCCGCGGTCGCGACCGGTCTGCTGCTGCGCCGCGGCGACGCGGCTCTGCTGCGTCTGATCCGGCTGTCCGCCGAGTCGGCCCACGAGGCCGTGCAGACCGCGTGGCTGCGTCCGCTGCGCGCCGCGCTCTTCCTCGTGCGGACACTGCTCACCGGACTTCGGGGAACCCCCGGTGCCCGGCCGTCTCCCGCGCCGGTCGCGGACTCGTCGTCCCCGCTCCGCGCGGCACAGGAGCTTCAGCACACGGTGATCAGGCGCGGGCCGCCGCCCGTATTCGTTCTCAGCGCCTGACGCGGCCCACTCGACAGGAGTGGTGCCGTGGTGCCCGCGCACATCCGTGCGCCGACGGCACACCACACCACTCCTCACCGTGGAGCTTTCTGTCATGAACGTTTCCCGTATCGCTGCCGCGTCCGCCGTCGCCGCCGCCTCCGTGCTGATGTTCTCCGGCGCCGCATCCGCTCACGTCGGCGTCGAGCCGCAGGGCGAGGCGGCCAAGGGCGGTTACGCGGTCGTCTACGTCAAGGTGCCCAACGAGCGCGACAACGCCTCGACGGTCAAGGTCGAGATCAACCTGCCGGCCGAGCACCCGCTGTCGTCCGTGATGCCGCAGCCCGTGCCCGGCTGGAAGGTCGAGGTCACCAAGGCCAAGCTGGACAAGCCCCTCGAGGTGCACGGCAAGCAGATCACCGAGGCGGTCACCAAGGTCACCTGGACCGCCGACGGCACCAAGATCGGACCGGGCCAGTTCCAGCAGTTCCCGGTCTCGCTCGGCCGACTTCCCGAGAACACCGACCAGATGGTGTTCAAGGCCATCCAGACGTACGACAACAAGGAGATCGTGCGCTGGATCGAGGAGCCGACGGCGGGCGGCGAGGAGCCCGAGTCCCCGGCTCCCGTCCTCGAACTGTCGGCCGCTGCCGACGACCACCACGGCGCCGGCGCGACCGGCGCCGCCGCCAAGGGCGACGCCGAGGCCACGGGCCACGACGAGGCGAAGACCGAGACGGCCTCCGCGGACAGCAGCGACTCCACCGCCCGCATCCTTGGTGTCGTCGGCATCCTCGTCGGTGCCGCGGGTGTCGCCTTCGGCGTCCTCGCCGGACGCCGCCGTTCCGCCTGACCGGCCCCCGTACGCATCTCTGAAAGAGAAAAACCCATGCACAACCCCAAGAGCGACGGGGAGCCCCGCCGCAGCCGTCGAGCGCCGCTGATCGCGGCTCTCGCCGTCACGGCCGCTTTCGCGGTCGTGGCGGGCGTCGCCGTCACCCAGAACGCCGACAGTTCCGGCAGCCCGGTCGCCAACGTCTCCACCGAGGCGAAGACCGGGGCCGCGACCGTGCTGACCCAGCCGTACGCCAAGCCGGACCTGGTACTGACCGACACCAAGGGCAAGAAGTTCGACCTGCGGGAGGCGACCAAGGGCAGGCCCACGCTGATCTACTTCGGCTACACGCACTGCCCCGACGTCTGCCCGCTGACGATGAGCAACCTCGCCATCGCCAAGAAGCAGCTGCCCAAGGCGGACCAGGACAAGCTCCAGGTCGTCTTCGTCACCACCGACCCCGAGCGCGACACTCCCGCCGAACTCGGCAAGTGGCTGCCCAGCGCGGGTGACCCGTCCTTCATCGGGCTGACCGGCGACTTCCCGACCATCCAGGCGGGTGCCGGCCAGATCGGCATCGGCATCGACGCTCCCAAGAAGGAGAAGGACGGCACGGTGGTGTCCATGCACGGCGCCCAGGTCATCGCCTTCTCCCCGAAGACGGACCAGGGTTACGTGCTGTACGGCGAGGACACCACGGCCGAGGAATGGGCCGAGGACCTGCCGAAGCTGGTCAAGGGGGAGAAGCCGTGAGGCGCCGCTCCCCTCTCGCCGCAGCCGTCGCGCTGAGCGCGGCCGCGGCGCTGGCGGGCTGCTCGGCCGACAGCGGACCCGAGCTGAAGGTCACCGGCGCGTTCATGCCGCAGCCCGTCGGCGACATGGCCGCCGGCTTCCTGACCGTCGAGAACGACGGCGGCAGTGCGGACAGGCTCACCTCGATCACCAGCACGATCTCCGACGACGTCACGATCCACGAGACGAAGAACCAGAAGATGCGGGAGGTGGAGGCCTTCGACATCCCGGCCGGCAGCGGGCTCGACCTCGAACGTGGTGGCAGCCACATCATGTTCATGGAGCTCAAGCAGCAGCCGAAGCAGGGCGACACGGTCTCCATCGAGCTGCACTTCGAGAAGTCGGACCCGATCAAGGTCGAGCTTCCCGTGAAGGAGACCACCCACAATCCGCGGAAGCACTGAGAGGTACTGATCACGTGATGACAGCCACCGCCCCGCGCTTCGGCACGTCCCCGGTCCGGGTGCTTCTCACCCTGACCGTGCTGGTCGGCACGCTCCTCGGCGCACTGCTGGCCGGCGCGAGCCCGGCGTCGGCACACGCCGCGCTGACCGGCAGCAACCCGAGGGACGGGGCGGTGGTGGCCACCGCGCCCAAGGAGGTCACCCTCACCTTCTCCGAGCAGATCGCCATGGGCGACGACTCGATCCGCGTCCTGGAGCCGAGCGGCAAACGGGCCGACACCGCCGAGATCCGCGACCTCGGCACCGGAGGCACCGTCGTCTACGGCGTCGACCTGCGTCCCGGTCTGCCGGACGGCACGTACACGGTCGCCTGGCAGGCCGTCTCCGCGGACAGCCACCCCGTCTCCGGGGCCTTCACCTTCTCCATCGGCGCGCCCTCACAGACCACGGTCGCGCTGCCCGACGAGGAGGCGGGCGGCGGAGTCGTCGGCCTCCTGTACGACGTGGCGCGGTACGTGGCGTACGGCGGGTTCATCCTGCTCGTCGGCGGCGCGGCGTTCGTTCTTCTGTGCTGGCAGCGCGGCGCTTCGGTGCGGCCCGTGCAGCGTCTCGTCGTCCAGGGGTGGGTGGCCATGACGGCGTCCACGCTCGCGATGCTGCTGCTGCGCGGCTCGTACACGAGTTCCGGCAGGCTCGCGGACGTCCTCGACCTCGGGACGCTGCCGGCCGTTCTGGAGAGCAAGACCGGGGCGGCGCTCGTCTCACGGCTGCTCCTGCTCGGCGCGGCGGCGCTGTTCGTGGCCGTCCTGTTCGGCGCTTACGCGAAGCGGGAGGAGGGTGCCGAGAAGAAGGACCTGACCTTCGGGCTCTCCATAGGGGGCACGGTTGTCGCGGCCGGGATCGCCGGAACCTGGGCACTGTCCGAGCACGCTTCGACGGGTCTCCAGACGGCCGTCGCGATGCCCGTCGACGTACTGCACCTGCTGGCTGTCGCGGTCTGGCTCGGTGGGCTCGCCACCCTGCTGACCGTCCTGTACCGGGCACCGGAGATCGAGCGGGGGGCGGTCCGGCGCTTCTCCACCGCCGCCTTCGTCAGCGTGGTCGTGCTCGCGGGGACCGGGCTCTACCAGTCGTGGCGGCAGGTCGGCTCCTGGTCGGCGCTGACCGGGACCTGGTACGGGCAGCTGCTGCTGATCAAGATCGCTCTGGTCGGCGTGATGGTCGCCGTGGCATGGAGCTCGCGGCGCTGGACCGGGCAGTTGTCCGAGGCCGTGGACGTCCCCACGGGGAGGGGGGCCAAGAAGGAGACGCCCGGTGCGACCGCCGAGGTGTCCGGTGCGACCGCCGGCACGACCGGTCCGACCGCCGAGGTGTCCGGTGCGACCGCCGGCACGACCGACGGGACCGCTGCCGCCCCTGGCGACTCGAAGCGTGCGGCCCAACTCGCGCGGCAGCAGGCCGCCGTCGCGACGGCCGAGCGGAAGCGCAAGCGCGAGGCGGACGACGAGCGTTCCGGACTGCGCCGCTCCGTCCTGGTGGAGGCAGGCGTCGCCGTGATCCTCCTTGCCGTGACGACCCTGCTCACCTCCACCGAACCCGGCCGCACGGAGGAGCAGGCCGCCAAGGCGGGCAGCTCCCGGACCGCCCCCGCGCCGGCCGGGCCCAAGGAGATCGAGCTCCCCTTCGACACGGGCGGCCGGAACGGCAAGGGAACGGTCCGGCTCAGCCTGGACCCGGCACTTCCGGGCGCCAACGACATGCACGTGTGGATCGAGTCACCGGACGGCAAGGCCCTCGACGCCCCCGAGGTGAAGGTCTCCTTCACCCTGGAGGCGAAGGAGATCGGCCCGCTGCCGATCACTCCGGACCGCGTAACCGCGGGACACTGGGCCGCGAGCGCGGTCCAGATCCCCATGCCGGGCGACTGGCAGATCAAGGTCACCGTGCGGACCTCGGACATCGACCAGACCACCATCGACAAGAACATCGAGATCGGCTGACCCACCGTGACACCCGAAACACCCGTGACACCCGTGACGACCTCCGGCGGCGCATCCGGCGACGCCAGCGCCGGCGACGGCATCTCGAGGCGGCGCCTGCTCGGCACCGCGGGCGCCGTCGGCGCCACCGGGCTGGTGCTCGGTGCGGGAGGCGGCGCCGCCGTGTACACGGCGGCGGCGGACGACCCGGTCGAGTTGGCCACGGTCGGGTCCACCGGCATCGCCTTCCACGACCGGCCGCACCAGGCCGGCATCACAGAACCGCAGCAGGCGCACGGGCACCTGGTCGCGTTCGACCTCGCCCCCGGTGCGGGGCGCAAGGAGGCCGCGGCTCTGATGAGGCGCTGGTCGGCACTGGCGGCCGAGCTGATGGCGGGCAGGCCCTCCGGCGACGAGGACACGGGAATCGCGCTGGACGCCGGACCCTCCTCGCTGACCGTCACCTTCGGCTTCGGCCACTCCTTCTTCGACCGCACTTCCCTGGTCGCCCAGCGGCCGCCGGGCCTCGACCCGTTGCCGCCCTTCTCCTCCGACCGGCTGGACGCAAAGCGCTCCGACGGCGATCTCTGGGTGCAGATCGGTGCCAACGACTCGCTGGTCGCCTTCCACGCGCTGCGGGCCGTGCAGAAGGCCGCGGGCACGGCTGCCCGGGTGCGCTGGCAGATGAACGGTTTCAACCGTTCGCCCGGCGCCACCGCGCAGCCCATGACCGCGCGCAATCTGATGGGGCAGGTCGACGGCACCGGTAACCCGAAGCCGTCGGAGCCCGATTTCGACAAGCGCGTCTTCGTGCCCTCCGGCACCGGCCACCCGTGGCTCGAGGGCGGCTCCTACGCCGTCGTGCGCCGCATCCGCATGCTGCTCGACGACTGGGAACGGCTCCCCCTGCGCAAGCAGGAACAGGTCATCGGCCGGCGCAAGTCCGACGGCGCCCCCCTGACGGGCGGCACGGAGACCACGGAGCTCGCCCTCGACGCGACCGGGCCGGACGGGAAACTCGTCATCCCGGACAACGCGCACGCCCGTATCTCCGCGCCGGAACAGAACGGCGGCGCCGCGATGCTTCGCCGGCCCTTCTCCTTCCACGACGGAATCGGCACGGACGGAACACCGGACGCCGGCCTGCTCTTCATCTGCTGGCAGGCCGACCCGCTGCGCGGTTTCGTGCCGGTGCAGCGAAAGCTGGACCGGGGGGACGCCCTGTCGGTGTTCATCCGGCACGAGGCGAGCGGGCTGTTCGCGGTACCGGCCGCGCCGGTCAAGGGCGAATACGTGGGACAGCGGTTGCTGGAGGCATGATGGCGGCGTCCGCAGCCCATTAGGGTGACGGTATGTCGGCCACGCGCTTCACCTATCTCGGTCCCGAGGGCACCTTCACCGAAGCCGCCCTGCGCACACTCCCGGAAGCCGCGACCCGGGAACTCGTCCCGATGGTCTCCGTGCCCGCGGCCCTCGACGCCGTACGGGCCGGGGAGGCCGCGGCCGCCCTCGTACCGATCGAGAACTCGGTGGAGGGCGGCGTCACCGCCACACTCGACGAACTGGCGTCGGGCAAGCCCCTGATGATCTACCGGGAGGTGCTGCTCCCCATCGCCTTCGCGCTGCTGGTGCGCCCGGGGACCACGCTGTCCGAGGTGAAGACGGTCACCGGCCACCCGGTCGCCCAGCCGCAGGTGCGCAACTGGCTGCGCAACAACCTGCCGGACGCGCTGTGGGAGTCCGCCGCCTCGAACGCCGACGGTGCGCGGCTGGTGCAGGAAGGGCGCTACGACGCGGCCTTCGCGGGCGAGTTCGCGGCGGCCACCTACGGGCTGCAGCCCCTGGTCACGGAGATCCACGACGCGGAGAACGCGGAGACCCGGTTCGTTCTGGTGGGGCGGCCCGCCCGGCCCTCGGCGCCGACCGGTGCGGACAAGACCTCCGTCGTGATCTGGCTGGGCGAGGACCATCCGGGCGCGCTGCTGGAGCTGCTGCAGGAGTTCGCTGTGCGCGGGGTCAACCTGATGCTGATCCAGTCCCGTCCGACGGGCGCCGGCATCGGCAACTACTGCTTCGCCGTCGACGCGGAGGGCCATATCGCCGAGCGGCGGGTGGGTGAGGCCTTGATGGGGCTGAAGCGAATCTGCCCCAAGGTGCGCTTCCTCGGTTCGTACCCGCGGGCCGGTGTGACGGCGGCGGAGGTCCGGCCGCTGCGGGCGGGGACCTCTGACGTGGAGTTCACGGAGGCGTCGGACTGGCTGGCGCGCTGCCAGGACGGCCGCGCCTGAGGCACCACCGGCGCCCGCCGGGGGCCTGTCCGGCCGGGCCGGTCCTACCTGCAGATTTTCGTTGTCCACAGGGTTGTCCACAGGCTCGCTTCTCGACCTGGGGACAAGTCGACAACAGAACGGCACAGGGTCGACAAATCAGCTCACCGCCCCCACTTCCATCCACAGAACGACAGGTCGGCCCCTGTCACCCTAATTCCATTGATCAACTCTTTGGAGCGAGGAATTCCCACCCGAATGAGTGGGCGAAGGCGGTTTGGGACGGGAATTCCGTGGCCGCCGAACGACTCTCGGAATGATCACTTCCGCAATCCACAGATCAGCCACACAGGCTGTGGATAACTTTCCGGCAGGGCGCATCCCTGTGGACAAGCACCCAGGACCACAGCCCCGTCCGGCCCGGACGAGGCCCGGACGAGGCCCGTCCGGGCCGACGCGGCCTCCGTAAACCGCACCCTTTCGACGAATAGGGCCTGATTCCTTTGCCGCTGCTTGCCACTGTTTCGCCACTGCTGGATTTACCGTGGCGTCGGGTTCATCATTCCCGGCAAGTCTCTCAATTCGGGCAAAGCGACACGCGTGCAGATATCGGGTGGGGTGGCGCGAGTCGGCACCGGTAGCCTGGTGGGGTGATTGACCTTCGCCTGCTCCGTGAGGACCCCGACCGTGTTCGCGCCTCCCAGCGCGCCCGTGGAGAGGATGTCGAACTCGTCGACACCCTGCTCTCCGCCGACGAGCGGCGAAGGTCCTCGGGCCTCCGCTTCGACGAGCTGCGCTCCGAGCAGAAGTCGCTCGGCAAGCTGATTCCCAAGGCCACACCGGAGGAGCGCGCCGAGCTGCTCAAGAAGGCCGAGCAGCTCAAGGCCGACGTCAAGGCCGCGGAGGCCGAGCAGAACGACGCCGACGACGAGGCAAGGCGGCTGCTGCTCCAGCTCGGCAACATCGTCCATGAGGACGTCCCGGTCGGCGGCGAGGAGGACTTCGTCGTCCTCGAGACGCACGGCACGATCCGTGACTTCGGCGCGGAGGGCTTCACGCCCAAGGACCACCTCGAGCTGGGCGAGGCGCTGGGCGCCATCGACGTCGAGCGCGGGGCGAAGGTCTCGGGTTCGCGCTTCTACTACCTCACCGGCGTCGGCGCGCTCCTCGAGCTCGCCCTCGTCAACGCGGCGATCGCACAGGCCACAGAGGCCGGCTTCATCCCGATGCTGACCCCCGCGCTGGTCCGCCCGCGCGCCATGGAGGGCACCGGATTCCTCGGCCAGGCCGCGGAGAACGTCTACCACCTGGAGAAGGACGACTACTACCTGGTCGGCACCTCCGAGGTACCGCTCGCCGCGTACCACATGGACGAGATCATCGACGCCGACAAGCTGCCGCTGCGGTACGCGGGCTTCTCCCCCTGCTTCCGCCGTGAGGCCGGCACGTACGGCAAGGACACCCGCGGCATCTTCCGCGTCCACCAGTTCGACAAGGTCGAGATGTTCTCGTACGTCGCCCCGGAGGACGCGGAGGCCGAGCACAAGCGGCTCCTGGACTGGGAGAAGCAGTGGCTGACCGGTCTGGAGCTGCCGTTCCAGGTGATCGACGTGGCGACGGGTGACCTCGGCTCCTCGGCGTCGCGCAAGTTCGACTGCGAGGCATGGATCCCGACGCAGGGCAAGTACCGCGAGCTGACCTCCGCCTCGAACTGCGACGGCTTCCAGGCACGCCGCCTGTCCGTGCGGATGCGCGAGGGCAAGAAGGTGCAGCCGCTGGCCACGCTGAACGGCACCCTGTGCGCCGTACCGCGCACCATCGTCGCGATCCTCGAGAACCACCAGCTGGCCGACGGTTCGGTGCGCGTCCCCGAGATGCTGCGTCCGTACCTCGGCGGCCGTGAACTGCTGGAGCCGATCTCCAAGTGAGTACCGCCCCCTTCCCGTACAAGCTCGTCGCCACCGATCTCGACGGAACGCTGCTGCGCCACGACGACACCGTCTCGCAGCGCACGCGCGACGCGCTCGCCGCGGTCACCGAGGCGGGCGCCGCGCACATCGTCGTCACCGGACGGGCGGTGCCGTGGACCCGGCACATCCTCGACGACCTGGGGTACGACGGACTCGCGGTCTGCGGGCAGGGGGCGCAGGTCTACCACGCCGGTGAACACCGGCTGCTGACCTCCGTCACACTCGACCGGCAGCTGGCCGGGCTCGCGCTGTCCAAGCTCGAGGCCGAGGTCGGTCCGCTGCTGCTCGCCGCGAGCCGGGACGGGCTCGAGGGCGACGTGCTGGTCGGCGCCGGTTACCGGGTGCAGGAAGGTCCGCTTCCGTACGTGCCCATGCAGGACCCGGCCGACCTGTGGGCCGCACCGCTGAACAAGGTCTACATCCAGCACCCGACGCTGGACGACGACGAGCTGGCGAAGGCGGCCAGGGCGACGGTCGGCAGTCTGGTGGACGTGGTCATGGCGGGCGCCGGCGTCGTGGAGATCCTGCCGCTGGGCCTGAGCAAGGCCACCGGCCTGTCACTGGCCGCACGGCGGCTGGGGCTGCGGGCGTCGGACACGATCGCCTTCGGCGACATGCCCAATGACATCCCGATGTTCGGCTGGGCCGCGCACGGCGTGGCGATGGCGAACGCGCACGACGAACTGAAGGCCGTGGCCCACGAGATCACCGCGTCGAACGACGACGACGGCATCGCGGTGGTGCTGGAGCACCTGCTCGCGGGGTGATCTCTCCTGCGGTGACTCCTGGGGTCTACCAGGGACCTTCGGAAACCTTCCGGAACCTTGCGAGACCTTGCGGGACCTTCCGAGGACTTCCCGGGAGGGGGCGGCCCGCGCGGATGCGCGCTCGAAGCGGCCGCCCCCGAGCGGCCGGCCGGCGGCCGTGCGGAGTGCGATGACTACTCCGCTGCCTGCCGGGTGCCGCCACGAAGGGAGCTCGACGGACCGGGACTCGAACTCCTGGTCATCGCCGCGCTCCTCCCGGTCGGTGGCGCCGGTCGCACTGATGTGCTGTTCCGGCTCCACAACTGTGCCGGTCCGGCCGGTCCGGCCGCCACCGATTAATCAGCCGCGCCGACGCCGGCGAAGATCCCTCAGCTGACGGGCGAAGTCGTCCATCCTGGCGTCCATGCGGACCATGTCGTCGGACAGCTCGCACAGCCGGTTGCTCATCGCGGCGACGACCCGGTTGGTGGCATCGAGCCGGTGGTCGAGGCGGTCGAGCCGCTGAGACATCCTGTTGAGCACCGGGCCGAGCTCCTGCAGCGCCGTGCCGACGCCGGCGAGGCACTGTTCGAGGTTCGTGACCCGCCCGTCGAGTGACGCATAGCCCTCGCGCCAACCCTGCTCGGCGTCCAGGAGGTACGTGCGCACCCGGCGGGCGATGTCGCTGTCACGCAGGAGCATGGCCACATTGAGCACCGTCCGGCGGCTGAAGAGGGTGAGACTGGAGCGACGCTGTGGATAACTTCCACCGGCTTCGGATGAGAGGGACATGTTGTCCCTCTGATATTCACCCAGGTCAGAGCCACGTAGAATCCGCATCCCACTCTGCGTGAGCTCCTCGCGATGCCTCTGGGTCAACTTTTTGATGACCTCTGTGGATACTTCGAAGTACCGCGCGACGCCCTCTGTGGAGACGTGAATGCTGTCCGGGAGCAGGGTCAGCGCCTTCACCTTGTCGAGCGCCTCGACCTGGCCCGCATGAGCGACGCGCATCGCGCGCGACTCGACCAGTGCGACTTCTGATGGCATGGGCTTGCCTTCCGTTCGTGAGTCTTCAGGGACGGCCCTCTCCCCGGGCACAGGGGTGGAGGTCGGCTCACGGTGCGATCCACTCAAATGACCGGCCCGTGCGAGAACCTCGCCACGGCACCGGCAATCCCCTACTTCACGAACCCTCGACGTCACGAACTCCAGTTGCCTCCACGCACGATGGACAACGAGCCGATAACCGTACAGTTACCCGATATGCCTCGGCCCCCACCCATAGGGGCAGGGGCCGGGGCCGTCGACGATCGGGGCTCACTCCTCGCCGGCGAGCTTGAGGACCCGCAGCTTCTGGCCCGCGTACCAGGTGGCGGCCACCGTGACACCGGCCAGCAGCGCCGTCGCCGTCGGCAGGCCGACGTCGGAGCCGATCAGCCCTTCCCCGCCGATCTTCTCGGCGAGCGACAGCGCCCACTGCTGGACACTGAGCGTGCGGGCGCCGGGCACCAGGCTGCCGAACAGCGTCTCCCACACCAGGGCGTAGACCAGCCCGATGACCACGGCGTGACGGCTGACCGTACCGAGGAGCAGGAAGAGCGCGCTGTACGCGATCGACGCGACGAGCGCCGCGACGGTGTACGCGACGGCAACCTGCTGGCCGTTGCCGTTGAGGATGAATCCTGCGATGAGCGTGGGGATCGCGGAGAAGGCCATCGTCACGGCGACGGCGACGATGAGCTTGGTGAAGATGATCGTCGGCCGCTTCACCGGCTTGGCGAGGAGATAGACGATGGAGCCGTCGTCGATCTCGGGACCGATCGAGCCCGTGCCCGCAATGACTCCGATCAACGGCACCATCGTGGCGATGGCGAACCCGCCGAGGACATCCGCCGCGACCTGGTCGTCGGCACCGTTGAAACCGCGTACGGCGGCCGCGATCAGCAGCAGCAGGCCGGGAAGCACGAAGAGGATCGCGGCCCGGCGCCTGCCGAGGACGGCCCGATAGGTGAGCCGGGCGACTGTGGGGTCGTACATGTTCGTCACAGCTCCTTTCAGGCCGCTACGAGGTAGGAGAAGACCGACTCGAGGGACTCGTCGGAGGGCGAGACCGTCAGCAGCCGGATGGAGTGCTCACGGGCGACCTTCGGCAGCAGTTCGGTGAACCGGCCGAAGTCCACGGCCTGGATGCGCAGTGCGCCCTCGGCCAGGTCGACCTCGATGCCTGCGGTCGACGGGTCGGCGATCAGGGCCGCGGCGAGCGCCCGGTCGTCGCTGGACCGTACGAGATAGCGGTGCGGCCGGTCGGTCATCAGCCGGCGGATGCGGCGGAAGTCGCCGCTGGCGGCGTGGCGCCCGGCGACGATCACCTCGATGTGGGAGGCGAGTTGCTCCACCTCCTCGAGGATGTGGGAGGAGAAGAGGACCGTGCGTCCCTCCGCGCCCATGCGCCGCAGCAGGTCCATCAGCTGCATGCGCTGCCGCGGGTCCATTCCGTTGAACGGCTCGTCGAGCAGCAGCACGGACGGCTGGTGCACCAGCGCGGAGGCCATCTTGACCCGCTGGCGCATGCCCTTGCTGTACGTGGAGATCTTGCGGTCCTGCGCGTACTCCATCTCGACGGTCGCGAGAGCCTTCTGGGCCTCCTTGGCGCCGAGGCCGTGGAGTTCGGCGTTGGCGACGACGAACTCACGGCCGGTGAGGAAGTCGTACATGGCCTCCCGCTCCGGGACGACACCGATCTGCCGGTACACCGACTCGTTGCGCCAGATCGGCACGCCGTCGAGGGTGACGGTGCCGCCCGAGGGGGCGAGGAAGCCGCCCATCATGTTGATGAGGGTGGACTTTCCCGCGCCGTTGGGGCCGAGGAGTCCGGTGACCCCGGGACCGATGGTCATCGTCACGTCGTTGACGGCGACGACGTTGCCGAACCACCGTGAGGTTTTGTCAATGCTGATCGTGGTCACAGCCCGACCTTTCGGTAGCGGCGCATGAGGACGCCGTACGAACCGGCGACGAGCGCGAGGACGACGAGCAGATAGACCACGCCGGCACCGGCACCGGGGCCTTCGCCGCCGGGGAAGGTGGAGTCGGCACCGAGGAACGCGGTCTGCACGCCGTCGATGAGCGTGACCGGTGAGAAGAGGCCCAGCCACTGGATGGCACCGGGCGAGTCGGTCCCCCAGGCGATCGCCTGGACGGTGGAGACGGCGCCGTAGGTGATGGTCATGGTCGCGATGACCGCGGCGACACCGAAGCCGCGGCGCGGCGTGAACGCGGCGAGCACCAGCCCGATCCCGCCGAAGAAGACGGACAGCAGCGCCACCGACACCATGCCCTGTGCGAAGCCCTTCGTCTGGTCGGCGAAGTCGAACTTCGCGAGAAGCGAGCCGAGATAGAGGATCACCAGCGGTGTCGACGTGAGGAGGAAGACGGCGGACGCCATCGCGCCGAACTTGGCGAGCACGTAGTCGACGCGTTCGACGGGCCGCGAGAAGTACAACGGCACGGTTTTGAAGCGAAGATCACGGGACACCGACTGCGGTGCCTGCGCGGCCAGGAAGAGGGCGATCAGCGCCTGCATGATGATCGCGTACTGCGTGTACTCGATCGGCAGGTCGGTCATGTTCGGGGTGGCGACCGCCACCGCCACGATGATCGCCGCGACCAGGCACATGATCCCGAACAGGATCATCGGCAGCACCTTGGACTTGGCCGAGCGGCCGAGACCGTAGGCGCCGCGCAGCGACTGCGAGTAGAGGGAGCGCCGTGCGTAGGCGCGGCCGAGCCGGGGGCCGTCGTAGTGGCGGTATCCGATGTTGTGGATCCGCGTCGTCTCGGGGACCTGGCCGCCGTGCGTGTGGGTGCTCATCGGGACTGCGCCTCCATGGTCCGGGCGGCCTCGGGGCGGAAGACCTCCGCGATGTGGTGCCGGCGCTGTTCCATCCGTACGAGGCCGATGCCGAGATCGGCGACGGTGTCACGCACGATGTCGTACGTCTCCTCGCCGGCCGCCTCGAGCAGCAGGATGTGGCCCGCGCCGGGCAGACCGTCCTCCGTGTGCTCGTGCAGATGCAGCCCGGCGGCGACCAGGGCGGCGCGCAGCGCGGCCGTGCCGTCGGGATGCGTGTCGGAGTCGGTGACCTCGACCGCGAGCGTGGCGGTGGCCTGTGTGAAGTCCTTGGTGGAACTGGAGCGCAGCAGCGCGCCGCCGTCGATGACGACGACGTGGTCGCAGGTGCGCTCGAGCTCGCCGAGCAGGTGCGAGGTGACCAGGACCGAGATGCCGAAGTCGGTGTGGACCCGCCGGATGAGGCCCAGCATCTCGTCGCGGCCGACCGGGTCGAGGCCGTTGGTCGGCTCGTCGAGGAGGACCAGCTGCGGGTCGTGGACGAGTGCCTGCGCGAGTTTCACTCGCTGCTTCATGCCGGTCGAGTAGCCGCCGATGGGGCGGTAGCGCTCCTCGTACAGGCCGACATGGCGCAGGGTGTCCGCGGTGCGTTCCCGCGCCGCGGTCGGCGGGAGACCCGACATGCGTGCCATGTGGACGACGAACTCGGTGGCCGAGACGTCGGGCGGCAGGCAGTCGTGCTCCGGCATGTAGCCGACCCGCTCCCGGATCTCGGCGCCCTTGGTGGCGACGTCGAGACCGAGCACGGCGGCGTGGCCCTCCGTGGCAGGGGACAGACCAAGAAGGATCTTGATCAACGTGGACTTGCCGGCTCCGTTGGCGCCCACCAGGCCGGTCACACCCGGGCCGATGTCCAAGGAGAGCCGGTCAAGCGCGGTCACCCGGGGGAACCGCTTGCTCAGGCTTTCGGTCGCGATCACAGTCACGTTTCGAAGGTAGTGGCGTGTGACACGGCTTACGTCAGCCTCGTGGCTCGTTCCGTCTCCGACTCCAGAGGTACACGCCCGTAGGGGCCGTGCGACCGGAGTCGGCCGTTCTCCCTTACCGGGTCGTGCCCGTTTGCCGGGTCGTGCCCGTTTGCCGGGTCGTGCCCGTTTGCCGGGTCGTGCCCGTTCGCCGGGTCGTGCCCGCCCTCTTGACGTCGCCGTCGGTCATTGTCACATTCGTCGGTGTCAGGTTACGGATCGTGTCGCCCTGCGGACGGACGGTGGAAGAACCGGTGGACATGCGAGGACTGGCGGGGGCGCGCGAGCGCCGGATCCGCTCGGGTGGGATCGAGCTGTGCGTCGCCGAACTGGGCGAGGAGGCCCGGCCGACGGTCATGCTGGTCCACGGCTATCCGGACAGCAAGGAGGTCTGGTCCGAGGTCGCGGCCCGCCTGGCCGACCGCTTCCATGTGGTGCTGTACGACGTCCGGGGCCACGGCCGCTCGACGGCACCCGTCCCACTGCGCGGGGGCTTCACGCTGGAGAAGCTGACGGACGACTTCCTGGCCGTCGCCGACGCCGTGAGCCCGGACCGTCCCGTCCACCTGGTGGGGCACGACTGGGGGTCCGTCCAGTCGTGGGAGTTCGTGACGGTCGAGCGGACCAAGGGCCGTATCGCCTCGTTCACTTCCATGTCGGGGCCGTCGCTGGACCACTTCGGGCACTGGATCAAGCGGCGGACGAGCCGTCCTTCACCGCGCGGGGTGGGGCAACTGCTCGACCAAGGGGCCAAGTCCTGGTACGTGTACATGCTGCACACCCCGGTGCTCCCCGAACTGGCCTGGCGCGGACCGCTCGGCAAGCGCTGGCCGGGAATCCTTCAGCGAGTCGAGAAGGTTCCGGCAGGTGACTATCCGACGCGGTCGCTGCCGCAGGATGCCGCACACGGCGCCTGGCTCTACAGGGACAACGTCCGGGCGCGGCTGCGGCAACCACGTGCCGACGCCTTCGCCCACGTGCCGGTCCAGCTGATCACCCCGACCGGGGACGCGTTCCTCTCCGAGCGGCTCTACGACGATCTAAGCGCATGGGTGCCGCGGCTGACGCGTCGCACACTGGCCGCCAAGCACTGGATACCTCGCACCCGTCCGGACCAACTCGCCGCGTGGGTGGCCGGTTTCGTGGACGCCAACGAGGCCGGCGCAGGCGACGGCGCCGGTCCTGCCGCCGTGGCCGGCGCGGACGCGGCGGCGAAGCCGGCCGCGAGAGCGTACGAGGAGCGGTTCGGCGGCCGGCTCGTGCTGGTGACTGGCGCGGCGAGCGGCATCGGACGTGCCACGGCGCTCGCCTTCGCCGCGGCCGGGGCACGCGTCGTGGCGGTGGACCTGGACGCGGAGGGCGCGGCCAGGACGGCCGCGGCGGCCCGTCGCGAGGGCGCCGCGAACGCCTGGGGTGAAACGGTGGACGTCAGTGACGAGCAGGCCATGGAGAAGCTGGCCGAGAAGGTCGCCGCCGAGTACGGGATCGTCGACGTCCTGGTCAACAACGCCGGGATAGGGCTCGCCGGCCCGTTCATGGACACGAGTTCCGACGACTGGAAGAGGGTTCTGGACGTCAACCTGTGGGGTGTGATCCACGGTTGCCGGATCTTCGGCGGCCGGATGGCCGAGCGCGGCCAGGGCGGCCACATCGTCAACACCGCTTCCGCGGCCGCCTTCATGCCGTCCAGAACCCTGCCCGCGTACAGCACTTCGAAGGCCGCCGTGCTGATGCTGAGCGAGTGCCTGCGCGCCGAACTGGCCGGCCGGGACATCGGGGTCACCGCGATCTGCCCCGGCATCGTCAACACCAACATCACCGCCACCGCCCGCTTCGCGGGAGTCGACGAGATGGAGGAGAGGCGGAGGCAGAAGAAGACGGCACGGCTGTACGGGCTGCGCAACTACCCTCCGGAGAAAGTCGCGGAGGCGATCCTGCGGGCGGTGGTGCACAACCAGGCGGTCGTGCCGGTCACGCCTGAGGCGCGAGGCGCCCGCATACTCTCGCGCATCGCCCCGAAGGCGCTGCGCGCGTTCGCCAGGATCGACCCGAGGCTGTGAGACGCACAGCCGAACTGCCTTGAGGGAGCGGGGTTTGCCGGAACAGTCTGCAGCCGAGTACCGGATCGAGGATCTGGCGCACCACAGCGGTGCCACGGTCCGGACGATCCGCGCCTACCAGGACCGGGGCCTGCTGCCCAGGCCGGAGCGGCGCGGGCGCTCCAACGTGTACGGCTCCGCGCACCTCACCCGTCTGCACCAGATCGCGGACCTCATCGACCGCGGGTACACGCTCGCCTCCGTCAAGGAGCTCCTGGAAGCCTGGGACACGGGACGCGGCCTGGGCGGAGTGCTCGGTCTCGTGGCGGAGGTGCAGGGTCCGTGGACCGACGAGGAGGGTGCCAGGATCTCCCGGCAGGAACTGGATCGCAGGTTCGGTGGCGCACCCGACGAGGACGGCCTCGCAGAGGCGATCGAGCTGGGTGTACTGGAGCCCGTCGCCGGGAGCGACGACGAGTTCCTGGTTCCCAGCCCTCAAGAACTGGCGGTGGCGGTCGAGTTGCACTCGTCGGGCGTGCCGCTCACGGCGATCGCCGCACATCTGCGGGAGGTTCGCGTCCAGATCGAGCACATCGCCCGTGGATTCCTCGAGTTCACCACGGAGCACGTCTTCGGGCGGTTCCTGGAGCAGGGAGTGCCGGACGAGACGCACGCGGCCGAGGCCGCGGCTCTGGTACGGCGACTGCGCCCCCTGGCCAGGCAGACGATGGAAGCCGAACTGGCCCGAGCCATGCGGACGTTCGCCACGCTCCATCTTCAGCGGCATCTCACTGCCGGTGCACCGCTCCCGGTGCCACAGCAAGGCGTCTCGGTGGACCTTCCGACCGAGACAATGGACGCTGTTCGCCGCCTGGTTGGCTCTGACAACGCAGCCGCCTTTGTGCACGCCGCGACCGAACGCGAGCTGCACGCCCGTTCCTTGGACGCCATGGCAACAAGTCACGGCAACCCCGGCTGACTTGGCCAAACCCGTGTTCGACAGAGGAAGTTGTCCACAGAATCGCGAACAAGCCTGTGGATAACTGGAGTTGGCTGTGGATCAAACCTCGGTGCCGAAATTTTTTTCAGTGGAATTGCCGACATCCGACCGGGCACCCTGACCGCATGAACGCAGAACCCGCCGAGCCGGCTCCGGACGAGAGACGCACCATCAGAGTGTCCAAGTACCTTTCGAGGCACCTGCGCCACCAGCCGGACCGGATCGGCATCACCCTCGACGCGCACGGCTGGGTGGAGATCGACGAGCTGATGAGCGCGGCCGTCGAGCACGGCTTCCGTTTCACCCGTGCCGAGCTCGATCATGTCGTCGCGGTCAACGACAAACGGCGGTTCACCATCGACGGCACACGTGTGCGCGCCAACCAGGGCCACACCGTGGACGTCGACCTCGGTCTGCCCGCCGCGGAGCCTCCCGAGTACCTGTACCACGGGACCGTGGCCCGCAGCCTCGACGCGATCCGCGCCGAAGGCCTGCGGCCCATGAGCCGCCACGACGTCCACCTGTCACCCGACCGTGAGACGGCGACACGCGTCGGCGCACGTCGCGGCCGCCCTGTCGTCCTCTCCGTGCACGCCGGAGCACTGCACCGGGCCGGTCACGTCTTCCGGGTGAGCGCCAACGGCGTCTGGCTCACCGCGTCCGTGCCGCCACGGTTCATCCGGTTCCCCCAGGCCGGGCCCTGAACCGGGCCCCTGCCCTTGCGGTCGAAACGGGCCTCTGGCCTCACAACTGAGCCAGGCCCTCGGTCGCGATCCGCTCGAAGACCGCCGGATCGGCGGCGAAGTCCGAGTCGGGGATCGGCGCATGGATGAGCCCGCGCTCCCGACCTCCACGCAAGCCCTGGCGGCGTACCGGGACGGAGGCCCGTCCTTCTCCCGCCATGGATGGTCGGTCACCACCGCACAATGAGCCGGCCCCGGGGTGCGACGGGCTTGGTCGCCCCACTGAAACGGCTCCGTCGGGTGCCGCCCACCTGGCACCGGACCAGGTCGCCGGAGCGTGAGGACGGCACACTCCGGAGTCTCACGGAAACACCTCCTGAGTCCGACGTAGGCTCGGTGGCATGAGTCTGCGCCTGAGCACCGTGATCCTTCCCGTCGACCGCTGGCACGAGGGAGGCCGCGCGAAGTGGCAGCGCGCCGAGGAGCTCGGCTTCCACGCCGCGTACACCTACGACCACCTCTCCTGGCGCAGCTTCCGCGACGGCCCCTGGTTCGGCGCCCTGCCCACCCTCACCGCCGCGGCGACCGCGACGGACCGGCTGCGCCTGGGCACGCTCGTTACGTCGCCTAATTTCAGGCATCCAGTGACGCTCGCCAAGGAGCTGATCTCGCTCGACGACATCTCCGGCGGGCGGATCACGCTCGGCATCGGGGCCGGCGGCAACGGCTTCGACGCCACCACGCTGGGCCAAGAGGCGTGGACGCCGAAGGAGCGGGCGGACCGGTTCGGCGAGTTCGTGCCGTTGCTCGATCGTCTGCTCACCGAGGGTGCCGTCTCGCAGAAGGGCGACTTCTACACGGCGGAGGAGGCCCGGAACATCCCCGGCTGCGTGCAGCGACCCCGACTGCCGTTCGCGGTCGCAGCGACTGGGCCGCGCGGGCTGAAGCTTGCCGCACGCCACGGGCAGGCGTGGGTGACGACCGGCGACCCGAAGCTGTACGAGGAGGGGACCCCGGAGCAGTCGGTGGCGGCCCTGCGTGCCCAGGTCGAGAAGCTCGGCAAGGCGTGCGCCGAGTCCGGGCGGGATGTGGCCGAACTGGACAAGATCCTGCTGCACGGCTTCACCCCCGACCGGAACGCGCCCCTGGCGTCTGTGGACGCCTTCGTCGACTTCGCCGGCCGCCACCGCGAGCTCGGCTTCACCGAGATCGTGGTCCACTGGCCGATCCCCGACTCGGACTTCGCCGCCGACCAGACCGTCTTCGAGGCCATTGCCACCGAAGCAATCGCTCAGCTCCGCTGACCTGGCGCGGCGCTGGATGAGGCCGTCCGCCAGGACGAAGGTGTCGGCAAAGCGGGCCTCGATCACGGAGCCGCCGGGGTCTCCCCGCGGAACGTGCCCCAGCAGGCCGCCGTCTCCTCGTCGGCGACCACCCGGTCCACCACGTGTTTCCCGTGCCGTACCCGGCGTTCGTTGCGGTAGAAGTGCTCGATCCGGTCGAGACCCGCCACGGGCTGCGAGCCGGGGCGCTCGATCACGCAGTCCCGGGCGGGAACGGACTTCAGGTCGTCCCAGCGCTGCCCGTCGACGATGTCGATCAGGGCGATGCTCGCTGCCGCGGCTCACGTAGAGCACGGCGACGTCGCTGTCATCGCGAGCGACACGGTGCCCAGACGCATGCCGTCGAGCGTACGTGCCCGGACGGCCGAGCGGGCGGCCACTCAGATGTGCGCCCTCCCGCACGCCCGTGCAACCGGTACGGGAGAATGGATCCGTGACCTCAGCTACCGATCCCCGCTGCCTGCCCACGACCACACCCCGGCTGATCGCCACCGACCTCGACGGCACTCTGCTGCGCGACGACAAGTCGGTCTCCGACCGCACGATCGCCGCGCTCGCCGCCGCCGAGGCGGCCGGGATCGAGGTCTTCTTCGTCACCGGCAGGCCGGCTCGCTGGATGGACGTGGTCAGCGACCACGTCCACGGTCACGGTCTCGCGATCTGCGCGAACGGCGCGGCGGTCGTCGATCTGCATGCCGGCGGAAAGCTCCTCGAGGTCCGTGACCTGCCACGGGCGACCGCCATGGACGTCGTACGGACACTGCGTGCCACCGCCCCCGGAACGTCCTTCGCCGTCGAGCTGTCCACGGGCATCCACTACGAGCCCGACTATCCGCCTTTCCACCTCGACCCCGGCGCCACCGTCGCCCCCGTCGAGAAGCTTCTCCACGAAGAGGAGCTGGGCAAGGGCGCCCCACTGATCAAACTGCTCGCCCACCACGCCGAACTGTCGCCCGACGCCTTCCTCACCCTGGCCCGTACGGCCGCGGGCGAGCTGGCGTCGATCACCCGCTCCAGTCCGACGGCCCTGCTGGAGGTCAGCGGCCTGGGCGTGAGCAAGGCGAGCACTCTCGCCCTGTGCTGCGCACAGCGCGGCATCTCCTCCGACGAGGTGGTCGCGTTCGGTGACATGCCCAACGACGTGGAGATGCTGACCTGGGCAGGGACCTCCTACGCGATGGGCAACGCGCATCCCGACGTGATCGCCGCCGCGTCCGGGCGCACGGTCGCCAACAACGAGGACGGTGTCGCGGTGATAATCGAGCAGATCCTCGCGCGGCAAGCCGAGGATCAACAGGTCTGAGGGACGACCGCATCTGGCCGGCGCCCTGCCCGGCGCCTGTGGGACTCAGAGACGCACTCCCCGGTCGCGCAGCCATGACGCCGGGTCCACCCCGGATCCCAGATGGGGCGTGAGCCGCACCTCGAAGTGCAGGTGCGGCCCCGTCGAGTTGCCCGTCGTACCGGCCTGACCGATCCACTGGCCGGTGCGCACCCGTTCCCCCTGGTCGACGCTCACCCCTGCCAGATGCGCGTACTGCGAGTAGTAGCCGTCGGGGTGCTGCACCAGCACCTCCATGCCGAAGCCCCCGCCGCACGACACCGACGCGACCCGCCCCGCGCCCACGGAGCGCACGGGCTCACCGATGTCGACGGCGAAGTCCTGACCGGTGTGCCTGCGCGACCATCGCTCGCCCGCGCTGTTGAACCCCGCGGAGAGCGTGTAGTGCTCCACCGGCGCCACCCAGTCGGGTCCTTTCCGCGGCCCCGCGGGCTGCGCCAGACGTACGGCGCCCGCGCATTTGCCCGACGCCGCGCTGCGGTCCGCCTCCGACTGCAGCTTCCACTGCGCCGTCTCCAACTTGGCCTCGATGCCCCGCTTGACGACGGCCAGCCGAGCGTTGCGCACGGCAAGGTCCCGCCACGCCGCACGGGCGTTCGTCCCGGCGGCCGTGAGGTGCCGCTCCGCCGTACGCTCCTGGTCCAGCAGACGGCTCACGGCCGTCTCCGCCCGGGCCGCGAGACGGTAGCCGCGCAGCAGGGAGTCCGGGTCGTCGGCGAGCAGAAGGCGGCCGGTGAGGACGAGCGAGCCCCCGGTGCGGTACTGCTCCCGCGCGACGCCGCCGATGGCGTCGCGGATGACCTCGAGGCGCTCCTTCTGCTGCGCCAACCGGCCCTGCAGGCGCTGTGCCCTGATCCTCTGGCGGTCGGCGGCACGCCGGCCCCGTTCGTACTGCTCCGTCGCCCTGCCCGCCTCCGTGTAGAGCCGTGCCACCTCTACGCCGGTCGGCGGCGCGGGGCCGTCGGACGCCAGGGCGGAGGGTGCCGGCGGGCCGAGGAGCGTGCACAGCACCACCGGGACGATCAGCAGCCGCTCGCGGTGTCTCAAGCACATCCACGGATCGTCGCCCGGAGCGAGCGGGATCTCGGGGACCGATGCGGTGTCGTACGGCCGACCGGCCCATTCACAGCCGCACCTCGGGCGACAAGCAGCCGTGGGCGGGTCCGTCCGGGTCAGGCCGGACGAGGGTGCACAGGAAGCCCCTCCGGTCGCGGGCGGTGCGCGAGGTCGGCGGGAGCCGTCGGCAAGGCGCTGGACGCGGCCGGTGCGCGACATCGGCAGGGGGCACGTCGGCACGGGCCGGTGCGCGGCCGGCAGGGGGCACGTCGGCAAGGCGCTGGACGCGGTCGGCACCGCGGGCGGCGCGATCGGCGGCACGGCAGGTGCGGTGAGCAGCGGGGCCGGGGTGGCGTGCAGCGTGCCCGGTGCCGCCGGGTCACTTCGTACGGCGATCGGGCGCGACCCGCAGCGGGGCCTCCCACACCACCGTCGTTCCGGCGCCGCCCTGGCCGATGCCGGGGCCGCACCCGCTCGATCCGCCGAGCGCTTCCGCCCGCCGCGCGAGGTTCCGCACCCCACTGCGCCGGCCCCCGGCCGGCATGCCCACACCGTCGTCCCCGACCGTCAGCCGTACCGCGTCGGTGCCGTCGGGGAGCTTCGCGGTCGCGTCCACGACGACCTCGATGCGTGAGGCGTTCGCATGCCGGAAGGCATTGGACAGCGCCTCCCGCAACGCCGCGATCAGGTTCTTGCCGGTGAGTTCGCCGACCTCCGAGTCGACGGGTCCGACGAACCAGTGGCCGGGCCGGAAACCCAGGGGCACGGCCGCCAGGCCGATCTCCCGCATCACCCGGCTGCGCAGGCCGGACGGCGTCCCCGCCGCGCTCCGCTGGAGGGCGAAGATGGCGGTGCGGATCTCCTGGATGGTCACATCGAGTTCGTCGACGGCGCGGCCGACTCCGTCGCGTACCGCCGGCACGGCCGACCCGCGCTGTGCGCTCTCGAGCAGCATCCCGGCGGCGAACAGCCGCTGGACGACCAGGTCGTGCAGGTCCCGGGCGATGCGGTCCCGGTCCTCCAGGACCGCCAGGCGCTCCCGGTCCCGCTGGGCCTCCGCCATCATCAGCGCCAGCGCGGCCTGCGAGGCGAACTGCGCGGCCAGCGTGCGTTCCGCCTCCGTGAACCGGGGTGCCCCCGCGTCCCGCGGCGTCGCGAGCGCGCCCAGGACCCGTCCGCCGCTCTGCAGCGGCAGCATCATCGTCGGCCCGTACCGGCTCGCCACTCTCGTGAGCATGCGCGGGTCGGTGGCCGCGTCCGTCACGTACACCGCCTCGCCCGCCAGCAGACGGGCGACGACAGGGCTGTCCGCGGGGATGACCACGCCGAGGGAGGCGGCCGGCCGGTCCGCGGAGACGGCGACGACCTCGAGACCGCGGTCCTGGGTGGTCAGCAGCACGATGCCGGCGGCCGACTCGGCGAGGCGGCGGGCCTGTTCGGCGACGACGGTGAGCGCGTCGTCGGCGTCACCGCCGGAGAGCAGGGCCGTCGTGACCGCCACCGAACCGTCGATCCAGCGCTCGCGCCGCCGGGCCGCCTCGTACAGCCGGGCGTTGCCGACGGCGATTCCGGCCTCGGCCGCGAGCAGCCTGACCATGTGGAGGTCGTCGACGTCGAACACGCCGCCGCCCGCCTTCTCCGTGAGGTAGAGATTGCCGAAGACCTCGCCCTGGACTCGGATGGGGACGCCGAGGAAGGACCGCATCGGCGGGTGGCCGGGAGGGAATCCGGCGGAGCGCGGATCAGTCGTCAGGTCGGCCAGCCGCACGGGAACCGGTTCGTGGATCAGCGCGCCCAGCAGCCCTCGGCGTCCGTCGGGCCGACGGCCTATGCGCCGGGCGGCCTCCTCGTCGACACCGCATGTCACGAAGTCGGACAGCCCCTGTCCCTCCGCATCCACGACGCCGATCGCCGCATACCGCGCGTCCGCGAGCTCGGCGGCGGTCCGGCAGATCCGGTCGAGGGTCGCGTGCAGTTCGAGTCCGGTGCCGACGGTGCGCATCGCCTCCAGAAGCCGCGGCACCCGCGCGGTGACCTCCGCGGACAGATCCGGAAGGCTGCGGCCCGCTCGTACCGCGGCATCGAGCGGGCCCCTCGGTTCGGTCATGCCCCGAGACTAGTTAGTCCCATTTGCCGTGGAAAGTCGGGCACTCAGTTCGTCCGTGACCCGCTCACGTTCCAGCATCGCCCGCAGCGGGCCCTCGATCTCGGCGAGGTCCCCGTACGGTCCGCGCTGCACGACCCGCCCCGCCTCGAGGACGACGACCTCGTCGACCGCGTCCAGGCCACGCAGGCGATGCGTGATCAGGACGGTCGCGGGCGCCGACGCCCCGGCGGTCGCGGTCAGCAGATCGGCCGTGAGGGCGTCCGCCGTCGCCAGGTCGAGATGCTCGGCCGGTTCGTCCAGAACGAGCACCGGGAACCCCGCGAGAAGTGCTCGTGCCAGGGCCAGCCGCTGACGCTGGCCGCCGGAGAGCCGGGCACCGTGCTCACCGACGAGCGTGTCGAGGCCGTCGGGCAGGGCATCGACCCATTCCAGCAGCCGGGCATCCTCCAGAGCGCGCCTGAGATCGTCGTCCGTCGCATCCGTGCGCGCCGGCCTGAGGTTCTCCCGCACCGTGCTGTCGAAGATGTGGGCGTCCTGCGCGCACAGCCCGACGAATCGCCGCACCGCGTCCCCCTCCATCGACTCCGCGGATACGCCACCGATGGTGTACGTGCCCGCGCCGGCGTCCAGGAACCGGAGCAGGACCTGGGCGAGCGTCGTCTTGCCCGAGCCCGAGACCCCGACGACGGCAACCCGCTTGCCCGGTGTCAGCGTCAGGTCGAAGCCGCTCAGCGCGTCCCGGTCCTGATCCGCGTAGCGGGCGTCGATCCCCCGCAGTGCCAGCGGGAAGGCCGTGGCGGGAGGAGCGGCCGGCCGTTCCGGCTCCCGTACGGGAACGGGCGCGTCGAGCACCTCGAGCACCCGCTCCGCACCGCGTGCGACCCGGCGCCGGTACTGCACCGCCAGGGGCAGAGCGGAGACGGCTTCGAACGCGGCGAGCGGCGTGAGGACGACGACCGCCAGGCTGAGCCCGTCGAGACGGCCCTGAGCCACCCCGTGCACGCCGACCCACGCGGCGCACACCACGGTCAGACCGCAGGCGAGCGCCGAGAGTCCGCCGCCGAGCGCCGTGGCGGCTGCCTGCCGCGCGGCGATGCGGGTCAGGGTCCGGTCGGCGTCACGGGTCGAGTCGAGGCGCCGTCGGAGCGCGCCCGCGACAGTCAGCTCGGCCGTACCGCGGAGCAGGTCGACGACCCGGGTGGCCAGAGCACCGCGGGCAGGAGCGAGCTGCCGCTCCGCGCGGCGGGCGAACGCTCCGCCGACCAGCGGCACACCGACTCCGGCGACGAGCAGGCCCACGGCGAGGACCGCGCCCGCCTCCGGCAGCAGCCATGCGGTGAAACCGACGGCTCCGCCGCCCACGACGACGGCCGTGGCGGCGGGCAGCAACCAGCGCAGCCAGTAGTCCTGGAGTGCGTCGACGTCGGTGACCAGCCGGGAGAGCAGGTCACCGCGCCGGGTCCGGCCCAGTCCGGCGGGCGCGATGCGTTCGAGCCTGGAGTACACCGCGACACGCGTCTCGGCGAGCATCCGCAGGACGGCGTCGTGCGACACGAGGCGCTCCGCGTACCGGAACACGGCCCGTCCGATGCCGAAGGCCCTGGTCGCCGTCACAGCGACCATCAGATGCAGCACCGGGGGCTGTTCGGACGCACGGGAGATGAGCCAGCCGGAGACGGCCATGAGCCCCACGGCGGAGCCGAGGGCGAGGCTGCCCAGCAGAAGGGCGAGTGCGAGCCGTCCGCGCAGGTGCTGCGCGGACGCCCGTACCCGCACCAGCGCAGCCGCACCCTTGCGGGCCGTGGCCCGCGGCGGAGCGTCCGCGGGCACCGGGACGACAGCCAGCGGGGCGCCCGCCGGTGCCGAAGCGGCCACCTGCGCCGGGATGCCCGCAGGACCCGTCGGGGTGGTCGGCGTGCCGTCGTCCGAGTCCTTCGCACCAGCTCTGGACAAGGTGACCACCCGATCCGCCACCGCCAGGAGCGCCGGCCGGTGTACGACGAGCAGCACCGTGCGGCCCTTGGCCAGCCGGCCCACGGCTTCGACGATGCCGGCCTCCGTGGCGCCGTCCAGTGCGGCCGTCGGCTCGTCCAGCAGGAGCAGCGGCCGGTCCGCGAGGAACGCCCGCGCCAGCGCGAGCCGTTGACGCTGACCGGCCGAGAGCCCGGTGCCGTCCTCACCGATCTGCGTGTCCGGGCCGTGGGGGAGGGCTGAGACGAATTCGTACGCCCCCGCCTGGCGCAGCGCCGAGCGGACCGTCGCGTCATCCGCGTCCGGCCGCGCGAGCCGCACGTTCTCGGCGATCGTCCCGGCGAAGAGGTAGGGAGTCTGGGGCACCCAGGCGATGCGCTCCCGCCACCGCTCCATCTCCAGGTCGGCCAGGTCCGTGCCTCCGACACGCACCCGCCCCTCCGCCGGGTCCGAGAAGCCCAGCAGTACATCGAGCAGGGTGGACTTCCCGACTCCGCTCCCGCCGACGAGCGCGACCGTCTCGCCGGGCTCCACCACCAGCGAGGCGGAGTCCAACGACGCCTCGCTGCGGCCCTTGTGGCGGACCGTCACCGCCTCGACCTCCAGCCGCAGCGCGCCCGGAACGGCGGACCCGCCCGTCCGCCGGGGCTGGGTCTCGAGTACGTCGAAGATCTCCTCCGCGGCGGAGAGCCCTTCCGCGGCGGCGTGGAACTGTGCCCCCACCTGCCGGATCGGAAGGTATGCCTCGGGAGCGAGGATCAGGATGACGAGTCCCGTGTACAGATCCAGATCGCCGTGGACCAGGCGCATACCGACACCGACGGCGACCAGGGCCACCGACAGCGTCGAGAGCAGTTCCAGCGCGAAGGACGAGAGGAACGCAATCCTCAGGGTGCGCAGGGTCGCCTGCCGGTACTGGGTGGTGATCGTCCGGATCGACTCGGCCTGTGCCTTCGCCCGTCCGAAGACCTTCAGCGTCGGCAGTCCCGCCACGACGTCCAGAAAGTGACCGGAGAGCCTGGACAGCAGCTGCCACTGCCGGTCCATGCTGCTCCGGGTGGCCCAGCCGATGAGCACCATGAAGAGCGGAATCAGCGGCAGGGTCACCACGATGACCGCTGCCGAGACCCAGTCCTCCGTCACGATCCGGGCCAGCACCGCGACCGGGACCACGACCGCGAGCCCGAGCTGTGGCAGGTAGCGCGAGAAGTAGTCGTCGAGCGCATCGACGCCCCTCGTCGCGAGCGCGACGAGCGACCCGGTGCTCTGTCCGTTCAGCCGGCCGGCCCCCAGGTCGGCGGCGCGGGCGAGCAGTCGGCGCCGGAGCTCGGACTTCACAGCGGCACTCGCCCGGTGCGCGGCCAGTTCCGTCAGCCAGGCGACGGCCGCCCGGCCGACCGCCACCGCGGCCAGCATCGCCAGGGGCGCGGTCAGTGCGGTCACCGGAAGCCCGCCCTGGAACGCCCCCACCACCACCTCGGCGATGAGCATCGCCTGGGCGATGACCAATGCCGCACCGGCGATCCCCAGCACCACGACAGAGGCCAGGAAGAAGCGGGTCGCCTGTGCGTACCGGATCAGCCGCGGGTCGATCGGTTTCACGTGAAACATCCCCCGCTAGTGGGCATCGGCGATGTGCTGGGTGCCTATCCGCTTACGGAACACCCAGTACGTCCACCCCTGGTAGAGCATCACCAGCGGTGCGGCGATGACCGCGCACCAGGTCATGATCTTCAGGGTGTACGGGCTCGAGGACGCGTTGGTCACCGTCAGGCTCCACGCGGCGTCGAGCGAGGACGGCATGACGTCCGGGAAGAGCGCGAGGAACAGCATCGTCACCGAGGTGGCGATGCTTACGCCCGAGAGGCCGAACGACCAGCCCTCCCTGCCCGCCTTGACCGCCACGACCGCTCCGGCGAGCGCCACCACCGCCACGACCAGCGCCACCAGGCTCTTGCCGTCACCGCGCGACACCTGCGTCCACAGCAGGAAGCCGAGCGCCGGGACCAGGGTGAACAACCCGAGCTTCAGCGCCAGCGCCCTGGCCCGGACTCTGATGTCGCCCACCGTCTTGAGTGCTGCGAAGACCGCGCCGTGGAAGGTGAACAGCGCGAGCGTCACCAGACCGCCGAGCAGCGCGTACGGATTGAGGAGATCGACCAGACCGCCGACGTGCTCCTTGTTCTCGTCGATCTTCACGCCTCGCACGATGTTGCCGAAGGCGACGCCCCAGAGGAATGCCGGCAGAAGCGAGCACCAGAAGATCGCGTGCTCCCAGTTGGTCTGCCAGCGCTCCTCCTCCCGCTTGTGCCGGTACTCGAACGCGACACCGCGCACGATCAGACAGACCAGGATCAGCAGCAGCGGGAGGTAGAAGCCGGAGAACAGCGTGGCGTACCACTCGGGGAAGGCGGCGAACGTCGCGCCGCCCGCGGAGAGCAACCACACCTCGTTGCCGTCCCAGACCGGCCCGATGGTGTTGATCAGCACACGCCGCTCGGTGCGGTCCCTGGCGAGCAGTTTGGTGAGGACCCCGATGCCGAAGTCGAAGCCCTCCAGGAAGAAGTAGCCGATCCACATGACGGCGATGAGTACGAACCAGACGTTGTGCAGTTCCATGCCTCAGCAGCTCCTCGGCGGTCAGTAGGAGAAGGCCATCGGCCGGTCGGCGTCACGGTGATCGCCGCCGATCCTGGTGGGCGGGGTGAGGTCGGCCTCGGTGAGCTCGGGCGGCCCGGCCTTCACGTACTTCACGAGCAGCCTGACCTCGATCACGGCGAGCACCGCGTACAGCAGGGTGAAGACGGTCATCGACGTGAGGACCTCGGCCTGGGAGACGCCGGGGGAGACCGCGTCACGGGTGCGCAGCACGCCGTAGACGACCCATGGCTGCCGGCCCATCTCGGTGAAGATCCAGCCCCACGAGTTGGCGATGAGAGGGAACGCCATCGTCCACAGGGCGACCAGCCAGTACCACTTGCCGAGCCGGGGGCTCAGTGCCTTGTTCCTGAAGAGCACCAGGTTCGGCACTTCGTCATCGCCGGTGCGCAGCGCGGGTGGCAGCAGGAACTTCCTGCGGGTCAGCCAGAGCCCGATCATCCCGATGGTGAGCGACGCCATACCGAAGCCGATCATCCAGCGGAAGCCCCAGTAGGCGACGGGGATGTTGGGCCGGTAGTCGCCGGGGCCGTATGTCTCCTGCAGTTGCTCGTTGATGTCGTTGATGCCGGGAACATGGGAGTCGAAGTCGCTGTGAGCGAGGAAGGACAGCAGGCCCGGGATCTCGATGGCGACCTTGTTGTGACCCTTGTCGACGTCCCCGTAGGCGAAGACGGAGAACGGCGCGGGCGCCTCGCCGTCCCAGAGAGCTTCGGCGGCCGCCATCTTCATGGGCTGCTGCTCGTACATCACCTTGCCGAGCAGGTCGCCGCTGACCGCGGTCATCAGACCGGCGATCGTGACCGTGACCAGGCCGACCCGCAGCGAGGTCCGCATCACCGGGATGTGCTTCCTGCGGGCCAGGTGGAAGGCCGAGATGCCCGCCATGAACGCGCCGCCGACCAGGAATGCGGCCGTCATGGTGTGGAAGAACTGGGTGAGAGCGGTGTTCTGGGTCAGGACCAGCCAGAAGTCGGTGAGTTCGGCCCGTCCCCGCTCCTCGTTGATCCGATAGCCGACCGGGTGCTGCATCCAGGAGTTGGCCGCCAGGATGAAGTAGGCGGAGAGCACGGTGCCGATCGAGACCATCCAGATGCAGGCGAGGTGGATCTTCTGCGGCAGCTTGTCCCAGCCGAAGATCCACAGCCCGATGAACGTGGACTCGAAGAAGAAGGCGATCAGCGCCTCGAAGGCGAGCGGCGCACCGAAGACGTCACCGACGAAGCGTGAGTAGTCGGACCAGTTCATCCCGAACTGGAACTCCTGGACGATGCCGGTGACCACGCCCATGGCGATGTTGATCAGGAAGAGCTTGCCCCAGAACTTGGTGGCCCTGAGGTACTTCTCGTTCCCCGTACGCACCCAGGCGGTCTGCAGGCCTGCGGTGAGTGCGGCGAGCGAGATCGTGAGGGGAACGAAGAGGAAGTGGTAGACGGTGGTGATGCCGAACTGCCATCGCGCCAAGGTCTCGGGCGCCAGAGCGAGGTCCACGTCGTCTCTCCTTACGTCGCCGTGATCGATACGGCTTCCGATCTCCTCCCTATGGGCTGATTACGGGAGGAACCGGGATGCGCTTGTGAACGCGTTCACATTCACAAGCATTATGGCGCACACACATTCGGGAGCTTTGACCGGGGGTACCCCTTTGCATGCAAGAACCCCCACGAGCACATTGCTCGTGGGGGTCGAAGACCGTTGGCGGGCCGGGCAGGGCCCCGGCTGCGGCGGGCGCCGCGGGCGGCCACCGGCCGAGGACCCCCGGACCGGGGGTCCTCGGCCGGGCTTTTCGCCGGCGGGTCAGGACTCCTTGCGGAACGTCTCGGCGGTGTGCAGGAACAAGTCGTTCGCCTCGCACTCGCCGATGGTCACCCGCACACCCTCCCCCGCGAACGGCCGGACGACGACGCCGGCCTTCTCGCACGCCGCGGCGAAGTCGAGCGTGCGCTCCCCGAGACGCAGCCAGACGAAGTTCGCCTGGGTCTCGGGCACCGTCCAGCCCTGCTGGAGCAGGGCGTGGTGCACACGGGCGCGCTCGGAGACCAGGGAGCCGACCCGGCCGAGCAGCTCGTCCTCGGCACGGAGCGAGGCCACCGCCGCGTCCTGCGCGAGCTGCGAGACCCCGAAGGGAACGGCCGTCTTGCGCAGCGCCGCGGCCACCGGCTCGTGCGCGACGGCGAAGCCGACCCTCAGACCGGCGAGCCCGTACGCCTTGGAGAAGGTGCGCAGCACCGCGACGTTCGGCCGGTCACGGTAGATCTCGAGACCGTCGGGAACATCGGCGTCACGGATGAACTCCCGGTACGCCTCGTCCAGCACCACCAGGATGTCCGAGGGCACCCGGTCGAGGAACCTCTCCAGCTCGGCGCGGCGCACCACGGTGCCGGTCGGGTTGTTGGGGTTGCAGACGAAGATCAGCCGGGTCCGGTCGGTGATCGCGTCGGCCATGGCGTCGAGGTCGTGCACCTCGCCCTCGGTCAGCGGAACCTGCACCGGCGTCGCCCCGCTGATCCGCGTGATGATCGGGTACGCCTCGAAGGAACGCCAGGCGTAGATCACCTCGTCGCCGGGGCCCGAGGTGGACTGCAGCAGCGACTGCGCCACGCCCACGGAGCCGGTGCCGGTCGCCAGGTGGTTCACCGGCACGCCGAACCGGTCCGCGAGTTCGTTCATCAGCCCGGTGCAGGCCATGTCCGGATAGCGGTTGAAGTTCTGCGCCGCGGCGATCGCGCTCTCCATGACGCCGGGCAGCGGCGGGTACGGGTTCTCGTTGGAGGAGAGCTTGTAGGCGACCGGGCCGCCTGCCGCCGCCGGCTTGCCCGGCTTGTATGTGGGGATGCCGTCCAGCTCGGCGCGCAGCTTGGGGCTCGTCTCGCTCACCGCAGGTCCTCCTCGACCGTCCATGCACTTCGGTACCGCTCAATCAATACTGCTCACCTTATGAGGATTCGCCGCTGCTGCGAATGGGCGGCGGCAAGGAACGCTCACGGAGCCTTCCGGGAAGGCTTCCGGGAAGGCTTCCCGGAAGGCTTCCCGGGGGTGCAGCCCGGGGGAGCGCTCGTGATCCCGGCGCGCGCCGGTGGCTCACTCCGTGGCGCGCATCCCTCGTAGTGATGAGTTGAGACCTCTTCGAGACATGGGCCGTTCTCCAGGCCTGAGCGCCCTGACACCCTCCACTCCACAGCGCTGAGCCTCAACTACCTTTATTTCCAAGGGAGTTCACGCTCGATGATCTTGCAGAAACGTGCCTGTCAACGTGCGCATATGCGGCCGGTCGGACCCCCTCCACGAGCCCTACTATCGGCTCGCCATGACAGCAGCAGGGAAGCACCAGGTGAGCCGGACGGACACATCCCGCCGGGGCGGTAGGCAGGGTCGGGCAGGCATCAGAGACGTGGCCGCCGCGGCCGGCGTCTCCATCACAACCGTCTCCGACGCCCTCAACGGCAAGGGCCGGCTCCCGGACGCCACCCGCCGACACGTCCGCGAGGTCGCCGACCGACTGGGTTACCGCCCGTCGGCCGCGGCCCGCACCCTCCGTACCGGGAAGTCGGGCTTAATCGGCCTGACGGTGACGACATACGGGGATGAACCTTTCACCTTCACGGAGTTCGCGTACTTCGCGGAGATGGCCAGAGCCGCGACCTCGGCCGCGCTCGCCCGCGGTTACGCACTGGTCATCCTGCCCGCCACCTCACGACACGACGTCTGGTCGAACGTCGCCCTCGACGGCACCGTCGTCATCGACCCCTCCGACCACGACCCGGTCGTCACCGAGCTGGTGCGACAGGGACTCCCCGTCGTATCCGACGGCCGTCCCGCCGGCACCCTCCCGGTCACCGCCTGGGTGGACAACGACCACGAAGCCGCCGTACTCGACCTGCTCGACCATCTCGCCGCCGCCGGCGCCCGCCGTATCGGCCTGCTCACCGGCACCACCACCGACACGTACACCCGGCTGTCGACCACCGCGTACCTCAACTGGTGCGAACGCGTCGGCCAGGACCCCGTGTACGAGTCCTACCCCGCCCACGACCCGTGCGCCGGCGCCGTCGCGGCCGACCGGCTGCTCGCCAGGCCCGACCGGCCGGACGCCGTGTACGGGCTCTTCGACCCCAACGGCACCGACCTGCTCGCCGCCGCTCGCCGCTACGGCCTGCGCGTTCCCGAGGACCTGCTGCTCGTGTGCTGCAGCGAGTCGACCGTGTACGCCACGACGGAACCGCCCATCACGACCCTCTCGCTCAAGCCGAGAAGGATCGGAACCGCGGTCGTCCAGTTGCTGATCGACGCGATCGAGGGAATCAACACGGACCGGCCGGTCGAGCAGGTGATACCCACCGAACTGATCGTCAGGACGTCGTCGCAGCGCCGCCCGCCGCGGACGACGGTGAGTGCGCCACGGTCCCCTTCCAAGAACTGAGGCGTGTGCGGCAGCTCGGGGCCGGGCAGGTGGTTTCTCGCCGAACATGCCCGGCCCGTGGCCGCGTGCAGGACCAGACCATTCGCAATTGGGGCGAAACCCCCGGCCAACCAGGGGTCCGCGAGGATTCACCACCCCTGGTGCGTCACACACCGCCTGGCTCATTCCTATGATGGGCGAACGACACCGCGGACCACCCCGACCAGGCTGGGCCGAGAGGTGAACGGCGGCGCGACGGTGGTGGAGGGGTCGATGACTCAGGGGGCCGGTCAAGGACCCGTGGTCCGGACGGCGACGTTGCGCGATTTCCGCGTACCGCCGTACGCGCAGGTTCCCGTGCAGTCACACGCGGCGGAACCGATCCATTCGGGCCATCCGGGGAACGCCTTCCCGGAGGGCGAGCCGCCGGAGGGTTACACACCCACCGCGCGCGACCTTCCGGTGATCAGCCGCGGCGGGCCCGGCGACACCGTCCAGATCCACGTCGAACCCGACGACACACCCGCTGCCGACGGCCGCGGCCCCCTGTACGTCGTGGGCGACGTCCACGGTTACCTCGACGAACTCGTCGCGGCGCTGGCCGCGCAGGGCCTCATCGACGCCGAGGGACGCTGGGCCGCCGGCAACGCCAGGCTGTGGTTCCTCGGGGACTTCACCGACCGCGGCCCCGACGGCATCGGCGTGATCGACCTCGTCATGCGGCTCTCGGCCGAGGCGGCCGCCGCCGGCGGCTACTGCAAGGCCCTGATGGGCAACCACGAACTGCTGCTGCTCGGCGCCAAACGCTTCGGTGACACACCGGTCAACTCCGGCGCGGGAACCGCGACCTTCCAGGCCGCCTGGCTCCTCAACGGCGGCCAGAAGGCCGACATGGACCGGCTGCAGGAAGTCCACCTGCAGTGGATGGCGAGGCTCGACGCGGTGGTCGAGGAGGACAGCCACCTGCTGCTGCACTCCGACACGACCGCCTATCTCGAGTACGGATCCACCATCGCGGACGTCAACGACACCGTGCACGCGATCCTCACCCGCAACGACGCCGACGAGTGCTGGGACCTGTTCCGCAAGTTCACCAAGCGCTTCGCCTTCCGCGACGACGGCCCGCAGGCCGTGCGCGAACTGCTCTCGGCCTACGGCGGCCGGCGCATCGTGCACGGTCACAGCCCCATTCCCTACCTGCTGGGCGAGGTCGGCACAGAGGACGGCGAGGACGGCGAGCGCCCCGAGGTCGAAGGTCCGCACGTCTACGCGGACGGGCTCGCCATCGCCATGGACGGCGGCGTGACCATGGCCGGAAAGCTCCTTGTCCAGCAACTCCCCCTGAAGGACTGAGCCGACTCGCGACACGCGATTTACGGAAACCCCCTGTCGAGCTGTGCCGTAACCGCTCTACCATCGGCCTATCCGTAGCAGACTCTCCTCCGTTTCCGCCCAACTGCCCGGCACACAACGGCTGTCCGGCCCTACGGAGCATCGGGGGATGCACCATGAACAGCGCTCCGCACCTGCTGAACGAGGACCGTGCCGAGTACGGGCGGGTCCTGGACGAGGCACTGCGCAACGCCCATGAACGCCCTGACCTCACCGCCGTCGGGCTGCGTCTCAACGCCGAGCAGCTGCGCACCATGGCACTGAACGCGACGGCCCTGATAGCCGCCTCGGCCGCCGCCGAGTACGAGCACTACGTGAAGGTGCGCCAGGAGCTGCGCACACCCACGACGGCCGCCTCGGTGCGCGACTCCGTACTGGCGCCCGCGACCGGCGAGGACTCGGACGGCGCCGGCCTGGGCGCGGTCGTCGCCGTGCTCGCTCCCGTCCTGGCGGGGACGGCGGCGGCGATCTTCCTCCTCGTCGGCTACATCCTCAAGATGCTGAGTCCCACCCCGGCCTTCGCCGACACACTTCTGACGGCCGGCTGGTTCTTCGGCGCGCTCACGGCGGCCGCCATCCTGGTCGCCGCGGTGGGGCTGCTGCTGACGGCCCTGCGCAACGGCGCCACACAGGTCGCGGACGGCGCGGCCGCCGGAGAACTGCCGGAAGAGGTGTCACGGGCGAAGGAGGCGTGGCGTCACGCCTTGCTGGAGCGCGGCATCCTGCCCTTCCTGAGAGCAGCGCTCGCCGACCCCGGCACAGACCCGTCGCCCACGGGACCGCCCCGGCCGGTGAGCCGTATCCCGAAGATCGGGTACAGCGGGCCGGACTTCTCCAGCCCTGCTGACGGCTCGACCGCGGGGCAGCGGCCGACGTTCACCAGCCCGGACTTCTCCAGCCCCGACTTCGGCGGGCCCGAGCACCGGCCGGAGTGACCGGCACCGGCTGGTCGCGGTGCCGCCCCACAGGGGGCGGCACCGGCGACCACGCGTCATGTCATTCCGCGATCGGCAGGTAGACCCGGTTGCCCGAGGCGGCGAACTCCCTGGACTTCTCCGCCATGCCCGCCTCGGCCTCTTCCAGAGATCCACCGTCGCCCTCGCCCAGGTCACCGCCGTGCTTGCGCCGGATGTCCTGGGAGATCTTCATCGAGCAGAACTTGGGACCGCACATCGAGCAGAAGTGCGCGGTCTTCGCCGGCTCGGCGGGCAGCGTCTCGTCGTGGAACGCCCTTGCCGTGTCGGGGTCGAGGGCCAGATTGAACTGGTCCTCCCACCGGAACTCGAAGCGCGCGTCGGACAGCGCGTCGTCCCACTCCTGGGCTCCCGGGTGTCCCTTGGCGAGGTCCGCCGCATGGGCCGCGATCTTGTACGTGATGACGCCGGTCTTCACGTCGTCACGGTCCGGCAGGCCCAGGTGCTCCTTGGGCGTCACGTAGCAGAGCATGGCCGTGCCCCACCAGGCGATCATGGCCGCTCCGATGCCGGAGGTGATGTGGTCGTACGCGGGGGCCACATCGGTGGTGAGCGGGCCGAGCGTGTAGAACGGGGCCTCCTCGCAGATCTCCTGCTGGAGGTCGATGTTCTCCTTGATCTTGTGCATCGGGACGTGACCGGGGCCCTCGATCATCGTCTGCACATTGAACCGCTTGGCGATCGAGTTGAGCTCACCCAGCGTCTTCAACTCGGCGAACTGCGCCTCGTCGTTGGCGTCCGCGATCGAACCGGGCCGCAGACCGTCGCCGAGCGAGTAGGTCACGTCGTAGGCGGCGAGGATCTCGCAGAGCTCCTCGAAGTTCTCGTAGAGGAACGACTCCTTGTGGTGCGCCAGGCACCACGCCGCCATGATCGAGCCGCCGCGCGAGACGATGCCGGTCTTGCGGCGCGCCGTCAGCGGCACGTAGCGCAGCAGCACCCCCGCGTGGACCGTCATGTAGTCCACACCCTGCTCGGCCTGCTCGATGACCGTGTCCTTGTAGACGTCCCAGGTCAGTTCCTCGGCCTTGCCGTCGACCTTCTCCAGCGCCTGGTACAGCGGCACGGTGCCGATCGGTACGGGGGAGTTGCGCAGCACCCACTCGCGGGTGGTGTGGATGTTGCGACCGGTGGACAGGTCCATGACCGTGTCGGCGCCCCAACGCGTCGCCCACGTCATCTTCTCGACCTCCTCCTCGATCGAGGAGGTGACCGCGGAGTTGCCGATGTTGGCGTTGACCTTCACCAGGAACCGCTTGCCGATGATCATCGGTTCGATCTCGGGGTGGTTCACGTTCGCCGGCAGCACGGCCCGGCCTGCCGCGATCTCCTCGCGCACCACCTCGGGGGAGACGTTCTCGCGGATGGCGACGTACTCCATCTCGGGGGTGACCTCACCCCGGCGGGCGTACGCCAGCTGGGTCACGGCCCGGCCTTCGCGGCCGCGGCGCGGCTGGCGCGGGCGGCCCGGGAAGACCGCGTCGAGGTTCCGCAGCCCACCGCGGGGGGACGTGTGCTTGATCCCGTCGTCCTCGGGACGGACGGGCCGCCCCGTGTACTCCTCGGTGTCGCCGCGGCCGATGATCCAGTTCTCCCTGAGCGCCGGCAGACCGCGGCGTACATCGGTCTCGAGGTTCGGGTCGGTGTAAGGGCCGGACGTGTCGTACAGCGTCACGTCCTTGCCGTTCGTGAGGTGCACCTTGCGCACCGGCACGCGGAGGTCGGGGCGCGAGCCCTCGACGTATCCCTTGTGCCAGCCGATGGACTTCCCGGCCTCGTCGCTCTGGTTCGAGGCAGGCGTGCGTGCGTCCGATACGGTCATGAGACCTACTCCCTACGCCGGCATTACCCGGTAACAGGTTCGGCGGTCGGCGCAGCTCGTCCCGTACGGATGTACGAAGGTCAGCGCCCTCTCAGCCCGGTGCTCCGAGCTCCCGCGTGTGCAAAGGTGCCACCACGCTAGCGTCATGTCTGGCGCGCTGAACAGAGGGCCCCTCGCGTTCTTGCGATGATCGGTCCGTGACCTCATCGCCGCAGCCCCCAGAACCGCACGGCCAGGCCCACAGTCATGCGCACAGCCATGGGCCCGCCGCGCCAGTCTCCCAGCACCTCCGCAAGGTCATCGCCGCCGTGCTCATCCCGTTCGCGACGGCCGTCCTCGTCGGGCTCGCCGTGCTGTGGCCGGGCGGAGCGCCCGGCCACGAGCGCACCGGGGTCGGCTTCGACCGGCAGACCGAGCAGGGCAAGGTGGTCGCTCTCGTGAAGGTCGACTGCCAGGACGTCAACGCGGCACAGGTCCCGCCGACCGGGGACACCTCCACACCCGAGGGACGCGAGGCCGTCAACTCGCAGCAGGGCCGGTGCGGCAGGGCGACCGTCGAGGTGACCACGGGCAAGGACAAGGGCCGCGAATTCGTCGAGATCGTCCAGCCCGACGCACCAAGGCAGTTGAAGGAGGGCCAGGGCGTGGTCGTGGCCTACGCGCCCGACGCCCCGCGCGATCTCCAGTACTCGGTGACCGATGTGGACCGGGGCTTCCCGATGGCACTGCTGGCGGGCATCTTCGCCCTCGTCGTGGTGCTGGTGGGACGGATGCGCGGTGTGATGGCCCTGATCTCGCTGGCGATCTCGTTCGCCGTACTGACACTGTTCATCCTGCCCGCGATCCTGCAGGGGTCGAACCCCCTGGTGGTCGCGGTGGTCGGGGCGAGCGCCATCATGCTGATCGCGCTCTACATGTGCCACGGAGTGACCGCGCGGACCTCCGTCGCCGTACTGGGGACCTTGATCTCCCTGCTGCTGATCGGGCTGCTCGGCTCACTCTTCATCGGCTGGGCGAGCCTGAGCGGCAACACCGACGACAACACCGGTCTGATCCACGGTCTCTACCCGGAGATCGACATGAGCGGACTGCTGCTCGCGGGAGTGATCATCGGTTCGCTCGGCGTCCTCGACGACGTGACGGTCACCCAGACCTCCGCCGTGTGGGAACTGCACCAGGCCGACCCGGACATGGGCCCGCGCGCCCTCTACCGCTCCGCCATCCGCATCGGCCGCGACCACATCGCGTCGGTCGTCAACACGCTCGTGCTCGCCTACGCGGGCGCGGCGTTGCCGCTTCTGCTGCTCTTCTCCATCGCCCAGTCCAGTGTGGGCACCGTGGCCAACAGCGAACTGGTGGCGGAGGAGATCGTACGGACGCTGGTGGGATCGATCGGCCTGGTCGCCTCGGTGCCGGTCACGACCGCGCTCGCCGCCCTGGTGGTCTCCGCCGACCGCTCGGGGACGCCGGCACCGTCCGGCGCCGCACCCGCCCGCACCGGTGGCAGGGGACGCCGGCGCAAGCGGTGAGGCGAGCGGGGCCGCGGAAGCGGGGCCGGTGAACCGGGGCCGGGGATGCGGGGCCGGGGATGCGGGGCCGGGGATGCGGGGCCGGGGATGCGGGGCCGGGGAACGTCAGCCCGCGTTCTCCTCGGCGAGGATACGTCCGAGCGCCTCCTCCAGACTCATCTCGAAGTCACCGAGAGTGAGCTCCTGGCCCATGGGCAGCAGCTTGTCCGTACGGTCGAGGAAGGCGACCAGCGGCGGTGCTCCTACCCGGAACAGCGCCGAATCGCCGCCGACCCGGAGCCGGATGCTGACGTCCGACAGGCTCTCGGGTCCGATGGGGGCGATGTGCACATCACCCTCCCCGCTGGGCCCGTTGATCCCGTCGAGCAGCAGCTCGCGCCCGAACGCCCAGGTCACGGGCGCATCGCCTGGCAGGTGGAAGGTCATCCGCACCGCGTACGGATCTCCTGTCTCATAACCCAGTTCCACCGGGATCCGGAAGGAGAGTTCCTCGGAGACGAGGAAGCTCATCAGAACCTCGGCCTGGACCGACTCGCGCATCACATACCCCGCAGCAGATGAAGCATTGGTTGAACCCGTCTGAACCCGTACTGGCAAAGCAGAAGAAAACGGCCAGGAACGATCCCCCTAGACCCTCTTGCGTAATCGTGGTCCAAGGTCTAGCAGATCACAAGGAGTGATATTTCAGATACTGATAGAGAAGGCAAGTGACCCCAACAGCCCACCGATTGCCGCACTCAACTGCTCGACGGCCGGGAGCAGTCGGGCTTCCTGATGCAGGGGCAGAGAAATCGCCATAGTTGCGATACCGGAACCGACAGTGATCGGAATAGCAGCGCAGACCGTGCCGATTGCATATTCCTGACGTTCGACAACAGGTTCCGTACGGCCATGACCGGCGAGTTTCTCGAGCAGACCGCGCCGGTCCCGCACCGTGTACGGCGTCACGGCCTGCACGGGATGACGGTCGAGATGATCGTGGCGTGACGATTCGTCGAGCTGGCCCAGCAGACACTGACCGATCGCGTGCGCGTGCCCGGTCTCACGGAAGTCAGCCCACTCGGTGACGGCCGGCGCGTAGGGCGTGTCGGAGACCGCGACGATCTCGATCTCACCCTCGCGGTAGACGGCGAAGTAGACAGGCACCCCGATCGCGTCACGCCAGTGCGCGAGGGACTCCTCGAGGGTGCTGCGGCGGTTCGGCGGCGCACCGCCGGACACCAGCCGCTCGACCGCGCTCCCGAGCGCGTACACGCCGTTCCTGCGCCTCAGATAGTTCTCGTGGGTCAGAGTGCGCAGCAGATGGTAGGCGGTCGGCAACGGGATCCCCGCCTCCCGTGCGAGCAGCTTCGCGGGAGCTCCGTCCGGATGTGCGCCGGCGGCGTCCAGCAATCTCAACGCCCGCTGCACCGAGCCGATCAGAGTAGGAGCAGCGGCTTTCGTCGCCCCGGCCACAGGTCACCCCCAGGCGTGGTGACGGGCAGCACGCCCGCCCGCGGGGGCCGCCCCCGCGCGACCGCCGCAGCCCCGGGCCCTGAACGGCCTTTCGGCCCCCGGACGGGCGAAACCGCTGGTGAGAGCGATCTTGCTCCGGGACAATCCCGAGGGGCGGCAGCGAAGAACCACTCTAATGGCAGCATCCGGCACGGCATGCGGTCAGTTCGGCGGTTTCCCCCGGCCGGGCTAATGGCCGCCCGGCGGCGCCCCGGAAACCCCCGGGCCTAAGGGCGTGAGCCGGAAGCCGCCATGAACTTCCGGACGACGAAGACCAGTCCGCCTACGAGAGCCACGAAGATCAGCAGCTTGAAGAGCAGGTTGATCACGAACCCGACGACGCTCGCGATGACCCCTCCGAAAACGGCGAGCACGATCACGGGAACCGCGACCCACTTCACCCACCACGGCATCCCCGCGAATATCTCCCGCACAGCCATCGCCCCTTCCTCGTCTCTCCGTGTTGCCTGCCTTCGATGCTAGGCGGGCAAAGGCACGGAAACGGATCCGCGAGCCCTGGAGCTCCCCTGACCGTCCCCCTAGGGACAACCGGGGGTGCCGTCAGCTCTCGGGCGGAGAGAAGACCACCATGACCCGCAGGTCTTCGCTGATGTGGTGGAACTTGTGCGGCACCCCCGCCGGCACGTAGACGACACTGCCCCGCGCGACCTGCGTGGTCTCCATGCCGACGGTGATCGCCGCCCGGCCGCTCACCACGAAGTACACCTCGTCCTGCTTGTGGGGGAGCTGGGGGTCGATCTCACCGGCGTCCAGTGCGTACAGGCCGACCGACATGTTCCGTTCGCGCAGGAACTGCAGATACGCGCCGTCGTTGGCGGCGCGTTCCGCCTCCAGCTCGTCCAGTCGGAATGCCTTCATCGCGGTCCCGCCCCTGCACTTGGTCCGATCACGTCTGCCACGATCAGACACATGATGAATTTCCTAGTCAAGACGATCGCCAACGCCGGTGCCCTGTGGGTGGCCGTGTGGTTGCTGCAGGACATCACACTGACCGGCGACAGCACCGGCAAGAAGGCATGGACGCTGATCCTGGTCGCACTGCTCTTCGGCCTGGTGAACTTCGTCGTCAAGCCCGTGGTGAAGCTGCTGACCCTGCCCCTGTTCATCCTCACCCTCGGCCTGATCACCCTGGTGATCAACGCCCTGATGCTGCTGCTCACCTCGTGGCTCGCCGACAACTTCGACCTGAGCTTCCACGTCGAGGGATTCTGGACAGCGGTTCTCGGCGGTCTGATCATCTCCGTCGTCTCCTGGGCGCTGAACCTCGTCCTGCCCGACAAGGACTGAGCTGAGGAGCGACAGACATGCCCGACACGACCCAAGGGGACGGCACCACGGCGGTACGGGCCGGCCTGCCGGAGCCGGTGAAGTACGAGCCGACCCTGCCCGGCCCTGTCTTCGCCGCCCATTTCCACCTGCCTGGTGAACCGACCGGCCCCTACACCTACGGCCGCGACGAGAACCCGACGTGGACCCACCTCGAGCGCGCCATCGGTGAGCTCGAGGCGCCCGGGGAGAGAGTCGAGACCGTCGCCTTCGCCTCCGGTATGGCGGCGATCTCCGCCGTACTGATGTCCCAGCTGAAGGCGGGCGATGTCGTCGTCATGCCCGACGACGGCTATCAGGCCCTGCCTCTGGTGCACGAGCAGTTGCGGGCGTTCGGCATCGAGGTCCGTACGGCCCCGACCGGCGGCGACGCGCAGGCGGACCTGCTCGACGGAGCCCGACTGCTGTGGATGGAGACCCCCTCCAACCCCGGCCTCGACGTGTGCGACGTCCGGCGGCTGGCGGACGCCGCCCATGAGGCCGGGGCGCTCGTCGCGGTCGACAACACCCTGGCCACCCCGCTGGGGCAGCGGCCGCTCGAGCTGGGCGCGGACTTCTCCGTGGCCAGCGACACCAAGGGCATGACCGGCCACGGCGACATCCTGCTCGGACATGTGACCTGTCGTGACCCGCAGCTCGCGGCCGGGGTACGGCGCTGGCGCAAGATCGTCGGGGCGATCCCCGGCCCGATGGAGGCTTGGCTCGCGCACCGGTCGCTGTCGACGTTGCAACTGCGTGCCGACCGGCAGAGCGCCAACGCCCTTGCCGTGGCACGGGCGCTGAACGGCCGCCCCGAGGTCAGCGGTCTGCGCCATCCGGGTCTGCCGGGCGATCCCTCGCACAGCATCGCCGCACGCCAGATGCGGCGTTTCGGCTGTGTGGTCTCCTTCAGCCTGCCGGACCGGGCCCACGCCGAGCGGTTCCTCGACGGGCTGCGACTGGTCGACGACGCGACCAGCTTCGGCGGCGTGCGCTCCACCGCGGAGCGGCGCGGCCGTTGGGGCGGTGACGCCGTCGCGGAGGGCTTCATCCGATTCTCGGCGGGCGCGGAGGACGAGGCGGATCTGGTGTCCGACGTGCTGCGGGCGCTGGACGAGGCCGCCTCTCCCGCAGGGGACGTGCCACTGCCCACACCGGACCGCTGATCGCGGCGACCTGCGGCGGACGGTCCGAGCCTCCCCCCTCGTGGCTCGGACCGTCCCGGCTCTCGCGCGCCAAGAACCGTTCCGACAAGGCTAGTTGACTCTGCGTCAGTGTCCAATCACGGTAGCGACAGAGACCTATCGACTTATTTATAGTTGACCGGGTTCGGGGGCAACGTCGGATCGGGAAGGGCATGGCATGGATCTGGCCCTGCTGCGCACATTCGTCACGGTGCACCGGGCCGGGTCCTTCACGCGTGCCGCCGCGCTGCTCGGACTCTCCCAGCCCGCGGTCACCGGCCAGATCCGCACGCTCGAACGGCAACTCGGCAAACCCCTCTTCCTGCGCCAGGCGCGCGGCGTCACCCCCACCACCATCGGCGACGAACTCGCCCACCGGGCGGCTCCCCACCTCGACGCCCTCCTCGAGATAGCCGAAGCCGGTCTGGCCGGCGAGACGGGCGTCCGCACACTCCACCTCGCCGGCCCGCCGGAGTTCACCTCCGTGCGCGCCCTCCCCGCTCTCACCCCTCTGATCAGCCAGGGACTCGCCCTGCGAGCCTCGTTCGGAAACGCCGAGGAGACCCTCGCCGGGCTCGCCGCAGGACACCACGACCTCGCCATCGCAACCGCCCGGCCCCGAGGGCGGCTGCTCACCGCCATGGCCCTCTGCGACGAGGAGCATGTCCTGGTCGCAGCTCCCCGATGGGCGGGGCACCTGCGTCCCGCCGTGCTGCGCCAAGGTCATGTCGTCCTCGAGCAGCTGCCGGTGGTCGAGGTCCACGAATCCTTACCGTTCGTCTCGCGCTACTGGCACGCCGTCTTCGATTCCCCGCCGGCCGCGGCAGGCGCCGTCATCGCACCCGACCTGCGAGCGGTCCTGGAGACCACGGTCTCCGGAGCGGGACTCGCCGTCCTGCCGCGCTACCTCTGCGAGGACGCCCTCGAAGGCGGTCGCGTGGTCGCGCTCCTCGACCCTCCGGTGCCGCCTCTGCGCACCTATTTCCTCGCCGTACGCACCGGAACGCTCGCCCATCCCCATATCGCCCGGGCCCACGAAGAGCTGCTGCGCGCCGCCGTGGACTGGTGACCGGCACGGCTCAGTAGGGCCGCGGGAGTTTCAGAAGCGGAGACATGGGCCACTCTCTTGCCATGACCGAACGACCAGTGGTCAAGCGCACCGCACGCGCCATCCTGCTCGACGGCGACGACCTCGTCCTGATCAAGCGGACCAAGCCCGGCGTGGACCCCTACTGGCTCACGCCCGGCGGCGGCGTCGAGCCCGAGGACGCCACCGTCGTCGACGCTCTGCACCGGGAGGTCGACGAGGAACTCGGCGCCAAGATCACGGACGTGGTCCCGTGCTTCGTCGACACCGTGGAACACATCGCGGACGGCGGTGTGACGGGTGTGAAGGTGCAGCACTTCTTCGTCTGCCGCCTGGAGTCCATGGATCCCTCGCTGCGGCACGGCCCCGAGGTCGAGGAACCGTGCGGGGAGTACGAGATCGTACGTGTGCCGTTCAGCCGCGTCGGAATCGCAGCCGTCCACCTGGTCCCGCTGTCTCTTCGGCACTACCTGGACGGCAACATCGAGGGCGTCAGAGCCATGCACGCCCCTGATCTGGGCTGATGATCCGGGCTGAGCCGGGCGGTGCTACCGATCGGCACAGACCAGTTCGTATGCCTCGCGCAGATCGTTTCCCGTGTACGTGTGCGTGGCCAGTCCGGAGACATGGTGATCGGCGTTCACAGCCACGGCTGTGGGTACCGCCGCGAAGATCGCGGCGTCCGACATGGAATCGCCGTAGGCGATGCAGGCGTCCGGTCCCACGCCGAACTCTGCGCACAGCCGCCCGGCGATCTCCACCTTCGCGGCCGCACTGAGAATGCCTGCCGGCTCCACGGGCCGGGTGAAGGGAACATCCGGAAAGCGGGATCCATGAGCCGCATGGGCGCCCCAGCCGAGCAACCGCTCCACGAAGAAGGACGGCGAGAGGGAGATGACGGCGCAGAAGTCGCCTGCCGCCCGGATCTCGCTCCACACCTCCTGAATGCCCAGAAGCCACGGGGCGGAGTCGAACGCCGCCGACACATGAGCATCGGTGAGGTCCGTCCACAGAGCATGCACCCGCACCGCGTACTCCGGTGGGCCGATCCGGCCCGCGATGATGTCCCGCTCAACCTCACCGATCTCCTCCAGCAGCCCGAGCTGGCGAGATATCTCTACGGGTGCCGCCGAACCGCGGATCAGGGTGCCGTCCAGATCGAAGATGTGAAGCCTCGGCTGTCTGCTCATGTACGCCGAGGTTAGTAGCCGCGATTACTCCCGTCGTCAGACGCATCAGCACCGCACCGCCCGGCACTGTGTTTCACGTGAAACCACTGAAGCGCCCCGTTCGCCGGGCAACCCTCGTCGTCCATGTCGCCGCGTCGGCCGGCTGGCTCGGGCTCACCCTTGGCCTGCTGGCGCTGGCGCTCACCGCGTACACCACGGAATCCGCTTCCGTGATCGAAGCCTCGTACCGCTCGATGAGGGTCTTCACGGACTGGCTGGTGCTGCCCGTGGCGTTCCTCACCCTGGTCAGCGGCCTCGTACTGTCGCTGGGCACCAAGTGGGGCCTGGCCCGGCACCGTTGGGTCTTCATCAAGTTCTGGCTGACCCTGGCCACCACCACGGGGTCCGCCCTCGCCCTGCGCCCCGGAGTGAGCAGCGCTGCCGACACGGTCGCCGCCGGCGGGACCGTCACCGAACCGCGCGACCTGCTGATGGGGCCGGTGGTCTCGTTGACCGCCTATCTCTTCATGACCGTCATCTCGGTCCTCAAGCCGTGGGGACTCACTCGCCGCGGCCGCCGTCTGCGCGTCTCGGCCAGTTCGCCAAAACTGGTGGACGAACGATCAACGCGTCAGACAGTCTGACCTCATGCAGACACCGTTGTCCGAACTCCCCATCAGGCGCCTGACCAGGGACGACCTCACTGCCTGCGCCGATCTCTCCCAGGACCGCGGCTGGCCGCGCGAGGAGCACAAGTGGGGCCTGCTGCTCGCGGCCGGCACCGGCTACGGGATCGACGACCCCGAGGGCAAGGGCCTTGTGACCGCCTGCGTCGTCACCCACTACGGCACCGGCCTGGCCGCCATCGGCATGGTGCTGGTGGCCGAACGCTCTTCCCGCCAAGGCGTCGGACGCCGATTGATGAAGCACGTCCTGAAGGAAACCGGCAGTATCCCTGTCACCCTTCATGCCACACCTAACGGAAAGCCCCTCTACGAAACGCTGGGCTTCGCCTCCACCGGTCGCGCCGAGATGGTCCGCGGTCACTTCACCGCTTCCGGGCCTCAGCCACAGGTGCCGACCCGCCCGGCGACCGCGGAGGACCTCCCGGCGATACTCCGCCTTGATCACGAGGTCTTCGGCGCCGACCGCACTCACATGATCACCCGGCTGCCCTCCTTCGCCGACCAGCTCCTCGTCACGGAGATCGACGGAGCGCTGACGGGCTACGCGGCAGCCTGGCCGAACATGGACACACATGTCGTGGGACCGCTGATCGCCCAGGACACCGAAACGGCCAAGGCCCTCATCGCCTCGCTGGCCGCCGGCACCGATCGGCCGCTGCGCACCGACATCGACGTCCGCCACGAAGAACTGCTGGCCTGGGTGAAGGACCAGGGGTTGGCACCGATCGCCTTCAACGCCGTGATGACTCTCGGCATGCCGGAGCTGCCCGGCGACTGGACCCGCCGTTTCGCACCGCTCACGGTGGCCGCGGGCTGAACTGCGTCGGCGGCACACCGAGCCGGGCACAGAAGGCCGGGATAGTTGCAAGCGCGGTCTATTGCAGTCATGCCCTACCCTGGATGACAAGCAAGCTTCGGCAGTCGAGGAGGAGAAACATGACAGCGACCGACCCTGCACTCACCGCCCTCGCCCAGGGCTGGTGCGCCCTCTCGCTGCTCCACGGCCGGATCGAGACCCACATCGAGCGAGCTCTCGAGGCAAAGCACAACCTCAGCGCCCGCGAGTACTCGCTCCTGGACGTCCTCAGCCGCCAGCACGACGGTGTAGGCGGTCACCTCCAGATGAAACAGGTCGCCGACGCCGTCGTGCTCAGCCAGAGCGCCACCACCCGCCTGGTCACACGCCTTGAGGACCGCGGACTGCTGGCCCGCTACCTCTGCCCCACCGACCGCCGCGGCATCTACACCGATGTCAGCGACACCGGCCTCCAACTGCTCGCCGAAGCTCGGCCCACGAACGACGCTGCGCTCCGTGAAGCTCTCGACGACGCCGCGAAGAATCCTGAGCTCGCTCCGTTGGTCAGGGCTGTCGAAGAGCTCAAGGTGCCGGCCCGTACCGCTCAGGCCCCGGTCGAGGCGGCCTGAGCACTCTCTGTTGGTTTCACGTGAAACCAACAGAGAGTGCTTCTGATTTCACGTGAAACCGGCACTCATGCTTCAGAAGCGAAACCCCTGCCAGCCGGACGGGTCCACCCCACCGGGAACGGCATCGCCAGGCCCATACGGCTCACGGGTGAAGACGAACGAGCCCAGATCCAGGTGGCTCACCGATCCGTCGTCCCGACGCACCACCCGCAGCGTCTCCCCTGCGTAGTACCCGTCGAGACCGATCCAGGACTCCTTCCCTCGGGCACGGAAGCGAGAACGACGGCCTCCGCCCCGCAGCGGCTCCAGCTCCACACCTCCTTCGGCGACCAGACGCAGGCCGTAGGTGTAGGTCCCCCAGTACCAGGGGCCCGTCAGCGCCAACAGTTCCTGATCCACCTCGGGCAGAGGGCGCCACGGCTCAGGGATCCGCGGCTCCGCGTCGGCGACGATGCGCACCAGGTCCGCGGCGACCGTAGCCGTCGGCGGCCCCGAGGTGGCATTGGCCAGCGCCACTGCGGCCACGCCGTCCTCCACGCTCACCCACAGCCCGGCGAGGAATCCCGGCAGCGAGCCCGAATGCCCGATGAGGGTGCGGTCCGCGTCACGGACGATCTGCAGCCCCAACCCGTAGTTGCCGTTCCACTCCCCCGCTTCCGGCGGTGCCGACGGCGTACGCATCTCCCGTACGGACTCCGCTCCGAGTACCCGGTCATCTCCTGCGGCAAGGAAGACGGCGAAGCGGCACAGGTCACCGGCAGTGGACCAGAGCTGCCCGGCAGGGGCCATGAGCCCCAGATCCTCGATGGGCTCGGGAAGCATGACATCCGCCCACGGATGGACCGCCCAGCCCCCGGCATGAGGCGCCTGCGGCTGCGTACCCGTCCGCTTCAGGCCGAGGGGCTCGAGGATCTCCTGCCGCAGCACCTCTTCCCAGGGCTCTCCCCGCAGCGCCTCGACCAGGGAACCGAGCAGCGTGTAACCGGGATTGGAGTAATGGTGCCGTCGGCCGGCAGGGTGCATCGCCGTCTCGTCGCCGAGCACGTCCGACAACTCGGGGCGCAGGGAACCGGGGGTCCGTTCCCACCAGGGCGCCGGCGCCTCCGCGCTCAGGCCCGCGCTGTGCCCGAGCAACTGGGCGATGGTCACTTCACCGGCTCCGGTGCCGGGCAGATGCTTCTCCAGGGCGTCATCGAGATCGAGCAGTCCCTCGTCCCGCAACCGCATCACGAGAACCGCGGTGAACGTCTTGGTGATGGAACCGATGCGGTACTGGGTGTCGGCGTCCGGCGCATGCCCGTCCACAGAGGTACGGGAACCCGTCCACACCAGATGCCCGTCGCGCTGGACAGCGGCGGCGAAGGACGGCGCACGACCTTCGCTCTGAGCGACGGCGATGCGGTGCAGCAGCGCCCGGCGCGTGCTGGGGAGAAGTTCTTCCAACGATGAGGTCATGAAGCAGGTCTATCGGTGCCGGTCCGCCGCGTCGACCGCATTACCGGGACACGCGGGTCCAGGAGTCCCACAGCCTCAGTGCCCGTTGCGCGGCGCCGATAGACGCCGGGCGGCATGCCGATCAACTCCGTGAAGCGGGCTCCGAATGTGCGCGACGACGTACAGCCGACCGCGAAGCAGACCTCGGTGATGGTGAGGTCGCCTCGTCGCAGCAGCACCGTCGCCCGCTCGATGCGACGCCTCATCAGATACGCGTTGGGCGACTCCCCATAGGCCAACCCGAACTGGCGGCTCAGGTACCCCGCGGACATGTCCGCGGCGCGGGCGAGAGCTTCGACGGTCAACGGCTGTGCGTACTCCCGGTCGATCCGGTCACGGACGCGGCGCATTCGCGCGAGGTCGCTCAGGCGCTGCGCCGCGATGCGTGCGCGTCTCCACGAGGCGTGGCACATAGGAGAACTCCCTTTCGTCGATGTCCGCGAGCACCTGGGTCGGCACGCCGGAGTCGAACCCGCGGAACGAGTCGGCCGAGCAGTCGCTCGGCGGCGCCGGGCCTGAACCCGATGGTCCGCCAGGCGAGGAGGCGAGCGCCGCCCTGTGAACGGTGGCACGCACCTCGGACTCGGTGGCCGTCATGGCAAGCGCCTCCGCGAAGGCGCGGCCACCGAGGCTGGTCCATGAGCACGGCCCGGCGGCGCCGGCTGCCTCACTCTCCGCCAGGGGCCGCGACGTTCACCGTCACGGCGGACGCGATGACCCGACCGCTCAGCGAAGTTCCTGGATGCGGACCATGTTGCCCGCGGGATCACGGAAGGCACAGTCGCGGATGCCGTAGGGCTGCTCGGTCGGCTCCTGGACGACCTCGACGTCGCCGGCCCGCACGACCGTCTCGAAAGTGCCGTCGAGGTCACGGGTGGCCAGCAGGATCCAGCCGTAGGTTCCCTTGGCCATCATCTCGGCGATGGTGCGGCGCTCGTCCTCGGTGACACCGGGGTCGGCGGCAGGAGGTGCCAGGAGGATCGACGTACCGGGCTGGCCGGCGGGGCCGACCGTGATCCACCGCATCTTGCCCTGCCCGACGTCGCTGCGGACCTCGAAGCCGAGAACGTCGCGGTAGAAGACCAGGGACGCGTCCGGGTCGTCGTGCGGGAGGAAGCTCGTGTGAATGGTGATGTCCATGCCGATCAGGCTAGGCGCGGCCACGTGACCCCGCTTCTCGATTCCTGATCGATCCGGTCGGCCGTTCCTGGGCGTACTCCGGGCTGCCGGAACCGCGGAGGCCTTGGACGATGAGTTTCGCCGCCATTGTCAGTCTTTATCTGCAACGCACGATCCATCGCACTCACCGCGCTGACCGCGTTCACCGCGTTCACCACGCTCGAGGAGATCCTCATGCCCGCTACATACACCTTCGATGTCTTTTCCAGCCTCGACGGCTTCGGCGCCGCCGGCGGCGACTGGACCGGCTACTGGGGCAAGCAGGGACCCGAGCTCCTCGATCACCGCCTCTCTCTGTACCGCGAGGAACAGCGGATGGTCCTCGGTGCCAACACGTACCGGGCGTTCGCTCAGATGCTGGCCTCGAGCACGGCGGAGTCGGAGGTGCGGGACCCATGGGTCACCCGCATGAGGAGCCTGCCGGCAACGGTGGTGTCGACGACATTGACAGGCCCTCTCGACTGGCCGGACGCGAGCATCGTGAGCGGCGACGCCGTCGACGTCGTCGCGCGGCTCAAGCAGGAGTCCGAGGTGCCTTTGCGCTCGCACGGGAGCCTGTCGATGAACCGGGCGCTGATGGCCGCCGGCCTCGTCGACCGCGTCCAGGTGACGCTCTTCCCGGTGATCACCGGTGAGACCGGGCTGGACCCCATCTTCCGGGGCGCGGCCGACTTCGACCTCGAACTGATCGAGTGCCGGACCCTCGACGGCCACATCCAGGAGCTCGTCTACCGGCCCACCCTGCACGTCTGAGTCCGGATCAGGTCTGTGCCATGTCCACGAAGCGTGAGTAGTGGCCCTGGAACGCCACGGTGATCGTCGCGGTGGGACCGTTACGGTGCTTGGCCACGATCAGGTCCGCCTCGCCCGCGCGCGGCGACTCCTTCTCGTAGGCGTCCTCACGGTGCAGCAGAATCACCATGTCCGCGTCCTGCTCGATCGAGCCGGACTCACGCAGGTCCGAGACCATCGGCTTCTTGTCCGTGCGCTGTTCGGGTCCACGGTTCAGCTGGGACAGCGCGATCACCGGTACCTCGAGCTCCTTGGCCAGCAGCTTGAGGTTACGGGACATGTCGGAGACCTCTTGCTGACGGCTCTCCGCCCTCTTGGAACCACCCGACTGCATGAGCTGCAGGTAGTCGATGACCACGAGCTTCAGATCGTTGCGCTGCTTCAGCCGTCGGCACTTGGCCCGGATCTCCATCATGGAGAGGTTCGGCGAGTCGTCGATGTAGAGCGGCGCCTGCGACACGTCCGGCATCCGGCGCGCCAGCCGCGTCCAGTCCTCGTCCGTCATCGTGCCCGACCGCATGTGGTGCAGGGCCACTCGGGCCTCGGCGGACAGCAGTCGCATCGCGATCTCGTTGCGGCCCATCTCCAGCGAGAAGATCACGCTCGGCAGATTGTTCTTGATCGAGGCGGCACGTGCGAAGTCCAGCGCCAGAGTCGACTTACCCATGGCGGGACGGGCGGCGATCACGATCATCTGGCCCGGGTGCAGGCCGTTCGTCAGGGAGTCGAAGTCCGTGAAGCCCGTCGGCACACCGGTCATCTCGCCACTGCGGGAGCCGATCGCCTCGATCTCGTCGAGAGCGCCCTCCATGATGTCGCCCAGCGGCAGGTAGTCCTCGCTCGTGCGCTGCTCGGTCACGGCGTAGATCTCGGCCTGCGCCGAGTTCACGATCTCGTCGACGTCGCCGTCGGCGGCGTAGCCCATCTGCGTGATCTTGGTGCCGGCCTCCACGAGCCTGCGCAGCACGGCGCGCTCATGGACGATCTCCGCGTAGTACGAGGCGTTGGCCGCCGTCGGCACCGACTGGACGAGCGTGTGGAGGTACGGAGCGCCTCCGACCCGGGTGATCTCGCCCCGTTTGACCAACTCGGCGGCAACGGTGATCGGGTCGGCCGGCTCGCCCTTGGCATAGAGATCGAGAATGGCCTGGTAGACCGTTTCATGGGCCGGCCGGTAGAAGTCGTGGCCCTTGATGATCTCCACGACGTCGGCGATGGCGTCCTTGGACAGCAGCATGCCGCCGAGTACGGACTGCTCAGCGTCGAGGTCCTGGGGCGGAACGCGCTCGAATCCGGGAGATCCGCCGTCCCAGCCGCCGCCTTCCCTGCCGCGGTCGTGCTGGTCGTCACGGCCACGTCCTTCACCCCGGCGTTGACGGGAGGCGGGGAGTCGGTCCCCCGGACTGTCGGCCGCCCACGGGTCGTCCAAGGGCTCGGAAATGCTCACCCGGGCCACCTCCTCCCGTCCGCTCCACGGACGTACGCCATGGCACTCTTTCTATGCCACGGCACTGACAGAACGAGCCGCCCGACTCCGCTTCCAGCGGGTGCTTTCGCACGTCGGGCGACGGTCCACGGTAGGCCCGGCGGCACCTTCAGCCAATCTGGTTATCCACAGGCCGTGTGGACGAAGGACCGGATGCTGTGGAGAACCCTCCGCAACCTGTGCACGGACCAGGGGACAGCACTGTGGAAAAGTTCACGGCCTACACATGGAAGGCCCTCTGACCTGGCGATTTCGCATCCACCGCCTGTGGGGGAGAAAAACTTTCCGAGCCGGAGCAAGATCACGACAAACGGCACACGGACGGGCGGGTGACCCACTCCGCTGTAAGGACTGCCTGGGCATTGCATCTCTTACCTGTGGAAGATTAGATTGGGCGGCATGACACAGGCACCGGCAGGGGCGAAAGAACGACGGCGACGGCAGGACCGGGAGATCATCGCACTCGCCGTTCCGGCCTTCGGCGCGCTGGTCGCCGAGCCCCTGTTCGTGATGGTCGACAGCGCGATCGTCGGCCATCTCGGCACGCCGCAACTCGCGGGTCTCGGCGTCGCCGCCGCCCTGCTGATGACCGCGGTGAGCGTATTCGTTTTCCTGGCCTACGCCACCACGGCAGCTGTCGCGCGGCGGGTGGGCGCGGGAGATCTCCAGGCGGCCATCCGCCAGGGGATGGACGGGATCTGGCTGGCCCTGGTCCTCGGCGTCGCCGTCATCGCCGTCACATTGCCCACAGCCCCCTGGCTGGTGGAGGTGTTCGGCGCCTCCGACACCGCCGCGCCGCACGCGATCACCTATCTGCGAATCTCCAGTTTCGGCATTCCCGCCATGCTGATCGTGCTCGCGGCCACCGGCGTACTGCGTGGACTTCAGGACACACGCACCCCGCTGTACGTGGCGATCGGCGGATTCACCGCCAACGCGGGCCTCAGCGCCGGCCTGGTCTACGGAGCCGGGCTCGGCATCGCCGGCTCCGCCTGGGGCACCGTGATCGCTCAGTGCGGCATGGCCGTCGCATACCTCGTCGTCGTGGTCCGCGGGGCACGGCAGCACGGGTCCTCACTGCGACCCGACGCAGCAGGTATTCGCGCCAGCGCCCAGGCGGGCGTCCCTCTGCTGGTGCGTACCCTCTCGCTGCGAGCAGTGCTCATGATCGCCACCGCTGTGGCCGCTCGCCTCGGCGACACGCACATCGCCGCTCACCAGATCGTGCTCTCCCTGTGGAGCCTGCTGGCTTTCGCGCTGGACGCCATCGCCATCGCCGGACAGGCCATCATCGGGCGCTGTCTCGGTGCCGGCGACGCGAACGGTGCACGAGAGGCATGCCGGCGGATGGTCCAGTGGGGCGTGGCGGCGGGGGTGGTGCTCGGGATCCTCGTGGTCGTCTCCCGCCCGCTGTTCATCCCCTTGTTCACGGGCGATCAGGCGGTGCAGAACACCCTGCTTCCGGCACTTCTGGTCGTCGCGGTGTCACAGCCGATCGCGGGTGTCGTCTTCGTGCTGGACGGCGTCCTGATGGGCGCGGGCGACGGGCCGTATCTGGCGGCCGCCATGCTCCTCACGCTGGTGGTCTTCGCACCGGTCGCGCTGCTGGTCCCCGCCCTCGGGGGCGGCCTGACCGCACTGTGGTGGGCGATGACCTTGATGATGGGGGTCCGGTTGCTGACCCTCTGGTGGCGTGCGCGTTCCGGGCGATGGATCGTGACCGGGGCGACCCGCTGAGCGTCGTTTCACGTGAAACAACGCTCAGCCACAGCATGCGGAAGGGCCGCACCCCGGAGGATGCGGCCCTTCGTGCTGCTCTGGTGAGCTCAGCGCTTACGCGGCGACGACCTCGACGCCGAGCTGCGCGGCGACCTCGGGGTGCAGACGCACGGACACCTGGTGCGAGCCCAGGGTCTTGATCGGCGAACCGAGCTCGACGCGACGCTTGTCGACCTCCGGGCCACCGGCGGCCTTGATCGCCGAGGCGATGTCGGCCGGGGTGACGGAGCCGAAGAGGCGGCCGGCGTCGCCGGAGCGAACGGCGAGGCGCACCTTGACGGCCTCGAGCTGGCCCCTGATGGAGTTGGCCTGCTCGATGGTCGCGATCTCGTGGATCTTGCGGGCGCGGCGGATCTGCGCCACGTCCTTCTCGCCACCCTTGGTCCAGCGGATCGCGAAACCACGCGGGACCAGGTAGTTGCGAGCGTAACCGTCCTTGACGTCGACGACATCGCCGGCGGCACCGAGGCCAGAGACCTCGTGGGTGAGGATGATCTTCATGTTCTGGTCACCCTTCCCTTATCGCGCGGTGGACGTGTAGGGCAGCAGCGCCATCTCACGGCTGTTCTTGACGGCCGTGGCGACGTCACGCTGGTGCTGCGTGCAGTTGCCGGTCACGCGGCGGGCACGGATCTTGCCGCGGTCGGAAATGAACTTCCGCAGCATGTTCGTGTCCTTGTAGTCCACGTACGCGGTCTTGTCCTTGCAGAATGCGCAGACCTTCTTCTTAGGCTTGCGCACAGGCGGCTTCGCCATGTGTGTTTCTCCTGTGTGATCAAGAAGTGGGGGTACGGGCTGCCCTAGAAGGGCGGCTCGTCCGAGTAGCCGCCGCCGGAACCGCCGGAGCTTCCGCCCCAGCCGCCCCCGCCCTGCTGGCCGCCGCCGGCCGGAGCGCCGGTGGCCCAGGGGTCGCCGGCGGGTGCCCCGCCGCCCTGCTGCTGGCCGCCGCCGGGGCCGCCGCCCCAGCCGCTGCCCTGCTGGCCGCCGCCACCGCCGCCGTAACCGCCCTGGCCGCCGCGACCGGTGGTCTTGGTGACCTTGGCCGTGGCGTTCTTGAGGCTGGGGCCGACTTCCTCGACGTCCAGCTCGAAGACCGTGCGCTTGACGCCCTCGCGGTCGTCGTAGGACCGCTGCTTCAAACGGCCCTGCACGACAACGCGCATGCCCTTCTGGAGCGACTCGGCGACGTTCTCCGCCGCCTGACGCCAGACCGAGCAGGTGAGAAACAGGCTCTCGCCGTCCTTCCACTCATTGGTCTGACGGTCGAAGGTGCGGGGAGTGGACGCGACGCGGAACTTCGCGACCGCCGCACCGGACGGGGTGAAGCGCAGCTCGGGGTCGTCGACGAGATTGCCGACGACCGTGATGACGGTCTCGCCTGCCATGGGTGAACCTCTCGGCGGGGATTGCTTCTGGCTGCTTGCTGCTACTCGAACCCGATGACCTCTGAGCTAGAAGCTCAGTGGGTCTCGGGACGGAGGACCTTGGTCCGGAGGACCGACTCGTTCAGGTTCATCTGGCGGTCGAGCTCCTTGACGACCGCAGGCTCGGCCTGCAGGTCGATGACCGAGTAGATGCCCTCGGGCTTCTTCTTGATCTCGTAAGCGAGACGACGACGGCCCCAGGTGTCGACCTTCTCAACCTTTCCGTTGCCCTCACGGACGACGGAGAGGAAGTTCTCGATCAGCGGGGAGACAGAACGCTCCTCGAGATCGGGGTCGAGGATGACCATCACCTCGTAGTGACGCATGTGGAACCCACCTCCTTTGGACTCAGCGGCCACGGTCGTTCCGTGGCAGGAGGGTCGTGATGCGTGAGCAACGGTATCGGCCGCCACTGACAATCCCCCTCCGAGGAGTGGAGATCGCGTCGTGGGCAGGGCAGACACCGGTGCAGACCGTACAGAGTACCTGCATCCCGGCTTCCGGTTGAAATCCGCTGGCCGATGGCCGCAATCTGTACACATCGGGTGCGCGCGGCGCTACCATGCGCCGCCTTCCGGCACAGCCAGGAGGTGCCTCATGGCACATGCAGTGCGACGTCAGTCCCCCGCTTCCCTCCTCAACACGGACGGAAAGCCTCATCCGCTCCAGGACACTCTGATGGCGGTGACGCTGGTACTCGGCGCTCTCGCGTTCATCACGGCGATGTTCCACCACCTGCATCTGCTGAGCTCGTGGGCGGGACTCATCGGGATCGCCACGGGCGCGTACGGGCAGTTCATCTCGGTCACGACCCGCGAGCGGTTCCTGCTGATCATCGGCCTGGGCGCGTCCGCGGTGGGGTTCTTCCTGGGGATGGCCCACGGCGGTCTCTTCGGCGGCGTCCTCGGCTGAGCCCGGGGGCCCGGCGGCGCAGGAGCGGCCGGTCGACGCCCCGCTCCTGCGCACAGCCATTCGGGGCCCCACCACAGACCAGTAGGCTTCGGCGCGAGAGCCGGAGCCCCTGACCCATGGGGACACACCTGCCGAGGAGCGCCCCGCATGAGCCTGACCCTGAGGACCATCAGCCGTGAGCAGCATCTGGCTTACATCCAGAGCCTGCCCTCGGCAAGTCACTGCCAGGTCCCGGCGTGGGCGGACGTGAAGACGGAATGGCGCTCGGAGAACCTGGGCTGGTTCGACAAGAGCGACGCCCTCGTCGGCGTGGGTCTGGTGCTCTACCGCCAGCTCCCCAAGATCAAGCGCTATCTGGCGTACATGCCCGAGGGGCCGGTGATCAACTGGTACGCCCCGAACCTGGACGACTGGCTGCAGCCGATGCTGGCGCACCTCAAGAACCAGGGCGCCTTCTCCGTGAAGATGGGCCCCCCTGTGGTCATTCGCCGCTGGGATGCTCCGGCGATCAAGGCCGGGATCCAGGACCCGGACGTGAAGCGCCTGCGCGACGTGGAGGCGACGCACATCGAGCCGCGTGCGTTCGAGGTGGCGGACAGGCTGCGCAAGATGGGCTGGCAGCAGGGCGAGGACGGCGGCGCCGGCTTCGGCGATGTGCAGCCGCGCTACGTCTACCAGGTGCCCCTGGCCAACCGGTCCCTCGACGACGTCCTCAAGGGCTTCAACCAGCTGTGGCGGCGCAACATCAAGAAGGCCGAGAAGGCCGGTGTCGAGGTCGTCCAGGGCCGGTACGAGGACCTCGAGGAATGGCAGCGGCTGTACGAGATCACCGCTGTGCGGGACCGCTTCCGGCCGCGGCCGCTGTCGTACTTCCAGCGCATGTGGACGGTGCTGAACAACGAGGACCCGAACCGGATGCGCCTGTACTTCGCGCGCCACAACGGGGTCAACCTCTCCGCGGCGACGATGCTGGTCGTCGGCGGTCACGTCTGGTACTCGTACGGCGCCTCGGACAACATCGGACGTGAGGTCCGGCCCTCCAACGCGATGCAGTGGCGGATGCTCCGCGACGCGTACGCGATGGGCGCGACGGTCTACGACCTGCGTGGCATCAGCGACTCGCTCGACGAGACGGACCACCTCTTCGGCCTCATCCAGTTCAAGGTGGGCACCGGTGGCGAGGCCGTCGAGTACGTCGGCGAGTGGGACTTCCCGCTCAACAAGCTGCTCCACAAGGCGCTGGACATGTACATGTCCCGTCGCTGACGACGCCGCGAGCGAATCCGTACTCTCGTACACACCTTTGACACACCGCAGCCACCAGAAAGGTTCCGGGCCGGCCATGGCGCTCTCCCTCTACGTCGACACCGCGCGCTGGCGGGCGCATCAGAAGTCGGTGATCGACCAGTTCCCCGGTCTCGTCCCGGTCTGCAAGGGCAACGGCTACGGCTTCGGACACGAGCGGCTGTCGGAGGAGGCGGCCCGCTTCGGTGCCGACATGCTGGCCGTGGGCACGACCTACGAGGCCGCACGGATCAAGGACTGGTTCGGTGGCGACCTGCTGGTGCTCACCCCCTTCCGGCGAGGCGAGGAGCCGGTCCCGTTGCCCGACCGGGTGGTCCGCTCCGTCTCGTCGGTCGACGGCGTGCACGCGCTGGTGGGGGCCCGCGTCGTCATCGAGTGCATGAGCTCGATGAAGCGGCACGGCGTCTCCGAGCAGGACCTCGGTCAACTGCACGCGGCCATAGAGGACGTGCGGCTGGAGGGCTTCGCCCTGCACCTTCCACTGGACCGCCCGGACGGCTCCGACGCCGTCGAGGAGGTCATCACCTGGATGGACCGGCTGCGTGCGGCCAGGCTGCCGCTGCACACGATGTTCGTGAGCCATCTGCGCGCCCAGGAACAGGCGCGGCTGCAGCAGCAGTTCCCGCAGACCCGCTTCCGCGCACGCATCGGCACCCGGCTGTGGCTCGGTGACCACGAGTCGACGGAGTACCGCGGCGCCGTGCTGGACGTCACCCGCGTGGCCAAGGGGGATCGTTTCGGCTACCGCCAGCAGAAGACCGCCTCCGACGGCTGGCTCGTCGTGGTGGCCGGCGGCACGTCGCACGGGGTCGGCCTGGAGGCACCGAAGGCACTGCACGGCGTGATGCCTCGTGCCAAGGGCGTGGCGCGGGCGGGCCTCGCGACGGTCAACCGCAATCTGTCGCCGTTCGTGTGGTCGGGCAAGCAGCGCTGGTTCGCCGAACCGCCCCACATGCAGGTCTCGATCCTCTTCGTACCCTCCGACGCGCAGGAGCCGAAGGTCGGGGACGAGCTGGTCGCCCACCTCCGTCACACGACCACCCAGTTCGACCGCCTGGTGGACCGTTAGGGCCTCTCGTTCGGATCGGGCCGGAAACGACGCCGGCCCCGCCCGGAGGGGGCGAGGCCGACGGGAACCCGGTCAGGACGGACGTGCCACGGCTCAGCCCGACGGCTGGGGTTCCGTCTCCCGTCCGCCCGTGTCTGAGACACCCCACTCGACGCGCGGCGCCTCCTCCGACTGTGCCGCGTGCCGGGGCGGGTGCGCGGCCGGGCCGAGGACGAACGCGTCCGGGGCGCCGTCGAGCACGCCCCCGCCGGGGTCGTCCGACCCGTCCTGGCGTACGCCGTCGCGTTCCGGCATGAGGATGTCGCGCACGATCACGGCGCAGAGGTACAGCGTCCCGAGCAGGTGCAGCACGATGGCCACCTGGTAGCCCTCGGGCGGCAGACCCTGGTGCTTGGAACTGGTCGTGTACGCGAGGTACATCCAGATGCCCAGGTAGTACATGACCTCGCACGCCTGCCAGACGAGGAAGTCCCGCCAGCGCGGCCGGGCGAGCGCGGCGAGCGGAATCAGCCACAGCACGTACTGCGGCGAGTAGACCTTGTTGGTGAGGATGAACGCGGCCACGACCAGGAAGGCGACCTGGGCGAAACGGGGGCGGCGCGGTGCTCTCAGGGTGAGGAGGCCGATGCCCGCACAGGCCACGATCATCAGCAGGGTGGCGTAGGTGTTGACCTTCTCGACGTCGATCGACTCGCCGGTGCGCTGTGTGATGACCAGCCAGAACGATCCGAAGTCGATGCCCCGCTCCTGGCTGAAGGTGTAGAACTTCTTCCACCCCTGCGGCGCGAGCAGCATCACGGGCAGATTGACGGCGAGCCAGGCCGCTCCCGCGCCGAGCGTCGCCGTGCCGAATTCCCGCCACTTGCCGGCCCGCCAGCACAGAACCAGCAGGGGCCCCAGCAACAGCACGGGATAGAGCTTCGCAGCGGTCGCCAGACCGATGAGGACACCGAAGGCGAGAACCCTGCCGCGTGACCACATCAGCATCGCCGCCGCGGTCAGCGCCACCGCGAGCAGGTCCCAGTTGATCGTGGCGGTGAGTGCGAACGCGGGGGCCAGGGCGACGAGCAGCGCGTCCCAGGGGCGCCTGCGGTGTGTACGGGTCACGCAGACGGCGATGACCGCCGCACAGACCATCAGCATCCCGGCGTTGATCATCCAGTACAGCTGCTGCTGAGCCTGTCCCGAGCTGCCGCCGACATGGCCGATCCAGGAGGCGACCTGCATGAACACACCGGTCAGCACGGGGTACTCGAGGTACTCCATGTCGCCGGGGAGCCGGTCGAAGTAGGGGATCAGACTCTCGGAGAAGCCACGACCGACGAACAGGTGCGGGATGTCCGAGTAACAGGCGTGGGTGTACTGCGAGCTCGTGCCTCTGAACCAGGCCCAGTTGTAGCAGGGCAGCTTCTGCACCATGCCGAGCGCGAACATGCCGATGGCGACGAGCGCCACCACGCGCACGGGTGTGAGCGGACCGCTGGCGCCACGCAGCGCCCAGCGCCCGGCCGGACCGCCGATCAGCTCACTGCCGGCGGCGGCGATCCGGTCGCGCCGGGTGGGGCGTACGTCCAAGGCCGCGGGGCGTACGGCGGGGCGTTCCTCGTACACGCTCGTCTCTTCTGCGCTGGGCATGGTGCACATCCTGCCGTACGGGTGCGGGAACACGGCGAGGGCCGCCGCCCCCGGGCCGGCACAGGTGCTGTGCCTTCCCGGACGCGGCGGCCCTCGTCAAAGGTGCCGGGCGCGGTCAGCTCTCGCCGTCCGAGCCTCCGAAGATGCCACCACCGTTGCCGCCGCCGTTGCCGTTGCCGCCGGTATCGGTACCGCCGTCGGTGCCCGGTGAAGTCGACGGACTCGTCGTCACACCGCCGTCGTTGCCGCCGGGACCGCCACCGCCATTGGCGCCACCGTTGACCTCACACGTCCAGTCCTCCCACGGGTTGCAGGACTCGGAAGGGCTGGGGCTGGTGGACGGGCTCGGGGAAGGGCTCTCTGAAGGGCTCTTTGACGGCGACGGGGACGGGGACGCGCTGGGCGTCGGCTTCGGGCTGGGAGCACCGCCGCCGTAGACCGCTTCGCCGTCGATGGGTTCCGGCTCGGGGAACCTCATGACCTTCTCGCCCTTGAGTGCCTCGGACATGTAGTCCTGCCAGATCTCGGACGGGAACGACGCTCCGTGGATCTTGTTCTGACCACCGGTGCCGTACATCTCGAGGAACTCGCGCTTCGTGTTCTTCTCGTCGTCGTCCAGGCGGTACATGTCGATGGCCGTCGACAGCTGCGGCGTGTAGCCGACGAACCACGCCGACTTGTTGCCGTCTGTCGTACCGGTCTTGCCGGCCACGTCCCGCCCGGGGATCCGGGCGTTCCTGCCCGTGCCCTCGGGCTTCTCGACGACATCCTTCAGCACATCGGTCACGTTGTTGGCGACGTCCTTGTCGAAGGGCTGCTTCGCCTCCCCTGCGTGCTCGTAGACCTTCACGCCGCCCTGCTCGACGAACTTCACCGAGTACGGCTCACGCTGCTTGCCCTCGGCGGCGAACGTCGCGTAGGCACCGGCCATCCGGATCGCGCTGGGTTCGGAGATGCCGAGCGAGAAGGACGGCACGTTCGACTTGGTCAGGCTGGACTCCAGCAGGCCCGATGCGATGGCCGCCTCCCTGACCTTCGGGATGCCGATGTCCATGCCGAGCTGCACGTAGGGGGAGTTGGCGGAGTGGATCATGGCTTCGCGCAGACTGATGTTGCCGTAGTCCTCCTGACCGTCGTTGGTCTGGAGCCACTCCTTCCCCTCCTCGTTGCGCCAGATCGAGCCGTCATAATTCTTGATCTTGAGCTTGTTCTTGCCGCTGTACCGGCTCTTGTCGGGGTCGACGATCCTGCGTGACTCGGCGCCCTGCTCCACGCCGAGCTCCGGATCGCGGACGCCCTCGCTCATGGCGGCTGCGAGGACGAACGGCTTGAACGTCGACCCGACCTGCGCGCCGGTCGCGTCGGAGTTGTTGGTGAAGTGCTTCGTCGCGTCCTGACCACCGTAAATCGCGACGATCTCGCCCGTCCGCGGGTCGACCGACGCCCCGCCGAACTGGACGTGGGTGTCCGTCTCGGGACGCTTCTTCGGGTCGATGTTCTCGTCGATGACCTTCTTGACGGCCTTCTCGAGCTCGCCGACCTTCTTCTTGTTGAAGGTGGTGTGGATCTCGAAGCCGCCCTTCGAGAGGTCGACTTCCTCGTCGTGATTGTTGACGAAGTTGGCGTTGGCCAGGTCCACCAGGTAGCCGATCTGGCCACCGAGCTGGGCGTTCTTGCGGGGCGGCTGGACGGTGGGGAGCTCGGTGTACTTCTGGCGCTCCGCGGACTCCAGGTGCTTGTCCTTGACCATCTCGTCGAGGATCCAGAGCCAGCGCTTCCGCAGCCGCTCGGTGTTGGCCGCCTTCGTCGCCGCAGGGTCGATCGCGGTGGCACCGGCCGGATCGTAGTACGTGGCGCCCTTGAGCAGTGACGCCAGAACCGCGCACTCGCTCGCGTTCAGTTCCTTGGCGTCCTTGTTGAAGTACGTGCGGGCGGCCGCCTGAATGCCGTACGCGCCCCGTCCGTAGTAGGAGGTGTTGAGGTACCCCTCCATGATCTCGGACTTCTTCATCTCACCATCGATCTTCATGGAGATGAAGAGCTCCTGGAACTTGCGGCTCAGGGTCTGGTCCTGGTCGTTCAGCCGCGCGTTCTTCACGTACTGCTGGGTGATGGTGGAGCCACCCTGGGTCTGCTCGCCCCGGGCCATGTTGAACAGCGCCCGGCCGATGCCCATCGGGTCGATGCCGGAGTCGTTCCAGAAGGTCTTGTTCTCCGCTGACACCACCGCGTTCTGCATGTCTCGCGGGATCTGTGAAATCGGGATGATCTGCCGGTTGACCTCACCACCGGAGGCGACCATCTGGGTGCCGTCGTCCCAGTAGTAGACGTTGTTCTGCGCCCCGGCGATCAACGCCTGGTTCGGCACGCCCACCATGGCGTAGGCGACCGCTCCGGCGGTCATGAGGCTCGCGAAGAACGCCAGGAACAGGCCGGTCGTGAGCTTCCACGACGGGACCCAGCGGCGCCATCCGTACTTGTCACGACGCGGGTAGTCGATCAATCGCTTCTTGCCCGGCGGGCCGCCGCGGCCGGAGGCTCCACGGCCGCTCTGCCCGCCGGCACCGCGTTGCGCGGCGCGCCGGGCCTCGGCACGACCACCGTAAGGACGGTCCTCGCCGTGGGAAGTGGAGGCCGAGGCCTGCGTGGTGCCCCTGGGCGGGGCGCCTCGCCGACCAGAAGGCTGCTGGGCGGCGCGTCTGGCCGCGGCACGCCCGCCACCCTGTGGCTGCGGCGGTTTGCGACGGTGCTCGCTCATCGAACGACTACTCCTCGGGCAGGCGAGACGCCTGGAAGCGGCAGTTGAGTTCCGGTCCCCCCGAAATGGATACGGACGGGCCCGTGAAAGGGCTCATCCGCTGTGCATCCACGGCGATGACGCATGGGGGCGTCACATGGTTCCCGGTGGTCTGCATCCGCACAGACTACGCACGGCCAAAACCCCCTGAGGAGCGAAGTTCACCCTATTTCAGGCAACTCGAGTCCCCCGAATTGACGATGTGACGCCGCTCACGATGCCCCCTCTTGTCGCAGCAGTCACACCGTTCTATCGTGCTGATGTATCGAGTCGATACATCAGCACGACATACAGGACCGGGACGTACGAGGGAGGCGACTGTGAGCAGGCGCTCCGGCATCCTCGAGTTCGCCGTCCTGGGTCTGCTCCGCGAAGCCCCGATGCACGGCTACGAGCTGCGCAAGCGGCTCAACACGTCTCTGGGAATCTTCCGGGCCTTCAGTTACGGGACCCTCTACCCCTGCCTCAAGACGCTGGTCGCCAGCGGCTGGTTGATCGAGGAACCGGGAAGCGCTCCCGAGGACGCACTCGCCGCCTCGCTGGCCGGCCGACGCGCCAAGATCGTCTACCGGTTGACGGCCGAAGGTAAGGAGCACTTCGAAGAACTGCTCTCCCACACCGGCCCGGACGCCTGGGAGGACGAGCACTTCGCGGCACGTTTCGCCTTCTTCGGCCAGACCGAGCGCGACGTGCGGATGCGGGTGCTGGAGGGGCGTCGCAGCCGGCTGGAGGAGCGGCTGGAGAAGATGCGCGCCTCGCTTGCCCGCACCCGCGAGCGCCTCGACGACTACACCCTTGAGCTCCAGCGGCACGGCATGGAGTCCGTGGAGCGCGAAGTGCGCTGGCTGAACGAGCTCATCGAGAGCGAGCGGGCCGGGCGGGATCAGCGACGAACCTCGCCCGAAGACACCGCTCAGCAGGACAACACATCTGGATCGACGGGCGGCCTGCCCCGGACCCGGGGTGACGAGTCGTCCGGAGGAACGTCTCCTGACGACCCCACCCCGCCGGATCCGTCCGACGACACCGCCAAGTGAGGCTCTGCGCTCCGCAGGGTTTCATCCGAAGTACCGAGATCACACAGGGAGCAACCGCCAATGGGTTCGGTTCGCGTAGCCATCGTCGGCGTGGGCAACTGCGCCGCCTCGCTGGTGCAGGGCGTCGAGTACTACAAGGACGCCGACCCGGCCGGCAAGGTGCCGGGTCTGATGCACGTCCAGTTCGGCGACTACCACGTTCGTGACGTGGAGTTCGTGGCCGCCTTCGACGTGGACGCCAAGAAGGTCGGCCTCGACCTCTCGGACGCAATCGGCGCCAGCGAGAACAACACCATCAAGATCTGCGACGTGCCGAACACCGGCATCACCGTGCAGCGTGGCCACACGCTCGACGGCCTGGGCAAGTACTACCGCCAGACCATCGAGGAGTCCGCCGAGGCGCCGGTCGACATCGTCCAGACCCTCAAGGACAAGCAGGTCGACGTCCTGGTCTGCTACCTGCCCGTCGGTTCCGAGGACGCTGCGAAGTACTACGCGCAGTGCGCCATCGACGCCAAGGTCGCGTTCGTCAACGCTCTTCCGGTCTTCATCGCCGGCACCAAGGAATGGGCGGACAAGTTCACCGAGGCCGGCGTCCCGATCGTCGGTGACGACATCAAGTCCCAGGTCGGCGCCACCATCACGCACCGCGTCATGGCGAAGCTCTTCGAGGACCGCGGTGTGATCCTGGACCGCACGATGCAGCTGAACGTCGGCGGCAACATGGACTTCAAGAACATGCTCGAGCGTGAGCGCCTTGAGTCCAAGAAGATCTCGAAGACGCAGGCCGTCACCTCGCAGATCCCCGACCGTGAGATGGGCGAGAAGAACGTCCACATCGGCCCGTCGGACTACGTGGCCTGGCTGGACGACCGCAAGTGGGCGTACGTGCGTCTCGAGGGCCGCGCCTTCGGTGACGTCCCGCTGAACCTGGAGTACAAGCTCGAGGTCTGGGACTCCCCGAACTCGGCGGGTGTCATCATCGACGCGGTGCGCGCCGCGAAGATCGCCAAGGACCGCGGCATCGGCGGCCCCATCCTCTCCGCGTCCTCGTACTTCATGAAGTCCCCGCCGGTGCAGTACTTCGACGACGAGGCCCGCGAGAGCGTCGAGAAGTTCATCAACGGCGAGGTCGAGCGCTGACCTGTCGAGTGGCTCCCGCAGAGCAGTGAGCAGTCCGCTGCCGCAGGTACCACCGCGAACACCCCCCGGCCGAAGGCTGGGGGGTGTCGCGTTTCCGCGCCCCTCCGGCGTCGCCGCCCGGCATGCCTCGGGTCGCCGCCCCACGGGCCGCCCCCGTGTGTGACCCTTGCTCGCATGCCTGTCGTACGTGATCTGCGCGTACTCCTGCGCCTGACCGGCTTCCGCCGGCTGCTGACGGTGCGCTTGCTCTCCCAGTCGGCCGACGGTGTCTACCAGGTCGCCCTGGCCACCTACGTGGTCTTCTCCCCCGAGAAGCAGACCTCTGCCGCCGCGATCGCATCCGCCATGGCCGTCCTGCTGCTCCCTTACTCCTTGGTCGGCCCCTTCGCCGGGGTCCTTCTGGACCGCTGGCAACGCCGCCAGGTCTTCCTGTACGGCAATCTGCTGCGCGCGCTGCTCGCCGGATGCACGGCCGTACTGATGCTCGCCTCTGTGCCCGACTGGCTCTTCTACGCCTCCGCCCTGTCCGTCACCGCCGTCAACCGCTTCGTCCTGGCAGGTCTGTCGGCGGCCCTGCCGCGCGTCGTCGACCCTGGTCGCCTGGTCATGGCCAATGCGCTGTCGCCAACGGCGGGAACCCTCGCCGCCACCGCCGGCGGCGGTCTGGCCTTCCTCGTCCAGCTGGCCGCGTCGGGCTCGGACGCCGCCGTGGTGCTTCTGGGTGCCGTGCTCTATCTCTGCTCGGCGTTGGCGTCACTGCGCCTGGCCCGCGAACTGCTCGGACCGGACCCGGACGAGATCCAGCCCCGCCTGGCCGCCGCGATCGCCTCCACTGCACAGGGGCTGCTGGACGGGCTGCGCCACCTCGGCCAACGGCGTACAGCGGCCCATGCGCTCGCCGCCATGACCCTGCTGCGCTTCTGCTACGGCGCGTTGACCGTCATGGTGCTGATGCTGTGCCGCTATTCATGGTCGACCGACGAGGGGGAGGGACTGGCGTTGCTGGGCCTGGCTCTCGCCGTCTCGGGTGCAGGCTTCTTCGCGGCGGCCGTGGCGTCCCCGTGGGCGGTCGGAAAGCTCGGCCGTTACGGGTGGATGATCACTTGCGCGGCTGCGGCAGCGGTACTGGAGCCGGCGCTGGCATTGCTTTTCGAACCGGCACCGATGCTCGTCGCCGCCTTCGTGCTCGGTCTCGTCACCCAGGGCTCGAAGATCGCCACGGACACCGTGGTGCAGACCTCCGTGGACGACGCCTTCCGGGGCAGGGTCTTCTCCCTCTACGACGTCCTGTTCAACGTCGCCTTTGTCGGAGCCGCGGCAATCGCGGCGCTGATACTGCCACCTGACGGTCGCTCGGTTCAGCTGGTCCTCATGGTGGGGGCGGTCTACGCGCTTGTGGCCCTCACCCTGGCCCGTTGGAGCCACACACATCGAGTGCTATAGCGTGCGCGCGTCAAGCAATCGAGCGTACGTTCACAGGGGGACCTCACATGACCTACCCACCACAGCAGGGGCAGGGCCCGTACGGACAACCGGCCCCTTACGGGCAGCAGCCGCAGCAGCCTCAGCCCGGCTATGGCTATCCGCAGCAGCAGCCGAGCCAGCCTGCTTACGGCTATCCGCAGCAGCAGCCCCAGCCGGGTAACGGCTACCAGCAGCCCCAGCAGCAGTGGGGTGCGCCTCCGCCGCCCCCGGCGCCTTCGCGTGGCGGTCTCAGCCTCAAGAAGAAGTTCCAGATCGTCGTGGCCGTCCTGGCCGTGATCGCTTTCGGCGTGTTCTGGTTCCTGGGCCGAGACGACGCCGACACCGCAAAGGCCGGCGACTGCCTCAAGAACAGCGGCACCCAGACCAACCCGGATCTCCAGGTGGTCGAGTGCGGCGGCGCGGAAGCGGCCTACAAGGTGGTCTCCGTGCACAGCGACACGACGGACCAGACGATCTGCGAAGGCAAGGCCGACATCGGCTACTACGAGCAGACCAGCGGCGGGCGACGCAGTTCGGGCAAGTCGTTCGTACTCTGCCTCAACGAGATCAAGAAGTAGCTCACCCTCACCCAGGCGATGTTTCACGTGAAACGACGCCTGGCTCGCGCTGAAGACGGTGGCGATGTTTCACGTGAAACATCGCCACCGTCTTCACGCTTCAGGACTGCTCCGACCACCACTCCGTGAGCGCCGAAACAGCAGCCTCGCGCTCCATCGGCCCGTTCTCCAGACGCAGCTCGAGGAGAAAGGCGTACGCCTTACCAATCACCGGGCCGGGTCCGACTCCCAAGATTTCCTGAATCTCGTTGCCGTTGAGATCCGGCCTGATCGAGTCCAGCTCCTCCTGCTCCTGAAGCTGCGCGATGCGCCCCTCCAGGCCGTCATAGGCACGGGAGAGGGCCCCGGCCTTCCTCTTGTTCCGGGTGGTGCAGTCGGACCGGGTCAGCTTGTGCAGTCGGTCCAGCAGCGGACCCGCGTCTCGCACGTACCGCCGCACGGCGGAGTCCGTCCACTCGCCGGTGCCGTATCCGTGGAATCGCAGATGCAGCTCCACGAGGCGGGACACGTCCTTGACCATCTCGTTCGAGTACTTGAGCGCCGCCATCCGCTTCTTGGTCATCTTCGCGCCCACGACCTCGTGGTGATGGAACGAGACGCGGCCGTCGTCCTCGAAGCGTCGCGTCCGGGGCTTTCCGATGTCATGGAGCAGGGCAGCCAGCCGCAGCACCAGATCGGGCCCTTCCTCCTCCAAGGCGATGGCCTGATCCAGCACCGTCAGCGAGTGCTCGTAGACATCCTTGTGCCGGTGGTGCTCGTCACTCTCCAGCCGCAGTGCCGGCAGTTCGGGCAGCACATAGGAGGCGAGGCCCGTGTCGACGAGCAGCGCCAGCCCCTTACGCGGGTAGGTGGACAGGAGCAGCTTGTTCAGCTCGTCACGGACACGTTCCGCGGAGACGATCTCGATGCGCTCCGCCATGCCCTTCATGGCGGAGACAACCTCGGGCGCCGGCTCGAAATCCAGCTGTGCGGCGAAGCGCGCGGCCCTCATCATGCGCAGCGGGTCGTCGGAGAACGACTCCTCGGGCGTGCCAGGGGTACGCAGCACCTTCTCGGCGAGGTCCCCCAGACCGCCGTGCGGGTCGATGAACTCCTTCTCGGGCAGCGCCACCGCCATCGCGTTCACCGTGAAGTCGCGGCGAACGAGGTCCTCCTCGATCGAGTCGCCGTAGGACACCTCCGGCTTGCGCGAATCCCGGTCGTACGCCTCCGAGCGGTACGTGGTCACCTCGATCTGGAAGCGCTGCACCGCGTCGCCGACTCGGCCGTCCTTGTGAGCACCGACCGTGCCGAAGGCGATTCCGACATCCCATACGGAGTCCGCCCACGGGCGGACGATCTTCAGTACGTCCTCGGGGCGGGCGTCCGTCGTGAAGTCGAGGTCATTGCCGAGCCGGCCGAGCAACGCATCGCGGACCGAGCCGCCGACGAGGGCCAGACTGAATCCGGCATCCTGGAATCGGCGCGCCAGGTCGTCGGCGACGGGCGACACCCGCAGCAATTCACTCACCGCGCGGTGTTGCGCCTGGCTCAGGGCAGTGGGGTTGTCTTCATTGGCGTTCGGCACAACAGAAAAGGGTACGTGCCCGGGCCGACCGGGTCGTCCTCCTTTTCCGGGACCTCGCGGCTCCCTACCGATCTTGTGAGGCACACCCCGGCACTTGGACACAGCAGGCATCGTTACCATGCGTGGACGCAAGAAGTAGAGAACCACCAACGGCAGCAGACGAGGGACGGGCGAGCGCGTGGCCGAGGCGGCAGACTTCCAGGGGATGCGTACTTCTCCTGCGCGCCGGTGGCTGAGCCGCGCAGCCTCCCTGATCACCGGCGTTCCACTCGTGGCCGGGCTCTGGTGCGGCCCCGCCGCACCGACGGCGCACGCCGCTGAGGAGGCCACCGGGTCCCGCACCGTGGATGTGTCTCTGAACACGCTGACGCCGGAAGCCCCCGGCAAGAAGGACACGATCACCGTGTCCGGGACAGTGCTCAACGAGGGCAGGCAAGCCGTCACCGACGCGCACGTCGACCTCCGATTGGGCCCGAAGCTGGTCGGAAGGACCGCCATCGACCGGGCTGCGGAGAGGACCGGGTACACCTACGGAGTGGACGCCCCGACCGTCGACGACAAGTTCAGCGTCAAGCTGCCGACGCTCTCCCCGGGCGTCAGCTACGACTTCAAGGTCTCCGTCCCCGCCGACGAGCTCGACCTGGACGACGACGGTGGCGTCTACCAGCTCGGGGTGTCCCTGGCCGGACAGACCGCGAGCCAGTCCTTCGAGCGTGTGCTGGGCATCGAGCGGACGTTCCTGCCGTGGCAGCCGGAGGCCGTGGACAAGAAGACGCACCTCACCTATCTCTGGCCGCTGATCTCGTCGACCCACCTCACCTCCGAGACCGGATCCGACGAGCAGCAGACCCCCGTCTTCGAGGACGAGGCGCTCGCCGCCGAGCTCGCTCCGGGCGGACGGCTCGACCAGCTCGTGTCACTCGGCAAGGAACTGCCGGTCACCTGGGTCATCGACCCGGACCTCCTGGCCACCGTCGACGCCATGACGCGCAGCTACAGCGTCAAGAGCGGCGACTCCACCGTCGCCGGCAAGAACCAGGCAGTCGCCAAGCAGTGGCTGAGCTCTCTGGAGGCGGCGGTACAGGACAGGAAGGTGGTCGCCCTTCCCTTCGCCGACCCCGATCTGGCCTCGCTGGCGCACCGGGGGAAGTCGGTGTCCGGCTCGCTCAGCCATCTGCAGCCCGCCACGGAAGTGGCGGAGATCACAGTGGAGACCATCCTCCATGTGAAGCCGTCCGTCGACTTCGCCTGGCCGGTGCACGGCGCGATCGACTCCTCGATCGTCGACGTGGCCACCTCGGCCGGCGCGCACAAGGTGATCGCCCGTAGCGACAGCCTGCAGGACAATCTCGCCTACACACCCACTGCCGCCCGTCCGATCGGCGGCGGCACCACGGCTGTGGTCGCAGACACCCGCTTGTCGACCGCCTTCCAGGGCGACATGACTCGCGCAGGCGACTCCACGTCGGCGGTTCAGCAGTTCCTCGCCCAGTCGCTGGCGCTGACCCTCCAGGATCCGGAAAAGCAGCGGAGCATCGTCGTCGCCCCTCAGCGGGTACCCACGATCACCCAGGCACAGGCCATGGCGCGCGCCCTGCGGGCCCTCGACGCCGAGCGCTGGACACAGCCACTGGATCTCGTTGCCGCAGCGTCCGCCAAGCCGGACGCCAACGCCAACACCAAGGTGCCCAGCACTTCCCAGTACCCGGCCGCGCTGCGCAAGCAGGAACTGCCGGTGCGCGCCTTCGAGGACATCAGGGAGACACAGGGCACCCTCGACAAGTTCAAGGTCATCCTCACTCTGGCGGACCGGGTGGAGGCGCCGTTCGGGCGCGCGATCGACCGTGAGCTGTCGACCTCCTGGCGGGGCAAGCCGGTGCCGGCGCAGGAGTACCGTGCCGGGGTCCAGGCCTATCTCCGGAACCTCACAGAAGAGGTCCAACTGATCGAGAAGTCCGACGTGACCCTGTCCGGTCGCAGCGCGACCATCCCGGTCACGGTGCAGAACCAGCTCGTCCAGGGCATCGACGACCTCGTTCTGCGGCTGAAGTCCAACAATCCCAACCGTCTCCACCTCGACGGCGACAAGGGAACAGCCGAGCAGCCGATCAAGGTCGAGGGCGGCCACAGCCAGACGGTGAAGTTCCCCGCGGCCGCCAACGCCAACGGTCAGGTCCAGATGACGGCGCAGCTGTACACCCAGGACGGGACGCCCTACGGCCGGCCGATGTCGTTCACGGTGAAGGTCTCGGAGATCACTCCGACCGTCATGCTCGTCCTCGCCGGGGGCGTGCTCCTGCTCGTCCTCGCCGGCATCAGGATGTACACGCAGCGCAAGCGTGCCGCCGCCGCGCAAGCCACTGATGCTCCCGCCGAGCAGGATGCCGCGGATACAGAGGGTGACAGCGGTGCCTCGGATCCGGGGCAGGCGAGTGACCTCGCACCTGACACCGGACCGGAAAGCGGCGACCCGTCGGGCGCTGGTGAGAAAGTGGACCGTTGAGCGATGTCGTGGCCGGTCGGCCGGGGACGATGAGGTGGGGTAGTCATGAACGCGCCGTACGACGGTGACCGCGGCCAGGGCGCGGGCGGTGACCCGGCGGGCTCCTACCCGCCGCAGCAGCCTCCGGCGGACCCGTACTCGCAGGATCCCTACGTCCAGGACGCCTACGCCCGAGACCCCTTCCAGGCGCAGGACCTCTCCGCCCAGGACCCGGTGAACGAAGCGCTCTACGACCGCTCCGCGCACCCTCCGCCTCCTCCGGGCACATACCAGGACCCGCAGCCGCTCTATCAGCAGCCGGCGGCCCCACAGCATGCCCCTGACCCCCGCATCTGGGCGCAGACACCGCCGCCCGAGCCCGACGGCCCTTCCCGTCACCTCCCGTACGGCGACGACGCCAGAACCACTCAGTTCACCGGCGTGGACGACCTGGTCACCCACGCCGGCGAGGAGAAGCCGGAGCCGGACGCCTTCGCCCACCTTTACCGGGACCAGCAGTCCTCTGTGCCCTCTCCCGCCTCTCCCGCCCCTGAGCCGATGCCCGCGACACCTGCCCCCAAGAAGCCGGCGGGCCGGGCCACCAGTCTGCTGAAGTCCAGTGCCGTGATGGCGGCCGGAACCCTGGTCTCCCGCCTCACCGGTTTCGTCCGCAGCCTGGTGATCACCGCTGCCCTCGGTGCCGCGCTTCTCGGCGACACCTTCACCGTCGCCTACACCCTGCCGACGATGATCTACATCCTCACGGTCGGCGGCGGCCTCAACTCCGTCTTCGTCCCGCAGCTGGTCCGCGCGATGAAGAACGACGACGACGGCGGCGAGGCGTTCGCCAACCGTCTTCTCACACTCGTGATGGTGGCGCTCGGCGCGATCGTCGCCGTCGCGGTCTTCGCGGCACCACTGCTGATCCGGCTGATGTCGGACACGATCGCCTCCGACCAGGCGGCCAACAGCGCCGCGGTCACATTCGCCCGCTACTGCCTGCCCACGATCTTCTTCATGGGCATCCACGTGGTCATGGGGCAGATCCTCAACGCCCGTGGCAGGTTCGGCGCGATGATGTGGACCCCGGTCCTGAACAACATCGTCATGATCACCACTTTCGGGCTGTTCATCTGGGTGTACGGCACCTCGGCCGAATCCCGCATGGGCGTCCAGACGATCCCCGAGGAGGGCATCCGGCTGCTGGGCATCGGGACGCTGCTCGGACTGGTGGTCCAGGCGCTGGCGATGATCCCGTACCTGCGGGAGACCGGCTTCCGCTTCCGTCCCCGGTTCGACTGGAAGGGACACGGGCTCGGCAAGACCGTGAAGCTGGCGAAGTGGACCGTTCTCTTCGTTCTCGCGAACCAGGCCGGCGTACTCGTCGTCACCCAGCTCGCCACCGCGGCCGGTGCGGCTTCCGGTAAGCAGGGAGCGGGCTTCATCGCCTACACCAACGCCCAGCTGATCTGGGGCATGCCGCAGGCGATCATCACCGTGTCGGTCATGGCCGCCCTGCTGCCACGCATCTCCCGCGCGGCCCACGACAACGATCCCGGTGCCGTACGCGACGACATCTCCCAGGGCCTTCGCAACTCGGCGGTCGCCATCGTGCCCGTCTCGTTCGCCTTCCTGGCGCTCGGTGTCCCGATGTCGACACTGTTGTTCGCCTCCACCGGTCTCGAAGCGGCTCGGGGCATGGGCTTCATCCTGATGGCCTTCGGTCTCGGCCTGATCCCGTACTCCGTGCAGTACGTGGTGCTGCGTGGCTTCTACGCCTACGAGGACACCCGGACCCCCTTCTACAACACCGTCATCGTCGCGATCGTCAACGCCGGTGCCTCAGCCCTGTGTTACCTGCTGCTGCCCGCCCAATGGGCCGTGGTCGGCATGGCCGCGTCCTACGGCCTCGCCTACGCCGTCGGTGTGGGTGTCGCCTGGCGGAGGCTCAAGAACCGCCTGGGCGGCGATCTGGACGGCGCCCACGTCATGCGAAGCTACGCCCGGCTCTCCATGGCTTCCGTTCCCGCGGCGGTCGCCGGCGGCGCCGTCGCCTACGGCGTCCTCAAGGGACTTGGCAGCGGCGCAGGAGGTTCAGTGGTCGCGCTGGTGGCCGGAGGAATCGTGCTGCTGGGCGTCTTCTTCGTCGCGGCGAAGCGGATGCGCATCGCGGAACTCAACGCCATGGTCGGCATGATCCGCGGGCGTCTCGGCCGCTAGTGCCGTGACCGGCAATGTTTGCCCGTGAAGGAGCGTCGTCCAGTGCGTGCGATCGCAAGGCGGCCGGAAGTCCTTGTAGCGGAGCTACCAGGGCTTTTGGCCAACGGTGGGGGCACCTCCCATGCCCGAAGGGCTATGGGGGAGAGGGTGCGTGCTGGGCGGCGCGACACGGCAAAGCTTGCCGGGAGGGGCACTGGAGGCCGGCGAGCGACGGAGGGCGGGTCCCGCACAACCATCGGCGGACGCTGCGTGTCGTGCATAGCGTCGGACTGTGGGCACAATTGGCATGGCTGTTGGACATGGCGCAACGGATGGGGAGGCAGGAACGACGGTGGCGGAACGTAGCACGGCTGCCGTCGACGTGGCCGACAACGGCGGGGAAGAACCGCTGACCGCGAAGGCGGGCAAGGCCACGACCGACGGGGCGGCGGAATCCCAGAGAGCCGAATCAGGAGCAACGGACTCTCCAAGCACAACGGACAAGGCGGCACCCGACACCGACGGTCAGCCGCAGGACGGCGAGCCGTCCTACTCCACACCCGAACTCCACAGCGGCCACAAGCTCGCCAGGCGCTATCGGCTCGAGGAGTGCGTCACCCGTCTGGACGGTTTCAGCAGTTGGCGGGCAGTCGACGAGAAGCTGCGGCGAGCGGTCGGCGTGCACATCCTGCCCGCCGATCACCCGCGCGCACGCTCCGTTCTTGCCGCCGCCCGTTCCTCGGCACTGCTCGGCGACCCCCGGTTCGTCCAGGTCCTGGATGCTGTCGAGGAGAACGACCTCGTCTACGTCGTGCACGAGTGGCTCCCGGACGCCGTGGAGCTGACCGCCCTGCTGGCCGCCGGGCCCTTCGAGCCGCACGACGCCTATCAGCTCGTGGACCAGGTGTCCCAGGCCATGGCCGCCGCCCACCGGGAGGGCCTTGCCCATCTGAAGCTCACTCCCGGCGCCGTGCTGCGGACCTCCACGGGGCAGTACCGGATCCGCGGACTGGCAGTGAACGCCGCTCTGCGCGGGATCGCCTCCGACGGTCCCCAGCGCACCGACACCGAGGCGATCGGCGCCCTCCTGTACGCCGCCCTGACCCAGCGCTGGCCGTACGAGAACGATGCGTACGGTCTGTCCGGGCTGCCCAAGGGCGTCGGGCTGGTCGCTCCCGACCAGGTGCGGGCCGGTGTGCACCGAGGCCTCTCGGAGCTGGCCATGCGGGCCCTGGTCAACGACGGCGCCACGGCTTCGCGTCAGGAGCCTCCGTGCACGACGCCGGACGAACTGGCCAAGGCCGTTGCGGCGATGCCGCGTGTCCGTCCCCCTGAGCCGGCGTTCACGGCTCCCCCCGAGTACCAGCGCACCACCTACCAGCAGGGGAACTACGGCCGGCCCCAGGCGATGCCGGGGACGGCGCCCACCACGCCGTTGCCGACCCCGCCTCCGCCGCTGCAGACCCGTACCGGCAAGGCCCTCAAGTGGGCCGTGTCGGCGCTGCTCATCGCAGCGCTGGGCATCGGCAGCTGGCAGGTCGCCGACAAGCTGCTGGACGACCGCAAGGCCAAGGACGAGCCCAAGACGTCGGAGACCGCCGGCCCGGAGGAGGCCGACGACAAGCCCAAGGCACCCGTGCCGCTGGAGGTCCATGACGCACAGGAGTACGCACCGGACGGCAGGCCCCAGAACGCCGCCAAGGTCGACGCCACCTATGACGACGACGCCACGAGCGACTGGCGCACCGGATACTTCACGGACGGGCCGGACCTCGTGCCTTCGATCAAGGAGGGCGTGGGCATCGTCTACGACCTCGGGTCCGACAAGGAGATCTCGGGTGCTTCCATAGCGTTGCGCTACGGCGGCAACCACACCACGATGACTCTTTACGCGGTCGAGTCCCTGTCGCCGTCCGGCTCCGTCGACTCGATGGACAAGATCGCCACCGGGCAGACCAATGGCTCGGAACTCACACTGACGGCCCAGAAGGCCGCGAAGAGCCGGTATGTACTGCTCTGGATGACCGCGATGCCCTACTCACCTCGCGACGGCTACAACGGCGCGGGACACAAGCAGGGCATCGAGGACGTGAAGTTCACCAGCTGACAGGCATGGTCAGAGAAGCGGGGAGGGGGCTCACCGTTGGACAAGCCGACACTCGGCGACGCAAGCGACCAGGACCTTCTGGCTCGCCACGTCGACGGTGACCCCGACGCCTTCGGTGAGCTCGTGCGGCGTCACCGCGACCGGCTGTGGGCCGTCGCGCTGCGCACGTTGAGAGACCGCGAGGAAGCAGCCGACGCGGTCCAGGACGCCCTGGTGTCGGCCTTCCGGGCGGCCCATACCTTCCGCGGCCAATCCGCCGTCACGACGTGGCTGCACCGCATCACGGTCAACGCCTGTCTGGACCGGGCCAGGAAGGCCGCCTCCCGTAAGACCTCTCCCGTCGACGACACGGAGCGTCTGGAGCAGCTCCTGGAGCCGCACGAGTCGGCGGAGGCACCCGCCGAGCGTCACGATCTCCACCGCGAACTTCTGGCCGCGCTGGCGAAACTTCCGGTGGACCAGCGTGCCGCGCTCGTGCTGGTCGACATGCAGGGCTATCCGGTCGCCGAAGCCGCACGTGTGCTGGATGTTCCGACCGGGACGGTGAAGAGCCGCTGTGCCCGGGGCCGCGCCCGGCTGCTACCCATGCTCACCCATCTGCGTGCTCAGGCAGGGGATAGCACCGAGGCCGGCTTGGGAAGGAACCGGACGCCGGGGACATCCGTCCCACCGGCGTCGGGACCAAGCGAGACAGGGCCGAGTGACCCTGCGGCATTGAAGGGTGGAGGTGGACGCGCGTGACATCCTCGACCAACAGGGCCGACTCGACGCAGCACCCGGACGTCTCGGAAATCTCCGACCTCGCCGAAGGTCTTCTCCCGCAGTCACGCACAGCCGAAATCCGAAGTCACCTCGACGTCTGTCCACTCTGCTCGGACGTTCATGCGTCCCTCGAAGAGATCCGTGGCCTGCTGGGCACTCTGCCCGGCCCTCCGCGCATGCCCGCCGATGTCGCAGGTCGCATCGACGCCGCACTGGCCGCCGAAGCGCTTCTCGACGCCACCGGTCCTGCAGAGACGGACCATGTTTCACGTGAAACAGTGCCTCGGACCGAGTCAGCGGAAGCAGGATCGACTCCGGCTCGCCCTCCGGGGCACTCCCGTGCTGCCACCGGCCCGGGCCGCGCCGGCCGATCGCGGCGGCGACGCACCGCTGTCCTGGGTGCCGTCCTCAGTGCCGCTGCCGTGAGCGTGAGCGTGCTGCTTTTCCAGTCCACTCAGACGAACTCCAGCAACGACTCCTCCACGGCTCAGAAGGAAGCGACAGTGAGCTCGGAGGCACACGACGGTGTGCAGTTCTCCGGTGCCGCACTCGGCAGCCGCGTCCAGTCGCTGTTGGCGGCCGGACCGGCACAGGACGCCGAACCCAGGATCGAGAAGGCGCCGACCCTCGACAGCGGGCCCTCCACTCTTTCTCCCAAGAACACACCGGGCGCGACGGTGCCCTCCTGCGTCCAGGAGGGCACCGGTCGGACCGATGAGCCGATCGCTGTAGAGCGCGGCACATACGAAGGTGTCGAGGCGTATCTCGTCCTCATGACACACGACAAGGACAGCACCCAGGTCCAGGCATACGTCATCGACGCAGCCTGCGTGGACCGCAGGATCGGGTCCCCCGGGGAGTTGCTCCTCACTCGGCCCTTTCCCCGTCCCTGAGATATCGACTGCGCCGCTGCGGCTGTACGGGAATGCCCGCCCCGTAGGATCCGTTGGGTGGGGTGAGAGTCCATAAACCCGCCCCGTAGGCAGTAGGCAGTCTGCAGAGACGAGGAACAAACCCGTGAGCGACGTCCGTAATGTGATCATCATCGGCTCCGGGCCCGCGGGGTACACAGCCGCGCTGTACACCGCGCGGGCATCGCTCCAGCCGCTGGTGTTCGAGGGAGCTGTCACCGCAGGCGGTGCGCTGATGAACACCACCGATGTGGAGAACTTCCCGGGCTTCCGCGACGGCATCATGGGGCCCGACCTCATGGACAACATGCGCGCCCAGGCCGAGCGCTTCGGCGCCGAGCTCGTCCCCGACGACACCGTCGCCGTCGACCTCACCGGCGACATCAAGACCGTGACCGACACGGCCGGCACGATCCACCGCGCCAGGGCCGTGATCGTCACCACCGGCTCCCAGCACCGCAAGCTCGGTCTGCCCAACGAGGACGCGCTCTCCGGTCGTGGCGTCTCCTGGTGTGCCACCTGCGACGGGTTCTTCTTCAAGGACCGGGACATCGCCGTGGTGGGCGGTGGAGACACCGCCATGGAGGAGGCCACCTTCCTCTCCCGCTTCGCCAAGTCCGTCACGATCGTCCACCGCCGCGACACCCTGCGTGCCTCCAAGGCGATGCAGGAGCGTGCCTTCGCCGACCCGAAGATCTCCTTCGCCTGGGACAGCGAGGTCGCCGAGATCCACGGTGAGCAGAAGCTCTCGAGCCTGACGCTGAACAACACGAAGACGGGCGAGAAGTCTCCGCTGGCGGTGACCGGCCTGTTCATCGCGGTTGGGCACGACCCCCGGACCGAGCTGTTCAAGGGCCAGCTCGAGCTGGACGGTGAGGGTTACCTCAAGGTCGACGCACCTTCGACCCGCACCAACGTCACGGGCGTGTTCGCCGCCGGTGACGTCGTCGACCACACCTACCGCCAGGCGATCACGGCCGCCGGCACCGGCTGCGCCGCGGCCCTGGACGCCGAGCGCCATCTCGCCGCCCTCTCGGACAGCGAGAAGACGGCCGAGCCCGAGAAGACGCCCGTCGTCTGACCCCCTTGAGCCCACTCCCTCCACACCCCGCAGAGAAGTAAGGAGGCCGCCGTGGCCGGCGCCCTGAAGAACGTGACCGATGATTCCTTCGAGGAAGACGTCCTCAAGAGCGACAAGCCCGTCCTGGTGGACTTCTGGGCCGCCTGGTGCGGACCCTGCCGCCAGATCGCGCCGTCCCTCGAGGCCATCGCGGCCGAGCACGGCGACAAGATCCAGGTCGTGAAGCTCAACATCGACGAGAACCCGGCCACCGCGGCCAAGTACGGCGTCATGTCGATCCCGACACTGAACGTCTACCAGAACGGCGAGGTCGCCAAGACGATCGTCGGCGCCAAGCCGAAGGCCGCCATCGTCCGCGACCTCGAGAGCTTCATCGGAGAGTAAGCGCCGCTCCGCTGTTTCACGTGAAACATGAAAGGGGCCCGTCCTTGATGGACGGGCCCCTTTCATATGTCCCGAGTCAGAGCGGTCGCAGCGCCGGTTCCTTCTGCACAGCTCCCAGGAGGCGGTCCAGCGCCAGCTCCACGTCCTCCTTCCACGACAGGGTTGTCCGCAGTTCCAACCGCAGCCGTGGATAAGTGGGATGGGGCCGCACTGTCTTGAAGCCGACCGCAAGGAGGTGTTCAGCGGGCAGCACGCAGGCCGGCTCCTTCCAGCGCGCGTCGCCGAACGCCTCAATCGCTCGGAACCCCCGGCGCAGAAGATCTTTGGCGACCGTCTGCACGATGACTCTGCCCAGCCCTTGTCCCTGATAGCCGGGCATGACCCACGCGGTCATCAACTGCACCGCATCCGCGGCCACAGGACTCGTGGGAAAGGCGCTGGAGCGCGGCACATACGCGGGCGGGGCATAGAGCACAAAGCCGACGGGCACCTCGTCGACGTAGACCACGCGACCGCACGAGCCCCACTCGAGCAGCACTGCTGAAATCCATGCCTCTTTCTCGAGTCCAGGGGTCCCGGCCTTTACCGCGGCTTCGCCGCTGACCGGGTCAAGTTCCCAGAAGACACACGAACGACAGCGCTTGGGAAGGTCCGAAAGGTTGTCCAGCGTGAGCGGTACGAGCCGACGCCCCATGGCAGCTGTTCCTCTCCCTCGTGTGCCGAGCTGCGTGCGGCCGCCAGAGCGCTCCTCTCCAGGAGCAGGCTGCTGACGAAACCGCCCACCGCCCCGATGCCCAGGCCTGCTGTCACCAGTTGGCCGCAGTTCACCGATCGCATGGCCTTCGCCCTCTTTCCGAAGTGGCTCAAGGTGGATGCGTCGTACCAGAACGCATCGTATCCACCCAGCCCCGGCACGGATACCGCACCAAGGCAAAGGGCGGGTGGTGTTCCGGTACACGGAACACCACCCGCCTCTTGAGTCGGCGCCAAGCAGAGAACTCAGGCGTCCTCGTCCTCGACCTGCTCTGCCCCGAGACCCTTCTCCAGCACGTTCCCTTCGCCGGGAGCCAAAGTGCCGAGGATTCGCTCAAGATCGTCCATCGAGGCGAACTCGACAACGATCTTCCCCTTCTTCTGACCGAGGTCGACCTTCACTCGCGTCTCGAAGCGATCGGAAAGCCGGGAGGCAAGATCGGACAGCGCAGGGGAGAGTCGGGCACCGGCCCGCGGCCCCTTGGGCTTGGGTGCGCTCTGAGGGTTCGAGTTCAACAACGTCACGATCTCTTCGACCGCCCTGACCGAGAGACCCTCCGCGACGATCCGGTGCGCAAGCCGGTCCTGCTCCTCGGAGTCGTCCACGGAGAGCAGAGCCCGGGCATGCCCGGCAGAGAGCACTCCCGCCGCCACCCGCCGCTGCACCGGCGGGGAGAGCCGCAGCAGCCTGAGTGTGTTGGACACCTGCGGACGAGAACGACCGATCCTGTCGGCCAGTTGATCGTGGGTGCAGTTGAAGTCCTTCAACAGCTGGTCGTAGGCAGCTGCTTCTTCCAGCGGATTCAGCTGAGCCCGGTGCAGGTTCTCCAGAAGGGCGTCCAGCAGCAGCTTCTCGTCGTCGGTGTCCCGAACGATCGCAGGGATCCGGTCAAGTCCGGCCTCCCTGCAAGCACGCCAGCGGCGCTCGCCCATGATCAGCTCGTATTGGTCCGTCCCCAGCTGCCGCACGACGACCGGCTGAAGAAGTCCCACCTCCTTGATGGAGGTCACAAGCTCCGCGAGAGCGTCCTCGTCGAACACCTCGCGTGGCTGGCGTGGGTTGGGGGAGATCGCGTCGAGCTCCAGCTCGGCGAAGTGCGCACCCGCCGGAGGACCGGGTTGCGCGACAGCCGGCTCCCTGTCATCGATGCCGCCGACGGCGTCGGGCGCCGCCGCAGCTGCCGGCAGTGTGGCGACCTTGGCCGCGGCCACACCCCTTTCCGCGGTGAGCAAGGGAGACGCCCCCTGCACGGGGGAGGCTCCCGAGGAAGCGGGCTGCTTCTCCTGCGGAGCGGCAGGAATCAGCGCACCGAGCCCACGCCCCAATCCTCTACGTCGCTCGCTCACTGGATCCCCTCCGACAAGTTCTGCTGGCTGTTCTGCCCCACATGGGCATGCTGCGGGTCGTAGTGGAGACCGACTCCCCGCAGGGCGATCTCCCGGGCAGCTTCGAGATACGACAGCGAGCCACTGGAGCCCGGATCGTAGGTCAGCACGGTCTGGCCATAGCTCGGGGCCTCCGAGATGCGCACCGAGCGCGGAATGCTGGTGCGCAGGACCTCCTCGCCGAAGTGACTGCGCACTTCGTCCGCGACCTGCGAGGCGAGCCTGGTCCGGCCGTCGTACATGGTGAGCAGGATGGTCGAGACATGCAGGGTGGGGTTGAGGTGCCCACGCACAAGGTCCACGTTGCGGAGCAACTGACCCAGCCCCTCCAGCGCGTAGTACTCGCACTGAATGGGAATGAGCACTTCGGCGCCGGCGACAAGAGCATTGACTGTCAGCAGCCCCAGTGAGGGGGGACAGTCGATCAGGATGTAGTCCAGCGGCTGCTCGTACGCCTGGATGGCCCGCTGCAGTCTGCTCTCCCGCGCCACCAGCGACACCAACTCGATCTCCGCACCGGCGAGATCGATGGTGGCGGGGGCGCAGAAGAGTCCTTCGACGTCCGGGACCGGCTGAACCACTTCGGCCAGCGGCCTGCTCTCCACCAGAACGTCATAGATCGAGGGAACTTCCGCGTGGTGGTCGATCCCCAGAGCCGTCGATGCGTTGCCCTGCGGATCCAGGTCGATCACCAGAACGCGTGCACCGTGCAACGCGAGAGAAGCAGCAAGGTTGACCGTCGTGGTGGTCTTCCCTACGCCGCCCTTCTGATTGGCAACGACCATGACGCGCGTCTGCTCAGGCCGGGGCAGCCCCTCACCGGCACGCCCCAGTGCCTCCACGGCCAGCTGAGCAGCACGACCAATGGGAGTGTCGTCCATGGGGGGCGGTGTTTCACGTGAAACATCCTCCCCCGCGGACTCGGTACGGGGACCGGGGACCGGATCGGTCATCGGTCCCGCGATGTTGGCGTCGGACCGCAAGGATTCACTCTCCTCGACATCAGGCTCGCAATGAGCAGAGCCTGCCATGCTTTCGGGGTCGTGAACCAGCGAGGCCCGTGGTTCTGTGGAGGAATCCACCTCTGTGGACAATTCCGTAGCCCGCACGAGGGGCTTGCGGCCCTTGATCGGGGCGGCCGCACGGCCGCGGCTGATGATTCCCTGCAGCAGTGAGCGACGTTTCACGTGAAACACGATGCCCAAGCCGCACGAACATACCGGGACGACACTCCGAAATCAGTACGTATGGCTACGTGTATGGCTCAGCGACGACGTCGCGTGCGACTCGTACGCGCAGCCTTGGCCCGCTTTGCGGCGAACCTCACACCGCCAGGGCTCTCCCCGACCTCGACGCGGACGACCGTGGAGAGCGGATCGACCAGACCTTCGCCGACGTGGAGCACCGAGGTCTCCACAACACCCATCTTGCTCAGCGCGGCGCGAGCTCCCTGGATCTCATCCTCCGCGGTATCGCCCTTGAGTAGGAGCATTTCGCCATAGGGCCGCAGAAGGGGAACACCCCAGCCGGCAAGCCGATCCAGAGGAGCCACCGCTCGTGCAGTCACCACATGCACCGGAGGCAGCTTCCCGAGAACCTCCTCGGCTCGCCCACGCACCACGGTCACATGATCGAGGCCGAGCAGCTCCACCACTTCCTGCAGGAAGTTCGTCCGCCGAAGCAGCGGCTCAAGCAGGGTGATCTTCAGGTCGGGCCGGACCAGCGCCAGGGGGATACCGGGAAGCCCCGCGCCCGAGCCGACATCGCAGACCGTGACGCCCTCCGGCACGACCTCGGAGAGAACGGCGCAGTTCAGCAGATGCCGCTCCCACAACCGCGGCACCTCCCGTGGGCCGATCAATCCACGCTTCACCCCGGCGTCCGCGAGCAGCTCCGCATACCGCACGGCTTCCGGGAAGTACTCTCCGAATACCTTCCGTGCCGCCTCGGGCGCCTGGGGAAGCTCTTCTGCCTCCGTCACGGGGACCGTCCTTCCGTACCGCACTGCCGCAAAGTGGACTTTGGTGGCTGACTATCAGGCTGACAAAGATCGGCCCCGCCTGCGAACAGACGGGGCCGACGGAACAAAGCGGTCAGGCAGGGAGTACGACGACGAAGCGCTGGGGCTCCTCGCCCTCGGACTCGCTCCGCAGACCTGCCGCCGCGACGGCGTCATGGACGACCTTGCGCTCGAACGGCGTCATCGGGTCGAGCTTCACCGGCTCACCGGAGCTCTTGACCTCAGCAGAGGCCTTGGCGCCCAGTTCGGCGAGTTCGGTGCGCTTCTTCGCCCGGAACCCCGCGATGTCGAGCATCAGCCGGCTACGGTCGCCCGTCTCCCGGAGTACAGCCAGCCGCGTCAGCTCCTGCAGTGCCTCCAGAACCTCGCCCTCCCGACCGACGAGCTTCTGCAGATCCCGGCTGGCCGAATCGCTGATGATCGAGACCGCAGCGCGATCGGCCTCGACATCCATGTCGATGTCGCCGTCGAGGTCCGCGATGTCCAGCAGACCCTCGAGGTAATCGGCCGCGATCTCACCTTCCTGCTCGAGGCGGGTCAGCGTGTCGCCGGCCTCGGCGGCGGCGGAGATGGTGCCTTCCGTCACGGATGGACTCCTTTTTTACTTCTTGGACGACGGGTGCTTGGGCCGCTGCGGACCCTTGCGCTGTCCGGACTTGGGCTGGCGTGCGGAACCGGTGGACTTGCCACCGCCCGTGTTCGGCTTGGCGTCACCCTGCGTGGAACCGGCCCGAGAGCGTCCCTGCGCAGGCTTGTCCTTCTCCAGAGACGTCTTCGCGGCAGCGCCGGCGGCAGCCTCGGGAGTCTTGGCCGTACCCGTCTGCGTCGTGGCCGCCTGGCGCTTCGCCTTGGTCTGGCGCTTGGGCTGCTGACGCTTCTGTCCGGCACCGCCCTCCGCGTCGGCCACGGCCGTCTCGCTCTTGGTGACCGTGCCGTCCGCCTGGGCGGCCAGACCGACCTTGGCGAGACCGCTGACGAATCGGCGCTCGTTCTCGTTGCGGTCCGTGCCCTTGGCCACGATGGCCTGGACGACAGTGCGCTTGCGCCGCGACCGCACCTCACCGTGAGAGGTGACGCTCTTCAGCAGACGCTGCAGGTACTGGTCCTGCGCCTTGCTGCCCGGGGTCGGGTTCTGGTTGATCACGTACATCTGCTGACCCAGGGTCCACACGTTGGTGGTCAGCCAGTAGACGAGGACACCGACGGGGAAGTTGATACCCATGACCGCGAAGATCACCGGGAAGATGTACATCAGCATCTTCTGCTGCTGCATGTACGGCGTCTTGACGGTGAGGTCGACGTTCTTCTGCATCAGCTGGCGCTGCGTGTAGAACTGCGACGCCGACATCATGACGATCATGATGGCCGTGACGATGCGGACGTCCGTGAGGGAGGCGCTGAGCGCCTCGACCTTGCCCGGGTCGTCCATGAACTTCGCGGCGATCGGAGCGCCGAAGATGTGCGCCTCACGCGCGCTGTTCACGAGGTCCTTGTTGAGCACCCCGATCTCGTCACCCGAGGCGATCTTGCTCAGCACGTGGTACAGCGCGAAGAAGAACGGCGACTGGGCCAGGATGGGCAGGCACGAGGAGAGGGGGTTGGTCCCCGTCTCCTTGTACAGCTTCATCATCTCTTCGGACTGACGCTGTCGGTCGTTCTTGTAGCGCTCCTGGATCGCCTTCATCTTCGGCTGGAGTGCCTGCATGTTCCGGGTCGACTTGATCTGCTTCACGAAGAGCGGGATCAGACAGATCCGGATCAGGATCACGAGAGACACGATGGACAGTCCCCAGGCCCATCCCGTGTCCGGGCCGAAGATCGCCCCGTAGAGCTTGTGGAACTGGACGATGATCCACGAGACAGGTGTGGTGATAAAACTGAAGAGACTGGCAATCGTGTCCACTAATCAGGCTCCTTGAGCATTGGGCGAGGTCTCTGCGGCCGGACCCTGGGTTGCGGAGGCCGACCCCGGGGCAGTCACATCAGCGGCGGAGTGCCCGCCCTTGCTGCTGCCGCGCAAGGCATCACGCAGCATCTCGTGCCACCGCGGGCGTTTGCGCGGGGGTACATGGTCCACGCCGCCCGGCGACCACGGATTGCACCGCAGAATGCGCCAGGCGGTCAGAGCAGTGCCCTTCACCGCGCCGTGCCGGTCAATGGCCGTATACCCGTAGTGGGAACACGACGGGTAGTACCTGCAGACAGGCCCCAGCAGTGGGCTGATCGTCCACTGGTAGATCTTGATCAGAGCCAGCAGCGGGTACTTCATCGCGCGCCCCCTCCCAGCAGCCGCTGAAGAGCGGCGTCCAGGTCTCGGGCCAGCTGAGTGTGTTCGGCGTCGCCCGCTCCGGGCAGCGCCCGTACGACCACCAGGCTACCGGGGGGCAGCTCTGACAGCCGATCGCGCATGAGGTGGCGCAGTCTCCGCTTGACCTTGTTGCGGACGACAGCGCCGCCCACCGCCTTGCTCACGACGAAACCCGCACACGTCGGGGAGGCGCTCTCCCCAGGCGCGTGCGGGTCCATTTCACCGCTGCGAAGGTGGACGACGAGTAGCGGGCGACCGGCCCTGCGTCCTCGACGTACCGCAGTCGCGAAGTCCTCGCGCCGCCTCAGCCGATTCTCGGTAGGCAGCACGTCATGACCTGTACGCGATCAGGCGGACAGGTTGGTGCGACCCTTGGCGCGGCGGTTCGCCAGGATGGCGCGGCCGGCACGGGTACGCATGCGCAGGCGGAAACCGTGGGTCTTCGCGCGACGACGGTTGTTCGGCTGGAAGGTGCGCTTGCTCACTCGGGGGCTCCAGAAATGATTCGTAGATGGCGGGACGTCGCCTGGCTGTCACCGTGCGCCCACGAGTAGCTCGCGTTTACGCCCGAGTGCACCGCTTCACGATCACAGATCGTGATCTTTGCCCATCGGAGGCAGGCGGCAGCAGCCATCGACAACTCGACCTGGTCACGGTACGCGCGGCTACGCCATCCGGTCAAACCAGCCCCACGCCGTGGTCCACTGTGCACAGGCTGTGGACAACAACTTGAACCACGCGGGTCGCCCTGACTACCGTGGCTGAACTCGGATTCTTTTCCTGCCTGTCTTCCCATCCCGTCCCGAGAACCACACATTCGTGGGACCTGCGAGAGAGCGTGCCCTGTGGCTGACGTACCTGCCGATCTTGCCGCAGTGTGGCCACGAGTGCTGGAGCAGCTCCTCGACGAGGGCCAGCAAGGCGTAGAGCCCAAGGACAAACAGTGGATCGAGCGCTGCCAGCCGCTCGCCCTGGTCGCGGACACCGCTCTGCTCGCCGTGCCCAACGAATGGGGCAAGCGCGTGCTCGAGGGCCGGCTGGCCCCTCTCATCAGCGAGACGCTGAGCCGCGAGTGCGGCCGCCCCATCCGTATTGCGATCACCGTCGACGATTCCGTCGGTGAGGGACCCGTCCCCCCGGCGCCCCCCGCTCAGCAGCAGGCCCCCCGGTACCCAGGACCGCAGCACGACGAGCCACGCCAGAGCGACCCCTATGACACGTACGGGCACCGGCCTGCCCCGGACGACGGTCTGCCCACGGCCCGGCCGGCCTATCCGGAGTACCAGCAGCGCCCGGAGCCCGGCGCCTGGCCCCGGTCCCAGGAAGACCTGTCCTGGCAGCAGCCGCGGCTCGGCGGCTTCCAGGACCGCGACCCCTACGGCTCCCCTCCGCAGCGGCAGCCGCAGCACGACTACCGGTCCCCGCAGCCGTCGGAGCACCGGCGGTACGAGTCGCGCCCCGAGCGGCACTCCCTGCCCGAGACGCAGCCTCCGCACCGCGGCGGCGGCCCCACGGGCGCTCCCGGCCCGCTGGGCGCTCAGCCGGCGCCCGCACCCGGCCCCGGCGAGCCTCATGCCCGGCTCAACCCCAAGTACCTCTTCGACACCTTCGTGATCGGCGCCTCCAACCGCTTCGCACACGCCGCGGCCGTCGCCGTCGCCGAGGCGCCGGCCAAGGCTTACAACCCGCTTTTCATCTACGGGGAGTCGGGGCTCGGCAAGACCCACCTTCTGCATGCCATCGGGCACTACGCGCGCAGCCTCTACCCGGGCACCCGGGTGCGGTACGTGAGCTCGGAGGAGTTCACCAACGAGTTCATCAACTCGATCCGCGACGGCAAGGGCGACACCTTCCGCAAGCGCTACCGGGACGTGGACATCCTCCTCGTCGACGACATCCAGTTCCTGGCGAGCAAGGAGTCGACGCAGGAGGAGTTCTTCCACACCTTCAACACGCTCCACAACGCCAACAAGCAGATCGTGCTGTCCTCCGACCGGCCGCCCAAGCAGCTCGTGACGCTGGAGGACCGGCTCCGCAACCGGTTCGAGTGGGGTCTGACGACCGATGTGCAGCCGCCGGAACTGGAGACGCGTATCGCGATCCTCCGGAAGAAGGCGGTACAGGAGCAGCTGAACGCCCCGCCGGAGGTGCTGGAGTTCATCGCGTCCCGGATCTCCCGCAACATCCGGGAGCTCGAGGGCGCGCTGATCCGTGTGACGGCGTTCGCGTCGCTCAACCGGCAGCCCGTGGACCTGGGGCTCACCGAGATCGTGCTCAAGGATCTGATCCCCGGCGGCGAGGACGCGGCTCCCGAGATCACCGCGAGCGCCATCATGGCGGCCACCGCGGACTACTTCGGTCTCACGGTGGAGGATCTCTGCGGCTCGTCGCGCAGCCGCGTACTGGTGACCGCTCGCCAGATCGCCATGTACCTGTGCCGGGAGCTGACCGATCTCTCGCTGCCGAAGATCGGCGCGCAGTTCGGCGGTCGCGACCATACGACGGTGATGCACGCGGACCGGAAGATCCGTGCGCTGATGGCGGAGCGACGCTCCATCTACAACCAGGTCACCGAGCTCACCAACCGCATCAAGAACGGCTGACAGACCGACCGCACGGCTCCTGAGGGCGCTCCCGGACACGTTCCCGGGGTGCCCTCCGTCGTTCTCCGGCGTTGGCCGTGTTCGAATTCAAGTCCTCGTCGAGCGGTTCTCCACAGATGTGGGAGGAAATCTCCGTCCACAGCCTGGGGACCGTGAAGTTGTCCAGAGGCGGTCCACAGGCAGCCCACTGGGCCGGCTGTCAGCCCAGGTCAGTCGCTTGGGGATTTGTGGTCAACCGTGCTCCACAGACTGTGGACACCGAGATCGTCCACAGGCCGTGATCGTCGTTGTCCACCGGCGACCCACAGGCAACGGCGCGTTGCCCACAGCTTCTCCACACCCCTGTCCACTGTTCGGCAATGAAACACGCCCTCTCACCGCGTCGAGTGAAAGCCGTCACACCAACGAGGTCGGTTGGCCTGTGGGGAACGTGGGTAAAGCTGGGGACAGCGCTGGGGAGAAGTCCCCCCTGCCTGTGCACCGGGTGTGCAGAACTTTCGCGTGTCCACAGAACCGCCGGGTTGTCCACGGGTCCCACCCACAGGCGCGGTGGACAAAAAAGTGACCCTGACCTGCGCAGACGACGTTATCCACGGTTTCCACAGGACCTACTACTACTCCCACTCATAGTTAGCCCGGAATTCGTTTGGAAGAGGGCCCTGTGCACAACTCGAGCCCGGACCGCCTGGTGCCGATCTCGACGACTTGACCCCGACCCGCACCGACTGTCGGCGCCGTACGTCAGACTGGTCCCCGGCATCAAGCCGACGAAGAAGGCCAGCAGGGCGAGCGAGCAACAGCAGGAGGCGGTTCCGGTGAAGATCCGGGTGGAGCGCGATGTACTCGCGGAGGCGGTGGCCTGGGTGGCCCGCAGCCTCCCGGCCCGTCCGCCGGCGCCCGTGCTCGCGGGCCTTCTCCTGAAGGCCGAGGACGGCGCCGTCAGCTTCTCGAGCTTCGACTACGAGGTCTCGGCGCGCGTCTCGGTGGAGGCCGAGGTCGACGAGGACGGCACCGTCCTGGTCTCCGGCCGCCTTCTCGCCGACATCTGCCGCGCCCTGCCCAACCGCCCCGTGGAGATTTCCACAGACGGTGTACGAGCGACCGTGGTCTGCGGCTCTTCCCGGTTCACCCTGCACACCCTCCCTGTGGAGGAGTACCCGGCGCTCCCGCAGATGCCGACCGCGACCGGCACCGTGCCCGGTGAGGTCTTCGCCTCCGCCGCCGCCCAGGTCGCCATCGCCGCCGGCCGCGACGACACGCTTCCCGTGCTGACCGGTGTGCGCATCGAGATCGAGGGCGACACGGTCACCCTGGCCTCCACCGACCGCTACCGTTTCGCGGTCCGCGAGTTCCTGTGGAAGCCGGAGAGCCCGGACGCCTCGGCTGTCGCCCTGGTGCCCGCCAAGACGCTCCTGGACACGGCCAAGGCGCTGACCAGCGGGGACACCGTCACCCTGGCGCTCTCCGGCTCCGGTGCCGGTGAGGGCCTGATCGGTTTCGAGGGCGCGGGCCGGCGGACCACGACCCGTCTGCTCGAAGGCGACCTGCCCAAGTACCGGACCCTGTTCCCGACCGAGTTCAACTCGGTGGCCGTCATCGAGACCGCCCCGTTCGTGGAGGCCGTCAAGCGTGTCGCCCTCGTCGCCGAGCGGAACACCCCGGTGCGGCTCAGCTTCGAGCAGGGCGTGCTGATCCTCGAGGCCGGTTCCAGTGACGACGCACAGGCTGTGGAGCGTGTCGACGCACAGCTGGACGGCGACGACATCTCGATCGCGTTCAACCCGACCTTCCTGCTGGACGGCCTGAGCGCCATCGACTCGCCCGTCGCACAGCTGTCGTTCACGACCTCCACCAAGCCGGCTCTGCTGAGCGGCCGTCCGGCCGTGGACGCCGAGGCGGACGAGGCGTACAAGTACCTGATCATGCCGGTGCGCCTGAGCGGCTGATCAGCGGCTTTTGAGCGCGTGACCCCACAGGTGTGCACCCGTGTCCGGGCGTAGGCTCGGACACGGGTAGGTACGGCACACAACGATTGAGGAATCATCTGATGGAGCTCGGTCTCGTCGGTCTCGGCAAGATGGGCGGCAACATGCGCGAGCGCATCCGCCGCGCCGGCCACACCGTCATCGGGTACGACCGCAACCCCGATCTCGCTGACGTCCACAGCCTCGAGGAGCTTGTGGGCAAGCTCAAGGGCCCGCGGGTCGTCTGGGTCATGGTCCCTGCAGGCGCCGCGACGCAGTCCACGATCGACGAGCTGGCCGAGCTGCTCTCGCCGGGCGACGTGGTCGTCGACGGTGGCAACTCCCGCTGGACGGACGACGAGAAGCACGCCGTCGAACTGGGGCTCAAGGACATCGGCTTCGTCGACTGCGGTGTCTCCGGCGGTGTGTGGGGCCTGGAGAACGGCTACGCGCTGATGTACGGCGGCACCGAGGAGAACGTCGCGAAGGTCCAGCCGATCTTCGACGCGCTCAAGCCGGAGGGCGAGTTCGGATCCGTCCACGCGGGCAAGGTGGGTGCCGGCCACTTCGCGAAGATGGTCCACAACGGCATCGAGTACGCCATGATGCAGGCCTACGCCGAGGGCTGGGAGCTCCTGGAGAAGGTCGACTCGGTCACCGATGTGCGTGAGGTCTTCCGCTCGTGGCAGGAGGGCACGGTCATCCGTTCCTGGCTGCTGGACCTCGCCGTCAACGCGCTTGACGAGGACGAGCACCTGGAGCAGCTGCGGGGCTACGCACAGGACTCCGGCGAGGGCCGGTGGACGGTGGAGGCCGCCATCGACAACGCCGTCCCGCTGCCCGCGATCACCGCGTCGCTGTTCGCCCGCTTCGCGTCCCGGCAGGACGACTCCCCGCAGATGAAGATGATCGCCGCGCTGCGCAACCAGTTCGGTGGTCACGCGGTGGAGAGCAAGAAGTAGTCCACAGGCTGTGCACACGGTGCGCAGCCACGCCGGGGGAAGGTCGGCGCCACACCATGCACGTCACGCATCTGTCGCTGGCCGACTTCCGCTCGTACGCCCGGGTCGAGGTCCCTCTCGATCCGGGCGTCACCGCTTTCGTGGGGGCGAACGGACAGGGGAAGACGAATCTCGTCGAGGCCGTGGGCTATCTCGCCACCCTCTCGAGCCACCGGGTCTCGTCCGACGCACCCCTGGTGCGGATGGGCGCCGAGCGTGCGGTGATCCGTGCCGCCGTCACCCAGGGAGAGCGCTCGCAGCTGGTCGAGCTCGAGCTGAACCCCGGCCGGGCGAATCGTGCCCGTATCAACAGGTCCTCGCAGGTCAGGCCGCGAGATGTGCTGGGCATCGTGCGCACGGTGCTCTTCGCCCCGGAGGACCTGTCGCTGGTGAAGGGCGATCCGGGCGAGCGCAGGCGTTTTCTCGACGAGCTGGTCACGGCGCGCTCGCCGCGCATGGCCGGTGTGCGATCCGACTACGAGCGGGTGCTGAAGCAGCGCAACACGCTGCTCAAGTCGGCGGCGATGGCACGGCGGCACGGCGGCCGGGGCATGGATCTGTCGACGCTCGATGTGTGGGACCAGCATCTGGCCCGTGCGGGTGCGGAGGTGACGGCCCAGCGCCTGGACCTGATCGCCGCACTGCGGCCGCTGGCCGACAAGGCGTACGAGGCGCTCGCGCCCGGCGGCGGGCCGGTTTCGCTGGAGTACCGTTCCTCCGCCGGTCCCACGGGCGATCTGCACGGCCGCGAGGCGCTGTGCGAACAGCTGACGGCGGCGCTGGCGGAGACGCGCAAGCAGGAGATCGAGCGGGGTGTGACCCTGGTCGGCCCGCACCGTGACGAACTGTCCCTGAAGCTGGGACAGCTGCCCGCGAAGGGCTACGCCAGCCATGGCGAGTCGTGGTCGTACGCGCTGGCACTGCGACTCGCCTCTTACGACCTGCTGCGGGCCGAGGGCAATGAGCCCGTGCTCGTGCTCGACGACGTGTTCGCCGAACTCGACGCCCGGCGACGGGAGCGGCTGGCCGAGCTGGTGGCTCCCGGAGAGCAGGTGCTGGTGACCGCGGCCGTCGACGACGACGTCCCCGCGGTGCTGGCCGGGGCGCGCTACCAGGTCTTCGGCGGGGCGGTGGAGCGCGCATGACCGGTGAGGGCACGGAGCGGCCCGCCGGGCCACAGGCGCCCGGCGCGCCCGAGGCGTCGGGTGTCGACCTGGCCCGTGTGGCACTGCGCGCCGCGAAGGAGCAGGCCAAGGCCCGCGGTGCGGCGGCGCAGCAGAAGAAGCAGGCCAGACGGGGTGGGGGGCTGCGCTCCGGTGCCCGGGCCGACGGGCGGGACCCGCTGCCGCTGGGCGCCGCGATCAACCGGTTGATCACTGAGCGGGGCTGGGAGACGCCGGCCGCCGTGGGCGGGGTGATGGGCCGCTGGCCCCAGATCGTCGGCGAGGACCTGGCCAAGCACTGCGTCCCCCTGCGGTACGACGAGGCTCCGGACGAGCGGGTGCTCACCGTGCAGTGCGACTCGACTGTGTGGGCGACGCAGCTGCGTCTGCTCGCCCCGCGTCTGGTGGCACGGCTCAACGAGGACCTCGGCCACGGAACAGTCCGCGCGATCAAGGTGCTGGGCCCGGGCGGCCCGCAGCGCAGGTTCGGCCCGTTGCGGGCACCCGGCAGCACCGGCCCGGGCGACACGTACGGCTGAGTTTCGACCGCTTTCGGCACTGCCGGGGACGGGAGAAACCGAACGGTGCGGGTGAGGTGTCCCTCACGGTAGCGAGAGGTTGACAGGTCGAAGCGCTCAAAGCCCGCGTGAGCCTCTTGGAGCCCCTTCCCGGATATGGGGAGTCGGACGGTGATGGTTCAGGGCGCCACAGGCGGACTCAGCTACCGGCAAACCCCCATGAGTGTCAGCGATACCGGTAGACTGGTGGGCAGTCCCGCATCTGTCGCGGGACACGTCGATTAGATGCCGAACGACGCAGCCGCTCCCGCTTGTCCGGAGAACGGCTCGTGCTGTGCCAGAAAGGGCGCTTCGTGGCCGATTCCGGCAACCCCAACGAGAACACCCCGTCCACCCCTGCCGGTGGGAACGGCGAGGTCACCGCCTCGTACGACGCCAGCGCGATCACCGTCCTCGAGGGTCTGGACGCGGTCCGCAAGCGCCCCGGCATGTACATCGGCTCGACCGGTGAGCGCGGACTCCACCACCTCGTCCAAGAGGTCGTCGACAACTCGGTCGACGAGGCCATGGCCGGCCACGCGGACACCATCGACGTCACGATCCTCGCCGACGGCGGCGTACGGGTCGTCGACAACGGCCGCGGTATTCCGGTGGGCATTCACCCCGTCGAGAAGAAGCCGGCCGTCGAGGTCGTGCTCACCGTGCTGCACGCGGGCGGCAAGTTCGGCGGCGGGGGCTACGCCGTCTCCGGCGGTCTGCACGGCGTCGGTGTCTCGGTGGTGAACGCACTGTCCTACAAGCTCGCCGTCGAGATCAGGACGGATGGCTACCGCTGGACGCAGGAGTACAAGTCGGGCGTCCCCACCGCGCCGCTGGAGCGCCACGAGGCCACCACCGAGACCGGCACCACGGTCACGTTCTGGGCGGACCCCGACGTCTTCGAGACCACGGAGTACTCCTTCGAGACGCTCTCGCGTCGCTTCCAGGAGATGGCCTTCCTCAACAAGGGCCTGACCCTGACGCTGACCGACGAGCGCGAGTCGGCCAAGGCCACGGCCGGTGCGGAGACGGGCGAGGAGCCCGAGGACATCGCGGAGCCGGCGCGGACGGTCAAGTACCACTACGAGGGCGGCATCGTCGACTTCGTGAAGTACCTGAACTCCCGCAAGGGCGAGCTCATCCACCCCACGGTCATCGACGTCGAGTCCGAGGACAAGGAACGGCTGCTCGCCGTCGAGATCGCGATGCAGTGGAACTCGCAGTACACCGAGGGCGTGTACTCCTTCGCGAACACCATCCACACGCACGAGGGCGGCGCGCACGAGGAGGGCTTCCGGGCCGCTCTGACGGGCCTGGTGAACCGCTACGCGCGTGACAAGAAGCTGCTGCGGGAGAAGGACGACAACCTCTCCGGCGAGGACATCCGCGAGGGCCTGACCGCGATCATCTCGATCAAGCTGGGCGAGCCGCAGTTCGAGGGGCAGACGAAGACCAAGCTCGGCAACACGGAGGCGAAGACCTTCGTGCAGAAGGTCGTCCACGAGACCCTCACCGACTGGTTCGACCGCAACCCGAACGAGGCCGCGGACATCATCCGCAAGGGCATCCAGGCGCAGACGGCACGCGTCGCCGCCCGCAAGGCGAGGGACCTCACCCGCCGCAAGGGGCTGCTGGAGTCGGCCTCGCTGCCGGGCAAGCTGAGCGACTGCCAGTCCAACGACCCGACGAAGTGCGAGATCTTCATCGTCGAGGGTGACTCGGCCGGTGGCTCGGCCAAGTCCGGCCGCAACCCGATGTACCAGGCGATCCTGCCGATCCGAGGCAAGATCCTCAACGTCGAGAAGGCGCGGATCGACAAGATCCTCCAGAACACCGAGGTGCAGGCGCTGATCTCGGCCTTCGGCACCGGTGTCCACGAGGACTTCGACATCGAGAAGCTCCGCTATCACAAGATCATTCTGATGGCGGACGCCGACGTCGACGGCCAGCACATCAACACCCTGCTGCTGACGTTCCTGTTCCGCTTCATGCGGCCGCTCGTCGAAGCCGGTCACGTCTTCCTCTCGCGCCCGCCGCTCTACAAGATCAAGTGGGGCCGGGACGACTTCGAGTACGCCTACTCGGACCGCGAGCGCGACGCCCTGGTCGAGCTGGGCAAGGGGTCCGGCAAGCGCATCAGGGAGGACTCCATCCAGCGCTTCAAGGGCCTCGGCGAGATGAACGCCGAGGAACTGCGCGTCACCACGATGGACCAGGACCACCGGGTGCTCGGCCAGGTCACGCTCGACGACGCGGCACAGGCCGACGACCTCTTCTCCGTGCTGATGGGCGAAGACGTGGAGGCAAGGCGCTCGTTCATCCAGCGCAATGCCAAGGACGTCCGCTTCCTCGACATCTGAGTCGGTCTCAGCTGACCGCACGAAAGGACTGAAGACCAGCAATGGCCGACGAGAACACCCCTGCCCCCGGCGGGGACACCCCCACCCCTGTCACCACGGCAGAAGAAGTCCCCGCGATGCGCATCGAGCCCGTCGGGCTCGAGACCGAGATGCAGCGTTCGTATCTCGACTACGCGATGTCCGTCATCGTCTCGCGAGCACTGCCGGACGTACGGGACGGCCTCAAGCCCGTCCACCGCCGTGTGCTCTACGCGATGTACGACGGCGGCTACCGGCCCGAGAAGGGCTTCTACAAGTGCGCCCGCGTCGTCGGCGACGTCATGGGCACCTATCACCCGCACGGCGACTCCTCCATCTACGACGCCCTGGTCCGCCTGGCCCAGCCGTGGTCGATGCGGATGCCGCTCGTCGACTCCAACGGCAACTTCGGCTCTCCGGGCAACGACCCGGCCGCTGCCATGCGGTACACCGAGTGCAAGATGATGCCGCTGGCCATGGAGATGCTCCGGGACATCGACGAGGAGACCGTCGACTTCCAGGACAACTACGACGGCCGCAACCAGGAGCCGACGGTCCTGCCGGCCCGCTTCCCGAACCTGCTGATCAACGGCAGCGCCGGCATCGCGGTCGGCATGGCCACCAACATCCCGCCGCACAACCTCCGTGAGGTCGCCTCCGGCGCCCAGTGGGCGCTCGAGCACCCCGAGGCCTCCCACGAGGAGCTGCTCGAGGCCCTGATCGAGCGGATCAAGGGTCCCGACTTCCCGACCGGCGCGCTGGTCGTGGGCCGCAAGGGCATCGAGGAGGCGTACCGCACCGGCCGTGGCTCCATCACGATGCGTGCGGTCGTCGAGGTCGAGGAGATCCAGAACCGCCAGTGCCTGGTGGTCACGGAGCTTCCCTACCAGACGAACCCGGACAACCTGGCGCAGAAGATCGCCGACCTGGTGAAGGACGGGAAGGTCGGCGGCATCGCCGACGTCCGCGACGAGACGTCCTCGCGCACCGGCCAGCGCCTCGTGATCGTGCTGAAGCGCGACGCCGTCGCCAAGGTCGTGCTGAACAACCTGTACAAGCACACCGACCTGCAGACGAACTTCGGCGCCAACATGCTGGCGCTCGTCGACGGGGTGCCGCGCACCCTGTCGCTGGACGCGTTCATCCGCCACTGGGTGACGCACCAGATCGAGGTCATCGTCCGGCGTACCAAGTTCCGTCTGCGCAAGGCGGAGGAGCGCGCGCACATCCTGCGCGGTCTGCTGAAGGCACTCGACGCGATCGACGAGGTCATCGCGCTGATCCGGCGCAGTGACACGGTCGAGGTCGCTCGAGAGGGCCTGATGGGCCTGCTCGAGATCGACGAGATCCAGGCCAACGCCATCCTCGAGATGCAGCTGCGCCGGCTGGCCGCCCTGGAGCGCCAGAAGATCGTGCAGGAGCACGACGAGCTGCAGGCGAAGATCAACGAGTACAACGCGATCCTCGCATCGCCGGAGAAGCAGCGCGGCATCGTCAGCGACGAGCTGGCCGCGCTCGTCGAGAAGTACGGCGACGACCGCCGCTCCAAGCTGGTGCCCTTCGACGGTGACATGTCCATCGAGGACCTGATCGCCGAGGAGGACATCGTCGTCACGATCACGCGTGGCGGCTATGTGAAGCGCACGAAGACCGACGACTACCGCTCCCAGAAGCGCGGTGGCAAGGGTGTGCGGGGCACGAAGCTGAAGGAGGACGACATCGTCGACCACTTCTTCGTCTCCACCACCCACCACTGGCTGCTGTTCTTCACCAACAAGGGCCGTGTCTACCGGGCCAAGGCGTACGAACTCCCGGACGCCGGCCGCGACGCCCGTGGCCAGCACGTCGCCAACCTGCTGGCCTTCCAGCCGGACGAGCAGATCGCCGAGATCCTCGCGATCCGCGACTACGAGGCAGCGCCGTACCTGGTGCTCGCCACCAAGGCCGGTCTGGTGAAGAAGACAGTCCTGAAGGACTACGACTCGCCCCGCTCCGGCGGTGTCATCGCTATCAACCTCCGGGAGACCGAGAGCGGCGACGACGACGAACTGATCGGTGCGGAGCTGGTGTCCGCGGAGGACGATCTGCTGCTCATCAGCAGGAAGGCGCAGTCGATCCGGTTCACCGCGACGGACGAGGCACTGCGCCCGATGGGACGCGCGACCTCCGGCGTCAAGGGCATGAGTTTCCGAGAGGGCGACGAACTGCTCTCGATGAATGTCGTCCGGCCCGGTACGTTCGTCTTCACTGCCACCGACGGCGGGTACGCGAAGCGGACCGCGGTCGACGAGTACCGCGTCCAGGGTCGCGGTGGTCTGGGTATCAAGGCCGCCAAGATCGTGGAGGACCGTGGATCCCTCGTGGGCGCGCTGGTGGTCGAGGAGACCGACGAGATCCTCGCCATCACCCTCGGTGGCGGTGTGATTCGCACGCGAGTCAATGAAGTCAGGGAGACGGGCCGTGACACCATGGGCGTCCAACTGATCAACCTGGGCAAGCGCGATGCCGTCGTCGGTATCGCTCGTAATGCCGAGGCCGGTCGCGAGGCCGAAGAGGTCGAAGCGGCCGTGGAGGCCGAAGGGACCGAGGAGGCCGGCGCAGAGGCGGCCGAGGCGGCAGCCGAGGGCACACAGTCCTCGGCCGGGTAGCACGAGGAGTAGAGCGTGAGTGGAGCCACGGGCGCCGGACCGGCCGCATCAGGAGCGAACGGTGCCCGTGGCCCTGCCGCGGACTCCCAGGGGGCCACAGTGACGGACACCCGGGGGCAGCAGCCTCCGTATCAGACGTACGGCGGCGAGCAGCCTGCCCCGCAGCAGGCCGGACAGCCGTACCACCCTCCGCAGGCGTATCCGTCCCCGGGCGGGACGCTGGGGGCTCAGCAGCGCGTGGGGCAGGACTCGGCCACGGCGGTGCGCCGGCCCCGCACAGGCGCCCGTACGACGCCGCGTACGCGCAAGGCACGGCTGCGGGTGGCCAAGGCCGACCCGTGGTCGGTGATGAAGGTCAGCTTCCTGCTGTCCATCGCGCTGGGCATCTGCACGGTCGTCGCGGCGGCGGTGCTGTGGATGGTCATGGACGCCATGGGCGTCTTCTCGACCGTCGGCGGAACGATCAGTGAGGCCACCGGCTCGAACGAGAGCAACGGCTTCGACCTCCAGTCGTTCCTGTCGCTGCCGCGCGTGCTCATCTTCACCTCGGTCATCGCGGTGATCGATGTGGTGCTGGCCACAGCGCTGGCGACGCTCGGAGCCTTCATCTACAACCTCTCCGCCGGGTTCGTGGGCGGTGTCGAGCTCACGCTCGCCGAGGACGAGTAGCGCCGCGGAGGGGCCCGACGGATTCCGATTTTGGCGCTGCACCGCGTGTGCGCTAATCTTCAGAGGTCAGCGCGCAGCGCGGCGGGGCTATAGCTCAGTTGGTTAGAGCGCATCCCTGATAAGGATGAGGCCACAGGTTCAAATCCTGTTAGCCCCACAGTGACGACAGGCCCGGCCGGAGATTCTCCGGCCGGGCCTGTCTCTTTGTGTACGGCCCGAGTTGAGGGTCCGGACATGCGGCGTTCGTCGCCGGGCGCAGGTCACCGATCGGTATCGGTCGGTGTGTATAGTCGGGCGCCAGAAGTCCTCATACGTCAAGGAAAGACGAGGTCGCGCGGTGAAGAAGCTTCTCCTGGTCGCACTGGCCGCCATCGGCGGGCTCCTCGTGTACCGCCAGATCCAGGCGGATCGCGCCGAGCAGGATCTGTGGACGGAGGCGACCGACTCCGTGCCCGCAGGTTCGGGTGTGTGAGACGCAGCGTTTCTTGGACATGAGCCCCGGTCGCTTCAGCGGCCGGGGCTCTGTGCTGTCCCGGCGGCGGGGCAGCCGGATTCACCAGAGCGAACATTTTGATTGCTGATGCAAGTTCCGGGGGGTGTCGAGCGGGCGGGTGGGCCGCTCGGGCGCGCAGACAGCGGAAGGGCGGCCGGGGCAGGATGGCTCAGGCCCGTCCGCCGCACCGGCGGACTCGTCGACCACAAGGAGAGGCGCGTGAAGAGGCAGCGCGGCAGGGGGAGGACGGCGTCGGCCGTATTGGCGGCGCTGTGCGCGGTGGCGTCGCTGCCCGGGCAGTCGTGGGCGGCGGGCGAACCCGCCCCGTACGTCTTCGACAGCGAGGCGACGCCGGTCAAGGGCACCCCCGTCAACATCAACGGCCCCGAGCTGACGGCCGGATCGACGTACAAGGACTCGATCAAGAAGGGTGAGAAGCGTTATTACCGCGTCACCCTTGACGACAAGTCCAACGCCTACGTGTCGGCCGTGGCGGTCCCCCGGCTGGGTACCGAGGTCACGTACACGGACAAGCTCGAGGTGAGCATCGAGGACACGTCGGGAAGCGCGTGCAGCGACGGCAGCGCCGAGTTCGGCTCCGTGTCCTACCCCCGTCCGGTTGCCGACTACGCCAGCCGGCGGATCGAGAAGGACGGCACCAGGTGCCAGGAGGGCGGCGCCTACTACGTCCTGCTGGAGCGGGCCGGCGGCGACGCGTCCGCGCCGGAGCCCTGGGACGTGGAACTCCGCTTCGTCTCGGAGCCGGCCCTGGACACCGCCGCACCCACGAAGGCTCCCGAGAACTGGCCCTCCGCCTCGCCGGCCGCGCCGGCCGGCGGGCCGCAGAAGCGTCACGGCGGCACGAGCTTCCACGACTCCACCAGCCTCGGCAAGGGCGAGTGGCAGGACACGATCAAGCCGGGCGAGAGCCTCTTCTACCGGGTGCCGGTCGACTGGGGACAGCAGCTCTTCGCCGGCGCCGACCTCGCCAACAGCCCGAACGGTGACGGGATGAAGAGCGTCAGCAACGCTCTGGTGCTCGCCCTGTACAACCCGGCCAGAGGCTTCGTCGACAACGACTCGAGCATGTATTACGACGGCAAGCAGAAGACGGTCTCGCTCGACCCGCTGCCTCCGGTGGCCTACGAGAACCGCTACGACTCCGCGGACGCCTCCGCCGCCATGAGGTTCGCGGGCTGGTACTACCTCTCGGTCACACTCAGCCCCGAGATCGCGGAGGCATACGGCGAGAGCCCGGTCGGGCTGACTCTGCGGGTGAACGTCGAGGGCGAGCCGGAGCAGGCGCCTGCTTACGCGGGTCCGGCCGGTGACTTCCGGGTCACCGAGGACGATCAGGAAGCGGCGGAGAACGGCAAGAAGGCCGAGGAGGCGGCGGAGAGCGACACGATGACGCTGGTCGCCGCCGGAGGCATCGGGACGGGGACCGTGCTGGTGCTCGGACTCGGCGTGTGGACGCTGCTGGCCCGGCGACAGGCACCGGCGGACGACACCCCGGCGGCCTTCACCGTGCCGGGCCAGGCGGGGCCGCAGGGGCCCGCTCAGGGCATCAACCAGGGCTACGGACACGCGCCCGGACACGCGCCCGGACAGGGCCACGGTTACGGGCAGTACGGACCACCGCCGGGTCATTAGCGGCGGGTGCCGAGTGGGGTGGCGCGGGCTCAGCTCTGAGTGAGGGCCCAGATCCCCACGGCGAAGCACAGCAGCGCGACGAGCAGTACCGGGACCGCCACCTTCGGGGGCGGTCCCGGCCGCTTCCGAACGCCCGGCAGGGGGGCCTCGGGGCCGTGAGCGGTGTAAGTACGAGTAGAGGGCCCGCCGTACGGAGGTTGCGGCTGGGGTTGGGGTTGGGCCGCCTGCTGGTTCTGTCGGGCCTGCTGGGGGGCTACGGCATGCGGCACGAAAGGCGCGGCCGCGGGAGCCGAGGCATGGACCTGCGTGGGGCTCGGCGTGGAGTCGGCCACGGCCGGAGTGGAGGACGGTGGCTGCGGCTGGGCCGTGCGCGGTGGCCTGCCGGGCAGTTGCTGTGGCGGCGGGGCCAGGTGGAAACTGCCCGTCGCCGAAGGCGGAGTGGGCTGCGCAGGTGTGCCCTGGCCGGACGCCTGGTGCGGCGCCGCCTCAGGGCCGTTCGGGCCGAAACCGGCGGGCAACGGCCCGATTTGGTCGAAGATCTCGACATGCTGCTCGCCCGGCACGGGCTCGGGAAGCATCTCCACGGCCGCCGTGAGGGCCTTGCGCGCCCCTGTGGCACTGCGGAAGCGCGCCTGGGGATCCGGCTGCAGCAGGCCGGCCAGAACCTGCCAGAGCGGCTCCGGGATGCCCTGTGGGGCGCCCGGCGTCCCGTGGTCGGCGAAGTGCTCGACCAGGGCCTGGGAGTCCGGCTTCCTGCCCTGGAGCAGATAGAGGGCGACCAGGCCCACGGCGAAGAGATCGGCCGTGAAGTCCGGCTCCGCACCGAGCATCTGCTCCGGAGCGAAGTAACCGGGCGTACCCACCACGTAGTTGGTCTCGGTCAGCCGGGGCTCGCCCTTGCGCATGGAGATCCCGAAGTCGGAGACCCGCAGATGAGGACGTCCCTTGCCCGTCGCCTCCATGAGGATGTTGGCCGGCTTGATGTCCCGGTGCACGACCCCCTCCGCGTGCACCGCGGCCAGACCGGACAGCAGCTGATCGAGCAGGTTGCACACGAACCGCGCCGGCAACGGGCCGTAGTCACCGATGACATGCGCCAGGGAACCGCCGCTCACCAGATCCATGGTGAACAGCACCTTGTCGTCGTCGGCGGCCCAGCTGGCCGGAGCGAGGACATGGGGATGATCGATGCGCAGCGCCTGCTCGCGCACGAAGCGGAGCAGAGTGTGCGCGTCGCTCTGCTGGAGAACCTTCGCCGCGACGTACCGCCGTCGGCGGTGGTCCCAGGCGCGCCACACAGCACCGACCCCACCACGTCCGATGGGGTCGATCAGTTCGTACCGACCAGCGAAGACCTCACCCATTGTGCTGCGCCAGCTCCCCGTTCTCCGGAGGCGAATGCCCGCCTCGTCAGCTCTGGTGCGACTCGAAGTGGGAGACCGCGTCCGCCGTGCGCCCCGCGCCGTACACCCGGAGGAACTCTGCCAGCTCCGGGTGGGTCGGTGCGAGGGAGTCCGCCGCTTCGATGATGTCCCCGGCCGCCGACACCGAACGCAGCAGGGACTGGATCTCGCGCACCACGCGCCGGACCGTCGGCGCCCCCGAGCCGCTGGTCGACTGGCTGGTGGCGGTGAGGACGGAACCGCCCTGCGACTTCTTGATCTCGTCCATACGGGCGGTCGCCTCCACGGCGCTCATACTGCCGTCCGCCACCTGACCGGCCAACTCCTGCAGTGCCTGCACGCGTTGGACCACCGCCGGGTTGCCGATCTTGGCGCGCTGGCCGCTCATCAGCTGGGACAGCATGGGAGCGGAAAGCCCGAGGACACCCGCGAGCCGGGCCTGGTTGAGTCCCAGGTCGTCGATGAGACGCCGGAAGAGAGCACCGAGGGGCTCTCCGTACCAGCTGCGCTGCAGTTCTCTGGCTCTTGCGGTTGTCTCCTGCTGCGCGGTGTCCATCGCGTCTCCCCATCGCTTCCCCAAGCGGCTTCGCTGCTGCGAACCTAGTGGTGCATCTTACGGAGAGTGGTCGGTGACGGGGAGTCCCTGCCGGTACCCCGATTTTTTTGCAGGATCATGGGGGTGACCCGGTACTCTGGTGCACGGCGGTTGCCGGGGCGTAGCGGTTTCCCGGCCGTTCCGCTGTTCCGGGGCCTTAGCTCAGTTGGTAGAGCGCTGTCTTTGCATGGCAGATGTCAGGGGTTCGACTCCCCTAGGCTCCACAGTGCGAGAGGTCCCCCCGATCACCACAGGTGGTCGGGGGGACCTCTTCTCCGTTTCCGGCCTCGCCCCTGGCACTAACCGGGCACGCCGGGTCTGTCGAATCGTCCGCCGCTGTCTCTCAGGCCCCCGGTGTTGCTCCATGCCGGGATCCGGACCGGCGTGCCGACGACGGCGCGGCCGGGTCGTGGGACCCGCTCCGGGAGCCGTTCGGAGCCGCGAAAATCGCGCTGACCTGTGCAAACAACCCGACGGTGAGACGTACGGAGAGGTCTGCCCCGGGCTGCGGGCCAGGCGCAACTCGGGGCTCCTGGGCCGTCGGCTGGACCATCCGGGTGGTGTTCATCAGAAGAACTGCGCAGCGGCGGCGTCGCTCCCCCACTTCTCCGAATGCGTCCACATCATGAGGAAGGTATGTAAAACGCTCAACCCGAAAGCGAGGGGTCATGGCCGCCTTCAAGGTCAGGAATCTGTGGAACGCGTTCATCACCGCGTTCTTTGCTCTGCTTGCCTCGGTGGGGCTCTCCACCGCCGCGACGACCGCCGCCGCTCAGCCGGTCGCGCAGACGCCGGACGAGGCGGCCAACGCCGACCGTCCGCAGGCCCGGCGCGCGACCGTGCCGGCGCAGAGCAGGCGATCGGTCACACGGCCGACGCCGCCGGCCGCACGAGACCGGTCGCTGCCACCGACGATGAAGCAGCGCATCGGCGCCGAGGCGCACGGGTCGTCACCGGCGGTGCGTCATCTGCCCGCGCTGGACACCAGCGGTCAGGATCCGGCCGGGCGCTTCGCTCTCGCCGCCGGCAGGACAGCTTCCACCGGTGCGGCACCGGCCTACGTCTCCGCTCCGGGGACATCTGACGCGGTGAAGTCCGCGGAGACCGTTGACGTCGCGTCCGTCGCGTCCGTCGCCTCCGCTGCGCCCGACTCCGCCGCCGCGGACTCCTCCAGGGGTTCGACGGCCGGTACCCGGGTCGGCACCGCCCCGACGTCTTCGACCGCCGCCGCGGACCTCCCTGCCGCAGTCGGGGAGAGCGCTTCTGCGGACGCCGCCACTGGCCGGCCGTACCTCGCCTCGGTCGGTCTCCCGGCTTCGTCGGGGGCCGGCGCGGCCGCCGACGCCCTGGCCGCCGACCCGTACGCCGGCTCGCCGACCGCTGTCTCCCCGATCGCCGTCTCCCCGGCCGCCGACGCGTGCGCCGACTCCGGGACCGTGGTTGCCGCCGACTTCGGTGCGCGAGGCGGAGAGCAGAGCACCGGCTCCGCGCTCCTCGCAGCATGAGGCGCCGGGAGCGTTCTCCACTCCCGGCGCCCGAAGACCGAAGGACGGAAAGCCGTCAACGAAGGTCGTCGCGCTCCCCGGCCTCCGCCTCGTCCTGCTTCATCTGCACCTCGGGGTCGAGACCTGCCTCGGTACTGCCGTCGACCGACGACAGCGGGACACGGTCGGAAACCTCCGTCGCGGCGGGCGGTTCCACCAGCCAGTCGGGGTTGGCCTGCTTGTCCCACCACTTCCAGGCGGCGAAAGCACCGCCGGCGAGCACGCCGAGGACCGCGAGGCCCTTGGTGAGGCGCCCGGCCCTGGACCGCCGCTCGTGCTTCCTCACAAGCTTCTGAATCTCCTTGGCCGTCACCTGACCGCGCAACGCGGCCAGCGCGGCAGCTGAACGGGCCGCAGCCTCCTCCCGAACGGGCTGAGCGGCGGCCATCGCGTGCTCGACGCGCGGGACGGTGTAGTCGGTCGCCTGACGGGCGGCCCTCCTGGCCCGCACCGCCGTACGGCGCGCGGCCACATCGACTTTCGGCGGTACGTGCGGTGCGACACGACTGCCGTACTGAACACGGGCCGCCGTAGCGGCCTGCGAGACCTTCGGCGCGAGCCGTACGCGGGCCTCGTGCGCATAATGCGCGGCCTGGTCCTTGGCCGTGCCGGCGTAAGGCGCCACCACGTCCGCGGCGTGCAGCACGCTGTCCTTCGCCGTACCTGTCGCGGCGCGCACGCTGTCCATGCGGGTCACGGGATCCTCCTCCTCGGTGGCGTACTGAGGGTGATTGGAGTTTGTCCCCGGTTGGGGCACTGTTTCGCCTGTCCACCCGGTTCGAAATCATGCCCGTAGAAAGCCGCCTCGGCATGTGGGGCGGGCATCCGGGTCATGTCGGGACCTTTGTGGACGACGATGCCACTGTTCGGCCCGAAGCGCGCCGGTGCGACGACGACCCGTCCGCCTTTCTCTCCGCGTGCCTCTTCCGTGCAAGGATCGTGAGCCGTCAGAGACGACTTACGGAAGGCAGACCGTGGCCGAGCAGCTTTACGCCACCCTGAAGACCAACCAAGGCGACATCGAGATCCGGCTTCTGCCGAACCACGCGCCCAAAACGGTCAAGAACTTCATCGAGCTCGCTCAGGGCGAGCGGGAGTGGACTCACCCGGCGACCGGCAAGAAGTCCACGGACAGGCTCTACGACGGCACGGTCTTCCACCGGGTGATCAGCGGCTTCATGATCCAGGGCGGCGACCCGCTGGGCAACGGGACGGGCGGCCCGGGCTACGAGTTCGAGGACGAGTTCCACCCGGACCTGGCCTTCGACAAGCCGTATCTGCTGGCCATGGCCAACGCCGGCCCCGGCACCAACGGTTCGCAGTTCTTCATCACCGTGGCGCCGACCGCCTGGCTCACGCGCAAGCACACCATCTTCGGCGAGGTCAGCACCGAGTCCGGCAAGAAGGTCGTGGACGCGATCGTGAGCACGGGGACCAACCCGCGCACCGACCGACCGCTGAACGACGTCGTGATCGAGTCGGTCGTCGTCGAGACGCGCTGAGCGCCGCTCGCAGTGGGTTCTCCACAGGGGGAACCTTTTCGCCCCGTCCGTCCGTAAGGATGGTCGGGGCGACGTCGCGAGCCCAGATTGATGAGGTGACCTCATGGACCAGGCGCCAGGCAGTCCGCAGGGGCCGAAGGACACGCACGGCCTGCCGAGCTGCTACCGGCACCCCGGCCGTGAGACGGGCATCAGCTGCACGCGGTGCGAGCGGCCGATCTGCACGGACTGCATGGTCGACGCGTCGGTCGGGTTCCAGTGCCCGGACTGTGTCCGCACCGGGTCCGGTACGGGGCACGCGCCCGGCGCGAACAGGCCGCGCACGATCGCGGGAGGGGCCGTCACCTCCGACCCGGTGCTGATCACCAAGATCCTCATGGGGTTGAACCTCGCGGTCTTCGCCGTGGGAGCGGGACTCGGCGACCGGTTCGTCGACCAGCTGGAGCTGATCGGCTACGCGTACAACCCGACACTGGGGGAGGTCGTCGGGGTCGCGGACGGCGGCTGGTACCGACTGCTGACCGCGACGTTCCTGCACCAGGAAGTGACCCACTTCCTCTTCAACATGCTCGCGCTGTGGTTTCTGGGCCGTGCGGTGGAGCCGGAGCTGGGGCGTTCGCGGTATCTGGCGCTGTACCTGCTCTCCGGGCTCGGTGGCAGCACCCTGGCCTATGTGATCGCCGCTCCCAACCAGCCGTCCCTCGGTGCCTCCGGTGCGATCTTCGGCCTGCTGGGGGCGGTCGCCGTGCTCGCACGGCGCTCGAATCTCGACATGCGGCCGATCTCCGTGATGGTCGTGCTGATGCTCGTCGTCACCTTCACCAGGGAAGGCATCTCCTGGGAGGGACACGTCGGTGGTCTGGTGACCGGCGTGCTGGTGGCCATCGGCATGCTCTACGCCCCGAGGGGGCCGCGCCGCAGCGTCGTACAGCTCGCCGTCAGTGCGGTCGCCCTGCTGGTGGTCGTCCTCGCCGTCGTGGCGCGGACCGCCTCCATCGCGTGACCTGAAGGCAACGGACGAGGAGCTTTCCCCAGAGTTGTCCACAGCGTGTGGCGGATCTTGCGCATCCTGTGTGGAACAAGCGTGCCCCTTGTCGCTGAGCTGGGCTTTCCCAGCAGCGACAAGGGGCGGTTCACTTCACCGATGTGGCCGACGCAGTCACATCGGCGTCAACAGCCTGAGAGTTATCCACAGATCGTCTGACCTTTTCCCCGGCCTGTGGAAAACGATGTGGACAACTGGCGCGCCGGGGGCTCGGCGGCAGGCCTGTCGAGCAGCTACTTCCACTGGGTGGAGACACCGAAGCCGGCGGCGATGAAGCCGAAGCCGGCGACGATGTTCCAGTTGCCGAAGCTCTTGATCGGCAGACTGCCCTCGGTCACATAGAAGAGGACGATCCAGGCGAGTCCGATGAGGAACAGCGCGAGCATCACCGGAGCGACCCAGCTGCGGTTGGTGAGCTTTATGTTCGCCGCCTGCTTCGTGGTCGGCGGCGGCGTGAAGTCTGCCTTCTTGCGGATACGTGACTTCGGCACGAGGGACTCTCCTGTCGATGCGCTGCGTTACCGCGCAGGGAACTGTGGCTGGCGCCGGGGCTGGAGCCAGGGGGGCCACTGCCGCCCCCGGGCGTCCGTTAGCGTAGTGCTTCCGCGGCGCCGAAGGAGATAAGGGTACGTTGAGCATTTCTGCCGACTCCCCGCAAGGCCCCGTTCGCCCCTCCGTGTGGCGACCGGTCCGGCTGCTGACGGCTGCCGTGTTCGCCCTCGCAGGGCTGATCTTCGTGACCAGTTTCAATACTGCCAAGGGTACGGACCTGCGCACGGACGACTCCCTCCTGAAGCTCTCCGACCTGATCAAGCAGCGCAGCGAGAAGAACGGCGAGCTCGAGGAGTCCACCTCCGCCGTGCGGGGTGACGTGGACGCCCTGGCCCAGCGCGACGACGGCTCCACACAGGCGGAGGACGCGAAGCTGAAGGCCTTGCAGAAGGCCGCCGGCACGGAACCGCTCAAGGGCGGCGCCCTGACCGTCACCCTCGACGACGCCCCGCCGGACGCCCGAGCGGCGCCCGGCTACCCCGAGCCCCAGGCCAACGACCTGGTCATCCACCAGCAGGACCTGCAGGCCGTGGTCAACGCGCTGTGGCAGGGCGGCGCCCAAGGCATCCGCGTGATGGACCAGCGGCTGATCTCCACCAGCGCCGTACGGTGCGTCGGCAACACGCTGATCCTCCAGGGACGCGTCTACTCACCGCCCTACAAGATCACCGCTGTCGGTGATCAGGACGTGCTCAGGAAGGCACTCGCCGACTCTCCCGCGATCCAGAACTACCAGCTGTACGTGAAGGCGTACGGGTTGGGCTGGAAGGTTGACGAGAACAAGGCAGTGACTCTTCCCGGCTACTCGGGCACAGTGGATCTCCACTACGCGAAGCCCGCGGGCTAGGACCGCCGGGCAGGCCCGAAGGAGCTTGGGGGAGCCGGGTGTCGAGGTCGGTGCGGGTGCTCGTCCGGACCTTCAGCGAACTGTGCATCACCCTCGGCACCCTGATCGTGCTGTTCGTCGTGCACCTGCTCTTCTGGACCGGCATCCGGGCCGAAAGCGCCACCGACCGCGAGATCGACCGGCTGGAGGCCGGGTGGGCGGCCGCCCCCGTGACGCCGGCGCCACCCGCCGCCGAGCCGGCGCCGGTGGCATACGAACCGGGAAAGCCCTTCGCGGTCATGTACGTCCCCCGGTTCGGCAAGGGCTGGGACTGGCCCGTCCTCCAGGGCACGGGCACGGACGTTCTCAAGAAGGGCCTCGGTCACTACGCCTCCACCGGCACGCTCGGCGCCAGGGGGAATTTCGCCGTCGCGGGGCACCGCCGCACGCACGGGGACCCTTTCAAGGACTTCCCTCGACTGCGCCCCGGCGACCCGGTGGTGCTCACGGACGGCACGACCTGGTTCACGTACCGCGTCGCGAACCGGCCGTACCGCACCGTCCCCGGCGATGTCGGCGTCATCGATCCGGTGCCCCGGCCGCTGAGGAAGGAAGCCGCGGTCTTCGACGAGCCGGGGCGCTATCTGACACTGACCACCTGCGAGCCGGAGTGGGGCAGCAGCCACCGTCTGATCGTCTGGGCGTACCTCGACGCGACGCACTCTGTGACCGACGGCGAACCACCGGCTTTGCGCACCTGACCCACGCGCCCCCTCGGCCCTTTAGTCTGGTGCCGTACCGAACGGAAAGGGACGGCATGTACGGCTGGATCTGGCGGCATCTGCCGGGCAACGTGTGGGTGCGGGCGGCCCTCTCGCTCGTGCTCGTCCTGGCGGTCGTCTACGTGCTGTTCCAGTACGTCTTCCCGTGGGCGGAGCCGCTGCTCCCGTTCGGCGAGGTGACGGTGGACGGAGAAGGAGGAGCGGCCCGGTGAGCGCGCGCATTCTCGTCGTCGACAACTACGACAGCTTCGTCTTCAACCTCGTCCAGTACCTGTACCAGCTCGGCGCCGAGTGCGAGGTCGTGCGCAACGACGAGGTCGCCCTGGAGCACGCACAGGACGGCTTCGACGGCGTGCTGCTGTCCCCCGGCCCCGGGGCCCCCGAAGAGGCCGGAGTCTGCGTCGACATGGTGCGGCACTGCGCGGCCACCGGCGTACCCGTGTTCGGAGTCTGCCTCGGCATGCAGTCCATGGCCGTCGCGTACGGCGGGGTGGTCGACAGGGCACCCGAGCTGCTGCACGGCAAGACATCGCCGGTGACCCACGAGGGAACAGGCGTCTTCGCCGGCCTGCCGTCGCCCTTCATCGCGACGCGCTACCACTCGCTGGCGGCCGAGCCCGCACGGTTCCCGGCGGAGCTCGAGGTGACGGCGCGTACCGCGGACGGCATCATCATGGGGCTGCGGCACCGTGAACTGCCCGTCGAGGGAGTGCAGTTCCACCCCGAGTCGGTTCTCACCGAGCACGGCCACCGGATGCTCGCCAACTGGCTTGTGCAGTGCGGCGACACCGGGGCGGTCGGACGTTCGGCGGGACTCGCACCGGTGGTGGGCAAGGCTCTGGCGTGAGTGCCGTGCGCCCGGGGCACGAGCACGAGCACCCGTACGGGTACGGGGCAGAGACGGGGAGTGAGCCCCCGTACGACCCGTTGACGGATCCGTTGACGGATCCCCTGACGGATCCGTTGCCGTCCCGCGAGCACGGCTCACCGTGGTTCCGCGCGCCGAACATCCCGCAGGGCGGCGAGGCACAGCCGCAGGAGCCGCCGCACGGTCAGTACTCGGCGCACGACCTCCAGGAGCACCGCCGCGACTGGTACGCCGCTGATCCGGCTCCGGTGCCCGCCCAGGCACCGCCGCCGGAGCCGGAGCAGGTGCGCACCCCGATGTCCGAGCCGATCCAGGTGCCCGACGACGAGACGGTGGCCCTGCTCACGTCGGACACCCGCCGCGCCGCCCAGACGCCCCCGGGGCCCGGCCGTGCGGAGCGGCGCAGGGCGGCCAAGGGCCGGGGCCGCCGGCGCCCCGCCGCGTCGGCCGTGGAGCCGTCCGAGTCGGGAAAACCCCTCAGCCGCGTCGAGGCACGGCGTGCCGCGCGAGCGGCCAAGGACAGCCCGGCGGTCATCGCCAGCAGGGCCATCGGTGAACTGTTCATCACCTTCGGCGTCCTGATGCTGCTGTTCGTCACCTATCAGCTGTGGTGGACCAACGTCCTCGCCGGCCAGCAGGCCGACAAGGCGGCGAATCAGATCCAGGACGACTGGGCCAAGGGCCGCAAGCCCGACGCCTTCGAGCCCGGACAGGGCTTCGCCATCATGTACATCCCCAAGCTGGATGTCGTCGTGCCGATCGCAGAGGGCATCGACAAGCACAAGGTGCTCGACCGGGGCATGGTCGGCCACTACGGCGAGGGGAAGCTCAAGACGGCGATGCCCGAGGACAAGCAGGGCAACTTCGCGGTGGCGGGCCACCGCAACACCCACGGCGAGCCGTTCCGTTACATCAACCGCCTCGAGCCGGGGGATCCGATCGTCGTCGAGACACAGGACACGTACTACACGTACGAGATGGCGAGCATTCTTCCGCAGACCATGCCGTCGAACGTGAGCGTGATCAGTCCGGTGCCGCAGCAGTCCGGATTCAAACAGCCGGGCCGCTACATCACGTTGACGACGTGCACGCCCGAATTCACGAGTACATACCGAATGATCGTGTGGGGCAAGATGGTCGAAGAGCGGCCGCGCAGCAAGGGCAAGCCCGACGCACTCGTCGGCTGACACGCTGAGGCGTCGAGACGCTGAGACACCGGGACACTTCAAGACAGGGAACAGGTGCAGTGGCACGTGCACGAGGCCGGATCGCCGGCGCCATCAGTGTCTTCGGAGAGCTGCTGATCACCGCGGGCGTGGTGCTGGGACTCTTCGTCGTCTACTCGCTGTGGTGGACCAATGTCCTCGCCGACCGTGAATCCTCCAGACAGAGCGACCGGATCCGCGACGACTGGGCGAACGGCGGCCCCGAGAGCGCGGAGAAGAAGGACCTGGACCTGCGGGACGGCATCGGTTTCCTCCACGTACCCGCGATGGGCGACGACGAGGTCCTGGTGAAGAAGGGCACCGACACCAAGGCACTCAACAACGGCATCGCCGGCTACTACACCGACCCGATCAAGTCGGCCCTCCCCTGGGACGACAAGGGCAACTTCACCCTGGCCGCGCACCGCGACGGTCACGGGGCCAAGTTCCACAACATCCACAAGATCCGAAACGGTGATCCGGTCGTCTTCGAGACGAAGGACACCTGGTACGTCTACAAGGTCTACAAGACGCTGCCGCAGACCTCGAAGTACAACGTGGACGTTCTGCAGCCCGTCCCGAAGGAGTCGGGGAAGACGAAGCCCGGACGCTACATCACCCTGACGACCTGCACGCCGGTGCTGACGTCCAACTACCGGTACATCGTGTGGGGCGAGCTGGAGCGCACGGAGAAGGTCGACGACCAGCGCACGCCCCCGGCGGAACTGCGCTAGGTTCCCGCGGTCCGTACACGGGACGAGCCCCGGCACCCATCCAGGTGCCGGGGCTCGTCCCATGCTGCGGGAGGCGCGAGGTCAGTCGTCGCCGTTCCGGCCGCCGAAGATGCCGCCGTTGCCGTTACCGCCGTCGCCGCCGCCGTCGCCACCGAAGGTGTCGAGGACGATCGGCTGGGTCGCCGGGTCGACAGGCGTGCCCGGAGCGGGATTGGAGCCGACGACGATGGCGTTCTCGTCCTGAGGTTTGCCCGGTGCGATCTGGATGTTGGTGAATCCGGCCTGCTGCAGGATCTGCCGGGCTTCGGAAACCCGCTTGCCGAGGATGTCACCCGGCACGGGAACCTGGGCCTGCGCCGGGCCCTTGGAGACCTGGAGGGTGACCTTGGTCCCCTTGGCGACCTTTCCGGGCGGCGGGTCCTGGGCGATGACCTCGCCCAGCGGCTTGTCCGAGTCGACATCCACCCTGTTCACCTCGAACCCGAGCGTCTCCAGCTGGCTCTTGGCGTTGTTGAACTGCTGGGTGACGACGTTCGGCAGGTCCTGCTTGGCCTGCTTGGCGACGGTGAGGGTGACGGTGGTGCCCACCTCGGCCATGGAACGGCCCGCGGGATCCTGCTCGAGGACCGTGCCGGGGTCCTCGTCGGCGGACTCGACCTCCTTGGTCTCGACGACGAACTTCTCGCCCTCGAGAATCTCCGTCGCGTCCTCCACGTCCTTGTCGACGACGTCCGGGACCTTGACCTTGGGTGCGCCCTCGGAGACGACGACCTGGATCGTCTCGCCCTCGTTCATCTTCTCCGGGGGCGCGGGGTCCTGGGAGCAGATGCTGCCCTTGGGCTGGTCGCAGCGAGCGGTGCTGGACTGGGCGACCTTCACCTTGGAGTTGTCGGCCGCGTCCTGCGCATCCTTCATCGTGAGACCCACCAGCCGCGGCACGGCCACTTCGCCGCCGTTGGTGGAGCCGAAGATGGACTTGCCGATCAGCACCGCGCCGATCAGCACCAGAATGCCCGCGAGCACCAGCAGGATGGTCGAGGTGTTGGACTTCTTCTGGCGCCGGCGGCCCTGGCGGTCGTCGTAGCTGCCGAAGCCGCCGTCGTCCGGGTTCATGGGCGGCAGCATCGACGTCTGGCCAGCCGGGTCGGCCTGGCGGAGCGCCGTGGTCGGCTGGTCGTCATGGCCGTAGCCGCCGTAGCCGACCGCGCCCATCGCCGCCGTGGCGGCGACCGGCTGGCCGTCGAGGCACGCCTCGATGTCCGCGCGCATCTCGTCGGCGGACTGGTAGCGGTAGTCCGGGTCCTTGACCAGTGCCTTCAACACGATCGCGTCCATCTCGGGCGTGATCTCGGGGTCGAAGTTGCTGGGGGGCTGCGGCTCTTCCCGTACGTGCTGGTAGGCCACAGCCACCGGAGAGTCGCCCAGGAACGGGGGGCGGACGGTGAGGAGCTCGTAGAGCAGGCAGCCCGTCGAGTAGAGGTCCGAGCGGGCGTCGACCTGCTCGCCCTTCGCCTGCTCCGGGGAGAGGTACTGGGCGGTGCCGATGACGGCCGCGGTCTGGGTCATGGTCATGCCGGAGTCGCCCATGGCACGGGCGATGCCGAAGTCCATGACCTTGACCTGACCGGTGCGCGTCAGCATGACGTTCGCCGGCTTGATGTCGCGGTGGACGATGCCCGCGCGGTGCGAGTACTCGAGCGCCTGGAGGATGCCCACGGTCATCTCGAGCGTGCGTTCCGGCAGCAGCTTGCGGCCGGAGTGAAGCAGCTCACGAAGCGTGGAGCCGTCGACGTACTCCATGACGATGTACGGGATCGAGACCCCGGGGCCCGTGCCGGCCCCGTTGTCGTACACCATGTCCTCGCCGGTGTCGTAGACAGCGACGATCGCAGGGTGGTTGAGCGAGGCGGCAGACTGGGCCTCACGGCGGAACCGGGCCTGGAAGGACGGGTCGCGGGCGAGGTCGGCCCGCAGCGTCTTCACGGCGACAGTGCGGCCGAGCCGGGTGTCGTGGGCGAGGTAGACCTCGGCCATGCCACCACGGCCGAGCACCGAGCCCAGTTCATACCGGCCGCCGAGGCGACGCGGCTCTTCCATAACTGTTCCAGCCCTCTCCGTCAGTCCCGACCGCACCCGTGTGTGGTCCTACGGTGTGCTGTTTCGCGCAAAGGCTACCGGGCACGCCGTACTTGATCCGCCCGCAATCGGCAGCTGATACCCGACCGGTATCGCAATGTGCAGGTATGAAGGCCGGGAGTGATCCTCGTCACTGCCTGCCGTCCAGTACCGCCTTCATCACGTCCCTGGCGATCGGGGCGGCGAGGCCGCCACCGGAGATGTCGTCCCGGCGGGCGTTGCTGTCCTCGACCACCACGGCGACGGCCACCGGCGACCCGTTGGCGTCCTTGGCGTACGAGATGAACCAGGCGTAGGGGTTCTTGCTGTTGTTCTCGCCGTGCTGGGCGGTACCGGTCTTTCCGCCGACCTTGACGCCGTCGATCGCCGCGTTGCCGCCGGTGCCGTTCTCGACGACGTTCTCCATCATCTGCTGGAGGAGCTGGGCGTTCTCGGCGGACACGGGCCGGCTCATCTCCTCCGGCTCGTTCTGCTGGATGACGTCGAGGCCCGGGGACACCAGCTTGTCGACCATGTACGGCTTCATCAGCTTGCCGTCGTTGGCGATCGCCGCGGTGACCATCGCCATCTGGAGCGGAGTGGCCGCGGTGTTGAACTGGCCGATGGAGGACTGAGCGTTGCCGTCCCGGCTCATCGTCTTGTCGTAGACGGAGGCGGCGGCACGGACGGGGACGTCGATCTCCGGGTTGTTGAAGCCGAACTTCTCAGCCGTCTCGACCATCTTGTCGCGCGTCACGTCGTCGCCGAGCTTGGCGAAGACGGAGTTGCAGGAGACCTCCATGGCCCTGTTCAGGGTGGCGTTCTCGCAGCCGCTGGCGTGGTTCACCATCGGCGTACGGGTGCCGGGGAGGATGTACGGCTCCGGCGTGTCCGTGGGGGCGTTGATGTCGTCGACCTTGCCGTTCTCGAGCGCGGCGGCGGCGGTGACCACCTTGAACGTCGAGCCGGGCGGGTACGTCTCACGCAGTGCCCGGTTGAGCATCGGCTTGTCGGGGTCGCTGGTCAGCGCCGTCCACGCCTTCCCGTCCTTGTCCAGACGACCGGCGAAAGAGGACGGGTCGTACGACGGAGTGGAGGCGAGGGCGAGGATCCTGCCGGTCTTCGGGTCGATCGCCGCGACGGCACCCTTCTTGTCGCCGAGTCCCTCGAAGGCGGCCTCCTGGGCCTTCTCGTTGAGGGTGGTGACGACGTTGCCGCCCTTCTTCTCGTCGCCGGTGAACATCGCCATCGTGCGGTCGAAGAAGAGCTGGTCCGAGTTGCCGCTGAGGATGCCGTCCTCGAGCTTCTCGAGCTGGTTGGCGCCGAAGACCTGCGAGGCGTAACCGGTGACCGGAGCCCACATCGGCCCGTTGGTGTAGGTCCGCTTGTACTTGTAGTACGTGTCGTCCGTCTCGGCGGAGCCGGTGATCGCCTTGCCGTCGACGACGATGTTGCCGCGCTCGTGCGCGTAACGCTCGATCTCCACGCGCTTGTTCTTCTTGTGCGTGTTCAACTCGTCGGCCCGGACGTACTGGAGCCAGTTGTCCCGGATCATCAGGGCGAGGACCAGCAGTCCGCAGAAGATCGCGATTCGGCGCAGGGGCTTGTTCACGGTCGGACCACCTGGGTCATCTCGGCGTCGGGGGACGGGGCGGGTGCCGGCGCGGGTCGGCGCGCCGTGTCGCTGATACGGATCAGGATGCCGATCAGGGCCCAGTTGGCGATGACGGACGAACCACCGGCCGCGAGGAACGGCATCGTCATACCGGTCAGCGGGATGAGGCCCATCACGCCGCCGGCGACCACGAACACCTGCAGCGCGAAGGCGCCGGAGAGCCCGATGGCGAAGAGCTTTCCGAACGGGTCGCGCGCGGCGAGTGCGGTGCGGACACCGCGCTCGATGATCAGCCCGTAGATCAGCAGGAAAGCCATCACTCCGGCCAGCCCGAGTTCCTCGCCGACGGTGGCGAAGATGAAGTCGGAGTTGGCGGCGAAGGAGATCAGGTCGGAGTTGCCCTGGCCCCAGCCCGTGCCCAGGGTGCCGCCGGCGCCGAACGACATCAGCACCTGGGTCATCTGGTCGCAGGCGTTGAGCATGTTGGGGTTGTCCTTGACGGTCTCCAGGCACCCGAACGGGTCGAGCCACGCGGCCACGCGGGACTGGACGTGGGTGGCGAAGGTGGAGACGACGACCGCGCCGCCGGCGGACATCAGCAGACCCATGACGATCCAGCTGGTCCGCTCGGTGGCCACGTACAGCATGATCACGAACATGCCGAAGAACAGCAGCGACGTACCGAGGTCGTTCTCGAAGACCAGGATGAGCAGGCTCATCGCCCAGATCGTGAGGATCGGGCCGAGGTCCCGCCCGCGCGGCAGGTAGAGCCCCATGAACCGGCGGCTGGCCAGGGCGAGGGCGTCCCGCTTGACCATCAGATAGCCGGAGAAGAAGACCGCGATGACGATTTTCGCGAACTCGCCGGGCTGGATGGAGAAGCCGCCCACCCGGATCCAGATCTTGGCGCCGAAGACGTCGGCGCCGAGGCCCGGTACCAGCGGCAGCAGCAGCAGGACGATGGAGGCCGCCATGGAGATGTACGTGAAGCGCTGCAGGACCCGGTGGTCCTTCATGACGAGCAGCACGCCGACGAACAGCGCGATGCCCAGAGCCGAGTACATCAGCTGGTTCGTGGCCTGCGCCGCGAAGTCGTTGCGCGCTTGCAGCCGGGGCGACTGGTCCAGGCGCCAGATCAGCACCAGACCGAGGCCGTTCAGCAGCGTGGCCAGCGGCAGCAGCAGCGGGTCGGCGTACTTGGCGAACCTGCGCACCACGAGGTGGGCCACGCCCGCGAGCAGGCCGAGGCCGAGGCCGTATCCGAGGACGCCCGCGGGCAGCTCGCCGTCGAGGGCGAGGCCCACGTTGATGTAGGCGAACACCGGGATGGCCACGGCGAAGCCGAGGAGCATCAGCTCCGTGTTCCGCCGGCTCGGCGCGTCGATCGCGCCGATCGTGGTCGTGTTGGTGACAACGCTCATGGTGGAGAAGGCCCCCTACGGACGATTACTGCTTGCCGCAGTTCGAGGCCAGCTTCTGCTCCTCCTCCGAGAGGGTGGGACCCGGGGAGGGAGAGGCTGCGGTCGGCTTGGTCTTCGCGTCCTGCGTGGTGGGCGTGCCGGCGGTGCCGCCGGCCTCGCCCTCGCCCGGAGGCGGGCTGCTCGCACGGTCGGCCGCCTCGCGGCGCTGCTCGTCCTTCTTGCAGGCGGTGGCCTGCTTGGCGAGCTCGTCGACCTTCTTGCGGGCGGTGGTGAGGCTGTCCTCCGTGATGGTCGCCTCGACCCGCTTGCGCACGTAGGGCGGCAGGTACTTGAGTTCGATCTCGGGGTGGTCCTTCTCGACCTCCGAGAGCGAGACCCAGGCGAGGTCCTGGCTGATGCCGCGGTACAGGGCGACGTGCTCGCCCTTGGTGCCGACGTAGTACTGGCCCTGGGTCCAGCGGTACCCGCCGTACAGACCGCCGCCGACGACCGCCAGGGCGAGAGCGATGAACAGCGAGCGCTTCAGCCACTTGCGGCCGCCGCCCCGCTTGACGAAGTCGTCGTCGGTGTAGGCACCGAAGCCGCCCTCGGGCGGCATGCCGCCGAATCCGGCGGCGTCGCCGGATCCGGGCGGGCCGAAGCTGCCGCCGGGCGCCTGCGGCGCGGAGGGACGTCCCAGCCCGGCGGCGCGGCCGGCCGGCGTCTGCATGGCGCCGCCGTCGTTCAGCTGGTGCTGGTTCTCCGCGACCGCTCCGACGACGACGGGAGTGTCGCTGAGCGAGGCGGCCAGGGTGTCGCCGGAGTCGGTGTCGAGGACGTCCGCGACGATGCAGGTGATGTTGTCCGGCCCGCCGCCGCGCAGCGCGAGCTGGATCAGGTCCTGCACGGTCTCCTGCGGGCCCTGGTAGCTGGCGAGCGTCTCCTCCATGGTCTGGTGGGAGACGACGCCGGACAGGCCGTCGGAGCAGATCAGATAGCGGTCACCGGCGCGGACCTCACGGATCGAGAGGTCGGGCTCCACATGGTCGCCGCTGCCCAGCGCGCGCATCAGAAGGGAGCGCTGCGGGTGGGTGGTGGCTTCCTCCTCGGTGATCCGGCCCTCGTCGACGAGCCGCTGCACCCAGGTGTGGTCCTGTGTGATCTGGGTCAGCACCCCGTCGCGGAGCAGATACGCGCGTGAGTCGCCGACGTGTACGAGGCCGAGTCGCTGCCCGGTCCACAGCAGGGCGGTGAGTGTGGTGCCCATGCCCTCGAGCTGGGGATCCTCCTCGACCATCATCCGGAGCTGGTCGTTGGCCCGCTGAACGGCGGTGCCGAGCGACGTCAGGATGTCGGAGCCGGGTACGTCGTCGTCGAGCGTGACGAGCGTCGAGATGACCTCGGAGGAGGCGACCTCACCGGCCGCCTGACCGCCCATGCCGTCGGCGATGGCGAGCAGGCGGGGCCCGGCATAGCCGGAGTCCTCGTTGCCCTCGCGGATCATGCCCTTGTGCGAGCCGGCGGCGAAACGCAGAGAAAGACTCATGCGTACCTCACCCGTCGGCTCGCCGGGCGACTGTCGCGCCAGCCGGTCTCGAGCCACACTGCCCACCCTCCGGTCGGGAGCAGCCCGTGCAGGTCACCTGTGGGGACCGCTGCGGCTCGCTCGCTCCGCTCGCTCATTGTCGTACTACTTCCGCAGCTCGATGACGGTCTTGCCGATGCGGATCGGCGCGCCCAGCGGAATCGGTGTCGGCGTGGTGAGCCGGGTCCGGTCGAGATATGTGCCGTTGGTGGACCCGAGATCCTCGACGATCCACTGGCCGTCACGGTCCGGGTAGATCCTGGCATGCCTGCTGGACGCGTAGTCGTCGTCCAGCACGATCGTTGAGTCGTGTGCCCGGCCCAGGGTGATGGTCTGGCCCTGGAGGGCGACGGTGGTGCCGGTGAGCGTGCCCTCGGACACGACCAGCTTCGTCGGCGCCCCCCGCCGCTGGCGGCCGCCGGCCTGCTGGCGCTGCTGCGGCGGCGCGGAGTTCTGGCGCTGCTGCTGTGGACGCTGTTCGGCGCCACGGCGCGAACCGCGCTGGGTCACCCGCGTCCCGAACAGATCGCTGCGGATGACCTGGACGGCCACGATGACGAACAGCCACAGAACAGCCAGGAAACCTAGCCGCATGACCGTCAGGGTCAGCTCTGACATTGCCCCCGCTTCACCCTTCGGCTTGCCGGTAAACGATGGTGGTGCTGCCCACGACGATTCGCGAGCCGTCGCGGAGCGTAGCGCGGGTGGTGTGCTGCCCGTCCACCACGATGCCGTTGGTGGACCCGAGATCCTGGATCGTCGAGGGCGTTCCGGTCCGGATCTCACAGTGCCGGCGCGAGACGCCGGGGTCGTCGATCCGCACATCGGCGTCGGTGCTGCGACCCAGCACCAGCGTCGGGCGGGAGATCTGATGGCGTGTGCCGTTGATCTCGATCCAACGTCGTACCTGGGCGTTCGGCATGGCGCCCGCGCCTGCCGGACGCCGGTCCGCCGCGGGACCGGGACGCGGACCCGCGGCCATGCCGGGAGGCGGCGCGGCCGGCATCGGCGGTGCGCTCGCCGGGGGGTAGCCGTAGCCGCCGCCCGCGCCTGCGCCCGCCGCCTGGGCGCCGCCGCCGGGCGACTGTGACGTACTCGACGCCAGGGTGCGGCTGCGCACCCGGTACAGGCCGGTGTCGAGGTCGTCCGCCTTCTCCAGATGGACCTTGATCGGGCCCATGAAGGTGTAGCGCTGCTGCTTGGCGTAGTCGCGGACCAGGCCCGACAGCTCGTCGCCGAGCTGGCCCGAGTACGGGCTCAGACGCTCGAAGTCGGGCGTGCTGAGCTCCACGATGAAGTCGTTGGGGACGACCGTCCGCTCGCGGTTCCAGATCGTCGCGTTGTTGTCGCACTCCCGCTGGAGGGCGCCCGCGATCTCGACAGGCTGGACCTCGGACTTGAAAACCTTGGCGAAGGTGCCGTTGACCAGGCCTTCGAGACGCTGCTCGAAACGTTTCAGGACTCCCATGGGGCACCTCCTCCGTCGTTGTCGCCCTGGTACTGCTTACTGATCGTATCCACGCGTCGGGAAATCGGCTGGTTCCCCTTGTCTGCCCCGTCGATGAGTGTCACCCCTCACACCGGATCGTAGAGGCGGCCTCCGGACAGTGTCCCGCACCCGGGGGGCATACAGGAGGAGTGGGGGCCGCCGCCCTTCGTTCCGCGCTCGCTCGATTCGTTCCCTGTTCGCTCGGCGGGGCACCCAAACAAACGGATGTGAATCCACCCTGTGCAGCGTGCTAATCTTCTGCATGTCGCCAGGGGGTCGCACCGAACAGGTGAACCACCGGACGACAACACCCAATGCGCGGGTGGCGGAATAGGCAGACGCGCTGGATTCAGGTTCCAGTGCCCGAAAGGGCGTGGGGGTTCAACTCCCCCCTCGCGCACAGAGAGAAACCGACGAAACGGGTTCTCGCCGGAGACGAAAGTCCGGGCGAGGGCCCGTTTCTCGTTGCCGGGGGCGTGTCCTCAACCGTTGCCGGGGGCGTGTCCGCAACCGTGGCAGGGGCCCGCCTCGTGCTGTTGCCCCCGGCGGTCGTGGACGCCCGAGAACAGAGCGAGAAGGGCCGCCGCCGCGGATGCCGCGGCGAGCCCGAGGAAGAGTCCCGAGTAGCCGCCCGTCGGCCCGGCCAGCGCAGCGCCGGCCCAGGGTGCCAGGGCTCCCGCCACCGTCGCCGGGGCGGCCAGCAGTCCCGAGAGCCGGCCGTAGGCGGCCGTGCCCCAGCGGTCCGCGACGGCCGTGGCCTGCAGCAGCGTGAGGTTCCCGCGGACCACCCCCGCGAGGACGGAGAGCAGGAGCAGTACGGGGATCGGGCCGGACACCAGGGCGAGGGCGAGCGTCGTCGCCCCGCCCGCCGCCACGAGGGTCGCGGTACGGGCGGTGACGCCGCTGCGCCGGGCGAGCATGGCGTAGAGGGTGCGGCCCAGGGTCTGACCCGCGCCGCCCAGGCCCAGGACCCAGGCGGCCGTTGTCGGGTCGGCACCGCGTTCGGTCATCAGGGGAACCAAACCGAAGACGACCGCGTGCATCGCGAACCCGGAGAGGGCGAAGGCGCCGGCCAGGAACAGGAACGGCCGGCCGCGAGCGACGGACGTCGACTGCCCGGGTCTTCGGGCGGGTGCCTCCGGGGCGGGTGGCCAGGGTGCGCGCAGTGCCAGGGCGTGGGCGGGGATCGTGACGGCGGCGAGAACCCCTGCCAGCAGCATGTACGTGGCCCGCCATGTGAGGTGCTCGGCCAGCGCGGCCGTGAGGGGGGCGAAGACGGTGCTCGCGAGCCCGCCGGCGAGGGTGACGACGGTCAGCGCGCGGACGCGTCCGGGGCCCCACCAGCGGGTGAGCGCGGCGAACGCGGGCTGGTAGAACGTGGCCGCCATGGCGAGACCGGCGAGAAGCCAGCCGGCGGTGAAGACGGGGAGATTCGGAGCGGCCGCGACGGTGAGGAGTGCGAGGACCGCGAGTACGGAACCGGCGGTCATCACCGCACGGGGCCCTCGGCGGTCGAGAACGCGGCCGACGGGGACACCGGCGACGGCGGAGACAAGGAGGGCCGCGGAGAAGGCGGCGCTGCTCGCTCCCACGGACCAGCCGGTGTCCTCGGTCAGGCGGGGCAGCAGGACCGGGAAGGCGTAGTAGACGATTCCCCAGCCGGTGATCTGCGTGGCGCACAGCGCGGGCAGTACGGCAGGGGGCCGCGACCGGTCCCCTGTTCCGGTCGCGGCCCCGTCGGCGTCGACGTGTGTCACGCGGTTCAGCAGCCGCCGGAGGAGACAGGGGCGCCGATGCCGATCTGGAGGGTGCTCGGGGCGGCGCAGCACCCGCCGTCGGACTCGGGGGCGGCGCCCGGCTCGTCGAACAGGCCGGCGCCGCCGCAGACCCCGGTCTCCGGGAGGGTGAGTTCGACCCGTGCGGCGGCCTCGTGATCTCCCGCGAGGGCGGCCGCGACGGAGCGGACCTGCTCGTATCCGGTCATGGCGAGGAACGTGGGGGCGCGGCCGTAGGACTTCATTCCGACGAGGTAGACGTTCTTCTCCGGGTGCGACAGCTCGTTCACGCCGTGGGGGTAGACGGTGCCGCAGGAATGGACGTTGGGGTCGATGAGGGGGGCGAGTCCGACGGGAGCCTGGAGGCGGTCGTCGAGGCCGAGACGGAGCTCGTCGAGGAAGGACAGGTCGGGGCGCAGACCGGTCAGGACGACGACCTCGTCGACGGGGTCGAGGCGGCGGCCGTCCTCGGCGACGAGCACCAGTTGCTCGCCCGTCCTCTCGACGGCGGCTGTGCGGAAGCCGGTGACGGCGTCGGCGTGCCCGTTGTCGACGGCGGCCTTCGCGGCGAGGCCGAGCGCGCCACGAGCGGGAAGCTGGTCGGCCTCGCCGCCCCCGAACGTGCTGCCGCTGATGCCGCGGCGCAGGATCCACACCGCGTGGGTGCCGGGCACCTCCTCGGCCAGGCCGGCGAGTTGGGTGAGGGCGGTGAAGGCGGAGGCGCCGGAGCCGATGACGGCGGTGCGCCTGCCCGCGTAACGGGCCCGTACGGCAGGGGACCTGAGGTCGGGCACGCGGTAGGAGACGCGGTCGGCCGCGGCGCGCTCGCCCAGGGCGGGCAGCCCGTCACCACCGATCGGAGCGGGGGTGTGCCAGGTGCCGGAGGCGTCGATGACGGCGCGGGCGGTGAGTCGCTCCTCGCGGCCGTCGGCGTACGTCACATGAACGCTGAAGGGCTGCTGGTCGCGGTCGGCGTCCACGACGCGGTCGCGGCCGGCGCGGGAGACGCCGGTGACACGGGCACCCGTGCGGACCCTGTCGCCGAGGGCGTCGGCCAGCGGCTGGAGGTACTGCTCGGCCCAGTCGCCGCCGGTGGGGTACGTGGCACCGTCCGGTGCGGTCCAGCCGGTGGGGGCGAGCAGCTTCTCGGCCGCCGGGTCGACGAGCTCGGCCCACGTCGAGAAGAGACGGACGTGGGACCACGAACGGACGGCGTGGGCGGCGGCCGGGCCGGATTCCAGGACCAGCGGCTCGATGTCGCGCTCGATCAGGTGGGCCGCGGCGGCGAGCCCGATGGGACCGGCCCCGATCACCACGACGGGCGGCTCTGGGGTTGCAGACGCGTTCACTGTGGCTCCTTGGTTCGACGCATGTCGATGCTTGCCTCATCAGCATCGCATCTGATTCGATGGACGTCAACATAGACATTGGTCGAATCATTGGGGTGCGGAATGAGTGCTGAGTACGTGGACGCGGTCGTCGTCGGAGGCGGTCAGTCCGGACTCGCGGCCGCGCACGCCTTCATGCGCGAGGGTCGCAGCCCGGTCGTACTGGAGGCGTCGGACGAGCCGGTCGGCTCATGGCCGCGCTACTACGACAGCCTGACCCTGTTCTCGCCCGCCCGGCACAGCGGCCTGCCCGGGATGCCGTTCGACGGCGACGGCGACCGGTACCCCCGCCGTGACGAGGTCGTAGAGCATCTGCGTCGCTTCGCGAACCGGCTGGACGCCGACATCCGCACCGGCCACCGGGTCGAGGCGGTGACCCGTACGGGCGACGGGGCGTTCTCGGTCCGGCTCGGCGGCGGGCGTTCGCTCACGACAGCGACGGTGATCGCGGCGACGGGCGGCTTCGGCAATCCCCATCGGCCCGGCCTCCCCGGGCTCGCCTCGTTCACGGGCCGTCTGCTGCACGCCGGCGAATACCGGAACCCTGAGCCTTTCGAAGGGCAGCGGGTCGTCGTCGTCGGAGCAGGCAACTCGGCCGTCCAGATCGGTGCCGAGCTGGCGGAGCACGCCGACGTCACACTGGCCACCAGGCGGCCGGTGAAGCTGACCCGCCAGAGGCCCCTCGGGCGCGACCTCCACTGGTGGTTGAAGGTGACGGGGCTCGACACCGCCCCCGTCGGGCGTCATCTGCGCACGCCGCCGACGCAGTTGGTGATCGACGACGGCCGCTACCGTTCGGCGCTGGCCGCCGGAGCGCCCGATCGCAGGCCGCTCTTCACCGGCATCAGCGGTGATCACGTCACCTGGGCCGACGGGACGTCCGAGCGGGTCGACGCGATCGTGCTGGCCACCGGCTACCGCCCGGACCTCGGCTACCTCGGCCCATTGGGGGTGATGTCCGGCGACGGGCACCCCCGGCACCGCGAGGGAGTGGCCACGAACGTGCCGGGACTCGGCTTCGTGGGCCTGGAATGGCAGCGCAGCCTCTCCTCGGCCTCCGTCCGCGGAGTCGGGCGGGATGCCGCGCGAGTGGCCCGCCTCCTCAGCCGTCCGCAGTGATTCGACATGTGTCAACATAGAAGTATGTCGAACGCCGAAGTGTTGCCGTTGCTGGAGCCCGAGGTCGTTCCGTGCTGCCCGCCGCTGACCGAGCGGCCCCTGACCGCTGAAGAGGCGGAGCGGACGGCGGCCATGTTCAAGGCGCTCGGCGACCCCGTGCGGCTGCGCCTGTTCTCCGCCGTCGCCTCGCACGAGGGCGGAGAGGCGTGCGTCTGCGACATCTCCGACGTCGGCGTCTCGCAGCCGACGGTCTCCCATCACCTGAAGAAGCTGAAGGACGCGGGACTGCTCACCTCTGAGCGCCGCGGGACGTGGGTGTTCTACCGGGTCGAGCCGTCCGTGCTGGCCGCGATGGGGCAGATGCTCACCACGCGCCGGTGAGATCGTCGGGGTCGCCTGCCCGCGGCGTGGGGCCGGACGCCTTCGGTACGAAGACCGTGTCGTCATGGGTGCGTCGCCGGCGGTGACGCCGCCTGAGTCCGGCCGACGCGCTGGGACGCGGCGGAGGCGGGGTCAGAGTGCGGCACGGCACTTCTGAGGGGTCAGCTCCCCTGGAGCAGGGCGGCGATCTCGCGGGCCGCGTCGCGGGCGGGACGCCCGACACCGATGAGGGTCGCGGACGCGGGACCGGTCCAGTCGCCGTATCCGAGCAGGTGGAGACGGGGCTCGTCGGTGGCACGGGTCCCCGTGGTCGGGATGTGTCCGCGGACGCCGCGGAGCCCGAGCGGCGCCAAGTGGGACAGGGCGGGACGGAAGCCCGTGCACCAGATCACCGCGTCCGCCTCGGCCGTCGTGCCGTCGGCCCACGCGACACCGGTCGCGGTGAGGCGCGTGAACATCGGGGACGCCTTCAGCAGCCCCGCGTCCCGTGCCTCCCGCACGGGCGGTACGGCGACGATGTCGCCGAGCGAGGCCACTCCTCCGGTGTCGGTGCCGCCCGCGTCCAGAGCACGGCGGCGGGCGGTGGCCACGTCGAACAGGGCGCGTCCGTCGATGTCGTCCGCCAGGAAGCGCGGTTCGCGCTGCGTGGCCCATGTGAGCTCGGTGTCGTACGCGAGGTCCGCGGCGATCTGCGCACCGGAGTTCCCTCCGCCGACGACGATCACACGCTGCCCGGCGAACTCCGCCGGCCCGCGGTAGTCCACGGTGTGCAGCTGGCGGCCCTCGAACGCGCCCCGGCCCGGGACGGCCGGGAGGAAGGGGCGGGACCAGCTGCCACAGGCGCTGACGACCGCCCGTGCCCGCCGGACCCCCGAGTCGGTCTCGACGCGGAGGAACGGTCCGTCCTCGCGTACGGCCAGGGCCGGCTCACCGCGCAGCACCGGAAGCTCGTACCGCTTCTCGTAGTCGGTGAGGTACTCGACGACGTGCCGCGCGTCCGGGTAGGTCTCCCCGGGCTGTGGCGGCATCAGACGGCCGGGCAGCGAGGAGTACGCGGCCGGCGAGAACAGGTGCAGCGAGTCCCATGCGTGCTGCCAGGCGCCGCCCGGCGTGGACTGCGCGTCGAGGACGACGAAGTCCAGGCCGAGACGGCGCAGGTGGTAGCCGGCGGCGAGCCCGGACTGGCCGCCGCCGATCACCACCACATCGGTGTCGGCTCTCACGACGTGGAGAACTTCCGCCGCCAGGCGAGCGAGACGTACACGAGAGCGACCAGGACCGGGACCTCGATCAGCGGGCCGACGACTCCCGAGAGGGCCTGGCCGCTGGTCACGCCGAAGGTGGCGATGGCGACGGCGATCGCCAGCTCGAAGTTGTTGCCGGCGGCGGTGAACGCCAGTGTGGTCGTGCGCTCGTAGTTCAGGCCGATCATCCTGCCGAGCAGGAAGGTGCCGAACCACATGACCGCGAAGTAGACGAGCAGGGGGACGGCGATGCGGGCGACGTCCAGCGGCTGCGAGGTGATCGTCTTCCCCTGCAGCGCGAAGAGGATGACGATCGTGAAGAGCAGTCCGTAGAGAGCCCAGGGGCCGATCTTCGGCAGGAACTTCTGCTCGTAGGACTCGCGGCCGAGCTTCTTCTCTCCGATGCGGCGGGTGAGGAAGCCGGCCAGCAGCGGGACGCCGAGGAAGATGACGACGTTGAGGGCGATCTTCCACATGGAGATGTCCAGCGACTCTCCCTCGCCGAGGCCGAGCCAGCCGGGCAGCAGGTCGAGGTAGAACCAGCCCAGCAGGCCGAACATGATCACCTGGAAGACGCTGTTGAGCGCCACCAGGACGGCGGCGGCTTCGCGGTCGCCGCAGGCCAGGTCGTTCCAGATGATGACCATGGCGATGCAGCGGGCGAGGCCGACGATGATGAGGCCCGTGCGGTACTCGGGCAGGTCGGGCAGGAAGATCCACGCCAGCGCGAACATCACGGCCGGACCCAGGAGCCAGTTGACGACCAGTGAGGAGACCATCAGCCTGCGGTCACCGGTGACGGCGTCGAGCCTGTCGTAGCGGACCTTGGCCAGTACCGGGTACATCATGATCAGCAGGCCGACGGCGATCGGCAGGGAGATGCCGCCGATCTCCACCTTGGCCAGGGCGTCGTTCAGGCCCGGGATCAGCCGCCCCAGCCCGAGCCCGAGGCCCATGGCGATCAGGATCCAGACGGCGAGGAAGCGGTCGAGCGTCGAAAGCTTCGCGACCACCGACGGCTGTTCTTCTGCGGTGGTCGCGGGTGATGTGGTGCGGGTCACGGACAGGCCCTCTTGTTCTCTGCGGCGGTGCGCGCGGTGGCGGCCAGCGCGGCGAACTGGTCGGCGAGCTGCGCGATGACGTCGGGGCGCAGCTTGTAGTAGGTGAAGCGGCCGCACGGCTCGGTCTCCACGATCCCGGCCTCGCGCAGCACCCTCAGGTGGTTGGAGAGGTTGGTCTGCCGTGCGCCCGTCTCCTCCACGAGGTGGCTGGTGCAGAGCGTCTCGCGGGCGAGCAGGGTCACGATCCGGAGCCGCAGGGGGTCGCCCAGAACTCGGATCAGTTCAGTGTCGACTGACGTCATCATGCACTGATACTCTCACATCAGTGGTGGCTGACACCACCGGATGCTGATGCCAATCGGGTCCGACCTCGAACCGAAGCAAGAGAGACCCCGATGTCCGACAAGCCCTCTGTGCTGTTCGTCTGTGTCCACAACGCCGGCCGCTCCCAGATGGCCGCGGCGTGGCTGAGTCACCTGGCCGGGGACCGCGTCGAGGTCCGCTCGGCCGGATCCGCCCCCGCCGGGTCCGTGAACCCTGCGGCTGTCGAGGCGATGCGCGAGGTCGGCATCGACATGTCCGCCGAGACCCCGAAGATCCTGACCGTCGACGCCGTGAAGGCCTCGGACGTCTGCATCACCATGGGCTGCGGCGACACCTGCCCCGTCTTTCCCGGCAAGCGCTACCTGGACTGGAAGCTGGACGATCCGGCCGGCCAGGGTGTCGCGGCCGTGCGCCCCATCCGCGACGAGATCAGGAAGCTCGTCGAAGGACTCATCGAAGAGATCGCCCCGGAGGCCGCGAAGTGAGCGCCGAGAACGAGATCCGCAACGTCATAGTCATCGGTTCGGGCCCGGCCGGTTACACGGCCGCGCTGTACACAGCGCGTGCCTCGCTGAAGCCGCTTGTCTTCGAGGGGTCGGTGACCGCCGGAGGCGCGCTCATCCAGACCACCGAGGTCGAGAACTTCCCGGGATTCCGTGAGGGGATCATGGGCCCGGACCTGATGGACAACATGCGGGCCCAGGCGGAGCGCTTCGGCGCCGAGCTGATCCCGGACGACATCGTCGCCGTCGACTTCAGCGAGGACATCAAGACGGTCACCGACACGGCCGGCACGGTCCACCGCGCCAAGGCCGTGATCGTGGCGACCGGTTCGCAGCACCGCAAGCTCGGTCTGCCCAACGAGGACGCGCTCTCCGGCCGTGGCGTCTCGTACTGCGCGACCTGCGACGGGTTCTTCTTCAAGGACCAGGACATCGTCGTGGTGGGCGGTGGCGACACCGCCATGGAGGAGGCCACCTTCCTCTCCCGCTTCGCCAAGTCCGTCACGATCGTCCACCGCCGCGACACCCTGCGCGCCTCGAAGGCGATGCAGGAGCGTGCCTTCGCCGACCCGAAGATCTCCTTCGCCTGGAACAGCGAGGTCGCCGGCATCCGCGAACAGGACGGCAGGCTGGGCGGCCTGAACCTCCGTGACACCGTCACCGGAGCCGTCTCCGAACTGCCCGCCACCGGCCTGTTCGTCGCCATCGGCCACGACCCGCGTACCGACCTGGTGAAGGGCCAGCTCGACCTGGACGACGACGGCTACCTGTTGGTCGACGCCCCCTCCACCCGTACGAACGTCGCCGGCGTCTTCGCCGCCGGTGACGTCGTCGACCACACCTACCGCCAGGCGATCACGGCCGCCGGCACCGGTTGCGCCGCGGCCCTGGACGCCGAGCGTCACCTTGCCGCGCTCGCCGACGCCGCAACCGAGTAGCAGGAGACAGCCATGGCACTGAAGAACGTGACAGACGACTCCTTCGAAGAGGACGTCCTCAGGAGCGACAAGCCCGTCCTGGTGGACTTCTGGGCCGCCTGGTGCGGACCCTGCCGCCAGATCGCGCCGTCCCTCAAGGCCATCGCGGCCGAGCACGGCGACAAGATCCAGGTCGTGAAGCTCAACATCGACGAGAACCCGGCCACCGCGGCCAAGTACGGCGTCATGTCGATCCCGACGCTGAACGTCTACCAGAACGGCGAGGTCGCCAAGACGATCGTCGGCGCCAAGCCGAAGGCCGCCATCGTCCGCGACCTCGAGGCGTTCGTGGCCGGATGAGTCTGCTGGGGTGCCCGACCCGCTGACCGGAACGCGTGCAGAAGGCAGCGTGGGTCGTGGATGCCTGCCCCGGGAGCCTGCGGAGTCGATGGCCGGGGTGTGCAAGGCCGTCGCGGACCCGGCACGTTTCAGATCCTCAGCGTGACGGGCGTGGCGCTCGAGGGCACAGGTCCCGGGTCTGCCGTGGTGGTGCCACGGCGGGGCCGGGACCGTGTTGTTCGGGGCGCGCACCGGGTCACTGAGTGTGGGTCGCCGCCGGCAGAGGGAGGAAGCCGTGGCTGCTGGCAGGATCCGTTCCTGGCACCGTCCTGCCGGTACGAGGCGGCGGCGAACCGCCCGGTGGGGGATGCCCGGTCACACCGGCCACCGTTGCGCGGCGCGAGCTGTCGGGTGCGTGTCCAGGCGGGCGTCCAGAGGCTGTCCACAGGTGGTTGTCCACAGGGGGAGACGGCTGTCGCGACCCGGCGGTACGGTCGTGCCCACTGGATGTTGATGGCGTACGCGCCGGGGGAGGCTGGCATGAGCGAGATCAGGGCGCTGCTGCCGGAGCAGCGGCCGGAGCGCCGGGACACGGGGACGGCCGGTGCGGCCGGTGCGGCCACCGGTTCCGCAGTCGGCGGTCCGCGCATTCCCGCCGTGCGGGGTTTCGCACCGCTCACGCAGGCCGCGAAGGGCGCGCAGTCTCCCAAGGACGCCGGCAAGGCGCTGCGGGAGCGGGTCCCGCGTTCCTCGCACGACTCGCTGCTGCCGACAGCCGGGCGCCCCGACGCCGTACGGGCGGTGGAGGAGTCCAGCCGCGGCCGGGTGCCTGAGCTCACCCCGATACGCGTGGGGCGGATGGCGGCCTCCCCGTTCGCCTTCCTGCGGGGCGCGGCCGCCCTGATGGCCCACGACCTGGTCGGCACGCCCGTCACCGGTATCGGCGCGCAGATCTGCGGCGACGCGCACGCTGCCAACTTCGGTCTCTACGGGGACGCCCGTGGCCGCCTCGTCATGGACCTCAACGACTTCGACGAGACCGTCGTGGGGCCGTGGGAGTGGGATCTCAAGCGGCTCGCGGCGTCGCTGGTGCTGGCGGGACGCGTGGCCGGCGCAGGTGAGGACGTCTGCCGCGCGGCGGCCTTCGACGCCGTGGGCGCCTACCGGCGCACCATGCGGCTGCTGGCCAAGCTGCCGGCTCTCGACGCGTGGAACGCGATAGCCGACGAGGAACTCGTCTCGCACACGGACGCCAGGGACCTGCTCGGGACACTGGAGCGGGTCGCGGCGAAGGCCCGCAACAACACGAGTGCGCGTTTCGCGGCGAGGTCGACGGAGGCCGTGAACGACGGCGACGGAGACGGCGACGAGGCGACAGCCGGCGGCGGCGGGCGCCGGTTCGTGGACGCTCCGCCGGTCCTGCGCCGGGTCGCGGACGCCGAGGCGGCGGCCGTGGCCGCCTCCCTCGGGGAGTACCTGACCACCGTCGCGGAGGACCGTCTTCCGCTGCTCGCGCGCTACGCGATCCACGATGTCGCCTTCCGGGTGGTGGGCACCGGAAGCGTGGGGACGCGGTCCTACGTGGTGCTGCTGCTCGATCACCGCGGTGATCCGCTGGTGCTGCAGGTCAAGGAGGCACGCGCGTCCGCGCTGCTCCCGTACCTCCCCTCCGTCGGCTTCCCCGTGCCGGAGACGGAGCACGAGGGCCGGCGGGTGGTGCACGGCCAGAAGCGGATGCAGGTCGTCAGCGACAGTCTGCTGGGCTGGACCACGGTGGAGGGCCGTCCCTTCCAGGTGCGGCAGTTCAGGAACCGCAAGGGCAGCGTGGATCCCGCGGTGCTCACCCCCGACCAGCTCGACGACTACGGCCGGATGACGGGGGCCCTGCTCGCCCGTGCCCACGCGCACAGCGCCGACCCGCGGCTGCTCGCCGGATACTGCGGCAAGAACGAGGAGCTGGACGAGGCGGTCGCGGCGTTCGCCGTGATCTACGCGGACCGCACGGAGGCCGACCACCAGGACCTGCTGACGGCCGTCAAGAGCGGCCGGACAGCCGCTGAACTGGGTGTGTGACAGGGCGCCCGGCAGCGCCCGTAGGCTGGTGCGGTGACTGAGGATGCCGCCGGGGGACCGACGACCCCGAACGACGAAGAGCGCGCCGCACAGCAGGCCGCGGAGCCCGACGGGCAGGACCGGCCGGAGGCCCGGCTGGCGAAGGCGGTGGGGGCGGCCGAGCACGCGCTGATCGAGTTCGAGATCGCGGTGGAGACGTTTCGGGTGGAAGTGGAGAACTTCTCCCGGCTGCACCACCAGAAGCTCGGCCCGATGTACGCGCGGCTGGACGAGCTCGACGCGCAGATCGCGGAGGCGCGGGCGGCACGAAGTGGCGATCCGGAGGATCTGCGCAAGGCGCAGGAGGCGCGGGCCATGGTCCTGCCGATGCCGGGTGTCGACGAGCTGTTCCACGACTGGATGGACTCCGACGGCCTCTCCCCCGAGGCAGCGTCGATGCTCACCGACCAGACCGTGCAGGCGCCCAAGCGGGTACGGCCGAGCGAAGAAGCACGCAAGCTGTACCGCGAGCTGGCCCGTAGGTCTCACCCGGACCTGGCTCAGGACGAGACGGAGCGGGCCCGGCGCGAGGAGTTCATCGCGCGGGTGAACGCCGCCTACGCCCTCGGCGACGAGGGAAAGCTGAAGGACCTGGCCGGGGAGTGGGCGGCCGGCCCGGTGCCCGCCGCGGCACCGCCCAGCGAGCGCGAGGAGCTCTACGCCCGGCTGGAGTGGCTGGCGCAGCGCAAGGAGCTGCTGACCGCGGTCGCCCGGGAGCTCGAGGAGAGCGCCATCGGGGCGATGCTGCGGATGGCGCCCGACGATCCCGACCGTCTCCTGGAGGAGATCGCCGAACAGCTGCTGGCGCAGGTGTCCGAGCGGGAGACGGAACTGGCCGCACTGGTGAAGTAGGTTTCCTGGGTCCTCGCACAGGCGGGACCGGGAGCGGGCCGCCGGGCAAACGGGGTCCGACCGCACGTACGAGAGAAGGCATCACCCATGAACTTCGCCCCGCTGCCCACCGTCGACGTCGCGGCGGTACCGGCCGACGGCCTTGTGCTGGACGTGCGGGAGGCCGACGAGTGGGCGGCAGGCCATGTCGACGGCGCACTGCACGTCCCGATGAGCGACTTCGTGGCCCGCTTCGGTGAGGTGACCGAGGCACTGGCCGACGGTCGGCGCGCGTACGTGATGTGCCGGGTCGGCGGGCGCTCCGCGCAGGTCACCCAGTACCTCGTGCAGCAGGGCATCGACGCCGTGAACATCGACGGCGGCATGCTCGCCTGGGACGGGGCGGGACGGCCCATGGTCACCGAGAGCGGCGACCAGGCCTTCGTGCTCTGACGATCCCGTCCCCGCCCTGTGCCGGTTCGCCGGGCAGGTCGCGCAAGCCATGGCCGTCCGCCGGCGAGCCACGGAGCCGTGGTCGCTGCCGGGCCAGGCCGCACAACCGTCGTCAGCCGAGTGGGTGGGCGGCGAGCAGGTCGCCCAGCACCTCCTCGTGGGCTGCCGCCGGCCCGAGCGAGAGCTCGAGCTGTTTGGCCCAGGCGTGGTAGCGATGGAGCGGGTAGTCGGTGTCCGCACCGAAACCGCCGTGCAGATGCTGAGCGGTCTGCACCACGCGCCGCACCCCCTCCGACGCCCAGATCTTGGCCACCGCGATGTCTCCCACGGTTGGCAGCGCCCCGCCGGAGCCGGTGCTGATACGCCAGGCGGCCTGCCAGAGGGTGGCCTCCATCGCGCGCAGATCGATGTAACGGTCCGCGGCCTGCACGGCCACTGCCTGGAAGGTGGCCACGGGGAAACCGAACTGCTCCCGCTTGCCCGTGTAGTCGCCGGTCATGGCGAGTACCTGTTCACCGAGGCCGAGAGCCAGGGCGCAGGTACCCGTGGCGAGCAGATGCCGGAGCCACTCGCACGCCTTCTCGTCGTCGATCAGGTGCCGGTCCTCGACAGGGACCGCGTCGAGCCGGACCTCTGCCAGAAGCTCGCCGTTGGTGGAGACCTGCTCGGCGAGGGTGAGGCCGCCCCGGCCCCTCGGCAGCAGCGCGACGACCGCCCTGCCGTCGTCCGTGTGGGCGGGAACGGCGAGAAGGTCGGCGCACTGCGCCCACGGGACCGCCGTCTGGATCCCGTCCAGGGACCAGCCGCCCGCCGGTCCTGTCGTGCGGCGCGCGGTGACGGCAAGCTCGGCGGAGTCGTGTCCTGTGCGGCCGTTGGCCCCTGCCGTGAGCACAAGATCGCCGCGGCAGACCCGGGGGAGAAGTTCTTCCTGAAGCTCGGCGCTGCCGCAACGCGCCACCGTCATCGCGACGGCACTCGTCTCCAGCAGAGGTACGCGCGCCAGCACCTTCGCCGACTCGCGCAGCACCAGGCAGAGCGCGATGGGGTCGAGGCCGGCCCCGCCGTGTTCCACCGGCAGGACCAGTCCCAGCAGGTCCGAGTCGGCGAGCCGGCTCCACAGCGGGCGGTCGAACTCCTCGTCGACCGCCCCTGGCGTCAGCGCGGGGCTCGGCACCGCATCGGGCGCCACTGCGGAGAAGACCGCTGTGGCGGCCTCCACGGCTGCCAGATGCTCTTCGGTGAAGGTGAAGTCCACTGCACATTCCCTCCGCGACACGACCGATCTGACGGGTCGTCAAGATAGGTCAGGGAGGGTCGGAAGGGAATGGCCGTGGAGCACGTCTCAGCGGTCGAAGTCCAACTCCACGCCCGCCGTGGCCGGGTGGGACTGACAGGCCAGGACGTAGCCCGCTTCGGTCTCCTCCGGCTCCAGCGCGAAGTTGCGGTCCATGCGGACCTCACCCGACACCAGGAATGCCCTGCATGTGCCGCACACACCGCCCTTGCAGGCGTAGGGCGCGTCCGCCCGGCTGCGCAGCACCGTCTCCAGGAGCGACTCGCCTTCCTGTACCGGCCATGTGCCCGACCGGCCGTCGAGCGTCGCGGTGAGGGAGGCGTGGGCCGGTGCGGGCGCGGTGACGGGGGCCGCCGCGGAGCCGTCGTCGACGTGGAAGATCTCCTGATGGATGCGACCCCGGTCCACCCCGAGCCCGCGCAGGGCGCGCTCCGCGGAGAGGACCAGTCCGAACGGCCCGCAGAGGAACCAGCCGTCCACGTCCGCCACCGGCAGCAGCGCCGGAAGGAGACCGGTCAGGCGCTCCTGGTCCAGCCGCCCCGACGGGAGGCCCGCCTGCTGCTCCTCACGGGAGAGGACGGTGACCAGCTGGAAGCGGTCCGGGAACCTGTCCTTGAGGTCGGCCACCTCCTCCAGGAACATCGTGGAGGCCGCGGTGCGGTCGCTGCGGACCAGGCAGAAACGGGCTTCCGGCTCCTGCGCCAGCAGCGTCGACGCCATCGACAGCACCGGCGTGATGCCGCTGCCGCCGACGACGGCCGCGAAGCGACCCGGCCGTGGCGGGAACAGGAACCGTCCGGCGGGGGACATCACCTCGACCGTGTGGCCGACGGACAGTTCCTTCAGGGCGTACGTCGAGAACTCGCCGCCGTCGACCAGCCGGATGCCGACACGCAGCACTGGGGCGTCGTCGGCCGCGGCGGCGGGGGTGCAGATCGAGTACGTACGGCGGATTTCCACACCGTCCACGAGCCGGCGCAGCGCGATGTGCTGGCCGGGAGTGTGGCGGAAGGTCTCGCGCAGCTCTGGCGGCACCTCGAAGGTGACGGCCACCGAGTCGTCCGTGAGCCGTTCGACCGCGCTGACCCGGAGCGGATGGAACATCTACAACTCCTTGAAATGGTCGAAGGGTTCGCGACAGGTGACACACCTGCGCAGGGCCTTGCAGGCCGTGGAGGAGAACCTGCTCAGCAGCTCCGTGTCGGTCGAGCCGCAGTTCGGGCAGCGCACCGAGAGAGTGAGCGGCACCGGTTCGTCCGACGCGTGGGGGCGGGGCGGAGCTATGCCGAACTCGGCCAGCTTCCGGCGCCCTTCCGCACTGATGTCGTCCGTCGACCAGGCCGGTGCGAGCACCCTGACCACCGAGACGTCGGCCATTCCGCGGTCGTGCAGCACCTGCTCGATGTCCGAGGTCATGGCCTCGATGGCCGGGCAGCCCGTGTACGTCGGCGTCAGCTCGACCTCGACGCTCCCGGGACCGAGCAGTCGCACACCACGGACGACTCCGAGCTCTCCGAGCGTCAGCACCGGCAGCTCCGGGTCGGGGACCGAGCCCGCCAGTGCGCGCAGCTCCGCCTCCAGCCTCGTATCCGTTCCGGTGCGGGTTTCTGTCACCATGACGCCCCCGGGTGGCTGCGGTGCAGGTGCTGCATCTCGGCGATCATCCGTCCGAACGACTCCGTGTGCAGACCCTGGCGTCCCGCTCCCGCCGACCAGGCGCCGGTGCGCGGCCCGGCGGGGACGGTCAGCGTCGCCCGCTCAAGAATCCCGGTGACGCGCTCGAGCCAGAGGGCCTCCAGCGCATGGACGTCCACCTCGAGTCCGTCGACCGGCTGGAACATCTCACCCGTGAACTTCCACAGCGCGTCGCACGCCCGCTGCATCCGCTCGCGGCTCTCCTCGGTGCCGTCACCGAGCCGGACGATCCAGTGTTCGGCGTGGTCCTGGTGGTAGGCGACCTCCTTGACCGCTTTGCCGGCCAGTCCGGCGAACGGGCCGTCCCCAGCGGCCAACTGCTTGTAGAGCAGCCGCTGGTGGACGGAGAAGTAGAACTGCCTGGCGATGGTGTGCGCGAAGTCGCCGTTCGGCTGCTCGACCAGCTGGAGGTTCCGGAAGGAGCGCTCCTCGCGGAGGAAGGCCAGTTCGTCCTCGTCGCCCACGAGCGAGAGCAGCACGCGTGCCTGTCCCAGCAGGTCGAGGGCGATGTTGGCGAGCGCGACCTCCTCCTCGAGGACCGGCGCGTGTCCGGCCCACTCCCCCAGCCGGTGGGAGAGCACCAGGGCGTCGTCGCCGAGTGCCAGCGCCGCCGTGGCGGTCACTGTCCCGGTGGGGTCGGTCGTGGGGATCACAGGTGCTTCACCCCTTCCGGGATGTCGTAGAAGGTCGGGTGGCGGTACGGCTTGTCCGCGGCCGGCTCGAAGAACGGGTCCTTCTCGTCCGGTGAGGACGCGGTGACGGCGGTGGACGGCACCACCCAGATGGAGACACCCTCGCTGCGGCGCGTGTACAGGTCCCTCGCGTTGCGCAGGGCCATCTCCGCGTCCGGCGCGTGCAGGCTGCCCGCGTGGGTGTGCGACAGGCCGCGGCGCGAACGCACGAAGACCTCCCACAGCGGCCATTCGGTCGAACTGCTCATGCCGTCGCCTCCACGGATTCGGTGTGCTGTGCTGCCTGGTGCTTCTCCGCGTACGCGGCGGCGGCGGCCCTGACCCAGGCTCCCTCTTCGTGGGCCCGCCTGCGCTGGCTGATCCGCTGTTCGTTGCAGGGGCCGTTGCCCTTGAGGACGTCCTGGAACTCCGACCAGTCGATCGCGCCGAAGTCGTGCTGACCGCGCTCCTCGTTCCACCGCAGGTCCGGGTCAGGGAGGGTGAGACCCAGGGATTCGGCCTGCGGCACGCAGATGTCCACGAAGCGCTGCCGCAGCTCGTCGTTCGAGTGCCGCTTGATCTTCCAGGCCATGGACTGCGCCGAGTGGGCGGAGGCGTCGTCCGGCGGTCCGAACATCATCAGCGACGGCCACCACCAGCGGTCCACGGCGTCCTGGGCCATCGCGTGCTGCTCGGGCGTCCCATTGGACAGGGCGAGCAGCAGTTCGTAGCCCTGGCGCTGGTGGAACGACTCCTCCTTGCAGACCCGCACCATCGCACGGGCGTAGGGCCCGTACGAGCAGCGGCAGAGAGGCACCTGGTTGGTGATCGCCGCGCCGTCGACCAGCCAGCCGATGGCGCCGACGTCGGCCCAGGTGAGCGTCGGGTAGTTGAAGATCGAGGAGTACTTCTGGCGGCCGCTGTGGAGCTTGTCCAGCAGCTCGTCGCGCGTGGTGCCGAGCGTCTCCGCGGCGCTGTACAGGTAGAGGCCGTGGCCGGCCTCGTCCTGCACCTTGGCCATCAGGATGGCCTTGCGGCGCAGCGACGGGGCGCGCGTGATCCAGTTCGCCTCCGGCTGCATGCCGATGATCTCCGAGTGCGCGTGCTGTGCCATCTGGCGAACCAGCGAGGCGCGGTACGCCTCCGGCATCCAGTCGCGCGGCTCGATCCGCTCGTCGGCGGCCACGGCGGCGTCGAACGCCGCCTCGTACGCATCCGCAGTCACTGCCGTCATCCGGACTCCCCTACCGACCGATCGTTCGGTTCATCGGCTTCAATGGTCGGTCGACGGCCCGTAGGGTGTCAACCCTGTGGATGACCGAGGTGGCCGACGGGGATCGGGGCGGGGATGGACTCCTACGAGGACGAGGAAGGCAAAGGCGCCGGAAGCCTGAGCTCCGGAGTGCCCCGGCCTCGCCCTGCCGGGCAGCCGGAAGCCGGTGTGCCGGGCAGTCGTCGCGAGGCATGGCCAACGGCCCGGACCGGCCATCTTCCGGGTGACGAATCGGACGCCGAGCAGGTCTCCGTCCCGCCACACATACCGAGCCCCGACCCCGCCCCGGGCTCCGACCCCGCCCAGGACCCCGGCCCCGACCTCGCCCAGGGCTGCGACTCCGCCCCGGGCCCCTCCTCGGCCCTCGCCGCCGAGACTGCCGCACCCGTCCCGCACGAGGATTCCGGCCCTCCCGAGTCCTCGGCAGCCCCCACCGGCGGTATGGCCGGGCTGTCCCTCCCCTACCAGGTGGCGGCCGCCGTGGCGCTCGCCCTGACAGCCGCCGTGGCCTGTGTCCACCTGGCGATGGTCTTCCTCCATGTGGCCCCCTCGAACACCGTGACCAAGCAGCACGGTGAGGTCGTCGACGGCTGGGTCTACCCCGAGTTCGAGCAGAACTGGAAGCTCTTCGCCCCGAATCCGCTCCAGCAGAACATCGCCGTCGAGGTGCGTGCCGAGTACACGACCACCGGAGGCGGCCGCACCACCAGCGACTGGATCGACCTCTCCGCCGAGGACGGCGCAAAGATCCGCGGCAATCTGCTCCCCAGCCATCGTGATCACAACCAGCTCCGCCGGGCCTGGGACTTCTACGTGGGCTCGCACGACACCGGGAGCCGGTCCGGCGGACTGCGTGGCCGGCTCTCGGAGAGCTACATCCGCAGGATCGCGATGAGCCGCCTCGACCACCACGACCTCGGCGGCCCCGTCGAGCGCATCCAGCTCCGTGCGACCACCACGTCGATCGAAGCCCCGCCGTGGAGCGACGAGAAGATCGGCACGCGGCCGGTCCACCGGGAGCTGCCCTGGTGGACCGTGACCGCCGCGGACCTGCCCGGTGGCGTCGACAACGCGGCGACCGGAACGGAGGCGACCCGGTGAAGCCGGACAGGACCAGGGACCGCAGGATCGCCCGTGCCGTCCAGCGCGTCACCGCGACCGCCCTCGGGCCTTACCAGAGCGCCGTCGTCCGGATCGGTTTCGGGGCGACCTGGCTGCTGTTCCTTCTGCGCGAGCTGCCGGGCCGCCACCACCTCTACGGACCCGACGGTCCCTGGAGCTGGGAGATGGGCCGCGAACTGATCGCCGAGAACAACGCGTTCAGCGTGCTCCTGTGGTCCGACAGCGCCCTGTGGTTCGAGTTCGTGTACGGCGTCTGCGTGCTGTCCAGCCTGCTGATGATGCTCGGCTGGCGCACCCGCGCAATGTCCGTGGTGTTCATGGTCGGCGTCCTGTCCGTGCAGAACCGCTCTATCTTCGTGGGCGACGGTGGTGACAACGTCGTCCACCTCATGGCCATCTACCTCGTGCTGACGCGCTGTGCGCAGGTCTGGTCACTGGACGCCCGGCGGACCGCCCGCGGCCCCGCTCCCGACCGGACAGGGCCGATTCTGTGGGCGGTGCTCGGTGCGGCCCTCTTCGTGGGCACGTTCGTGGGTGGGATGGGCGGGGACACGTGGATCCTCGTCCTCTTCTGGGGGCTGTGGGCGGCTCACGGCGTGTGGTGGGCGGTGAACCGCCGGGCTCCCGAAAGCGAGCCACGCACCCTGCTGGACGTCATGGCGAACGTCGTCCACAACGCCGCTCTCGTCGTGATCATGGCCGAGGTCTGCACGATCTACGCGACCGCCGGCTGGTACAAGATCCAGGGGTCGCGCTGGCAGGACGGCACGGCGCTGTACTACCCGCTCAAATTGGACTACTTCGCTCCGTGGCCGGCGCTTTCCGGGCTCCTGGCCTCGAGCGGTGTGATCGTCATGTTGCTGACGTACGGCACGGTCATCGTGCAGGTCGCCTTCCCGTTCACGCTCTTCAACCGGCGCGTCAAGAACGTCCTGCTGGTGATCATGATCCTCGAGCACGCGGCGATCGCCGTGCTGCTCGGGCTGCCGTTCTTCTCGCTCGCGATGATCGCGGCGGACGCGGTCTTCCTGCCGACCGCGTTCCTGGTCGGCCTGGGCGCTCTGGCGGGGCGCGGACGGGACCGGCTGACGGCGGGGAGGAGCCTTCCGGGGCGGCAGCCGCAGGGGAGCGAGGAGCGGCCCCGTACGCTCGTCGGGTGAGCACCACCGAAGAACCGCTTCAGTACGACGAGGGCTTCGCCCCGGAAGTCGGCGTCGGCCCGCACCCGCTGCCCTGGCCGCAGGACGAGCGCTACGACCCCGAGCTGTTGGCCGGCGGTGACCGGCGGAACGTCGTGGACCCCTACCGCTACTGGACGCGTGAGGCCATCGTCGCCGACCTGGACACGCGCAGGCACGACTTCCATGTGGCTGTGGAGAACTGGGGCCACGACTTCAACATCGGTTCGGTGGTGCGCACCGCCAACGCGTTTCTGGCGAAGGAGATCCACATCGTCGGACGCCGTCGCTGGAACCGTCGCGGCGCCATGGTCACCGACCGCTACCAGCATGTACGGCATCACCCGGACACGGCCTCACTGACCGGGTGGGCGGCCGCCGAGGGGCTGCCGATCATCGGGATCGACAACCTTCCGGGAGCCGTACCGCTGGAGCGGACAGAACTGCCGCGCCGGTGTGTGCTTCTCTTCGGCCAGGAAGGGCCCGGCCTCACCGACGATGCCCGCGAGCACGCGTCCATGGTGTGCTCGATCGCGCAGTTCGGGTCGACGCGCTCGATCAACGCGGGAGCGGCTGCGGCCATCGCGATGCACGCCTGGGTGCAGCGGTACGCCGACGTGCCGCTTCCGGGAGCCTGACCGGCGCGGCCTCGAAGCGCGCTCGCGCCGGGCTGTGAGCGCGCTCGCGCCGGGCCCACGCCGGGTCAGGCGGCCCACGCCGGACGCGGACCGCACCGCAGGGGCCGGGCCCCTGCGGCCCGGCCTCAGGGTCCGACGCGTCAGGCCTGGCGGCGGACCTCGACCACGCGGAAGCGGTTGGAGACGAAGGCGCCGTCGCACAGTGCCGCGTTCGCCGCCGGGTTGCCGCCCGAACCGTGGAAGTCGGAGAAGGCCGCGGTCTGGTTGACGTACACCCCGCCGGTGAGGTTCAGCGAGAGCTGCGCGGACTCGTCGAGACAGACGTCCTCAAGCGCTCGCTCGGTCTCCTCCGAGGTGGTGTAGGCGCCGACCGTCATCGCGCCCTTGTCGCGGATCGTCCGGCGCAGGAGCTCCAGGGCGTCCTCGGTCGAGTCCACGGCCACCACGAAGGAGACCGGGCCGAAGCACTCGGAGAGGTAGGCGGGCTCCGTGTCCGCGGAATCCCAGTACTTGCGGGCGCCGTCGAGCTTCACGATCACCGGGGTCCGCACCGTCGCGCCGGGGAACTCCGGGTTGGGGACCTCCCGCGACTCGAGCGCCACCTCGCCCAGACCGGCCGCGGCCTCGAGCCGGGCCTTCACATCAGGATTGACCAGTGCTCCCAGCAGGGCGTTGGCCCGGGCGTCGTCGCCGAGCAGGCCGCCCACGGAGGCGGCGAGGTCCGCGGCCACCTCGTCGAAGCTCTTGGGCCCGGACTCCGTGGTGATGCCGTCCCTGGGGATCAGTACGTTCTGCGGGGTGGTGCACATCTGGCCGCTGTAGAGGGACAGCGAGAAGGCCAGGTTGGAGAGCATCCCCTTGTAGTCGCCGGTGGAGTCGACGACGACCGTGTTGACGCCGGCCTTCTCCGTGTACACCTGCGCCTGGCGGGCGTTGGCCTCCAGCCAGTCGCCGAAGGCGGTCGACCCCGTGTAGTCGATGATCTTGATCTCGGGTCGTGTCGCCAGCGTCTTGGCGATGCCCTCGCCCGGGCGCTCTGCGGCCAGGCAGACAAGGTTCGGATCGAAGCCGGCCTCCGTGAGCACCTCGCGGGCCACCTTCACGGTCAGGGCCAGCGGGAGCACCGCGCGAGGGTGCGGCTTCACCAGGACCGGGTTGCCCGTGGCGAGGGAGGCGAACAGACCCGGGTAGCCGTTCCACGTCGGGAAGGTGTTGCAGCCGATCACCATCGCGATGCCGCGGCCGGCGGTGGTGAACGTCTTCTTCAGCTCCAGGGGGTCACGCTTGCCCTGCGGCTTCGACCAGTCCGCGGCGGCGGGAGTGCGGGTCTGCTCCTCGTAGGCGTAGGCCACGGCCTCCATGCCGCGGTCCTGTGCGTGCGGGCCGCCGGCCTGGAACGCCATCATGAAGGCCTGCCCGCTGGTGTGCATCACCGCGTGCGCGAACTCATGGGTGCGGGCACTGATCCGGGACAGGATCTCCAGGCAGACGAGGGCACGCGTCTCGGGGCCGGCCTCGCGCCACGCCGCCATGCCGGCACGCATCGCCGGCAGCAGGACGTCGAGGTCCGGGTGCGGGTACTCGATGCCCAGCTCCGGTCCGTACGGCGAGACCTCGCCGCCGGTCCAGCCGTCCGTACCGGGCTGGTCCAGGTCGAAGCGGGAGCCGCGCAGCGCCTCGAAGGCCGCCAGGCCGTCGGCGGGCGCGCTTTCGCCGTATGCCTTGGGATGCTCGGGATGCGGAGACCAGTACGCGCGCGTGCGGATCGCCTCGAGGGCCTGGTCGAGCGTGGGCCGGTGGGTCTCGGTCAGCTGCATGCGGACCAACTCCTCGTCGAGCTGGGCAGGGGAGGAAGGACAGAGTTAGAGTAACCGAACGATCGGTCGGTACAAGGGGGCCTGTCGAACCTGTGGACAACTCATCGGGGAGGATCGCGTCCATGACCGCCATCGATACGAGTCGTGCCGTCGCCGTCGTCGGCAGCGGAACCATGGGCCAGGGGATCGCGCAGGTCGCCCTTGCCGCAGGCCATCCAGTACGTCTCCACGACGCCGTTCCCGGGCGGGCGGAGGAAGCGGCGGGGGCCATCGGCGCCCGCCTGGACCGGCTCGTCGAGAAGGGCCGGATGACGCCCGCGGAGCGCGACGCCGCCCGGACGAGGCTTCTGCCGGCCGAGAACCTCGCCGATCTCGCCGATGCCGCACTCGTCGTCGAAGCGGTTCTGGAACAGCTCTCCGTCAAGCAGGAGCTCTTCACCGCGCTGGAGGCGGTCGTCGCCGAAGACTGCCTGCTCGCGACCAACACATCGTCCCTCTCGGTCACGGCTGTCGCGGGCGCTCTCGCGCATCCCGGCCGATTCGTCGGCATGCACTTCTTCAACCCCGCCCCGCTGCTGCCCCTGGTGGAGATCGTCAGCGGTCACGCCACCGAGGAGGAGGCGGCAGAGCGGGCCTCTGCGACGGCCCTGGCGTGGGGAAAGACCCCGGTGCGCTGCGCCGACACCCCCGGCTTCGTCGTCAACCGCATAGCCCGGCCCTTCTACGCGGAGGCATTCGCGGTCCACGAGGAGCACGGCATCGACCCGGCCACCGTCGACGCGGTCCTGCGCGAGTCCGGCGGCTTCCGGATGGGTCCCTTCGAACTGACCGACCTCATCGGCCAGGACGTCAACGAGGCGGTGACCCGGTCGGTGTGGGAGTCCTTCTTCTTCAGTCCCAAGTTCGTGCCCTCCCTCCCACAGCGCCGTCTGGTCGAGTCGCGCCGCCTCGGCCGCAAGTCCGGGCACGGCTGGTTCTCGTACGCGGAGGGGGCCGAGAAGCCCGCGCCCCACACCGCGGAGCCCCAGAAGGCTCCCGAGTACGTCGTGGTCGAGGGCGATCTCAAGCCCGCGGGCGCACTGATCGACATGATCCGGGAGGCCGGAGTCGAGGTGCGGCAGCAGGACGAGGACCAGGGGGCGCGCCTGCTGCTGCCCAGCGGTGGACAGCTGGTGCTCGCGGACGGTCAGACCTCCCAGGAGTTCCGGGACGTCGTCTACTTCGATCTCGCCCTCGACTACCGGACGGCGACGCGGATCGCCCTGTCCGCGGCGGACGACGTCCGGCCGGAGACCCTCGCCCAGGCGACGGGCCTCTTCCAGGCGCTCGGCAAGCAGGTCAGCGTCATCCCCGACGTACCCGGCATGATCGTGGCGCGCACCGTGGCGATGCTGATCGACATCGCCGCCGACGCGGCGGCGAAGCGCGTCGTCACCGAGGCGGACATCGACACGGCGATGCGGCTCGGCGTCAACTACCCGCGGGGTCCGGTGGAGTGGAGGCGCAGCCTGCCGGCGGCCTGGGCCCACGACCTGCTGGAGAACCTGGACGAGCGCTGCCCGACCGGGCGGTACGCCCCGTCGCTGGCACTGTTCCAGCGGTCGCTGGCCGACGGCGAAGCGGAAGACGCCTCATGACCACCGCCAGACGCGACACCTATACGCCGGAGACCCTGCTGACCGTCGCCGTGCGGATCTTCAACGAGCGCGGCTACGACGGCACTTCCATGGAGCACCTGTCGAAGGCGGCCGGGATCTCCAAGTCCTCGATCTACCACCACGTCACGGGCAAGGAGGAGTTGCTGCGCCGGGCCGTCAGCCGGGCGCTGGACTCCTTGTTCGCGATCCTGGAGGAGAGCGGCGCACAGCGCGGACGGGCCATCGAGCGGGTGGAGTACGTCACCCGCCGCACCGTCGAGGTGCTGATGGCCGAACTTCCCTACGTGACGCTGCTGCTGCGCGTGAGGGGCAACACCAAGACCGAGCGGTGGGCCCTGGAGCGGCGCCGTGAGTTCGACCAGCGGGTCGCGGACCTGCTGAAGGCGGCTGCCGCCGACGGCGACCTGCGGGCCGATGTCGACATCCGGCTGGCGACACGGCTGCTCTTCGGCATGGTGAACTCGCTGGTCGAGTGGTACCGACCGCACTCCGGCGGCGGGCACGACGGTGACCAGGTCGCGGAGACCGTCGTGCGGATCGCCTTCGACGGGCTGCGCACCGACTCCTGACGCCCGCCGGACGCCCGCCGCGCCGGACGGCCCGGCATCGCCCCCGGAGGGCCCGTGTACTGGGAGCGGGCCCGAGTCCGGCCCGTGCGGTCAGAGCGGGTCCGTGTCCGGGGGCGCTCCGGGTGTGGCGGCCTGCCCCGGCGAAGGGTCGAGGTCGGTCTCCTCGAAGACGAGCAGCGTCCGGGTCGACAGCACCTCCGGGATGGACTGGAGCTTCGTCAGGACGAGTTCCCGCAGTGTGCGGTTGTCCGGTGTGTGCACCAGCAGCAGGACGTCGAAGTCTCCGCTGACGAGCGCGATGTGGGCCGCGCCGGGCAGCGCCTGCAACTGCTCCCGCACGGTCCGCCACGAGTTCTGCACGATCTTGAGGGTGATGTAGGCGGAGGCGCCGTGGCCGGCCCTCTCGTGGTTGACCCGTGCGCTGAAGCCCCGGATCACGCCGTCGTCGATGAGCCGGTTGATCCGGGCGTACGCGTTGGCGCGGGACACATGGACGCGTTCGGCGACGGAGCGTATCGACGCACGGCCGTCCGTCTGGAGCATCCGCAGGATGTCGCGGTCGATCGCGTCCAGGGGGCGTGCCGGAGGCGTCTGTCCCATGTGATCCCCACCCTCGGCCATTTGTTCATCTCCCGTGTCCCCCCGCGTTGCAAGCATGGACGACCTGTCTCCATCTCATGCTGTGGAGAACCGTTTGTCCACAGGCTGCCCGTGCCTGTAGCCAAAATGCGTCCACGACCGAACAATCGGTAGGTGAGGCGGCCACACTCGCGCGCCTCCCATCCGATGCTTCATCGCTTTCGTCGTAGCTCCCACGAGGAGGTGCTCGCGTTGAGAAAGAGCAGCATGACGGTCCAGGAGCTGCCCGGGTCCGCAGCCGCGGCCTACCGGCCCACACCGCCCCCCGCATGGCAGCCCCGTACCGATCCCGCACCGCTGCTCCCCGATCCGGAGCCGTACCGCGTGCTCGGGACGGAGGCGGCCGCCGCTGCCGACCCGGAGCTGCTGCTCCGGCTCTACGCGGAGCTGGTCCGCGGCCGGCGGTACAACGTGCAGGCCACCGCCCTCACCAAGCAGGGCCGGCTCGCCGTCTACCCGTCGAGCACCGGCCAGGAGGCGTGCGAGGTGGGCGCGGCGCTGGCGCTCGAGGAGCGGGACTGGCTCTTCCCGAGCTACCGGGACACCCTCGCGGCCGTGACGCGCGGCCTGGACCCCGTCCAGGCCCTGACGCTGCTCCGCGGCGACTGGCACACCGGCTACGACCCGCACGAGCACCGTGTCGCGCCGCTGTGCACCCCGCTGGCCACGCAGCTGCCCCACGCCGTGGGCCTGGCGCACGCCGCCCGCCTCAAGGGCGACGACGTCGTGGCACTCGCCATGATCGGCGACGGCGGCACCAGCGAGGGCGACTTCCACGAGGCGCTGAACTTCGCCGCCGTGTGGAACGCGCCGGTGGTCTTCCTCGTGCAGAACAACGGTTTCGCGATCTCCGTCCCGCTGGCCAAGCAGACCGCCGCGCCGTCCCTGGCCCACAAGGCCGTCGGCTACGGCATGCCCGGCCGGCTCGTCGACGGCAACGACGCGGTCGCGGTGCACGAGGTGCTCGGCGAGGCCGTGGCCCGCGCCCGGCGCGGCGGCGGCCCCACTCTGATCGAGGCCGTCACCTACCGCATGGACGCCCACACCAACGCCGACGACGCCACCCGGTACCGCGCTGACAGCGAGGTCGAGACCTGGCGCGCCCACGACCCGATCCAGCTGCTGGAGCGGGAGCTGACGGAGCGCGGGCTGCTCGACGACGAGGGCAGGGAGGCGGCCGCCCGGGCGGCCGAGACGATGGCGGCGGACCTGCGTGAGCGGATGAACGCCGACCCGGTACTGAACCCGATGGACCTGTTCGAGCACGTCTACGCGCAGCAGACCACGCAGCTGCGCGAGCAGGCGGCGCTGCTCCGGGCGGAGCTGGACGCTGAGGAAGAGGCACGATGACCACGGCCGCGGTGAAGCCCGCAACCATGGCCCAGGCCCTGCAGCGCGCGATGCGCGACGCCATGGCCGAGGATCCGGCGGTCCATGTGATGGGAGAGGACGTCGGCACGCTCGGCGGCGTCTTCAGGGTCACGGACGGGCTCGCGAAGGAGTTCGGCGAGGACCGCTGCACCGACACACCGCTGGCCGAGGCGGGCATTCTCGGAACTGCCGTAGGCATGGCCATGTACGGGCTGCGGCCGGTCGTGGAGATGCAGTTCGACGCCTTCGCGTACCCGGCGTTCGAGCAGCTCATCAGCCATGTCGCCCGGATGCGCAACCGTACGCGGGGCGGCATGCCGATGCCGATCACGGTGCGGGTGCCGTACGGCGGCGGGATCGGCGGGGTCGAGCACCACAGCGACTCCTCAGAGGCGTACTACATGGCCACTCCCGGCCTGCACGTCGTCACGCCCGCCACGGTCGAGGACGCGTACGGCCTGCTGCGTGCCTCCATCGCCTCCGACGACCCGGTGGTCTTCCTCGAGCCCAAGCGGCTGTACTGGTCCAAGGCGGAGTGGTCGCCTCAGGCGCCGGCCGCGGTGGAACCGATCGGCCGGGCGGTGGTGCGCCGCTCCGGCCGCAGCGCCACCCTCATCACGTACGGCCCTTCCGTGCCGGTGTGCATGGAGGCGGCGGAGGCCGCGGCCGCCGAGGGCTGGGACCTGGAGGTCGTGGACCTGCGCTCGCTGGTGCCGTTCGACGACGAGACGGTCTGTGCGTCGGTCCGGCGCACCGGACGGGCGGTCGTCGTCCACGAGGCCACCGGCTTCGGGGGCCCCGGGGGCGAGATCGCCGCGCGGGTGACCGAGCGCTGCTTCCACCACCTGGAAGCGCCGGTGCTGCGGGTGGCCGGCTTCGACATCCCGTATCCGCCGCCGATGCTCGAGCGGCATCACCTGCCAGGCGTCGACCGAGTGCTGGACGCCGTGGCGCGACTGCAGTGGGAGGCGGGGAGCTGATGGCTCAGGTGCTCGAATTCAAGCTCCCCGACCTGGGGGAAGGCCTGACAGAGGCCGAGATCGTCCGCTGGCTGGTGTCCGTGGGCGATGTCGTGGCGATCGACCAGCCCGTCGTCGAGGTCGAGACGGCCAAGGCCATGGTCGAGGTGCCCTGCCCGTACGGCGGTGTGGTGACCGCCCGGTTCGGCGAGGAGGGCACCGAACTTCCGGTCGGCGCCCCGCTGATCACGGTCGCGGTCGGTGCGGCCGAGGAGGACGGGGCGGACGCGTCCGCCTCCGGAAACGGCTCGGCGCCCGCGGGTTCCGGCGCCTCGAAGTCCTCCCCCGGCACCGCGGAGTCGTCCGGCAACGTCCTGGTCGGTTACGGGACCGGCGCGCCCGCGGCACGGCGACGCCGTATCCGCCCCGCGGTCCCCGGAGCCCCCGCGACCCCCGCTGCCCCGGCGTCACCTGCCGCTCCCGCGGCTCCTGCGCCTCCCGTGGCCGCGGCCGCCGCCCCGGCCCCCGCGCCCGTCTCCGCCCGTGCCAACGGCACCGCGCCGTCGGCGCAGAGCGGTCCCGTGGCCGTCATCTCCCCGCTCGTCCGCAAGCTCGCACGCGAGCACGATGTCGATCTGCGGTCGCTGACCGGTTCCGGGCCGGACGGTCTGATCATGCGTGCCGATGTGGAGCGCGCCCTGCGTGTTCCCGAGGTGCCTGCCGCCGCCGCGGCCGTCGCCCCGGTCGTCGCCACCCCGGCGCACGCCGAGCGGGTCCCGCTTCGCGGGGTGCGCGGCGCGGTGGCGGACAAGCTGTCCCGCAGCCGGCGTGAAATCCCGGACGCCACCTGCTGGGTCGACGCCGACGCGACCGAACTGATGGCCGCGAGGACCGCGATGAACGCGGCGGGCGGACCGAAGATCTCGCTGCTCGCGCTCCTCGCCCGCATCTGCACGGCCGCGCTCGCCCGCCACCCGGAGCTCAACTCCACGGTGGACATGGACGCCCGAGAGATCGTGCGGCTGCCCGCTGTGCACCTCGGTTTCGCTGCCCAGACCGACCGCGGACTGGTCGTCCCCGTCGTGAAGGACGCGCACAGCCGATCGGCTGAGTCACTGACGGCCGAGTTCGCCAGGCTCACCGAGGTGGCCCGTCAAGGGACGCTCACTCCGTCGGACCTGACCGGCGGCACCTTCACGCTGAACAACTACGGCGTCTTCGGGGTCGACGGTTCCACACCGATCATCAACCACCCCGAGGCCGCGATGCTCGGAGTGGGCCGGATCATGCCGAAGCCCTGGGTCCACCAGGGTGAGCTGGCCGTCCGCCAGGTCGTCCAGCTCTCGCTCACCTTCGACCACCGGGTCTGCGACGGCGGTACGGCGGGAGGCTTCCTGCGATACGTGGCCGATTGCGTGGAAAACCCGGCGGTGTTGCTCCGCACCCTGTAGGGGCCCGGCAGGCCCGCGCGGAACGGAGATCGCCCCGGGCTCCCCGCCCGCGCGGTCGCGGACCATACTTCAGGAATGACCGCGACTACCGCGACTACCGCGTACGACGCCATCGTTCTCGCCGGAGGTGCCGCGAAGCGCCTGGGCGGGGCCGACAAGCCGGCGGTGAGTGTGGGCGGGCGGGCCCTGCTCGACCGCGTCCTGGCAGCCTGCCGGGACGCGGACCGCACCGTTGTCGTCGGCGGGCGCAGGCCCACCTCGCGCCGTGTCGTGTGGGCGCGTGAGGAGCCCCCCGGCGGCGGGCCTCTCGCCGCGCTGGACGCGGGCGTCCGGCACACGGCCGCCGAGTCGCTCCTGGTGCTCTCGGCCGATCTGCCGTTCCTCGGCGAGGGAACGGTGCGGCAACTGATCGACGCCCTCGCCTCACGGGACAGCGAGGGCGTTGTCCTCACCGATGCCGACGGCCGTGACCAGCCCCTGGTGGCCGCCTACCGCGCCGAGCCACTTCAACGTGAACTCGCTCTCCTCGCGGTCGAACACGGGAGCCTTTCCGGGCTGCCGCTGCGTCTACTGACCGGGGAACTGGACCTGGCCCGGATCGAGACCGACCCCCTCGCCTCCTTCGACTGCGACACCTGGGAGGACATCTCCACAGCCCGGGCCCGCATCAGGGAGCATGGGACCGTGCTGGACGAATGGATCACCGCAGTCAAGGACGAACTCGGCATCGAGCTGGACGTCGACACACACGTCCTTCTCGATCTCGCCCGCGACGCCGCGCACGGCGTCGCGCGCCCCGCCGCGCCACTGACCACCTTCCTGGTGGGTTACGCGGCGGCCAAGGCCGAAGGCGGCGGCCCCGACGCCGTCGCGGCGGCCGCCCGTAAGGCGGCGGCTCTGGCCGCGCGCTGGGCGGCAGAGGCCGAAGAGGCGGAGCGGAGCGGGCGGCCCGCAGGCGCGGCGCCTGATACGAGTGGCGGGGACGCAACGGTATGACCGGTCGCGATCGTGAGGCCGCAGCGGCGGCCGAAAGCGGGCGGACACCGGCGGATCCCGCAGGATCGCCCCCGACCGCCGGGGGCGAGCTGGACGGAGTCGACGAAGCGCTCGCCCTGATCGGCCCGCGAGCGGGCCACGAACCCGGCACCGGTGCGCCTGTCGAGGGCTCCGCGCCGGTCGACGGCCCCACCGCGCGCGCCGCGAGTCCCACCGCCTCCGACGCCCCAGCTGCTGCGGCCGACGGCCCCGTCACGAGGCGGAACCGCGCCACCGCATGGCCGCAGGCCCGCGCCCTGGCCGCGCGGATCGGCCGTACCGCCACGCCGCGTACCCACCGCGTGCCGCTGGGCGAGGCGCTCGGGCAGGTGCTCGCCGAACCGCTGACCGCCCTGTGCGACCTCCCCTCCTTCGACACCTCCGCCATGGACGGCTGGGCCGTCGCCGGTCCCGGGCCGTGGACGGCGGAAGGAGACGGTTCGATCCTGGCCGGCCACGGCGCAGCGGAACCGCTCCCCGACGGAACGGCGGTACGGATCGCCACCGGCGCCCGTATCCCGCCGGAGACCACCGCTGTGATCCGCAGTGAGCACGCCCGTATCGACACGGCGGCTCGCCAACTCCATGCCGACCGTGAGGTCGTCCCCGGTCAGGACATCCGCCCCAGGGGTCAGGAATGCCGCTCCGGCGACCGACTCCTGCCGGCGGGAGCCGTGGTGACGCCGCCGGTGCTGGGTCTCGCCGCCGCCGCCGGATACGACGAGCTGGTCATCTTCCCTCGTCCGCGTGTGGAGGTCCTCGTGCTCGGCGACGAGCTGCTCACCTCCTCACTCCCTCACGACGGCCTGATCCGTGACGCCCTCGGCCCGATGATCGGCCCCTGGCTGAGGGCCCTCGGGGCGGAGGTGCTGGCCACCCGCCGTCTCGGGGACGACGCGGATGCCCTCCACAGCGCAGTGACCACGTCGCAGGCCGACCTCGTGGTCACCACCGGCGGTACGGCCGCCGGCCCCGTCGACCATGTTCATCCGGTGCTGCGGAAGGCGGGCGCCGAGCTGTTGGTCGACCAGGTGGCCGTACGACCGGGCCATCCGATGCTGCTGGCGCGGCTTGCTCCCGGCCGTCACCTGGTGGGACTGCCGGGCAACCCGCTCGCCGCCGTGTCCGGGCTTCTGACGCTGGCCGAGCCCCTGCTCCGCGGCCTCGCGGGCCGGCCGGCCGCCGATCCGTACCGGGCTCCCGTACGCGACGAGGTGCACGGGCACCCGCACGACACGCGGCTCGTTCCCTTTGTGCACCGCGACGGCCGGCTGATCCCGCTGCACTACAACGGACCGGCGATGCTCCGCGGAACAGCGGCGGCCGACGGTCTCGCCGTGGTTCCGCCCGGCGGAGCACGGCCCGGAGACGAGCTCGAGGTCCTCGATCTTCCCTGGGCCACCTGGACGTCCTGGACACCCGGGACCGGCGCAGGAGGGTGTTTCACGTGAAACTTCCCGGCCACGACGCCATGGCCCGCAACGCCGACGAGCATCTCGTCAAAGGCCGGGTGAAGCTCCCCCGCCGTATCGTCGAACGTCCGCTGCGCCAGGTGAGCAAGCGCCTGCTGATGGCCCTGATGGTGCTGGCCATAACGGTGTTGATCGTCTGGACCGACCGGGCGGGCTATCACGACAACTCCGACGACACGGTCGACTTCCTCGACGCCGTCTACTACGCGACCGTCACGCTTTCCACCACCGGCTACGGCGACATCGTCCCGTACAGCGACGGCGCGCGGCTCATGAACGTGCTGCTGATCACGCCGTTGCGCGTGCTCTTCCTCATCATCCTGGTCGGCACCACTCTCGAGGTCCTCACGGAGCGCACCCGGGAGGAGTGGCGGCTGAACCGCTGGAGGTCCAACTTGCGCGAGCACACCGTCATCGTCGGCTTCGGTACGAAGGGACGATCGGCGATGCAGACGCTCTGTGCCACAGGGCTGAGGAAGGACCAGATCGTCATCGTCGACCCGAGCGCCAAGGTGATCGACGCCGCCAACGCGGAGGGATTCGTCGGAGTCGTCGGGGATGCGACGCGCAGCGACGTGCTGATCCGCGCCGAGCTGCAGAAGGCGCGGCAGATCGTCATCGCACCCCAGCGGGACGACACCGCCGTGCTGGTCACGCTCACCGCCCGCCAGCTCAACCGCGGCGCCAAGATCGTTGCCGCGGTCCGCGAGGAGGAGAACGCCCCCCTGCTGCGCCAGTCCGGCGCGGACGCGGTGATCACGAGCTCCGGTGCGGCGGGTCGGCTGCTCGGCCTGTCCGTGCTCAGCCCCAGCGCCGGAACGGTGATGGAGGATCTGATCCAGCAGGGCAGCGGCCTCGACCTGATCGAGCGTCCGGTGATAAAGGCAGAGGTCGGCCGCAATGTGCGCGAGACGGAGGACCTGGTGGTCTCCGTACTGCGCGGCCACCGGTTGCTGGGGTACGACGACCCCGCCGCCAGCCCGTTGCAGCTCACCGACAGGCTGATCACCATCGTGCGGGCGGAGAACAGTTCCTCCCCCAATTCCTCGGAGTAGCCTCGCGGCCATGCATGCGATCACGATTCCCGAGCCCGGTGGCCCGGAGGCGCTGGTCTGGGCCGAGGTGCCCGACCCCGTACCCGGCGAAGGCGAAGTCCTCGTCGATGTCGTGGCGAGCGCGGTGAACCGCGCCGACCTCCTGCAGCGGCAGGGCTTCTACGATCCTCCGCCCGGTTCTTCCCCGTACCCCGGTCTCGAGTGTTCGGGCCGGATCTCGGCGCTGGGGCCGGGCGTGTCCGGCTGGGCCGTGGGCGACGAGGTGTGCGCGTTGCTGGCGGGTGGCGGGTACGCGGAGAAGGTGGCGGTGCCGGCCGGACAGCTGCTGCCCGTCCCGGACGGCATGGATCTGGCGACGGCCGCCGCGCTTCCCGAGGTGACGGCGACGGTGTGGTCGAACGTCTTCATGATCGCCCATCTGCGCCCCGGCGAGACCCTGCTGATCCACGGGGGTGCGAGCGGTATCGGCACCATGGCCGTCCAGCTGGCGAAGGCGGTGGGCGCACGCGTCGCCGTCACCGCGGGCAGCCCCGAAAAGCTCGCGCGCTGCGCCGAACTGGGAGCCGACATCCTGATCGACTACCGCGAGCAGGACTTCGTGGAGGAGATCGGAAAGGCCACCGGCGGGGCAGGCGCGGACGTCATTCTCGACATCGTGGGCGCGAAGTACCTGGACCGGAACGTCAAGGCACTCGCCGTCAACGGCCGCCTCGCCGTCATCGGCCTCCAGGGCGGCGTGAAGGGCGAGTTGAACCTCGGCGCCCTGCTGCGCAAGCGCGCTGCCGTGACCGCCACATCGCTCCGGGGCAGGCCGCTGGGCGAGAAGGCGGCGATCGTGGCCGCCGTCCGGGAGCATGTCTGGCCGCTGATCAGCGGCGGGCGGGTGCGCGCGGTCGTCGACCGTACGGTTTCGCTGACGGACGCGGCGGAAGGCCACCGGGCGCTGGAGTCCGGCGCACATGTGGGCAAGGTCGTGCTGATCGCGCCCGACAAGGCCTGAAGCCCGCTTTTCGCACGCGGGGACGTGTGTGGGGCCCGGCCCGCCGAACGGCGGACCGGGCCCCACACACGTCCAGGGCCTTCAGCGGTCAGGTCCCGCACCTTCCGGCCGGCCGGTCACAGATAAGGGCCGGAGCGGATCGCGCCGTGCTGGCCGCCCTCTTCCTCGTCGTGCGGAGCACCTGGCGGCAGAGCGCGCCGCATCTGCTCCAACTGAGCCCGCGCGGCCATCTGCTGGGCGAACAGCGCCGTCTGGATCCCGTGGAAAAGGCCCTCGAGCCAGCCGACCAACTGTGCCTGTGCGATGCGCAGTTCGGCCTCGGAGGGGATCGCCTCGTCGGTGAAGGGAAGCGAAAGACGCTCCAGTTCCTCGACGAGTTCGGGAGCCAGTCCGTCCTCCAGCTCCTTGACCGAACCGGCGTGGATCTCCTTGAGCCGTACCCTGCTCGCCTCGTCCAGAGGAGCCGCCCTGACCTCCTCCAGCAGCTGCTTGATCATGCTGCCGATGCGCATGACCTTCGCGGGCTGTTCGACCATCTCCGTCACCGGGACCTCACGCGACTCGTCGCCAGTGTCACCGCCGCTGAGGGCCATTCCGTCCTGTCCCACGACGAGGACGTGGGGGCTCTCCTGCGACCGTTCATTCCTCGGCATCTCCATGCCGTCCATTCTCTCGTACATGTGCGTCACAACACGGTGTGCCCCCGTGGGAGGTTGATCCACCCTCCCACGGGGGCACAAAACTGCTGTATACGGACCCGCCGGGCGATGTTCACCCGCCGGATCTCGGGTCAGGTCGCCTCGCGCCTGGCCAGCGCCCCACGAGAGCGCGTGACCAGGGCCGCCAGCAGTGCGGCACCCACCGGTACGGCGACGAGCAGGGCCGCCAGCGTCGCCCAGGGCACGACGATCGGGACGTACACCGACTCCACTCCGCCCCAGCCCTCGTCGAGGGCCTTCTGGTACCAGGCCAACTGCTCACGCTTCTCGGTGAGCCGCAGCCCGACCGCCGGCAGCAACCCGGCGGCCGACCCGAGGACCACACCCATCGCGGCCACCACCCCGCACTGGAAGCCGCTGAGCGTCCGGCGGACCCTCGGCGGGGCGCCGACCGCGGCGAGCGTCTTCAGGTCTGCCTCCGCGTCCGCCTGGGCGAGTCCGGTGGCGATGCCCGCCGCGCCGATGGTGATCAGGCCGGCGAACACGGTGAGTGACAGCAGGATGATGCTGTTCTCGCTGGTGTAGCCCTCCTCGATGTGCAGCTCGACCGCGGCACCCGTTTTGTCCAGCTCGCCGTCGAGCCGCTGCCGCTGCTCGCTGCTGGGCATCTTGTCGGTCGAGTAGTACGCACCGAGCGGCACCGTGGCGAGACCTGCCGCCTTCGCCGCGGACGGCGAGAGCAGGGCGGGCATGCCGTACGACTTCACGGTGTCGGGCATTTGGTGGGCGGCGAAGCTCTTGACCGCGCCGGGGATCTTCTCCCCCTTCTCGGCAGCGCGGTCGGCGGCGTCCGGGTCGGTAACCAGACGGATGTCGATCTTGCCCTCGGCGTTGATGTTGCGCTTGTCGAAGGAGACGATCTGACCCGCGGTCAGTGCCTTCGCCGCGGCGGGGTCGTCGATTCCGAGGACCTTCAGAAGCTTCGCGTCACCGATCACCAGGCCGCCGTCGCCATAGACGGCACCGCCGTCGTTGTGCCGGCACCGCCAGTCGTCGGCGAGTTTGCGCCGCTCCGCCTTGGAGAACTTCTGTGCGGGGTCCTGATCCGGGTGCGCCGGGTCCCACGCCCACAGAGGACATTCGTTCGCCTTGGGCACGATGAAGTCATAGCGGCCGCAGCCGGCCCCGCTCTCATAGCGCGTGCAACTCGCCTTGCCGACGACCACCCGAGACACGTCCGCCCGTACGTCCACGGGCAGCAGCTTCTGCACGGTGTCGCGCACGGCCGGCACATCCCGGCCGCCGCCCTCGTGGATCGTCATCGCGACGGCGCCGTGGGGCAGTTGCGCCTCGTATCCGGCCTCGCTCTGGGCGTCGCTGCTCGCGGCGTAGGTGGCGACGGCCACAGTGCCCGCCACGGCGGCCAGCACCGCGGCCACCGCGGGCGCCGTGCGCCCCCGGTTGCGTACGGCGTCGCGCAGCGCGAGGCGGGGGGAGAGGGGCAGGATCCCCCCGATGCGGCCGAAGAGGCCCACAAGGGCGGGAGTCAGCGCGACCACGCCCAGCTCGGCCAGGGCGCTGCCGCCCGCGACGACCACGAACTGCTCCGTCATCGTCGAGCCGTACAGTGCGATCGCGGCACCGAGGATCACCGCGATCAGGCCGATGACCGGCAGGACCCGGCTGCTGCGGCGAACACCGCGACGGCCGGTGAGCGACGCCAGGACCGTCTGCCGTGACGAGGTGATGGCGGGCACGATCGCGGCCAGCAGGCCGGTGAGAACCGCGAGCATCGCGATGCCGAACAGCTCCAGCGGCCGTACGTCGAAGTGGCCGAAGCGCTTGCCCATGGCCTCCTCGAGCACCGGCTGGAGCACAAAGGTGAGGGCCAGGCCGAGGACCGTGCCCACGACCGCTGCGGCGACACCGATCACCAGACCGCCGCCGAGGACGATGGCCCGGATGTGCCGCCGGTCGCCGCCGTTGGCGCCCACCAGGCCGAGTTGACGTCGCGAGCGACGGGCGCCGACCGCGAAGGCGGGTCCGGCGAGCAGGCAGATCTCCAGCATCGCGAGGCCGACGACGGTGCCGACCGCGGCGAGCGCGGCGGCCTTGGCGGCAGTGCTCTCCTCGTAGTTGCCCCACCCCTCCTGCTGGAAGAGCGGCACCTCCGAGTCGGCCGGCGGGTCAAGGGCCACGGCTCGCGAAGTGACCTTCACACCTTTGGTGTTGATGTCCTTCACGATGTTCCACGTGAAACCACCGGGAACGGTGGCCAGGATGGTCCCCGACGCCGAGGTGCCGGAGAAGCCTGCCGTCTGCAGCGCCTTGTCGAGCGGCGCGAGCATCGCGCCCGGCAGGGCGTTGATCTGGTCGGTGTCCAGCGAGCCCGGGAGTTCGTAGGAACCGACGATGCGGTACTCACGGTCGAAGCCGCGAGCGGTGAGCTCGGAGCCCACCTTCAGGCCGCTGCTCTCGAGGAAGTGCGTGGTCGCGGCCACCTCCTCCGCCTTCTGCGGCAGCCGGCCGTCGACGATGTCGAAGAGACCCGCTGCCATCGGGTCGGAGGCCTTGAGCTCACGGATCTCCGTGTGCAGCAGACCGTGTGTGGTGCGGAGTTTGGCGGACCCGGTGGTGTCGGTCAGGGTCTTGGCGCCCGCGGGAAGGGCCTTTCGGAGATCCGCTTTCCCTTCCGGCAGCGGCCCGTCCTCGAGCTCGTCGACCGGGTTGTAGTTGTAGCCGTCCGGCGACTGCAGGATCGGCACACCGCCCATGCCGGGGTCGGAGAGTCTGCCGTCGGCGGCGCCGAGGGAACGCGCGAGACTCTGCTCGGTGGAGAGCTCGGCGCTGCGCAGGGTGAGGTCCGCCGCGCTCACGCCCAGGATGGGCAGGGCGATCATGGCCAGGACGAGGAAGCTGCGTCCCTTGGAGCGCCAGGCGTCACGGCGCGCGATCCGAATCGCGGCACGCCAGGAGTGGTACCAGGTCATCACAGTTCGGCCGCCTGGCCGGAGAGCAGCGAGTCCGCCTGGCTGCGTACGGTCTGGTCGACGACCGCGCCGTCCCGCAGGAAGACCACGCGGTCGGCCCAGGCGGCGAAGCGCGGCTCGTGGGTGACGAGAATGCCGGCTGCCCCGGCGTCGCATCGCGAACGCAGCAGGGCGAGAACGGACTCCCCGGTCTCGGAGTCCAGGGCGCCGGTCGGCTCGTCGGCGAGGACGAGGCGGCGGTCGCCCACGAGGGCCCGTGCGATGGCGACACGCTGCTGCTGGCCACCGGACATCTCGTCCGGGAACCGGTCGGCGAGGTGGCCGAGTTCCATCTCCTCGAGAGCGGCGACCGCTTCGACACGTGCCTTGCGGGCGGAGATGCCGTCGAGCTCGCGGGGCAGGGAGACGTTCTCGGCAGCGGTGAGTGCCGGGATGAGGTTGTAGTCCTGGAAGACGTAGCCGATGCTGCGCCGGCGCAGCGCGGCGAGTGTCTTGCGGTCGGCGGTCGTGATGTCGGTGTTCTCGACGATCACCTGCCCGGAGGTCGGGGCGTCGAGGCCGCCGGCGATGGTGAGCAGCGTGGACTTGCCGGAGCCGGACGGGCCCATGACGGCGACGAGTTCGCCGGGGAAGACATCGAGGTTGATGCCGCGCAGGGCGTGCACCTCGGTGGCGCCGCTGCCGTGCACGCGGGTCAGTTGCTGGAGTTGCAGAACAGGGTGCTGTGACGACTGGGACTGGTGAGGCAACTGTTCGGACATGGGTGGGGTCCCCCCTTGGACGGACGCGCACACACGAGCGGTGTACGGAGAGGTGAGCGGTCGGCCGGATGACCGAATCGGGTCGGTCGCCCTGCGGCCTGGCGGCCGTTACCGGTGGCCGGTGCCGGTGGGTGGCTCCTGCGCGGCCTGGTGGCCGGTTCGGGTGAAGCGGTTCCTGCGCGGCCTGGTGGCCGGTTCGGGTGAAGCGTTCGTGCCCGGCCTGACGGCCGGGTCGGGCGAAGCGGTTCTGTGCGGCCTCGCGGCCGGATCCGGTGGTCCTGTACGGCACCGACAGCCGCTACGGGGGCCGGGTGTTCGCCCCTGCCCCGGTCGGATGCAGCGGCGTCGGGCGTCGGTGCCCGGGACTCAGGTCATGGCGGGCCCGGGGCCGCCGCCCCGGTCGGGTCGCGAGAGACGCCTGCCGGCCACGGAGGCGTCGGCCCGCGGCGCCCCCGACTGCTCCGGAGGCGGCGCCGGTGGTGTCGCCCCGGTCTCCCGTCCCGCGGCCGCGGCGAGCCTGATGAGCCGGACCTCGCAGTGATCGAGCCAGCGCGCCTCTGCCTCGGTCTGGAAGATCAGCTGCTCCAGTACGAGCAGCCAGGCCACGTCGTCCCGCTCCCGCGCCCCTCCGTTCTCCACCGCGGCGAGCGCCTGGGCCTTGAGGCGGGTGTAGTCCTGCATGGCGTTCACCGTGTGGTGGCGCTGGGACTGGATGACGGCGCGGATGTCCACGCCGGGCGCGCCGACCGCCATCGCCAGCTTGATGGCCAGCTCGTCACGGGGCGGACTGCTGCGGTCCACCGGAGTGGTGAACCAGCTCCGCAGTTCGGAGCGGCCTGCGTCCGTGATGACGTAGAGCGCGTGCCCGGCCTCGTCCTCGCCGTGCTGCGCGACCATGCCGTCGCGTTCCAGACGGTTGAGGGTCGTGTAGACCTGGCCCACGTTCAGCGGCCAGGTGGCGCCGGTGCGCGACTCGAACTCCGATCGGAGCTGGGAGCCGTACCGGGGGCCGTGCTCGAGCAGGGCGAGGAGCCCGTGACGGATGGACATACTCAGTATGTATACCGAGTATGTCGGCGCGTGCCAACCGTCGCTGGACGGAGCCTCGGCATCCGTCCTGAGACGGACACGCGGCTCAGCGGCGGCGCAGCCGGACGCCGAGGAAGCCGATTCCGAGGCCCATCAGGGCCATGCCGACCCCCAGCGACAGCGGCGAGATCTGCCTGGCGACAGGGCTGGGCGCGGCCTGAGGTGCCTGGTGGCGGGCGGCGGCGGGCTCGGTCCGGCGGGGTGAGGGGGACGGTGCGTCCCATGCCTCGACGGGTGAATCCGTCTCGGGTACCTCGTCATTCTCCGGAGGGGCGTCCTCGGGAGGCTCGCCGGTTCGCGGGGGCTCGTCCCGGACGGGCCGGCGCGGTGACGCGGGTGCAGAGGGCTTCGAAGGGGTGGTCGTCGCCGCCGGGGACGTGGCCGCCACCGGTGTGCGCGAGGGGGTCGCCGACACGCTCGCGCTCGGCGAGGGCGTCACCTGGCGGCCCGGCCGCTGGCGTCCCTCGCCGGCCTGCCGCCCCGCGAGCGAGGCCGAGGCCGACGGCTTCGAAGACGCCTCCCGGGCCCCGGGTTCCTCCGCGTGGGCGACGGGCGCGGCCAGCGCGAGAAGGGAGGCGACGGTGATCACGCATCGAGTGTGCAGCCCTGGAGTCACCGGATGACCCCTCCCGTGCCGAGTCGTCGTCACCGACATGTCGGACTCAGAGTCACATGCCGGGATATCCCCGGCATCTCGGGCGCGCGGTCGCCTTCCGGGTGGCAGCAGGACGGCCCGGTGCGCAGCGCGCGGACCGGGCCGTCTGTGCGGAGGAGCGCCCTGTACGGCGCTCAGCCGCGGCTACTCCGGATAGCCGGTGGACACCTCGAGCGTGAAGCTCGCGCTGTCCGGGGAGACCTCCGAGTCGGCCAGCGGGAACTGCGAGATCACTACGCCCTCGCCCCACTGGGCGTTGGGCTTCTCCTTCACGTCGACCTTCCAGCCCGCGGCCTGCACGCACTCCTTGACGGAGAGGATGTCCTTGAAGACGAAGTCGGGAGCGTCGACCTTCGACGGGTCGTCGTAGCTCTCCCTCGCGTCGGAGCACTCGGTGGTCTTGATGGTCCGGTTGCGCTCCGGCCCCTTGTAGCCCGCCTTCTGCGACTCGCCCGTCGTCGGGTCGCCGCCGGCCTCCTTGCCGGGGTCGTCGCCGCCGTTCATCGCGATCGCCGTGACCAGACCGCCGATGGCCAGCACCGCCACCGCGATCGCCCCCACGATCACCGGCATGTTCCGCCTGCCGCCAGAGCCGCCCGGTGACTGCTGCGGCGAGACCGTGTACGCGGGAGCCGGGGTCGGAGCCGGTGCCTGCTGGTACGTCGGAGCCGGTGTCGGGTAGCCGTAGTGCGGCGTGGGGGCAGGCGTCGGGGCAGGGGTGGGCGGGCCGTAGGGGCCGGGCTGATAGGGCGTCTGGACGCCGCTCTGCGGGGCCGGGGTGGACTGGCCCAGCGGCGGGAAGACGGCCGAGCCGACTCCGGCGCCACTGGTCGCCGGCGCGCCGCCGATGATCACCGGAGCGCCCGTCTGCCCGGTGCCGGCGACCCGCGCGCACTCGTCACGCATGGTCGCCGCGCTCGGGAAACGCTCGTTCGGGTTCTTCTTGAGGGCCCGCGCCACCAGCGCGTCCATCGCAGGAGTGACGGAGCGGTTGATGGTGGACGGCGCGACCGGCTCCTCCTGCACATGCGCGTACGCGATGGCCAGCGGCGAGTCGGCGTCGAACGGGAGCCGCCCGGTGAGCAGCTGGAAGAGCATGATGCCGACCGAGTAGAGGTCGGAGCGGGCGTCCACGCCGCGCCCCAGCGCCTGCTCGGGCGACAGGTACTGCGGGGTTCCGACGACCATGCCCGTCTGCGTCATCGACGTGACGCCCGACTGCATCGCACGGGCGATACCGAAGTCCATCACCTTGACGACGCCGCGCTTGGTCATCATCACGTTGCCGGGCTTGATGTCGCGGTGGACCAGGCCCATCTCGTGGCTGGTCTCCAGCGCCGCGAGCACATCGGCGGTGACCTTGAGCGCCTTGTCGGCGGGCATCGCGCCGTACTGCTGGATGTCGGCGGCCAGTACGGAGCCGAGCGGCTGGCCCTCCACGTACTCCATGACGATGTACGGCATCACGCCGCCGTCACCAGCGGCGGAGCCGCTGTACGTCACAGCGTCCTCGCCGGTGTCGAAGACCGACACGATGTTGGTGTGGGAGAGCTTGGCGACCGCCTGCGCCTCACGCCGGAAGCGTTCGCGGAAGGACGCCTCGCGCCCCAGCTCCGTGTGGAGCGTCTTGATGGCCACCTGGCGGTCGAGCGCCGAGTCGTAGGCCAGATAGACGGAGGCCATACCGCCTTCGCCGAGAAGATCGCGAAGCTGATACCGGCCGCCCGCCACGGAACCACCCGCATAGCGGCCCTGCGCGCCGTCCTGGCTCATGACTGTGCATCCCCCTCGGCGCGGTGGCCTCGACAGCCGGGCCCGCGTGTTTCACGTTGCTTGACGATCCGCTTCCCGGGAACCGAGAAACCTGGACCGTGATCCCGTATTACGGGGCAAGTCTGCCGCAGGGGTCCGACACGTCAAGCCAGGTGCCCGTTCCGTGACCGTACGCACAACAAGCGTCTCGGAAGCGTTACAGGAACAGCATCCAATTTGCGCGGCGCGGCGCCGGGCAGGTTTGATGGCCGGTCTCTCTCGAATCCGGCCTGCCGCGCCAAGGCTGTAGCGTGACGTGGCACAGCACCCTGAGAAATGGCACCCCGCACGCACCCTACGCAGGCGGACAGATACGACGGCGAGGACTGATGGCACCCGAACCCGGAGCAGACGGCAGCGGAGTGCCGGATCCTGCGGAAGCCTGGGGTGTCGGCGGGCTGGTCGGCGACGGCCGCTACCGCCTGACGCACCGTCTCGGCCGCGGTGGAATGGCGGAGGTGTTCGCTGCGGAGGACGTGCGGCTCGGCCGCACCGTCGCCGTCAAGCTGCTGCGGGCCGACCTCGCGGAGGACCCGGTCTCGAAGGCCCGTTTCACTCGCGAGGCCCAGTCGGTCGCGGGGCTCAACCACCACTCCGTGGTGGCGGTGTACGACTCCGGCGAGGACGTCGTCGGCAGCCAGACCGTCCCCTACATCGTGATGGAGCTCGTCGAGGGCCGCACCATCCGCGATCTGCTCGTCAACGCGGAGGCGCCGCCGCCGGAGCAGGCCCTGATCATCGTCTCGGGTGTCCTCGAAGCCCTCGCGTACTCGCACCAGCACGGCATCGTGCACCGCGACATCAAGCCCGCCAACGTCATCATCACCAACTCCGGTGCCGTCAAGGTGATGGACTTCGGCATCGCGCGCGCACTGCACGGCGCGCAGTCGACGATGACCCAGACCGGCATGGTCATGGGCACCCCCCAGTACCTCTCCCCGGAGCAGGCCCTGGGCAAGGCCGTCGACCACCGCTCCGACCTGTACGCGACGGGCTGCCTGCTCTACGAACTGCTGGCGCTGCGCCCGCCGTTCACCGGGGAGACCCCGCTCTCGGTCGTCTACCAGCACGTACAGGACATCCCGACGCCGCCGTCGGACGTCTCCGACGCCGTGCCGCCGGAGCTGGACGGGCTGGTGATGCGCTCGCTGGCGAAGGACCCGGACGACCGGTTCCAGAGCGCCGAGGAGATGCGCGGACTGGTCCAGTACGCCCTGCAGATGCTCCAGCAGCAGGGCAGCCACAACGGCGCCTGGAACACGGGCCCGGTCGGCCTGTACGACGGCGGCGCCGGCGCGACCGGCGGCATGATGGGCGCGACCGCCGTGCACCCTGTGCACGGCGAGACCTCGCAGGGCCCGATCCTTCCTCCGATGAACCCGAACGACGGTGCCTACGACGGCGGTTACGGAAACCACCCCGGTGGGGGCCGCCGGGGCGGCCGGGGCAAGGTGTGGCTGCTCGCCGCTCTCGCCGTGGTCGCGGTCGTCGCGGGCATCGCCTTCGCGCTCAACGCGGCGAACGACACCGGCAACAACACCGGTCCGGGGGACGGCAAGACCGTTTCCCAGTCGCCGAGCGCGACGCCGGAGGAGACCCCGACACCGACCGATGAGGAGACCGAGGGGTCACAGGACCCGGACACGTCGACCGGGGGCAACTCCTGGCCGAGTTACACCCCCTCCGACCGCCCGTCGTTCACGCCGAGCACGCCGCAGACGCCTTCCGAGAGCCCGACCGAGAGCGACCCGACGGGCGAGCCCAGCGACACGGCGAGCGAACCCGAGGAGACGCCGAGTGAACCGGCGGAGTCTCCCTCTGGGACCGGCGGGGCCACCGAGGGCGGGAACGGGAACCCCGGGGACCCCGAGGGAGAGTGACACAGGCGCGCCGCCCGCCGTCTGAGTACGGCACGCGGCGCGCACGCCGGCGTAACACGGCACGCGCGCACGCCGGAGTCACACGGCGCGCGGCGCGGACGCCGGAGTCACACCGCGCGCGGCGCGGACGGCTCGTCGAAGCGGTCCATGGTGTGCACGGTGGCGAACCGTGGCTCCAGGCGCAGATAGGCAGGCCGGAACTCCTCGCCGTCGATGCGGTGCGGCCGCGGCCCGAAGCGCTCCAGTTCCCCACCCGTCGGCCGGACGGCCTCCGCGGTGCCGGTGAACTGCACGGACCACAGGGCCGCCGAGCCCGAGTCGAGGTTGTCCGCGGCGTAGGCCACCACACTCCCGCAGCAGGCCCGTTCGTAGTCGAAGACCGCGTGCAGGCGCAGCAGCACCCCGCCGTCGGCGACGATGTGGCGGGCCGGGACCAGGAACGGCATGGCCCGGATGCTGGTGGCCAGGTGACCGTACGGGACACGGTCCAGCAGTTCGACGGCGCGGAGCTCCTCTGACGACATGGCGTCCACTCTCCGTGACCGCCGACTGCGCTGTGTAGAGTCACCGGCCCCGAAAGAGTGGGCCGAAGGTCCCGAAACCGTGAGTGGCCGCGATGGCCCGGACCGGTGACGACGCCGGGCCGGCTCAGCCGTGCCGGCGCTCCGCCTGCATCCTCGCCACGTAGGCCGCCGCCTGTGCACGGCGCTCCATCCCCAGCTTGGAGAGCAGGCTGGAGACATAGTTCTTGATCGTCTTCTCGGCGAGGTGGAGCCGCTCGCCGATGACGCGGTTGGTGAGCCCCTCCCCGATCAGGTCCAGGATCCGGCGCTCCTGCTCGGTGAGCCGGGCCAGCCGTTCGTCACCGGCGGGCCTGCTGCCCTCGCGCAGCCGCTCCAGGACCCGCGCCGTCGCCACGGGGTCGAGCAGCGACTTGCCCGCGGCGACGTCCCGCACCGCGGCGAGCAGCTCGTTGCCGCGGATCGCCTTCAGTACGTATCCGGAGGCCCCCGCCATGATCGCGTCGAAGAGTGCCTCGTCATCGGCGAAGGACGTCAGCATCAGGCACTTGATGTTCTCGTTGCGCGAACGGACCTCGCGGCAGACCTCGACGCCGCTTCCGTCCGGCAGCCGCACATCGAGCACGGCGACATCGGGATCGGTTGCAGGGATCCTGACCAGGGCGTCTTCCGCGGTGCCGGCCTCGCCGACCACCTCGATATCGGATTCGGCGGAGAGCAGTTCATGAACGCCACGCCGCACGACTTCGTGGTCGTCGAGCAGGAATACCGTGATTTTTCCCGTTTCGTGCACGGGGGCAGTCTCACATATTGAGTCTTCCCGTGTCGGGGGTGGCCGGGATAACGTGCCCGTGTTCCGGCGGCCTGCAAGGCTGTGACCAGTGGTTGTTCCCCTATTTCTCGATTTACTTGGAAATCCAAGCAAAATCGCAGGTCAAATGGGGTTTCGCAGTAATGCTGCCCACTGGGTAACGTGCTTGTGACAGGACGTTCGCCGGGGCACCTGTCACGCCCGACACCCGGCCCCGCCGCACACACCCCGTGCGCGGGCCGGGACGCGGGCGAGCCGCACTGGCTTTCCGGCGGACCCCGGGGGCCGGACCGACGGAGGAGCACGCACGTGACCGTGGAGAGCACTGCTGCCGCGCGCAAACCGCGACGCGCCAGTAAGCGCGCCAGCGCCGCCAAGAAGCCGCAGGCTTCCGAGCCCCAGCTCGTACAACTGCTGACGCCGGAGGGCGAGCGCGTACAGCATCCCGAGTACGACATCGACCTGAGCGCCGACGAGCTGCGCGGGCTGTACCGGGACATGGTTCTGACCCGCCGCTTCGACGCCGAGGCGACCGCCCTGCAGCGCCAGGGTGAGCTCGGCCTGTGGGCGTCGCTGCTCGGCCAGGAGGCCGCCCAGATCGGCTCGGGACGCGCCCTGCGCGACGACGACTACGTCTTCCCGACCTACCGTGAGCACGGCGTCGCCTGGTGCCGGGGAGTCGACCCGACGAACCTGCTGGGCATGTTCCGCGGTGTGAACCACGGTGGCTGGGACCCGACCACCAACAACTTCCACCTGTACACGATCGTCATCGGTTCGCAGACGCTGCACGCCACCGGCTACGCGATGGGCGTCGCCAAGGACGGTGCCGACTCGGCCGTGATCGCGTACTTCGGAGACGGCGCCTCGAGCCAGGGCGACGTCGCGGAGTCCTTCACCTTCTCCGCCGTCTACAACGCTCCGGTCGTCTTCTTCTGCCAGAACAACCAGTGGGCGATCTCGGAGCCGACCGAGAAGCAGACCCGCGTCCCGCTGTACCAGCGCGCGCAGGGCTTCGGCTTCCCCGGTGTCCGCGTCGACGGCAACGACGTCCTCGCCTGCCTGGCCGTGACCCGTTCCGCCTTGGAGCGGGCCCGCCGCGGCGAGGGCCCGACGCTCGTCGAGGCCTTCACGTACCGGATGGGTGCGCACACCACCTCCGACGACCCCACCAAGTACCGGCACGACGACGAGCGGGCGGCCTGGGAGGCCAAGGACCCGATTCTTCGGCTGCGTACGTACCTCGAGGCCGAGGGCCACGCCGACGAGGCGTTCTTCACCGCCCTCGACGAGGAGAGCGACGTGCTCGCCAAGCGCGTGCGCGAGGCCGTCCGTGCCATGCCCGACCCGGACGACATGGCGATGTTCGACCACACCTACGCCGACGGTCACTCCCTCGTCGACGAGGAGCGGGCCCAGTTCGCCGCCTACCAGGCGTCGTTCGCCGAGGAGGGCAACTAATCATGGCAGTGCAGAAGCTTCCTCTCGCGAAGGCGCTCAACGAGTCCCTGCGCAAGGCGCTCGAGACCGACCCCAAGGTCCTGATCATGGGTGAGGACGTCGGCAAGCTCGGCGGCGTCTTCCGCATCACCGACGGCCTGCAGAAGGACTTCGGCGAGGACCGTGTCATCGACACCCCGCTCGCCGAGTCGGGCATCGTCGGCACCGCGATCGGCCTGGCCCTGCGCGGCTACCGCCCCGTGGTGGAGATCCAGTTCGACGGCTTCGTCTTCCCCGCGTACGACCAGATCGTCACTCAGCTCGCGAAGATGCACGCCCGTGCGCTGGGCAAGATCAAGCTGCCGGTCGTCATCCGTATCCCCTACGGCGGCGGCATCGGCGCGGTCGAGCACCACTCCGAGTCCCCGGAGGCGCTCTTCGCGCACGTCGCCGGTCTCAAGGTGGTCTCCCCGTCGAACTCCTCCGACGCCTACTGGATGCTCCAGCAGGCGATCCAGAGCGACGACCCGGTGATCTTCTTCGAGCCGAAGCGCCGCTACTGGGACAAGGGCGAGCTGGACACCGAGGCCATCCCCGGCCCGCTGCACGCGGCCCGCGTCGCCCAGGCCGGTACCGACATCACCCTCGCCGCCTACGGCCCGATGGTGAAGGTCTGCCTCGAGGCGGCCGCCGCCGCTGCCGAGGAGGGCAAGTCGGTGGAGGTCCTCGACCTGCGCTCGATGTCCCCGATCGACTTCGACGCCATCCAGACGTCCGTGGAGAAGACCCGCAGGCTGGTCGTCGTCCACGAGGCCCCCGTCTTCTACGGCTCCGGCGCGGAGATCGCCGCTCGCATCACCGAGCGGTGCTTCTTCCACCTGGAGGCACCGGTGCTCAGGGTCGGCGGTTTCCACGCCCCGTACCCGCCGGCCCGGCTCGAGGAGGAGTACCTTCCGGGTCTGGACCGTGTACTGGACGCCGTCGACCGCTCGCTCGCGTACTGAGGAGTGCCGTGACCATGACGCAAGACACTTCGCTCCGTTTCCGCGAGTTCAAGATGCCCGACGTGGGCGAGGGACTCACCGAGGCCGAGATTCTCAAGTGGTACGTCCAGCCGGGCGACACCGTCACCGACGGCCAGGTCGTGTGCGAGGTGGAGACCGCCAAGGCGGCCGTCGAGCTCCCGATCCCGTACGACGGTGTGGTGCACGAGCTCCGCTTCGCGGAGGGCACCACCGTCGACGTCGGCACGTCGATCATCACGGTCGACGTCGCTCCGGGCAGCGGTGAGGCGGCTCCGGCAGAGGCGGCCGCCGTGCCGGTCGCGCAGACCGAGGCATCGCCGGTGGCGGAAGCCGCCGAGGTCGCGGAGGACGCCAAGCCGAAGGGCCGGCAGCCGGTTCTCGTCGGCTACGGCGTGGCCGAGTCGTCCACCAAGCGCCGGCCGCGCAAGCAGACCGGCGTTCCCGAGCAGGCCAAGGCGGCCGCCGCCATCCAGGCGGAGATGAACGGCCACGGCGCGCCGACGGCGCCGCGCCCGCTCGCCAAGCCGCCGGTGCGCAAGCTCGCCAAGGACCTGGGCATCGACCTGGCGACGGTCACACCGACCGGTCCCGACGGTGTCATCACCCGCGAGGACGTCCACGCGGCGGCCGCGCCGACGCAGGGCACGGCGGTGGCTCCTGTCGCGCCCGAGCCCGTCTCGGCACCGCAGGCTTCCGAGCCGACCGCCGCCCCGGTCGCGGCGGGCGCCCGGGAGACCCGTGTCCCGATCAAGGGCGTACGGAAGGCGACCGCGGCGGCGATGGTGGGCAGCGCGTTCACCGCGCCGCACGTCACGGAGTTCGTGACGCTCGACGTGACGCGAACGATGAAGCTCGTCGAGGAGCTCAAGTCCGACAAGGACATGGCCGGCCTGCGGGTCAACCCGCTGCTGCTGATCGCCAAGGCCCTGCTCGTCGCGATCAAGCGGAACCCCGGGATCAACGCGAGCTGGGACGAGGCCAACCAGGAGATCGTGCAGAAGCACTACGTCAACCTGGGTATCGCGGCGGCCACTCCGCGGGGTCTGATCGTTCCGAACATCAAGGACGCGCACGACAAGACCCTCCCGCAGCTGGCCGAGTCGCTCGGAGAGCTGGTGGCGACGGCCCGCGAGGGGAAGACCACCCCGGCGGCGATGCAGGGCGGCACGGTGACCATCACCAACGTCGGCGTCTTCGGCGTCGACACCGGCACGCCGATCCTGAATCCGGGCGAGTCGGCGATCCTCGCGGTGGGCGCGATCAAGCTCCAGCCGTGGGTGCACAAGGGCAAGGTGAAGCCGCGTCAGGTGACCACGCTGGCGCTCTCCTTCGATCACCGTCTGGTCGACGGCGAGCTCGGCTCCAAGGTCCTCGCGGATCTCGCGGCGATCCTCGAGAACCCCAAGCGGCTCATTACCTGGGCCTGACGGCCCTGGTCCCTGAAAGTCCTGTTTCACGTGAAACGCCCGGCCGGGTTCTGCCCGGCCGGGCGTTTTCATGTCTGCGCCGCCAGGTATTCACGGACTCCTGACGCGGTGCAGCCCTTCATCCGGGTGCGTGTTCCGCGATGCGGACACCGATGCCTGATGCACCTGTCTTGTATCTAAGCTGTGCGCATGCCCGCCGCCACCGCCACCTCCACCACTTCCCTGAAGCAGCCCCCTGCCGCAGAGCGCGTCTACACCCACATCAAGCAGGCCGTCCTCGACCGCCGCTACGAAGGCGGGACCCTCCTCACGGAAGGCGAACTCGCCGAGGCCGTGGGCGTGTCCCGGACACCGGTGCGGGAGGCGCTGCTCAAGCTCGAGGTGGAAGGGCTGATCAAGCTCTATCCGAAGAAGGGCGCGCTCGTCCTCGCAGTCTCCGCGCAGGAGATCCGGGACGTGGTCGAGACCCGGCTGCTGGTCGAGGAGTTCGCGGTGCGCAAGGCCGTGCCCGCGCCCGCCGCACTCGTCGCCCGCCTGGAGGAGCTCCTGGCGCAGCAGCAGCGGCACGCCGACGCCGGTGACCTCGCGGCTTTCGCCGTCAGCGACCGCTGCTTCCACGCCGAGATCGTCAAGCACGCCGGCAACGACATCCTCTCCAAGCTCTACGACCAGCTCCGTGACCGCCAGCTCCGGATGGGCGTCGCCATGATGCAGGCGCTCCCTGACCGCGTCTCACGCAACTACGAGGAGCACGCCGAGATCCTGGAGCGGATCAAGGCGGGCGACGCGGACGGCGCGGCGCGCTGTGTGCACCGGCATCTGGGCAGGGTCGAAGTGCTCGTACGGGGTGAGGACCGGTGAGCGGATCGTCCCCGGCCGGCCTCCTGCCCGGTGATCCACCCGGCGGCCGTCGCGCCGCCGCGGTGTGGGGCATCGGAGTCGCCGTCTACTTCGTCGCCGTCATCTTCCGCACCAGCCTGGGTGTCGCCGGACTCGACGCGGCCGACCGCTTCGGCGTCAACGCCTCCGCGCTGTCCACGTTCTCCATACTCCAGCTGCTGGTCTACGCGGGCATGCAGATACCGGTCGGCCTGATGGTCGACCGGCTGGGCACCAAGAAGGTCCTCACCATCGGCGTGGTGCTGTTCACCGTCGGCCAGTTGGGGTTCGCGCTCTCCCCGTCGTACGGAACGGCGCTCGCCTCCCGCGTACTCCTCGGCTGCGGCGACGCCATGACCTTCATCAGCGTGCTGCGGCTCGGCTCCCGCTGGTTCCCCGCACGGCGCGGACCGCTCATCGGGCAGGTCGCCGCGCTCTGCGGCATGGCCGGCAATCTCGTGTCGACCCTCGTCATCGCCCGCATGCTGCACGGTATGGGCTGGACAGCCACCTTCGCGGGCAGCGCCCTGGCCGGAGTGCTGGTGCTCGTGCTGCTCTCGCTCTTCCTCTCCGACCACCCCGAGGGCCACGCACCGCCACCGGCCCGGCACGCCGGGCCCGCCTTCGTACGGAAGCAGATCGCCGAGTCGTGGCGTGAGCCAGGCACCCGGCTCGGTATGTGGGTCCACTTCACCACCCAGTTCCCGGGCATGGTCTTCCTGCTTCTGTGGGGCATGCCGTTCCTGGTCGAGGCGCAGGGCCGGTCCAGGGAGACCGCCGGTGGTCTGCTGACGCTGGTGGTGCTCTCCAACATGATGGTGGGGCTGGTCTTCGGTCAGATCATCGCGCGCCACCATGCGGCGCGGGTGCCCCTGGCGCTGGGCACCGTGGGCGCCACCGCCGCCCTGTGGGCGGCCACCATCGCCTACCCGGGCGACCATGCCCCGACGTGGTTGCTGATCACACTGTGCGCCGTGCTCGGCGCGTGCGGGCCCGCGTCAATGATCGGGTTCGACTTCGCCAGGCCGGCCAACCCGCCGGAGCGGCAGGGGACGGCGTCCGGCATCGTCAACATGGGCGGGTTCGTCGCCTCGATGACAACGTTGCTGGCCGTGGGGGTCCTGCTGGACGCCACCGGTGACGACTACCGGATCGCCTTCTCGTCGGTCTTCGTCCTGGAAGCCCTCGGGGTCGCCCAGATCCTGCGGCTGCGCGGCCGAGCGGCCCGGCGCGAGCGGGAACGACTGGTGGCGAGCCGGGTGGAGGCGGTGCACGTCCCCGCGTGACAGCAGCCGTGGGGGCCTCTCAGGCCGCCCGCTGTCCGCCGCCCGTTGATTCAGGCCGCTGGACCACCGACGGACGGGCAGCGGCCCCGGGAAGGAGCTCCCGGGGCCGCCGAGGGCCCTGGTGCGCGGGCGCCGTGCCGCTCAGCGCCAGGGCGGCAGGCGGTGCGGCGGCTTTCACCGGCTGGGGCCTCTCGTTCGGATCTTGCCGGGCTCGCGTGCCCTGGCACCGCACCTCGCTGCGTTGCCGTCAGCCGCCGACTCCCCCGTAGCCCTCCTGGCACGGGAGGTGCCCCCTCCGCGTGGGCTCCTTCCTCCGCCTTGCGATGCACGGCACCAGACCCTCCCCCTGCGCCCTGCGGGCGTGGGGGGACCCCCACTCGCTGATCCGGCCTGATCCAAACGAAAGACCCTAGGGGGTGACCGCGAACGAGCGCAGGATGGCCTCCGCCAGTTCCGCGTCCCCGTCCACCTTGATCCGGTCCGGCAGCGCGGTGGCCCGGACACGGCCGCAGGCCAGCCGGTAGTAGGTCTCCCAGTCCATGCCGATGGTCACGAGGGGGCCGAGCGAGGGGGAGCCGTCGATCGAACCGCGGCCGTCGGAGTCCACCCGCACGGTCCGCAGGAACTCGACCGGGCCGTGGATGTCGAAGACCACGGCCGAATTGGCGGGCGCGCCCGCCTCCTTGGCCACGACCTTGGGCAGCCCGTGCAGCAGGATGTCCCGAGTGACGTATGCGCCGGGGGAGTCCAGGTTGCCCGGCTTGTTCAGCGCCCACCGCAGGTCCTGCTCGTGCACCCAGGTGTCGAACGCGCGCATCCGGTAGGCCAGTTCCAGCGTCTGTTCCTTGCCGAGCGGCGCACGGACCAGGGTGTCGGGGCTGCGGTTCTCGTTGCGCAGCTGACGAGCCCGGCGAATCATCGTGTACTCGAGCTCGGAGGTCATCTCGGGAGCCGTGTGGTGCCGACGCACATCGACCTGCATCTCCATGTAGCGCGCGAACTCGTGCTGCACATGGTAGAGATCTCGCGGCAGGGAGTGGATGGGCCGGGGGTCGCCGAGCATCTCGCACTCCAGGCCGATGACGTGCGAGACGATGTCCCGCACCGACCAGGCCGGGCACGGCGTGGCGCGGTTCCACTCTCCCTCGACGAGTGGTTGCACCAGCTCGGCTATCGCTTCGACGGAGTGGGTCCAGGCATCTGCGTAGTTCTGGAGGCTGGGATGGACGGTCACGGGACCCCTCGGCGGTCGTACGCGGACAAATTGGACTGGTAGCGCTGCGGGGGTCCGGGGGTGGCCCCCGGGTGAGCACAGTACGCTGCCCGAAGGCACCCGGGCAGTGCTTTCGTGTGACGATCGTAGGCCCGCGTTGACGGCTCGAATGCCAGGACGGTGGTACTGTGCGCGCCTCCCTCATCCAGATCGCAGTAGACCCGGATGAATCGGTTGATTCCCGCAGGCGGCGTGCGGCCGCGCTCGTGCGGGAACAGGCAGCCGCCGAACTGGTGGTCCTGCCCGAGCTGTGGCCCGTCGGAGCCTTCGCCTACCAGCAGTTCGAGCAGGAGGCCGAGTCGCCCACCGGACCCACCTTCGACATCATGGCCGGGGCCGCGAGCGACGCGGGCGTCTGGCTGCACGCCGGCTCCGTCGTGGAGAAGGCCGCCGACGGCACCCTCTACAACACCGCCCTCGTCATCTCCCCCGCCGGTGAACTCGTCGCGGCCTACCGCAAGATCCACCGCTTCGGCTTCGACAAGGGTGAGGCCGTGATGATGGGCGCGGGCGAGGACCTTGTGACGGTGCCCGTCCCCGGCGCGCTCACCCTCGGTCTCGCCACCTGCTACGACCTCCGCTTCCCCGAGCTGTTCCGCGGCCTGGTGGACGACGGCGCCCAGGCGCTCGTGGTCCCCGCGGGCTGGCCGGCCCGCCGCCGCGAGCACTGGACCCTGCTGGCCCGCGCACGCGCGGTCGAGAACCAGGCGTACGTCCTGGCCTGCGGGACGGCGGGTACCCACGCCGGCGTCGAGCAGGCCGGGCACAGCATCGTCGTCGACCCCTGGGGCGAGGTGCTCGCGGAGGCGGGACCCGGTGAGGAGGTCCTCACCGTGGACCTCGACCCGGCGAAGGTCGCGACCACCCGCGAGGTCTTCCCCGCGCTCAAGGACCGCCGCCTGGGCCTGGCGGCCCCGACCGTACCGGCTGGCTGAGCCGGAAGGGGCACCGGTTCAGTCCTCCTCGCGTTCCTTCTCCGCCAGCCGGATCACGCACACCGCCACCGCGATCAGCAGCGCCGAGTCCGCGTCCTCACGTACGACGTCCACGCCGTACGTGTCCCGCAGGGTCAGCCACCGCCGTGAGATGTGCGCCAGCAGTTCGCCGTCGTACTCGACGGCGAACTCCCGGTCCAGGATCCGCCCGCTGACGTCCAGCACGGTGCCCTCGGCGAGCGTGACCCGGTAGTGGTTGCGCAGCAGCGACAGCCGCTTCCTGCGGATCGTCGCGAGCGCCTCGCCGTCCCGCTCGATCGTCATCGCGTCCCGCAGGCTGAGCAGCTTCTGGCGCAGGGTGACCAGTACGCGTCCGTCCCGGTCCTCGAGCTCCAGCGTGTCGCGCAGCCGCAGCGCCTTTCCGTCCACGAGGAAGGCGTGGCGGCCGTGCTCGTCGTCGATCCAGTAGTCGTCACCGATCGCGAAAATCTTGTCCCGCACCAGGTATTTCATGATGGACCCGTACCCCCGTGGGCCTTTGACGCACGCGTCGGCCGGGCAACAGGACGCGTACGGCTACCCGAAATGGTGAAGATCGCGTCCCTTGGTCCATCGAAAGACCGGAGAAGTATTCCTGTCCCCACAACTGATTTCCCGCCAAGGCATGTTCGAAGGAACGTTGCGCTCGGTCCGTGGGCGTTTTGGCGGGCGGTGATCCCTGCTCCCGACCTCCGCTAGCGTCATGCGCCGAACCGCCGGGCAGACGAAAGGCCCGGCCCAAGCGGACTGTTTCTACGGGGGATACGAATGAAGAAGTCGTCTCTTGTCGTCGGCGTTGCGGCCATGGTGGCGATGTCGACGGGAGCCGGGTCGGCGGCTGCCGTCAGCGACACGTCGAAGCGTGGGATCGGTGGTGGCGTGAGCATCCAGGCGAATGCCTGGGAATGCAACCTGTGGGCCAAAGCCTGTGATTGGAAGACCTCCGCCAAGGCATACAGGGGGTCGCGAACGCAGTCGATGACCTGGATCAAGAACCAGGCGCAGATCACCGGAAAGGGCGGGTCCATCTCGATCGGCGCCGGCGGCACGGGAGTCTCCGCCAGCGGTAGTGCCTCGTCTCACTCTTTCGAGTGGACCAACTTCGACGCGTGGACCTCCGACCTTGCCGGCCAGGCGCGATCCGGCTACCTGTCTCTGGTCTGGGGCATCGAAACCTGTTCCCACGCTTCGGCCTACCACGACGGGCTCGGCGTCAAGGGAACGACATCTGCCTGTGCGGGCTGACGACAAGGCGGGTGGAGTTCAAGATGACCGGAAGCAGGCCGCCGAGGTCCCGGCGAACGGTCGCGGCGATGGCGGCAGGCAGTCTGCTGCTCGTCCTGGCAGGGTGGCAAACCCTTGGCAATCTGATCGACTTCCCCGTTGAGGACGACGAGGGGGTGTCGCTCTCTGCTGAACAGCGCCATCTCGCTTCCGACATCGAGCGTCTGAGGGCGGACGACGGCCTCTTCATGGCATCCGAAGGGTCAGCCGCCCGGCCTGGTCTCTACGAGTCCGCTCATGGGTTGACCGTTCTGCGTTCAGCCACAGGTCGGAGTGTGAACATCGATGTCGGGGCGGCTGAATTGCGTCGGCAGTTCTCCGATGAACTACAGGCGGATCCCTTCACATCCAGGATCCTGTTGTCGCAGATCGAGCAGGCGAGCGGAAAGTTGTTCCACACCTCGACCGATGTGACGACGCTGGTCAAATACCTGAACCCGGAAGGCTACTTCCAGGACCCCGTGTTCAAGGCCGCTGACGTGTCCTCATTGCTGACCGACACCTCCAGCGCTCTTGCTGCTCTCGACCAGTTCGGCACGGAACTGTCCGGCCGGGACCGGGCCAGAGTGCGGTCATGGTTGGCCACGGCCGCTGCCGATGCGCCAGGACGACCCGTGCAGCTCTACCACCTTGCACACATCGCGGACGCGGTGGATGCGCCGCTGCCCGACGGACTGGCCCACCGGGCCGAGACCTGGTGGCGGGAGAAGGCAACCTCCACCCCGAGAGGGGAGGAGTCCGTCATCGAGGCGGCGTACTACGTCCTTCTGGCCGAGCGACTGGGCACCGATTTGACTGCCGACGGTCAGCGCCTTCGGAACCTCCTCTCACCCGGGCAGCCGGTCTCCACCGACCCCCAGGTCGGTTCGCTGACCGTCCGAGCGTGGACCGTCATCGACGGCCCTCGGAAGGGACTCGACGCCATCACCGAAAGATTGCGCTCCAGACAACTGGCCAGCGGTCTCTTCTCCTCGGTGCAAAGGCGACAGGGAACACTGACCTCTACCTTCGAGGTCAGCAGGCTGCGTATGGCAGCAGGGCTGCCAGGGTCGGATCCGCCGCTGCGTGAAGCGCTCGACGCCATGCGCACCACCGTCCTCGCGAAGTACGACCCACTACTTCGTGGTGCCTGGCTCGTGCTCATGGATGCGGCCGGTGGCGAGGTCGCGGACCGGGACCGCCAGACCGTGGTCTCAGCGCTGGAGGCGTCCGCTCCGCGGGACATCGATGTGCGCAACGTGGCCCTCTGGAACCGCTACACCGAGGTTCTGACACTTCTTGACGCGGAGGTACCGGAAGTCTCGGTCGCCCCCTGGAAACCGGACACTCCGGAGCACCGTTATGCGAGATCCCTGCTGATCAACGGCCTCAACCGGGCAGACCGCCTGGAGACACTCTCCGGCCGGCCCCGCCCCCAGGAACTCGCCGCAGAGGCGGAGGAACGGCTGAAGACCGGGACAGTCCGGGAAAGCGCGGAGGCAATCGAGGCCGCGGCATCTCTCGGCTGGGCGCCGGAGCCGGAAGCGGTCGCCCGTCTCACCGCGCTCCTTGAGGAACGTCGCACCTGCCCCGGTGCCCCCACCTTCTACCGCGACAGTGCCAAGGACTCCGAGTGCGGCGTCCCCGGTACCCGAGCCGGATACCGCATCAGCGCGCTCCTGGAAGGCGCCCCGACCGCCGGTCGCACCCCCTGAGGACCCCCATGACACCAGTCCTGCAAGCTCAACGCCTCAGCCTCTCCCATCGCGGCCCCCACGGCGTCGTCACCGCCGTGCGGGACGTCACGCTCGAGGTCGGGCGGGGAGAGACCGTCGCCCTCGTCGGGCGGTCCGGCAGCGGAAAGACCAGTCTGCTCATGGCGCTCGGACTGCTGGCCACCCCGGACGAGGGCGTTGTTCTCGTCGACGGGCACGACACCTCGGGCATGACCGATCCCGTCCTGTCCGCCCTGCGCCGGGACCGCGTCGGGTTCGTGTTCCAGGCGTTCAACCTGCTGCCCCAGTTCACCGCGGAGGAGAACGTCGCCATGGCCCATCGGGACGGTCTGCGCGGCGGCGCGGCGACCGCACAGAGCCTGCTCGGTGACGTCGGGCTCGGCCACCGGCTCCGTCACCGGCCGAACGAGCTGTCGGCAGGGGAGCAGCAGCGGGTGGCCATCGCCCGCGCGCTCGTCAACTCGCCGGCCCTTCTGCTCGCCGACGAGCCCACCGGCAACCTCGACGCCCGGACCGAGACCGAGGTCCTCGACATCCTCACCGGGCGGGCGGCTGCGAACGGCACCGCCGTCCTTCTTGTGACGCACAGCAGGGACGTGGCGGCACGCGCGGACAGGGTGCTGCACCTGGCCGACGGTGTGCTCGGCCAGGGCGACGTGCTTCCCGCCGACAGCGGGAGGGCCTCCGCGTGAACCACCTCCGTCACGGCCTTCTGAACGCCCGCCGCCTCGCGCGCCGTTCGCTCGCCGCAGCGCTCACGCTCGTGGTCTGCGGGACGATCGCGCTGACGGCGGCCACCGTCGTCCACGGCGCGGACCGGGCTGCCGAGGCCACCCTCGCTTCCGGATCGAGCCTTCAGCAGATCGACATCGAGGCCCGCGGGGACGACTCGGCGACCAAGAGGCTCACTCCGGGCAATCTGACGGCCGTGTCGGAGCTCGAGGGCGTGCGCGCGGTCGAACCCGTACTCCAGGCGTCCTTCGACAGCGGCCCGGACGGCAGCCTGCCGCCGTTCCTGCTCCACGCCACCTCTGTACGCGCCTCGCTGCTCCCGCCTCTCGTGGACGGGGCCCGGACGCAGGTGTTCCCTCTCCGGGGCGACGAGGTCGTCCTGCCGGCCGTCGGTGACGGTCAGGACCTCACCGGCCTGCTCGGCCGGACCGTGTCCGTCGGCTACACGCAGCGCACCGGCGAGAACCGCGGCACCGGCGTCGAGGACCGCGTCACCGTCGTCGGGATCTACGACCCCTCCTGGCAGATCGACGGGCCCAACGCCGCCTACGCGGCCACCCCGCTCGTGACGAAGTGGGCCGCGGCCAGGGAAGGCGTGACCCCCCGGCGTTTTCTCGACACCCGCGGCTTCTCGAAGGCGACCGTGGTCACGTCGGACCCCGCGACGGTCCAGCCCGTTCTCGAACAGCTGCAGCGGCAGCGCTACTTCGCCTACGCGGTGGCCGACCGGGTCCGTGAGCTGCCGGCCCTGCTGGAGCTCTTCCGGTGGGGGGCGGTGCTCATGCTCCTGATGCTGGTCGTCACGGCCGCCGTCACCGGCGTCGGGATGGGCAGCGGTCTGCTGCGCGAACGTGTCCATGAGATCGGCCTGCTCAGAGCCGTGGGCCGCAGCCGACGCGAGGTCTTCACGACGTTCGCCGCCGAGATCGGTACGACAGGCCTCGCCGCCGGAGTCGCCGGGGCGTTGCTCGGCGCCGGGACGGGAGCCGTGACCGTGTGGGCCCTGGGACGTCTCGAGATCTTCGCCGACCGGCTGCCCGCAGGGCTCGTCCTGCCCGGTCCCTGGCTCTTCCTGACCACGCTCCTGCTGCCGGTCGCCGCCGTCCTGCTCGGCGCCCTCCGCCCGCTGCGCAGGGCCACCCGCGTCGACCCGACCCACGCCCTTCGCGACTGGTGATCCCGTGGGGATGGCACTCTTGAAACATGAACGATGCAGCCTCGGCGCCCACCCCCGCGCCCCAGCCACGCCGTGCCCGTGTCCGTGCCCCCGAGCTGATCGGCAAAGGCGGCTGGCTGAACACCGGTGACAGGCAGTACACCCTCGCCGACCTGCGAGGACGCATCGTCATTCTGGATTTCTGGACCTTCTGCTGCATCAACTGCCTGCACGTCCTCGACGAGCTGCGCGAGCTAGAGGAGAAGCACCGCGACACCGTCGTGATCATCGGGGTCCACTCGCCGAAGTTCGTGCACGAGGCCGAGCACCAGGCCGTCGTCGATGCCGTCGAGCGCTACCAGGTGCACCACCCCGTTCTCGACGACCCCGATCTCGCGACCTGGAAGCAGTACGCCGTGCGGGCGTGGCCGACGCTGGTCGTGATCGATCCCGAGGGGTACGTCGTCGCCCAGCACGCGGGCGAGGGCCACGCGCACGCCATCGAGAAGCTGGTGGAGGAGCTCGAGGTGGAGCACGCCGCCAAGGGGACCCTGCGCCGCGGTGACGGGCCGTACGTCGCGCCGGAGCCGGTCGCCACGGATCTGCGCTTCCCCGGCAAGGCGCTCAGGCTGCCCTCCGGGAACTTCCTCGTCTCCGACTCCACCAGGCATCAGCTGGTCGAGCTGGAGGCGGACGGCGAGAGCGTCGTGCGCCGGATCGGCGACGGCCAGTTCAACGAGCCGCAGGGCCTCGCCCTGCTGCCCGACGGGCGCGTGGCCGTCGCCGACACCGTCAACCACGCCATCCGCGCCTACGACCCGAGGAGCGGCACGATCGAGCTGCTCGCCGGCACGGGCAAGCAGTGGTGGCAGGGCTCGCCCACGGCCGGCCCGGCGCTCGAGGTGGCGCTGTCGTCGCCGTGGGACGTGGCCTGGTGGGGCGGGAAGCTGTGGATCGCCATGGCCGGTGTGCACCAGCTGTGGACGTACGACCCCGAGGAGGGCACGGTCCAGGTCGCGGCGGGCACCACCAACGAGGGGCTCGTCGACGGTCCGGCCGCCGAGGCGTGGTTCGCGCAGCCCTCCGGGCTCGCGGCGACAGAGGACCGGCTCTGGATCGCCGACTCCGAGACGTCGTCACTGCGCTGGATCGACCGCGATCTCGTGGTCCGCACCGCCGTCGGTACCGGACTCTTCGACTTCGGGCACCGCGACGGCGAGGCGGGGCAGGCGCTGTTCCAGCACCCGTTGGGTGTCACGGCGCTCCCGGACGGTTCGGTGGCCGTGAGCGACACGTACAACCACGCCCTGCGTCGCTTCGACCCGGAGAGCGGTGAGGTGACCACGCTGGCCACGGACCTTCGAGAGCCGAGCGGTGCGGTGCTCGACGGCGAGGAGATCGTCGTGGTCGAGTCCGCCGGGCACCGGCTGACCCGGCTGCGGCTGCCGGAGGAGGCGGTGCGTGTGGAGTCCGTCGCCCACCGCACCCGGCGTGCCGCCACCGACGTCGCGCCGGGAACGCTCCGGCTGGACGTCGTGTTCGAGGCGCCGACGGGGCAGAAGCTCGACACCCGCTACGGCCCGTCGACACGGCTTCTGGTGTCGTCGACGCCGCCGGAGCTGCTGCGCTCCGGCGACGGCGCCGGTACGGATCTGAGCCGTGACCTGGAGATCGACGCGACGGTCGGGGAGGGCGTGCTGCACGTCTCCGCGATGGCGGCGTCCTGCGACGACGACCCGGACAACGAATATCCGGCCTGCCATGTGCACCAGCAGGACTGGGGAGTGCCGGTGCGGGTCACCGGGGAGGGCGTGTCCAGGCTGCCGCTGGTGCTGGCGGGTATGGACCGGGAGCAGTAGACCCGGCCGCCCCCGGACCCGGCCGCCCCCAAGGCTCGGTCGTCCGGCCAGGCCCTGGCCTGGTCCCCCGTCCCGGGCCCGGTTGTCAACCGCCGGGCCCGGTCGTCTCCGGGGCGGTCAGCGTGACGCGGCCGCCTCGGCGAGGCCCTTCATCAGGTCTTCCTTGTTCAAGCACGGCTGGATCTCGATGTGCGCGCCGAACTCGTGGAAGAGCGGCTCGAGGAGGGACGGCAGCCGGGAGCTCTCCTGCAGATCGAAGACGATGACGCAGGACCGGCAGCCGTGGTGGGGGCTGAAGTAGGCCGCCTCCGGGTTCAGTTGCCCGAGGATGCGGTCCCAGAGCTGTACCACCTTCTCAGGGTCGGTCAGCTTATTGGTTTTTTCGGTGTCCATGACGGCTCGCAGCACCATTCTCATGGCGGTCGCTCCGATCGTCTCGTGCCGGGCAGGAGCCCCCACCGACCAGCGTCGAACGCACCGGGGGCGACGGCAACATTTCGTCCCGCCGCCCCCGGTGGAGCCTTTGGCGCGCCTGCCTGCTCAGCCCTCCAGGAAGGCGGTCAGCGCGTTCGCCAGCAGGTAGGGGTCGTCGGCGCCGCAGAGCTCGCGGGCGCTGTGCATCGACAGGATGGCGACGCCGATGTCGACGGTGTGGATGCCGTGCCGGGCGGCCGTGATGGGCCCGATGGTGGTGCCGCAGGGCATGGCGTTGTTCGACACGAACGTCTGCCACGGCACACCGGCCTTCTCGCAGGCCGCGGCGAACACGGCCCTGCCCTGGCCGTCGGTGGCGTACCGCTGGTTGACGTTGACCTTGAGGATCGGGCCGCCGTTGGCACGCGGGTGGTGGGTCGGGTCGTGGCGCTCGCCGTAGTTGGGGTGCACGGCGTGGCCGGTGTCGGAGGAGAGACAGACGGTCCCGGCGAAGGCGCGGGCACGGTCCTCGAAGGTGCCGCCGCGGGCGTACACGGAGCGCTCCAGCACGGAGCCGAGCAGCGGGCCGTCGGCGCCGGTGTCCGACTGGGAGCCGTTCTCCTCGTGGTCGAAGGCGGCGAGCACGGGGATGTACGGCAGTTCGGCTGAGGCGGCGACCGCCGCCAGGGCGGCCGTACCCGCGTGCACGGATACCAGGTTGTCCATCCGCGGGCCTGCCACCAGCTCGCGGTCCCGGCCCAGGTAGGAGGCCGGCTCGATGGAGTGGACCATCAGGTCCCAGCCCGTGACCTCGCCCTCGTCGAGCCCGGTCTCCTGCTCGAGGAAGCGGATCAGGTCGCCCTCCTCGACGTCCCCGAGGCCCCAGACGGGCTGCATGTGGCGCTGACGGTCGAGCTTGAGCCCGTCGGTGTTGACGGAGCGGTCGAGGTGCACGGCGAGCTGCGGTACGCGCAGCAGCGCCCGGTCGACGTTCACGAGCCGCTGTGTGCCGTCGCGCAGGGTGAGCCGTCCGGCGAGCCCGAGGTCGCGGTCGAGCCAGGTGTTGAGGAGCGTCCCGCCGTAGACCTCGACGGCGATCTGCCGCCAGCCGTGCCCGCCGGTGTCGGGCAGGGGCTTGACCCGCAGGTTCGGCGAGTCGGTGTGGGCGCCGACGATACGGAAGGGGGTGTGGGCCGAGACGCCCTCCGGCACGTACCAGGCGATGATCGCCCCGCCGCGCAGCACGTACTTCCCGCCTGCGGTCGCGTCCCACGCGTCCGTCTCCAGCACCTGCCGGAATCCGGCCTTCTCGAGCCGCTCCGCCGCCGTGGCGACTGCGTGGTACGGCGTGGGTGCGGCCGTGAGGAAGGACATGAGGTCGTCGGTGTGGCCGCGATCGAAGCGGGCGGGTGCGCTGCTCATGGGTTCACCTTAACGAGGGACGTCCGGCGCCCGGCAGCCGGAACGACGGGCGGCCACCTTGGGGAAACGGGCGGCCGGCGGCCTGACGACGGTCGGGTCGCCCGGAGGGGACGGCTGCCCGGCAGCCGGAAACGGCGGTGCCGCCGACCGAGGACTCGGGCGGCGGCACCGGTTGACCGAAGGTGGCGAGGGTCAGAACGCGGCCTCGTCCAGGTCCATCAGCGAACCGTCGACCGTCTCCGCGAGCGCGCGCTCGACGGAGACGCCCGGCAGGACGTTGGCGGCGAAGAACTTCGCGGCCGCGATCTTGCCCTGGTAGAACGGCACGTCCTTCGCGGACACAGCCTTGGCGGACGCGGCCTCCAGCTTCTCGGCGGCGACGGCGGCACCGCGCAGCAGCAGGTAGGCGACGACCACGTCACCGGAGACCATGAGCAGGCGGGTGGTGTTGAGGCCCACCTTGTAGATGTTCTTGACGTCCTCGCCGGTGGCGATGAGGTCGTTGGTCATCGTGCCGACGATCGCCTCGAGGTCCACGGCGGCCTTGGCGAGCGCGTCGCGGGCGCCGGCCAGGTCGTCGCCGCCGGTACCGACGGCGAGGAACTTCTTGATCTCCTCGGAGAGGGCGTTCAGCGCCTGGCCCTGGTCGCGGACGATCTTCCGGAAGAAGTAGTCCTGGCCCTGGATGGCGGTGGTGCCCTCGTACAGGGTGTCGATCTTGGCGTCGCGGATGTACTGCTCGATCGGGTACTCCTGCAGGTAGCCGGAGCCGCCGAAGGTCTGCAGGGACTGGGCGAGCTGCTCGTACGACTTCTCGGAGCCGTAACCCTTGACGATGGGGAGCAGCAGGTCGTTGAGCGCCACGAGGGACTTGGTGTCCTCGCCGGCGGCCTCCTGGACGGCGATCTCGTCCTGGATGGAGGCGGTGTACAGCACCAGGGCGCGCATGCCCTCGGCGTACGCCTTCTGCGTCATCAGGGAGCGGCGCACGTCCGGGTGGTGCGTGATGGTGACCTTGGGCGCGGTCTTGTCCGCGAAGTTCTTCAGGTCGGGGCCCTGGACACGCTCCTTGGCGTACTCCAGCGCGTTCAGGTAGCCGGTGGAGAGGGTGGCGATGGCCTTCGTGCCGACCATCATCCGGGCGAACTCGATGATCATGAACATCTGGCGGATGCCGTCGTGCTTGTCACCGATGAGCCAGCCCTTGGCGGGGTGCTGGTCGCCGAACGTCATCTCACAGGTGTTGGACGCCTTGAGGCCCATCTTGTGCTCGACGTTCGTCGCGTAGACGCCGTTGCGCTCGCCCAGCTCGCCGGTCTCCCAGTCGAAGTGGAACTTCGGCACGAGGAAGAGGGAGAGGCCCTTGGTGCCCGCGCCGGCACCCTCGGGGCGCGCCAGCACGTAGTGGAGGATGTTCTCCTCCATGTCGTGCTCACCGGAGGTGATGAAGCGCTTCACACCCTCGATGTGCCAGGAGCCGTCCTCCTGCTGGATCGCCTTGGTGCGGCCGGCGCCGACGTCCGAGCCGGCGTCCGGCTCGGTGAGCACCATGGTGGAGCCCCAGCGCTTCTCCACGGCTATCTCGGCGACCTTCTTCTGCGCCTCGTTGCCCTCGGCGTGGAGGATGCCGGCGAAGGCGGGGCCGGACGAGTACATCCAGATCGCCGGGTTCGAGCCGAGCAGCAGCTCCGCGTAGGACCAGATCAGGGAGCGGGGCGAGGTGGTGCCGCCGATCTCCTCGGGCAGGCCGAGGCGCCAGTACTCGGAGTCCATGAAGGCCTTGTAGCTCTTCTTGAAGCTCGCCGGGACCGGCGCGGTGTTGGTCGCCGGGTCGAAGACCGGCGGGTTGCGGTCGGCGTCGGCGAACGACTCCGCGAGCTCGTTCTCGGCGAGACGGGCGATCTCGTCGAGGATCGACTTGGCGGTGTCGACATCCATCTCCGCGAACGGGCCGGTGCCGTACAGCTTGTCGCGCCCGAGGACCTCGAAGAGGTTGAACTCGATGTCGCGGAGATTCGACTTGTAGTGCCCCATGGCGACGGCTCCGTAAAGATCGGAAGTTGGATTTCTCATCCACGTACCAGCAAGTAGCTACGATGATGCTACCCGTCGGTAATAAGATGCAACCCCTATAGGGGCATCTGTGACTCGTTACTCTTGCGGTCATGTACGGCTACGACCAGACCCCGGGCGCTCAGCAGCAGCAGTACGTGCCTCAGCAGCCCTCCTACGGGGAGCAGCCGCTGTACCCCGAGCCGTCGCCGCCGTCCCTGGCCGACGCGGTACGGGCCTTCACGACGGGGTCGATGGCGGCCGAGGACTTCCAGCAGATCTTCGCGACGTCGAAGGTCTACTGCCCGCGCGGTGACAACCCGGGCTTTTTGGCGCTGCACAACACCCAGCAGCCGGTCATCCCCATGTTCACCACGCTCAAGGAGCTGCGCAGGTACGCGGGCAAGGAGTCCAAGTACTTCGTGATCACCGGAGCCGAGGTGATCGACCTGCTGCCCACGGGGTACGGCTTCGTGCTCGACATGGAGGGCGACCACCGGATGGTCTTCGACGCGAAGGCCGTCGAGCAGATGGTCGACTTCGCGATGCGCCGGATGTACGGCTAGCCGCGCCCGCACCCGTACACGTACAGGGCGCTGCCGACCGGTCCGCGGTCGGCAGCGCCTTGTGTCCCTGTGTCCGTAGCGGTCAGGAGTTCTCGCGCTCGCCCGGGAAGGTGCCGTAGCGCAGACCGCCGTGCGTGTGCGTCGGCCAGACGGGCCACTGGCGCTTCCAGCGGGCGATCTCCGAGGACGGCAGGATCTGCAGCCAGCGCGGGTCACGGCTGCTGCGGTCGGCCAGCGTCTTCTCCTTGACCATGGAGTCGTACTGGTCGAGGGAGTCCTCGAGCGTGTTGGCGTTGAGGACGACCTCGTGGCCGAAGAAGCGGGCGTGCCGCCGTACACCGGGGATGCGGGAGAGCTCCGGCTGCCAGTTGTCGGCCGCCACCCCGTTCTCCGAGGACACCCAGACGCCGTCGGGCGTGTTCAGCACGAGCGAGTGGTTGCCGTCCGTGTGTCCCGGCGTCCACAGCAGGCTGACGCCTTCGCCCAGCTCGATGTCCCGGTCGAACGGGATCACCCGGTCCGCGGGGACTCCGTCCATGCCGCCGTCGACGTACCAGGCGCGCTGCATGGGGTGGGGGGACTCGAAGGTGCCGAGTTCCTTGCGGTGGACGAGGAGCCGGGCCCGGGGGAACAGCGGCTCGGGCGCGGTGGTGCCGCCCGGGAGCGGCTTGTCGCCGCCCATGATCATGCGGACGTCCTGCACATGCAGATGGTCGAAGCTCACGTAGTCGACGTCGTCGGGTCCGAGGCCGCACAGGGCGAGCACGTCCTTCGGCCGGTGGTAGTACCGGGCGAAGACATGGTCGGTGAGCCAGTCGCCCGCCATGCGCTTGAGCTGGGCGTAGAAGGGTGCCGTGCTCGAGCCCTCCGGGACGGTCGGCTCCCACACCAGGATTCGCGGTGTGCCCTCGAAGTCGTCGTAGTGCACGACGAGCGCCCGGTTGATGATGTTGACGAAGGGGTTGGGGGCGATGGCGGCGTTGTGGAAGGCGTAGCGGGTCGGGTACGGCGCGGCGGCGATGTCGAAGCTGCGCACGGCGTGGATCCGGCCCTGCTCGCGGAAGCGTTCCCGGTAGGCGGTGGCGGCGTCCCGTACGGCCTGGAGACGGTCGCCGCGCGGCCAGACGTCGTGCACGCCGTCGAACTCGGGGATCGGACGTATGCCCTGCGGCAGTTCGCCGGCGGGCAGGTCACCGGTGAGGGTTTCTGTCATGGCGAGGTCCTGTCCTTGTCGTGGCCGGGCACGGCCCTGCTCCTGCGTTCGTAGGCGGTGCGGACCGACGCGTCCTTGAGGGCGGTCAGCTGATCGGGGACCACGGCCCGCTGCCAGAGCGCGGCCGCCCGGGCGGGCAGCAGCGCGGAGACCAGCGGCACGAGGCCGACGTGCCGCGGCACGTACACCTCGTCGCGGGGGCGGCGGACGACGCGCAGCACCGCTCCCGCGACGTCCTCCGGCGTCAGCCGCCGGGTGGCGCCCTCGCTGGTGCCGACGGCCAGCTCGGTGTCGACCACCGCCGGCATGACGACGGAGACCCGGACGCCGGTGTCGCGCAGCTCCGCCCGGACGGCGGTGCTGTAGCCGAGGACGGCGTGCTTCGTCGCCGCGTAGGTCGCCTCGCCGCGCGGTGAGATCCGGCTCGCGGCCGAGGCGATGTTGACGATGTGGCCGGCGCCGCGGGCGCGCATCCGGGGCGCGGCGAGCTTCATCCCCCGCAGGACGCCGTGGACGTTGACGTCGAACTGGCGCAGCGCCGTGTGCTCCGCCTCGTCGGCGAAGGGGCCGACCCACATGATCCCCGCGTTGTTGACGAGGACGTCGAGCGGGCCGAACCGTTCCTGCGCGCGGTCGAGGAAGCGTTCGAACGACGCGCTGTCCGTGACGTCGAGCTGCAGACCGATCGTCCGGCCGCCGGATTGCCGGCGCACGTCCTCGGCGGCGGCCTCGGCGGCCGCCGTGTCGATGTCGCCGAGAGCGACATGGGCGCCGGCGGCGGCGAGCGCGTGGGCGACGGCCCGCCCGATGCCGCGCCCGGCACCGGTGACCGCTACGACGCGGCCGGCGGCAGGGTGACGCCGCGTTGAATCCGGCATGGCTCTCCGTCCTGGTGGAGTCCGGAAATTATTCTGACAATCGGGATTGTCAGAAGCGTGTTGCATCCTGTCAAGGCTCGGGACAGGGAGAGGAACGGTGGCGTGAGCGGGACAGCACAGCCGACCGGCCGGCGCTACGGCGGGCGGGGCGCGGCGGAACGGCAGCAGGAGCGCAGGTCACGGCTGGTCGACGCCGGTCTCGAGGTGTTCGGGACGGTCGGGTACGCCGCGGCGTCGGTGCGCCAGTTGTGCCGGGAGGCCGGGCTGACCGAGCGCTACTTCTACGAGTCCTTCCAGGGCCGGGAGGAACTGCTCCGGGCGGTGTACGACCGGCTGATCGAAGAGGTCGAGACGGCGGCCTTCTCGGCGGCGGAGGCGGCGGGCCGGGCCGTGGGCGGGGTCGGCGAAGGGCCCGCCCGGACTGCGGACCGGGTCCCCGGCGAGGGCGAGGGCTCCGGCGGGGCCGCGGACGGGAGCCCTGGAGTGGGCATGGGTGGTGAGGGCTCCGGCGGGGCCGCGGACGGGAGCCCCGGAGTGGCCGCGGGCGAGAGCCGGGCGGGGCTGGAGCGGGAGGCGCGGGCCGGCCTGGAGTCGTTCGTCAAGACCCTGACCGACGACGGACGCAAGGCGCGGGTCGTGCTCATCGAGGTCGTGGGCGTCAGCCCGGCCATGGAGCAGCGGCGGCACGCCGTCATGCATGAATTCGCCGATTTCATCTCGGCCCTCGCGGCCCGCCGCCTCGGGATACCGAGACCGGAGCTGCTGCCCATGCTCTCCATCGCCCTGGTCGGCGGTGTCAACGAGCTGCTGGTCGACCGGACGCTGGGGAAGCAGACGGGAAGCGTCGAGGAGATCGTCGAGGTGTGCACGCTGCTGTTCGTCTCTGCGTACGAGATGCTGGAACGTCGAGGCTGACGCCCGCGCTGCGGCCGGTTCTCAACGCCCGGGAGGAATTCCTCCCGGGCGTTCTTCGTTCCGAGTGGCAGGAAGTTCATTTTTCAACTAAAGTGGTCGCACAAGGAGGTCCCGCCATGCCTGCAGTGACTGTCGAGAACCCGATCACCCTGCCGCGCGTCGCCGCACCCGCCGAGGCTCTGCCGCGGCCCGTGCTCGCCGTCTCCACGGCCCCCAGCGGCTTCGAGGGAGAGGGATTCCCGGTGCGGCGCGCGTTCGCCGGGATCAACTACCAGTACCTCGACCCGTTCATCATGATGGACCAGATGGGCGAGGTGGAGTACGCCGCCGGAGAGCCGAAAGGCACGCCCTGGCACCCGCACCGCGGCTTCGAGACGGTCACCTATCTGATCGACGGAACGTTCGTCCACCAGGACAGCAACGGCGGCGGCGGGACCATCAGAAACGGCGACACGCAGTGGATGACGGCGGGCAGCGGTCTGCTGCACATCGAGGCGCCGCCCGAGTCCCTCGTCATGTCCGGCGGCCTGTTCCACGGGCTCCAGCTGTGGGTCAACCTGCCCGCGAGCGACAAGATGATGGACCCGCGCTATCAGGACATCCGCGGCGGTCAAGTGCGGCTGCTGACCTCCCCCGACGGCGGTGCGCTGCTGAGGGTGATCGCCGGTGAGCTGGACGGCCACGAGGGCCCCGGCATCACGCACACGCCGATCACCATGATCCACGCCACCCTGGCGCCCGGCGCCGAGGTGACCCTGCCCTGGCGCGAGGACTTCAACGGCCTGGCCTACGTCCTGGCCGGGCGCGGCGCGGTCGGCCAGGAGCTGCGGCCGGTGCGGACCGGCCAGACGGCAGTCTTCGGCGACGGCGGCTCGCTGACCGTCCGGGCGGACGAGGCCCAGGACTCGAACACGCCCGATCTGGAGATCGTGCTGCTCGGCGGCCGTCCGATCCGCGAACCGATGGCGCACTACGGCCCGTTCGTGATGAACACGCAGGCCGAGCTGAAGCAGGCCTTCGAGGACTTCCAGAAGGGGCTGCTCGGCACCGTCCCCGCCGTCCACGGCATGTAACCGGCGGCCACCCGCTTGACGGCCCGTCACCCGTGCGGACCGGCTGGGCGGGACGGGTTCGGGCGAGCGTGGTCGGGTGGGGCCTGTGTTCCCGCAGAAGCCGCTGCTGCCCGAGCCCGTGAGGCGCCTCGCCGCCTGGTGCGTCGTCGCGCTGCTCGTCACCGGCGTCGCGGCCGTCGGGGTCTGGCTGGTGGTCAGATTCCAGACGGCCGTGACGCCCGTACTCCTCGCGCTGCTCGGGACGGCCCTGCTCGGACCGCTGTACCGGTGGCTGGTCCGGATGAAGGTGCAGCGGTCCCTGGCGGCCGGACTGACCTGTGCCGCCGTCGTCGCCGTCGTCGGCGGGGCGGGCTACATCGTCGTCAACGCGCTCGTCGAGACCGGCGACCAGATCATCGCCTCGCTCCGGCAGGCCGCCGACGGCCTGTCCCGGCACTTCTCAGCCGCCGGGACCTCCCTCGACGACCTCGCCTCGAACGCCAGGGAACTGCTCGGGAAGTTCGGCGGGACGGCCGCCTCCGGGGTGATCTCCGGGCTGAGCGTGGTGAGCGAGATGATCGCGATCGCCGTCCTGGCGCTGCTGCTGATCTTCTTCTTCCTGCGGGACTCGGACAGGGCGGTCGGCGCGCTGCGCTCCTTCGCGCCCGGTGACTCCGGCGAACTGGTCGAGGCGATCGCCCGCCGAGCCTACGGCGGGGTCGAGGGCTTCATGCGCGGTACGACGTTCATCGCCCTGATCGACGCGGCCTGCATCACGGCGGGGCTGCTGATCCTTCGGGTACCGGGTGCGATCGGGCTCGGCGCACTCGTCTTCGTTGGCGCGTACATCCCCTACCTGGGCGCGTTCATCTCGGGCGCGGTCGCCGTCCTCGTCGCCCTCGCCGACCGGGGGTTCGTCATCGCGCTCTGGGCGCTCGGGGTGGTGCTCTCGGTGCAGGTGCTGGAGGGGCATGTGCTCCAGCCGATGATCCAGAGCCGTACGGTCCACATGCATCCGGCAGTGGTGCTGCTGGCGATCACGGCGGGGGCGAGCCTCGCGGGCATCCTCGGAATGCTCCTCGCGGTGCCCGTCACCGCCGCCGCCTTCGGCGTCGTCCGGGAGCTGAGGGCGCGTTACGGCCCGGCCGGCACACCGGGCCGTTCGGAGCCGGCCGGCGGGACCGACTCGTAGAGCTCGAACCAGATCGTCTTGCCCTCGCCCCTGGGATCCACGCCCCAGGTGTCCGCCAAGAGCTCCATCAGCAGCAGGCCGCGGCCCGAGGAGGCCATCTCGCCGGGCCTGCGCAGGTGCGGCAGTTCGTCGCCGGTGTCCGTGACCTCCACGCGCAGGCGCCGGGCCGCGCCGCCGTCCGCCACCTCGATGACGATGAGCGCGTTGCCGTCGGTGTGCACGAGCACGTTCGTGACCATCTCCGAGATCATCAGGACCGCGGCGTCGACCTGTTCCGTGTCCTCCCAGTCGTGCAGCAGGTCCCGCAGATGCCGGCGGGCGGCCGCGATCCGCTCCGGCTCCGCCTGGGCGACGGTCATGGAACTGCGGCGTGGCGCACGGCGGAGCGGCTGCCCCTCCCGGCACAGCAGCACCAGCGCGATGTCGTCCTCGCGCCGGTCGGCGAGCGGCCCCGTCGTGTAGTGGGACGAGGGCCCGTGCACGGCCCTCACCAGGTTGTCGGCAAGGTCCTCCAGCGACTCGCCGGAGTGCTCCTCCATGACGCCGCGCAGTCTGGCCCAGCCGGTGTCGAGATCGTGGCCGCCGGTCTCGACGAGGCCGTCCGTGCAGATCATCAGCGTCTCCCAGGCCTCCAGCACGAACCGGGTCGTCGGATAGTCCGCGTCCGGTTCGATGCCCAGCGGCAGCCCGCCCTCCGTGGAGCGCAGCAGCACCGTCCCGTCCGATGTCCGCACGGCCGGTTCCGGGTGCCCCGCGCGGGCGATCTCCACGAGTCCGGTGGCCGGGTCCACCTCCAGATACAGGCAGGTGGCGAAGCGCGGGCTGGAGTAGTCGCCCTCCGCGTAGGTGTCGGTGATGCCGTGCAGGAAGCGGGAGGCGCGGGAGAGGACCGCGTCGGGCCGGTGGCCCTCGGAGGCGTAGGCGCGCAGGGCGATCCGCAGCTGCCCCATGAGGCCGGCGGCCCGTACGTCGTGCCCCTGGACGTCACCGATGACCAGGGCCGTGCGCCCCGAGGGGAGCGGGATCAGGTCGTACCAGTCGCCGCCGACCTGGAGGCCGCCGCCGGTCGGCACGTACCGTGCGGCCACCGCCATGCCGGGGATCTCCGGGCCGAGCGAGGGCATCATCGAACGCTGCAGGCCGAGGGTGAGCTCACGTTCGGACTCCGCGACGCCGGCGCGTGCCAGCGCCTGGGCGAGCATCCGGGCGACGGTGGTGAGCACGGAGCGTTCGTCGGGTGTGAAGGCGACCGGATGGCGGAACGCCGCGAGCCATGCGCCGATCGTCCGCCCGGCGACGATCAGCGGCAGGAAGGCCCAGGACTGGCGGCCGAAGCGCTGCGCGAGCGGCCAGGTGACGGGGTAACGGCCGCGGTACTCGCCCGGAGTCGGCAGGTAGACCGCCCGTCCCGTGCGCACGACATCGGCGGCCGGGTAGTTGCTGTCCAGCGGCAGGTCCGTGAAGGGCTGTTCGTCGGACGGGCTGTGTCCGTGCTGGCCGATGATCGTCAGATGGTCGCCGGCCACGCCGAAGACCGCCAGGCCGTCGGGGGAGAAGCCCGGCATCGACAGGGAGGAGGCCACCCGCAGGACCTCGGCCGTGGAACGGGCCTCCGCGAGGGCGCGGCCCGCGTCCAGCAGGAACGCCTCCCGGTGCCGCCGCCAGTCGCCGGTGACCGGTGTCCGGGCGGCGGTGGTGCCGGGCTGCGGCTCCGCGACCTCCTGGAGGGTGCCGTGCAGCAGGTAACCGTCGTCGTCCCCCTGCGCCTTGGTGCGGCTGCGGACGGTGCGCAGCACCCGGCCGGTCTCGTCCACGACACGGAGCCTGGCTTCCGCGAGGGTTCCCTCCGCGACGGCGAGGGAGATGACGCCGTTGATCTCCGCCCAGTCGACGGGGTGGAAGCGCGAGCGGACGACGGAGGCCGGTACGTCGCCCGGCTCGGCGGGCAGCTCGATCAGCCGGGCCGCCTCGGCGTCGACCGACACCGTCCCGGACCGGGTGTCCCACCGCCATACACCGGTCGCGATCGCGGCCAGCACGTCCTCCGTGCGCATTGCCTCACTTTATTCCGATCATCACGGTTGTGACGTGGCGGAAGGCTGTCGCGTCTATGTCAATGGGCCGTACGGGGGCCGGGCGGTAACCTTGCAAAGGTTGTGCCCACCCCGAATCGCTAAGACTGGATGAACGACGATGCATCGGTACAGGTCCCACACCTGCGGCGAGCTCCGCGCCTCTGACGTCGGAGCCGACGTCCGGCTGAGCGGCTGGCTGCACAATCGGCGAGACCTGGGCGGCATCCTCTTCATCGATCTGCGTGACCACTACGGCATCACGCAGCTCGTCGCCCGGCCCGGCACCAAGGCCGCCGAGGTGCTCGACAAGCTGACGAAGGAGACCGTCGTCCGTGTGGACGGCAAGGTCGTCTCGCGTGGCGCGGAGAACGTCAACCCCGAGCTGCCCACCGGCGAGGTCGAGATCGAGGCCGCCGAGGTCGAGGTCCTCGGCGCGGCCAAGCAGATCCCGTTCACCATCAACGCCGACGACGGTGTGAACGAGGAGCGCCGCCTGGAGTACCGCTTCCTCGACCTGCGCCGCGAGCGCATGCACCGCAACATCATGCTGCGCACCGCCGTCATCTCCGCCATCCGGCACAAGATGACCGCGCTCGGCTTCAACGAGATGGCGACGCCGATCCTCGCCGCGACCTCCCCCGAGGGCGCCCGCGACTTCGTGGTGCCGTCCCGTCTCAACCCGGGCAAGTTCTACGCGCTGCCGCAGGCCCCGCAGCAGTTCAAGCAGCTGCTGATGATCTCCGGCTTCGACCGCTACTTCCAGATCGCGCCCTGCTTCCGCGACGAGGACGCCCGCGCCGACCGCTCGCCCGGCGAGTTCTACCAGCTCGACGTCGAGATGAGCTTCGTCGAGCAGGAGGACGTCTTCCAGCCGATCGAGAAGCTGATGACCGAACTCTTCGAGGAGTTCGGCGGCGGCCGCCACGTCACCTCCCCGTTCCCGCGGATCCCGTTCCGCGAGGCGATGCTCAAGTACGGCTCCGACAAGCCGGACCTGCGCGCCAAGCTGGAGCTCGTCGACATCTCGGACGTCTTCGAGGCCTCCGAGTTCAAGGCGTTCGCCGGCAAGCACGTGCGTGCGCTCGCCGTGCCGGACACCGGGGGGCAGACCCGCAAGTTCTTCGACGGCCTCGGTGACTACGCCGTCGAGCAGGGCGCCAAGGGCCTCGCGTGGGTGCGGGTCGGCGAGGACAGCGGGCTGACCGGCCCGATCGCCAAGTTCCTCACCGAGGAGAACGTCAAGGTCCTCACCGAGCGCCTGGCGCTCGCGCCGGGCCACGCGGTCTTCTTCGGCGCCGGTGACTTCGAGGAGGTCTCGAAGATCATGGGCGCGGTCCGCGTCGAGGCCGCCAAGCGCGCCGGCCACTTCGAGGAGAACGTCTTCCGCTTCTGCTGGATCGTCGACTTCCCGATGTACGAGAAGGACGAGGAGACCGGGAAGATCGACTTCTCGCACAACCCGTTCTCGATGCCGCAGGGCGGCATCGAGGCCCTGGAGACCCAGGACCCGCTGGACATCCTGGGCTGGCAGTACGACATCGTCTGCAACGGCACCGAGCTCTCCTCCGGCGCGATCCGGAACCACGAGCCCGAGATCATGTTCAAGGCGTTCGAGATCGCGGGCTACTCCCGTGAGACCGTCGAGCAGGAGTTCGCCGGCATGCTCCGCGCCTTCGAGTACGGCGCCCCGCCGCACGGCGGCATCGCCCCCGGCGTCGACCGCATCGTGATGCTCCTGGCCGACGAGCCGAACATCCGCGAGACGATCGCCTTCCCGCTCAACGGCAACGCCCAGGACCTGCTGATGGGCGCGCCCACCGAACTGGACGAGGCCCGCCTGCGCGAGCTGAACATCCAGCTGCGCAAGCCGGTCGCCAAGTCCGGCGAGTAGGACCCCGGCACCGCATCAGGAAGGGCCCCGGAACCGCGAGGTTCCGGGGCCCTTCCCCATGTCCGGGAACGACTCCTCGAATCCGGGGCAACCCGACCGGCCCGCCACCGCGTTCTGCTGATGTGGGACACCGAACGGAATGGCGAGGACCGGATGCGCGGCTGGCGGGGCGACGGCGACTTCGAGGAGTTTGTCGCCGCACGCGGCCCCAGACTGCTGAGGGTCGCCTGGCTGCTGACCGGGGACGCGCACCTCGCGGAGGACCTGCTGCAGACCGTGCTGGCCAAGGTCTGGCCGAAGTGGCACAGGATCGCGGGCGACCACCCGGAGGCGTACGTACGCAGGGCGCTCGTCCACACGCACGCCTCCTGGTGGCGCAGACGCTGGCGGGGCGAGGTCCCGCACGGCGAACTGCCCGACCGGGCCTCGGAGCGCGACCCGTTCGAGGGCGTGGACCTGGAGCAGTCGCTGGCCGCGGCGGTACGGCGGCTGCCGGTGAGGCAGCGCGCGGTCGTGGTGCTGCGCTACTTCGAGGATCTGAGCGTCGAGGACACGGCCGCGACGCTCGGCTGTGCCCCCGGCACCGTGAAGAGTCAGGCGGCCAAGGCGCTGCGCACCCTTCGGGGGGCGCTGCCGGCCGTCGTGGAGGGGGGTGAGCGCTGTGGCCGCCCGTGAGGACGACGACTGGAACGACGACACACACGCCGGCGGCAGGCAGGACCGCAGGCAGGACCGCACGCACGAGGACCTCCGCCCCGTGCACGACGGCGACGACGCGTCCGAACTCCGGATCCTGCTGGAGCGGGCCGTGCCCCGGCTGCACGCGCCGGAGGAACGGATGCAGCGGGTACGGGAGCGGGTCGCCCGCCGCCGCCGGCGGGCCGCCGGAGCGGCTGCCGGAGCGGTGGCCGCCCTGGCCGTGGCGGGCGCGCTGCTGCCCGGTCTCATGCGCGACGGCGGCGGACCGGTGCCGCCCGCGGCGGCCGGACCGTCGGAGCCGTTCCGGTCCTCGCCCGCGAACCCGCCGGGCCCCCTCCCGACGACCGCCGGGACGCACGTCCGTTACGGCGGGCTGGCCGGCCTCACCCTGCTGCTGCCCTCCTCCTGGCGGTCACTGGAACTGTCGGCCGACCCCCGGCAGAAGGTCGGGGCCCGCGGTTTCGCGGCCGCACAGCCGCTCACGGCGTATGACCGGCCGTGTGCTGGGCACCCGTGGGGGTGCCCTCCGCTCAAGTCGCTGCGACCGGGCGGCGTGCTGCTGGTCGTGACCCCGGCACCGTCCGCCACGTTGATCAAGAAGGTGCAGGATTCTCCCGTTCTGTATGAATCGAGCACCGTCGAACCCGGCTGCCGTGCCATCGGTGGCGCACGGCAGTACAGCGCGCTGGTCGGCACCCGGAGCGGCCCGGAGGTGGTCATGGAAGTCGCGCTGTGCGCGGCCGAGGGGGCGGAACAGGCCGTGGAGGACGCCCGGCGGATCGTAGCCGACGCCCGCTTCACGCCGACGGGAAGCGGGGCCACCCCCGGGGCGGACGACCACGACCCGGTGCCGGCGCTGCGCGGCGACGACACGGACAACGAGGACTGAAAGGCGTTTGGATGCTCCTCCGTAAACGAACACTGCCTGTGCTCGCCTGCGCCGGTGTGCTGCTCGCGGGCTGCACCGCCGGCGGTGACGGGGCCCCCGGAACCGCGGCCCGGCCGGAGGCCGCGGCGGGCACGGCACCCGGTGGGGAGGGCGCGGGCGCCGACGGACAGAGCGGCCGGGCGGGACGGTCCGCACCGGAGCCGCAGGCAGACCGGTCCGGCGAGATCCCGGCCCTCGGGCCCGGTACCCGTGCCGCGATCCCGGCGGCCAGCCGGCAGGCCGTCGTCGTCACGGGCGACGGACCCGACGCCAACCGGGCCACCGCCGTGCTGTACGAACGGGAGGCGGCGGACCGGGGCTGGAAGCCCGTGTCTGACACATGGCACGGGCACAACGCCCTCAAGGGCTGGACCGACGACCACCGGCAGGGCGACCTCAGATCGCCGATCGGGGTCTTCGGCCTGTCGGACGCGGGCGGCAGGCTGCCCGACCCCGGCACGAAGCTCCCGTACGACCGGGGACCGGCATTCAGCATCAGCGGACGGGGCTTCGAGGGCGAGCCGCTCGCCGGCTCGTTCGACTACGTCGTGGCCGTCGACTACAACCGCAAGCCCGGCACCACTCCCCTGGACTGGACCCGGCCGCTCGGCGTCGGCAAGGGCGGCGGCATCTGGCTCCACGTCGACCACGGCGGACCCACTCAGGGGTGCGTCTCGCTGCCCCGGGGCCGGATGAAGGAACTGCTGCGGTGGCTGGACCCGGTGAAGAAGCCGGTCGTGGTGATGGGGGACGCCCAGGCGCTGGCGCGCTGAGTACGCCGAGGCCGGCGCCGGCGCTCGTGCGCCGAGCGCACACGGGTGAGGGCCCGGAACCACGCGTGGTTCCGGGCCCTCACCGCGGGGTGCGTCAGTCCTTCTTCGGCTCCTCCAGGCGCGGGAACAGCACCGCGCCCTTCGTGACCGTCGTGCCCGCCGGGAGCCTGCCCCACTCGCCCGCTTCCTGGACCTTCTGGTCCGCCAGCGCGCCCAGTGTGGTGTCCGCGCCCAGGGAGTCCCACAGCTTCTGGGACGTCTCCGGCATGACCGGGTTCAGCAGGACCGCGACCGCGCGCAGCGACTCGGCGGCCGTGTACAGGATGGTCGCGAGGCGGGCCCTGCCCTCCTCGGACTCGTCCTTGGCGACCTTCCACGGCTCCTGCTCCGTGATGTAGCCGTTGACCTGCTTCACGAACTCGAAGACGGTCAGGATGCCGCCCTGGAAGTCCAGCTCCTCGCCGATCTTCCGGTCGGCCTCCGAGACGGCCTTGGCGAGACCGTCCTGGACCGCCTTCTCAGCGTCACCGGCGGCCGTCGCCTGCGGCAGCGCGCCACCGAAGTACTTGCCGACCATCGCCGCCACACGGGAGGCGAGGTTGCCGTAGTCGTTGGCCAGCTCCGAGGTGTACCGGGCCTGGAAGTCCTCCCAGGAGAACGAACCGTCCTGACCGAACGCGATCGCACGCAGGAAGTACCAGCGGTACGCGTCGACGCCGAAGTGCGAGGTCAGGTCCTGCGGCTTGATGCCGGTCAGGTTCGACTTCGACATCTTCTCGCCGCCGACCATCAGCCAGCCGTTGGCCGCCACCTTGCCGGGCACCGGCAGGCCCTGCGCCATCAGCATCGCCGGCCAGATGATGGCGTGGAAGCGCAGGATGTCCTTGCCCACGAGGTGCACGTTCGCCGGGAACGTCTCCTCGAACTTCGCCTGGTTCGAGCCGTAGCCCACGGCCGTCGCGTAGTTGAGGAGGGCGTCGATCCACACGTAGATGACGTGCTTCTCGTCCCACGGGACCGGGACGCCCCAGTCGAAGGTCGAACGCGAGATGGAGAGGTCCTGCAGACCCTGCTTGACGAAGTTCACGACCTCGTTGCGGGCCGACTCGGGCTGGATGAAGTCCGGGTTCGACGCGTAGAAGTCGAGCAGCTCGGGGCCGTACTCGGAGAGCTTGAAGAAGTAGTTCTCCTCCTTGAGGATCTCCACCGGCTTCTTGTGGATCGGGCACAGCTTCGTGCCGTCCTCGGCCTCGATGAGATCACCGGGGAGCTTGTACTCCTCGCAGCCCACGCAGTACGGGCCCTCGTACCCGCCCTTGTAGATCTCGCCCTTGTCGTACAGGTCCTGGACGAACTCCTGCACACGGTCCGTGTGACGCTTCTCCGTGGTGCGGATGAAGTCGTCGTGTCCGATGTTCAGGTGCTCCCAGAGGGGCTTCCAGGCCTCGGTGACCAGCTTGTCGCACCACTCCTGCGGTGAGACGCCGTTCGCCTCGGCCGTGCGCATGATCTTCTGACCGTGCTCGTCCGTGCCGGTGAGGTACCACACCTTCTCGCCACGCTGACGGTGCCAGCGTGTGAGCACGTCGCCTGCGACGGTCGTGTAGGCGTGGCCCAGGTGAGGAGCGTCGTTGACGTAGTAAATGGGGGTCGAGACGTAGTACGCCTTCGCCCCCTGCTTCTCGGATCCAGTGGCCGCCATGGTCGAAATCCTATCGGGCCCACGAAGATCGACTCACACGCGTGCGCCGGGGCGCCCGGAGGTCCGGACGCCCCGGCGGGGTGCGGTTCCCGAGAGCTACGGGCGCCACGTCCCGAGGAGGCCCTTGAACAGCTCCGCGTGCGGCAGCTCGAGGGGAGCGGGGCCCGCGTGGAAGAACGCGGCGTTGTCCGCCTGGAGCTTGCGGAGGTAGTCGAAGGCCTTGGCGTCGTGCTCGCCGAACGCCACGAACTGCCAGAACACGGGCTTGTCGGAGGCCGCGGTCAGGGCGGCGGTGGCGGCGGTCTTCGACTCGGGAGCGCCGTCCGTCTGGAAGATCACGAACGCGGGGGCGTCGGTGCTCTTCTTCGCGTGCAGGGCGAGTACCTCCTCGACGGCGAGGTGGTAGTTCGTACGCCCCATACGGCCGAGACCGGCGTGCAGCTCGTCCACGCGGCCCTCGTGGGCGTCGAAGGTGAGCTCGCCGGTGCCGTCGATCTCGGTCGAGAAGAAGACGACGTCGACCCGGGCGTCGGTGTCGAGGTGCGCGGCGAGCGCGAGAGCCTGCTCGCCGAGCCGCTGTGCGCTGCCGTCCTTGAAGTACGGGCGCATCGAACCGGACCGGTCGAGCACGAGGTACACGTGGGCGCGCGTCCCGGTGAGCTGTGCCTTCTTGAGCGCGGCACCGGCGGCGGCGTACGCGTCCGCGATGCGCGGCGCGCGCGCCTTGACCCGCGCCGCCCCGTTGGCGGCCCGCCCGGCGGGGGCGGTGTCCTCTGCGGGGGTGGCCTCGGCCTGCGGCTCCGCTTCGTCGGCCTCGGCGGGAGCGGCCTCGGCCTCGACGGTGACGGGCTCCTCCGTGGTGGCCTCGGAGGTCTCGGCGGTGGTGTCCTCTGCGGCGGGCTCCGCGGGGGTGGCCGCGGTGTCGTCGTCCGCGGGGGCCGGGTCGGCCTGCGGTTCGGCGGTGTCGGCCACGGGCTCGGCTGCGTCGTCCTGCGTGCCGGTGGCGGCGGTGTCGGCCTGCGGCTCCGGGGCGTCGGCCTCGGCGGGAGCGGGCTCCACCGTGGCGGTCTCCGCCTCGGCAGTGTCGGCGGTGTCGGCCGGGTCTGCCACGGGCTCGGCTGCGCTCTCCGGGGCGCCGGCCTCGGTGGGAGCGGGCTCCTCTGCGGCGGGCTCGGCCGCGGCGGTGACGGGCTCCTCCGTGGTGGCCTCGGAGGTCCCGGCGGTGGCGGCCTCCTCTGCGGGGGCGGCGGCGTCTGCCACGGCCTCGATGGTGGCGGGCTCCTCCGTGGCAGGGGTGCCGGTCTCGGCGGTGGCTGTCGGTACGGCGGTCGCCTCGTCGTCGGCCTGCGGCTCCACCACGTCGGCCGTGGCGGGCTCCGCGGGGGCCGGTGCGGCCGGCTGGTCGGTCGGACCGGACTGGGCCGGGACCGAGGGGCGCGGGCGGGGGTTGTCAAAGGCCGCGGAAACCAGGTCCGACACACGTTCCGAGGGCGCCGGGGAGGGGACCTTCGCTTCCGTGACCGGCTCCGCGACCGGCTCCGCTGGCTCCGTGGCCGGTTCCGTGCGCTCGGTCTGGGCCGGAACGGAGGCTGCCGTCGACTCGTTACGCTCGGCACGGTCGCGTCCGAACACCTTGCGCAGCATGCTCCGAATACCCATGGGCGAGGCCTTTCGCATGAGTTGGGTGCGGTGACTGTCCGCTCCTGCCCGGACAACGCAGGCCAGGGCGGACACGTAAGGTTAGCGGCCGCCGTACGCGGCTCGGAGGAGGGCACCCGTACGCCGGGTCCACACACCCCAACCGCGCTTCGGCCGCGCCGCATTCATCCCTCGTTCACCCGGTGTCCGCCGCCGTGCAGATCTACGCCCATAGCGTCATGGCCGGAATCATTCCGACACCATGTCGGCGCAGGGTGCGCCGAAGGAGGACGAAGTGCGCAAACTGCTGCCGCTGTTGAACACCTCTCCGCACGCGGGCGGACGCTCCGCCCTCACCTGCCGCTACCGCTGCGGCGACGCCTGCTTCCACGAGGTCCCCAACACCAGTGACAACGAGTACGTCGGCGACGTCATAGCGAGCGCCCTGTCGCGCCGTTCGATGATGCGCGCCGCCGCCGTCGTGACGGTGGCCGCCGCCGCGGGCGGTGCGGCCGTGGTGCAGACGGCGACCCCCGCGCAGGCCAAGGGGAACAAGCCGGGCAAGCCCGGCGGCAGGGCCGACGGCGCCCGCGGCCTCCGCTTCGCTCCCGTCGCGCCCAACACGGACGACAAGGTCACCGTCCCCGAGGGCTACGACCAGAGCGTCGTCATCCGCTGGGGCGAGCCGATCCTCCGCGGCGCCCCGGCCTTCGACCCCGACAAGCAGTCGGCGAAGGCCCAGGCCGGCCAGTTCGGCTACAACAACGACTTCCTCAGCCTGCTCCCGCTCCGGGGCGAGCACGGCCGCCAGGTGCTCGTGGCGAACCACGAGTACACGGACGAGCTCCTGATGTTCAAGGGGTACGACCCCGAGAACCCGACCCGCGAGCAGGTCGAGATCGCCTGGGCCGCCCACGGTCTGTCCGTGGTCGTGGTCCAGGAGGAGAACCGTTCCGGCAGGCTCTCCCCTGTGACCCGGCACCCGCTCAACCGCCGTCTCCACACCTCGAGCGAGTTCGAGCTGACCGGTCCGGCGGCGGGCGGCGAGCTGCTGCGCACGAACGCCGACCCGTCCGGCACCAAGGTGTTCGGCACGCTCAACAACTGCGCCGGCGGCACCACTCCGTGGGGCACGATCCTGTCGGGCGAGGAGAACTTCAACCAGTACTTCGCCAACGGCTCGAGCGCCACGGACAAGCGCTACGGCATCGGCACGGGCACGACCGAGCGCAAGTGGGAGCGTTTCGACAAGCGCTTCGACCTGAAGCAGGAGCCGAACGAGGTCCACCGCTTCGGCTGGGTCGTCGAACTCGACCCGTACGACCCCGACTTCACGCCCGCCAAGCGCACCGCGCTGGGCCGGTTCAAGCACGAGGCGGCGCAGCCCCGGCTCACCGACGACGGCCGCCCCGTCGTCTACATGGGCGACGACGAGCGCTTCGACTACTTCTACAAGTTCGTCTCCTCGAAGCAGATGAAGAAGGGCAACAGCCGCGCGGCGCGCGAGCACAACCGCACGCTGCTCGACGAGGGCACGCTGTACGTCGCCAAGCTCACCGGCGACAGCCCGGCGTCCGAGATCGACGGCTCCGGCAGGCTCCCGGCCGACGGCGAGTTCGACGGCTCCGGCGTGTGGATCCCCCTCGCCACGGGCGACGTCTCGCACGTCCCCGGCATGACCGCGGAGGAGGTGTACGTCTTCACCCGTCTCGCGGGTGACAAGGTCGGCGCGACGAAGATGGACCGCCCCGAGGACGTCGAGCCGAGCCCGCGCTCCGGCCGTGTGTACGTCGCGCTCACCAACAACTCGAAGCGCGGCACGACCGGCAACCCGGGCACCGACGAGGCCAACCCGCGCAACAGCAACAAGCACGGCCAGGTCCTCGAGCTCGCCGAGCACTGGGACGACCCGGCGTCCGACGGTTTCGCGTGGCGTCTGTTCCTGGTCGCGGGTGACCCGAACGACCCGGCGACCTACTTCGCGGGCTACCCGAAGGACAAGGTCAGCCCCATCTCCTGCCCCGACAACATCGCCTTCGACCCGCACGGCAACCTGTGGATCTCCACGGACGGCAACGCGCTCGGCAACCACGACGGCCTGTTCGGCGTGGCGACCCACGGCGAGCGCCGTGGTGAGCTCAAGCAGTTCCTGACGGTGCCGACCGGCGCGGAGACCTGCGGCCCGATCATCCAGGACCGCCGGGTCCTGGTGGCGGTGCAGCACCCGGGCGAGGTCGACGGCGCGTCCGTCGAGAAGCCCGCGAGCGCCTGGCCCGACGGAGCGGGCAAGCTGGTCCGCCCGTCGGTCGTCGCCGTCTACCGCAAGGACGGCCGCGACATCGGCGCCTGATCCGGCGACGGGTTCACGAGGTGGGGTCGACGTGTGCGCGCCACCTCGTGAACTGCTCGGCCGCATCTCCCGTGTACGCCCACGGGAGATGTGCCGCCCGGTTCCCCAGCAGCCGGAACAACCCGCTCGCCTCCTGACGCAGTCCCGCGTGGCAGGCGGCGTGCACCAGGTAGTTGAGCTCGCCGATCTCCGCAGGGGCCACCGGCCCGTCCGTACGCCAGAGGATCCACCGTTCCCAGGTGCGGCGGATCTCCGTGACCGCCAGTTCGTGCTTCCAGTGCTGGTCGAAACCGCGCACCACCCGGCCTTGCGCCGCGTCGGCGACGTACCGGTACTCCTCGGCCCGGGCGATCTGCACCAGCACCGGAAGCGGCGATCCGGGCGGTGACGCGCCGGCCGCGTCGCGCGCGAAGTCGTACATCCTGCCGTGTGTGCCGTGCCATCGCGCCGAGTGGTAGCGCAGCAGCTGCACATGGCCCTCGACGTTGTACGGGTCGCGCCGGCGCATCTCGTCCCACCAGCCGCGCAGTTCGCGGCGCGGGACCCCCTCCTCGTACAGCCTGGCCACGGTCAGCAGCGACACCCACGGCATCGGGTCCGTGGGGTGGGCGTCGGCGGCGGTGAGAGCGGCCCGTACCGCGGCGTCGAGGTGCGCCCGGTCGGCGCCGGCTTTGCGGCCGGCGGCGATGGCCCGCTGGAAGACCCTCACGACCTCGGTGGCCGCGCCCAGGACCGACGCGTCGGCGTCGAGGGGATCCGCCGCGCGCCAGATACCGGCCGTCGAGGAACCGGCCGCGGCGTGGGCGAGCAGACGTATCCGATGGGTGCGCAGCGGCCAGTCGTCACCGGTGGCGCGCAGCAGGTCGCGGACGCCCTGCCATCGTCCGATGGCGATGTCCTGCAGTGCGTCGGCCAGTGGCCGGTCCCCGAAGGCGGGATCGAAGTCGGGTGCGAAGCGGCGGCGTACGACCATCTGCGGCACTTCCCTCGGCGGTGCATGTGTGCGACTGACGTTGGAGGTCCCCGTGGGCGATCGGTTCCGTGGCGGTCAGTAGTCGGTGGCCAAAGCCCGGTCGGAGTAGTCCCCGCCGTGCGGCCCGCGGCCGCCCCATTGGTCGCCGTCCACGGCACGGGCCGCGTCCAGCCGGGCGGGCCGGTAGTACGTACTGCCGCGCCGCCAGTAGAGGACCATCGGCACCAGCCCGGTGGCCAGGCCGCCGAGGCCGATCGCGATCGACGCGCCGCTCAGTTCACCCAGCGACTCGAAGAAGACCCACAGCATGAACAGCGCGCCGAGCAGTGGCCACGCGCCGCCGAGTACGAAGTCGCGTACGGACTCCAGCAGCGTCCTGCGGTACGCGACGACGGCGGCTATGCCGGCGAGCCCGTAGTAGAAGGTGATCTGCAGTCCTATGGCGGCGACCGCCGCGGCGACGACATCGCCGACCGAACCGAGCGCGGTGGATGCCACGAACATGGCGAGCGCCACGGCACCGACCACGGCCACGGCCGTCCACGGTGTGTTCCAGCGGTGGTGCACCAGGCCCAGCGCGGCGGGCATCGTACGGTCGCGGCCCATCGCGAAGAGCGAGCGCGTGACCTGGATCAGCGTGGTCTCGAGTGTGGCGACCGTCGACAGCAGCACCGCGAGGACCAGCAGTTTCCCGCCCACGCCGGGCCAGATCGCCGCCCCGAGCACGGCCAGCACGTTGGAGCCCGCCGCCTGGATCTCCCCGGCGGTCAGGATCGTGTTGACGGCGATCGTGAAGGCTTCGAACAGCAGGAAGACGATGCCGACGCCGATGAGGGCGCCGAGCCCCGCGGTGCGGCGGCTGTCGCGGGTCTCCTCACTCAGGTTGCTGGTGACGTCCCAGCCCCAGTAGTAGAAGGTGGCGATCAGCGCCCCGGAGGCGAAGCCGGCCGGACCGTCGAAGTGCGAGAAGCCGAACCACGACCAGTCGAAGGCGACCGCGGCGCCCTCGTGCAGCACGGCGGCTCCGATGACGAAGAGCAGTATCGCCAGTTCGACTCCGGACAGGACCAGTTGGGCACGCACCGTCAGCCGCGCCCCGCCCAGCACGACGAGCAGCATGGCGAGGAACCAGGCCGCGCCGGTCGTGGTCGCCATGGCCGTGTTCTCGGCGAGCTCCGGGTCGAAGAGCGCCAGAGTCATCGCCCCGGCGGGCAGCGAACCCGCCACCATGAAGATCGTCGTCGAGACGACCAGCGCCCACCCGGAGAGGAAGCCGAGGAACGGGTGCAGGGTGCGCCCGACCCAGGAGTACGCGGCGCCCGCGTTGACGTCGACGCGGCCGAGCCTGCCGAACGCGAGGACGATGCCGAGCATGGGGATCGCGCAGTACAGAAGCGCCGCGGGGCCGGCCAGGCCGACGGTGGCGACGAGTACCGCCGTGGTGGCCGCGATCGAATAGGCGGGCGCGCTGCCCGCCACGGCCATGACGGTGATGTCGAACGTCCCGAGGACATTGGACCGGAGCCCTCTGCCGGAGCTGCTGCGCATGGAAGTCTCCGAATGCCCTTGTGCCGCACAGGATCTGTCGGCACGTCAAAAAGGGGTCGCCCGAGTGCGGAGGGAACGCCTCCGTCACAGGGGATCGTGCGCATCGTAGTCGGATGTGTGCGCTGTGGTGAGGGGGCGGGGTCGGCCCCACCCGCAAGTGGCTTCACGGTGGATCCGCGGTGCGCGAGTCGTAGAGTCGGGGCATGGCTGCAGAGGGAGCGTCCACGTCGGAGCAGGGGACCGTACGGGTCGATGTCTGGATCTGGTCGGTACGGCTGACCAAGACCCGTTCGCAGGCCTCCGCGGCATGCCGCGCGGGCCATGTACGGGTCAACGGCGACCGCGTGAAACCCGCCCAGGCGCTGCGCGTCGGGGATCAGGTGCGGATCTTCCACGCGGGGCGTGAGCGCATCGTGGTCGTCTCGAAGATCCTGCGGAAGCGGGTCGGCCCGCCGGTCGCTGTGCAGGCCTACGTGGACAACAGCCCGCCGCCCCCGCCCAAGGAGTTCACGGCACCGGCGGCCGTGCGCGACCGGGGAACCGGCCGGCCGACGAAGCGTGACCGGCGCGAGCTGGAGCGGCTGCACGGAGCGCGCCCCAAGGACTGAGGCGCCCTGCGCCGGTCTCCGTCCTGGGCGGGTGACGGGCCGGTGGTCATCCGCCCATCCGCCCATCCGCCCATCCGCCCGGATCGGGTGACGGCCCGGCGGTCGTCGTCCCGGATCGGGTGAAGGGCCGGTCGTCGTCGTCCCGGATCGGGTGACGGCCCGGTCGTCGTCGTCCCGTCGGCATTGTCCCGGATCGGGTGACGCGATCGCCCGCCGCCCGCGCAGCCCGGCCGCGCCCGGGTCCGGTTCACGCGGCCTGACCCCGTTCCGCGTCCGGGTCCGATTCCGTACCTCGTTCCGTACCCCGGTTCCGCGTCCGGGTCCGCTCAGCTGCGGTAGTTCTCCACCTCGTCCGCGGGCCGTTCCTTCACCGTGCCGGGGTCCTCGCCGAACTCGGTCTTGGCACGCCGCCGTCGCAGCACGTCCCAGCACTGGTCGAGCTGGATCTCGAGCTCGCGCAGCCGGGCCTGCTCGTCGGGGCCGAGGCCCCGCTGGTCGGTGGAGCGATCACGCAGGGCGCGCTCCTCCGCGACGAGGTTGCCGATGTTGTCGATGATCTGCTCGTCGACGTGTTCGTTGTCCATGGCGTCCGCTCCGTCGTCAAGCGTGAACGTGCTTGTTGCTCTCGCTCGACTCTCGCGCGCGACGGGCCTCAGCGCACGTCGTGCAGTTCCAGGTCCACGAGCAGCGACCGGTGGTCGGTGTCGGGCAGGTCGAGGAAACGGGCTCCGCGCACCGAGAAGTCCTCGCTGACCAGCACATGATCGATCTGGGTGCCCAGCGGTCCGCGCAGGTCGGCCGGCCAGGAGGGGGTGCGGGCCGCACCGACGAGGGTGGCGCTGTCGCTCAGCCGCCCCGCCCGGAGGATGTCGCGGAAGGCGGCGTGGTCCTGGCCGGCGTTGAAGTCGCCGGCGACGATGCCCGGACCGCCCTTCGCCCCGGCCGCGTACGTACGCAGCAGACCCAGCTCGCGCCGCCAGTCGTCCATGGCCTGCGGGACCGGTGGCAGCGGGTGCGCGAGCTGGAGGGAGACCCGGCGTCCGGCGATGTCGACGACGGCCCCCGGCATGGCCAGCGTGCCCCGGACACCGGGGGCCGGGCGCAGCGGGTGCCTGCTGAGGATCGCGGAACCGGACGCCATGTCGCCCGCGACGACGTTGCGGTACGGATAGCCGGCGCTCGGCAGCTCGGACTCCAGGGCGTCGGCGCAGGCGTGGTCGCATTCCTGCACGAACACCAGGTCCGGCCGTTCACGGCGGACCGTGTCCACCAGCGCGCCGGTCGCCTGCCCGAACTCGATGTTGGACGTGAGCACCGTGAGGCGGGCCACGATCCGGCCCGGCGGCTTCTCGGCCAGGCCGGTGTCGTACGGCCTGACGAACCAACCGATGACGGCGAGCACCGCGACCGCCCAGCCCAGGAGGAGACGCCGTCGCGCCAGGAGTGCCAGCAGCGCCGCCGCCCCTGCGGGCAGCAGCAGCCACGGCAGGAAGGCCAGCAGTTGCGGTACGGGCGTGACACCGTCCGTGTCCGCGGCACGACATGCGGCGACGACGGTCGGAGCGGCCAGCAGCAGGACGGCGAACCACCCGCCGCCGCGCCGGCCGCGGCCGCCCGTCGTTTCCGTGGTCACGCCGTCCGAGCCCGCCTCCCCGTCTCCAGTCTCCCCGTCTCCGGCCCCCACCTCTTCGGTCTCCCCGCCCATCGGCGTGCCCGTCCGTCTCTTCATCGCCCTCTTCGCTTCGCCTCTTCGTCCCTCGTGAGACGCGGGTTCCCTGGAATCCGTTGCGGCGCCGGAGCGCCCGGGTACCCGGAGGTGCGGATGCCGGCCGGAGACGGACGGCCCCAGGACTTGCCCACGACCGCGTGCGGGTGTGCCCTGTAGAGGGGGCGGGGGAGAGGGAAGGAGCTCTCGGCCATGGCCACTCACGCAGCGATGCCGCACCGTCGGCGCCGGTCGCACGGACCGCAGCATCACAGCCCTCTTGCCTGGGCACTGCCCGTCACCCTGGGCCTGACCTTCGGTATCTGGGCCGCCGTCATCAAGCGGGTCGACGAGGGCGGCGTCGCCACCGGCGGCCAGTGGGTCCTCGGTGTGATCACGGCGCTGGTCCTCGCGGCCCTCGCCTTCGGACTGGGCCGCGTCCAGCACAGGCTGCCACGGGAACTGCGCGCCCTGGCGTACGGCGCGCTGACCGCCGTGACCATCGGCTTTCTGACCAGCCTGCCCGGCGGGAGCGTCCTGAGGGCCGCCGGTATCGGTGTTGCGGTGGGCGCGGGCGTGGGGCTGGCGGTCTTCTACTTCTACTACACGCGGGAGTGACCGCCGTCTCCCGCCGGCGCGCCGGAACCCCGTTGTGCGCGGTCTCCCCGATCTCCCCCGCGGCCATCGGACCGCCGGGGGAGATCGGGTCGTACGGAGGAGGGCCCGGCCCCGACCGATGACTTTCCGCGCCCCGGCGGGTCTGTACTGGGTCTGCATCGCACGGAGGCGACGGAACCCGAGGACGGACGATGAGCACAGATCTGGCAATCGAGACCACCGGACTGGTCAAGGTCTTCGGTGACAACCGCGCCGTGGACGGCGTCGACCTCCGGGTGCGGGCCGGCACGGTCTACGGCGTGCTCGGTCCGAACGGTGCGGGCAAGACGACGACGGTCCGGATGCTCGCCACCCTGCTGCGGCCCGACGGCGGCGAGGCACGCGTCTTCGGCAAGGACGTGCAGAAGGACGCCGACGCGGTGCGCAGCAGGGTCAGCCTCACCGGGCAGTACGCCTCGGTCGACGAGGACCTGACCGGCACGGAGAACCTGGTCCTGCTCGCCCGGCTGCTCGGCCACGGGAAGCGGGCCGCCCGCGAGCGCGCCGCCCAGCTGCTGGAGGCGTTCGGGCTCCGCGAGGCCGCCGACAAGCAGGTGAAGAACTACTCGGGGGGCATGCGGCGCCGTATCGACATCGCCGCCTCCATCCTCAACACCCCGGACCTGCTCTTCCTCGACGAGCCGACCACCGGACTCGACCCACGCAGCCGCAACCAGGTGTGGGACATCGTCCGGGCCGTCGTCTCGCAGGGGACGACGGTGCTGCTGACGACGCAGTACCTCGACGAGGCCGACCAGCTCGCCTCCCGTATCGCCGTGATCGACCACGGAAAGGTGATCGCGGAGGGCACGAAGGGCGAGCTGAAGGCGTCCGTCGGCTCCGGGGCCGTGCACCTGCGGCTGCGGGACGCCGGGCAGCGTCCGACGGCCGAGCGGGTGCTGGCCGAGTCGCTCGGTGCCGAGGTGCTGCTCGACGCGGACCCGCTCGCCCTCACCGCCCGGGTGGGTGGGCGGGGCACGGAGCGCGGCGCGGCGGAGCAGGCGGCGCACGCGCTGGCCGAGCTGGCCCGCCGCGGCATCACCGTGGACAACTTCGCGCTGGGGCAGCCCAGCCTGGACGAGGTCTTCCTCGCCCTGACCGACAAGAAGGGGGAGGCGGCATGAGCGCCCCGACCACCACCAAGGAACTCGGCGATCTCGAACTGCGGGCGCCGAAGGCGGAGGACCTCGCGTCACTGCTCGTCGCCACGGAGCGGCCGTCCCGGCCGAGCGCGTGGTCGGCATCGCTGACGTTCGGCTGGCGCGCCATGCTCAAGATCAAGCATGTGCCGGAGCAGCTCTTCGACGTGACGGCGTTTCCGATCATGATGGTGCTGATGTACACGTACCTCTTCGGGGGTGCGATCGCCGGCTCGGTCGACGCGTACATCCAGTTCCTGCTGCCCGGCATTCTCACGATGAGCGTCGTGATGATCACGATGTACACGGGTGTGGCCGTCAACAACGACATCTCCAAGGGCGTCTTCGACCGGTTCCGCACGCTGCCGATCTGGCGGCCCGCGCCGATGGTCGGCTATCTCCTCGGCGACGTGGTCCGCTATCTGATCGCGTCCGTCGTGATGCTGGCCGTGGGCATGCTCATCGGCTACCGCCCCGACGGCGGGCCGGTGGGGATCGCTCTCGGTGTGGTGCTGCTGATGGTCTTCTCGTTCTCGTTCTCCTGGATCTGGACGATGTTCGGCCTGCTGCTGCGCACCGAGAAGTCGGTGATGGGCGTCAGCATGATGGTCATCTTCCCGATGACGTTCCTCAGCAACGTCTTCGTCGATCCGGGCACCATGCCGGGCTGGCTCCAGGCGTTCGTCAACAACAGCCCCGTCACCCATGTGTCCACCGCTGTGCGGGAGTTGATGGCGGGCAGCTGGCCGACGGCGGACATCGCCTGGTCGCTCGGCTGGTCGGCGCTGCTGGTGGTCGTCTTCGGCTCGGTCACGATGCGGCTGTACAACCGCAAGTGACCCCTGGCGGAGGCGCGGCCGCCCGTTGATGCGCTCCGGGGGCGGGAGGCGGGGGCGGCGGCGTCAGCCGGTCGCGCTGCGCACGATCACGACGGGGCAGGGCGCGTGCTGGGACAGATGGAGCCCGACGGAGCCGAGCAGGGTCGCCTTGAAGCCGCTGTATCCCCGGTCGCCGACGACCAGCAGCGAGGCGTCCTCCGCCCGGTCCATCAGGGCCTGCGCCGCGCTGCCGATCAGTACCGTACGGGTCACGGATGCGGCCGCCTCGGCGCCGAGCGTCTGCTCCAGGGTCTCGTCGAGGACCTTGGCCGCCAGCTTCTGGGGGTCGAAGTCGGCCGGAATGGCGGCGACCATCGACGCCCAGCCGGCGGCCGGGTACTCCCAGCTGATGACGGCTTCCAGGGAGTCCCCGGTCAGCCCGGCCTGCTGTACGGCCCATCGCAGGGCCCTGATCGACGGCTCCGAGCCGTCCACGCCGACGACGATCCTGCCTGCGGCTGCCTTGTCCGCCATAACCGGCCACCTCCGTAGCTGTAGCTCGGTGCAAGCCTACGTAAAACTACGCAAACAGGTCGGCGGTCGTGGCGGTGTCGGCGTGACCCGTGTCGGTGACCCGCGAGGCCATCAGTGCCGCCAGCTCGCCGCCGGCACGGGAGATCCGGTCCGGGAGGGTGGCGGTCATCGCGTCGCCGGAGCCGCCCCAGTCCTCGGACGCCGCGTACACGGCGGTCGGCACGACGAGCGCCCGCAGATAGGCGAAGAGCGGTCGCAGCGCGTGTTCGAGCACCAGGGAGTGCCGGGCGGTCCCGCCGGTCGCCGCGATCAGCACCGGCTTGCCGGTGAGCGCGTCGGGCTCGATCAGGTCGAAGAACGACTTGAACAAGCCGCTGTACGAGGCGGTGAACACGGGCGTCACGGCTATCAGCCCGTCGGCGCCGGTCACCACGTCGATCGCGTCGGCGAGCGGCTTCGCGGGGAAGCCGGTCACCAGGTTGTTGGCGATGGCCACGGCGAGGTCGCGCAGTTCGACGACCGTCACCCGCACCTCGCGATCCGTGCCCGCGAGTTCACGGCGTACGGACTCGGTGATCCGGTCGGCCAGCAGCCGGCTGGAGGACGGGACGCCCAGCCCGGCGGAGACGACCACGAGGTTCATGGGGCCGGTTGTCGGTGTCATGACGTCTCCTTGTTGTTCCGGTCGGCGACGGCGGGGTGCTGCGGTGCGGTCTCGGGGACTTCGGCCGGTCGGAGCTTCGCGAACTCCTCGCGCAGCACCGGTACGACCTGCTCGCCGAGGATGTCGAGCTGTTCGAGGACCGTCTTCAGCGGCAGCCCCGCGTGGTCCATCAGGAACAGCTGGCGCTGGTAGTCGCCCACCGCGTCACGGAAGCCGAGCGTCCGCTCGATGACCTGCTGCGGGGAGCCGACCGTCAGCGGAGTCTGCTCGGTGAAGTCCTCCAGCGACGGCCCGTGTCCGTACACCGGTGCGTTGTCGAAGTACGGGCGGAACTCGCGTACGGCGTCCTGGGAGTTGGCGCGCATGAACACCTGCCCGCCGAGTCCGACGATGGCCTGCTCGGGGGTGCCGTGGCCGTGGTGCGCGTACCGCTGCCGGTACAGCTCGACCATCCGCTGCGTGTGGGACATCGGCCAGAAGATGTTGTTGTGGAAGAAGCCGTCACCGTAGTACGCGGCCTGCTCGGCGATCTCGGGGGACCGGATCGAGCCGTGCCAGACGAACGGCGGGACGCCGTCCAGCGGGCGCGGGGTGGCGGTGAAGCCCTGCAGCGGCGTGCGGTGCTTGCCCTCCCAGTCGACGACGTCCTCTCTCCACAGCCTGTGGAGGAGTGCGTAGTTCTCCACGGCCAGTGCGATGCCCTGGCGGATGTCCTTGCCGAACCAGGGGTAGACCGGTCCGGTGTTGCCGCGGCCCATCATCAGGTCGACGCGGCCGTCGGCGATGTGCTGGAGGTACGCGTAGTCCTCCGCGATCTTCACCGGGTCGTTGGTGGTGATCAGCGTGGTCGAGGTGGAGAGGGTGATCCGCTCGGTCAGGGCCGCGATGTGCCCGAGCAGGGTGGTCGGCGACGAGGGTACGAACGGCGGGTTGTGGTGCTCGCCGGTCGCGAACACGTCGAGGCCGACCTCCTCCGCCTTGCGGGCGATGGCGACGGTCGCCTTGATGCGCTCGTGCTCGCTCGGCGTGCGGCCGGTGGTCGGGTCCGGCGTGACGTCGCCGACCGTGAAGATGCCGAACTGCATGGCGGGCTCACCTCTCGATAGTGGTTGAAGCTTGAACTAACTATACCGCTCAACCACGACACCCCGGCCGCTATTCCGTCCGGCCGCCCGCCGCCCCCGCCCCCGCCCTCAGTCCCCGCCGACGGCCGTCGGGAAGAGCTGCCGGAAGGCGTCCGCCGATTCGGACCCCGAACGCCCGAACGGCGCGTCGAAGTCCCACACCAGGAAGAGGAGGAAGGCGATCAGCGCGCTGAACAGCCCGGCGAGCAGCAGCTCCCGGAACGAGCGGCCGATCTGCATCGTGAAGATCAGCCCGATCGTGACGACGGCCCCGCCGATCAGGCCGAACCACACGATGCCCGGCAGCGTCTCCTCCGCTCCCGCCGCACGGGCGTTGCGGGCGTCCTCCGCGGCGGCCACCTGGTCGAGCATCGGCTGGTAGGCCTGCGACTCCAGCTCGGTCCTCGGTTCGCGCTCCGCCACGTCGGTGCGCACCGCCGCCAGCAGCTCGGTCCCGCGCGGCGACAGCTCCTCGTGGTCGACCATCCGCGGCCACTCGGACTCGACAACCTCCGTGACGTACGTGTCGATGTCCGTGCGGAGCCGCTCGCGGAAGTCGGCCGGGTAGACCTGCGCGCGCTGGGTGACCTCGTGCAGCGCCTGGGCCTCCGCGCGTACGGCGTCCTGCGCCGCACCGCGGGCCTCCCAGACGCCGGCGATGGCGAGGCCGAGCACGATCGCGTAGACCACGCCGACCATCATCACCATGTACTCGAGCACGTCGGGCGTCTGCGGTGCCTCCCGGTCGTCGAGGTCCACCGCCGCCTCGGCGGGGCGCGGACGGCGCTGGCTGAGGACGGTGACGACGAGGACGACGGCGCAGGCGGCGGCCATCACGACGGCCAGGATCAGCCATTCGGACATGGGGTCTCCGGGGGTGTGGGAGGGCTGAGGTGTACGGAAGGCGCGCGGAGCGCGGATCTCGAGGAGTGCGGACCGCGGTCACGTGGTTCAGCCGCGTCCCCGCCGGCCGGCGGTGGACCGCGAACGGGGACGCAGCATGGCCGCGGCGAGCACGGCCGGGATCGTCGTCACCAGCATCAGGATCGTGAGGGGTGTCCCGGTTGCTCCGGGGCGTCCCGTCGCGGGCCGGTACGAGCGGATGGTGACGGCCTCCGCGCGGTCCGGAGGAGGCCCCGCGGCGGGCGGCGCCGGTGCGGGTGTGGTGGGCACCGCCGCGCCGCGCGACGGCGGCTCGGCCGGCCGCTCGGCCCGCGGGGCGGGCGGGGGCGGCGGCGAACCGGGGGCCGAAGGGGCCGGTGACGGGGCCGGAGGCGGCTCCGGCGCGGGAGGTGCGGGAGGCGCGGGGGGCGCGGGCGGCGTGGGCGGTGGTGACGGGTCGGGCGGCGCCGGTGGCCGTGGCGTCGGGCAGCGGCCGACGGTCACGGACAGGGTGACACCCGCCAGGCCGGGCACGGCGGCGGTCACCGCCAGGGTCGGGGGCGGCTCCGCCCCCTGCCCCCGACCGGGTGCGTGGACCGACGTCCCGACCCGTCCACGTCCCTCGGCGTCCGCCGGTAAGGAGAGGCCGAGGCCGGCCCCCTGTGTTCCGAGGATCGCCGCGATCCCCAGTGCGCTCACGTGCTGCCATCCCGCCACGGCACAAAGGTAGGGGCCCGGAAAGCGGTCGTATGACCAGGATCACCCGTATGGCTGATCAGCCCATTTGTCCGACCGCGCGGATCTGTGGCGCGAGTCATTATGCACTTTGTTGCACAAGGCTGGTCGCGGCGGCTACAACTTCAGTCGACACCCCGTGCGAGGAGGCACCCGATGACGACGAGTACGAGCACCACCGCGGCCGCGCCGACGCCGTACCCGCATCTGCTGAGCCCGCTCGACCTCGGGTTCACCACGCTGCCCAACCGGGTCCTGATGGGCTCCATGCACGTCGGTCTCGAGGAGGCGGAGCGCGGCTTCGAGCGCATGGCCGCCTTCTACGCGGAACGCGCCCGCGGCGGCGTCGGCCTCATCGTCACCGGCGGCATCTCCCCCAACGACCGCGGCCGCCCCTACGAGGGCGGCGCCATGATGACGTGCGAGGAAGAGGCGGCCCAGCACCGCCTCGTCACGGACGCCGTGCACGCCGAGGGCGGCCGGATCGCCATGCAGATCCTCCACTTCGGCCGGTACGCGTACCACCAGGACCTCGTCGCCCCCAGCGCGATCCAGGCCCCCATCAGCCCGTTCGTCCCGCACGCGCTGACCGACGCCGAGATCGAGGAGACCATCGAGGACTTCGTGCGGGCGGCCCTGCTCGCGAAGTCCGCGGGCTACGACGGCGTCGAGATCATGGGCTCCGAGGGATACTTCATCAACGAGTTCATCGCGAGTGCCACCAACCGGCGCACCGACCGCTGGGGCGGCAGCTACGAGAACCGCATCCGGCTGCCGCTGGAGATCGTCCGCCGCACCCGCGAGGCGGTCGGCGAGAACTTCATCCTCATCTACCGGCTCTCCATGCTGGACCTGGTGCCCGGCGGCTCCTCCCTCGAAGAGGTCGTCACGCTCGCCAAGGGGATCGAGGCCGCGGGCGCCACGATCATCAACACCGGCATCGGGTGGCACGAGGCACGCATCCCCACCATCGCCACGTCCGTGCCGCGCGGCGCGTACACCTGGGTGACCGGGAAACTGATGGGCGCCGTCTCGGTGCCGCTGGTGACCAGCAACCGCATCAACACCCCCGAGGTCGCCGAGCAGGTGCTCGCGGAGGGCCGCGCCGACATGGTCTCGATGGCTCGCCCGTTCCTCGCCGACCCCGAGTTCGTGGCCAAGGCACGGGCCGGCCGCGCCGACGCCATCAACACCTGCATCGGCTGCAACCAGGCATGCCTGGACCACACCTTCAGCCTGAAGATCACCTCCTGTCTGGTGAACCCGCGCGCCTGCCACGAGACCGAGCTCGTCCTCGCCCCGACCCGGCTGAAGAAGCGTGTCGCGGTCGTCGGCGCCGGACCCGCCGGGCTCGCCTGCGCGGTCTCCGCCGCCGAACGCGGCCACGACGTGACCCTCTTCGACGCCGCCGACGAGATCGGCGGCCAGCTGAACATCGCCAAGCGCGTCCCGGGCAAGGAGGAGTTCGACGAGACGCTGCGCTACTTCCGCACCCAGCTCGCGGAGCGGGGTGTCCGGGTCCGCCTCGGGACATGGGTCACCGCCGACGACGTGACGGCGGACGACTTCGACGAGGTCGTCGTCGCCACCGGCGTCACGCCGAGGACCCCCGACATCGAGGGCGTCGACCACCCGAGCGTCGTCGGCTACCTCGACGTGCTGCGCGACGGCGCGCCCGTCGGCGAGCAGGTCGCGGTCATCGGCGCGGGCGGAATCGGCTTCGACGTCGCCGAGTTCCTCACCGACGGCGGCGACAGCGCGAGCCTGGACCCGCAGACGTACTTCCGTCAGTGGGGCGTCGACATGGACTACACGGCCCCCGGCGGGCTCGCGAAGCCCGTACGCCCGGCCCCGCCGCGCGCCGTGCACCTCCTCCAGCGCAAGACCGGCAAGGTCGGCGCCGGGCTCGGCAAGACGACGGGCTGGATCCACCGCACGGAACTCAAGCACCGCGGCGTGACGATGACGGCGGGTGTCACCTACGACCGGATCGACGACGAGGGCCTGCACCTGACCGTCGACGGCACGGCCTCCGTCCTGCCCGTCGACACGGTCGTGCTCTGCACCGGCCAGGAGCCGCGGCGCGGGCTGTACGACGACCTGGTCGCGGCCGGCCGTGCCGTGCACCTCATCGGCGGCGCGGACGTGGCGGCCGAGCTGGACGCCAAGCGCGCCATCGACCAGGGCACCAGGCTGGCCGCCACCCTGTGAGCACACGCGCCCGGCACGGCCGGGGCAGCGCCGACCCGGCATGACCTCGGGCGATGACGGAAGGGCCCGTTCCGCGGGCCCTTCCGTCCTTTTCACCTCGGGCACCGGCCTGTCACACCGGTGGCATAACATGCGCACGACATTCATAAGGCTTCCGTAAGAGGATGTACGCGTCATGCCAGTCCGCACCCTGTCCCGTTCCCTGCGCGGCATACCCGCCGTCGTCGCTCTCCTCGCCGTCGGCGCGGTGGGCTGCTCGGAAGTCGTCGAGAGCGCCAAGGACGGGGCCCAGAAGGTGGCCCGTCAGCGTTCGGTGTTCTCGCTCGCCATCGGCGACTGCTACAACCCGAACACCAAGGCGCCCGAGGGCGAGGCGTTCAGCATCGAGATGGTGCCCTGCGAGGAGCCCCACGAGGGTCAGGTCGTCGGAGAGTTCAAGCTCGACGACGCGGCCGCGTTCCCCGGCGACACCGCGGTCCAGGCGTCCGCCGACGAGCGGTGCCCGGTCGAGGCCGGCAAGTTCGCCCAGGACACCTGGGCCCTCCCCGAGGGTGCCGAGCTCTTCTACTACACGCCGACCAAGGAGAGCTGGTCGACCGGTGACCGTGCGGTGACCTGCACCTACACCAAGGAGACGGGCACGCTCACCGGTTCGCTGAAGACCGGCGCCGCGAAGCCCGACCAGACCGCCTACCTCAAGGGCTCCAACGCCGTCTACGACGCGCTGTGGACCAACCAGCCCGAGGCGGAGTCCGTCGAGGAGGACCTCGAGGGCTACAAGGCGCAGGCCAAGGCGGTCTCCACCGCCCTCGAGACGCACCTCACGGGCCTCGAAGGCATCGAGGGCGCGGAAGCCGGCAAGCTGCGCGCGCAGCTCGAGAAGACCGCCGGCGAGTGGAAGAAGGCCGCGAACGCCGCCGACGTCGACGCGTTCTACGTCGCCTACGACCTGGCCTTCACCGGTCTCGACCCGAACAAGACGGTCGCGACCCGCAAGGAACTGGGCCTGGCCACCACCGTCCCGGCCGACGAGGCCGAGGTCTGGGCGAGCTGACCACCTGATGAGCGCGCGGGGCGGGTACCCGGCGGCACGCGTCCTACGATGCGGCCATGTCCCTGCCCCACGCGATCCTCACGGCCCTGCTCGAAAAGCCCTCCTCCGGCCTGGAGCTGACCCGCCGCTTCGACAGGTCGATCGGCTACTTCTGGTCGGCGACGCACCAGCAGATCTACCGGGAGCTGGGCAAGCTCGAGCAGGCCGGGCACATCCGGGCTCTGCCGTCCGAGCAGCCGACCCGCGGGCAGAAGAAGGACTACGAGGTACTGCCCGCGGGCCGCGAGGAACTGGCGGCCTGGGTCGCCCGCCCCGAGAACCCCAAGCAGGTCCGTGACCCACTGCTGCTGCGCCTGCGCGCGGCGGCGGTGGTGGGCGGAGCGGGCATGGAGGAGGAGCTCGTACGCCATCTGGAGTTGCACCGCGCCCAGTTGGCCGACTACCTGGCGTTCGAGAAGCGGGACTTCCCGCCGGAGCGGCGGGTGAGCAGGCAGGACAGGCTGCGCCATGTGGTGCTGCGGGGCGGCATCGAGCTGGAGCGGTTCTGGACGAAGTGGCTGACGGACACCCTGGCCGAGCTCCAGGACCCGGATGCCACCGGAGGGCCCGCCCCGGATGCGCGATCTGACGGCCCGTGAGATCGTCGCCGCGTGACCGACTCCCTGATCGCGGTCTTCTGCGCGGCCGCTCTCACCCTGTTGCTGAAATCCGCCATGGGCTTCGCCCGGGACGGCGGCACCGACCCGTCCGCGGAGGCCCGCTCCGTGGCACTGGCCCTGTACGGCTGCGGGATCGCCGTGCTGACGCTCGGCCTGTTCATCACGCTGACCTGAGGGTCTACGGCCTGCGCAGGATCCCGCCGTACTCGTAGATGCCCTTGCCGTGCTCGGTGGCCCCGAGGTACGGCGCCAATGACGAGTGCACCGGCGCGAGCGGCGGCTGGTCCGGGTCGGGACGCCAGTCGGCCAGATCGACCATTCCCGGCTCCACCGGCACCAGACCCTCCACCAGCGCGTCCACCTCCGCCGGGGTGCGGGTCTGCCACGGGATGCCACCCGACGAGATGTGGGCGGTCATCTCCGCGCCACGAGCGGGATCGTCGGCGACGACGTGCGAGAAACCCACATGACTCCCCGGCGCCGCCCGGTCGATGACCGTGCGCAGGATCCCCCTCGGGTCGTCGGCGTCGACGAGGTGGTGGCCGACGGACAGGAACAGCACCGCGACCGGCTCGTCGAAGTCGATCAGCCGGCGCACGTCGGGGTGGTCGATCACCGACTGCTGGTCCCGCATGTCCGCCGTGATGACGGTGGTGGTCTGGCTGTCTCCGAGCAGCGCCCGGCCGTGGGCGAGCACGATCGGGTCGATGTCCACGTACGCGACGCGGGCGTCGGGCGCGAAGCGCTGCGCCACCTGGTGGACGTTGTTGTCGGTGGGCAGCCCGCAGCCCATGTCCAGGAACTGCCGGATCCCGGCCTCCTGCGTCAGGTGGCGGACCGCCCGGAAGAGGAACTGCCTGTTCTGGCGGGCGATGTCGACGCACTCGGGGAAGGCCGGCAGCGTGGACAGTACGAAGGCCCGGTCGACCTCGTAGTTGTCCTTGCCGCCCAGCATCCAGCCGTACCCCCGGGCGGAAGTCGGCACGTCGAACGGTATGGAGACCTGTCCGGACCGGTTCTCGTCGATCACAGCGCGTTCCCCGCCTCTGCCGAGCTGTCGGTGTGCCTGGCCACGTCCCGGCGACCCTACTGCGCCGGGCCGAACGGCCGACCGTATCCGGCCGGCCGTCCCCGCCGGACGGATCGACCGCCGGAATCGTCGTCCGGCGCGTTCGCACTACTCGGTGCGGGTGCCGTCCTCGGCCGGCTCTGCGGGCGGCTGCGCGGTGACGAACGAGCCCATGCCGGGGGTCGTCGTGATCAACCCTTCTTCCCTGAGGGCTGCTGTCGCCTTCCTGACGGTCATGCGTGCGACTCCGTATTCCTGCTCCAACTGCACCTCGGAGATCAGGTGTCGCGGCGGGTACTCGCCGGCTGCGATCCGCTGTCGGATGACGTCGGCGATCTGTACCCACTTGGGCTGAGTGGGGTCGAAATCGATCACGCGAGGACTGTACGTAGTAGCGGACCTCCGAACATAGATACGTACAGCAATAGGTAGCCATAGACAGGTATATAAATGTCCGCTAATGTGCAAACGCCGAAGACCCCGGCGAGGTGATCAGACCTCCCGGGGCGTGGTCAACGCTTTCCGAAGGAGCGCCGACATGTGTGACCTTATCCAGGCCCTGGTTCTGTGGGCGAAGTGGATGTTCGCGCCGCCTGGGACGGGGCGGCATCGGTTCCGCCCGGGCGGTCCGGTGCCGCCCCGTCCGGTACGGAGGGACGAGACTCCGTGGCGGCTGCCCGCGACGCGGTCGCCGTACGGGATCGAGGGGGCGCTGGACGGGGGTGGGACCGTGATGGTGCGGCCGTACGTCGTGGCGGACGAGCGGCGTCAGCGGCGGCTCGCGCTGGTGCTGGCTGCGGACTTCGGGGTCGATCTCGACGTGCACCTCGTCGGCGCGCGAGGGGCGGCGTGATGAGTGTCGGCGGAGGTGGGGGTCGGCCGGTGCGGATGTGTGTCCGCTGCGACCGCGTGACCAGCACGCCGGTGCTCGTTTCCGAAGTGCATGCCGCTTCGGGGCCCGGGTTCAACGTGTACGCCTGCGCCGAGTGCGCTCCGTCGTTCCCCGGGCCGCCGGATGTGTTCGATCTTCTGGAGGACGGCCGGCGCGGGTGCGGGCAGCTTGGTCGACCGTATCTCTGGATCGAGCATTTCGAACCTGAAGGAGTTACGGACCGGTTCGTCCGGGGGGAGTGAGGTGCGAGTTCTGTTCGTGTTCGACCCGTTGCGGAATGCGGTCATCCTGGTGGGCGGGGACAAGGCGGGTAACTGGTCCGGGTGGTACCGAACGGCTATCAAGGAAGCAGAAGTCGCCTACAAGGCGTATCGCGACGAGCGGGAGTGAGGGGTCATGGGTCCAACCAAGCCGAAGGCGGTGGGTGCTGTCGACTGGGATGACATCAAGGACGAGTTCCACTTCTCTCCCGCTGAAGCCGCGGAGGTTGAGCAGCGCACCGCTGTCTTGCTGGCGGAAGTGCGTGCCCACCGCCTCGCTGAGGTCCGTAAACGTCAGAAGATGACGCAGGCGGCGGTGGCCAAGACGCTGGGCGTGACGCAGGGGCGAATCTCGGCCATAGAGAAGGGTGCGATCAACCGGTCGGAGGTTGAAACTCTCGCTGCGTACGTTGCGGCACTGGGCGGACAGCTCAAGCTCGTGGCCGACTTCGGCGATGAATCGTTGGTCCTGGGCTGAGGGTCTGAAGGAAGGCCGGTGCGGGCAGGGCACTGCCTCACGCCATGCTGGGGATCGTCAGTGGCCGACGCCGTATGGGGAAGACCTATCTGCTGCGCGAGCCCCTGAGGCAGGAGGCGGTGCGCAGGGGCGACGTACTGCTCGTCGGTTTCGACGAGCAGTACGGCAGCTCGCCGCGAGCGGGGCAGGGCACGGGGGCGAAGGATGCCTGACGGCGGTGCGGTCTCGCCGGTGGTTCGGGCGCCGGGTGGCACGCGCCGGCCCGTCCGTCGGGCGGCTGGGCGTACGGCACGGCGGGATCAGTCGGTGATGTACCAGTCGTGCTTGAGGTATTCGAGGGTGTAACTGCCGAGGTCGCTCTCGGAGAAGGTGGCGGCGGGCCTGACCGCCTCGACCGGCATCTCGATCCTGTCGGGCGTGCGCACGACGACGCCCAGCGGGTCGACCGTGGCGGTTTGCAGGGTCTTCTTCTGCGCGGGCGAGATCATCCGGAACACGGTGGCGTACGTGGACGTGCACGGGCCGAATCCCTGGTCCTGTGCCTTCTTCGCGGCGGGCCCCGCCACTTCGCAGACCGCGCCGATGTCCTCACGGCCCAGGGCGTGGAGGTACAACTCGTACCGCTGGATCGCCCGTTCCTTCGTCCTGGGCGCGGGCCGGCCGCCGGACGGCTCGGCCGACGGCTTCCCGGTCGTGGCGGACGCGGACGGCTCGGCCGACGGCTCCGCGGACCGCGAGGACGCTGGGGACGCGGAGGACTGCGAGGGCTTCGCGTCCCCAGCGTCCTCCTTCGTCCCGTCCGGACCGCACGCGCACCCCAGCAGCACCACACAGGCCGATACCGCCACGCTCAACGTCGTCCGCGCTCTCATGCGGTCCCCTCACCATCGGCCGGCAACACATCAACGGGTCACGCAGGTTCGTGGTGAACGGTTCCCGAACCGGCCGGCCGCGCCGGTCATGTCGCAGAACGGCTCCCCGCGGCGTGCCGCAGCGCCTACCATCTCTGCCCAGCCACGACGGCACGACGGACTCGACAGGGGGCGGCCATGCACGTCGACGACGGCAGAGGCGCAAGTCCCGAGGCCGAGAGTTCCAGGGGACCCGCGACGCCACCGTGGGCCGAGTTCGGGGAGCAGCTGAAGCACCACCGCCGCCGGGCGGGTCTCACCCAGCAGCAGCTCGGTCAGCGTGTCGGCTACCACCACAGCCTGATCAGCAAGTGGGAGAGCGGCACCCGTGAACCGGCCGGCGGGGCGGTGGAGAGTCTGGAGCGGGTCCTCGGCGCGGACGGCGCGCTGTCGCCGCTCGTCGCGCCGTCCCCCCGCCGGGAAGGGCCGCCGCACACGCCACTGGGCATCGGCTTCTTCGCACCGCTGCCGGGTGGCGACGGGCGGCGGCTGCCCGTGCCGGCGCAGGCGGCCGACGTCTGGCCGAGCCTCCTCGCGACCGGTGTGTGCCCGCTGCACCCCGACAGCGCATCCTGTGCCGTACCGGCCCTCGGCGATCTGACGCCGCTGCCCGGCCGGATGCGGGCGGCGCGCCTGGCAGCCGTGCCGGCCGCGGCGGAGCCCGAGGTCGTGCACGCCGTCCTCGCACTGCTCGACGGCTGCGAGCGCATCGCACTGCACTCGACATCGACCACTGTGGTCGGCACGGTCGAGCACGTTCTGCGCGGGATGGTCACCTGGGCAGAGGCGGTCAACTCGGCCGGCCGGCCCCCGCTCGTGCTGCTCCGGATCGCCGCCCGCTACGCCCAGCTCGCCGGGCGGCTGCGGATGCAGCGGGGGCAGGGGGCGCTCGCGATGGCATGGGTCTGCCACGGGCTGCGCTGGGCGGAGGCGTGCGGCGACCTGACCGTACGGGCGACGCTGATGACCGACCTGTGCACGCTGGCGCGGCTGGACGGCGACGGAGCCTCGTCGCTCGCCTACGCACAGGCCCTGGCCGCGCTCGACGGGCGGCGGGGCTGGATCGCGACGCTGTCGCACATGTACCAGGCCCGTGGCTACGCGGCGATCGGTGAGGGGGCGGAGAGCAGACGGCAGGTCGCGCTCAGCCGCTGGGGGCTGGACCGGCTGGACGGACGCGACGTGGAGGAGGCTCCCTGGCTGGCGGCCGGTCAGGGCCAGTTGCGGGTCGAGTCGACCGTGGCCGGGGGAATGCGGGATCTGGCGGTGGTCACGGGAGACCGGGCCACCGCGCGCAGCGCGGCCGATTCCACCGTACGGGCGCTCGAGCAGGTCCCGGACGGGATGCTGCCGACGCGGCTGCTGCTGACCCTGCGACTCGCGGACTGCCATGCCTGCGCGGGCGAGTTGGACGCGGCGCTGGAGTCGGCGGTGCCGGTCGTGGAGCAGGCGGTACGGGCAGGCCGCCGGACCATCTCGCACGAGTTGGACGGGTTGCGGGACCGCTTGTCCGGCACCTGGGGCGAGGTGCGCGAGGTGCGCGAGTTCCGGGAGCGGATGAGGGCGGCGTCCGAGTGGTCCGAGATCCGGAGTGCGCCGACCGCATAGCGGTCAGCGTTTGCCGCAATTTGACAGGAGCCCGCCCCGTGGCCGAACTCCGTTGACCGCTCGGGTGGCTGGTGTGAGTCTTCTCGCCGCCCAGGCATGAGCATGACGCTTTTTCGTCGGTCCCGAAACCTCCCCACTCGTGGCCGGCGCCGCCGAGCAGTGCTCATGACCTGGGTGTCGCGACGTCATCGCCGTCGCGACCACACCCCCACCCTCAAGGAGCACTGGTGAACCGAAGACTCGCCGTGGCCGGCCTCTCCATGGCCGTGGCCCTGGGGACAGTGGCACTGCCCGCTGTCTCCGCCGCTCAGGCGGCGCCACCGACCGCCACCCGGGCGGAGCCGAAGCCGAAGCCCGTCGACCGTGCGATCGCCGCCGCCGACAAGGCCGCTTCCAGCGGCTTCGACGCCCTCGCCAAGGGTCCTGACGAGCAGTACGACCGCCGGATGGTCACCCCCTGGCTCAAGGGGCTGTACTCGATCGCGTACGAGCGGACCTACCGCGGTCTGCCCGTCGTCGGCGGTGACGCCGTGGTCCTCGCGGACGGCAACGGCAAGGTCCGTGCCGCGCGTTCCGCGGCCGACATCCGGATATCCGTCGGCACCACGCCCAAGGTCGCCGCGGCCGCGGCGGAGCGGACCAGCCGCGCCGAGCCGGCGAAGGCCGACAAGACCGAGTCCCAGCGCCTGGTCGTGAAGGTCCAGGACGGCAAGGCCCGTCTGGCCTGGGAGACCGTCGTCACCGGCTCCACCGCCGAGCAGCGCCCCACCCGGCTGCACGTCTTCGTCGACGCCCGCACCGGCAAGGTCCTCGACTCGTACGACGACGTCCGTGCCGGCAGCGGCCACAGCGAGTGGAACGGCCCGAGCCCGCTGTCCATCGACACCAGCCAGTCCAGCGGCAGTTACCGGCTCAGTGACCCGACCCGGCCCGGCCTCAGCTGCGCCGACTACAGCACCGGCTCCGTCTTCAGCGGCTCCGACGACAGCTGGGGCAACGGCGACGCGAGCAGCAAGGAGACCGGCTGCGTCGACGTCATGTACGGCGCGCAGAAGCAGTGGGACATGCTCGCCGACTGGCTCGGGCGCGACGGCCACGACGGCAACGGCGGCAGCTGGCCCACCAAGGTCGGCCTGAACCAGGTCAACGCCTACTGGAACGGCTCCAGCGTCGCCATCGGCCACAACCAGGCCAACGAGTGGATCGCGGCCATGGACGTGACCGCCCACGAGTACGGGCACGGCATCGATCAGTTCACCCCGGGCGGCGCCAACAACGAGGCCGGCCTCGGCGAGGCCACCGGCGACATCTTCGGCGCGCTGACCGAGGCGTACGCCAACCAGCCCGCGCCGTACGACACCCCCGGTGACTACAAGGTCGGCGAGATGATCGACCTCAGCGGCAGCGGGCCGATCCGCATCATGTACGACCCGTCCGAGCTGAACGACCCCAACTGCTACTCGTCCTCGATCCCCGACACCGAGGTGCACGCGGCTGCGGGACCGATGAACCACTGGTTCTACCTGCTCGCGGAGGGCACCAACCCCGGAGACGGCAAGCCCACCAGCCCCACCTGCAACAACAGCACGCTCACGGGCGTCGGCATCCAGAACGCCGGCAAGATCTTCTACGGCGGCATGCTGCTCAAGACCAGTGGCATGACCCACAAGCGCTACCGCACCGCGACGCTGACCGCCGCCAAGAACCTCGACTCCACCTGCAACCTGTTCAACAGGACCAAGGCCGCCTGGGACGCGATCAGCGTGCCCGCCCAGTCCGGCGACCCGACCTGCACCGGCACCCCGGCCGCCGACTTCTCCATGGCGCTCAGCCCGTCCTCGGGCAGCGTGCAGCCCGGCTCGTCGGCCACGGCGACGGTCTCGACGAGTGTCACCAGCGGCAGCGCGCAGTCCGTGGCACTCTCCGCGACCGGCGCGCCGGCCGGCGTCTCGGTCTCCTTCAGCCCGTCGTCCGTGACCGCGGGCAACAGCGCCACCATGACGGTGTCCACCACCGCCTCCGCTGCGCCCGGGACGTACACCCTCACGGTCAAGGGCGACGGCACCCAGGCCGACCACACGGCGCAGTACACGCTGACCGTCGGCGGGGGCGGCACCCCCGGCGCCCCGGACATCGACGTGGCCAAGGTCAAGGCGCATCTGACCGAGTTCCAGGCCATCGCCGACCGCAACGGCGGCAACCGCGGGGCGACCGGCACCGGTTACGACCAGTCGGTGGCCTATGTGAAGGGCAAGCTGCAGGCGGCCGGTTACACGGTCACCGAGCAGGCCTGCACCTCCGGCTGCACCAGCGGCGCGGGTGTGAACCTGATCGCTGAATGGCCGAAGGGCGACGCCAGCAAGGTCTACATGTTCGGCGCCCACCTGGACAGCGTCTCCTCCGGACCCGGCATGAACGACAACGCGTCCGGCTCCGCGGCGCTGCTGGAGACGGCGCTGGCGCTCGCGCAGCAGAACCCGACCATGCTGAACCGGGTCCGCTTCGGCTGGTGGACGGACGAGGAGCAGGGCCTCAACGGCTCCGACTTCTACGTGCGTTCGCTGACCTCGACGCAGCGCTCCGCGATCAAGGCGTACTACAACTTCGACATGGTCGCCTCCACCAACGGCGGCTACTTCATCAACCACATCACGTCGGCCGCCGCGGCGCCGATGAAGGAGTACTGGGACTCGCTGAACCTGGCGCCGGAGGAGAACACCGAGGGCGCGGGCCGCAGCGACGACTACTCCTTCGAGCAGTACTCCATCCCGACCTCCGGCTACGCGATGGGCGCGAGCGCCCGCAAGACGTCGGCCCAGGCCTCGAAGTGGGGCGGCACGGCGGGCAGCGCGTACGACCCGTGCTACCACTCCTCCTGCGACACCATCAACAACATCAACACCACCGGTCTCAACCGCGCCTCCGACGGCATCGCCCACACCCTGTGGAAGCAGGCGGTCGGCACCGAGGCCCCCGTCAACGACTTCTCCCTCGGGGTCGCGCCCACCTCGGGCAGTGTCGCGCCCGGCTCCTCCGCGACGGCGACCGTCTCCACCGCCACCACCAACGGCACCGCCCAGACGGTCCAGTTGACCGCGGCCAACGCCCCGGCCGGCGTCTCGGTGACCTTCACCCCGACGTCCGTCACCTCGGGCAACAGCTCCACCATGAAGGTCGTCACCACCACGTCGACGGCACCGGGCACCTACACGCTCACCGTCACCGGTACCGGCACCTCGGCCACCCACACCACGACGTACACGCTCACCGTGACCGGCGGGGACGGCGGGTGCGACACCGCTCAGAAGATCGTCAACGGCGGTTTCGAGAGCGGCACCTCGCCGTGGACGGGTGACACCCACACCATCGGCGCCCACAGCAGCCAGACACCGCGCACCGGCACCCGGTTCGCATGGCTGGTCGGCTACGGCAGCAGCAAGACGGAGACGATCAACCAGTCGGTGACCGTCCCGAAGGGCTGCACCAAGGCCACGCTCGACTACTACCTGCACATCAACACGGACGAGTCCGGCTCCACCGCCTATGACGTCTTCCGGGTGCAGGTCAACGGCACCACGCTCGCGACCAAGTCCAACGTGAACGCGGCGAGCGGTTACGTCAAGCAGTCCGTGGACCTGACCTCGTACGCCGGACAGCAGGTCACGCTGACCTTCACGGCAACCGAGGACTCGTACCTGCAGACCAGCTTCGTCATCGACGACGTGACGCTGCAGGGCAGCTGACCGAAGGCCCCGCCGCGGCAGCCGGCCGTGGCGGGGCCACCTGACGCGGGGCCCGGACCGGGGGCGGTCCGGGCCCCGCCCGTGCGACCACGGGTCATGAGGACGCGGGGGTGCGGCTCACGGTCCGGCCCAGCGTTTCGGCGGCCCCCGCGAACCGCGCGGCGTCCAGGACGGCCGCCCCTCCGTGATCGTTGTTGAAGTAGACGTACACGTCGGCCTCGTCCGGCCACGCGTCGGCGATGCGCCAGGCCCAGGACCGCAGCGCCTGCCGGCCGTAGCGCGGCGACGGCCGGGCGAGGCCGGCGTGGAGCCGCACATAGCCCCAGGACGCCGTCCTCCACAGCGGAGTCACCGGCCGGGACCCCCGGTCCGCCCAGCACAGGGCGCTGCCGTGCCGATCCAGCACGGTGCGGAGCCGGGCCCCGGCCGCCCACCACGAGGCGTGGCGCAGTTCGACGGCCACGCGGACCGTGCGGGGAAAGCACCCCAGACAGGCGTCGAGCGCGTCGGTGTCCGCCTGGAAGTTCGGCGGCAGTTGCAGCAGCACCGGCCCCATCCGGTCGCCGAGGCCCGAGGCGCGGTCCAGGAGCCGGTGCACCGGCTCGGCCGGGTCCCGCAGACGCTTGATGTGCGTCAGGTAGCGGCCGGCCTTGACCGCCATGACGAAACCGTCCGGCGTCCGCTCCCGCCACGACGTGAAGATCTCCGCGGTGGGCAGCCGGTAGAAGGCGTTGTTGTTCTCCACCGTGGCGAACTGCCGGGCGTACTCCTCCAGCCACAGCCGCTGCGGAAGGCCGGCCGGGTAGAGCGGACCGCGCCAGTCCTTGTACTGCCATCCGGAGGTACCGACCAACATGGGCATGGGCGATCCCTGCCCGTGCCGCACGCCGGCGTACCGCCTGCGGAGGCCGCGACGCCCGGTCGCCGAGCCGCCGCGTCGCCGAGCCGCCGCGACGTCCGGTCGCCGAGCCGCCGCGTCGCCGAGCCGCCGCGTCGCCGAGCCGTCCTGTCCCTTCGCCGGCCGATGCGCTGTCCTGCGCCGGGTTCAGCCGCGCCCTTCCTCCTCGGCCTCCATGTGGCGCAGGCCCTCATGCGTCAGCGTGACCGTCGCGGGTGTGCTGTGCGACGTCCAGTCGACCTCGATCAGCCCTTCCTCGGCCAGGTACGTGCACGCGGCCGTCAGGTCCCTTTCGGGCACCCCGAGGCTGTCCCGGAGTTCGGCCCCGTTCACACCCGGTCGGTTGCGCTCCTCGGCGTCGTACAGCGCCTTCATGATCGCCATGCGGTAGGTCTGCCGCTCGCGCAGTGTCGTCATGGTTCCGGCTCTCGGTGGCAGTCTGCGTGCGGAATATCCCGATTACTCCAGGCTACTCCGGGCCTCCGGCGCCGGTGACGTCCCGCGACCGGTCATCGCACAGGGCGTCGCCGGGCACGCCGCCCGGTTCGCACGGCCATGAAGGCCACATCGGCGACGAGAACCACGATGCCGATGATCAGCAGGTGGAACAGGCCCTCGACCACCGCGCCGATGAGACCCAGGACGATGGCCGCGAGAAGCAGGAACAGAAAGATCGCCGTCATGGGGGGACACCTCCTCCGACGTGCCGTGCGGCCTTCAGCGGCGGGCGAGCAGGCGTTCGCCGCCCGGGCCCGGCCGGTAGGCCAGCTCGTAGTGCTTGAAGATCGCTTCCTCCTCGTCGGCGGGCAGGATGTCGTCCATACCGATGGACGGAGCGTCCTTCACCAGCCCCTTGGCGTACGCCACCTTCACGTAGCCCGGTCCCAGGATCGTCTCGTCGAGCGGCACGAAGACGAGACGCTGCCGGGTGGGCAGGCCGGTGCGGACGGTCGCCATGGCCGGCAGGTCGGTGGCGGTGTCCACGTACACCGCCTCCAGCGTGCCGATCTTGCGCCCCTTGTCGTCGACGACGTCGTGGTCACGCCACTCACGGATGTCGGCCGCGTGGATCATGCCTTGCTCCCTGGAGCGTGCGGGTGTGGTGCCACGGCCACGGCGACGGCGCGCCGAGGCTGCCCTTCCGGGTCGCCGCACCTGAGGGTGCCGGACCCATCCATAATGGTATGACCTGTGCGATTGCATGCCACAACGGGACACGCCTGGGGCGGCGCCGGCCTCGGAGCGGCGCCGGGACGTGGGGCCGGGGCAGGGCGGGGCGTGCCGGGTCCGGGAGGTGGTCCGCCGGACCCGGCGCGCCGTCAGGCGGTGGAGCAGGCGGCCCCGTTCAGTGCGAAGGCGGCCGGCCTGCCGGTGTCACCGGTGTGGCTCGCCTGGAGTCCGATCCGCGTACTGGCTCCGGCGGCGAGCGTGGAGTTGTACGAGACGCTCCTCGCGGTCACGGCACCGCTGCTCGGGCTGTAACTCGCGCCCCATCCGGAGGTGATGGTCTGGCCGGCGGGCAGGGTGAAGGTCAGCGACCAGTCGCTGACGGGAGCCGTGCCGGTGTTGGTGACGGTGATGCTCGCGGTCAGCCCGGTGTTCCAGGCGTTGGTCGACCAGTCCACCCGGCAGGCGCCCGGTGCCGGGTCGGGGTCCGGGTCGGGGTCGGGCGGCGTGGTGGTGCCGTCCAGGCCGAAGAACGCTATGGCCCTGGCCGCCATGCCCGCGCTCGGCAGGGTGTGGCCCACGCCCTGGACGCTGATGGCCTCCACCGGAGCCTGACCGTCCGCGGCGCCGTAGCGGGTCCGGGTCCAGCCGGCCTGCGGCGTGTCGGTGTACGACGGGTTCCGGCTCACACCGTGCACGTCGGTCCACTGGTCGATCTGCTCACCGAAGTTCGGGTAGCGCAGGGTGCTGTCCTCGGTGCCGTGCCATATCTGCATCCGGGGCCGTGCACCGCTGTGACCGGGGTACGCGGCACGGACGAGGTCGCCCCACGCCTTGGGAGTCCTGTCGACGGTGCCGTTCGCGCAGGCGCTGTTCCAGCCGGAGCCGTCGGTGGTGGCGAAGCAGGAGTGCGGCACGCCCATGAAGGCCGCGCCCGCCTTGAACACGTCCGGGTAGTTGCCCAGCAGCACGTTGGTCATCATGGCGCCGGAGGAGGCGCCGGTGACGTGGACGCGGCCGGGGTCGGCGCCGTAACGCTGCAGGACCCAGCCGACCATGGACCTGATGCCCACCGGATCGCTGCCGCCGTCACGCCGGAGGGCCTGCGGCGAGGAGACGTCGAAGCAGTTGCCGCTCCTGGTCGCCGACGGGTAGACGACGATGAATCCGTGCCGGTCGGCGAGCGAGGCGAACTCCGTGCCCGAGTGGAAGGCCGGCCCGGAGCCGGTGCAGTAGTGCACCGCCACCAGCACCGCCGGCCGTTGCCGGACGTTGTCGGGCACGTAAAGGTGCATCCGCAGGTTGCTCGGGTTGCTGCCGAAGCCGGTCACCTCCGTGAGCGTGGCCGCCGACGCCGGGGGCGCGGCGGCGAAGAGGAGCAGTGCCGACAGCAGCGGCAGAACACCCCCCAGCAGTGCGGTCAGCAGTGCCCGCGCCGACCGCCCCGGGGCTGCCGGCGTGCGTGGGTGCATGGATCTGTCGGTCATGTACCTGTCCTTCCTAGACTGCCTGCCGTGAAGGGACTGCTGCTGCGGCTGTCCGCGCTGGACGCGGACGCCGCCACCGCCGTACGGGTCATCGCGCACTTCGAGGCGCTGCTCGGCGGCGGGCTCGATCCGGCGTCCCTGGCCAGGTCCACCGCCGGTCTCGCCGGGTGCGCGGCGGGCCTGGAGCTGCCCGACGGCCGCTCGGCCCGGTTCGGACCGGACGGCACCGCGCTGCCGGGCGCGCCCGGCCACGTCTCCGGCCGGGTGGACCTGGACCCCGCCGGACGCGTCTGGCTGGAACGGCCCACGGCGCCGGGCCCGTTCGACGAACTCGTCCTCGAGTGGATGGCCATCACCGCACGGGTGCTCGCGGGCCGGCCCTGGCAGGCCCGGGTGCCGCGGGCGGCCGATCCGGTACTGGTCGAACTCGTGCTGTCCGGCCGGGAGAGCGCACCGGACCGAATCCGCGCGCTGCGGCTGCTGGGCCTGACCCCGGAACTGCCGCTGCGGGTGCTCGCGGTGGCCGGCCGGCCGGATGCCGACGCGGGACTGGAGGCGGTGGCGCTGCTGGGGCGCGGGGCCCTGCGGGGCACGGTCAGGGTGGCCCGGGTCGGCTCGCTGGGGGCGGTGCTGGTGCAGCGCCCGGCGAGTGAGACGGGGGGCGAGGTGGAGAGCGCGGCGGTCGGCGGGGCGGAGAGCGGCGCGGGGCGTGAGACCTCGACGGCTGCCGAACTGCGGGCGGCACTGCGCGAACGCGTACGCGAGCGGGGGGCCGTCAGAGGATCCACGCCCGTGCCCGTGCCCGTGCCTGTGCCGCCTGTGCCCGGGACACGGGTCGGCGTGGGCGGCCGTACGGACGCGCTGGACGCGCGGACGTCCTGGGCCGAGGCCCGGTCGGCCCTGCGGTTCGCGGTGACGAACACCCCGGAGGAGGCCGTGGCCGACCACGACGAACTCGGTCCCGTGGCACTGCTGGCGGACATCCCGGTGGAGCGGTTGCGGGCCCAGGCGGACGTGCGGAGGCTGCGGAAGCTGGCGGGCGGTGGGCAGGGCGGTGAACTGCTGTCCGCTCTGGCCGCGTTCTGCCGTACGGGTTCCCTGCGGCAGGCCGCCGCCGAACTCCATCTGCACCACAGCTCGGTGGCCGCGCGTCTCGCACACGTCGAGAGGGAACTCGGCCGTCGGCTGCGCGACCCGCAGGACCGGTTCCAGGTCCAGCTCGCCCTGTACGCGATGCGACTGGCCGACGACGCTGACGATTCCCGCGTCCCCGGTGCCGACGACGACGTCCCGGCGGGACGTTGAGCGTTCACCGTCCACCGCTCACCGCTCACTGTCGTAGCGCGTCGCGCAGCACCGCGACGGCCTCCGCCGTCGCACCCCGTATGACGGCGGCGTGCTCCACCGCCCACGCCCCGTGGAAGGTGCCGGGAAGCAGCCGCAGTCGCGCGGGCACCCCGGCGGCCTGAAGGGCTCGGGCGTAGTCGACGCCCTCGTCGCGCAGGGGGTCGAACTCCATCACGGAGACGTACGCGGGCGGCAGCCCGGCGAGGGCGGCGGCCCCGGCACGGGCGGGCGCGGCGTACGGGGAGACGCCGGGAGTGCCCCGTAGCCCGTGGCCCAGATACGCGTCCCAGCTGAGGCAGGCGTTTCGCCTGTTCCACACGGGGGTGTCGGTGAACCGCCGGGCGCTCGGCGTCTCCAGCCGGTCGTCGAGTGCGGGGCTGCACAGGTGCTGGAAGCAGACCGCCGGGCCGCCTCGGTCACGGGCGAGCATGGTCAGCGCGGCGGCCATGCCCGCTCCGGCGCTGTCGCCCCACAGGGCGATCCGGTCCTGCCGGACGCCGTACCGGTCGGCGCGGTCCACCAGCCCGCGCAGTCCGGCGTAGCAGTCCTCCAGCGGAGCCGGGAAGGGATGCTCGGGCGCCAGCCGGTAGTCGACGGAGACGACCGGCGTCCCCAACTCCCGGCAGAGCAGCAGGTTCCAGTCGTGATCGACGTCCGGCGATCCCAGGACGAAGCCGCCGCCGTGGATGCAGTAGACGGCGGGCAGCGGTCCCGAGGGCGCGTCCTGCGGCCGGTACATCCGCAGCCGCACCTCGGGCGCGCCCTCCGGACCCGGGACACGGACCTCCTCGATGTCCACGCCGGCGGTGTCCGCCGCCTTGAGGGCCGCGACCAACTGCGCAGACTGCGCGGCCCGCGCGGCGGCCACATCGGTGATGTCCACCTCGGGCATCAGCACGAGTGCGGCGGCGAGTTCGGGGTCGTAGCGGTGACGCGAGAGCATGTTCCCTCTCCGGTGCTGCTCGGCGTACGGGGTGACCTCGCGGCCTCTTGGTGAGACGGTGTCACGAGCCCTTCCGGCAGGTCACCCGACGGATGTCGGGACCACGGCCTTCGCCGTCCGACACCTGTGCGTTTCCCATCGCCTCTTCTGCGCGACCGCCCCCGTCACCGGTGCTCCATCTCCCCTCCCACCAGCGAAAACGTATCGGCCAAGCGGCCCAACGACGCTCTTGACGCCTGTCCGACGGCTCTCTACGGTCTCCCCCGCCCGACCGCTGAGCCCTTCAGGCACCAACGGCACCAACGGCACCAACGGCACCAACGGCACCAACGGCTCCGACAGCTCCGTCCGCCGCGGCCGACGCCCATCCACCACGCTCCGAGGAGATCCGTATGAGAGCAAGAGCTGTATGGTCCGCCGTCGATGACCGCCGACGGCGGGCGAGCGGCGCCCTCGTGACCCTGCTGGCCGGGGTGCTGCTCCTGATCACGACGCAGTCCGCGCCTGCCGCACCTGCGGCACCTGCCGCGCCTGCCGTGCCGGCGGCGTCCGCGGCCCCTGTCGCCGCCGAGCAGACCCTCCCTACCTGGGCGGGTACTTGGGCCACCACACCCACCGCCGTACCGGCCTCCGACACCACAGCGTTCGAGAACCAGACCATCCGGCAGATCGTCCGCACCAGCATCGGCGGCGACCAGGTGCGCGTCCGCCTGTCGAACGAGTTCGGTGACCGTCCCCTGGTCGTCGGCGAGGCCCGAGTGGCCCTCCGCGCCGACGGCGGACCGGCCTCCGGCATCGACCCGCGCACCGACCGGCCGCTCACCTTCGGCGGCCGCGGCTCCGTGACCGTCCCCGCGGGCGCGCCTGCCCTCAGCGATCCCGTCGACCTGCTCGTACCCGCAGGTTCCCACCTCGTGGTGAGCATCCACCTGCCCCTGCGAACACCGGGCTCGACGGTCCACGCGTTCGCCTTCCGGCACAACTTCGTGGCCTCCGGCAATGTCACCGGGCAGACCGACATCGACCCGACGGCGACGATCGACCGGTGGTACTTCCTGACCGGCGTGAGCGTGAACTCCGGTGCGCACGGCAGCCGCTCCCATGCCGTCGTCACGCTCGGCGACTCCATCACGGACGGCTCCCGCACCAAGGTGAACGCCGACCACCGCTGGCCCGACTTCCTCCAGAGGCGTCTGGAGGCCGCCCCCGGGCCGTACACCACGGGCGTCCTCAACCAGGGCATCGCCGGCAACCGGCTCCTCCACGACCCCAACCCGCCGGCCGGGTCCGCCGCCGAGAAGTTCGCCGCGTACTTCGGTCAGAGCGCACTGCGTCGCTTCGATCGCGACGTCGCCTCCCAGCCCGGGGCGGAGCACGTCATCGTGCTCCTCGGCGTGAACGACCTCGGCCATCCCGGCAATCTCGCCCCGGAGTCGGAGCGGGTCACGGCGGAGGACATCATCAACGCGCACCGGCAGCTCATCGCCCGTGCCCACGACCGCGGTCTGAAGGTCCACGGCGGGACGATCCTGCCGTTCAAGAACGACACCCTCGGCTTCTACAGCCCGCGCAACGAGGCCGCACGCCAGGCCGTCAACCACTGGATCCGCACGAGCGGCGAGTACGACGGTGTCATCGACTTCGACCGTGCCCTGCGCGACCCGTCCGACCCGCAGCGACTGCAGCCGCGCTACGACAGCGGCGACCACCTCCACCCCAACGACGCCGGATCGCAGGCCCTGGCCGACACCGTCCCGCTGCACCTGCTGCGCTGATCCCGGCGGCCCCGGCCCCGGTGGTGGGGGCGCTCAGCCCGGCAGTTCCGTGCGCTCCCACCACTCGTAGACGGGCAGCGCGCCCTCTGCCGTCTCCTGACGGCGCTTCGTCGCCCTGAAGTGCTCGTACCCGCCGCGGAACGGGACCTTGACGTCGGCACCGGGCGTGGTGAGGGTGACGATCCGCTCGGGGAGATCGTCGGGGCCGCCCTCCAGGGCTGCTTTCGTCGCGTGGTTCATGACGGAAGTCTCCCCGTAGCGGCGGACGGGTCCTTCGTGACGCGCCGGGGATGCGCCCGGCTGCCGGAGCGCGGGCCGTCGAGGCGGTCAAAGGCGAGGGTGGGTGCGGGGCGGCGACGAGGTGCTCCGGTGCCCGGGTATTTTGTCTGCCCCCGACGGGTTCCTCGGCGGGAATCGCCAGGCGGAATCGCCAGGCGGAGTCGTCGGTGGCAGTCGTCAGGAGGAGTCGTCGTGCTTCTCGGCCGCGGCGCGGCGGAACTCCGCGTTGATGCGCTGGGCCTCCTCGAGCTGGTCCTCGAGGATGACGATGCGGCAGGCGGCCTCGACCGGTGTGCCCTGATCGACGAGTTCGCGGGCGCGGGCGGCGATCCGCAGCTGGTAGCGGGAGTACCGTCGGTGCCCGCCTTCCGAGCGGAGCGGGGTGATCAGGCGGGCCTCACCGATGGCGCGGAGGAAGCCGGGTGTGGTGCCGAGCATCTCGGCCGCCCGCCCCATGGTGTACGCAGGGTAGTCGTCGTCGTCCAGACGGCCACTGAGCGGAGAGTCTGCTGTCATTTTCACCTCGTAGTGCAACGCGTCGAGGGGCCCTGGCACCGTACGGCACCAGGGCCCCGAAGGATTCAACACCATCTGTCGGCCCTGTCGCTGCGCCGACGTTCCGTTCGCCGTGCTCCTGCGGGTGTTCATCCGTGATCCTCGAGCACGGGCACGGGCCCCGACGCACGGCAGGTTCCGGGGCGGCGCGGAAACGCCGACACGTCCGTCGTCGCCTCCGGCGGACCCGTCCCGGCCGTCCCCGACCGGTGAATAGAATCGGTCCCATGTCGAAGACCGACGAACTGCTCGTCGACATCGCCGCCATGGTGGAGTCCGAGCAGAGCAATCAGATGTCCCTGACTGTGGTCACCGGCGGTGCCGTAATCACCGGGCGGCTGGCTCCGGAAGCCGCGTGGCGGCAGCGTGTGTCGGAGGTGCTGCGGGACTCGGACCGCCTCGGCCCGTTCTCCGACGTCTTCACCACCGACCGGGCGCAGGGCCGGTCCCGCAGCGGCGAACCGCCCACGCATCTGCACTTCCACGTCGCCCGCATCCTTCAGGGCACCATCGGAATCCCCGAGACGGGCGGGATGTACCGCGTCGCGATCAAGGACGTCAGCGCCTGGACGGTCGGCGACTTCAGCTACTCGGACCACTGACCCGCCTGCGGGGCGGCATACGACGAGAGCCCGGCCGGCATCTGCCGGTCGGGCCCTTGTCGCTGCTCCGGTGCGGGTTCTCGGCCGGCTGGTCCGGCTACACCGGCGAGCCGGCGCCGAGCTCTGCCGCAGCCTTCTCCAACGGCGTGAGGACGGGCGCGGGCGCGGCTTCCTGCCGGGCGCAGCAGGTGAAGCCGAGGCGGGTCATGGCCCTGGTGACCTCACCGGCGGTGAAGTCACGCCGGTCCTGCCGGGTGATGACCTCGCCCACCTGCTTGACGGGGTAGTGGCGGCGTCCGATGATCACGGACTCGCCCACGACGGGCTCCGGCTTGATCCCCTTCATCGACTCCAGCACTCCGCTTTTGGTCAGGTCGAAGGGGAAACGGGCGATGACGCAGCGCATGGTGCCTCACAGGTGGTGGGAAGTTTCGGCGGGGGAGCGGATCAGTGCGAGAGGGCGAGCACGCCCACCGCGCAGCCGTACTCGTCGACGACGGGCAGGGCCGCGAGCTGCCTGTGCAGCATCGAGCGCTCCGCTTCGACCATGGTGGTCACGGGGGAGGCGAACGGCCCGCCGTCGCCGGCGATGTCCCGCAGGCGGATCCGATCCGTGTAGGCGCGACCGTCGCGGACGGCGGTGAGCCGCGCCCTGGTGACCAGGTCGCTGTACCGGCCGTCCACGTCACAGACGAGCAGGTGCCCGACCCGGGCACTTGTCATTACGGACAAGGCCACTTCCACGGTCATGTCGTCCCAGACCTGCGGTCCGGGCGCGTCCATGGCGTCGACCACCGTCCGGGGGACGGGGCAGGCCGGGCGCGGCTTCGTCTGAACCGGCGTCAAAATGCCTCCTGCGGAGATGGGCCGGGTGCTCCGGTCACGAGGGTTCACGGGACAGAACTCAGGCCGCCGCGTCGACGGCCGGCCCCCGCCGGCCCGTGCGGCGCGCCGCCTGGCCGGTCCGGCGCTCGCCGTTGCGGCTGCGCCGCCCGCGGGAGGCGGAGGCGCCGCGCTTGGCGCGCTCGACGACGGGCGCCGCGATGACGACCGGGACGCCGGTCGGGGTCTGCGCGCCGGTGATACGGCTCAGTTCGGACTCGCCCGAGCGGACCTGCGTGGTCTGCGGGCGGATCCCGGCGTCCGCCATGAGGCGCACCATGTCGCGACGCTGGTTGGGCGTGACCAGGGTGACGACGAGGCCGGACTCCCCGGCGCGGGCCGTCCGGCCGCCCCGGTGGAGGTAGTCCTTGTGGTCACTGGGCGGGTCCACGTTGACCACCAGGTCGAGATTGTCGACGTGGATCCCGCGCGCCGCGACGTTGGTCGCCACCAGCACGGTCACATGGCCGGTCTTGAACTGGGCGAGCGTACGCGTGCGCTGCGGCTGCGACTTCCCACCGTGCAGCGCCGCGGCCCGTACACCGCTGTTCAGCAGGTGCTTGGTGAGCTGGTCGACGGCGTGCTTGGTGTCCAGGAACATGATCACCCGGCCCTCGCGCGCCGCGATCTCGGTCGTCGCCCGGTGTTTGTCCGCGCCGTGCACATGAAGCACGTGGTGCTCCATCGTGGTGACCGCGCCCGCGGACGGGTCGACGGAATGGACCACCGGGTCGGTCAGGTAGCGGCGCACCAGGAGATCGACGTTGCGGTCCAGCGTCGCCGAGAACAGCATTCGCTGCCCCTTGGGACGGACCTGGTCCAGCAGCGCGGTGACCTGCGGCATGAAGCCCATGTCGGCCATCTGGTCGGCCTCGTCCAGGACGGTGATGCCGACCTGGTCCAGGCGGCAGTCGCCCCGGTCGATCAGGTCCTTCAGCCGGCCCGGCGTCGCGACGACGACCTCCGCGCCGGAACGCAGCGCACCGGCCTGCCTGCCGATCGACATCCCGCCGACCACCGTGGCCAACCGCAGCCGCACGGAGCGGGCGTACGGAGTGAGCGCCTCGGTGACCTGCTGTGCCAGTTCCCGGGTGGGCACCAGAACCAGGGCCAGCGGCTGCCGCGGCTCGGCCCGCGCGCCGGCCGTACGGGCGAGCAGCGCGAGGCCGAAGGCGAGGGTCTTTCCGGATCCGGTGCGTCCACGGCCCAGTACGTCGCGCCCGGCGAGGGAGTTGGGGAGGGTCGCCGCCTGGATCGGGAAGGGTACGGTCACGCCTTCGCCGGCGAGCGCGGCCAGCAACTGCCCGGGCATGTCGAGATCGGCGAACGCCTCGACGGCGGGGAGCGCGGGAGTGACGGACACGGGGAGGGCGAACTCGCCCTGCGGCGCGGCGGGACGGCGTCCGTAGCCGCCGATGCGTTTCGGGGCTCCGGAGCGGCCGGAAGCCGAGGCGCCCGGACGACCGCCCCTCGTGGAGTTGAAACCGCCGTCGCGGGTACGGGTGAAACGGTCGTTCTTACGTGTGCGGTTCATGCAGAACCTTCCTTGGATCGGCACGTATCAAGGAATTTCTCCGGCAGTGAGCGGCGCAGAGAATCGCAAGAACGAGCCGTGAAAAAATGCGAAAGCGAATTCGACCGGCGGATGACTCTCGCGGGTCGAGAGGCTGGAACGGGAGGCGCGATCCGGATCGGAAAGGCCAGGGTCGACGGCGCGGAGGCTCCGGCGGATCTGCGTCGGGGCCGGCGGTGGAACATTCGTCCAGTGGCGGGGCCGCGGAGCGCGAGACGGCGGCGCTGCCCCGGAAATGCAACGAGCCGGGGCCCGCACCCCAAGGTGCGGGCCCCAGCTGTCGAATGCGCGTGTGAGCGTCAGACGGAGACGATGTTCTCGGCCGTCGGGCCCTTCTGGCCCTGCGCGATGTCGAAGCTCACCTTCTGGCCTTCCTGCAGCTCGCGGAAGCCCTGGGAGGCGATGTTCGAGTAGTGGGCGAACACGTCGGCGCCGCCACCGTCCTGCTCGATGAAGCCGAAACCCTTTTCCGCGTTGAACCACTTCACGGTGCCAGTAGCCATGTCATATCTCCTTCGGGGCAGTGCCCGGAGTCCGCACTGTGCCGACTCCGTGTCGCCGCGATGATTGCCCCGCCCGGAAACTGCCGGAAATACAAAAGGACTCTCATCGGCCTGGAGGGCCGGTGAGGGAACTTGGAATTTTGGGAACCACAACTGCAACTGAGATCGACAGTAGCACGGCACGATCGACTCGTGCGGGTCAATTGGCCTGGTCCGCCGGTCGCGCGAGAAACCCTCATTGCGCGTCGCGCCGATTTCTCACTTCACCAACACAGATATTGGTTTGCCCGGAGCACAGCGTTTGCTCGGAGGCCGCTGCGCGAGCAGGGACGCGGCGTCCTCCGGCCGGGAAGGCTCCCGCTTCCGGCGGTGTGAGCCAAGGCACAGGACGTCTTTTCCCCTACGGCATCGGGATCTCGAAGTGCACGGTGCCGACGCCGCAGCCGTGCTCGCCCGTGGTGCGCGCGTCGAAGATCTCCTTGGCCATACCGCGCCAGAAGGCTTCGGCGCCCTCCACGTCGACATTGGTGTGCAGGTAGATGCTGTCGTATCCAGGCGTGTTGGCGACGAACTCACATGCCTGGCGCACCAGCGTCCGCGCCAGGCCGTGCCGCCGGTGCTCCTGCCGTACGTAGACCCGTACGAGCTGCGCCGTGGAACCCGAGGGGTAGCGCTCCGCCAGCCACCGAGGATGCGGCGGGTGTGCCGGACCCGACGAACGTACGCCCGTCGTGGCCACCACTTCGCCGTCGCGCTCGGCGACCAGCAGCAGGTGGCGGGGGTCGTCGAGATAGGTGGCCTCGAGGGCGACGACGTCGCGGTGCCATTCGGGAACGTAGCCGTACCCGAAGTCGCGGTAGAAGGTGTCGAGCATGAGTCGGCGGGCGCCCTCCGCGTCGGCCGCGGTGGCGGGGCGCAGGGTGTAGGACGGGTGTGCGGGGCGGATCATGGGGGGCTCCTGTGGGCAGCAGAGGGGTCAGGGTGTCGGCAGTCCGGGGCCGGCGCAGTGCACATCCGCCGCCGGGACGGTTCCGTGGATCAGATACGCGGCCGCCGCCTCGTCCACGCACGCGTTGCCGCGGCTGGCGAAGACGCCGTGCGAGTAGTCGTCGTGCAGGGTCACGAGACGTGATCCCGGCAGTCGGCTCGCCAGTCGCCGCGCGCCCTCGATCGGCGTGACGGGGTCGTACTCGGACGCGACCAGCAGGACCGGCGGGGCTTTTGGACTGCCGAGACGGGTACGCAGAGCGGGCCGGTGGTGCCAGTAGGCGCAGGCGGAGGCTTCCATGCCGGTGAGGACGGGCAGCGGGTCCAGCCGGCGTATTCGCCGCAGGTCCGTCACGACGCGGGAGGCCGAAGGGCCGGGGCCGTCGGCGCACTTCACGGTGCGGTTGGCGGACTCGTACGTACGGGAGGCAGGGCTGTCGAAGGGCTCCTTGGGGCGGAGCAGTGCGGTGCTGCCGTCGCGCAGGTACGCGCGGATGCCGTCGGCGAGGCCCGCCCAGCGCTCGGTGCGGCCGAGGGCCCGGTAGACGGCCCGGTCGAACTCGGCGGCTCCGAAACCGTCCTGGGGGCGGGCCGCCAGCCGGTCGCGGGCGCGTTCGTAGGCATCTCGTACGCCGGCGGACCCGGAACCGGACCCGGAACCGGACCCGGACCCGGAACCGGACCCGGAACCGGACCCGGACCCTGAACCGGACCCTGAACCGGACCCTGAACCGAGGCCGAAGCGCTCCTCGTGCCGGGCGGCCCAGGCGAAGAACACCTCGCGCTGGCGCAGCAGGGCCTGGCTCTGCAGCAGGTCGAAGTCGTACCAGTCCCACGGGCCCACGACACTGTCGAGCACCATCCGGCCGACGTGCCGCGGGAACAGGCCCGCGTAGGCGGCGCCCAGGTAACTCCCGTACGAGACACCGAGAAAGCTGATCCGGTCCTCGCCGAGGGCGGCGCGGATGGCGTCCATGTCGTGGGCGGTCGCGGTGGTGGACAGGTGCGGCAGGGCCTCGCCGACGCCGGTGGCGCAGTCGTCCGCCATGCGTTCGAGCGAGTCGAGGTACGCCTTCTCCGCGGTGCGTCCGACCGGTACGGGGTCGGGGCCGGGACTGTCGAAGAGGCCGCCCATGGCGCCGCAGTCGGCGGGCGCGCTCCGCCCGGTGCCGCGTGGGTCGAAGCCGATGACGTCGTACGCGCGACGCACGCTCTCCGGGAGTTTCGCCCGCTTCGTGACGGCGTAGGACAGCCCGGACCCGCCTGGTCCGCCCGGGTTGACCAGCAGGACGCCGCGCCGCTCCTTCGGTGTCCCGGAGGCGGGCACCCGCGAGACGGCGATGTGTATCCGCCTGCCGTCCGGGTCCGCCCGGTCCAGCGGGACCTCGAGCGATCCGCATTCGACCCGGTCGGGTGCGGGCGGGGCGGGTACGGACTTCGGGCAGGCGTCGAAGCGGAGCGGGGTGGTGGTGCCGCGGGGCTGGGCGGAAGCCGCGGAGGCCGGCGTGGCGGTCAGGGCGAGCGCGGCGACGAGGGCGAACAGGGCACTTCGGGGACGTACGGCGTGTGACACGGATCTCGCATTCGGGAAGCGACGTTCCATCAGGTGACAATGAAAACGATTATCGATAAGGTCGCCCTCGGTCAAGCCGGTGGCGCCCGCGGGGAGTCGCCGACGGGACAGGAAGCCTCAACCGCACTGTGAGAAGGGGAAAGCCGTGGCTCATCTGCTGATGGTCGAGAGCTGGGTCGGATCGATGAGCAGACTGCTGCCGAGGGCTGTCCGCGAGGCAGGCCACGAGTTCACGTTCCTGACGCGAGATCTGCACCACTATCTGCGCTCCGCACCCGAGGGCACCGCACATCCCCTGCTCGCCGCCCGGCACGTGCTCACCACGGAGACCAACGACACCGACGCGCTGCTCCCGTTCGTCGAGCGGGCCCATGAAGTGCTGGGCTTCGACGGAGTGATCACCTCCTGCGACTACTACCTGCGGACCGCCGCGCGGATCGCCGGCCGTCTGGGGCTGCCCGGACCCGCACCGGAAGCCGTCGAGAACGCGTGCCGCAAGGACGCGACCCGCCAGGTGCTGGCCGAAGCGGGGCTGCCGGGACCGCGCTTCGCGGTCTGCGCCGACTGGGCGGAGGCCGCCGGCGCGGCCCGCGAGATCGGCTATCCGCTGGTGCTCAAGCCCGTCGACCTGTGCGCAGGGATGTTCGTACGCCGCGTCGACGACGAACCGGCGCTCGCGGACGCCTACCGGGCACTCGCCGGATTCCCCGTCAACGCCCGCGGCCAGCGCCGGGCCCCCGTCGTGCTGCTCGAGGAACTCCTCGAAGGCCCGGAGGTCAGCGTCGAGACCGTGTCGCACGCCGGGACGTCGCACGTCATCGGCGTCACCGACAAGAGCGTCGGCGGCGCCCCCGCCTTCATCGAGACCGGCCACATGTTCCCCGCCGCGCTGTCACCGGCGGACCACGAGGCGGCGGTGGAGACCACGCGCCTGGCCCTCAAGGCCCTCGGCCTCGACGGCGTCGTGACCCACACCGAGATCAAGCTGACGGCCGACGGCCCGCGCGTCGTCGAGGTCAACCCCCGCCCCGCGGGCAACCGCATCACCGAGCTCATACGCCATGTCACCGGCATCGACCTCGCCGCCGCCTGCGTGGATGTCGCTCTGGGCCGCGAACCGGATCTGCGCCCCCGGGCCACCGGACTGAGCAGCGCCGCCATCGGCTTCCTGGTGCCGGACAGGGAGGGGACACTGGAGGCCGTCGACGGAGCCGACGCGGTGCGCGGCGCCGACGGCCTGCTGGAACTCCAACTCGCCGAGCCGGGCAAGGCCGTCAAGGCCGCGGGCAGCAACAACGAGTACCTGGGCCACGTCATGGCCTCGGACGCCGACGGCCCGGGCGCCCGCGATCGCGTCGAAGCACTGCTCGCCGGGCTCAGCCCCCGGGTGGTGACCCGATGACCACCCTCGACGGCGTGCGGAACGACGGCGCACGGAACGACGGCGCACGGAACGACGGCGTGCGGAACGACGGCGCACGGAACGACGGCGTGCGGAACGACGGCGTGCGGAACGACGACGCACGGAACACGGCCTCCTCCTGCTCCTCCTACGACGATCTCGTCGAGCGCGTCCTGGACGGGAGGATGGGCCCCGACCCGCGCGGCGTGCGGGTCGCGGTCGCCTTCACCACCCGCCAGGCGGTACGGCACGAGGGACGCAGCGGCGGCTACCGCAACGAGGTGCTGAGCCTGCGTCTCGCCGAAGCGGTGGGTTCCTGCGCGGTCGAACCGGGCCGGCTGCCCGACAGCGCCGTCGAGGACTGCGTCGGCGCGGACATCGCCCGCCTGCTGGAACACGAACTGCTGCCGGTACGGGTCGCCGCCCTCGACGCGTACCTGATGCACACCCTGCCGCACGTTCCCGAGAACGGCGCGCGGCCCTTCCCGCTCGCCGCCGGCACGTCGCTGGAGAAGTCCCGCGCCAGGGCGGCGGCCGTCGTTGACCTGGTCGACATCCCGCCCGGTGCCACCGTGCTCGTGGTGGGCGTGGTCAACTCGCTGCTGGAGGCGCTGCGGGCGCGCGGCCTCGCGTACATCCCCTGCGACCTCAAGGGCGGCGCGACCGAGTGGGGCGAGCCGGTGTCCACGGACGCCCTGGCGGAGCTGGAGCGCTGCGACGCGGTCCTCGCCTCCGGCATGACCCTCGGCAACGGCAGCTTCGAGCCCCTGCGGCAGCACGCACAGCGCCACGGCAAGCCACTGGTGATGTTCGCGCAGACCGGCAGCGCCGTGCTGCCGCGTCTGATCGGGGCCGGGGTGAGCGCCGTGTGCGCGGAGCCGTACCCCTTCTTCTGGCTCGACGGCGGTCCGGGGACCGTCCACCGCTACGGAGCCGCCCTGTGACCACGGCCGTGCTCGGCACCGGGAACACCGCGGGCAACCGGCAACTGCTCGGCCTGCTCGGCCGGACCCCGCTCGCCCGCGTCTTCGTCGACCTGCCGTGCCCGCAGCCGGGCTTCTGGGCCAAGCTCGAAGGGCTCGGCGTCGGTGGGATGAAGGCCAGGGCGGCGGTCTCCATGCTGCTCGGCGCCGAGGAGCGCGGCGAACTGCGTCCGGGCGCACCGGTGGTGGAGTCCACGTCAGGCACGCTCGGCGTCGGACTGGCCTTCGCCGGGCAGGCCCTCGGCCACCCGATCGTGCTGGTCGGCGACATCGAGCTCGAACCGTCGATGCGGCAGCTGCTGCGCTCGCACGGCGTTCGCCTGGAGCTTGTCGACCGTCCCGCGGCGGAGGGCGGCTGGCAGGCGGCCCGGCTGGCCAGACTGCGCGAACTGCTGACGCTGCTCCCGGACGCGTACTGGCCCGACCAGTACAACAACCCCGACAACACCCTGGGTTACGCCTCCCTGGCAGCCGAACTGGCCACCCAGCTCGACCATCTCGACGTGCTGGTGTGCAGTGTCGGAACGGGTGGCCACAGCGCGGGCGTCATCGGCCCCCTGCGCCGCCACTGGCCCGGCGTACGGCTCATCGGAGTGGACGCCACCGGTTCGACGATCTTCGGTCAGCCCGCGAGACCACGACTGATGCGCGGTCTCGGCAGCAGCATCCACCCGCGCAACGTCGCCTACGACGCCTTCGACGAAGTCCACTGGGTCGGTCCCGTGGAGGCCGCCGACGCGTGCCGTCGGATGGCCGCCGGCAACTTCGTCAGCGGGGGCTGGAGCACCGGGGCAGCGGCACTCGTCGCGGCCTGGGCCGCCCGCGTCCACCCGGGGGCCGTCGTCGCCACCGTCTTCCCCGACGGGCCGCACCGCTATCTCGGCAACGTCTACGACGACGACTTCGCCGCCGCCCACGGCCTCGACCCGGCGACGGCCGCCACCCGTCCCGTCGAGATCCCGAACCCGCGTGCCGTGGAGGCCACCGGATGGGCCCGGTGCCGCACCGTCACCGATCCACTCGACACCACCTTGGAAGAGAACCCGTGAAAGCCGGCCGGCGCACCGTACGCCTCGAACTCACCGAACCGCTGCGCATATCCCGCTCCACCATGACTGCCCGTGAGGCGGTGTGGCTGACCGTCGAGCACGAAGGGCTGCGCGGCCACGGGGAGGCCGTCAGCAGCGTGTACTACGGCCTGGACGCGGACACGCTGGAACGGCTGCTGCAGGTGGAGTCCCACTGGTTGGCCCGCTTCGCCGACCCCGAGACCGCGCTGGAGGCCTTCCGGGCCGGCGAGCGGGAAGGTGCCGCCCCGCCGGCCGTGACCGCCGCCGTGGAGTCGGCGCTGCTGGACCTCGTGGGCAAACGCGCGGGCGTCCCGGTCCACCGGCTGCTCGGCGCCGAAGGCGTTTCGCCCGGCACTCCGCCCGGCACTCCGCCCGGCACTCCGCCCGGCACTCCGCCCGGCGTCGCGCCCGGTGCCCCGTCCGGTGCCCCGTCCGGCGTCCCGTCCGGCGTCGCGACCGCCCGCACCATCGGCATCACGACACCGGGACGGGCCGAGACGCAGGCCGCCCGCCTGGTACGGGACGGATTCTCGGTCCTCAAGATCAAGGCAGGGTCCCCGGACCCGGCAGAGGACCTTGACCGCGTACGAGCCGTACGCGCCGCCGCCCCCGACGCACGGCTGCTGCTGGACCCCAACGGCGCGTGGGACGCCGGCACGGCGGAGCGACTGCTGCCGCTCTTCGCGGAGCTCGGAGTTGAGGCCGTCGAGCAGCCGTTGACGCCCGGCGACCCGGAGGCCCTGGCGAAGCTCGCTGAACGCTCACCGCTCCCGGTCATCGCGGACGAGGACGCGGTCGACCACGAGGACGCGCGCCGCCTCGCCGGACGTGTCCAGGGGATCAACGTCAAGCTCGCCAAGTGCGGCGGCGTGAGCGCCGCACTGCGGATCGCCGCACTCGTCGCGGGCACGGGCACCGAGCTGATGCTCGGCTGTCTCACCGCCAGCACGCTCGGCATCGCCCCCGCCGTCCATCTCGCCGACCGCGCCCGCTGGATCGACCTCGACGGGCATCTGCTGCTCGCGCAGGACCCGTGGACCGGGATCGGCGGCTTTGACGGCACCGTACGGGCGGGCGACGGCCCGGGTCTCGGGGTGCACCCGAACAGCGAGGCCGCACAGGGCGCCGAGGAGGCACGGGAGTGAGGACATGGCACGAGATACGAGGGTTCCCGCTCGCCATCCGGCTCCTCCTGGTCAACCAGCTCGGCGTCAACACCGGCTTCTACCTGCTCGTCCCGTACCTCGCCCTGCACCTGGGGGAGAACCTGGGGATGTCGGCGGCCGTCGTCGGCATCGTCCTCGGGGTCCGTAACCTCAGCCAGCAGGGCCTGTTCCTCATCGGCGGATCGGCATCCGACCGGCTCGGAGCGCGCGGCGTCATCATCGCCGGGTGCGCCCTGCGCACCGTCGGCTTCGGGCTGTTCGCGCTCGGCGACGGGCTCCTCGTACTGCTCGCCGCCTCCGTGCTCAGCGGGCTGGCCGGTGCCCTGTTCAACCCTGCCGTGCGGGCGTACCTCGCCCTGGAGGCGGGCGAGCGCAAGGCCGAGGCGTTCGCCCTGTTCAACGTGTTCGCCACGACCGGGGCGCTGATCGGACCGCTGCTCGGCAGCGCCCTGCTGCTCGTCGACTTCCGTGCCTCCGCGCTCACCGCCGCCGGGATATTCGCGGTGCTCACCGTCGCCCAGGCCATGGTGCTCCCCGCCCGCAAGGCGGTGCCGAGCGGGAACAGCGTCCTCGCCGACTGGCGGGAAGTGGTCGGCAACCGGCGCTTCCTGGCATTCGCCCTGGCCATGGTCGGCATGTTCACCATGGAGAACCAGCTGTACCTGCTGCTGCCGGAGGGCGCGCGCCGGGCCACCGGCTGGGACGGTGCGGCCGGCCTCGTCTTCCTCGTCGGCACTCTCACCAACCTCTGGCTCCAGCTCCGTATCACCCGCGCGTTGAAGGAGCGCGGCAGCCGCGGCCGCTGGATCGGCGCCGGACTCGCGCTGATGGGGCTGTCGTTCCTGCCGCCGATGGTGGTGGCGGGATCGGGGACGGCTCCCGACGGCGTCGCGGACGCGGTGCTGCGCGCTCTGCCCGTCCTGGCCGGGGCCGTTCTGCTCTATCTCGGGGTGATGATCGCCCAGCCGTTCGTGATGGAGCTGATCCCGGGCTTCGGCCGGAGCGAGCTCACCGGCACGTACTTCGGCCTGTTCTACGTGGTGTCGGGCATCGCCGCCGCGGTGGGCAACGCGCTCGTCGGCTGGGCCATGGACGCGGGTGAACACGCGGACGCGCGCTGGCTGCCGTGGGCCTGCTGCGTGCTGATCGGGCTCGCGTCCGCCGCCGGCGTCGCCTGGCTGCACAGCCGCCGGGTCCTTCCCGGCGCCACCGCGACCGTACCGGCCGGCGCGACGGTGTGAGGAGACACGTATGACGACCACCACGAACCTGCTCACCGACAACCCCGCGCTCTACGAGGCCCGTTTCCCCGACCCGGACCGGGCCGCCGGGCGCTGGGCGGAGGACTGCCTGCGGCGGTACGGGGCCGGCGCGCGCGTCCTGGACATCGGCTGCGGCACCGGCCGCGACGCCGCCCACCTGCACGGCGCCGGTCGCAGGGTCACCGGCGCCGACCTGTCGGACGCGATGCTGGCGTACGCCGCGGAACACCATCCCGGCCCCGCGTACGTACGGGCCGACCTGCGCGCCTTCGACCTCGGCCCGCGGTCCTTCGACGCGGTGGTGTGCCTGGACAGCGCGCTTCTGTACTGCCACACCAACGACGACCTCGACGGCTTCCTGGACTCCTGCCGCCGCTCGCTCGCCCCCGGCGGCCTGCTCGTCGCGGAAATGCGCAACGGTGCCTTCTTCCTGGGCCGTACGGAACTGCTGGACGCCCCGACCGTCAACGGCTTCACCTGGCAGGGAACCGCCTACCGCTCCACCACCACCCTGTACGTCGACAGGAGCGCGCAACTCCTGCGCCGCACACGGGTGTGGACGGCCGACGACGGTTCACCGCCCGTCGAGCAGCGCTCCGCGTGGCGCCTGCTCTTCCCCCAGGAGCTGCGCCACGTCCTGACCGCGCACGGCTTCGAGGTGCTGGACCTGCACGACGGGCCAGGCCCACGCACCGAGCCGCCGTGGCGCGAGGGCGATCTGCCGGGCCCGGCGGCCGACGCCGACCGGCTCCATCTCGTCGCTCGCCTGACACGACCCGTCTGAGCCCGGCTCCCCGCCTTCACCCGCTCGCATCACAGCAAGGACACCGCCATGAACGGCACCCCGATGAACGATCCCTCCGTGAACGAACCCTCCGTGAGCCACGCCTCCGTGAGCCACGCCTCCCTGGGCGACGTCTCCATGAGCGGCGGCTCCCTGAGCGACCGGGCAACGAGCGGCGCCGTGAACGCCCGCCGGTTCCCCGGCCTGCGCCGCCGCGGCTTCCTCGCCGCCGCCGGAGGCGCCGCGGGGCTCGGTGCCCTCGCCCTCACCGGCTGTGCCGGATCCGGCCCCTCCACCTCCGCGGGCAAGGGCGAGGGCAAGCCCAAGCGGGGCGGACGGCTGCGCGCCGCCTTCGCCGGCGGTGGCGCGAGCGAGACCCTCGACCCGCACCTCGCCAACCTCTTCGCCGACGTCGCCCGCGCCAAGGCCCTCTTCGACAAGCTCGCCGACTACGGTCCCGACCTGGCCGCACAGCCCCGCCTCGCCGCCCGGTGGGAGCCGAACGCCGGCCTGGACCGCTGGAAGGTCACCCTGCGCGAGGCCTCCTTCCACGACGGCAGGCCGGTCACCGCCGCCGACGTCCTCCACAGCTACCGGCGCATCGCCGACCCGAAGAAGGCGTTCCGCGCCAAGGCGTCCCTGGAGCCCATCGACCTCGAGGCGAGCCGCGCCACGGACGACCGGACCGTCGAGTTCGTCCTCAAGCGTCCGACGGCCGAATTCCCGAACGTGCTCGCGGCGTTCGGCGCGTACATCGTCCCCGCGGGCGAACAGGACTTCGACAGGAAGCCGGTCGGCAGCGGCCCGTTCCGCTTCGTCTCCTTCGCCCCCGGCAGGTCCGCCGTCCTCAAGCGCAACGACGACTACTGGGACGGCGCCCCCCACCTCGACGAGCTGGAGTTCGTCGTCGCCAACGAGGAATCCGCCCGCGTCAACGCCCTCCTCGGCGGCCAGGTCGAGTACGCCCACGAACTCAACCCCACCACCGCCCGTGCCCACGAGGGCAACGGCCGGATCGAGATCGTGCGGCTGCGCAACAGCGTCATGCAGTGCTTCGCCATGAAGACCGACCGCAAGCCCTTCGACGACAAGCGCGTCCGTGAGGCGTTCTTCCTGATCGCCGACCGCAAGGAGCTCGTCGACGGCGCCCTGTCCGGCGCGGGGGAGATCGGCAACGACCTGTTCGGCAAGGGCTACGAGTACTACGCCGCCGGCCTGCCCCAGCGCGAACAGGACCTCGACCGGGCCAAGGCACTGCTGAAGGAAGCCGGGGCGGAGGGCCTCGAGGTCACCCTCGACACCTCCCCCGTCGCCGCCGGATTCACCGAGGCCGCCGCGATCTTCCGCGACCAGGCCGCCAAGGCCGGCGTCACCGTCCGTATCAGGACCGGAAGCAAGGACAGCTACTGGAAGGACATCCTCGACTCGGGCACCATCTGCTCCTACCGCTCCGGCGCCATGCCCATCGAGGCCCACATCTCCCAGCGACTGCTCAGCGGGTCCACCACCAACGCCACCAAGTGGCACCACAAGGACTTCGACGCCCTCTACCAGCAGGCGCAGTCCACCAAGGACAAGCAGCAGCGCGCCGCCGTCTACGAGCGCATGCAGCGCCGTCTGCACGCGGAAGGCGGCTTCCTGGTCTGGGGGTTCTCCGACTGGATCCTCGGCACCGCCCCCCGCGTCCGGGGCGTCAAGGCCGACGCACCCGCCAACTCCCTCGACTGGGCACGCTTCGACAAGGTCTGGCTCGCGTGAGCGGACTGCGCTCCTGGATCGCCCGGCGGCTGCTGTTCGGTGTGGCGCAGACGGCGGCCGTCGTGCTGCTGGTCTTCGCCCTCACCGAGGCGCTGCCGGGCGACGCCGCCGTCGCGCTCGCCGGGGACCAGCCCGACCCCGAGCGCATCGCCGCCATCCGTGAGGCGATGCGTCTGGACCGGCCCGCGCACGAACGTCTGGCGGACTGGGCGGCCGGTCTGCTGCACGGCGACTTCGGCACGTCGCTGGCCTCCGGGCGGCCCGTCAGCACGTACATCACGGGCGGCTTCGGTCCCACGATGTTGCTCGCCGGCCTGACCGTGGCGCTGCTCGTCCCGGTCGGCGTCGGCCTCGGCGTGCTCGCGGCCCGCCACGAGGGCCGGCTCGTGGACCGGCTCGTCAGCTCGGTGACGCTCGGCGTGTACGCCGTGCCCGAATTCGCCTTCGGGGTACTGCTGATCACGGTCTTCGCCCTGCGACTGGGCTGGCTGCCACCGACCGCGGTCGGCTACGGCACCGACCTGCTCGCGCACCCGGCGGCCCTGGTGCTGCCCGTCCTCGTCCTGCTGTCCCGGCCGGTGTGCTCCCTCGCCCGCCTCGTACGGGCCGGCATGATCGACGCGCTGGCCTCCCCGTACGTCGCCCAGGCCCGCCGCTACGGCATCCCCGGCACCCGCGTCCGGTACGGGCACGCCCTGCCGGGCGCCGTCGCGCCCGCCGCCCAGCAACTCGCCCGCACCGTCGACTGGCTGCTGTGCGGGGTCATCGTCGTGGAGGCCCTGTTCGTGATTCCCGGCCTCGGAACCGTCCTGATGAACGCGGTCGCCGAACGCGACGTCCCCGTCGTCCAGGGCCTCGCCGTCGTCTTCGGTGTCGTGACCGTCGTCCTCAACATCGGCGCCGACCTGGTCGCACGCCGCTTCGCCCCCCGCATGGAGGTGGCGGCATGAAGCCCCGCTTCGCGCTCGGCGCGGTCGTCGTCGGCGTACCGCTCGCCCTCGCCCTGCTCGGACCGCTGCTCGTGGGCGACCCCGGTCCGCGCGCCGCGTCCTTCACCCTCGGCGGCGGGCACTGGCTCGGTACCGACTTCGTCGGCCGGGACGTGTGGCGGCAGGTGCTGCTCGGAGGGCGGTCGGTCGTCCTCGTCGCCCTCGCGGCGACGGCACTCGCCTACCTGGTGGCGCTTCCCCTGGGCCTCATCAGCGCCCTCACGCACCGCACCTGGCTCGAGGAGCTGCTGATGCGGCCCCTGGACGTGCTGCTCGCCGTGCCGTCGCTGCTGATGATCCTGCTCGTCGCCGCCGTGTTCTCACCGGGCACGGTGGGGCTCGCGCTGCTCGTGGCGCTCGTCAACATCCCGGACGCCGCCCGTATCGTGCGGGCCGCCGCCGCGGAGGTCGCCTCGCGCCCCGCGGTCGAGGCGCTGCGGATGCAGGGCGAGTCCTGGTGGCGCACCGCCGTCGGCTACGTCGGCAGGTCGGTCACGCGCACGCTCGCCGCCGACGCCGGCGTACGGCTCACCGGCGTGCTCTACCTGGTGGCGACCGCCGCGTTCCTCGGCGTCGGCGTGGAACCGGACGCCGCCGACTGGGCCGTGATGGTGGACCGGAACCGAACCGGACTGTTCGTGCAGCCCTGGGCCGTGGTCGTGCCCGCCCTGCTCATCGTCGCCCTCACCATGGGCGGCAACCTGCTCGTCGACGCCCTGCTGGAGAAGAGGAAACGTACGTGAACGCGGTGCCTGTCGCGGAGATCAAGAACCTGCGCGTGGAGGTCGGCGGCCGGGCGATCGTCGACGGGGTGAACCTGCGGGTCCTCCCCGGCAGGATCACCGCCCTCGTGGGCGCGTCCGGCAGCGGCAAGACGACCACGGGCCTCGCCCTGCTCGGCGAGCGTCCGGCGGGCGCCCGCGTCAGCGGCGACGTACGCGTACCGGACGGACTGGTCGGCTACGTTCCCCAGCACCCGGGCGCCGTCCTCAACCCCGCCCGCCGTGTCGGCGCACTGCTGCGGGACATCGCCCTCACACAGGTACGGCGCCTGCCGCGGGCCGAACGCCGCGCCGCCGTCCGTGAACGCGTCCTGCGGGCCCTGTCCCTCGCCCAGCTCCCCGACGCCGAGACGATGCTGCGCCGCTACCCGCACCAACTGTCGGGCGGCCAGCAGCAGCGCGTCGTCCTGGCGCAGGCGCTGCTGCTGGGAGCCAAGGTGATCGTCGCCGACGAACCGACCACCGGCCAGGACGTCCTGACGAAGCGGCGGATCGTCGACCAGTTCGCGGCCGTCTCCCGCGAGGGCATCGCCGTCGTGCTGCTCAGCCACGACCTGGAGGTCGTACGGGCTCTCGCCGACGAAGTGCTGGTCATGCGCGACGGACGCGTGGTGGAGTCGGGTCCGGCGGAGCGCCTGTGGTCCGCGCCCCGGCACCCCTGGACCGCCGAGCTCCTGGCCGGCGAGAGCACCACCGGCTCCGTCGAGCCGCCCGCCAACAGCGGCGCGGAAGTCCTGCGGACCCTGCCCCTCACCGCACGGCACGGTCGTACGACCGTGCTGCGCACTCCCGGGCTCACCCTCCGCGCCGGTGAATGCCTTGCCGTCGTCGGCCGGTCGGGCAGCGGCAAGACCACGCTGGGACGCTGCCTGGTCGGTCTGCACCGCGACCACGACGGCGAGATCCTCCTCGACGGCAGCCCGCTCCCGCGAAGTCTGCGCGACCGCACGCGCCGGCAACTGGCCGCCGTGCAGTACGTCTTCCAGGACGCCAGGGCCGCCTTCGACGAACACCGGCCGGTCCTGGACCAGGTGGCCCGCACCGCGGTCCGGCTCCGCGGAGCGACCGAGGCGGACGCGCTCCTCGAAGCCCTCCGCACGCTGACCGATCTCGGCCTGGCCGAAGACCTCGTACGCCGCCGGCCGCCCCAGTTGTCCGGTGGGGAGCTCCAGCGCGCCGCGCTCGCCCGAGCCCTGCTGGCCCACCCCCGCGTGCTCATCTGCGACGAGATCACCTCCGGCCTGGACACGGTCACCCGGCGCGGCATCCTCGACACCCTCGCCGGTCTGCTGCGCGAGCGCCGCGATCTGTCGCTGGTCCTGATCACCCATGACCTGGACACCGCCGCGCCGGCCACCCATATCGCCGTCCTCGACGGAGGCGAACTCGTGGAGGAGGGCCCGGCGCGGCAGATCCTCACCTCGCCACGGCACCCGTTCACCGTCGCCCTGATGGAGACCGCCGCACACCTGACGGCACAGTCGCGGGCCTAGCAGCGGCCGTGAGGAGCGCTGACGTCCGTCCGTCGTCCTGCGCTTCGGCGCTGCCTCCCACGGCCCGGCAAGCACGCAGGCGCCCGCCTGTCCGCCGGAGTCCCGCATCCACTCCCGGTACCGGATCGATCCGGAACGGCCCCCGTCCGTGCCGGCCCTCCGCACCTGGTACGGAACGGTTCTCAAGGCGGAGATCCGTTCGCACGGCGACGGCATCCATCTCACCGTTCCCCGGCCTCGATGGCGCCGGGGCGCGCCGGGCGAGGACGACCCGGCCCGGCCCCGGCGGTCGTAGCGGCGAGGCACAGGCAGGCGTGGGACCTCAGTTGGCCCGGACGACCGGGCTGTCCTCGAGGCGTGGGACCTCAGTTGGCCCAGACGACCGGGCTGTCCTCGTACGCGTCGCCCTCGTCGAACGAGGCGGCCGTGACGGGCGCGCCGTTCGTGGCGCTGAGGGCGCAGGTCTCGAACGACGCACCCTTGGTGGTGAACTCCTTGGGCGCGCTCTCCTTGTCGCACTTGCCCGCGATGTCGCCGATCAGCACGACGCCCGTGCCGCTGCCGTCCTCCAGCACGCCGTCCAGCCTCACCGACGCGTACGACAGGTCGGTGCCACCGACGTTCTCCACCTTCATCTTGATGAAGTAGGGCGTCATTCCCTTCGCCTTCTCACCGAAGGCGGCCATGTCGGCCTCGGTGCCCTTCTCGATCGCCGTGACGGTCACGGCGATGGTGCCCTTCTTGCTGCTCGAGTACTCGAACGGCAGAACAGCCCTCTCGCCGACCTTGAACTTGGTGCCCGGTGCGGTGACATCACCCTCGACCGGAGCGGCACCGTCGTCGCCGCCCTCGGTGGCCGGGGGTTCGCTGCTCGGCTCGGACGGAGCAGAGGCCGACGCCTCCGGAGAGTTCTTCGCCGCCGATCCCTCCTCACTGCCGCCACAGGCCGTGAGCCCGAGCCCCGCGGTGACCAGAGCAGCCGCGAAAGCGATACGTCCCTTGTGCGTCACTATTACCTCGCTGGTTACGAGAGCTGTCCGATACGACAGCTCGAATGTGCGATTCCTCAAGAAAATGACCGACAATGCAGCCGGACGTGCCGGAGTATCCTGACACGGAATTCCGTTGCTCAGGCGCACAGTTGCACCTCCCGGAATACGTCTGGTACACGCCGGGAACACGTCTGGTACACGCCGGGAACACGAGACGGCTGCCGTACGGCTCGGCGGACGCCGGCTCCGACGGCGGCCGTCTCCTCGGCCGAATTCCGCGCGCCGGTGTCCTGTCCCGCCGCGGCTCGCAGCCGGGGCCCTGCGGCCCGATTAGCGACCCGGAACTCATGGCCGCCGCCGCAGAAGGAACGAGCGCTCGTAATCCGAAACGCCTTGAGAATTCACCGTCGAATCCGGACTCGCCTTCAACCCTCTTAGGTCGCCAATTCGGGTGACTTGGGCGACTTGAGCGACTCGGCGCACGCGGTCGATATCGCGGACAGACGCGTCGCATCGGCCGACCGACTTGATCGTCGTCGGGAAGGGGAGCGACCCAGGGGCCGCCGTCACGACGCGGCGCCGAGTCCCGGCCCTACGTACGGGCACGAGGGCCCAACGGGCGGCAGGAGTGGGACCCGGCCGGTGCCTTCAGGACGTGTACAGCGACTGGAGCCGGGTCACCCGGCCCTCTCCGTCGAAACTCAGGTCGTACCCGACGAGCGTGCGGGCCGAGGACGACTGGGCCGTCAGCCGCTTGACGAACTCGGCCTGGGAGAAGGGCGCGGCATGCTTCTCATCGCCGATCGGGACCGACAGCAGCAGCTGGGCGTCCTCGGCCATGGGCACCTCCGTGTAGGGCCCCTCACCCGGAACGATCACCCAGGCCTCGAACTGCGGGTGTGACTCCTTCTGGGCGGGCCGCACCGACAGGTACGTCCGTCCACCGCTGGTCCTGGCCTCGTTGATCTGCACGAACTGCTTGGTACCGGCCCAGGGGGCGGCACTCTTCGACGCCGACGCGTCGTCCGGGCCCGCATCGCCGTCCGACGCGGTGGCAGGGACCGTCGCGTCGGCCGACGCGGAAGGAGTCGCCGTTGCCGCGGGTGCGGTGGGAGCCGCCTGCCCGTCGTCCTCGGCACCGCACCCGGTGAGGGCGACAAGGCTGAAGGCGAGAGCGGCGACGCAGCGTACGGTGGCCCGGCGGTGTGAGAAGCGCATGGACAAGGGGTCCCCCAAGGATCATGTGTGGTTCGGCTACACGGTCTCTACGCGCAGCCTCACCCTCGGGGTTGCATGCCGATCCAGTTTATTTTCGCGCCGCCCGCCCCGGCGTTCCGGTGCGGACTCAGTCGGCGAGCCAGTACGCCTCCCGCAGTGAGCGCACCTGGCCCGCGCTGTCGTAGTCGATCGCGAAAACCCACTGCCGCTCGGCGGACAGTCGGTCCACCAGCCGGTCCAGCCGCACGTCCGCAGGGGCCCCGCCCGCCAGTCGCCGTGCCTCGACCAGCGTCCCCCGCGGCAGGGTCAGTGTGTGAACCACACCGGAGGGTGCCGTGGTCCCCCGCACGGTACGGAGCTGCTCGACGGTGACCCGCACCGTGTCCCCCTTGAACACCGCGCCGTACACACGACCCAGCTCGGCGGCGTACTCCTCACCCGGAGCGGGTATCGGCGGCACGAACCGCGAAACGGTGGGCGTCGGGTCGGCGGCGGGCGGCTCGGCCCCCCGGAAGGCTGTGGTCAGTGACAGGCCCCCCGCGGCCAGAGCCACGACCAGCAGCGTGCCGCCGGACGCCAGAGCGGCCCGCCTGCGGCGCAGGCGCTGCTCACCACGCGCTCGGATCCGCTCGGCGGCAAGCGGCGCCGTGTGCCGCCGCCCCGACTCGGCGAGGTCGGCCAGACATACGTCGAGTCCCGTCTCGTCAGCCATGACGCACCTCCGACAGCCGCGTCGTCCGCGGATCCAGCTCAGTATCGGCCAGCAGTCGGGCCAGCGCCGTACGCCCCCGGCTCAGCTGCGCCTTGACCGTGCCGACGGGGGAGTTGGCCTCGGCAGCCACCTGCTCGACCGTCAGGTCGCACAAGTGGTGGAGCACCACGGCCCGTCGCTGCGCCTCGGGGATCTGCCGCAGCGCCTGAACCAGCAGCACATGGTGCGGTTCCGGTGGCGGAACCGTCGCAGGCGGGCCCTGCCGCCGGGCGAAGGCGAGCGCGGTGCGCACCCGCCGCCACCGGCTGACCGCCAGCCGCCAGGCCACCGTGCGCACCCACGCCTCGGGGGCGCTGTCCAGGTCCAGCTCGCTCCGGCGTTCCCACGCCCGGGCGAATGCCTCCTGGACCACGTCCTGCGCCTCGGCGAGGTCGCCTGTCATCGCGTACAGCTGGCCGATGAGCCGGCTGACGCTCGCCGCGTAGAAGGCGTCGAACTCGTGCTCGTCCACACCCCGGCCGCCGCGTGGTTCATCTGGTCGCATGCGCCTCCCGTCACGCTGCACCGTGCCACTTGGCTCCCGCGCAGCACAAGAAGACGGCGACGCGCGGCACCCCCAGAGCCTGCCACCCCGCCGCCCGTCCGGCCTCGCCCCGACGAGTCGCGGTCGATCGAAAGGGGCGGCGTCCGGATCGGTCACCGTCGTCGATGTCCACGAGCGATGTCAGCCTCCATCCACCGAACCCGGGTGACGCCGGCTTCGGTGCGGCACCTGAGCCCGCCGGCTGCCGTGACCCCCTGAGCCCCGCGCCCTGCGGCACGCCTCGGCACGGGCAGCCCCGCGGGAGCTCCTCAGTCCACGGGGATCAGGTGCGCCCAGACGGTGCGAAGCCTCTCGAGCAGGACACGCTGCTCGTCGATCCAGCCACGGTCCACGGTGAGGGAGACGGCGAGTCTTGTGGTCTGCTGGTCCGCGACGGTGACCGTGATCCCATCGTGGTCGTCCTCCCGCCGGTCCAGGCGGATGCCGATCTCGGCGACGCGCGCGGCTTCGCGCCAGACGGCGTCGTTCCCCGCGGCGACCTCGTCCAGCACGTGCGCCCAGCCGGCCAGGTCGGTCGGGTCCACGTAGGTGTCCTGGACGCCGGACACGAAGTCGTTGTGGACCAGGAGCTGTCCCTTCACGTCCGGGATTCCCGGGGCGTACGAGTCGTTCAACTCGACCACGACACTGCCGCCGTACGTGCCGGTGATCCGCAGCACCGCGAACCGCTCGTGCTCCGTCATGTCCACCCCCTGGGTGCTCTGTCGAGTGTCGATGTCGCGCACTCCAGGCCGTGCCAAGCCGACCGGATTCGAACCGGCGTCCTCGCGGTTTTGGAGACCGCGCGCGACCACCTCTGCGCTACGGCTCGGCCCAGCCGCGATCCTAATCCCGCCGCGCCGCAGGACAGACCGAAGCGCCGAATCCCCTGATCACCACAGGACGCGGGCGATCGCCGAGGCCGCGGTACGGCGGTGCTGTACGGACGACCGCTTCCTCCCGCAGCGACTCGGACGACTCATCGGCCTCCGGCTGATGCGCCCACTCTGCCGCTGCTCATCGGCGTTGTCGCGCAGTTGGACGCTCAGAACCGGAGTTCCGCGATCGCCGGATTGGCCGCCAGCCGTGGGTGATCGACGACGAGCTGCGACAGCACGGACTCGCGAAGGACCAGACAGGCGTTCCTGAGATCAACGCGATCGCAGACCGCTTCTGCCGTTGTGTAGGAGCAGGAGACCCGCACCTGCTCGCCGTCCGGGAGGAAGTCGATCAAGTCGGCGTTCTCCGTGAAGCCGATGTTCGTGGGCTCGCCTCGCTCCAGGTCTTCGAGTGCCCCCTTCATCGACCACAGGAAGTCGAAAACGGGCGTCCACGACCACGGCGGTGTCAGATCCACCTCGCCGACCCTGAACGTGAGGTCGGACAGGAAGTAGTACCAGCGCAGGTCGGAGCCGCTGACGACGGCGAGGTCGACTCCCTCGCGGTTCTCCTGGCCTTGGCCCACGTACGGACCGGTCCGGTGGTATTCGATCTTGATCATCGGAACTCCTGTTGACGGTGACGCGCCTTGCCCATGAGCGCGACAGCAGCTGATCATTCGAGCATGAGGCCAGAAGTCCAGGTGTTCGTCGCTGAAGGCCCGCTCCCCGACTGGGACAGGAGCGAAGAAGAGATCGACAGGCGCGACAGGCAGCTTCGGGCAATCTCCCGACCGGTTACGGCGGAGGAAGCACGGGCGCTGGCAGCGTGCTTCGGGACCGACGACTGCTATGGCGTCGCCTGGACGCTGGTGCACCTCATCGAGACGGGCCCTGGACCGGTGCCCTCAGTGGCTCCTCCTGCACCAGACGCCGACCACTGGCACCACACCCTGCGGGGGCGGTGGGGGACACCGGGGCCGTGATCCTCGAGACTCGCCCATGCCTGCTGCCTTGACGCTATGCCAGGGACGGCAGCTGGGCGCCCGGACCACGCACGCGGTCCGGGCCCCTGCTCCTGCGATGCTGCCCTGGCGCGGTGGCGCGTCAGCTCTGTGCGGTGTCGTCGCCCGCCTGCCCGTCGCCTGCCGCTGCGCCTGTCTTCTCGCGCATCTTGCGCACCAGCTCGGCCTTCTGGTCGGCCGCACCCTTGCGGTCGAGGTTCCGGTGCGGTCCGTTGTTCTGCCGCTCTGCGCGGGACAGCTTCTTGCGCTGGCCGCCGCCCATGCCCACGGGGTTGTTGATGTTCTTGCTCACTGTCATGGGTTCTCCCGGATTGATGTGAAGTGATCTACGGATTCATCGACGGGGGACGGGCGCGGCGACGTCGAGGGACGTCAGCAGGGGCCCATCACGCTCTCACTCGTAAATCGGCGTCTGGAAGAACATGACAAAGACGTTACCCGGTTCCGTCGGCCCCGCCCGCCAAGTCTCTCGCCGCCCCGGCGTCGGCCGGGCCTGCCGTGAACGCCCGGCTCAGGTCTCGACGGATGTCACTGGGCCGTTGCCGGCGTGGTGACTGGTCGCGAGCAAACCGGCGACATGAGTTCGGGATCTGTGCAACCCGGCGTGCAAGGCCACTACGGCAAGCGATTGACACGCGTCAACGGGGTGCCCTGTTCCGGGCGTCCCCCTCAGCGTGCTGTCAGACCGCCGTCAGAGGGTGACACGACTCCCGATTCGTATGCCGTGATCACCAACTGGGCGCGGTCGCGGGCGGCCAGTTTGGACAGCAGGCGGCCGATGTGAGTTTTCACCGTGCCCATGCTCAGATGCAGGCGGGCCGTGATCTCGTCGTTCGACAAGCCCCGTGCGATCAGCTCCAGGACCTAGCGCTCCCGTTCCGTCACCCCAGTCAGCAGGACAGCAGCGGGGCCGGGCAGCGGGGCCGGGCGGCGGGCGAACTTCTCGATGAGACGGCGGTTCGCGGACGGGGCCAGCAGGGAGCCAGCCCTGGCGACGACCCGGACGGCGGCCAGGACTCGGCCGGGGTGACGACGGCCTTCCCGGTGAGGACCGCTGCCGCCGCGAGGGCGAGTGAGGCGCCGAGTACCGGCTGCGGCCTCCGCGCCCTGCCGGTCGGCGAGCTGGAAGGCGAGATGGTCCACACCGGCGTGGAACGTCCGGGCGAAGAGCCCCATCACGGCGAGGACCCCGCCCCAAAGGGCCGTTCCAGGACTGCGACGGCCGATCCGCGCCGCCAGAACGGCGAGCGCCGGCCACAGCAGGACGGTCCCGCCGCGAAGGCGCCGTACGAGAGCGCGATCGGGCCGGGGTGCTCGACCCGGGCGGCGAGCTGCTCCGGGAAGAAGAAGGGGAAGGGCAGCCGCAGCAGGACTCCGACCCCCAGCAGTACAGGTGCCGCCACCAGCGAGACGCCGCCCACCCACCGCCCGGGAAAGGGCGCGTCGCCGTCCCACGCCAGGGCAGCAGAGGAACCTTGGCAGGAGTGGCGGCGCCGTGTACGGCGCGTGCTCTCCGCCTCGTTGTCGTCATGTCCTGAACGATCCCGCTCGGACGGCGATTTCCGCGTCGGAGCACGGTCCGATCCTCCCGCCGCCCCCGCATCGGACCGTGGTCCGACATCCGCGAACCCGCGCTCCGAGCTTGGGTCAGCGAGCGATGATGCACGCCCGGCTGCCGCGAAGCCCGCTGCCTTGCGGGGATCTTGGTCAGCCTGGCCTTTGCCGGCCAGGGCAGACGGTCGGTTGGCGGCAGGACTGCACAACACCGGCAAGATCCAAGCGGGTTGTTCGCGACCTATCAGGGAAAGATTTCGAGTGGATCTCAGTGAGTCGGAGGGGGCTGCTCATGAGCGGTGCATCACGGTCGCGGAACAACAGGTCAGAGCCCGGGCCGCCGCCCGAGCGCGCCACCGATCGCTTCAGCGACGGCACCCCTGATCCCCTCGCCTCGATGCTGGCCAAGGTCAATAGGGGGGAACACATATCGGCTCCTGGAGACAACGCGGACGGCGAAGGCCGCGACCCCAGTGACGAGGAATGGCGGGAACATGATCGCCACGGCCCCTATGCGCAGGGGCGTCGCCGGAGGAACTGACGCGCAGGGAGGCGTTCCAGTCCGCGGCAGCGCAGGCGGGGCTTGGAACGAGGGCTGCTCACGAGGTAGAGAAACTCTCTCCCGCGCAGAGGTCTGGAGCTCGTCACCATCCGGCTTGTGGTTCGCCCAAGACCTCGCTGCCGATGTGTGCGGCGAGTTTCTGGGCCCGGGACAGGTCCCCGAACTTGCCCATGTGGACGAACACGGTGTGATGGTCGGTCCACGGGTCCCACTGAGCGCTACCACCGTGGAACACGACTTGGACTCCGTCGTACTTCGTCGACCCGTAGTGATCCGCTTCCGGTTCGTCCGGCCACATGCCGTGCCAGTCGATGGCGGCCATGCCCTGGCCAAGAGCACTTACGAAGCGCTCCTCCACGCTCCCTCGCGGGACCTCCTCCATGAGGTCCAGTGGGAGGTGCTGTTCCAGTGTGGCGTCGTCCGTCGCCGTAACGTCGAGGTCGAACCAGACGTACTCCCCCGCCGGGCCGGTGCGCATCTCCGTGTAGTCCAAGTTCGCCTCGGGCAAGATCGACGTCATTTGCCGAAGGTCTGCGACGGTCCGTAGTTCGGCGAAGAGCCCGACCTTGTCATCGTGCTTCGCCAGTAGCGCGTACAGGCGCTTGGCCTGTGTGTACGCCACCGTCGCGTCGGTGGTCTCGAGAACGGGATAGGCCGTGGAGTTACCCATGGACCGAACCGTCACATGCGTTTTCGGCCCCTCGCCAACGTATTTACCGCACTGTGGTCAGGTGACTGCCGTCATGGCTCCGGACGTGGGGGCCGTGCCCGTCCAGTGCGTCGAGCAGGCGCACCGCGTAGACCTCCGCCACCCGCTCGGAGACCTCTTCGGCGTGAGCCAGTCAACTGCTGTCGATCGGCGGAGGTTCGCTCGACGCCGTCGGATGGCTCGCACCGGAACACCAGGACGACGATGTCGCGCGCCGTGTGCTTGTAGACCCCGGTGAGCTCGCTGACCTAGACCCGGATGCCTGTCTCTTCCCAGACTTTGCGGGCCGCTCTGTCTTCGGGGAGTTGGTGAGCTCGAGCACGCCGCCCAGGAGCTCCCACGTTCCGTTGTCTGCTCAGCGGATCGCCAGGAGTCGCCCGTGCTCGCGCACGACCGCTCCGCGACTGACACGGAGTGCAACAAAGAAGCCCCAGGCCGCTGGCCTGGGGCTTTTGCTTGGAGCGGGTGACGGGAATCGAACCCGCGCTCTGAGCTTGGGAATCACCGCGCCTTTGGGCGTAGTTGGCGACCTGACCAGCGGCAACGGGTGCCAGGGCGAAGCCTTGCGCTCATCCTGACACCCGCTATTGACCGTGGCTTACCGACTTGTTGGGCACGGATCGGGCACGATGCTAAGCATCGCCTTTGGGCGTTCGATCGGAACCTGTTCAGCCCTCGTGCGACCGCCGGACAGAAGAACCCGTGTGCGCGACTGTTCACCGTCGTTGACGCCAGTGGTGGATGTCCGAGCTGTCCTGACAGGCAGTCAGGACGCACCGCCGCTACGAGTTGATGAGCTCGACGGTGTACACCTTGCTAGAGCGCAGCCGTAGAACGACAGGCATGACGCCATCTTCGTAGACTCCATAGAAGTCCATGAAGTCGCCGACCGTGGAGAACGAACTGGCTTCGACTGTTCGCTCGTCGTCGTAGCCCTTGTTGATCGCGTACTTGTCCATGGCGATCAACCCTTCGAGCGCTTGGGGTCATTGCCCTTGGGGACGGTGTTCTGCTCTCGCACCTGACCGTTCTTGCCACGGACGCGAAGCTCCCCGCCCCCGTCGTTGGCGAGGATCTCCTTGCCCCTTGAGATGGCTTCCGCCTGGGTCGGGAGGACTGCACTGGCGCGTTCGGATCCGGGCTTCGTCACAGCCCATCCATCGTCGCGGGGTGAAATGTCTCGTACGTTCGGGCGGTCTGACATGAGCTGTCCGTTCCGAGGTCAGACGCGCAACACCGACGTCTTGGAGGAACCAAGAGATGCCGGTAGGGTCCCGAAAGCGCGACCAACGCATCAGGCCCTTGTTACACGTCCGACCTCAAGTCGGGCCCCGACAGGGGCCTGCTTTGGTTGACGATGTAAGTGAAGCACCTCCGACTGCCCGTCAGCAAGCAAGCCACCCCTACATGTAGGGGTGGCTTGCGGGAGCGACACAAGATGTGGCTCTGAGGGCAGAGTCGTGCAATAGGCTACCGCCCCCCACTGACAACTTGCGGCGCCTCAGTAACCGGTTGAGTCGGCGGGCCTCCCATGGCGAGGGTGGTGCATCTGCTATCGGCTCATCGGGATCTCGTAGACGATCTCGCACAGAGCGGCGGGGATGACGACGTCTGCAGTCTCCACGGGCCGTCCCTGGTCGCTGTAGTACGTCCGCCGGATGTGCGTAACCAGGGCTCCCTTCTGGATCCCCAGGAGTGACGCCTCTTCGGCGCTCGCCTGCCGCGGCTCCGGCTGCTCCACGGCGTGGCTGACCGTGATGCCGATCGCGGCCATGCGGTTCGCAACTCCCGCTCCGGCGTGTGGTCCTCCCTCGGGAAGGACGACGAGTGTGCCGGCGGTGAGGTCGTACGGCTCCCAGCTCGTCGAGAGCTGTACGGGCTTGCCGTCGGCGAGGAACTCGTACACGGTGCGGACGCACAGGTCGCCTTCGCCGATGCCGAGCCGCGCCGCGATCTCGGCAGGCGCCGGGACCTTGGCCTCGGTCCGGCTCTCCCAGTTCCCTTGCTTGCCCACGGCCGTCATGTCCGCGCGGAACGGGGAACCGTCGCGCTGCTCTCGCGCCGAAGAGCGGACCATGCGTACGCGTTGCCGGGGTTCTGCGACGTACGTGCCGGAGCCTGCGCGGCCTTCGAGTACTCCCTGGGAGATCAGTAGTTCCTGCGCCCGGCGGACCACGTTATCGCCGACGCCGCACTCCTCGGCGATCTGGGCGCGCGAGGGGAGCCGGTCTCCGGGTGTCCACTCGCGCTCCGCGATGCGCTGCCGGAGAACGTCGGCGATGCGGAGATACGGCGGTTGCTCAGGCATATGGAAAATCTAGTCCACTAGCTCTAATCTAGTTAACTAGCTTCACGTAAAGTGATCGCCTGGCGACGGAGGCTTTCCTGTGCCCGCTTCGGAGGCAAGCGCCGAGGGCATCGCCGCCCGGCTTTCAGCCCTCGGACTCACGCCGCGCGTGGACCAGCACGCCCGGTACACGTCGATCGAAGCGGAGGTGCCGGAACCCCTCTCGGCTGAGACATGGCGGGAGGTCTTGAACGTGGTGGCGGAGGCCGATCGGTTCGGGCTTCTCGCCGGCAAGTCGGACGGCCGCACCTTATGGGCCGCCGTACACAGAGCGGTCCCCGCGACGGGCGATGTCCGGTGACCTGGCCATCAGCGATAGGAGCTGATCAGCGTGTTCAACCGTATCCGCCGCGCCGTCTCGCAAGCCAGAGCGCGGTACCTCCCGAGAGGTCGGCACCGCCGCCCCTTGAGCCCCGCCCGGCCGACCGCCGTTCACCTCGGACGCTCCAACGGGCCGACGCTCCTCGTGGGCCAGCACCGGAACCGTGAGGACGTTTCTTGCTGGCGAGGAGACCGCACTCGTCCGCCCATACGTGCTCGCCAGCGAAGAGCGCGCGTCGCGAGGCTCGACGGCCGCCCCCAACGACCTCTTCGCGTACACCTGCTACGCGCCGGAGGTGGCCCTCTGATGCCTCCTCGGCGACAGCCTCGCGCGACGCACTCCGCCGCTCCCTACCAGTCGAACGCCTGCCGGATCGGTACGCACCATGAGTGCGCGCAGTCCTCCCCCGCGACGGCGCCGGCCGACGTACCCCTGGTCTACGAAGCCTGCGCCTGTTCGTGCCACGCGGCAGTCGACCGGGGCGCGGCGACGGAGGTGTCCCCGTGAGGACATGGGCACCCAGCGGCGGGCTTGCCGCCAGCGTCGAGATCACCCCGGTGACTGTGCGGCGCGGCGACGTTATCCAAATCGGTGGCCAGCCGTGCCGCGTGGCCGATCTTTTCCATCTGCCCGGCGGGGCGAAGCGGCTGCTCTTCGAGTCGGGGGAACTGCTGACCATGCACTCCCGAAGCCGTCTCGTCGCCCTGCGGATGCTGAGAGTTGGTGATTCACCCAGTGCCTTCTCGCCGCCACGTCGTCGCCGATGATCTCCGGAACCAGATTGCGACTGGTCGCATCAAGGCCGGCGAACGTCTCCCCTCTGAGGCGGAGCTTGCCTCCCGCTACGCGGTCAGCACACCAACGCTGCGAAGCGCCCTCGCCGTCCTCCAGGGCGAAGGGCTCGTCGAGAAGATTCACGGCAAGGGGAACTTCGTCCGGAGCCCCCTGCGAAGAGTCACGTACCTTGGCGGCGGTCGCCTGTCCAGCGTGCGAACCATGGCCGACGCCGCCCTCGAAGTCACGATCCGCGCGACCAGTCTCCGGGCGCAAGGGGACCTCGTCGCCCTGCTCAAGGTCTCCGCGAGTAGCCCGTTGACCGAGTTCCGCTGTCTCAGTCACGACGGGGAATCGCCGCACAGCCTTGCCCGGATCTATGTTCCTCGCGATCTGGCACCGGTCGACGTGTCCAGCCCGTCGCCCTGGTGCGAGGGGACGGAAGCGGAGTTGACGGCGTTCTGCCCGCGACTGGCGTATGTCCAAGAGACGGTCAGCGCCCGCCTCCCGACACCGGAGGAAGCGGCGACGCTTCGGATCAGCTCAGCCCTGGCCGTTCTCGCGATCACCCGCATTGCGGCCGACATCACCGGGCGCGTGATCGAGGCCGCGCTCCTGGTGTTCCCCGGCGACCGCGCCAACGCGGTCTTCAAAACCCACCACATGACCGAAGAGAGGGGGACGGAAGGATGACGACTCACAGCGAACTGCGCCTCCTCCCGTGGGTCGGCCCTGAGGGCAAGCCCTGCTACCTGAGCACCGACGACAGCGACGGTCACCTGTCCCGCCTGGCCGACCACACCGAAGCGGTGCAGCTCGGCATGGCGGAGGAGCTCCTGGAGCACGGTCAGAAGTACTCCACGATGTAGGGCCGGAAGAGCTGCGGCTCCTGGCGATGAAGCTGACGGGAGCGCTCCGGGCCACGCTCCGCGTGGCGGTAAGCCGCGGCCACCGCCTGGCGACACCGGACCTGGCCGTTCCTGACGGAGACGACGAGGGCCCTCGACTGCCGGCGTCGGCCTTCGGATAGCCGCAACGCGCAGCCAACGATGGAGAGAAGCTCCGGGCTCACAGCCTGGGGCTTCTCTTCTTGGACCGGGACGCCATCTGCACGCCGTCCGACAGTCCTCGCGACCGCGTCGGTCAGTGACAGCTCTGCCCAGTACATGGTCCGTTGCGTAGGTGATCAGCCTGTTCGAACTACGCGGGTGGGGCGACACCCGCTTTAAGGCGTTCGATCACGGGGCTGGCTGTCCTCAGGAATACTGGGCCTAGGTGCCAGGAAGGCAGCTGTGCCATGATCCGCCCGATAAAGCCGTCGTCCGCAGCTGTTGATGTCAGCTATGGATGTCGGGCGGAACTGACTCCGACCTTGTCGACTCGACTGGAGCGCTACCCCCTGCGACCGAACCACTTGAAGTTTGCATCAATCAACTTATGCATTGTCTCTACCGCTTCAGTGTGCTCCTTGAGGGCGCGTGCCCTCCAATCTGGGTCGTTTTTGTGTCTCGCTACGTCACTGGCCTGCCATCCCGAGGCTTGGTATGCATTGGCAAGCTTGACCTGCGCCTCCCGAGCGAGCTCACGGATCCGGCGTCGAGGATGTCCGGTGCTCACCACGAGAAGCCGTTCGCGAGCGGTCTGGTTCTGCTGTGCTAGCTGTGCCCACTTTGCCGTCTCGACCTCCGGGTCCGAGCTGACGTTGAACGACACTCGGTCGGGATGTACGAGGTCGAGTAGCAGCATCGCCGGGCCGAAAGCTTCTGCATCGCTTGACTGGCGCCCGCGACGCAACCCCAGATAAGTCAGAACCGCCGGGACTCCTGCGCCAATCAGGCCACCGATGAGAGCGCTCCACTCCATGCTGTCGCCCTTCGTCTGCTCTTGAACCGGCCGCGCGTCGCTTGTCGCCAACGTAGGGCCGTCATCAGGCCGGTGCACTTCCTCTTGCCCTGTGTCTTGCTAGTGATCTCGGCGACCTGAGTTTTCGTTGGTCCGGGGGCTGGTCGGGCGCCCCTTGCTGGTCGTCATTGGTCGTCGTTGGCCACTCTCGAGCGGCCTCGGCCGGCCGAGAGACGGTCCAACTCCCGTGCAAGTCCGGTGTCACCCTTGCAGCAACTGAACACATGTGCGCTGCGATACACCGTAATCTCGCAATATGACTGGTGATGCGACCGATTCCAAGGATCAAGATCCATCCGTTAGAGGGGGACCAAGGGGGGTGAAGCCCCTGCAACAACTCTCGTCCCAACAGCCCTCCCTATCAACGGCAGCACGGGCCCAGCAGCAGATCTCGGCCCACGTGAGCACGCAAGTAGCGCAGGCAGTAGTGCGGATGCAAGAGCAGCTCTCGGCCCAGAATGCGCCCATCGCTGCGGTAGTCGCCCGAGCTCAGCAACAACTCTCCTCCCAGGCCCGGTCCGCAGCGCTCGCTCACCAGCGCGGGCAGCAGACGATGATGCAGTCTCTGGTCCCGGCCCTACGGACGGCCACGGTGGCGCAGGCCCTGAACCAAACCACCCTTGTCGCTCTCCGCGAGCTAGCGAACGGTTCTTGGCAGCGTCAGATGCATGCCGCCATGCCACTCCTGCAAGATCGCTTCGCTCCGGCAGTACTCGACGTCGTCGACACGGCTCTCCAAGGGCTCGAGGAACTGGCGGAGGAAGCGGAACCCGGAGCACTTCGAGAAGATCTCTCTGAAGAGACAGTCAGAGAAATCGAGGAAGCTCTCTCTAGCTTCGAAGATGCGACTCAGGGACTTCCTCCCGCCGTTACCCGCCGCTTGTGGATCTTGTGGGTCCAGATCTTCGTCTTTGCCCTGTCGCTGCAAGCCCTTGTGCTCCTTCCTGTCGCTGCGGAGGTTGCGGCACTCATGGGCAGCAGTGCTCTACCGGCAGCGCAGCAAGCGGGGCTCGCTGCTGCGAGAGTCTGGGACAGGCTGCACGGTCAGTCGGACCCGGCTGCGTCCAGCGACGAATGATGCTCGACAGCCCTGAAGCAACAAGCCCGCTTCTGCTGAGGCCGGCGGAGTCGCAATGACTCAAACCTTGTCGAGATGCGGTCAGTAGCCGAAGAAGTGACGCGGGGCCTCGCTGACCTGCGGCCTCCTGAGCGACCAACGCTGTGAACAGCGGTTTAGCTGTCGACGGTTGTCAACGTTGGTCGCCTTCGGCTGCCTTCGGACGGCCCGGCGACGGCCCCGAAGTGCCTTTATGTGATCTGGCGAACGAACTTCCGGAACTTGGTGTGAGCGCCTGGAGCCATCGGCATGTCGAGCTCGCTGCCCGATGATCAGGCATCGGGCACGGAACGGGCACGCGAAGCCTGATCCGGTCTAGACAACAAAGAAGCCCCGGACTCTTGGCCTGGGGCTTTCTCGTGGAGCGGGTCACGGGAATGAACCCGCCCTCTGAGCTTGGGAATCAACGGTTCTTGAGAAGGCGAAGCCGCTCTGGCCTCCATGCTTGGCGGGTGCGGGCAAGGGCGGTGCGGCCTCTGGAAGCCGTACTCGTCCGCTGCTGTCCGCTCCGAAGGGCACGGATGGGGCACGAACGCGGTTGCTGCCAGGGAGCGGCCTTTGGGTGTGTCACGCCCAAGCGGTGATGAGGTCGTCGGGGGTGAGGTTGAGGATGCCGGTGGCGCTGCTTCCGCTGCGGGCGACGGCGAGCAAGGGGGTGGAGTCCTCAGTGCCGGGCAGTTGTGAGCGGTGGGCGACGAGTCGGGCGAGGTCGCGGTTGTCGAAGGGTTTGTTCTCCAGCCACTTGATGGATCCGACGAAGGTGATCTTCTTGGCGATAGGGGATCGGTCGGCACCGACGAGGTCGATTTCAGGGTCGTTGGTGCGGGTCCAATAGCCGCCGATCACGTTGGTGGCCTCGGGTAGCCGGTCGTCGGTCAGGCGCCACAGCGCCTCGCGGATCACAGGTTCGACGGCGCGGCCCCGCCAGGACGTCCAACTGGTGCGGATCGATTCGAGTACACGGTCTCCACGCCCGCGCTCGATCATGGGGATGCCGGGCCCGATGAAGGAGAGCCAGAAGCGCAGGTACGGATCGGCGACGTGGTAGCGGCTCTCACGGCTCGGCCTGGTGGACAGGGGAAGGTCGGCCGCCACCATGCGTCGGCTGGTGAGGAGTTCCAGGGATCGTTTCACGGAGCCTGGATTGAGGTCGCCGGCTGCCCGGCCGATGAGGGTGAAGGTGCGTTCCCCGTGTCCGATGGCGCTCAGTACGGTGCGGGCCTGTGCCTCGGTGGGGAATTCGGCGGCCAGAGTGCGCTCGCCACTGACGAGGAGGGCGGATGTCGGACGGACCAGTGCCTGTTCCAGGTAGTCCCAGAGGGTGGCACCTGCAGGCCATTCTTCAAGGATGAGCGGGAGGCCGCCGGAGACGAGAAAGGCGTCGAACGCTTCAGCCGGCGGGAGGTCGAGCATGGCACCGACCTCGGCCGGATTGAGCGGAGGCACGACCATCTCGGTGCCGCGCTGGTAGAAGGGACGACCGTAGGTGTTCAGCTGCTCCATCATCGCGATGTCCGAGCCGATGAGGACGAGTAGTACGGGGAGCTTGGACAACGTCCGATCGAATGCCTTCTGTAGCGCGCCCTCGAAAGTGGGGTCATCGCGTACGAGGTAGGGCATCTCGTCGAGTACGACCACGCTGGGTGTGTTTTGAGGCAGGACGCTGGCGAGCAGGCTCAAAGCCGCGTCCCAGGTCTGCGGGGTGGCGAAGTCCGCGACCCGACCGGCGTCGGGGAGCGGAGAGGCGGCGAGCTCGGCGGCGAAGCCTGCCAGATCCTCGGCCTTCGAGCCGCCGACTGCGGTGAAGAAGACATGAGGAAGCCCGGAGCGTTCCAGGAACTCCTCCACGAGCCGGGACTTGCCGACGCGCCTCCGCCCTCGGATCAGTACGGCGCGCCCGGGCCGACCGCTGCGTCCGCCGGTCCGTACAGGGGCCAGTAGGTCATCCAGAAGGCCGAGCTCCGTACGACGCCCAACGAATCCGTTCACAGGCTCCACCTCGCCCATCGTTCATTCCCTGCGGACAGATTACTTCCTTGAATGAAAGTTGCGCGAATGCAATGCTTCCTTCGTGGCTGGTGCCGGTTGTCCGGTGAGACGAGCTGCTGTCGATCAGGAGACGTTCGCTCTCTGTCCCCAGCCACTTCTGGCTTCCGAAGATGCCGGGGAGCAACTGCTCGAATCCCGCCCGGTCGGTGAACTCATCTACGACCACCTTGGGGATGTCGCGGCGGGGCACGGGGGCGAGTGGGGTGCCCGTCACCGCGGCGCGAAGGCAGTTCATCGCTCAGGCCCTCTTCATGCTCATGGAGCCTGTGGCGGAGATGTCGTGGGCTCTGGGACACGCCAAACGATTCGTACTTGTTCGTCGAGGGGGAGCGAGGGGCCACCCACGTAGATGCATTGGATGAGATAGAGGATGGCCAGCCGGTAGGCGTCCGGTTCGATGTCGTCCACCGTCTCCACTGTTGCCCGGCTGAGTTTGTGCACCTGTCGGACGATGCGTGGCTCGGTTTCGAGGGAGCCGAGTTCGGCCACGATGCTCGGCTCCAGATCGATTTCCTCTCGCATCGCTCGGATCGAGCGCTGCACGAGGTCGGGCTCGGCATCGATGCGGTCGAGTATGCGGTCGAGCACGTAGGCATGGATGACGTCCGCTTCGATACTGCCGTGTTCCTCGGGCTCCTCCCCGGTGCAACTTGGGCAGCCCTCGCATTCGACGAGTTCGTCCTCCGGACCTTCGTCGGCCTGCCGGGTGGAGGCGAAGCACGCGGCCACCCACATGAGCTCGGTTCGGTTAAGCCCCAGGTCCTCTGCAGTCCACAGATCGACGTTCGGGACCCCGGGGCCGTCCGAGGGTTCCGGCAACGGAAGCTCGGACCGCATCAGCGACTCCAGAGTGACCCAAGCCGGTTCCCATTCCTGGGTGCTGAGCAACAGCGTCGCCACTGCGTCGCCTGGGCGCTTCCAGAAGATGAGGTCATCGTCGTCACCGTTGACGAAGTGCAGAACGTGATCTGCAGGGTCGAATTCCGCTCCGGACATCTCCTCGAGATGAGTGAGGACGGCCTGCCGGCCCCGATAGCGGCCGACGTAGCGGCGTGCCTGCGCGACGAAGGAACCCATGGTGGTGTCGTCCAGCACCGCATTGGGGCTGATCCCGATGAAGTGTGGTGCATGGAAGGAACCGGAGCGGCGCAGTTGTTGGGTGGCGTTGGCCCAGTACAACTTCTTGCTATCCGGGTCGTACACCACACAGTAGACCGGGATGTTGCCCTCTGACCAGGTATCACGATGCCGGTCGACGGGCACGACGTAGCCGTTGCCCCGACGCCAGCTGCTCCCTCCCTTGACCTGGACCTTGATCGTGTCGCTGGTGACATCCCCTTCGTCGGTGAAGGTGACGTAGAAATCCTCACCGAAGTCGTTCTGCCCGGATATCTCCTGCACGATGTGGTCGTGCTCTTCAAGCAGCGTGCGCAGCGCGTTCACTGCGGCCTGGCCTACCCGCCGCCCTTCGGGGATCTTCGGCATGTCACTTTCTCCACAGGTTCCTCGTCTACTCGGGCGAGCCGTGACAGCCCCGCCCCCGGCCACCTTGCACCATGCGTCTGACATCGCCTCTGTGGAGTGACCGGATGACCAAGCGCAGACCAGGAGCGCCCCGAGCCGGTGCAGCTAGGAGCGGCGTCCGCGGGATGGGCGCAGGCGGCGTAGAGGCGGTGCGCGACGTTTCGATCGGTCCGGACAACAAAGAAGCCCCGGGCTCTTGGCCTGGGGCTTTCTCGTGGAGCGGGTGACGGGAATCGAACCCGCGCTCTGAGCTTGGGAAGCTCATGTTCTACCATTAAACTACACCCGCACGCGCACCGGTGATCGGTGCCGCATCGTCGCACACTCTACCCCATTGCTCGCCCCACGGCGTATTGCGCCGCGGGGCGTTCGTGCTGTCCCTGGCGTGGACGCGCGTGCGAGGGGCGGGAGTTGGGGCGTACGGTGGCGAGGCGGAGTGCCGCGTGTGGTGGCGTCCGAGACATCCCCTAATGTGAGGTTCGTCCGCATTCGTTGGGGAAGGGGCCCGATGGACTTGATGGAGCGCACCGTCGTCCGCTGTGCCGAGGGGCATGTGTTCAGTACCGCTTCGTTTCCGATGCAGCAGCTCGGGACCGACCGGATCGGGCCAGGACGGCTCATCCGGTGCCCGCGGTGCGCGCGGTTGAGGAGCGCCGTGCCCGTGGTGCAGGGGCGGCAGCGCAAGCAGTGAGCCGGTAGTCAAGGGTGGTCGGAGCGCGCGGGCCGGTGTCCGATTGGGGACGGCCCGCGCGCTCTGCGTATCCTCGGGGCGTGCTTCTCTCAGACAAGGACATCCGGGCCGAGATCGACGCCGGACGCGTGCGCATCGATCCGTACGACGAATCCATGGTGCAGCCCTCGAGCATCGATGTGCGGCTGGACCGCTACTTCCGGGTGTTCGAGAATCACCGCTATCCGCACATCGACCCCGCGGTCGAGCAGAGCGACCTGACCCGGCTCGTGGAGCCCGAGGGCGACGAGGCGTTCATCCTGCACCCCGGCGAGTTCGTGCTGGCATCGACCTACGAGGTCATCTCGCTGCCCGACGACCTCGCCTCGAGGCTGGAGGGGAAGTCCAGCCTCGGGCGGCTGGGCCTGGTGACGCACTCGACGGCCGGCTTCATCGACCCCGGGTTCTCCGGACACGTGACGCTCGAGCTGTCGAATCTCGCCACGCTGCCGATCAAGCTCTGGCCCGGTATGAAGATCGGGCAGCTCTGCATGTTCCGGCTCACCTCGCCCGCCGAGGAGCCGTACGGAAGCTCCCGGTACGGCTCCCGCTACCAGGGGCAGCGCGGACCGACGGCCTCCCGGTCGTTTCTCAATTTCCATCGGACGCAGGTGTGAGGACCGGAGCGGCATGAGTGACGTACGCGAGAACCTGACCTACGAGAAGTTCGGCGGCGCGATCCGCGAGCTGGCGCAGACTATCGCCGACGACGGCTACGAGCCCGATGTCGTGCTGTCCATCGCGCGCGGCGGTGTGTTCGTGGCCGGCGGTCTGGCCTACGCGCTGGACTGCAAGAACATCCACCTCGTGAATGTGGAGTTCTACACCGGGGTGGGGACCACGCTGGAGATGCCGGTCATGCTGGCACCGGTGCCCAACGTCATCGACTTCTCCAACAAGAAGGTCCTCATCGCGGACGACGTCGCCGACACCGGCAAGACGCTCAAGCTCGTCCACGACTTCTGCCTGGACCATGTGGCGGAGGTGCGGTCCGCCGTGATCTACGAGAAGTCCCACTCGCTCGTGAAGTGCGAGTACGTCTGGAAGCGCACGGACGACTGGATCAACTTCCCCTGGAGTGTGGAGAAGCCGGTCGTACGCCGGAGCGGTCAGGTCCTGGACGCCTGACGGCGGGAACAGCGACACGACACGGGCGCGTACGAGGAGGCCCCCGCCGGACCGGTTCGTTCGGTACGGCGGGGGCCTTCGTGCCTGCGTGGCTCAGATGGTGCCGAGCTTGATGATCGACAGCAGCGCGATCAGCTGGATCGCCGAGGCGCCGAGAGCCTTGGGCCACGGCAGGTCGTGCGACTTGCTCACCATCGAGGTGAACAGCGCGCCCGCCGCCAGCCAGGTGACCCAACCGAGCACCTGCACCAGCGAGTTCTCGCCGCCGAGGAACATGGCGAAGACCAGGCGCGGTGCGTCCGTGATCGACATGATCAGCATGGAGAGACCGACCGTGGGCTGCCATGCGCCGGTGCCGCCGAGCTGCCGCGCCAGGGTGTTGGTCACGGCGCCGAGGACCAGGCCACTGATGACGAACGTGACGCCCGTGATCAGGACGTACGGAACGGCGTTGGAGAGCGTCGCGTTGATGACCTCGTCGCGGGGCGCGTCGAAGCCGAAGATCGCGAGCGTGCCGTAGAGGAAGGTGACGACGAGCGCCGGTACCCAGACCGGGTAGTCGCGCATCTGCAGGAACGTCGGGCCCGGCCGCAGCACGATGCCGCTCAGCAGCTGCTTCCAGGGCAGCCGGGGGCCGGCGGGGGCCACCGGGGCGGCGGCACCGGCGTGATAGGTCGCGCCGTCACCGTAGGGGTCGTCGTGCACGCTGAACATCTGCGTGTGTCCAGGGTTGTTGGCCGCGTACGGGTCCTGGGGCGCGCCGTACTGCGGGTGCGGGTCGCCGAAGTACTCCGGCTCGCCGTACCCGCCGCCCTGAGGTCCCGCTCCGTGTTGGGGCGCGCCGCCGGCCTGGGGCCACTGCTGCTGCCGCTGTTGCTGCCCGTACGGCGGAGCTGCCGCGTGACCGCCGCCGCCCTGGTAGGGCGGCGGTGCCTGCTGCGCCTGCTGTCCTTGCGGGGTGCGGTTGTCCCGGCCGCGTCCGATCCTGAATCCAGCCACGTAATCGAACGTACCCGGTCCGCGAGCGCGAGGTGGCGGCGGGCCGGGTTCCAGGGCCCTTTGCTGCCGAGCTGTGACATCCCTTAGGGGAACCCTGGGGGGACTTCCTCACCGGGCCCGACCGCAGGTCAGAAGGGGTTCGGCAACGGGCGGCCGGGTAGGAGCGATCAGGCGGGCGGCAGGAAGACGGACGTGCTGAAGGTGACGGCCGGGCGGGCTTCGGCGGGCCTCGCGGCCGGGTACAGCGCGATGACGTCGACGCGCTCTCCGCGGTGGGTGCGTGTCACCAGGTCGAGCTTCCGGTCGCCGTCGAAGTCCGCGTACGCGAGCACGTCCGTCACCGGTTTCGTCTCGCCCGCTGGGAGATCGGGGGCGGGCGGGAGCGTGAGCGCGTCGAAGACATACGCCCCACCGGGGCGGACGGGACCTCCGGGGCCGCCGAGCAGGAGCGTGCCCCTGGCGGCCGCGCCCGCCACAGGGGTACGGGGCAGGACGACCAGGTCGTCGGCGCCGTCGCCGTCGGTGTCGGCCGCCCCCGCGGGCGCCGCGATGGCCGGTCCGCCGCCGGGGACGGGCGCGGTGGCGGCGCGCGGGGCACCGGTACGGGAGAACGGGCCGCGCAGGAAGCTGACGCGCCCGGCGGAGGCGGTGACGGCCAGGTCCGTGGACCCGTCGCCGTCGAAGTCGCCGCAGACGGGGTGGTCGGGCCAGTCGTCGCCGTGGCGGGCCTGCTCGGGGACGCGCAGGACGACGGCCTTCCCGGTGATGCCGGAGGGGGAGCCGAAGAGCAGCTGGAGCGGTACGGGCGGGCGGCCGGTGCCGTCGTACGGCGGGTCGGTGGTGACGATCAGGTCCGCGTAGCCGTCCTCGTCGAGGTCGCAGGAGACCTTGGCGTCGAACGCCGCAGGCAGCACGCCCTCGACCTCTGCGCCGTGCGTCCGGGGTGCGAGGAGTTGACGTGTCGCCGGGTCGAGGCGACGGTCGGTGCCTGTGCCCGCATCGGTGCCTGCGTCTGCGCCTGCGTCTGCGTCTGTGCCTGTGCCTGTGCCTGTGCCGTAGACGATGCCGATGCCCGCGTCGTCCCCGTGGCTGTCGGCCGGGGCCTTCACCAGGTCGTTCAGGACGAGATCGCGGTGTCCGTCGCCGTTGAAGTCGGAGGGGACCTTGCTGCCCTTGCCGTGCGGCACGGGGAGCGCAGGGGTGGTGGTGCGGGCCGCGAGGGGGGCCGCGTCGCCGTTCTTGGTCGTGGGACGGTCGGCAGGCGGGGGGCCGGCGCACCCGGCCAGGGCCGTCAGCAGCAGCGCGGAGGTGCAGAGCGCGCTCACCGTCGCCGCGAAGGCCGGTACTCGCACGAGCCACCCCCGTATCGCTGTCGTCCACCGTCCCGCCTCGCCCCCGCACGATGCTCGGGGAGGCGGCGCTGCCGGGGCAATGGACGATTCCTGATCGAAGGCCAAAGGGTATGCGCCATGGGCGGCCCGGGACCGCCGGTTCAGCGCAACCGGACCGGCGGCGGCCGCGGGCGCCAAGTCCTCGGGACGGACCGGGCGGCGGGGCGCCGTGACCCTCGCATACGCGAGCGGCCGGTCCTGCCCCCGAGGCAGGTCCGGCCGCTCGCTGTTCTCCCGAGGAGACGGTTACTTCACGGGCTCCGGTTCCGGAGCGTCCTCGGACTCGGTCTCCGGGGCCGGGTCGGCCGGCGGGGTCTTCACCGAGTCGAGCAGCAACTGGGCGACGTCCACGACCTGGAGGGACTCCTTGGGTGCCTTGCCGCCCGCGGTGGAGCCGCTTTCGGCCTCGGCCTTCTTGCCGTTGACCGAGTCGGTGAGCATGACCAGGCAGAACGGGCAGGCGGTGGAGACGATGTCCGGGTTGAGGGACAGCGCCTCGTCGACGCGCTCGGTGTTGATGCGCTTGCCGATCCGCTCCTCCATCCACATCCGCGCGCCGCCGGCGCCGCAGCAGAAGCCGCGTTCCTTGTGGCGGTGCATCTCCTGCTGGCGCAGGCCGGGGACGGCCGACATGATCTCGCGCGGGGGCGTGTAGACCTTGTTGTGGCGGCCCAGGTAGCACGGGTCGTGGTAGGTGATCAGACCGTCGACCGGCGTGATCGGGACGAGCCTGCCCTCGTCGATGAGGTGCTGCAGCAGCTGCGTGTGGTGGATGACCTCGAACTCGCCGCCCAGCTGCGGGTACTCGTTCGCGATCGTGTTGAAGCAGTGCGGGCAGGTGGCGACGATCTTCTTCGCCGACTTGGGCTTCTTCGTCTCCGGGTCGTCGTCGTCCTCGCCGAAGGCCATGTTGAGCATGGCGACGTTCTCCTGGCCGAGCTGCTGGAACAGCGGCTCGTTGCCGAGGCGGCGGGGCGAGTCACCGGTGCACTTCTCGTCGCCGCCCATGATCGCGAACTTGACGCCCGCGATGTTCAGCAGCTCGGCGAAGGCCTTGGTGGTCTTCTTGGCCCGGTCCTCCAGGGCGCCGGCGCAGCCGACCCAGTAGAGGTAGTCGACCTCGCTGAGGTCCTCGACGTCCTTGCCGACGATCGGGACCTCGAAGTCGACCTCCTTGGTCCACTCGACGCGCTGCTTCTTGGCCAGACCCCAGGGGTTGCCCTTCTTCTCCAGGTTCTTGAGCATCGTGCCCGCCTCGGACGGGAACGAGGACTCGATCATGACCTGGTAGCGGCGCATGTCGACGATGTGGTCGATGTGCTCGATGTCGACCGGGCACTGCTCGACACAGGCGCCGCAGGTGGTGCAGGACCACAGGACGTCGGGGTCGATGACGCCGTTCTCCTCCACGGTGCCGATCAGCGGCCGCTCGGCCTCGGCGAGGGCGGACGCCGGGACGTCCTTCAGCTGCTCCGCGGTGGCCTTCTCGTTGCCCTCCATGTCCTTGCCGCCGCCGGCCAGCAGGTACGGGGCCTTGGCGTGCGCGTGGTCGCGCAGGGACATGATCAGGAGCTTCGGCGAGAGCGGCTTGCCGGTGTTCCACGCGGGGCACTGCGACTGGCAGCGGCCGCACTCGGTGCAGGTGGAGAAGTCGAGGATGCCCTTCCAGGAGAACTGCTCGACCTGGGAGACGCCGAACACGTCGTCCTCGCCCGGGTCCTCCCAGTCGATCTCCTTGCCGCCCGACGTCATCGGCTTCAGCTCGCCCAGGGCGGACTCGCCGGTCGCGTTGCGCTTGAACCAGATGTTCGGGAAGCCGAGGAAGCGGTGCCAGGCCACACCCATGTTGGTGTTGAGCGAGACCGTGATCATCCAGATCAGCGAGGTGCCGATCTTGATCATCGCGGTGAAGTAGACCAGCGTCTGCAGTGTGGCGACGCTCAGCCCCTTGAAGGCCAGCACCAGCGGGTACGAGGCGAAGTACGCGGCCTCGTAGCCCTCGACGTGGTGGATGGCGCCTTCCAGGCCGCGCAGCACGTAGATCGCCAGGCCGATGGTGAGGATGACGTACTCGACGAAATACGCCTGCCAGGCCTTGGAGCCCGCGAAGCGCGACTTGCGGCCGGCCCGGGACGGCAGGTTCAGCAGCCGGATCGCCATCAGGACCAGGATGCCCAGGATCGTCATGACACCGATGAACTCGATGTACATCTCGAACGGCAGGAAGCCGCCGACGATCGGCAGTACCCAGTCCGCCTGGAACAGCTGGCCGTACGCCTGCGCCAGCGTCGGCGGCAGCGTCAGGAAGCCGATCGCGACGAACCAGTGCGCGAAGCCCACGATGCCCCAGCGGTTCATCCTGGTGTGGCCGAGGAACTCCTTGGCCAGGGTGATCGTGCGGGCCTTGGGGTTGTCGGTGCGACTGCCCGCAGGCACGGGCTGACCGAGCTTGACGAAGCGGTAGATCTGCGCGACGGCTCGGGCGATGAGCGCAACGCCGACCACGGTCAGGGTCAGCGACACAATGATCGCGGCGAGTTGCATTTGGGGGCTCCTCGGGCCTGCGAGGTGGGAAAGTCCGACACTACTAAGCGGTAACTTAATCAGTCTGTCTGAGACTACCCACTTATTCCGCCGCACTGTAGTTGGGCAGGCGGTGATCTGTGTCGCTCAGGCAACCCTGACCGGGGTGACCGGGGCGGGGTGGACGGGGCGCCGTCCGGCGACCGCCACGGGCACCGTGCGGGCCAGGATCGCCAGGTCGAGTCCCAGCCAGTGCTGCTCCACATAATGCAGGTCCAGCACGGCCATTTCCTCCCAGGGCAGCTCCGAGCGTCCGCTGACCTGCCAGAGGCCGGTGATTCCGGGGCGTACGGAGAGCCTGGCGCGCTCGGGTCCGGTGGCCACCGAGCCGGCCCTCGGCGGCAGGGGATGCGGTCCCACCAGGGACATCTCCCCGCGGACGACGTTGAGCAACTGCGGGAGCCGGTCCAGGAAGTGGCGGCGCAGAGCCCGGCCCACGGCGGTGACGGAGTCCCCGTGCCGGCTGCGGAACATGAACATCGCGAAGGTGCGGCCGCCGCGACCCACCCGGTCGGTCCGTCGCAGGACGGGTCCGGGCGAGCTCGCCGCCACCGCTGCCGCCGTGACGAGCAGCAGCGGGGACAGCAGGAGCAGGAGCAGCAGGCCACCTGTCAGATCGATCGCTCTCTTCGATGACATGGGAGCGCCCTTCTCATCCATACTTGATACTTCTTGACCGATTTTTTCGGATATGACTCTCCCAGAGCGCGGGTGTCGAAAGTGTGCGCCACGCGCGCGGGCGGCTCGGGGGCTCGGACCCCGAGATGCGCGGTGCATGGAGTCGGTGGGTGCCGGGCAGCGGCCAGGGGTTGGCGCGAGAGCTGCACGTAAGGGCGGGATAAAAGTTGAGTGGGCTCGACTCAGGTCTATTGACTGGGTGAGAGCCGTCGTGCATCCTTGAGCCAGATCCACTCAAGTCAGTTGTTGGAGGAATCGAAATGGCACGTGCGGTCGGCATCGACCTGGGCACGACTAACTCCGTCGTCAGCGTTCTGGAGGGCGGCGAGCCCACCGTCATCACCAACGCCGAGGGTGCCAGGACCACGCCGTCCGTCGTCGCCTTCGCGAAGAACGGTGAGGTGCTGGTCGGCGAGGTCGCCAAGCGTCAGGCGGTCACGAACGTCGATCGGACCATCCGGTCCGTCAAGCGCCACATGGGCACGGACTGGAAGATCGAGCTCGACGGGAAGAACTTCAACCCGCAGCAGATGAGCGCGTTCATCCTGCAGAAGCTGAAGCGCGACGCCGAGTCGTACCTGGGCGAGAAGGTCACCGACGCGGTGATCACCGTCCCGGCGTACTTCAACGACTCGGAGCGCCAGGCCACCAAGGAGGCCGGTGAGATCGCCGGTCTGAACGTGCTCCGCATCGTCAACGAGCCCACCGCGGCCGCCCTGGCCTACGGCCTGGACAAGGACGACCAGACGATCCTCGTCTTCGACCTCGGTGGCGGCACCTTCGACGTCTCGCTGCTGGAGATCGGCGACGGCGTCGTCGAGGTGAAGGCCACCAACGGTGACAACCACCTCGGTGGTGACGACTGGGACCAGCGCGTCGTCGACTACCTGGTCAAGCAGTTCCAGTCCGGGCACGGCGTCGACCTGTCCAAGGACAAGATGGCCATCCAGCGTCTCCGCGAGGCCGCGGAGAAGGCGAAGATCGAGCTGTCGTCCTCGACCGAGACGTCGATCAACCTGCCGTACATCACGGCCTCCGCAGAGGGCCCGCTGCACCTCGACGAGAAGCTCACCCGCGCGCAGTTCCAGCAGCTGACCGCGGACCTGCTCGAGCGCTGCAAGACCCCGTTCCACAACGTCGTCAAGGACGCCGGCATCGCGCTGTCCGAGATCGACCACGTGGTCCTGGTCGGCGGTTCGACCCGTATGCCCGCCGTCGCCGAGCTCGTCAAGGAGCTGACCGGCGGCAAGGAGGCCAACAAGGGTGTGAACCCGGACGAGGTCGTCGCCATCGGCGCCTCGCTCCAGGCCGGTGTCCTCAAGGGTGAGGTCAAGGACGTCCTGCTCCTCGACGTGACCCCGCTGTCCCTCGGTATCGAGACCAAGGGCGGCATCATGACCAAGCTCATCGAGCGCAACACCACGATCCCGACCAAGCGGTCCGAGATCTTCACCACGGCCGAGGACAACCAGCCGTCCGTGCAGATCCAGGTCTACCAGGGCGAGCGCGAGATCGCGGCGTACAACAAGAAGCTCGGGATGTTCGAGCTGACCGGTCTGCCGCCGGCCCCGCGCGGTGTGCCGCAGATCGAGGTCTCCTTCGACATCGACGCCAACGGCATCATGCACGTGACCGCCAAGGACCTGGGCACGGGCAAGGAGCAGAAGATGACCGTCACCGGCGGCTCCTCGCTGCCGAAGGACGAGGTCGACCGGATGCGCCAGGAGGCCGAGCAGTACGCGGACGAGGACCACCGCCGCCGCGAGGCCGCCGAGACCCGCAACCAGGGCGAGCAGCTCGTCTACCAGACCGAGAAGTTCCTCAAGGACAACGAGGACAAGGTCCCCGGCGACGTCAAGACCGAGGTGGAGACCGCGCTCACCGAGCTGAAGGAGAAGCTCAAGGGCGAGGACTCGGCCGAGATCCGCACCGCGACCGAGAAGGTCGCCGCGGTCAGCCAGAAGCTCGGCCAGGCGATGTACGCCAACGCCGCGCCCGAGGGTGCTGCCGCCGGCGGCGCCGAGGGAGCGGCCGGCGCCGCTGCCGACGACGACGTCGTCGACGCCGAGATCGTCGACGAGGACAAGCCGAAGAAGGACGGTGCCGCGTGACGGAGGAGACCCCGGGCTTCGAGGAGAAGCCCGACGTCCCCTCGGGCGCCACCCCTGACGACGCCGCCGAGACCGCCGAGACCTCCGAACAGGAGAGCCCGGCGGCCCCGGCAGGGGACGCAGCAAAGATCGCCGGCCTGACGGCACAGCTGGACCAGGTCCGTACCGCCCTCAACGAGCGGACGGCCGACCTCCAGCGGCTCCAGGCCGAGTACCAGAACTACCGCCGCCGCGTGGAGCGCGACAGGGTCACGGTCAAGGAGATCGCCACGGCGGCGCTCCTGACCGAGCTGCTGCCCGTGCTCGACGACATCGGCCGCGCCCGGGAACACGGGGAACTGGTGGGCGGGTTCAAGGTGGTGGCGGAGTCTCTCGAGACCGCCGCCGCCAAGATGGGCCTGCAGCAGTTCGGCAAGGAGGGCGAGCCCTTCGACCCGACGATCCACGAGGCCCTGATGCACTCGTACGCACCGGATGTCACCGAGACCACGTGCATCGCGATCCTGCAGCCCGGGTATCGCAGCGGTGAGCGCACCATCCGCCCCGCGCGGGTCGCGGTCGCCGAGCCGCAGCCGGGTGCGGCGCCCGCGGCGCAGAAGGAAGAGACGCAGGCCGACGAGGAGAGCGGTGGCCCCGAAGAGGGCTGACGCGGGAAACGTCCGGAAGGAGGGACGCCGATGAACACGAAGGACTTCGTCGAGAAGGACTACTACAAGGTCCTCGGCGTCCCCAAGGACGCCACAGAGGCCGAGATCAAGAAGGCGTACCGGAAGCTCGCCCGCGAGTTCCACCCGGACGCCAACAAGGGTGACGCCAAGGCCGAGGAGCGCTTCAAGGAGATCTCCGAGGCCAACGACATCCTCGGCGACCCCAAGCGGCGCAAGGAGTACGACGACGCCCGCGCCCTGTTCGGGAACGGCGGCTTCAGGGCACCTGGAGCCGGCGGTCCCGGCGGCGCCTTCAACTTCGACCTGGGCGACCTCTTCGGAGGTCCCCAGGGCGGGGGCCAGGGCGGCGCGGGCGGCTTCGGCGGTGGCCTCGGGGACGTCTTCGGCGGCCTGTTCAACCGGGGCGCCGGTGCCGGCGCCCGCACACAGCCGCGCCGCGGCCAGGACATCGAGTCCGAGGTGACGCTCAGCTTCACCGAGGCGGTCGACGGGGCCACGGTCCCGCTCCGGATGTCCAGTTCGGCTGCGTGCAAGGCGTGTTCGGGCACCGGTGACAAGAACGGCACCCCGCGGGTGTGCCCGACCTGTGTCGGAACCGGCCAGGTCTCGCGCGGCGGCACCGGTTCCTTCTCGCTGACCGACCCGTGCGTGGACTGCAAGGGCCGCGGCCTGATCGCCGAGACCCCTTGCGACGTCTGCAAGGGAAGCGGCAGGGCCCGTTCCTCGCGCACCATGCAGGTCCGCATTCCCTCCGGAGTCTTCGACGGGCAGCGGATCCGGCTGCGCGGCAAGGGCGCTCCGGGCGAGCGCGGCGGCCCGGCCGGCGACCTGTACGTCGTCGTCCACGTCGACGCCCACCCGGTCTTCGGACGCAAGGGCGACAACCTCACCGTCACGGTGCCCGTCACGTTCACAGAGGCGGCCCTCGGCGGCGAGATCAAGGTGCCGACGCTCGGCGGCCCTCCGGTCACCCTCAAGCTGCCCGCCGGCACACCCGGTGGGCGCACGATGCGCGCCCGCGGCAAGGGTGCGATCCGCAAGGACGGCACCCGCGGCGACCTGCTGGTCACCATCGAGGTCGCCGTACCCCAGGAACTGGGCGACAAGGCGAAGGAAGCGCTGGAGGCGTACCGCGAAGCCACCGCGGACGAGGATCCGCGGACGGAGCTGTTCCAGGCCGCGAAGGGAGCTTGATATGGACCGGTCGGGGCGCAGTCGCAACCCTTACGAACTGACCGACGAGTCGCCGGTGTACGTCATCTCGGTCGCCGCGCAGCTGTCGGGCCTGCATCCGCAGACCCTTCGGCAGTACGACCGGCTGGGTCTCGTCTCCCCCGACCGCACGGCCGGCAGGGGCCGGCGCTACTCGGCCCGCGACATCGAACTGCTCCGTACGGTGCAGCAGTTGTCGCAGGACGAGGGCATCAACCTGGCGGGCATCAAGCGGATCATCGAGCTGGAGAACCAGGTCGCGGCGCTTCAGCAGCGGGTCGCCGAGCTGTCGGCGGCCGTCGAGGGCGCGGCGGTGGCGATGCAGCAGCGCGAGGCCCAGGTGCATGCCTCGTACCGGCGCGATCTCGTGCCGTACCAGGACGTGCAGCAGGCGAGCGCCCTCGTCGTGTGGCGGCCCAAGCGCACCGACTGACACGACTGCGGAAACGGCGACCTGTACGGCTGCGGGCCGGAGGAACGAACGGTTCCTCCGGCCCGCAGCCGTATCGCGGAGCGTACGGTCCGCGCCCACACGACGAACATCGTGCGCGAACTGAACCTGAAGTCACGCTTCGAAGCGGCGCTCGTCTCCCACCTGTACGCGGACGACATCAGGGGCCTCAGGTCTGATCGGACCGCGGGGCCACAGGGGAAGCAGCCGGGTTCCGAGCCGCCCCGGGCCGCAGCTCCTCGTGAGCGGGAGCCCGTCGGCGTACTCGGAGGGAGACGCGGACGTCTCCGGCGTGCCCTACGGGACGGCGGCGCCGACGGCGTCGACCGCCATGATCCACATGGGCTGCCCACCGGTCCCGAAGGCCGCCGCCAGTGCGTACGCGACCGCTGCGTCGGCCGCCGCCACCTCGGCCTCCTCCCGCCACTCGGCGATCACCAGGCCGTCGCCGTCGCTCGAGAAGTCCCCCATGCGCACGCCGTCCCTGGTGAACCTGCTGCTCGGGATCGAGTCGGGCCGGAGGCGGTAGGACTTCCCGTCGTACGTCACGTCCACCCGGTACGAGCTCCGGCTCAGCCGCCCCTTGCCGGGCCTCAGTTCAACGGTTTCGCCGTCCACGCTCATCGTGAGGTGGCGGGGGTCGCGCGTCCCGATGGCGATGTGGTCGTCCTTCTCCGACTCCGCGGCGCGGACGATCTCCACACGCGGGACCTTCTCCCCGTCGACGACCAGCGTTTCCTGGTTCTCCAGATGGACGGTCACCTCACCGAAGCGGGTGTCCTGGACGGTGACTGAGGTGGGGGCGGGGTCGTGCTCGGTGTCGTGCATGAGGTTGTGGTCCTTCGTCCTTCAGCGTGGTCAGAACTGACGGTGTGTGGGGCTGCCGGGTCAGTCGACGACGGCCCGCTGGGCCGCGGTCAGCTCCCGGTACAGATCATTCCTCGCAGCTCCTGATGGCGGCCATGGCCGTGGACCCGGCCGTCCTGGAGGAGGACCGGCCGGTCCGCCGGTGTCACGGTGGACATCCGGTGGACGATCATCAGGACCCTCGTCCAGCAGCACCGGGGCTTGCGGAGCGAGGCCCTGGCGATGGCGCGGCGTCGGCGCTCGCCGCCGGAAGGGCCAGGCGCCCCCGCCAGGCGCCCCCGCCGGGCGCCCCACGGCCGACCGGGACGGCGACCTGACCCCGGCGGTCGGGCCAGGCGTCCTGGCCCCGCCTCCCGGTGCCTCACCTCACGGCGTGACGGGGTCCTCGCCCAGGATCCCCGACTGGGCGATGAGATAGCCCAGTTGCGCCCGGCTTCCGCTGCCGAGTGTGGCGTTCAGCTTCGCGATGTGCGCACGACAGGTGCGCACGTTCATCCCGAGGCGGCGCGCGATCGAGTCGTCGACATGGCCTTCGACGAGGAGTTTGGCGATGGAGCGCTGCACGCTGGTGATGCCGTCCAGTTCGGGGGCGTACGACAGTTGCTCCTCCCACGGGGTGGCGTGCAGCCAGAACTGCTCGAAGACGCCCACGAGATAGCGCACCAGGCCTTCGTGACGCAGCTCCAGGGCGACCTGCCGGTCGCTGCGAGCCGGCACGAAGGCGACCTTGCGGTCGACGATGATCAGACGGTCGATGATCTCCTCGAGGGTGCGGACCTCCACCCCGTACGGACTGACCCGCTCGACGTACGCCAGGGTCGACGGGTGGTGCCGGGCGGTGTGCTGGTAGAGGGTGCGCATCTTCACGCCGTTCTTGAGCAGCGGCTCGGCCCGTCGCAGACCGTGCTCCAGGGTGTCCGGTCGCCGTCCGCTGCCCGGCTGGATGGTCAGGAGCTCCACGGCGCATTCGGTGGTGACACGGTCCAGTGCTGCGTTGATGAGTCCCAGACCCTCGAGCACGGTGATCGCGTGCCGGGTCGAGAGATCCTGGGCCGTCAGGTTCATGAACGGCTCGAATGTGCCCGCGATGGACATGGCGAGCTGCCGGCGTTCCTGGATCTCCCGCTCGATGGGGTATATCAGCTGGTTGAGTGCGAGTGACGGCGGAACCGGTCGGAGCCACTGCGCGTCGTCGGGGTCGGGTCGCAGCAGGGAGAGATCGAGGAGGCATGGTACGTCCGCGGCCTCCGCGCGGGAGACCTGGCCGCTGCGCAGAGCCGTTGCGTAGAGATTCTTCCCTGCTTCGCACAGTTCGGCACCAGTATGCTTATGCCCGATATTGTCCTGGCTCGACGTCATTTGACACCCCCTCAGGGTCCTGAATTACAGGAACATGATGCCTGTGGTCGCTGGTGGAAGCATTCGGCGTGAGACATCGTCTTAGACGCGGGGGGAGGGTATTGAACAGAATGGGGTGGAGATCCTCCATGAACAGGACGGTTCGCATACTTTGCGCACTTGCTGCCGGTGCAGCCGCGTTCAGCGTCAGTGTGATCAGCGGTGAGCCGACTTGGGAGTCCGAGCCGGCGCACACGGTGATCGCGGGTGAGCCGACTTGGGAGTCCGAGCCGACGCACGCGGTGATCGCGGGTGAGCCGACTTGGGAGACCGGGCCGGGCGGTGTCGTGACCACGGGCACCGACGAACTCACATGGGAGATCGCTCCCGTGGACGCGGATCCGGGCGCATGACCATCCCTCCGGATGATCGTGTCTTCCGGCGCGAGATGGCGACGGCCTATCGGTCCGGGTGGCATTTCATCGACCTCGTCACTGCGATTCCGCATCGTGGCGACTCGTTGATGGTCACCCTGTTCGGTGAGCCGATCGTCGTCGCCCGCGAGGAGGACGAGGACGTCCGCGCCTACCGCTGCCTGCGCCGGCCCCGAGGGGCACCACAGCCCGTCCGCTGTGCCATCCGGTACGGCATGATTTTTGTCAATCTCGACCAGCGTGAACACCAGCTGGCCGAGCCGGACACCACCGCCACCCCCCGCAGTGCCTGAGCGATTCCCCCGTCGTTTCAAATCGCTCAGGTGCTTCCCCCACACAGCGGCGCCATCGTGGACCTGAAACACGATGGCGCCGTTGTGCTGCCCCGAAACGTTTCCGTCGAGGCCGGCCGCACCCGCCTCGTCGCCGTGCCCGGCCGCGCCCGCCCCGTCGCCGCGCCCGGTTATGCCCGGCCCATCGCGCGGGTCAGCCTGATCTCGATGACCACCCGGTCCGGATTGGGCGTCGGGGTGCGTCCGTACCGCTCCGCGTAGCGGCTCACCGCGTCCGCCACCACCTCCGCCTCCGTGCGGATGGTCGCGACGCCCTCCAGCGTCGCCCAGCGCCCCTTGTCCACCTGGCAGACCGCCACCCGTGCCCCCTCCGGGCCCGCGGCCAGGATGTTGGCGACCTTGCGGCTGTTCTTGTTGGTGATCACCCGTGCCCTGCCGCCCTTTGGGTCGTAGGTGACCCCCACCGCGACCACGTGGGGAGTGCCGTCCGGACGCGGGGTCGTCAGGGTGCACATGTGACGGTCGCGCCAGAAGCTGAGGTAGGTGGCGCCGGGGTTGCGCGGGTCGATGGCCATGCTGCGGAACCTATCTCCGAGGCCCGTCGGGCTGTCCGGCAGCACCCTGAGTGGAATAGACTCAACTTTGTGCACGTTGACTGAGTCAGTATTGACGATGAGTCCATCAGCGAGGAGGAGAGACCGCACGTGGACGCAGAGCTGACCAACAAGAGCCGGGATGCGATCAACGCCGCGACCAGCCGGGCCGTGTCCGAAGGACACCCGGATCTGACGTCCGCGCATCTGCTTCTGGCCCTCCTCGAGGGCGAAGGACATCAAGCAGCCGAGAACATCACCGACCTGCTCGCCGCCGTCGAGGCGGACCAGGCCGCGGTGCGGTCCGGTGCCGAACGCGTCCTCGCGTCGCTGCCGAGCGTCACCGGTTCCACGGTCGCCCCGCCGCAGCCCAACCGCGAGCTGCTCGCCGTCATCGCCGACGCCGCGCAGCGGGCGAAGGAGCTCGGGGACGACTATCTGTCCACCGAGCACCTGCTCATCGGGGTCGCGGCGAAGGGCGGCGCGGCCGGTGAGGTGCTGAACCAGCAGGGCGCCAGTGCGAAGAAACTGCTGGACGCGTTCGAGAAGGCAAGGGGAGGGCGCCGGGTGACCACACCCGACCCGGAAGGTCAGTACAAGGCGCTGGAGAAGTTCGGCACGGACCTCACCGCCGCGGCCCGCGAGGGCAGGCTCGACCCGGTCATCGGCCGGGACCAGGAGATCCGCCGCGTCGTACAGGTGCTGTCGCGGCGCACGAAGAACAACCCGGTGCTCATCGGCGAGCCCGGCGTCGGCAAGACCGCCGTCGTCGAGGGCCTCGCCCAGCGCATCGTGAAGGGCGACGTCCCCGAGTCCCTGCGGAACAAGCGGCTGGTCGCGCTCGACCTCGGAGCGATGATCGCCGGCGCCAAGTACCGCGGCGAGTTCGAGGAACGCCTCAAGACAGTGCTGTCCGAGATCAAGGCCAGCGACGGCCAGATCATCACCTTCATCGACGAGCTGCACACGGTCGTGGGAGCGGGCGCCGGCGGCGACTCGGCCATGGACGCGGGCAACATGCTCAAGCCGATGCTGGCCCGCGGCGAGCTCCGGATGGTCGGTGCGACGACCCTCGACGAGTACCGCGAGCGGATCGAGAAGGACCCTGCCCTCGAGCGCCGCTTCCAGCAGGTGCTGGTGGCGGAGCCGACCGTCGAGGACACCATCGCGATCCTGCGCGGCCTCAAGGGGCGCTACGAGGCCCACCACAAGGTGCAGATCAACGACTCGGCGCTGGTCGCCGCCGCCACCCTCTCCGACCGGTACATCACCTCCCGCTTCCTGCCCGACAAGGCCATCGACCTCGTCGACGAGTCCGCTTCACGGCTCCGTATGGAGATCGACTCCTCGCCCGTCGAGATCGACGAGCTGCAGCGCGCCGTCGACCGGCTGCGGATGGAGGAACTGGCGCTCAGGAACGAGTCCGACCCCGCCTCCAAGCAGCGGCTGGAGAAGCTGCGCCGCGACCTCGCCGACAAGGAGGAGGAGCTGCGCGTCCTCACCGCCCGCTGGGAGAAGGAGAAGCAGGGCCTCAACCGTGTCGGTGAACTGAAGGAACGCCTCGACGACCTGCGCGGCCAGGCCGAACGGGCCCAGCGCGACGGCGACTTCGACACCGCCTCCAAGCTCCTGTACGGCGAGATCCCCGGCCTGGAGCGGGAGCTGGACGAGGCCGCGAAGGCGGAGGCCGAGCAGGAGGCCGCCAAGGACACGATGGTCAAGGAGGAGGTCGGCCCCGACGACATCGCCGACGTGGTCGGCTCCTGGACCGGCATCCCGGCCGGCCGCCTCCTCGAGGGCGAGACGCAGAAATTGCTGCGCATGGAGCAGGAACTGGGCCGGCGGCTCATCGGACAGAGCGAGGCCGTGCAGGCCGTGTCCGACGCCGTGCGCCGGACACGGGCCGGCATCGCGGACCCCGACCGGCCCACCGGGTCGTTCCTCTTCCTCGGCCCGACCGGTGTCGGCAAGACCGAGCTGGCGAAGGCACTCGCGGACTTCCTCTTCGACGACGAGCGGGCCATGGTCCGCATCGACATGTCGGAGTACGGGGAGAAGCACAGCGTCGCCCGTCTGGTCGGCGCGCCTCCCGGCTACGTCGGTTACGAGGAGGGCGGCCAGCTCACCGAGGCCGTACGCCGCCGTCCTTACAGCGTGGTGCTGCTGGACGAGGTCGAGAAGGCGCACCCCGAGGTCTTCGACATCCTGCTCCAGGTGCTCGACGACGGCCGTCTGACCGACGGACAGGGCAGGACGGTGGACTTCCGCAACACCATCCTGATCCTGACGTCGAACCTCGGCAGCCAGTTCCTGAGCGGGCACGGCCCGGCGGATTTGACGACCTCGGACGAGCAGCGGAAGCAGCAGGTCCTGGAGGTGGTGAGGGCCTCGTTCAAGCCTGAGTTCCTCAACCGGCTCGACGACCTGGTGGTCTTCTCCGCTCTGACCAGGGACGAGCTGGCCCACATCGCCGAACTGCAGATCGGCCGCCTCGCACGGCGTCTGGCGGACCGCCGGCTGACCCTGGACGTCACCCCGGAGGCACTGGCCTGGCTCGCCGACGAGGGCAACGACCCGGCGTACGGCGCCCGCCCTCTGCGCAGGCTGATCCAGACCGCGATCGGCGACCGCCTCGCCAAGGAGATCCTCGCGGGCGAGGTCGAGGACGGCGACACCGTACGTGTGGACCGTTTCGGGGACGGTCTGATCGTCGGCGCGGCGCGGTAGCGGCCCGTCGCGGCGCTCCGGCCGCCGGTGCCTCAGGGCCCGGCGGCCGGATCTTTGTCAGCCCGCAGCGGATCGCGGGCGGCGGGGCTTGCCAGCCCCCGCCGGGCATGGGAGAGGATGGCGGCATCCGTACGAAGGGAAATACACGGTGACCATCGATCCGTCCTCGATTCCGAATTTCGGGGGCCAGCCCAAGCCTCAGGCCGCAGGACCGGCGGGCCCCGTCGTTCCCGACCAGGATCTCGTCAAGCAGCTCCTCGAGCAGATGGAGCTGAAGTACGTCGTCGACGACGAGGGTGACCTCGCGGCGCCGTGGGAGGACTTCCGCACCTACTTCATGTTCCGCGGGGAGGGCGAGCAGCAGGTCTTCTCGGTGCGGACGTTCTACGACCGTCCGCACGCGGTCACGGAGAAGGCCAGGATCCTCGACGCGATCGACGACTGGAACCGCCGCACCCTGTGGCCGAAGGTCTACACCCACCTCCACGAGGAGGAGGGCGCCGAACTCCCGACGATCCGCCTCATCGGTGAGGCGCAGATGCTGATCGGCACCGGTGTGAGCCTCGAGCACTTCGTGTCGTCGACGGTCTCCTGGGTGCGCGCGTCGATCGAGTTCGACAAGTGGCTCGCGGAGCAGTTCGGCCTCGCTCCCCAGGAGGACGAGAAGCCGGCCGACGACGCCTGAGACGTTCAGCCGCACAAGGGCCCGGCGGGCTCGCGATCCTCGTGACCGCGAGCCCGCCGGGCCCTGGCGTCCGCCCGGGTTGCCGGCTCAGGGCGCCGGGCCCTGGCGTCCGCCCGGGTTGCCGGCTCAGGGCGCCAGGGACTTCAGGCGGGCCACCGCCTCCTCGAGGACGTCCACCCTCTTGCAGAACGCGAACCGCACGAACGGGGCGCCTTCCCCCCGGTGGTCGTAGAAGACCGCGTTCGGGATGGCGACCACGCCGCAGCGCTCGGGCAGCGCCCGGCAGAACGCGAAGCCGTCCGACTCGCCCAGCGGCCGGATGTCGGTGGTGACGAAGTACGTGCCGGCCGGGCGGTGCACCGTGAAACCGGCCGCGGACAATCCCTCGCTCAGCAGGTCGCGCTTCGCCCGCAGGTCCTCGCGGAGCCCGTCGAAGTACGTGCCGGGCAGGGCGAGCGCCTCGGCGACCGCGTACTGGAACGGGCCCGCGGAGACGTACGTCAGGAACTGCTTGGCGGAGCGGACCGCCGTGATCAGCTCCGGCGAGGAGGTCACCCAGCCGACCTTCCAGCCGGTGAACGAGAACGTCTTGCCGGCGCTGGAGATCGTGACCGTGCGCTCGCGCATCCCGGGGAACGACGCCAGCGGCACGTGCTCGCCGTCGAAGACCAGGTGCTCGTACACCTCGTCGGTGACCACGAGAAGATCCCGTTCGACCGCCAGCGCCGCGATCGCCGCGAGTTCCTCACGGGTCAGCACCGTGCCGGTGGGGTTGTGCGGGGTGTTGATCAGGAGCAGACGGGTCCGGTCGGTGACCGCGTCACGCAGCTCGTCCAGGTCGAGGCGGAACGCGTGCTCGTGCGGTCGCAGCGTCACGGGCACCCGTACACCGCCCGCCATCGCGATGCACGCCGCGTACGAGTCGTAGTACGGCTCCAGCGCGATCACCTCGTCGCCGGGCTCGACGAGCGCGAGCAGGGCGGCGGCGATCGCCTCCGTGGCACCGGCCGTGACCAGGACCTCGGTGTCGGGGTCGCAGGTGAGGCCGTGGAAGCGCCGCTGGTGCTCCGCGATCGCGCTGCGCAGCTCAGGGACGCCGGGGCCGGGCGGGTACTGGTTTCCGCGACCGTCGCGCAGCGCCCGCACCGCCGCCTCCCTGACCTCCTCGGGGCCGTCGGTGTCCGGGAAACCCTGGCCGAGGTTGATCGAGCCGGTGCGCAGGGCCAGCGCCGACATCTCCGCGAAGATCGTGGTCCCGAACTCCGCGAGCCTGCGGTTGAGCAGCGGTCGTGGGCTCTCGTCGCGTGCCGTGTCCGTCGTCATGGCGGCCATCCTGCGCGCAACCTCTGGAGTTGCTCAAGTCTGCTTTGGCTCCGCGCGGCCAGGGGCATCTCCCTGCCACGCCGGCAAGCGTCCGGCATGCGGCACGAGAAGCGGTCACGCGGCGTCGCGGGGGAACGAGAAGGACGGTGGGAAAGATGACGGTTCTCGGATTCGTACTGATCGGGGTACTGCTCGTCGTGGTCTTCACGGTGGTGGCGTCCGGCCGGAACCGCAGGGGCAGGCGGCGCGGCGCCGCGGGGAGCGCGTCGGGCGGGGGCTGGTGGGCCGGCGGCGGCAACTCGGGGGGTTGCGCCGGTTCGTCCTCCTGCGGCAGCAGCTCGTCCTGTGGCGGCGGCGGGGGCGGATGCGGCGGAGGCAGCTGACAGGGGCAGCTGGTCCGCGGGTGAATGTGCCCGGTGGGTGTGCCGAAAAGCGGCCAACTCCCGCCGGGCACGCCTCTGTTGGCGCTTCCGCCGTAAAAAGTCCGGCTGGTGTGTTGACTTCACGCCGCGTTTTCCGTTGAACAGTTGAACCCCCTGCCCCCGAGTGGATGGAAACCACGTCAAGTTGGGTAAAAACGCTGTGGGCATCATCCACTTCGTGATTCGCTCAATGTCGGAACCTGTTGGATCCATCCAGCCCTCGGACCTCTCGTGGACCCGAGCAGGCCACCCCCCACACGTCCTGCGATCCGTTTCCGGAGCGCCCAGGTCCACGCGTCCACCCAGCCGAAGCGCGCTTGCGGAGCCGACCCATGCTCACGATCATCGATACCGCCTACACCGACACCCGTGCCGACGACCTCGCCTGGGCGCTGGGTCGGGAGCCGCTCCCAGCCCTCGCCGTCCTCGACCTCGAACTCTCGGGCGCGAAAATCCAGTTGAGACTGCTGGGCGCGTCCCACCAGGTGCTGCTCGAAGAGGAGCAGGGCACCTGTTCGGAGACCGTCGCCTGCATGCCCGGCAGCAGCACGCCGCTGCCACTGGGCGTGGCCAAGCGGCTCGGCGACCGGGAGTACGAATTCGCCGCTCGCGTCGAGACGCTCTCGCAGCGCTCGTTCGCGGGCCGCGCCCAGGAGTTGCTCGCCCTCGTGGCCGACCATCCGCACGGTCTGGCCGGCACGTTCCCCGGCTCTCCGCACGCGTTCACCGCGATGGTGGCGCAGGGCGGCGAGGGTCAGGTGCGGTGGCGCACCTGGCACGCGTACCCGCAGGAGGGCCGTCTCGTGGTCACCCGTACGAGGGTTGGCGTCCCGGCCCACGCGTCGCCTGTTGCTCGCCCCGATCACCGCCCCGATCACCGCCCCGAGTACGGCCCGGGGCGTCGCCTCGGGCGGGACATCGAGCGGTCCGGGATGTAGTCGACTCGTGTGGGTGACAAACAGCCAACTCCTCGTGACGTAGCGTTACGTGGATGATCGACCGGCCGCAGACCTCGCCGCCCACGGGCCGGGTGCCGCTGCCCGTACGCCCGGAGGCCGGCCGTCATCTCGTGCTGGCGGCGGTCTTCGTGTGTGCCGCTTGCGGTCTGGTCTACGAGCTCGAACTGGTCGCGCTCGCCACGTATCTGATCGGGGACTCGGTCACCCAGGCGTCCGTCGTCCTGTCGGTGATGGTCTTCGCGATGGGCATCGGATCGCTCCTCGCCAAACGGCTGCGCTGCCACGCGGTCGTCGGCTTCGGACTTCTCGAAGCGGCGCTGGCGCTCGTCGGCGGCCTGTCGGCCTTGGTGCTGTACGCGTCCTTCGCGTGGATCGGCGACTCCAGGGTCGCCCTGGTGGGCTTCAGCCTGACCATCGGGGTTCTGATCGGTGCGGAGATACCGCTGCTGATGTCGCTGATCCAGCGCATCTCGCGGCGGGACGCCGAAGGCACCGTCGCAGACCTGTTCGCCGCGGACTACGTGGGAGCCCTCGTCGGCGGGCTGGCCTTCCCGTTCCTGCTGCTGCCCTGGCTCGGCGAGCTCACGGGAGCGCTGGTGACCGGCGGGGTCAACGCGGTGGCGGGCGGGGCACTGGTGCTGTGGCTGTTCCGCCGGGACCTCACGCCGCGCTGGCGGGTCCGGCTGCTGGTCGTCAACGCGCTGGTGCTGGCGCTGCTGGCGGGCGCCACCGTGATGGTCGACGAGTTCGAGCGCGCGGCACGCCGGGCGGTCTACGGCCCCGACGTGCGGGTCGCCGTGCGCACCGGGGTCCAGGAGGTCGTGCTCACCGGCGGGCCGCGGCAGCCGCCCGACCTGTTCCTCAACGGGCGGCTGAAGGTCAGGGGCCATGACGAGCACCGCTACCACGAGGCGCTCGTCCACCCCGCCATGCTCGGACGGCACGACCGCGTCCTGATCCTCGGCGGCGGCGACGGGCTGGCGGCCCGCGAGGTGCTGCGCCACGGGGACGTCCGCGCGCTGACCGTCGTCGAACTCGACCCGGGAGTCGTCCGGCTCGCCCGTACCGATCCCGCTCTCACCGCGCTGAACGACCGTGCCTACGACGACCCCCGGCTGCGGGTCGTCACGGCTGACGCCTTCTCCTGGCTCCGAGAGCACCGCGGTGACTACGACGTGATCATCTCCGACCTGCCCGACCCGGGCATCACCGCGAGCACCAAGCTCTACTCGCTCGAGTTCTACGGGCTCGCCCGGCGGACGCTGGCCGACGGAGGGAGGCTCGTCGTCCACGCCGGGCCGACCGCGCGGCCGCGGACGTACTGGACCGTCGACGCGACGCTGCGCGCCGCCGGGTTCACCACCGTCGCGTACCGGGTGCGCGGTGCCGCGTCGGGCGCGGCGAGCGGCCCGGAGCGGTTCGACCCCACCGTGGCCGCCGGTACCGACTGGGGGCTGCTGCTCGCGGCCACGGACCACACACCGCACCTCGGGCTCGGGGCGGACGTGCCGCGGCTGCGCTCGGAGGCGGCCGACACCTTCCGGCAGGACGCGCTCGCCGCCCAGCGCACCCGGTTGCCCGGACTGGCGCCGTCGACCCTGGTCCACCCGCGCTACGCGGACTGAGGACCACGTCCGCGGACCCCGGTGCGGGACCGGTGCGAAACCCCGGTGCGGGACCCCGGTGCGGGACTCCGCGCGCGCCGGACGCCCGCGGGCAGACGCCGGGTACGCGCCCGGCACGCGCGGAAAGGCAGACGCGGCGGGCCGTGCTGAGTAGGCTCGACTCCCATGGAGCATGAGGTGTTCGTTCCGGTACCGACCGAGACCCTCCGACGGGTGCTGAGGGACCCCGCCCGGGTCGCCCGCTGCGTCCCCGGACTCCAACAGGACGCGGACGAGGCCGCCGGGCCCCTCGCGGGGCGGCTCAAGGTCAGGGTCGCCGGCCACACCATCACGTACCGCGGCGCCCTGCACATCACGGAGCAGGCCGACGAGCGGGGCGGCGCCTTCGCGGTCGAGGGCGACGGTGCGGAGGCCCGCGGCACAGGTTCCGTGAAGGTGACGCTGATGATCCGTCCCGCGCCGACCGACGGCGGCACCACGGTGACGTTCACCGGCTCCTCGCGTGCGGAGGGCCGACTGGCCGACCTGGCGACCGGGGCGAAGACCTCGGCGGCGCACCGGCTCCTCGACCGTTTCGCGGAGGCACTGGCCGCGGCCGCCTTCGACGAGGCGGGTCGCCCGCAGCGCTCCGAAGGAGCCGACCGTACCGGCGCCGCCACCGCGGGTGCCGCGGCCGCGGCACCGGAGGACCCGGCCACCGGCGAGGGCCCTGAGGCCGGTGAGGACCCGGCGGCCGACGACCGGGCAGGGCAGCCCCGGCCCGCCGCGGACAACGGCGCCGACCGGTCGGATGACGACTCGCGGCCCCCCGCCGCCGACTCCGACCCGTCCGGCGCACCCCACGACCGTGCCGGAGCCGAGGCGACCGACGCCGACGGCGGTTCCGTCTTCGACGCGCCCGTGCCACCGCCCTCGCTCGGACCTGACGCCGACGACGAGTTCGAGGACCTCGACGGTGTGGACGGACTCGACGGCGCGGACGACTTCGACGGCATCGAGGCGCTCGACGACCTCTCCGGCCTGCCGGGCGCGGTGCCGGCGGAGGCCGCCCACGCCCGGCGCACCATGATCGGCCGCAGCGCCGAGGAAGTGGACCACGCCCCGCCGCGCGGGCGTTACGCGCCCACTCCCGCACCCCAGGCGGGCTCCGCCGGCGCGACTCTGCGTTGGCTCGCACCCGCGGCCGCCCTCGCGCTGGCATCGGCGGTCGTGGTCGGCAGGGCGTTGCGCCGCCGTAAGTGACACGCCGTAATGTCGGGGTGTGAGTAGCGAAAAGAGCATCCGGCTGGCCGCCGGTGACGTCGAGTTGACCGTGGATCCTACGATCGGCTGCCGCATCGCGAGCCTGCGTGTCGGCGGTACGGAGCTGCTGCGCCAGGGCGAGCGGTACGGCTCGTTCCCCATGGTCCCGTGGTGCGGCCGCACACGGGACGGCGAGTTCAGCAACGGCGATGTGCACCACCGGCTGCCACTGAACGCCGCGCCGCACGCCATCCACGGCACCGGTCGTGACACCGCCTGGAGCATCGCGCGGGCGGGTGACGGCGAGGCGCACTTCACCTACGACCTGAGCGACCCGTGGCCGTACACCGGGCGCGTCACGCAGACGTTCGCGCTGGCGGACGACTCGGTCACCATCCGGATGGGTGTGGAGACCTACGGGACGTCGTTCCCCGCGCAGGCCGGCTGGCACCCCTGGTTCCTTCGCAACCTCGGGGCCGGCGGCGCGGACGTACGGATCGACTTCACGCCCGAGTGGCAGGAGGAACGCGGTGCGGACCACCTGCCGACGGGCAAGCGCATCACACCGCTGCCGGGCCCGTGGGACGACTGCTTCGGCATGCCCGACGGGGTCGACGTGACTCTGACCTGGCCCGGTGAGCTGGAGCTGAAGGTCAAGAGCCCGGCGGAGTGGGTGGTGATTTACGACGAGCAGGCGGAGGCGGTCTGCGTGGAGCCGCAGTCCGGGCCGCCGAACGGTCTCAACACCCACCCCGAGTTCGTCACGCCGATCGAGCCGCTGGAGATCGCGACAACCTGGAGCTGGCGGCGGCTTTAAGCTCATGGGCATGACTGACGTGCGTGCTGAGCTGCTTCAGCAGATCAAGGACAAGGCCGTGGTGCACGGCAAGGTGACCCTCTCCTCGGGCATCGAGGCCGACTGGTACATCGACCTGCGCCGGATCACGCTGGACGGCGAGGCGGCGCCGATGGTCGGCCAGGTGATGCTGGACGCCACCGCCGACCTGGACTACGACTGCGTGGGCGGCCTGACGCTGGGGGCCGACCCCGTCGCGACGTCGATGCTGCACGCCTCCGCGGCGCGCGGCAAGCGGCTGGACGCCTATGTCGTCCGCAAGGCGGGCAAGGCGCACGGCATGCAGCGTCGCATCGAGGGCACGGACGTGAAGGGACGCCGCTGCCTGGTCGTGGAGGACGTGTCGACCACCGGCGGCTCCCCGCTGACCGCCGTCGAGGCGGTCCGGGAAGCCGGCGGCGAGGTCGTCGCGGTCGCGGTCATCGTGGAGCGCGGTGCCGCCCCCAAGATCGCCGAGGCGGGCCTCCCGTACGTCAACGCATACTCGCTCGACGAGCTCGGTCTCGCCTGATCAAGGGCTGACCTGCACGTACGCCATGGGGCGTTCTGTTTCACGTGAAACAGGACGCCCCTGTCGCATATCCGCAGGACAGGCATGCTGGTGCCCGGACGGGAGTCTGGAAAGATAGGCCGCGACGATGACGTCGCCCAAGGTCAGGGCCCAGCACCACACACCCGCACATCACAAGGAGCGGACACATGCCCATCGCGACTCCCGAGGTCTACAACGAGATGCTCGACCGGGCGAAGGCAGGCAAGTTTGCCTACCCCGCCATCAACGTGACCTCGTCCCAGACCCTGCACGCTGCCCTGCGTGGTTTCGCGGAGGCCGAGAGCGACGGCATCATCCAGATTTCCACCGGCGGAGCCGAGTTCCTGGGTGGTCAGCACAGCAAGGACATGGTCACCGGCGCCGTCGCCCTGGCCGAGTTCGCGCACATCGTCGCAGCCAAGTACGACATCACCGTCGCCCTCCACACCGACCACTGCCCGAAGGACAAGCTGGACGGCTATGTACGTCCGCTGATCGAGGTCTCCGCCGAGCGTGTGAAGGCCGGCCGCAACCCGCTGTTCCAGTCCCACATGTGGGACGGTTCGGCCGAGACCCTCGCCGACAACCTCACCATCGGGCAGGAGCTGCTCGCGCAGGCCGCCGCCGCCAAGATCATCCTCGAGGTCGAGATCACCCCGACCGGTGGCGAGGAGGACGGCGTCACCCACGAGATCAACGACGAGCTCTACACCACCGTCGACGACGCGCTGCGCACCGCGGAGGCCCTCGGCCTGGGCGAGAAGGGCCGCTACCTGCTGGCCGCCTCCTTCGGCAACGTGCACGGCGTCTACAAGCCGGGCAACGTCGTGCTCCGCCCCGAACTGCTGAAGGACCTGCAGGCCGGTGTCTCCGCCAAGTACGGCAAGGCCGACCCGTTCGACTTCGTCTTCCACGGCGGCTCCGGCTCCACCGCCGAGGAGATCGCCACCGCGCTGGAGAACGGCGTCGTGAAGATGAACCTCGACACCGACACCCAGTACGCCTTCACGCGCCCCGTCGCGGACCACATGTTCAAGAACTACGACGGTGTTCTGAAGGTCGACGGCGAGGTCGGCTCGAAGAAGACCTACGACCCCCGCACCTGGGGCAAGCTGGCCGAGGCCGGCATGGCCACCCGCGTCACGGAGGCCTGTGCGGCCCTGCGCTCCACCGGCACCAGGATCAAGTAGACGTCTGCCGCCACCGCGGGCCCGGCATCCCTTTCCGGGGCGCCGGGCCCGCGGTGTGTCCGACACCGGGAGGGTTCGATATGACCTTTGACTTCGATGCCGTCACAGACCGGCGGGGCACCTGGTGCGTGCAGTGGGACGGTGTCGCCGACCGGTTCGGCGCCGACGGCCTGCTCCCCTTCACCATCTCCGACATGGACTTCACGTCCCCGCCCGTGGTCCTGGACGCGCTGCGGGAACGAGTCGCGCACGGCGTCTTCGGCTACACCGACTGGCGCCACGAGGACTTCCTCTCCGCCGTCCGCGACTGGTTCGCCGTCCGGTACGGCACCCGTGTCGACACCGATCGCGTCGTGTACGCGCCCTCCGTGCTCAACCAGCTCTCCCAGCTGCTCCGGATGTGGACGGAGCCCGGCGACGGTGTCGTCGTCCACACCCCGACGTACGACGGCTTCATCAAGGCGGTGAAGGGCCTCGGGCGTGAACTGCGCGGGGTGCCCGTCGGCGACGGGGAAGCGCTGGAGCGGCAGCTCGCCCGGCACGACAGCAAGGTCCTCGTGCTCTGCTCACCCCACAACCCCACCGGCAGGGTGTGGACGCACGACGAGCTGACGAGGACCGCCGAGCTGGCCGCCCGGCACGGCGTCGCCGTCATCAGCGACGAGATCCACGCCGACTTCGTGCACGGCGGCGGAGTCCACCTGCCCTGGACCCGGTACGGCACCGGCCGCTGGGCACTCGTCACGTCCGGCACCAAGACGTTCAACTTCCCCGCGCTGAGCGGCTCGTACGGCATCATCGGCGACCCGGACGACCACGCGGAGTTCCTGCGCCGGATGGAGACCGGTGAGGGGCTGGCCTCGCCCGCCGTGCTCTCGCTCACCGCGCACATCGCCGCGTACCGCGAGGGCGGGCCCTGGCTGGACGAACTGCGGACCTACGTGGCCGGCAATCTGCGCATGCTCGCCGACCGGCTCGGGGCCGCCTTCCCGCAACTCGGCTGGGAACCGCCGCAGGCCGGATACCTCGCCTGGATCGACCTGCGCCCGCTCGGCGTGGGCATACGGATCGACGACGCCGCACTTCAACGGGAGCTGGTCGAACGGGAGAAGGTCGCGATCATGCCGGGTACGACGTACGGGAGCGCGGGCTTCGTCCGCCTCAACGTCGGCTGCCCGCGCAGCAAGGCGGAACGCGGTGCGGACGCGCTCGTCGCAGCGCTTCACCGCCTTGTCTGAGCTGTTCCGTCCGAGCCGTCCTGTCTGAGCACGCCTGCGCCGGAGTCGTCCGCGTCGGCCCGTGTGAGCTCTCCCCGCCCGAGCCGTTCCCGTCCGGCCGCTTCGTCCGGCCGTCCCGTCCGATCCGCCGGCCGGAGCCGTCCAGGGCCTCTGCTCGCGCCCACTCGTCCCGCCGCGGCCGGGCTGGGATGATCCTCGTATGGCCAATCGCCCGGACGACGAGCGCGACGAACCGGTCGAGGAGGCCGTCCGGCAGGAGCGGGCCGCCGGGCGGTACGGCCCCGGCGCCGACCCCCGCCCCGGGGGCCTCAGACTGTCGTCGGCCACCGGCCGCTGGGTGGTCCTGACGACCGTCCTCGGATCCGGGATGGCACTTCTCGACTCGACCGTCGTCAACGTCGCGCTGCCCCGGATCGGCAGGGACCTCGACGCCGACCTGTCGGTCCTCCAGTGGACCGTCAACGCGTACATGCTGACGCTCGCGGCGCTGATCCTGCTCGGAGGGGCGCTCGGCGACCGCTACGGACGCCGCCGCGTCTTCGTACTGGGCGTGGTCTGGTTCGCCGTCGGCTCCCTGCTGTGCGGCCTCGCACCGAACGGGGGCGTGCTGGTCGCCGCCCGCGCTCTCCAGGGCATCGGCGGCGCCCTGCTCACGCCTGGATCACTGGCCCTGATCCAGGCGAGCTTCCACCCCGACGACCGCTCCCGCGCGGTGGGTCTGTGGTCGGGCCTGGGCGGCGTCGGAGCCGCGATCGGCCCGTTCGTCGGCGGCTGGCTGGTCGACGGCCCGGGCTGGCGCTGGGTTTTCCTGCTCAACGTGCCGCTCGCCGTGCTGTGCGTGCCGGTGGCGCTGCGGCACGTTCCGGAGTCCCGGGACCCCAGGGCCACCGGCCGCTTCGACGCACTGGGAGCGGTGCTCGGCGCGGCGGCCCTCGGCCTCGTGACGTACGCGCTCATCGGCGAGGCACCGTGGGCCGGGCCGGCGGGCGCGGCGCTGGGCGTGGCCTTCGTCCTCGTCGAACGCCGGACGCCCGAACCGATGCTGCCCCTGTCGATCTTCGCCTCCCGCCAGTTCACCGCCGTCAACGTGGTGACGGTCTGCGTCTACGCCGCCTTCGGCGGGTTCTTCTTCCTCATCGCCCTCCAGCTCCAGGTCGTGTCCGGCTACTCGGCCCTCGGCGCCGGTACGGCCCTGCTGCCGACGACCGTCCTGATGCTGCTGCTGTCCGCGCGCTCGGGCGAGCTGGGCGAACGCATCGGCCCCCGCATCCCGCTCACCGTCGGGCCGCTGCTGTGCGCCGCCGGCATCCTGCTGACGCTACGGGTCGGCGAGGACCCGTCGTACCTGTCCGACGTGCTGCCCGCGCTGCTGGTGATGGGCCTCGGCATGGTCACCCTCGTCGCGCCCCTGACCGCGACCGTGCTGGCGTCCGTGGAGACCGGCCGGGCGGGCGTCGCCAGCGGCATCAACAACGCGGCGGCACGGGCGGCCGGTCTCATCGCGGTGGCGGCGCTGCCCCTGCTCGCGGGCATGGGGCCGGAGGCGTACCGCTCGGCGGCCGAATTCGGGGAGACGTACCGGCGGGCGATCCCGCTGTGCGCGGGCGTGCTGGTGGCCGGTTCGCTGCTCGCGTGGTGGACGGTGCGCCGACCCGGCGACGCGGGCCGCTGCCACCCGGAGTGCAAGGTCAACTGCGGCGTGACGTCCCCGCCGCTCGAGCCGCCGACCGCGACCGAACACCCCCGCCCCTGACGCCCCGGAGCGGTGCCCGACCTGTGAGACTGGGGGCCATGTCGATCCACGAGAACCTGCTCGGGGGCCCGCCCCCGACCCACCTGCCCGACGAGCCCGGCCCGCGTGAGCTGCTGGCCGGCAAAACCGCCGCCGCCGACGTCGCGGCCCAGTACCCGACCAGCTCGCTGGCCTGGGCACAGCTCGCCGACGACGCCTTCGAGGACGGCCGGGTCGTCGAGTCGTACGCCTACGCCCGCACCGGGTACCACCGCGGTCTCGACGCCCTGCGCCGCAGCGGCTGGAAGGGCCACGGCCCCGTGCCGTGGGAGCACGAGCCCAACCGCGGTTTCCTGCGCGCGCTGAACGCGCTGGCCCGCGCGGCCGGCGCGATCGGCGAGAAGGACGAGCACGAGCGCTGCACGACCTTCCTGCGTGAGTCGTCCGAGACGGCGGCGGAGACGCTGCGCTGATCCCGACCGGGCCGCGCTCGCGGGCGCGGCCCGGTTTTCTCGCGTGTCCCGGGCGGGGCCCGGTATCGCGTGTCGCGGGCGGGGCCCGGTATCGCGTGTCGCGGGCGCGGCCCGGTATCGCGTGTCCCGGGCGGAGCCCGGTCCGTGCCGCCTGGCGTCCGGATGCCGCTCCGGGGCATGTCCCGGACTGCTTTCGGCGAACCTGCGCCTGCCTGGGCTCACGTCGCCTTACGTCCCGGACACGCCCCTGCGCGTCGCCGGCCCTCCTCGCCCCCGTGGGTGCGGCGTGCGGGCCGTCTTCAGGCCGGTTGCCTACGACGACCTGTCTCACCGGTCCGTCCGTATGAGGTTCTGTTTATGATGCCGGTGGGGACCGGGGCCCACACCGGAACAGGAAGGGGCGGACCGCTACCCGGATCGTCGAGGAGACAGCGATGTCACATGACGCCGCCCCGAATCTGGACTTCGCGGGCACCACACCGTACGAGGACTACGTCCAGGCGGACGTCCTCACCCACCTCCAGCATCCGCGGTCGGACGACCCGGGCGAGATGGTCTTCCTGGTCACCACCCAGGTCATGGAGCTGTGGTTCACCGTCGTCGTCCACGAGTGGGAGACCGCCGCACGCGCCCTGCGCGAGGACCGGATCCCCGTGGCGATGGAGGCCCTGAAGCGGTCGGGACGCGAGCTGGAGGCCCTCAACGCCTCCTGGAAGCCCCTCGCCAACCTGACACCCGCGCAGTTCAACTCCTACCGTGACGCCCTCGGCGAGGGCTCCGGATTCCAGTCGGCGATGTACCGGCGGATGGAGTTCATGCTCGGCGACAAGTCCGCGTCCATGCTCGTGCCGCACCGTGGCGCACCGCGTGTCCACGCCGAACTGGAGAAGGCGCTGCACGAGCCGAGCCTCTACGACGAGGTGCTGCGGCTCCTCGCGCGCCGCGGGTACGCGGTGCCGGCCGAGGTGCTGGAGCGTGACCTGTCGCAGAAGTACGAGCCGTCCGAGCAGGTCGAGCGGGTCTGGGCCGAGGTGTACTCGGGTGACCAGGACACCGAGCTGGTCCGGCTCGGCGAGGCGCTCACCGACGTCGGAGAGCTGGTCTGGCGATGGCGCAACGACCACCTGGTGGCGACCCGGCGGGCCATGGGATCCAAGGTCGGTACGGGTGGCTCCGCCGGAGTCTCCTGGCTCGAGAAGCGCGCCCGCAAGAACGTCTTCCCCGAGCTGTGGACGGCGCGCAGCCATGTCTGAGTCCCTGGCCCAGCGGGCCGCGGCGCTCGACGCCGCAGACGAACTCGCCGGTGCGCGCAAGCTGTTCACCCTCGACGACGCGGTCTACCTCGACGGCAACTCGCTGGGCGCACTGCCCGCGCACGTCCCCGACCGGGTCGCCGACGTGGTGAACCGGCAGTGGGGGCAGCTGCGCATCCGCTCCTGGACCGAGGGCGACTGGTGGACCGCGCCCGAGCGCGTCGGAGACCGGATCGCGCCTCTTGTGGGCGCGGCGCCGGGACAGATCGTGGTCGGCGACTCCACGAGCGTCAACGTCTTCAAGGCCGTCGTGGGCGCGGTACGGCTCGTCGACGACCCGGCGCGCACGGACGTCCTGGTGGACGCGACGACGTTCCCGACGGACGGCTACATAGCCGAGTCGGCCGCGCGCATGACCGGCCGCCGGATCGTCCCCGTCGACCCGTCCGACCTGCCGTCGGCTCTCGGACCGACCACGGCGGTGGCGCTCGTCAACCATGTCGACTACCGCTCCGGCCGGCTCCACGACCTGCCCCGCCTGACCGCCGCCCTCCACGACGCGGGCGCCCTCGCGGTCTGGGACCTGTGCCACAGTGCCGGCGCCCTTCCGGTCGGGCTCGACGCGCACGGGGTCGACCTGGCGGTCGGCTGCACCTACAAGTACCTGAACGGCGGCCCCGGTTCGCCGGCGTACCTGTACGTCGCCGAACGGCATCAGGCCGCGTTCGACTCGCCCCTGCCCGGCTGGACGTCCCACGCGGACCCGTTCGCGATGACCTCCGGGTACGAGGCGGCCTCCGGGTCGACCCGCGGCCGGGTCGGCACACCCGACATCCTGTCCATGCTGGCCCTCGAGGCCGCGCTGGACGTCTGGGACGGGATCTCGATCGAGGCGGTACGGGCCAAGAGCCTGGCCCTGACGGACTTCTTCCTGGAGTGCGTCGAGGCGTACGTCCCCGCAGGGCGGGTCACCTCCCTGACCCCCGCGGAGCACACCTGTCGCGGCAGCCAGGTCGCTCTGCGCTGCGAGGGCGCTCCGCGGGTGATGGAGGAACTGATCGCCCGTGGCGTCGTGGGCGACCTGCGCCGCCCGGACGTGCTGCGGTTCGGTTTCACGCCGCTGTACGTCGGCTTCGCCGACACGGAGCGAGCGGCGCGGGTCCTGGCGGACATCCTCTCCGCGTAGCTCCTGGCCGGGGTCCCGGGAGCTTGCGCGTCCCCGGGACCCCCGGCCGGCCGGGAGCGGCGGTGACACCGACGACGCCGGTCAACGCGTCGCGCGTCGGCTGCGGATGCTCAGCGCGACAACGGAGACGAGGAACCAGAAGGCACCGAACGCCGAGTATCCGGCCACGGTGGACAGGTTGCTCGTCGCCGAGGCGGACGTGGCGGCGATGGTGGCACCGGCGAGTACGGACTGTCCGCCGCTGATGACCATGGGCCACTGGGCGCCGACGGTGCGCCGGCGCCGGATCGCCACGACGAGCTGGATCGCTCCGGAAAGGAGGGCCCAGACGCCGAACACGAGAAGGGCCGTCGCGACGGTGGTGAGGACGGCGGCGATCATCCCGGCGGTGGCGGCGAGACCGAGACCGATGTTGAGGGTGCTGACGCTGCTCGAGGAGCCGGTTCCGGCCGTGCGACGCTCGATGAGCGTGGCGACGACGTCCCACAGGGGGTAGACGACGAGCAGCACGGCCGCGATCGTCGTGGGCTTGTCCGCCGACACGAGCGAGGCGGAGGTCGTGAAGACGAGTGCCACCCAGATCAGCGAGAAGGCGACTCGGATCAGGTGGAGCGATCGGAGTCCGGAGGCCGTGGCCGTGGCCGTGGCGGTGGCGGTGGCCGGAGCGGTCGAAGTTGCGGTGGTCTGAGTCATCGGGTGTCCCGTTGTGATCGTGACGGTGCGAGACGGTCGCCTCGCCGAGGAGTCTCAGCGGCATCGGGAGGGGCCGCGTACTTCGAACGAAGTACTTCTGCCGTTCACCTTCGACCGAACGCGTGCTGCTGCCCCCGTCGACCGGGACAGCTCGGTCGTCTACTTCGTTCGAAGTACACGGCCGCCGCGCTCGTGAACGAGAATCGGTTCATGGCCAAGGCGCGGAGCAGTCAGGACGGGCCCGCGGCGCCGCTGTGGGTCCGCCGCCCCGAGGTGCTGCACCGGGTCGCCTGTTCGACGGCTGCGCTGGTGTTCGCCGGGCAGATCGTGGCGGCGACAGCGCGCGGGGCGGACTGGCCGACGGCCCTCTCCGTACTCCTCGCCGGTGGCGGCGTCGCCCTCTCGTGGTGGAAGCCGTGGGCGGGGCTGGTCGTGACGAGTGCGGCGTCCTTCGCCGTCACGGCCGTGGGCCACGACCCCCTGTCGGTGTGGATGATGGCCGTGCTCGTGCTGTTCTCCGTCACTCTCAGGGGAAAGCAGCCGCTGGTGGGGACCGGCATCGTGGCGGCGTTCTTCCTGGGCGCGTTCATGACGGTCGGAGGATTCCGCGGCGGTGCGGTCGTGGGAGCCGCGGCCCTCTTCTCGGCCATGGCGGGAGGCGCGACGGGAGCCGCGCTCCGCATCCACCGGGAGCACTGGTGGACCCTGGAGGAACGGGCCGAGACCGCCATCGCCACCCGCGAGATCGAGGCCACCCGTCGAGTGACCGAGGAGCGTCTCCGTATCGCCCGGGACCTCCACGACGTCATCGGCCACCAGGTCGCGATGCTGAGCCTGCACCTCGGTGCGGCGGAGATCGGGCTGCCCGAGGACGCCGAGTCCTCCCGGCAGGCCCTCGTCTCGGCCAGGTCCAGCGCCCGTACCGTCGTCGTCGAGACGCAGCGCATCCTCTCGCTCCTCCGCCTCGGGGACGACGTCTCCGGCGACGAGGCGCTCCGGCCGACCCCGGCGCTCAGCGGCCTGGAAGCACTCATCGCCTCTTTCGAGAGCATCGGCCTGGACGTCCGGGCCTCCATCGACGTTCCGGCCGGCTTCGTGGAGCCGAGCGTCGGCGTGACGGTCTACCGGGTCGTTCAGGAAGCGCTCACGAACGCCTACCGGCACGGGGAGGGGACGGCGACGGTGGATGTCCGTGAGCACGACGGCAGGATCCGCGTCACCGTGGAGAACCGCGTCGGTGATGCGCTCCGCGGCTCCGACGCGGGCAGCGGGCTCGGACTCGTGGGGATGCGCGAGCGCGTCGAGTCGTCCAACGGGCGGCTGACGATCGACAGCCACGACGGGCGATTCCGGGTCCGGGCGGAGTTCAGCCCGCTGGGAGCTGTTGTCCGATGACACGGATTCTGATCGTCGACGACCAGGACGAGATCCGGGCAGGGATCCGGGCGATGCTTCGGCTCGACCCGGAGCTCGTCGTCGCCGGGGACCTCTCCGACGGACTCCAGGTCGTCCCCTTCCTCCGGGACCACCCCGTCGACCTGGTGCTGATGGACATCCGGATGCCCGGCATCGACGGCGTCGAGGCCACCCGCCGGATCCGCGCGGAGCATCCGCCCGAGGAGACGCGGGTGATCGTGCTGACCACGTTCGACCAGGACGACATCGTCCTCGCCGCGCTGCGCGCGGGCGCCAACGGCTTCCTGAGCAAGACCGTGAGCCCCGCCGAACTCGTCGCCGGAATCACCGAGGTCGTGAACGGCGGGGGTGCGCTGTCGGCCGCCGCGACGGCCGCGCTCATCGGTCACATGACCGACAGCCCGCCGCCGGTGATCGACAAGGAACTGCTGCGACGCTTCAGCGCCCTCACACCGAGGGAGCGGGACGTGGTCGTCCTCGTCGCGAGCGGTCTCGGCAACGACGAGATCGCGGCCCAGATGTCCGTGTCACCGTTCACCGTGAAGACGCATGCGGTTCGAGCCATGACCAAAGTCGGCGCCCGCGACCGAGCCCAACTGGTCTCCTTCACCTTCCGGGCCGGCCTCTACCCCTGAACCCGCGAGCCGCGGCGGCACCCGGACACCACGCCACTGGACCGGCCCCGCCCGGGACGCGCAGGGCCGGGCAACGCCCGGGAGGCGCAGGGCCGGGCAACGCCCGGGACCCGCACCCGGACGCCACACCACCCGGACCGGCCAGGAGGCTGGTAGCGTCCGCGCTGGTCAGGTGGAACAGGCCACCCCCGCGGGACTGTTGGAGCAGCACATGCCGGACCCCGTCGCCCGTGACGCCGCCGAGGAAGCGTCGGCGATGTCGCACCCCGCCGTCGCGCCGGACGCCTCCGCCGCGTACGGGGATCATCCCGACCAGGTCGTCGACTTCTACGCGCCCCGCACCGGGCACGCCACCGCCCCGTTGGTGGTCGTACTGCACGGAGGGGCGTGGCGGGCACCGTACGACCGGGGACATGTGACCCCGTTCGCCGATTTCCTGGCGCGCCGCGGGCTCGCCGTAGCCAATGTCGAGTACCGCCGTGGCCGGGAGATCCCGCAGCAGCGCGGTGAAGCCGGCCCTGTCGCCGGGCGCTGGCCGGAGACGCTCGACGACGTGGCCGCGGCGATGGACGCCCTGCCGGACCTGGCACGGAAGGCCCTGCCGCAGGCGGACCCGCGGCGGATCGTGGTGACCGGCCACTCCGCGGGGGGTCAGCTGGCGCTGTGGGCGGCCTCCCGGCATGTGCTGCCGGTCGGCTCGCCGTGGCGGCAGACCGCGCCGCCCGCGTTCCGGGGCGTCGTCGCGCTCGCACCGATCGCGGACTTCGGCACCGCCGTCGAGCTCGGCGTGTGCGGCGGTGCCGTGCGCCAACTGCTGGGCGGCGAGGCGCAGTACGAGGAACGGGCCGCGCACGCCGACCCGGCGGCGCTGCTGCCGACCGGCATCGCCACCGTCGTGGTGCAGGGCCGTACGGACATCGTCGTGCCGCAGGCCGTCTCCGAGGCGTACGTCGATGCCGCGGCGAGGGCGGGCGAGACCGTCGGATGGACGCTGCTGGAGGAGGTCGGGCACTTCCCGCTGATCGACCCGGCGGCCGACGCCTGCGCGGTGGTGGCGGAGGAGATCGCCCAACTGGCCTGGTGACGGGGATCCGCGACCGCACCCGGGCCGCGGCCGTCGCGTACGGGACCGGCCGCGTACGCCCGGCGGGACAGGTCCGGCTCGCCGCAGGCGGTCCGGACACCGAAACCCGGCCCGGCCAGGTAGTACTCAGGGGGGACCCCGCAGGATCCGCAGCGATGCTGACGCCCCGGACGGTCCTGCCCGCTTACCGTCTTCACTGTGACCGAGAAGACCCGCAGCCCCGAATACGACCTGGCCCAAGGGGCGCTCAGCGGCCTCCGCCAGGACCTCTTCCACGACGCGTTCGCCTACCGGCCGCTGCCGCCGCTGCGATCCGACGGGCCACTGGTCCGCCGGCTGCCGGGCGAGCGGATACGCCGGGGCGCGGTGTGGCTGCCGCACGCTGTGGTCCTCTTCATCGCGTTCCTCACGGTGGTCATCGCCTACGCCGACGACGACGGTGGCCTGTCTCTGCTGCTCGGTGGCTTCGTGCCCGCCATCGCCGTCGTGATGACGCTGGTCAGGCCGGTCGGCGCCTGGTGGGTGTCGATGATCAGCACACCGTTCGTGAGCGTGATGGCAGGCTTCGGGGACTGGCCGTGGGCGCCCGCAGGGTTCCTGGGCCACCTCACCGTGATGACCGTGGTGGCGGCACGCACCCGGCCGCGCACAGCGGCCTGGATGTGGCTGATCAGCGCCGCGTACGGGCTGTTCGCCGACACCGTGTTCCAGCGCGGTCTGGGCGGCGTCGCTCCCGGCATGATCTTCGCCTCTGCCGTGTCCCTGCTGATCGTGAGCATGTTCCTGATCCGCCGCAGGGCCGATCAGGAGGTCGCCGCCCAGCAGACCGTCACCGCCACCGAGCGCGACCGGCGGACCCTGCTGGAGGAGCGCACCACCATCGCCCGCGAGCTGCACGACGTGGTCGCCCACCACATGTCGGTCGTCGCCATCCAGGCCGAGGCCGCCCCCTACCGGGTGGAGAACCCGCCGGAGGAGCTGGAGAAGGCGTTCGCCACGATCCGCGAGAACGCGGTCGCCGCGCTCACCGAACTGCGCCGCATCCTCGGTGTCGTACGGGCGGAGGACTACCAGGCCCCCGACGCGCCGCAGCCGGTCCTGGCCGACCTCGAGAACCTGCTCGCCAACGTCCGCGAAGCCGGTCTGGAGACCGAGAAGACCATCACCGGCGCGGTGCGGGAGCTGCCGCAGGGCGTGGAGCTGTCGGCGTACCGGATCATCCAGGAGGCGCTGAGCAACGCGCTTCGCCACGCCCCCGGTTCGACCGCCAAGGTCGAGGTCTCCTACGTGCTGGGCGGTCTGGGACTGCGGGTCGTCAACACCGCGCCGCAGGGGCTGGTCAAGCCCGCCGGCCAACGGGCCACCGCCTCTCAGGGAGGGTTGCGCCCGTCCTCGTCGATCGGCGCGGGTCACGGCATCACCGGCATGCGGGAACGTGTGACCATGCTCAGCGGAGAGATGACCGCCGCGCCCACCGAGGACGGCGGGTACGAGGTCACCGCCTTCATCCCGGTCGCCGCCACCCCCGCCACGCCTGCCGAGGAGACCTCATGACGATTCGCGTCCTCATCGTCGACGACCAGATCATGGTCCGCGAGGGCTTCTCGGTCCTGCTGAACGCCATGCCCGACATCGAGGTCGTCGGCGAGGCCGTCAACGGTCGTGAGGCGGTCACGAAGGTCGCGGAGCTCGCGCCGGACGTGGTCCTGATGGACATCCGCATGCCCGAGCTGAACGGCATCGAGGCGACCCGCGAGATCGTCGCCGCGCACGCCGGTTCCAGGGTGCTGGTGCTCACCACCTTCGACCTGGACGAGTACGTGTACCAGGCGCTGCGCGCCGGGGCCTCCGGTTTCCTGCTGAAGGACGCCTCCGCCCGGCAGCTCGCGGACGGTGTACGCGTGGTGGCGGCCGGCGAGGCGCTGCTCGCACCGACCGTCACCCGCCGGCTGATCACCGAGTTCTCCAAGCTCTCGCAGACGCCGCGCCCGGCCGCGATGACCCAGGTCGCCGATCTGACGGAGCGCGAGACGGAGGTCCTGGTGCTGATCGCGCAGGGCCTGTCGAACGCCGAGATCGCCTCCCACCTGGTCGTCGCGGAGTCGACCATCAAGACGCATGTCAGCAGGGTCCTCGTGAAGCTGGGGCTGAGGGACCGTACGCAGGCGGCCGTGTTCGCCTACGAGGCGAGGCTGGTCACACCCTCGTAGACGGGGCTAACGTCCCGGCATGGACGCTGGAACCGACGTGCCCTTCGAACCCTGGTCCCCCTCGTTCGTCGCCGACCCGTACCCCGCCCTGGCCGAGCTCCGTGCCCGGGGGCGGGTGCACCGGTTCGAGCCGACGCGGCAGTACCTCGTGCCGCACCACGCGGACGTGTCGGCGCTGCTGCGTGACCGGCGGCTGGGGCGGACGTATCTGCACCGCTTCACGCACGAGGAGTTCGGGCGCACCCCGCCGCCCGCCGCGCACGAGCCGTTCCACATCCTCAACGACAACGGTCTGCTGGACCTCGAGGCCCCGGACCACCCCCGGATCCGGCGGCTGGTGACGAAGGCGTTCACCCCTCGGACCGTGCAGGCGCTCCAGCCGGTGGTGGAGCGGCTGGCGGCCGGCCTGGTCGCCGGCTTCAGGAAGGCGGGCGGCGGCGATCTGCTGGCCGAGGTCGCGGAGCCGCTGCCGGTGGCGGTGATCGCCGAGATGCTGGGCATCCCGGAGTCGGACCGTCCGCTGCTGCGGCCCTGGTCCGCCGACATCTGCGGGATGTACGAGCTGAACCCCTCGCAGGAGACGGCGGCGCGGGCGGTGCGGGCGTCGGTCGAGTTCAGCGCCTATCTGCGGGAGCTGATCGCCGCCCGGCGGGTCGAGCCGGGGGACGACCTGATCTCCGCGCTGATCGCCGCCCACGACGAGGGCGAGCGGCTGAGCGAGCAGGAGATGATCTCCACCTGTGTGCTGCTGCTGAACGCGGGGCACGAGGCGACCGTCAACACGACGGCCAACGGGTGGTGGACGCTGCTGCGCCACCCCGAGCAGCTGGCGGCCCTGCGGGCGGACCACTCGCTGCTGTCCACGGCTGTGGAAGAACTGATGCGCTTCGACACCCCGCTGCAGCTCTTCGAACGCTGGGTGCTCGACGACATCGAGATCGACGGGACCGTGGTGCCCCGCGGCTCCGAACTGGCGCTGCTCTTCGGCTCGGCGAACCGCGACGGCGCCCGCTTCGAGCACCCCGACACCCTGGACCTGGCGCGGAAGGACAACCCGCACGTCACGTTCGGCGCGGGCATCCACTACTGCCTGGGCGCGCCGCTGGCGCGCGTCGAACTGCTGGCGTCGTTCGGGGAACTGCTGAGGGAGTGCCCGACGATGCGGCTCGCGGAGGAGCCGCGGTGGAAGCCGGGCTTCGTGATCAGGGGACTGGAGGAGCTGCGGGTCGAACTGTGACGGTGCGCGCGGCACGCCGCCGCGGGCGGTACGAGGCCGAGCCGGCCGGTCCTGGAAGGGGCGGGGAGGGCCGGGCCCGCCGCCGCGGCTCCGGCCCCGACCCGTACGTCCCCGTCCCGCCCCGCGGCTACTTCGTCTCCAGATCCCGCCGCCGGAACCCCTCCAGCCCGGCCCACACCAGCCCCGCCGCGACCACCGTCAGCACCACCATCGGCGTCCAGCTCATCCCCGACGCCGGCAGCCGCGGCACATGCCCGAACGGCGACACGTCGCTCATCCAGTCCGGGAACCGCAGGAGCGGCCCCAGGTAGCCCACCACGAACGCGTACACCGGTACGACCCATGCCGCCGCGCTCGCCCGCGGGAACCAGCCGAAGAGCACCACGGCGACCCCGACCGTCACCCACAGGGCCGGTGCGTAGGCCAGTGCCGCACCCACCAGTTCGAGGAACAGCCCGCCGTCCGAGGCCGAGGCCGCTCCCGAGAGGCCGAAGCCGATGCCCGCCAGGAGCAGCAGTCCGGTGCCGCCGGCCATGGCCACCGCCAGGTGGCCGCCCACCCAGCGGGTGCGGGACAGGCCGGTCGCGAGCAGTGGCTCCGCCCGCCCGGCGGTCTCCTCGGCGCGCGGCCGCAGCGCGGCCATCACCACGTACACCGCCGCCACGACCGCGATGACGACCATCACCATCGAGGCGAAGGACTCCGCCATGGTGGCGCCGCCGATCTCCGCCAGCGCCTCCTGGATCTGGTCGATGTTCTTGAGCATGTCCTCGGCCTCGCCGAGGATCGACCCGTACATCGCGCCCATCAGGAACAGTCCGGCGCCGAAGCCGGTCAGCATGCCGCGGTGCAGCCGCAGCGCGAAGCCGAGCGGCGTGCTCAGGGCGTCGGAGGCGACCGGGCTGCCGGGCCGCGAGGCGCGCAGGCCCGCGCCCACGTCCCGTCGGGTGGAGAGCACGAAGCCGGCGGCGGCGCACAGCGCGGCGAGTGCGAGGCACAGCAGCAGCGGCCACCAGCGGTCGTCGACGTAGACGTACGTCCGCTGGACCCAGCCGATCGGGGACAGCCACGACAGGGCGTCGTTGCCGCCCGAGTCGCCCGCGGCACGCAGCACGTACGCGACGCCGATGACGGCCAGCGCCATGCCGGAGGCGCCGCGGGTGTGCGCCGTGATCTGCACGGTGACGGCGGCGACGGAGGCGAAGACGATGCCGACGGCGGCGTGCGCGAAGCCGTAGAGCAGCGATCCGCCCGTGTCGATGCCCTCGATGCCCAGCCCGCCGAGGCCGACGGCCATCAGCAGGGCGAGCGCCACGTCGGCGAGTACGGCCACGGCGAGCGCCGCCGCGAGCTGCGCGTGGCGTCCGACGGCGGCGGAGCGCACCAGCTCGGCGCGGCCCGTCTCCTCCTCGCCCCGGGTGTGCCGGGTGACGATCAGGACGCTCATCAGGCCGACCATGACGGCTGTGAAGCCCAGCATCTGGTGGCCGAGCATGGCGCCGAAGCCGTAGTCGTCCAGATAGTGCCGTGGTCCGCTCATGGCGAGACCGGCGGGGCTGTCCATGGTGCCGACGGCGGCGGCGCGGTCCTTCGGGTCGGCGTAGAGCGTCTTGTAGTTGCCGGCCGTCGAGAGCGTGCCCACGAACAGGGCGAGGAGCCAGACCGGGAGCCGGACACGGTCCCTGCGCAGGGCGAAGCGGATCAGCGTACGGGTCCCGGCGAGCGGACCCGCGGCGGTGGCGGGCCCCGCCGTGGCGGGTGCCTTCGTGGCGGTGGCGGTACTCATCGCGACACGCCCCCGGCCTCTGTGCCGTGGCCGTTCCCCGCGAGTTCGTCGCCGTAGTGGCGGAGCATCAGCTCCTCCAGCGTCGGCGGGTGGCTGATCAGGCTGCGTACCCCGAACTCGGAGAGCCGGCGGATCGCGCCGTCCAACTCCGCGCCGTCCACGGCGAACCGCACCCGGCCGTCCTCGGTCCGCACGTCGTGCACGCCCGGCAGCCCCGCGAGACCGGAGGCCGGGCGGGCCGTCTCCGCCTCGACGGTCGTACGGGTCAGATGCCGCATCTCGCTGAGCGTCCCCGACTGCACGACCCTGCCCCGGCGGATGATGCTGACCCGATCGGCCAGCTTCTCGACCTGGGCCAGGATGTGGCTGGAGAGCAGCACGGTCCTTCCCGCGGCCTTCGCCTCCGCGATGACGTCCTGGAAGACGACCTCCATCAGGGGGTCGAGTCCGGCGGTCGGCTCGTCGAGCAGCAGGAGTTCGGCGTCGGACGCGAGGGCGGCGACGATCGCGACCTTCTGCCGGTTGCCCTTGGAGTAGGTCCGGCCCTTCTTCGTCGGATCGAGGCCGAAGCGTTCGACGAGTTCGTCGCGCCGCCGCTTGTCGATGCCGCCGCGCAGCCGGGAGAGCAGGTCGATGGCCTCGCCACCGGTGAGGGAGGGCCACAGTTCGACGTCGCCGGGGACGTAGGCGAGGCGCCGGTGCAGTTCGACGGCGTCGTGCCAGGGGTCCTTGCCGAGCAGTTGCGCCGCCCCGGAGTCGGCGCGCAGCAGGCCGAGCAGGACCCGGATGGTGGTCGACTTGCCGGCGCCGTTGGGGCCGAGGAAGCCGTGGACCTCACCGGCCCCGACGGCGAGGTCGAGGCCGTCCAGCGCGTGTGTCCGCCCGAACGACTTGTGGAGTCCGGAGACGGTGATTGCCTTCGTCATGCTTCAGAACGTACGCTGTTTTCACAAATTTCTGAAGTTAAGGAAGCGTATAAACTCGCTCTCAGGCGATGACCAGGGAGAGGACCCGGTGGTGACTGAACAGACCGCGGCGGCGGCGCGGCAGCCGCGTGACGAGGAGGCGGTGTCCGCTTTCGTGGAGCGCTTCGCCGCCCAGCTCGTCGAGGCGGGCATGACCCGGATGCCCGCCCGCGTCTTCGCCGCCCTGCTCTCGTCCGACGCCGGTGTGATGAGCTCGGCCGAGCTGGGAGCCCAGCTCCAGGTCAGCCCGGCCGCCGTCTCCGGCGCCATCCGCTACCTGTCCCAGGTCGACATGGTGTCCCGCGAGCGCGAACCCGGCTCCCGCCGCGAGCGCTACCGGGTGCACGGCAACCAGTGGTACGAGGCGCTCACCAACCGGGACCAGATCCTCAAGCGCTGGGAGGGCACGCTGCGCGAGGGCGTGGCGAGTCTCGGCCCCGGCACGAGGGCCGGGCGCCGGATGTCGGAGACGCTGGAGTTCTTCCAGTTCCTGGAGAAGGAACTCGTCCTGCTCATGGAGCGCTGGCGCGAGCATCGCGACCAGCTCTACGGCAAGCCCTGACCCCGCCCCGCCGAACCGGCGCGCCCTCACATCGGGCTCCCGGGCGTCAGCCCGCGGGGCCCCGGCGCCGGCCGCCGGCGCGGCACCGAGTCAGGCCGCCCCCGGTGCCGCCTGCCGCACCTACGCCCTCCTACGCCCGCCCACGTCGGGCTCCTGGGCCTCTGCCGGGCAGGCCCGCTGCGGCCCCGGTGCCATCCACCGGTCGGCGTACGCCCGCGTCAGCCCGCCGGGGCGGGGACCGGCAGTGTCAGGCCCCACGCGCCCGCACGGCACGTCCACGTCCGGGTCCGGACCGGGCCCGTGAGGTGCGCGTCCGCGCGATAGCGGAAGTCCGCGCCCGAGACGGTCACCGACCGGGCGCTCGCACGCAGCGGCTCCTCGTCCGTGCCGTGCCGTACGACGACCTCGGCGCGGCCGCCCAGGCCGGCCCGCACGGTCACGTCCTCGACGGGCCGGTCGAGGTCGGTCAGCAGGACACCGTCCGCCTCCACCCGCAGCCGGTGCGTACGCACCGGAGCGGCCACGGGGGCGGGGCCCACGAGCGTGCGGACCAGGGAGCGGGCCGTGGTCCACACCGACACGCCCTCCGCGCGCTGCACCGGGCGCGTCGCCGGAATCGCCAGATCCCCCAGCACCACACCGTCGCTCTCGTCCACCAGCAGGTCCAGCCGCCGCGGGCTGCCGTCGAGGACCGCCCTGGCCGCCGCCACCGCCCCGGCGGGCACGCCGAGCGAGTGCGCGAGCCGTACGGAGGCGCCCACCGGGACCAGTGCCAGGACGCCGTCACCGAGCCAGCGGTCCCGGTGCAGCAGGGACACGGCCCTCAGCAGCGCCCGGTCGTCGCCCACCACGACCGGTCGCCGGGGCCCGCGCCGGGCCAGGGCCCGGGCGAACTCCTCCGGCCCCTGGGGAAGGCAGATTTTCGCTTCTGCCCCGCCGCACAGCACATCTTTCGCGATACGCACGGACTCGCCGTCCATTCGGCGGGCGACCGGGTCGATGACCACCAGCAGCTGGTCGTGAGCCGACACCTCGGTCCTTCCTCGGGTAGCATCTTTGTGCAAGAGCCCCTTGCGCTATTGCGCCAGGGGCTTCGTCTATTCCGGGGCAACCTGTCCCAGGACTCAGGCATGGCTCCGGCCCCCCTGACCTTGGTCTTGCCCCGCCCGGAAGGGGTGTACGCCTGTGCCCGCACTTGTGCTGCTCGGTGCTCAGTGGGGTGACGAGGGCAAGGGAAAGGCCACCGACCTGCTCGGTGGATCCGTTGATTATGTGGTGCGCTACCAGGGTGGCAACAACGCCGGCCACACGGTCGTCGTCGGCGACCAGAAGTATGCGCTCCATCTGCTCCCTTCCGGAATCCTCTCGCCCGGATGTACTCCGGTCATCGGCAACGGTGTCGTCGTGGACCCGGCGGTTCTGCTCTCCGAGCTGAGCGGGCTGAACGACCGCGGCGTCGATACGTCCAAGCTTCTGATCAGCGGCAACGCCCATCTGATCACCCCGTACAACGTCACCGTCGACAAGGTGACGGAGCGCTTCCTCGGCAAGCGCAAGATCGGGACCACCGGCCGCGGCATCGGCCCGACGTACGCCGACAAGATCAACCGGGTCGGTATCCGCGTCCAGGACCTCTACGACGAGTCGATCCTGATGCAGAAGGTCGAGGCGGCTCTCGACACCAAGAACCAGCTCCTCACCAAGGTCTTCAACCGCCGTGCCATCGAGGCGGAGAAGATCGTCGAGGAGATGCTCCAGTACGCGGAGCAGATCCGGCCGTACGTCGCCGACACCACGCTGATCCTGAACAACGCCATCGACGAGGGCAAGGTCGTCCTCTTCGAGGGCGGCCAGGGCACGCTGCTCGACGTCGACCACGGCACGTACCCCTTCGTCACCTCCTCCAACCCGACCGCGGGCGGCGCCTGCACCGGTGCGGGCGTGGGACCGACGAAGATCAGCCGGGTCATCGGCATCCTCAAGGCGTACACGACCCGTGTCGGCGCCGGCCCGTTCCCGACCGAGCTGTTCGACGAGGACGGCGAGGCACTGCGCCGCATCGGCGGCGAGCGTGGCGTCACCACCGGCCGTGACCGTCGCTGCGGCTGGTTCGACGCGGTCATCGCGCGCTACGCGACCCGTGTCAACGGCCTGACCGACTTCTTCCTCACCAAGCTGGACGTGCTCACCGGCTGGGAGCAGATCCCCGTCTGCGTCGCCTACGAGATCGACGGCAAGCGCGTCGAGGAGCTGCCGTACTCGCAGACCGACTTCCACCACGCGAAGCCGGTGTACGAGATGCTGCCGGGCTGGTCCGAGGACATCACCAAGGCGAAGACCTTCTCCGACCTGCCGAAGAACGCGCAGGCGTACGTGAAGGCGCTGGAGGAGATGTCCGGCGCGCCGATCTCGGCGATCGGCGTCGGCCCCGGCCGGACCGAGACGATCGAGATCAACTCCTTCCTGTAGGCCTGCCCGGCAGGACGGACACGGCACGAGGGCCCCGGACGCGCATGCGGCGTCCGGGGCCTTCGCGTCGGTGCCCCGCAACCGGCGGACGAGGTCCGCCGGCGTACGAGGCGGGCAGGGCCTTCTCCTTGCCGCGCACGCGGCTGGTTAGGCTGCGTGTTCCGAATGTTCACGCCGGCGCCGAGGCGGGAGCACTGCCGATGCCGGTTCAGGGGTGAAGACACATGGCGGATCGCCAGACGACCCAGTTGCTCGACAGCATGCGGCGGGGCATGCCGTTCGAGTTCACAACCACGATGTCGATGACGAAGCGGCTCGCGACGCTGGTGTGCGTCGCCGAGCTGTTCGGCTACCAGTACGCCGGGGCCCGGCAGGAGCTCTTCTCCATCAAGCTGGCCTTCACCCCCGACCCGAGCCCGCAGGCGCAGGCGCGTGCCGCGCAGTACTGGCCGTACGCACCCCGGATCCCCGAGATCCCGCAGCAGGTGCTGGAACTCAACAAGAAGCGGGTTCTGTTCGACCTGAGCAGCAGGGCCGCGCTGCTGAGGCGGCTGCCGGTCATCGGGATCGCGCTCCTGCTGGCGAGCCTGCGACCGCTCAGCTCCCTGGGCGACAGCCCTGGTCTGGTTCTCGGCTACGTGTGCTTCCTCGCCGCGGTCGCCGGCCTCGGTGTCTGGTTCAACTTCGCTCGCCACAAGAAGGCCGGCGCACACCTCGAGGCCGCGGGTTTCGTACGCCACGAGCCCTCCCCCGGCCAGGTCTCCTACCTCCCGCCCGGCAGCCTGCCGCCCGCACAGTGGCACGGGCCGCAGCAGTACGGGCCCGGCCCGCAGCAGGGGTACACCCAGCAGCCCTACGGCGGGCCACAGCCTCCGTCCCCGGCGCCGCAGCATCAGCAGCACCAGCACCAGCACCAGCAGCCGTACGCCCAGCAGCCCCCGTACGGTTACCAGCCCCCGGCCCAGTCCCCGGCCCAGTCCCCGTACGGTCACCAGCCCTACGGCGGTCAGCCGCCGCAGTGAGGCACGGCGGTGGCGGGCGGTGGTCGGCACGTCGCCGTCCGAGCCGCTGCCGACGCGTGGCCTCGGCGAGCGAGATCGACTCGTTCCGGTGGACCATCCGCGGGACACTGGTAGACCCCCGAGGGGCAGATCCGCGGCGAGGGCCGAGCGTCTTCGCCGTGGATCCGCGCCCGGGGTTCCTCCGTGTCGGCCGCCGGCACCGGAACCGGTGCGCGTGCCGCGTGCCGCGATGCCGCCCGGACGCGCCCGCCCCGATCGGGCCCGGCGCTGCCGGGCCACGGCATTCGCACGGCCGAAGCCGTGTATTCGCCGGGAATTCACCCCAAGCACCGACACATGGGCAGCCGGGGCGCTAGAACCACAGGACGCACCCTCGTCCTCGCGTCCCGGAGGCCCTCTTGCCCACCTCAGCGTCCCCTGCTCGCCGCCCGCGCCGTGCCCTGCTCGCAGGCGGCGCGCTGCTGGTCGCCGCCGTCACGGCCGCGACCGCGCCGATCGCCACCGCCCACCCCGAGGGCCAGGGCGGCGGCAAAAGCGCCGGCAACGCCGGGAACGGCTGGTTCCAGCGGGTGTCGACCATGCCGGCGTACACGTTCGACGCCGCCGGCGAGCAGCGTGAGCAGACCGCCGTCGAGATATCCGCCGCGAGCGCCGACGGGAAGACCGTCGTCTCCACCGACTCGCCCGCCGGACGGATCCTCTTCACCGACCTGCGCCGGCTCGACGCCCCCGAACCGCTGGGCCACCTCGACGTGGGCGGTGAGCCCACCTCCGTGGACGTCCTCGGCGACCGCTACGCCCTGGTCGCCGTCAACACCTCCGCCGACAGGCAGCACCCCGGCGGTGAGTTGCACGTCGTGGACCTGCGAACCCGCCGGACGGTGCGGACACTTCCGCTCGCCGGGCAGCCCGACTCGGTCGACCTGTCCGCCGACGGCCGGTACGCCGCGGTCGCCATCGAGAACGAGCGCGACGAGGACGTCGACGACGGCGCCCTGCCCCAGGCCCCCGGCGGCCTTCTCCAGGTCGTCGACGTCATCGGCGACGACCCTGCGGACTGGACGGTCCGCCAGGTCGGCCTGACCGGCCTCGCGGACGTCGCGCCTCAGGACCCCGAGCCGGAGTACGTGAGCGTCAACTCCCGCAACCAGGCGGTCGTCACCCTCCAGGAGAACAACCACCTCGTGGTCGTCGACCTGGCCGCCGGGAAGGTCGTCAAGGACTTCCCCGCCGGTTCCGCCACCGTCACCGGTGTGGACACCGTCTCGGACGGCGAGATCGCCCCGACCGGCACGATCACCGCCGCCCGTGAGCCGGACGGTGCGGCCTGGATCGACGACCGGTACGTGGCGACCGCCGACGAGGGCGACTGGCAGGGCGGCTCCCGCACCTGGACGGTCTTCGACACCCGCACCGGTGCCGCGGTCTTCTCCTCGGGCCGCGAACTGGAGGACCTGGCGATCCGCCACGGCCAGTACCCGGAGAAGCGTGCCGGGAAGAAGGGTGTCGAGCCCGAGAACATCACGGTCGCCGTCATCGACGGCACCCGCTACGCCTTCGTCGCGCTGGAGCGCGCCAACATGGTCGCCGTCTACGACCTGACCGATCCGCTCGCCCCGAAGCTGCTGCAGGGCCTGCCGACTGCCGTGGGCCCCGAGGGAGTCCTGGCGGTGCCGCGCCGGAACGCACTCGTCGTCTCGTCCGAGGAGGACTCCGCGAAGGACGGGGTGCGTGCCGCGCTCAACGTCTACCGGCTCACCCACCGCTCACAGGACGCCGCGCCGCGCGCCAACACCGCCGCGCCGAGCATCGTGGCGGCCGGCCCCGGGCTCGGCTTCGGTGCCCTGTCCGGGCTCAGCGGGGTTCCCGGCAGCCGCCACGGTGTCGTGGCCGTCACGGACTCCGCGTACGGGCCGAGCCGGGTACTGAGCGTCGACACCGGCCGCACGCCCGCCGTCGTCACCTCCGCCCTGCCCGTCACCAAGGGCGGCAGGGCCGTCTCGTACGACGCCGAGGGTGTCGCCGCCAGGCAGGAGGGCGGTTTCTGGGTGGCCTCTGAGGGCGACGGGAAGAAGGTTCCCAACCTGTTGGTGGAGGTCGGCGCCGACGGTGCGGTGCTGAGCGAGACCCCGCTGCCCACCGCTCTGACCGCCGGGGCGGCCAAGTACGGCCTGGAGGGTGTCGCCGTCACCGGCGAACACGTGTGGCTCGCGGTCCAGCGCGAGTGGGCGGCGAACGCCCCCGGGACCACCACCCTCGCCCGCTACACCCCGGCCACCGGCGAATGGGCTTACGCCGCCTACCCGTTGGAGCGGGTCCCCGCCACCGCCGCGGACGGCACATGGCACGGCGTCAGCGAACTGACCGCCGTCGACGGCGACACCCTGCTGGTCCTGGAGCGCGACAACCGGCGCGGCGCGGAAGCCGGCCTCAAGGCGGTCTTCCGTGTCGACCTGGGACGCGTCAGCCCGGCCGCGACGATCGGAGACGCCCCGGTCGTCATCAAGCGCATGGTCGAGGACCTGCTCCCTGCCCTGACCGCCGACGGCTCACCGGCCGACGACAAGCCCGAGGGTCTCGCGATCACAGGGGCAGGCGCCCTCGTTGGCGCGGTCGACAACGACGGCCTGGACGACGCTCCCGGTGAGTCCGTCCTTCTGCGTCTCGGCCGCGCACCCCGCCACTGACACCGGAAGCGCCGGGCGCCCTGTCCGCGCAGGTACGTGCGACAGGGGGCCCGGCGTCCGGCTCAGGGCCAGATCCGGTGGTACGCGATCCCACCGGTCCGCCGTCCGGACGTCGTGGACGCCGCGGACGCCGCCGTGGGCGGTCACTTGCGGAAGTACTCCGCCGGTTCGCCGTCCGCGCTCATGCCGTACATGAGCAGACGCTCCTTGCCCTCGAAGCGGTCGATGCGCAGGTTCTGCGACGAGCCCGCCGGCGAGCACTCGGGGTCTGACTGACCGGGGTCGAGGGTGGGCGGGCCGACGATCACCAGGTCGCCGACGCCGCCGAGCACGGCGGTACTGGCGCAGTTCACCGAGTCACCGGTTTCCTCGCCCGTCTCGTCGTCGGTGCGGGGGTAGTTCTCGGTGAACCGTACGAGCGGGGCGCCGACCGGCCCCTGGGTGACGGTCATCTCGAAGGTGCGGGGGTCCTCGTAGCCCGGTGGTGCGTCGAGGACGTCGAACTTCTGCTTCCAGTAGCCGACGAACGCGGGCGGAAGTGCCTTGGGCCCGCTCTTCGACCGGTGGAACGTGGCGCTGACGTCGCCCGACGTCCACTCGAGCACCTCGGGGGACCGCACGGTGAGGGTCTGGTGCGCGGCGGGTGTGCAGCGCTTCTCGGGGACGCTGGTGGTCACGTCGCTCTCGCCGAAGACGATCCGGTCGGCGTCGGCGGACACCAGGGTGGAGCGCCCCATGCACAGCCGCTCGCCGGTGACGTGGACGTACACCCCGGTCTTCTCACCGGCCCGGCCCTGGGTGATCTCCAGACGGCCGGTCTCGTAGGGCGCGTCGGCTCTGCCCCGCAGCACGCCCTCCCAGGCGCCCAGGAAGTCGTCGGGCACGATTCCCTCCTGGCGGTCGGACGGGGTGACCGCGGAACCGGTCCCGCCCGGCGTGCCCTTGGCGTTCTCCGTCCCCCCGTCGTCGTCCGGGGACAGGGCGAAGAAGGTGCCCGCGGCCGCGAGTAAGGCGGCCGTCAGGGCGGCGACCAGCACGGTGCGCAGATGCCGGCGGGGCAGGGGCGTGTCGGTGGAAGCCGGTGCCGGTGCCGGTGCCGGTGCCGCTGTCGGTGTCGGCATCGGTGTCGGGGGAGTCGGGTCCCCGTCGGCGTCGAGCAGCCGGGCCGCGTGCCGTCCGAGCCCCGCCAGCAGCCCTGCCGGCAGCCATGGTTCGTCCGGCAGTGTCACGTCCGACAGTTCGGCGGCGGTCGGCCGTGCGGTCGGCCGCTTGTCCAGACAACGGCGTACCAGGGAGTCGAGCTCGGGCGGCAGCCCGGCCAGGTCCGGTTCCTCGTGCGCGATACGGAACAGGACGGCGTGCACTCCGCTGTCCGCGGACCCGAACGGCGGGCGTCCGGTGGCCGCGTACGCCAGCACGGCGCCCATGCAGAAGATGTCGGACGCTGGTGTGAGCCGCTCGCCGCGCACCTGCTCGGGTGACATGAAGCCCGGTGAGCCCACGACCGCGCCGGTCGTGGTCAGCCCGCCGTCGGTGACGGTGTCCACGGCGCGCGCGATGCCGAAGTCGATGATGCGGGGACCGTCGACGGTGAGCAGGATGTTGGACGGCTTGAGGTCGCGGTGCAGAAGCCCGGAGGCGTGGATGTGCCCGAGCGCGTCGGCGAGTCCGGCGGCGAGCGCGCGCACGGAGTGCGCCGGGAGCGGCCCGTACTGGTCGACGACCACACTGCGCAGTGACGGGCCCGGTACGTAACCGATGGCCACCCAGGGGGAGTCGGCGGTGGTGTCGGACGCGATCACGGGTGTGGTCCCGGCGCCCCCGACCCGCTCCAGTGCCTCGACCTCGCGCGCGAACCGGCGACGGAACTCGTCCTGCGCGGCGAGCTCGGCACGGACGAGCTTGACCGCGACGGTGCGCCCGCCCGCGGACCGGGCGAGATAGACCCGGCCCATGCCCCCGACCCCGAGCCGTCCGAGGAGCCGGAAGGGGCCGATCTGCGCGGGATCTTCGGGCATCAAGGCATCCACGTCCGGATCTTCGCACACCCGGACCGGCAGGACCCGGCCCTCGCCGAACCCCCGCCGGACCGCCCGCCGAACCCCCGCCGGGCCACCCGCCGAACCCCCGCCGGATCGCCGCCGGATCTTCGCCGGGCCGCCCGACGGACCGGTCCCTGTGGGCCGGTTGAACACCTCGGAGCCGCCGCACGTACTGGAACGGGAGGCCTCGGTGTCCGGGGTCCATCTCACCTGTGAAGCCATTCCGTTACGACCTTGGGGCCGCGCATGATGCACGCACGACACCGGCGCGTACGACGGAAAGTCCAGCGGATCGTGCGGCTGGCCGCCGTGGTCGGGCTGTTCAGCGGCGGTCTGATGGTCTCCGGTGCCATGGCGGGCGAACCGCCGAAGGACGCGCCGCGAGCCACCGCGGACCCGGCCGCGGAGCTCGTCTCGCGGCTCGGCCCGTCCCGTACCGCGGGCAGTTGGACCGGCGCCGACGGTCGGACGGTCGTCGCCGTCACCGACCAGGACGCCGCGGAGGAGGTACGCCGGGCGGGCGCGGAGGCGAAGGTCGTGGAGCACAGCATGGACCGGCTCCGCTCGGCCACCGAGGCCCTGCGCTCGGCGCCCCGCGTGGCCGGTACCGCGTGGGCGGTCGACTACGCCGACAACGGCATCACCGTACGCGCGGACAGCACCGTCTCCGGCGGCGACTGGTCACGCATGTCGGGTCTCGCGGAGCGGATCGGTGGCTTCGTCCGCATGGAGCGGACCGAGGGCACCTTCACCACCAGGGTGAACGGCGGCATCCCGGTCTTCGGCGACCAGCGGCGGTGCACCGCGGGCTTCAACGTCACCAACGGGCAGGACACCTTCATCCTGACGGCGGGGCACTGCGGTCCGCAGGACACGACCTGGTTCCAAGACCGTCAGGGCGACGAGCTCGTCGGCACCACGACCGCGGCCAGCTTCCCCGGCGACGACTACTCCCTGGTGCGCTACGAGAACGTCGACGCCCTCGACCGCACCAACGTCGTCGACATCGGCGGCGGCCGGGGCGTACGGATCGTCGGGGCCGGCGAACCCGCCGTGGGCCAGCGGGTGTTCCGCAGCGGCAGCACGACCGGCTTCCGTTCCGGCGAGGTGACGGCCCTGAACGCGACCGTCAACTACCCGGAGGGCACGGTCACCGGCCTGATCGAGACCACGGTCTGCGCGGAGCCCGGGGACAGCGGCGGTCCTCTGTTCTCCGAGGGACTGGCGCTGGGCGTGACCTCCGGAGGCGACGGGGACTGCACCACGGGCGGCACCACCTACTTCCAGCCGGTGACCACCGCCATGGAGACCCTCGGGGTGAACCTGACGGGTGGCCCGCCGGGCCCCGCGGACCGCGACGATGAGGAAGCCGGAGCCGGCGCACCGCCCGTGCCGGCGTCGCCCACCCCGCCGGCACAACCCGGTGAGGGCCTCGGATCGCGTGCGGTCACCTCGATCGTCGACTTCGGCGACCCGGCACTGGGGGCGGGCCTCATCGGCCTCAGCCTCACCGGACTCGTGGGCGCGCGCTGGCTCGTGTCGGCCCAGGAACGCAGGGAGTACCGCAGCTTCCACAACGCCAGCTGGGGCTGACCCGAACCGTGGGTGTCCGGCGGCTCAGCCCGTCTTCGTGTACGTGAGGGGAACCCCGCCGGAGCCGACGAGTTCGCGGACGACGGTGATGTCGTTCGGCATGTTCAACCGGCTCCACTGGCCCGGCGAGCAGGACGTCCGGTCGCCGAACGTGACGGCCGTCGGAGAGAGTTCGAGAGGCGGTCCGGCGGCCCGGAGAGTGGCGGACCAGCGGCAGTCGTAGTTCGGCCCCGTTCCACTGAGGGTCATGACCTGCTCGCCCGACGAGCCCTGTGTGATCGTCATGATCCGGACGTTGGTGCCGTCCGCGGTGTCGAAGGTCGCCCGCCAGGTGCCGACGTACTCCTGCGGCACGTCCCCCGCCGTCTGCGGGGTCGGGGAGGCGCCGGTGGGCGCCGGGTCGGGAGTGTCCTTGGAGGGGCCCGGTGTCTCGGGACCGGGCTTGGGGTCCGCCGAGGTCCGGTCGCCGTGATCCTTGGACATGAAGGCGTAGACCGAGCCGCCCGCGCCGAGCGCGACGACCAGGGCGACCGCGATCAGCGCGAGTGTCCCGCCGCGCGAGCCACGGCGCGGAGGCGGGGCCGGGGCATGGGCCACAGGAGTGTACGGGGCGGGGTGGTACGGCTGGGGACGGCCGTATGCGTGCCCGGGTGAAGGCGGCGGCGGGGTCGGAGCCGGCATCGGCGCGGGTCCGGGTGCGGGTGGCGGCGTCGGCATCGCGCGGGGTGGCGCGGTCAGCGTCGGAGGCTGCGCGGGCGGCCGGGGCTGCTCGGCATCCAGCAACCGCACCGCGTGACGGCCGAGTTGGGCGATCAGCGTGCCGGGAAGCCACGGCTCGCCGTCCGGGTCGGCGGCCGTCCGCTCCAGGATCTGCGCGACCGTGGGCCGCGCGTCCGCCTCCTTGCGCAGGCAGTCGCGGATCAGGCCGAGCAGGTTCTCCGGCACGCCGGACAGGTCCGGCTCCTCCTCCGCGATACGGAACATCTGCGCGTGCCCGCCGCTGTCGGCGGAGCCGAACGGGAGTCGTCCGGTGGCCGCGTAGGCGAGTACGGACCCGAGGCAGAAGACGTCGCACGCCACGGTGACGGCGGCGCCGCGCACCTGCTCCGGCGACATGAAGCCGGGGGACCCGACGAGTGCGCCGGCGCGGGTGAGGCCGCCGTCGGTGACCGTCTCCAGTGCCCGCGCGATGCCGAAGTCGATGACGCGCGGCCCGTCGATGGTGAGCAGGATGTTCGACGGCTTGAGGTCACGGTGGATGAGCCCGGCCCCGTGGATGTCCGTCAGCGCGTGGGCCAGTCCGGAGGCCAGCAGCCGGACGCTGCGCTCGGGCAGCGGACCGTGCTCGCCGGCGACGACGGTGTGCAGTGACGGCCCGGCGATGTACCCGGTGGCGACCCACGGGACCGGCGCCTCCGTGTCCGCGTCGAGCACGGGAGCGGTCCACTGTCCGCCGACGCGCAGGGCGGACCGTACCTCGAGGCGGAACCGGTTGCGGAACTCCTCCTGTTCGGCGAGCTCCTGCCGTACGAGTTTCACGGCGACCGTGCGGCCGCGGTCGGACCGGGCGAGGTACACCTGGCCCATGCCGCCGGCGCCGAGCCGGCTCAGGATCCGGTACTCGCCGATGTGGTGTGGATCCCCCGGTGCCAGCTGCTCCATCGCCGCGCGGCCCTTCCCCCGTACCGAATTGTTCGACGGACCGAGGATAGTGCGCCCGTCACGCGCCATAAGGGTCAGGATCCGACCGCGTGCCCGCCCGCGGTCGCCCCCGCCGACCCGTCTGCGAGCCCGCCCGGTCCCCCCTGTATCCGTCCGGATTCCCGATCGCGACCCGGATTCCAGGTCGCGTTGTACGCGAGGAGACAGTCCCGGCGGTCGAACCGGTTCCCGGAGGGAAAGCCCGCTCGAGGAGGGGGCGCGCCACTAGCCTTCGTCCGCGTGCCTCGGTCCGTGCGATTCGTCCGCTGTGTTCGCAGTGGCCGCCGTGTCCGCCGTGTCCGCCGGGGAAGCGTCTTCCGCCTCGATCGTGCCCATCACCGCCGAGAGCTGTTCCAGGACCCGTACGGTCTCCGAGAACCGCTCCGGTCCCAGCGCGTCCAGCAGCCGGTTCGCCAGCCGTGCGTGCCCCGGGTCGAGCTGCTCGATCGCGGCCCGCCCCTCGTCCGTCACATGCAGCAGTTTCGCGCGCCGGTGGGCCGGGTTGGGGCGGTATTCGGCGAGCCCCTGCCCGGCCAGCACGTCGGCGATGCGCTGCACGCTCTGCCGGGTGATGCCCATCGTGCGGGCGACCTGCGCGACCGACTGCGGCTCGCGCAGTACGGCGCCGAGCACCTGCCAGCGGGCCGCGGTCAGCCCTGCCTCCCGGGCCAGCCCGTCGGAGACGGTGATGAACTGTCCGTTCAGCCGGAAGACGCCCAGTGCCGTACGGGTCAGCAACTCCTGCGGGTGGCCGGCGGGCCTCATGAGTTCAGCACCGCGAAGGCCGCCGGGTCCGAGTCGTGGAACAGCCGGTACCAGGCGTCCAGTTTCTCCCCCTCGTACACGCCGAGACGGGCGAAGACCTCGCGCGCGAAGGCGACCGGCTCGGTCGGTCCGGCGGTGATCAGGTCGCCGGCCGTGACGGCGTCCGTGTCGACGTAGTGCTCGCCGCCCTTGTAGCCGGTGGCGGCCAGGTAGAACGAGACGGCGCTGGTGTGCGGGCGGTCGTCGAGCAGCCCTTCACGGGCGAGTCCGGCGGTGGCGCCGCAGATCGCGGCGACCGGGACACCCGCGTCGAGGAAGGTGCGGGCCTCGGCTGCGAAGGGTGCCAGGTCGTCGCCGGTGTCCCAGAGGTTCGCTCCGGTGAGGATCAGCAGGGCGCTGTCCGCCGGATCGAGGTCGGCGAGCGCGAGGTCGGGCTGGATCCGGACGCCGCCCATGGTGGTGACCGGCTCGGTCGTCGGGCCGACCGTCCTCACCGTGAAGCCGTTCTGGGTGAGATGAGCGGTGGTGTGGCCCGTCTCCCAGTCGGCATAGGTGTCGTACACGGCCAGATGAACGGTCTTGCGGGTCATGGTGCCCTCCTCGACGCGTATACCTATATGACAGCAGACTGTCATTACGGCAGCATGCTGTCAATGGACTTCCTGTCGTCCGGAGCCAGACACCCTGCCCAGATAAACGGCCGAGTCCATACAAGGTGGCCATGTCGTCGCCCGTCGGCGGCTCCCTACGCTGGGACGCATGACCCCTCATGCCTCCTCCGCCGCTCCCGACGCAGACCCCCGGGCCGGCGCTGCCGTGAAGGCCGCCGACCGTGCCCATGTGTTCCACTCCTGGTCCGCCCAGGGCCTGATCGACCCGCTCGCCGTAGCCGGTGCGGAGGGGTCCTACTTCTGGGACTACGACGGCAACCGCTATCTCGACTTCACCAGCGGCCTCGTCTACACCAACATCGGCTACCAGCATCCGAAGGTCGTCGCGGCGATCCAGGAGCAGGCCGGGAAACTCGCCACCTTCGCGCCCGCGTTCGCCGTGGAACCGCGCTCGGAGGCCGCGCGGCTGATCGCCGAGCGCACTCCGGGCGACCTGGACAAGATCTTCTTCACCAACGGCGGCGCGGAGGCCGTCGAGAACGCCATCCGCATGGCCCGTCTGCACACGGGCCGCCCCAAGGTGCTCTCCGCCTACCGCTCCTACCACGGTGGCACGGCGACGGCGATCAACATCACCGGCGACCCGCGCCGCTGGGCCAACGACAGCGGCACGGCCGGCGTCGTCCACTTCTGGGCGCCGTTCCTCTACCGGTCCCCGTTCTACTCCTCGACACAGTCGCAGGAGTGCGAGCGCGCCCTCGCACACCTCGAGGACACCATCGCCTTCGAGGGTCCGCAGACGATCGCGGCGGTCATCCTGGAGACGATCCCCGGCACGGCCGGCATCATGACGCCGCCGCCCGGCTATCTGGCCGGCGTCCGCGAGATCTGCGACCGGTACGGCATCGTCTTCGTCCTCGACGAGGTCATGGCGGGCTTCGGCCGCACCGGCAAGTGGTTCGCCGCGGAGCACTTCGACGTCGTGCCCGACCTGATCACCTTCGCCAAGGGCGTCAACTCGGGTTACGTACCGCTGGGCGGCGTGGCGATCTCCGCCGAGATCGCGGCAACCTTCGACAAGCGGCCCTACCCGGGCGGTCTCACGTACTCGGGCCACCCGCTGGCGTGCGCGGCCGCCGTCGCCACGATCCAGGTCATGGAGGACGAGAAGGTCGTCGAGAACGCGGCGATGATCGGCGAGACCGTACTCGGACCCGGCCTGCGGGCCCTGGCCGAGCGCCACCCCTCGGTCGGCGAGGTGCGCGGCACGGGCGTCTTCTGGGCACTCGAGCTGGTCCGCGACCGTGAGACGCGCGAGCCGCTGGTGCCGTACAACGCGTCGGGCGAGGCGAACGCGGCGATGGCGGCGTTCGGCGCGGCCTGCAGGAAGAACGGCCTGTGGCCCTTCATCAACATGAACCGCACCCATGCCGTCCCGGCGTGCAACGTGACCGAGGCGGAGGCGAAGGAGGGCCTTGCCGCGCTGGACGCGGCGCTGTCGGTCGCGGACGGGTGGGTGGCGTAGCGGGCCACGGGTTCGCGGGTGGCGTACCGCACTTCGCGCGGTGGCCCCGGACTGCCCCGGCCGGGCTGCTTTCGGGCCCCGCCGGTGTTCGAGGCGCGGGGGTCCGGGGCAGCGCCCCCCGGACCCCCGCGTGAAGCGCGCTACCGGGTCCGGGCGGGGTGGGCACCCGCTACCCCGCCCCCCACTCCCCCCGCTCGACCTCCAGGAAGCGTCGTCTCCGCGGCCCCCGGTACAGCAGCCCCTCCCACCCCAGCCCCGCCAGCGCGTCCGCGCACGCCTTGAGCCGGTCTTCCTCCTCCTGCGCGGCACCGCTGCCCGGCGGACCGAGCCACTCCACGTACACCGTCTCCGGGCGTTCGCCGGGCCGGACCCGGTAACCGGTCGCCGTGCGCCGGGCGGTGCCGTCCGCCGCGACGGCGGACGGCGGGAAGCCGGACGCCTCCAGCGCCAGCGCCACCGCCCGCACGATCCGGGTCAGTTCCCACGGCGCCGGCACGGCCTCGCAGCCCGTGGCATTCGCCGTCCGGCGGATCCGCAGCAGCCCCTCGAACGCGGTCCGCACCTCCGTCGGCCTCCTGGGCTCCGCCACCACGGGCCCGTCACCGGTGGCCGGTTCGAACACGTCATCCGCCACGACCATCGCCTCCCCTCGCGGAACGGCCTCGACCGCCCCGACCGTACGCCGGGCACCCGGCGCGCATCACCCCTGGCCTATCGTGTCCGGGACCGAAGGCGAAGGAGAAGCCCACGATGCCCGGCTACGGCAGCGGCAACGGCGGCGGGAACGGCAATGCGAGCGCCGTCACCCGCAGCACCCTGCGGCAACAGATCGCCGATGCTCTCCGTGACGAGGTCCTCGCAGGGCGTATGCAGCCGGGCCAGGAGTTCACGGTCAAGGAGATCGCGGAGCAGTACGGCGTCTCGGCGACGCCCGTGCGCGAGGCCCTGGTCGATCTCTCCGCCCAGGGGCTGCTCGACTCCGACCAGCACCGCGGTTTCAAGGTGCACCAGTTCTCCGTCGACGACTACCGGACCATGGTGGACACGCGGTCGCTGGTCGTGGACGCGCTCTTCGGCCGGATCGACGGCTCCACGCCGTGCCGGCACACCCCGGAGGCGCTGCTGTCCGTGCGGCGCCGGGCCGAGGAAGCCGCACGGGCGGCGCGCGCCGGGGACCTGGACATCCTGATCGGCTACGACCTGCGCTTCTGGCGTGAACTCGGCGCACTGGTGGCGAACCGATACATCTGCGACTTCCTGCACCGGCTGCGGGTGCAGGCATGGGTGTTCGCCGTACCGCTCCTGCGCGCCGATCCGGAGCTGTCCGACTGGCTCTGGGCCGGTCACCAGGACGTCATCGACGCGGTGACCAGGCGCGACGCGGACGGCGTACGCGCCGCGATCCGCGCGTACAACGACCACGCGCTGGCGTGGGCGGACCGGCTTCAGCAACGCGAACGGCGGGGGCGTCAAGAGCGGTGAGCGTGGATCTGAGCGTCGTCGTGCCGGCGTACAACGAGGAGGCACGGCTGAGGCCGACGCTGGACGCGGTCTGCGCGTACCTGCGGGCGGATCCGCAGCGGTGGGGCGCGTGGGAGCTGATAGTCGTCGACGACGGGTCCACCGACGCCACCGCGAAGATCGCCCAGGAGGCGGCGGAGGAGGAACCGCGGATCCAGCTCGTGTCGAGCGGGACGAACCACGGCAAGGGCAGCGCCCTGCGCCTGGGCGTACTGGCCTCGTACGGCCGCCGGGTGCTGGTCATGGACGCGGACATGGCGACGCCGATCGAGGAGCTCGACCGGCTCGAGGCGGAGCTCGAGGGTTCCGGCGCCGCCGCGGTGATCGGGTCGCGCGCCCACCCCGACGCCCGGATCGAGGTGCACCAGCGGCGGGGGCGGGAGTGGCTCGGCCGGATGGGCAACCGGCTGATACGGGCGGTCGCGGTGCCCGGCATCCGCGACACCCAGTGCGGCTTCAAACTGTTCGACGGCGACAGGGCCCGCACCGCGTTCGCCGACTCCAGGCTCGACGGCTGGGGCATCGACGTCGAGATCCTGCGCTTCTTCCGCCGCGAGACATGGCCCGTCACAGAGGTCCCGGTCCGCTGGTCGCACCGGACGGGTTCCAAGGTAAGACCCGCGGACTACGCCAAGGTGCTGCTGGAACTGCTGCGGCTGCGCGCCCGTGAGGTGCGCCGGGTGGACCTGGCCGTCACGGGGCTGTTCCTGGTCGCCTCCGTACTGCTCTACAAGGGCCTGTGGACGGACCTGGACCGCGCCTACATCCGTGACGCGGGACAGGACCAGAACCAGTGGGAGTGGTTCTTCGCCGTCACCGCCGACAACGTCGTCCATCTGCGCAACCCGCTCTTCACGACCCTCCAGAACAATCCCGACGGCGTGAACCTGATGGCCAACACGGTGATGCTCGGCCTGTCCGTGCCCTTCACCCCGGTCACCCTCGCCTTCGGTCCGACCGTCACCTGGGCGCTCGTCCTCACCCTCGGGCTCGCCGCCACCGCGACCGCCTGGTACCGGCTGATCGCCCGGTGGACCGTCCCCAACCGCTGGGCCGCCGCGCTCGGCGGGGCCTTCGCCGCGTTCGCGCCGCCGATGATGTCGCACGGCAACGCCCACCCCAACTTCCTGGTCCTGTTCATGATCCCGGTGATCATCGACCGGGTGCTGCGTCTGTGCGAGGGGCACGACGTCCGGCGGGACGGTGTGCTGCTGGGCCTGTTCGCCACGTACCAGATCTTCCTCGGCGAGGAGCCGCTGCTGCTGGCCGCGATGGGGCTGCTGCTGTTCGTGCTCTCGTACGCGCTCGCCGCCCGTGACGTGGCCCGCACGGCATGGCGGCCGCTGCTGCGCGGCACGGGCATCGCGCTGCTGGTGTGTCTGCCGCTGGTGGCGTTCCCGCTGGGCTGGCAGTTCTTCGGGCCGCAGAGCTACAAGAGCGTGCTGCACGGCGACAACGCCGGCAACAGTCCGCTCGCCTTCCTGCAGTTCTCCGGCCGGGCGCTGCTGGGCTCCGACGCCGGGGCGGACCCGCTCGCCATGAACCGCACCGAGCAGAACGCCTTCTTCGGCTGGCCGCTGATCGCGCTCGCCGTCGCCATCGTGATCCGCCTGTGGCGGCGGCCGCTGGTCAAAGCGCTCGCCTTCACGGCGGTCGCCGCGGCCCTTCTCTCCCTCGGTCCGAAGTTCCGCATCCCGTACACGGACATCGTGCTGACCGGCCCCTGGCGGGCGCTTGCCCACCAGCCGCTGTTCGAGTCGGTCATCGAGTCGCGGGTCGCGATGATCTGCGCACCGGCCCTCGGGATACTGCTCGCGCTGACGGCTCAGCGGCTGACGGCCTGGCGGCCGATGCTGCGCGGGCTGGGGTTCGCCGCCCTGGCGGCGGCACTCGTTCCCGTGCTGCCGACCCCGTATCCCGTACGCGAACGGCCCCCTGTACCGGGCTTCGTCGCGCAGGGCACGTACGAGAAGTACCTCGCGGAGGGCGAGTCCCTGGTCACCGTGCCGCTGCCGGACCCGGGCAGCGCGGAGGCGCTGTACTGGCAGTCGGCGACCGGACTGGGCTTCAAGGTGGCGGGCGGCTACTTCAACGGCCCGTGGGGGCCGGACCGTATCGGCATCTACGGTGCGACCCCCAGGCACACCTCCAACCTCCTGAGAGACGTCCGCAACTCCGGCCGCGTACCGGTGATCGGCCCCAACTGGCAGGCCCAGGCCCGCCACGACCTCGAGGCGTGGAACGCGGGCGTGGTGGTGCTGGCGCCGCAGTACAACGAGGGGCCGCTGTACGAGACGGTGGAGAAACTGCTGGGCCGACCGGGGGAGAGGGTGGCCGGGGTGTGGGTATGGGACGTGGGAGAGGTGTGACAAGGGGGGACCGGACCGTGCGAAATCGTGCTGAACGGCACCTTCGCGGGCCGCTCCCACCGCATTACGCTGTCCCGACCATCGTCTTTCTTCACGTTTCCTCCACCCGGGGCCACCGACCTCGTGTCCGCACGGCCCCGGGACCCTCAACCGCACCCGCGTGCCCGAACTGCTGAGAGCGAGCCCTCCCTTGGCCTGTGACCTGTGGCTGGTCCCCCTTGTCGATGTGCTGTGCCACAGCCCCGACAATCCGTTCGCCGAAGAGATCGCCTCCTACGACAAGGCACTGACCGGCGCGGGCCTTCCGACGGTGCCCGTGTTCGCCTACATGCCGGGCCTGTCGGGCGATGTCGCGCCGGTCGCCGGGTTCGACTACGACGCGCTGCACTTCCTGCGCCGCGCCTATCTGCTGCAGCTGTGCGGGCTCGCAGTGACACCGGTGGACGAACTGGGCGGCGACTACGAGCAGTTGCTGGAGATGTTCGAGTCGACGGCGCAGCAGTCGCACCTGGTGTGGCACTACGACCACGCGGGCGCGTACGTCCCTGTCGACTTCGCGAGTCCGCTGTTCAACGACGAACTCCTCGAGGGGGGCGGTCCCCTGGGCTCCACCCAGGGCCTGCTGCGCGAGCTCGAGTACGTGGCCCCTTCCATCGGTATCGACCCGGCGAACCCGCCGGCCGCGCCTCAGCCGCCGGAGCGCCCCACCGCCTTGGAGGAGCCGGCGGGGCCCATCCCGTACGACGAGAGCCCGTTCGCCCGTGAGCGGCACGTCTGGCTGGGGCTGCACGCGGCGGCGACCAGGAGTCTCGGCCAGGGTTCGATGATCATCTTCAGTTGACGTGACCGCCCGTGTGCCGGGCGGTCAGACGCCGGACAGGTGCCCGACGGCTGTCGGTCACCTTGTCCCGGTAGGACCGGGGCATGTCACAGACGAGTGCCTCCGCCGAGGCAGCGGCCGCCGAGGAAGAACTCCCGCGGCCGGAGCGGTTCGACGACGTAAAGGGCTGGTTCTGGCCGGCCGATCAACTTCTCTTCGACTGGTTCCTGGCACGGCAGGACGCCACCGGTCAGAAGGGTGACATGGTGGAGCTCGGGGCCTATCTCGGCAAGAGCTCCGTCTTCCTGGGGAGCTATCTGCGCGAGGGGGAGACGTTCACCGTCTGCGACCTGTGGGACTCTCCCGCACCGGACGACTCCAACTCCGCCGAGATGGACCGCTCGTACTCCACGCTGACCAGACGCGCCTTCGAGGCCAACTACCTCTCGTTCCACGACCGGTTGCCGACCCTGGTCCAGGCCCCGACCTCGGTCATCACGTCCGAGGTCGCGGCGGCGAGCTGCCGTTTCGTGCATGTCGACGCCTCCCACCTGTACGAACACGTGCACCTCGACATCCAGGCCGCCCGCAAGCTCCTCGTGCCCGAGGGGATCGTCGCCTTCGACGACTTCAGGGCCGAGCACTGCCCGGGTGTCGCGGCCGCGGTGTGGGGCGCGCTGCCGACGACGGACCTGCGGCCGATCGTCATCACCGGCACCAAGCTGTACGGGACCTGGGGCGACCCGGACCCGGTGCGCGAGGAGCTGCTCGAGTGGCTCGCCGGGCGTACGGACATGTGGCACGGGGTGGAGGAAGTCGCCGGGCGCCCTCTCATCCGTGTCAAGGCGAACAGGTCGACGGGCACCCCGCGTCATCCGGAGTCCCGCCACGAGCCCCTTCCCCGGCCCGAACCACTGCCCGCGGAGACGGCGCCCGTCGCGGCCGCCCCCGAGCCGGTGGCCCCCGAGCCGGCGGTGGCACCGGCTCGTCGCCGGCCGTCGCTGGCCCGCAGGGTGGCACGGGAGGTGCTGCCCCCGATCGTGACGCGGGCGCTGACCTCGAACAAGGAGCGCCGGCCGTCGCGGTGACGGAACACGGACGACGGATGGCGTCGGCCGGAACCGGGCCCGTCCCGGGGAGGGCGAATTCCATGGTGGCCTGATCCCGACGGCGAGGTATCTTCCTGGAGCGGCGCGTCGAGGTTCTCTCCGCGCCGCTTCAGGGAGGGAACACATGCGCGTATCACTGCTTCGGCGCCTGGCCGCACTGGCCACGACGCTGGGGCTCACCTCGCTCGGGCTTCTCGGCGCGAGTGCGGCGCCCGCACAGGCCGCGATCAGCGACTGCCCGGCGGGCTACTTCTGTGCCTGGAAGAGCGACAACGGCACAGGCACCATGTTCAGGACGAACACCAACACGGCGACGCTCGGGTCCTGGGACAACACGTTCCACTCGGTCGTGAACCACACGTCGAAGTTCGCCTGCCTGTACGACGATCCGAACTATGGCCTGGCCGGCAACGTCTCCGTGTGGAGCCCCGACCCCGCGGGCACCGAGTGGGGGTACTCGCACGGCTCCGTCAGCTCCGTGAGGCTCGTGCCGACCGAGCGGGAATGCGCCTACCCGGCCTACCCCCAGTGGTACGCGGGCACCGCGCCCACGGCGGCGGGCTTCGGCGACCTCGACGCCGACCGCAGGGCCGACGTCATCGTCAGGGACAGGGCGGGCCGGCTCTGGTTCCTGCCCGGCGACGGCACCGGACGGATGATCGGCACCGCCGGCTGGAACGCCATGGACGCCCTCGCCCGCCACGGCGACTTCAACGGCGACGGCCGGGAGGACCTGATCGCCCGCGAGGCGTCCACCGGCAAGCTGTGGCTCTACCCCGGCACCGGCACCGGCAGCCTCGGCACGCGCAAGCTCATGGGCAGCGGCGGCTGGAACAGCATGGGCCGGATCGTCGGTTACGGAGACCTCTCGGGCGACGGCCGCTCGGACTTCCTGGCCGTCGAGAAGTCCACGGGCAGGCTGTGGCTGTACCCCGGCACCGCGACCGGAACCCACGGTGTGCGCAAGCTCGTCGGCACCGGCGGCTGGAACGGTATGAACGCCCTGGTCGGGGCCGGTGACATGAACGGTGACGGCCGTGCCGACCTGATCGGCCGGGAAGCCTCCACCGGGAAGCTGTGGCTGTACCCGGGCAAGGCCGGATACCTCGGTTCCCGTGTGCTGATCGGAACCGGCGGATGGAACGTCATGGACGTCCTCCTCGGCGTCGGCGACATCTCCGGCGACGGCCGCGCGGACCTCGCCACCACGACCAGGAGCACCTTCGTCGGTGAGGGCTGCCGGGGCGTCGGCTGCCAGCTGGTGTACTCGGGACGCGGCACCGGCGGACTGGAACCGGGTGAGGTGGTGGCCACCGACTGGCACCACCTGAACGGCGCCTTCTGACCGGCCGAAAGAGCCCCGCCCGACGCAAGAGCCCCCGCTGCGACGCAAGAGCCCCCGCTGCGACGCGGAGGCCCTTTCCGTCGAGCGGGGGCCCTTTCCGTCCTGTGCGGCACCGGCCGTCGCCTCAGCGCGGCGGCTCCGGAGGGCGCTGCCTCGGCATGTTCGGGCGGGTGGTCGGCGGGAGCGGGAAGCGGCCCTGGATGACCCCCGGCGCCTGCTGGGCGTCGCCGGCCGCCCGCGGCGCCGGCGCGGTGTGCATACGAAGGGGAGCCGGAGCCGGCCGGAACTCGGTCATCCAGTCCGACGTCTCCGAGCGGACCAGGTCGGCGACGTCCTCCGAGAAGCGGCGCAGCACACCGAGGCAGCGTTCCGCCGCCTCGCTCGCGGTGCCCTCCGCCGGGCCCAGGATCTCGCGCACGCTCTCCGACGCCCAGTCGTACTGGAGAACCTGCAGACGCCGCTGCACCGCCTGCGCGGTGGCGACGTTCCGCATCCACCCGGCCGTCAGCCCGAAGTACCGGTCGCAGGCCAGGCAGGCCGCCGCCAGCAGCAGGGAGAGGTAGCCCCACGGGGCCGCGCTGACCACCGCCCCGGTGAGGTCGAGCAGGGGGAGCGCCGAGCCCGCGACGACACCCAGGGCCGTGCCCAGGCGCAGCACACGCGCGGCGCGACGCTTGCGGACCCGGTCGGACAGATACCAGTCCGCCGTGCGCAGTGCGTCCGCCACGACCCAGCGGTAGAGCTCGTCCAGCCGGGCCGCGGGCTCGCCCCAGTCTCCCTGCGGGAACGGCCGCCCTCTCAGATCATCCGGCGGCGCCTCACCGCCCTCCCGGCGGGCCGGCCCCCCGGGCTGCATCTCCGGCTGGCTCACCGGTGCACTCCTCTGCGCTCTGCTGACGATCAGGACTGACGACCACGACCGACGCCCAGGACTGACTATCAGGTCCGGATAGGTGCTGAAAAGGTGCTGACGTTACACCGCGTGACGTACGTGGCGCGCGTGCGTTCTGATGCGGCGCAGGCCCTTCATACCGCCAAATGGTGGGCTGTGGGCCCGCCATCCCGGTATTTCCGCCCGCACGGGGGGTCTGGTCAGGTAAAGGCGCCGAGAACACGGCCTGCCCGCTCACTCGAAAGAGTTGCCCGATGCGGGGTGGGGCGGGCCGCAGGGTGAGCACGTAGGCTCAAGGTGTACCGCAACGTACAGCGCGTTCAGTCGTCGACGTAGCCAGGAGTGACCGTGATCCCCGGTGGTGGCCAGCCCAACATGCAGCAGCTGCTCCAGCAGGCCCAGAAGATGCAGCAGGACTTGGCTCAGGCCCAGGAAGAGCTGGCGCGGACCGAGGTCGAGGGCCAGGCCGGCGGCGGGCTCGTGAAGGCCACCGTCACGGGTTCCGGCGAGCTGCGCGGCCTCGTCATCGACCCGAAGGCCGTGGACCCGGAGGACACGGAGACCCTCGCGGACCTCGTCGTCGCCGCCGTCCAGGCCGCGGGCGAGAACGCCCAGCAGCTCCAGCAGGACAAGCTCGGACCGCTGGCGCAGGGCCTCGGCGGCATGCCCGGCATGCCGTTCTGATCCCGTACCGCGGTTGGCCTTCTGGCGGCCCCGGTCACCAACTACCGTAAGCAGCAAGCACTCCGAGGAGAGGCGTTCCGTTGTACGAAGGCGTGGTCCAGGACCTCATCGACGAACTGGGCAGGCTGCCCGGCGTCGGTCCCAAGAGCGCGCAGCGGATCGCCTTCCACATCCTCCAGGCCGAGCCGACCGACGTACGCCGTCTCGCCCACGCCCTGCTCGAGGTCAAGGACAAGGTCCGCTTCTGCGCGGTGTGCGGCAACGTCGCCCAGCAGGAGCAGTGCAACATCTGCCGCGACCCGCGCCGCGACCTCTCGGTGATCTGTGTCGTGGAGGAGCCCAAGGACGTCGTCGCGATCGAGCGGACCCGGGAGTTCCGGGGCCGCTACCACGTCCTCGGCGGGGCCATCAGCCCCATCGAGGGCGTCGGCCCGGACGACCTGCGCATCCGCGAGCTGCTCGCCCGCCTCGCGGACGGCACGGTCACGGAGCTCATTCTGGCCACGGACCCCAACCTGGAGGGCGAGGCGACCGCCACGTACCTCGCACGGATGATCAAACCCATGGGTTTGAAGGTCACGAGGCTGGCCAGTGGACTCCCTGTCGGGGGAGACTTGGAATACGCCGACGAAGTCACGCTGGGGCGTGCCTTCGAGGGGAGACGACTGCTCGATGTCTGACGCCATGCTGCACGCCGTGGGCCAGGACCCGGACGACTTCGCCGTCCAGATCGCCGACTCGATCGAATCCTTCATCGTGGCCACCACCGAGGTCGCGAAGGGCGACGAGCCCGACAGCGCGATCCCGTTCCTGCTGCTGGAGGTCTCCCAGCTGCTGCTGACCGGCGGCCGGCTCGGTGCGCACGAGGACATCGTCCCCGACGAGCGGTACGAACCCGACACCGGTCCGGACGCCGACGTCGACGACCTGCGGATGCGGTTCGCGACGATGCTGGAACCGATCGACGTCTTCTCCGAGGTCTTCGACCCGTACGAGCCGCGCAAGGCCCCCGTCCCGTCGAGGATCTCCGACAGCCTCGCGGACATCATCATGGATCTGCGCCACGGGCTGGCCCACTACCGTGCGGGCCGGACGACCGAGGCGCTGTGGTGGTGGCAGTTCTCCTACTTCTCCAACTGGGGCCCGACCGCCTCCGCGACGCTGAGGGCACTCCAGTCCCTGGTCGCCCACGTCCGCCTCGACCAGCCGCTCGCCGAGCTGGACGGTCTCGACACCGACGAGGACCTGACGGAGGAGGCGCTGGCCGAGGAGGCCGGCAAGGTCATGGTCGAGGAGATCCTGGGCACCGAGGGACTGCGCGGAGCCCGCTGATCCGGGGGCAAAGGCCGTGGCGGGACGTCACGTACGGACCTCATTTCGTTCCGACGCCGATGTTCATACGGCTGTGCAGCACCGCGACCCCGTCCGCTCCCGCACGCTCCTCGAGCATGCCGCCCAGCACCTGACGGGCCGCGCTCCGGCGCTCCTGCGACACGTCGGCGAGGAGCACGGCGGCGATCGGATGGCTGGATGCTGTCACCTCCCACAAGTGGTCGGCGGAACGAATCCTGACGGGCCAGTCCACCGTCTCGACGCGGACGTCGGTGAGCTGCGCGCCGGTCATCGCGCGGCGCATCTTCTCCGGGTCCACCAGCCGGAACGGCGGCGGTGGGGGATCGGTCGGCGGTGTGAAGCCCGGCACCGCCGCCCGCAGCGCGCCGAAGAAGAAGGCGATGAACTCGGTCTCGTGGACCGGTGATCCGAACGCGACGAGCAGGGCTCGCCCCGCCGGTCCGATGACGCGGACCATTTCCGCCAGTCCACCGTCCAGGTCGGGGAAGAGCGACACGCCGTTCTGCGAACCTGCGACGTCGAAGGTGTCGTCCGGCAAGTCCAGGGCCGAGCCGTCCATCACCCGGCTGTCCACGTCGGCGGCCAGGCCCTCCTCGCGCGCTCGGGCCGCGAGGCGTTCGACCATGGCGGGGGAGTAGTCCGTCGCCGTGACGTGCGCGCCGAGGCGGGCGGCGGGGATGCTCAGCGCGCCGCTGCCGGCTGCCACGTCCAGGAAACGCATGCCGGGCCGGACGCCTGCCAGACGCAGGGCCTGCTCGCCCAGCGGTTCGGTCAGCGGCGTGACGTGCCGGTCGAAACCCGGTGCGATGCGGTCCCAGGCCGCCTGTTCCCGCGCCTGCTGTGTCGATGCCGGGGTGGTCATGACCGTCACCTTCCTTCGAGAGCCGAGCGCAGCGCACGGAGGAACGCCGCCGGCTGATCCATGGGCGGTTCGTCACCGGCCCGGTCGATCACGTGCAGCGGCCAGCCGTAGCGGGCGCTCGCGGCCTCTGCCGTACGGACTCGTGTCTGAGGGTCCTGCCGTCCCCAGATCAGCGCGGTGGGAACGGTGATCCGCCGCAGGACTTCGTCGGGGATGGCGGGCATGGCGAGCCGTGGCATGAGGGTCCGCATCGCGGCCTTCTGCCGGGAGGTGCGGGCCGTGCCGACGGCGTACGTCTTCAGCGCTTCCAGTGTGCCGCCCAGCTCCTGTGCCACCCGGTCCGGGTCGGCGGAGCACGCGCGGAAGAGGCGGTCGATGGAGCTCGGGGCAGGACGAGCGACGAAGCCGGCGAGGGCGACGGCGAACGACGGCCTCGGCCGGAACCGGGACAGCCCGTAGCTGTCGACCAGGATCAGGCGCTGGAGCCGGTCGGGGCGGGCTGCGGCGAAGCGGGCCGCGATGGCCCCGCCGAGCAGGCGTCCGACGACGACGGGGGCCGACGGGCAGGTCTGCTCGACCAGGTCCTCCAGCCAGCTGACGGTACGGTCGGCGTCGAGGCGCTCTTCTCCCGTGTCGGAGGAGCCGTGCCCGGGGAGGTCGGGTGCGACGACACGATGGGTCGTCACGAGGTCCGGGAGGATCCGGGTCCAGTGCGCCGCGCACTCCCCAGGACCGTGCAGGAGCACGATCGGCGGGCCGTCGCCGCCCTCCAGGACGGCGGTGTCGACACCGGCGCAGGTGATGTGCCGCTCGGTGACGGGGAGCGGGGTGAGCAGGGTCTCACGCGCGTCGACGACAGCGCTGGTGGTCATGATGTCCACCTCTTCCTGGCGTACGGCGTGGTCCGACGGACCTGACGCTGCCGACGCTACGGACGGGCGTTGGGGCACCGCATCGATCGCCTGTACCAATCCGGCATGCGGCACGAGTGGTTCGTACGTACCACTCCCGTGTACGCGCCGCTTGCCGGCGTCCGGTCAGAGCACCCCGTGCCGGTACGCGAACGCGGTGGCCGCGGCACGGGAGGACACACCCAGTTTGGCGAAGACGTTCTGCAGGTGGCGGCGGACCGTGTGCTCGCTGATCACCAGTTCCGCCGCGATGTCGCGGTTTGTCCGCCCGGCCGCCGCCAGCGCGAGCACTTGCACCTCACGGTCCGTCAGCCCGCCCGCGGTCGCGGGAGCGGGGCGGCGGTCCGGGTCGAGCGTTTCGAGACGCGCGAGGTCGGGGGCCGCGCCCAGTTCACGGAAGACGCCGCGCGCCCCCTCCAGGTCCAGACCGGCGGTGTCGTGGTCGCCGAGACGGTGGCAGGCGAGCCCGATGAGGGCACGTGTGCGGGCGTCCTCGTACGGGACCCGCAGCTCGAGCCAGAGCTGCCGGGCCCTGTTCAGTTCGGCACAGGCGGCGCGGGGGTCGCCCTCGGCGAGGAGTACCGTCCCCGTCGCCTGGGCGGAGATCGCACGGAGCAGCGGTGCGTCGAAGTCGGCTGCCGCAGCCGCCAGTTCGTCGGCGGCGGTGCGGGCGGCGGACAGGTGGCCGGACGCGACGTCGGACCTGTCCTCGTCGGACCTGTTGTCGTCGGACCTGTCGTCGTCGGACCTGTTGTCGTCGGACGCCTCGCCGGCGGCGAGCACGACCTCCACGTACGCGGCCAGCACCTTGGTCCGGGTCGGCCGGTCCTGGGCGTCCGCGACGATCCGGCTCAGTGCCGCCTTGGCGTCAGCCGGCCGGCCCTGCGCGAGCCTCAGCAGAGCCAGCCCGGGCTGCGGCGCGTGCCCGTGCTCCGCCGAATGCCGGTAGGCCTGTTCGGCCTCCTTGAACTCCCCTTGCAGACGGAGCAGTTCGGCCTGCTGGTAGTACGCCATGCCGATCGCCGGTTGCCCGGGCGGCGACGACAGCCTGTCGAGTGCCTGCCGTACCTCCGTCATCGCCGTACCCCACTCGCCGTGCATCTGCGCCATCTCCGAGCGGTGCACCAGGCACTGGCCGCGGTAGGGCACGAGATCCGGCTGCTCAGCGCACCAGCGGCTCAGTACGCCCGCCCACTCCTGCGCCCGGCGGAGATCGAAGACCTGCTGGCAGGAGATGATCGCGGCGCACTGGACGATTCCGGCGACGACCGGCGACACCTCGTCCACGGTGACCGAGGACATCACCTCGTCGAGCAGCCCCAGCCCCTGTGCCCGCTCGCCCATCAGGATCAGCGCCTGGGCTCGGCCCAGCAGTGAGAGTGCCGCCAGGTCACGGTCGTGGAATCGGTCGGCGATCTTGGCGGCCTGGCCGAAGGCGGCGTACGCCGCCGGGGCGTCACCGCTCTCCAGTGTCTGCAACGCCATGGGCACGACGAGGTACCCCTGCTCCACACAGTCCACCGCACCCTCGCCGACCAGCCGTTGCGCCCGCCCGATCCAGCCGCCGCCGCGAGCCGGTTCCCCGCGATTGACCAGGAGCAGTCCGAGCCAGAACGCGCACCGCGCCGCTCCGGGGACGTCGCCCCCCTCCAGCAGCGCAAGGTGTGCCCGCTCCCAGGCGCGGGAACTGCTCTCGTCCCGGCCCACCAGGTATGCCGCTGTCGCGAGTCGTTCGAGGTCCTCGGCGGCGAGCGGGGCGTGATTGTCGGCGGCGGAGAACAGGCTGTAGGCGCGCGCCCACTTCCGCAATCCGAACGCGGTCCGGCCGTCCTCGAGGGCATGGACCGGTGTATCGAGTGGGGACATGTCCGCCTCCCGCCGACGCCGCCCCCGGCGCGCACCTGACATTTTACGCTTTGCCGCCTGCCGCCTGGTGGTGGGCGGGGGCCTGTGCCGCCCGCGCCCGCCGCCCGCCCACCCACCAGGTGGCTCCCCGTGGCCGCCGGGTGTGTGAGCCGGGCCACATCCTCGCGTAGCCCGGTTCCTCTTGGGCAGTAGCCAGTCCGAGCGACCGCGGACGCCCTTGCGGGACTTCCGGAGTGATCACCAAGTGAGCGGGACATCTCACCATGTGACATCTCAGGGGCTATCCGCGGTCGCTCGATAGACTGAGCCGACCGCAGTAATGACTGCAGAAGACCGAGCGAGGAGCGCACGTGGGCCTTGTCGTGCAGAAGTACGGAGGCTCCTCCGTTGCCGATGCCGAAGGCATCAAGCGGGTCGCCAAGCGAATCGTCGATGCCAAGAAGAACGGCCACCAAGTGGTCGTCGTGGTGTCGGCGATGGGTGACACGACGGACGAGCTGATCGATCTCGCCGAGCAGGTATCTCCGATCCCTGCCGGGCGTGAGTTCGACATGCTGCTGACCGCTGGAGAGCGGATCTCCATGGCGCTGCTGGCCATGGCGATCAAAAACCTGGGCCACGAGGCCCAGTCGTTCACCGGCAGCCAGGCAGGCGTCATCACCGACTCGGTCCACAACAAAGCGCGCATCATCGATGTGACGCCGGGCCGGATCCGCACGGCGCTCGACGAGGGCAACATCGCCATCGTCGCCGGCTTCCAGGGTGTGTCCCAGGACAAGAAGGACATCACCACGCTCGGGCGTGGCGGTTCCGACACCACGGCGGTGGCGCTGGCCGCCGCGCTGGACGCCGAGGTCTGCGAGATCTACACCGACGTCGACGGCGTCTTCACCGCCGACCCCCGGGTCGTGAAGAAGGCCCGGAAGATCGACTGGATCTCCTCCGAGGACATGCTGGAGCTCGCCGCCTCGGGCTCCAAGGTGCTGCTGCACCGCTGCGTCGAGTACGCACGCCGATACAACATCCCGATCCACGTCCGTTCGTCCTTCTCCGGACTGCGCGGCACCTGGGTCAGCAACGAACCGCAAGGGGATCAGAAGGTGGAGCACGCCATCATCTCGGGAGTCGCCCACGACGTCTCCGAGGCGAAGATCACGGTCGTCGGGGTGCCGGACAAGCCGGGCGAGGCCGCGGCCATCTTCCGCACGATCGCGGACGCCGAGATCAACATCGACATGGTCGTCCAGAACGTCTCCGCGGCCGCCACCGCTCTGACGGACATCTCCTTCACCCTCCCCAAGACGGACGGCCGCAAGGCCATGGACGCCCTGGAGAAGGCGAAGAACGCCATCGGCTTCGACTCGCTGCGCTACGACGACCAGATCGGCAAGATCTCCCTGGTCGGCGCCGGGATGAAGACCAACCCGGGCGTCACCGCCTCGTTCTTCGAGGCGCTCTCCGACGCGGGCGTGAACATCGAGCTCATCTCCACCTCCGAGATCCGCATCTCGGTGGTCACCCGCGCCGACGACGTCAACGAGGCCGTGCGCGCCGTCCACAGCGCCTTCGGGCTCGACTCCGACTCCGACGAGGCCGTCGTCTACGGCGGCACCGGGCGATGAACCGCCGGCACGGAGGCGTGCGGCGATGACCCGCAAGCCGGCGCTCGCGGTCGTCGGAGCGACCGGAGCGGTCGGCGCGGTGATGCTCCGGATCCTGTCCCAGCACGCGGACGTCTGGGGCGAGATCCGACTCGCCGCCTCCCCGCGCTCGGCCGGCCGCAAGCTGGCCGTGCGCGGGGAGGAGTGCGAGGTGCTCCCGCTCGGCGAGAACGTCTTCGACGGAATCGACGTCGCGATGTTCCTGGTGCCGGGCGAGGTGTCCGAGCGCTGGGCGCCCGTCGCCGTTGCCAAGGGCGCCGTCGTCGTCGACGCCTCACCGGCCTTCCGGATGGACCCGGACGTCCCGCTGGTCGTCCCCGAGGTCAACCCCCATGCCGTGCGGCTGCGCCCGCGCGGCATCGTCGCGAGCCCGCACGACACGACGCTCGCCATGCTGCCCGCCGTCGGTGCTCTGCACGCCGAGTTCGGCCTCCAGGAGCTGGTCGTCTCCTCCTACCAGGCCGTCAGCGGCGCGGGCCGGGACGCGGTGGCCGCCCTGCGGACCCAGCTGTCGCTGGTCGCGGGTACGGAGCTGGGCGCCGGGCCCGGAGACGTACGGCGCGCGGTGGGCGACGACCTCGGCCCCTTCCCCGCGCCGCTGGCGCTCAACGTGGTGCCCTGGGCGGGGACGCTCGCCGACGACGGCTGGTCCTCGGAGGAACTGGGACTCCGGGCCGAGACACGCAAGATCCTCGACCTGCCGGCCCTGAAGGTGACCGCGACCTGTGTGCGTGTACCGGTGCTCACGACGCACTCACTGTCGGTGCACGCGCGTTTCGAGAAGGAGATCACCGTCGACCGGGCGCACGAGGTCCTCGCCACCTCGCCCGGAGTCGTGCTCTACGACAACCCCGAGGCGGGCGACTTCCCCACGCCCGCCGACGTGGTGGGGACCGACCCGACCTGGGTGGGGCGGGTGCGGCGGTCGCCGGACGACGCCTGCGGTCTCGAACTGTTCGTGTGCGGCGACAACCTCCGCAAGGGCGCTGCCCTCAACTCGGCCCAGATCGCCGAGGCCGTGGCCGCCGAGTACGGCTCGGGGACGGGCGACGGCCGGGCTGTCAGTGGCGTCTCGTAATCTCGTTGGTCCCAGCAGTCAATTCAGGCGCGATTCGGTGCGGGGCTTTGTAGGATCTGTGGACGCCCTGTGAGGAAATCGATGGCCTGTGCCACTTGAACTGGGGCTTCGGCATGTTTGATGATTCGCACCCCCCTTGCTGCAACCGGTAGTTGGGCGGGAAGCGTCTTTGCGGCACCCGCACACGGTGTCGCGAAAAAATGGGGCATTGGGGAAGAGCGGTGCGCATGCGGGTATCCAGTCCGCCGTCAAAAGCGGTGGCGTACGCGTACAACCCTGGCGGGGGGCAGCGTGTCCAACAGGCGTGGCAGAGGTTCTCGACATCGCAAGGGTGGCCCCGGGCCGCGGCGCTTCGGTGCGCCCGCTCCGCAGACCCCGTCCGGCCGGCGGCATGCCGGTGATCGCACCCATGCCCGCTTCGCGGACGACCCGCGTGCCGTCACAGCGGCCGGGCACTGACGACGCCATGGCCGCCGGCACCACCGTCGATCACCTCACCGAGACCTACCGCGCCCACTACCGGTCGCTGCTGGGCCTTGCGGCGCTCCTCCTCGACGACACGGCGTCCTGCGAGGACGTGGTCCAGGAGGCGTTCATCCGGGTCCACTCGGCGCGCAATCGCGTACGGGACCCGGAGAAGACCCTCGCCTATCTGCGGCAGACCGTGGTCAACCTCTCCCGCTCCGCGCTGCGCAGGCGCATCCTCGGCCTCAAGCTGCTCTCCAAGCCGATGCCGGACATGGCGAGCGCCGAGGAAGGCGCGTACGACCAGCTGGAGCGGGACGCGCTGATCAAGGCGATGCGAGGACTGCAGCGCCGTCAGCGCGAGGTACTGGTGCTGCGGTACTTCGCCGACATGACCGAGGCGCAGGTGGCCGAGACGCTCGGCGTCTCCCTCGGCTCCGTGAAGGCGTACGGCTCACGCGGTATCGCGGCGCTGCGCGTCGCCATGGAGGCCACGAAATGAGCAGACGCGGCGACAGCTTCGAGTGTTCTGGAAATTCTGAGCATTACGGGCCGGACGGGCCGTTTGACGACCGGACTGGGAACAAGATTGTGAACAACGGACCGACCGACGGGAAGGACCTCGGCGGGAAGCTTTTCGGCGGGGAGACCGGGGCGGGGGCCCGAGCGGAGACCCGGGCCGAGACCGCCGCGGGGACGGGAGCGGGGACGGGAGCGGACGAGGACGCGCTGCGGCGGCTGCTGCACAGCGTCGTCAACGACATCGAACCCTCGGCCGGTGCGCTGGACCACCTGCGCCGGGCGGTCCCGGCGCGGCGGGCACGCAAGCGGCAGGCCCTCGTCGGCGCGGCCGCGGCGGCCCTGCTGATCTGCACCGCCGTCCCCGCCTTCGTGCACGTGGCGAACTCCGGCGGCGGGGACAGTGCCAACCCGGTCAACGCCGGGCACGGTGAGGAGTCGCAGGGCGGCACGGGCAACGCCCCGGGCGTCACCGGCGGTGACAACGGCGTCAAGGGGCCCACGCAGGGCACCGGGGACGCGATCCCTCCCGGCACGAGCGCCGGGCCGAACCCCCCTGTCGGACCGCCCGCCGACGGCCTCGGGGACGGTGCCTCCGGAGCGGTCCAGTCGCCCGCGGCGGGCGAAGTTGAGCCGTGCACGGCAGGGCAGCTGAGCGTCTCCACCGAACTGGGCCAGCCCGACGCCGAGGGCAAGGTGTACGGCACTTTCCGGATCACCAACACCTCGGCCACCGACTGCCTCGCCAGCGGGTCCTCCGTCGGTTTCCAGACGCAGGGCGCCGCCGACGCGACCCGTATCGGCGTCAGCCGCCACGCCGAGGGCGACGCCGCGACGGGTCTGCCCGCCCCGGCGCCCACGGAATCGGACACGCTCGTCGTGGCGGCGGCCAAGTGGTACGAGACGAAGTTCGCCTGGGTCCCCTCCGACACATGCCCGACCGAGGGCGCCTCACCCGCCCCCTCGCCGTCCGAGGGCGGTACCGCCGGTGGCGGCGGAGCGGGCGGTGGCGGTGGCAGCCAGGGCGGCACCGGCACGACCGACGGGAGCGCCGTCGAGCCGCAGCTCGTCACTGAGGGCGCCGTGAAGGACGGCAGCGTGACGGTCACGTACGCCGCGCTGGGCGGCTCCGTCGGCGGCCAGTCGAGCGTCCCCAACGCATGTGCCGGAACGATCTACTACACGGGCATGCTGGCCGGACAGTAACGGGCTCGGGGCCCGCCCCGAGCTCCTGTACGGGGGCTCGCCGCCGGCTGTGTACGTCGCGCCGGGACGTCGAGACGTCTTACGACGTCACGAATTCACGTCGTATCGCCGTCATGTCGTCATGCAGTCATGCCGTCACGCCGTCGCGGGGTCCAGCCCCAGGGCCCGGTCCTTGGCCGCCTCCGCCTCGCGGCGGACCAGGCGGAACCACATGAAGAGCACGAAGCCGGCGAAGACGAACCACTCGCCCGTGTAGCCGAGGTTCTGGAACGCCTTGAGGTCGAGACCGCTGTTCTGCGGTGCCGCCGCCGGCACGGCCGTCAGCCCGCTGTCCGCCGTCGACAGCGTGACCCACGCGTCGTAGACGTCGTCCGGCACCAGGTTCACCAGCGAGGCGGCGCTGATCATCCCGAGTTGCCCGCTCGGCAGGCCGCCCGCGGCGTGCACCCCGTCCGTGCCCGTCGACTCGGACGCCTGCAGCGCGCCGGTCACCGTGACCTCGCCGGACGGCGCCGCCGGGGCCCGGCCGCCCTCGGGCATCCAGCCGCGGACCACGGGCAGCGTGCGGCCGCCCTCGGTCTTCAGCAGCGTCAGCACGTACGAGCCGCGCCTGCCGTCGAGTTCACGCTGCGGGACCAGGAACTGCTCGCCGTACCGGCCTGTCGCCGTGGCCTGCCTGCCCGACGTCTCCTTGTCGACAGGCAGCAGTTCGTCGAGCGGCGCGGCCTTCTGCTGTTCCGGGCCCGGCTTCCGCTCCGCCTCGCGGTGGGAGTCGACGCGGTCCTCGAACCTGCCCAGCTGCCACGAGCCCATGAAGACGCAGAACGGGATCGCCAGCAGGACGAAGACGTTGATCCCCCACCAGCGGGGCGTCAGCAGGAATCGGTACACCCCTCCACGGTACGGAACGCGTCAGCCGTTCCTCGTGCCGGGGCCGTCCGCAGGTCACCCGGAGGCTGTCCGAAGAGCACCCGAAGGGCGTCCGGTGAACGTCAGGAGGTGGCTACGGGCGGCCGCCGGCGACGGCCGCCCGGCGGTGGTTCAAGGCTGCGTCGCCACCCCCTTCAGGTGCCGATCGGCGAAGTCGATCTCCAGCCCGACCTGCTTGATGCGTTCCTCCACCACGAGGGAGCCGTGGCCGGCGTCGTACCGGTACACCTCGTGGGCCGCTCCTCGCGCCGCGAGCCTGTCCACGTAGTTGTCGATCTGCCGTATCGGGCAGCGCGGGTCGTTGACGCCGGCCGAGATGTAGACCGGTGCGCGGACCGCATCGACGTAGGTCAGCGGCGACGAGGCCGCGAAGCGCTCCGGGACCTCGTCGGGCGAGCCACCGAACAACGTGCGGTCCAGGGCCTTCAGCGCCTCCATCTCGTCGTGGTACGCCGTGACGTAGTCCGCGACCGGGACCGCCGCGAGGCCGAGCGCCCATACGTCCGGCTGGGTGCCGAGGCCCAGCAGGGTGAGGTAACCACCCCAGGAGCCACCGGAGAGGACCAGTTTCTCCGGGTTGGCGAGGCCCGAGGAGACCGTCCAGTCGCGGACCGCCGCGATGTCCTCCAGTTCGATCAGGCCCACCCGGTGCTTGAGCGCGTCCGTCCACTCACGGCCGTAGCCCGTCGATCCCCGGTAGTTCACGCGCACGACCGCGTAACCGTGGTCGATCCAGGCCGCCGGGCCCGCGGCGAACGAGTCGCTGTCGTGCCAGGTCGGGCCGCCGTGGATCTCGAAGACGGTCGGCAGCGGTCCGTCTGCCCCGGCCGGCTTCTGCACCAGGACGTGGATGCGACCGCCCGGGCCCTCGACCCAGACGTCCTCGACCGGCACAGAGGCGGGGGCCTTCATGCCCGGCGGGTCGAGCACGACGCCTCCGGCGGTGGACCGGATCCGGGGCGGCTGCGCCGCCGACGACCACAGGTACTCGACGCTGCCGTCCGGGCGGGCCGTCGCGCCGGAGACCGAGCCGGCCGGTGTCTCGATCTGCGTCAGCGCACGCGACGCCAGGTCGTAGCGCCACAGCTCGCCGCGGGCCTCGAAGCTGTGCCCGATCAGTAGTGCGGAACCGTCCGGATACCAGTCGGCGCTCACGTCGCCCGGGAGCTCGATGCCGAGATCGGTCTCCTCGCCGGAGGCGGCGTCCCAGATCATCGGCTCCCAGCGGCCGCGCCGCTGATGTCCGACGAGCAGGCGGGTGTCGCCGTCGACCGGGGCGAACCCCAGGACCTCGAGCCCCAGCTCCACGGTGCCGCCCGCCGTGTCGTCCAGCTCGGCCACGGTTGTGCCGTCGAGGCGGGTCACACGCAGTGCGGAGTGCATGGCGTCGCCGTGCTCGGTGTGCTCGATCGCCAGCAGAGATCCGTCGTGCGAGAGGTCGCCCACCCCGGCGGACTCCCGGTGCCGGTAGATCTCGACGGGGGCCGCCCCCGCCTGAACGACGTGGATCGTGGTGCCGTCCTCGTCGGTGGAGCGGCCGACGACCGCGGTGGTGCCGTCACGGCCGATGGCGAGCCCCGCCGGGTACGAGGGCTCGAGACCCGGCACGGCGGGCACGTCCTCGCCGCCGTGGAACGGCTGCCGCATCCAGATGCCGAACTCGTCCCCGTCGGTGTCCGAGAACCACCAGACGGCCTCTCCGCCGGGGGTGAGTATCCCGTCCGTGGTGCCGTTCGGTCGGTCGGTGACCTGGCGCTGCCCGCCCGTCGCCCGGTCCCAGGCGTACAGCTCGTACGTCCCCGTCGCGTTCGACACGAAGAGGGACCGGTCGGGCGCGTCCTCCGCCCAGTCGGGCAGGGAGACACGCGGCGCCCGGAAGCGCTTCTCCCAGTCGGGCATGTCGGCGGTGGTGTGTGTGTCGGTCATGCCCTCCATGAAAGCGGATACCGCCCACATCCTTCGCAGCCTGTGGACAACTTGTCCACAGGGCTGCCCGTCGCCCTGCCGGACCCGAGTCGATCTCAGTCGCCGGCTCGCCTCACCGTGACGAGTCCGGTTGAGCTGCGCTGTGCGCTCGGCACGCCGGAGCACGCCGGACCAGAGCACGCCAGAGCGCGCCAGAGCACGCCGGAACACGCCGGAACACGCGGCGCCGGGTACGCCGGGCACCGTCCGCGTCCGCCCTCCGGACCCGGTCGGTCCCCGAGACCACCGCCCGTCCGCACGGCGCGTGGCCCCGACGCGCCGGTCCATACCCGGCGGGTGACCTGTCTCGCCTGCCCTGCCTGCCCCGCCCGGCCGATGCGCCCCGGCGCGCCCGTTCCTGTCCAGATAGTGACCGGCCTTACCCGTCCCTGCCTGGCCGGTGCCGGGCGCTCCCGGCCGAGCGCCGCGCGGCTCGGTCACGCAGTTGCCGCTCCAGGCAGGCTGGTCATGCAGCTCACGCACCGCGCGGCCGAGGCACGCACCGCGCGGCCGAGGCACGCACCGCGCGGCCGAGGCACGCACCGCGCGGCCGAGGCACGCACCGCGCGGCCCGGTCACGCCCCAGGCGTCACCGCGTCCGCCCCCTCGGCGTACGGCATCCCGTCGCTGCCCGCCGCCGCCCGGTCCGGTAGGCGCGCCGACGCACCCGCTCCCTCGTCCTGCGCGGCGGGAAGCCGCGCCGCGTGGCGACCGGCCGGCCGGGTCAGCAGATGACGCGGATCGGCCGCTCGTGTGATCGCGGACTCGACGGCCGCCACCCGGTCCGCCAGGAGCCCCAGCGCCGCGACCGCCCGTGCCAGCGGGTCCCCGTCCGGGCCGCCGAGAGCCTGGGCCCGCACGTACCGCGCCTTGATCTCCTCCCAGCGGGCCGCCTGTCCGGCACTCAGCGTGCCGCGCAGTTCGGCCAGCTTGAGCAGCGCCGCCTCCGCGCCGGTCGTGAGGGTCTGGGCCTCGCCGGCGTAGTGGTCCTCGATCACGGACGCCAGCTCGGCGTCGTTCATCACCGGGCTGATCCGCTCCACGATCTTGTTCATGTTGCGGTAGGAGCCCTGCAGCCGGAACGGCGGTTCCGTACGGCTCTCGTCGCTGCTCCCCGCGGACGCGATATACGCGGCGTTCACCGCGAGAACCGTGCGCCGTGCGGTCAGCAGATGCCGCAGCACGGCCAGGATCTGCTCCAGCTCGGCCGGCGCGTACGCGTGCCGCAGCCCCTCGGCCTGTGCCGTCGGGTCCTGGGAGGCGAGGCGGACCAGCAGGTCCAGGTCCGCCCGGTCCCGGCCGGAGAGCGGCGCGAGCAGCGGGTGGGAGGTGAGCGCGTTCTCGACGAAGCTCAGCGCGAACGCCTCCTCCTTGCCGGTCAGTACATCGCCGAGGTTCCACACGTCGGCCCGGTTCGCGAGCATGTCCGGGATGCGGAACCGCTGCCCCGACTCCGTGTACGGGTTGCCCGCCATGCAGACCGCGAAGCGCTTGCCGCGCAGGTCGTAGGTGCGGGTCCGGTCCCGCCACACGCCCTCGACGCGTCGCTGCGCGTCGCACAGCGAGATGAACTTCTGCAGCAGTTCCGGCGAGGTGTGCTGGATGTCGTCCAGGTACAGCAGGACGTTGCTGCCCGCCTCCAGTGCGAAGTTGATCTTCTCGACCTCCTGGCGAGCGGTGGCGTTCGGCGCTTCCTGCGGATCGAGCGAGGTCACCGCATGGCCCAGCGCCGGGCCGCTGACCTTGACCAGGAGCAGACCGAGCCGGTCCGCGACGTACTCCATGAGCGTCGTCTTGCCGTAGCCGGGCGGGGAGACGAGCAGGAGCAGCCCGTTGCTGTCGGTGCGCCGGGACTCGCCGGCCGTACCGAGCTGCTTGGCCAGGTTGTCGCCGATCAGGGGCAGGTACACCTCGTCGACGAGACGGTTGCGCACGAACCCCGGCATGACGCGCGGGCGGTGCTCGTCGAGGCGCAGCCGGTCCCGTTCCGCTGTGGCGAGCGCGGTCCGGCGCCGCTGGTACGCCCGGAAGCCGGGCGCCACCTCGTCGCGGAAGCGGCGGGTGCGGGCCAGCAGTTCGTCGAGACGGACGGTCATCGTGCGGCGTTCGACGCGCGGGTGGCTGCCGAGCAGTCCCTCGACCGTTCCCGTGAGCGGTGCCCCGCACTCGTACCGCCCGAGATCAGGACACAGTTCGATCGCCGCCGCCTCCGCGAGGTCCGTGTCGTCGGCCCCGGTCGCCCCGGTGTAGGCGCACAGCCAGTTCTCGACGACCTGACGACGGGCCGGCAGGTCGTCGCCGAGCGCGTACAGGTCGTCCTCGTAGGCCGAAGTGCCGATCGTGCGCCGGAACTTGTCGAGCAGCGTCCGCGCGGCAGCGCTGGTCACGAAGCCCTCGGTGCCGCAGGTCAGCTCCTCGAAGAGGTACTCCGCGGCGAGCGCGTCACCGATCTCACCGGCCAGTTCGGCTCGGAACGCGTCGATCGCCGGCGCCAGCCCGAACGTCTCCCGTGCACGCGCCAGCGACACCGCCCGCAGCGTCCACGCCATGCGTTGCGCCTCCTGCGTGCCGTGCGCCCAGAACAGCTGGGCCGCGGCCCGCGCCTGCGGCGGGTAACGCAGCAGACCGGCCTGCTCGTGCAGCCGCAGCAGTACGCCGAGGACGAGTGCCGCGTCGTGGTCGTGCACGCCTCGTTCGTAACCCTCGTCGTACGCGGCCAAAGCCGCCTTCCTCACGACATCCGTGAGATCCGTGCCCGCAAGGGCCGCGGCGCCGTGCTCGTCGAGCAGCCGGGCGGCCAGGTGTTCGGCGCGGTACACGGACGCGTTCTCCGACGGCAGCGACTGCTCCCAGTACGGGCGGGTCTCCGCGAAGCCGGGCGCCGTCGCCTCGGTGACCGGCGAACGGTAGTCCGTACCGGTCAGCGAGAACACGAGTCCGTCGCCCTGCGGTACGAGGGTCAGCTCGAACGGCTGGGTGTTCACCGCGAACCGGTGCCGGCCGAACCGAATGGCCGAGCCACCGTCCGCGTACAGGTCGGTGCGGTCGCGCAGTGCCCGCGCCGCCTCCTGCCGCGCGGCCTTCAACCGCCCGTCGAGTTCCTCCGCCCGTGCGCCGTCGCCCAGTGCGCGCAACTCGTCCGCGGTGCGCCGGACCTTGGCGACCATGGGGTCGGAGGCGAAGTAGGTGTTGATCTCACCGGTGTCGCCCAGAGAGGCGACCCGGCGCGAGATCGTCTCCAGCACGCGTGCGGCCGATCCCGCCAGCCGCTCCGCCCGCCGGGCGCGCTCGTCCTGAAGGGTCTGGCGGCGGGACGCGAACGCCTCGTACACCTCGGTGCGCCTCGTGCCCAGCTCACCCAGGAAGTCGTCGGAGTCGGCGAAACGCGACTCCAGGTTCTCCAGCCGGAGCAGCAGCGCGGCGAGCTGCTCGTCGCACGCCTCAGGGTCTTGGGCGGCGGCGAGCGCCCCGGTGACCGCCTGGCCGAGGAGCGCCAGTTCGGCTGCGAACTCCGCCTTGCCCTCGTGGGCGAGGAGCTCCCTGCGGCGGGCGTCGAGGGTGGCGCGGGCGCGGTTGACGGCGCCGAGCACCTCCGCGATCCGTTCCAGGACGGACGTACGGACGACCGCGTCGCCGATGTCCAGCCCGGCGACCACCTCGGTGACGGTACGGAGTCCTTCCGCCTGCTCCTCGAGCCGTTCGGCGACCGGTACGGCCTCCGCGACCGTCGTGATCGCCTCGGCCCTCGCCGTCAGTTCCTCGATGTCCGTGTGCCGGTCCGCGAAGGCGTCCTCGCGCTCGAGGAAGGCCACGGCACGCTGGGCGAAGGAGGTGATGTCGGCATCGGTGTCCGCGGCGAGGACGTCGATCCGGGCCGTGTCCGCGTACCGCAACTCCTTGACGGTGAGCAGTTCACCCTGCGCGCGGCGCAGCCGGGTCAGGCCGTCGACCCACCCGCCCGCGCCGCGCGGGGTCTCGCCGCGCAGCCGACGCACCTGTGCGGCGATCCGGCCGGCGGCCTCGTCCAGCGCCCTGGCGGCCCGCGCCGTCAGCTCCCGTACGGTCTCGGACTCGGCCACCACCTGCTCGGCCGTCGCCCGCAGCCCGGCGAGCGGTGAGGCGAGATCGCCCGCCTCGGGGTCGGCCAGCCAGTGGAAAGCGTCCGCGGCGCGGGTGCAGGCGGCGAGCAGCGCTTCGTGGACGCCGGTCGCAGGACCGTGCTGCGCGTCGGCGACGGAGCGGGCGAGGGACAGACAGTCGGAGATGCCGCGCACCAGGTCCGCGTTGCCGATGACGGCGAGCGGGCCCTGACCGGCGGGGCGGGCGGCCGCGTAGGTGTCGGAGACGAAGGGCGACTGCCACCGCTGCACGGGGTGCACCCGGGTCGGCTCGTCGCCCTCGGCACGGAGGATCAGAAGCGTGCCGTCCTCGAAGACGGCGTGGCCACGGCAGTTCAGCGGGGTGGCGACCGTCTTGCGGATCACGTTGTAGGGCAGCAGCAGACTGCGGCCTTCCACTTGCGAGTGGAAGACGAACATCACGTCCTCGCCGTTCGGCGACCGGACCGCCCGCTCGAATTCCGGCGACCCGGCGGACCCGGCGGACCCGGCGTCGACGTCGAAGGTGCGGGCCGTCGCGGTCGCGGCGAGGTAGTAGCCGCCGGGGAAGACGATGCCCTGGTCCTCCGGCAGCCGACGGCATGCCTGGCCGATTCCGTCGAGCCGTACGACGGTCCTGGTGATCGTGTTGTGGACCAGGTACCGGTACGCCTCCTCCTTGTACGGGCGGATGCGCAGCAGGATCAGCGGTCCGACGCGGGCGTGCCCGATGTCGGCGTCGGCCAGGGACTGCAGCGGCTCGTCGACGGGCTCGGAGTGGATGCCCTCGCCGGTCTCCGTTTCGTCCTCGGTCTTCACGGTGAGCGTGCCGCCGACCGTCGCGACGAAGATCTCACCGCCGACGGACACATGCGGATGGCGGCCGGGTACGTGGTCCTCGCGGGTCGTCGGTGTCCACTCGAAGTCGTGCGACGCGGGGAGGACATGGTCACGCTCACCACGGGCGTCGAGGAACTCGGCTCTTCCGCCGGGCGTCACTGCCCAGCGCAGCACCCGGATGTCGGAGGCCTGCTCGCCGGTACGGAAGACGGCCAGCAGTCGGCCACCCGTGTGGCGGAGTCGGAGGAGCCGGGCACCCTGGTAGTAGCGGTGCAGCTCCTCGAACTCCCGCAGGAACGCGGGATCGTCGAGGAGGCCGGGCACGGTGTCGTCGGGGACGCGGTTCAACTCACGGTCGTGGAGGGCGAAGACGTCGCCGACCGTGGTCTGCGTACGCACCCCGAGGACGGTGTCGTAGCCGAACAGCAGATGTTCGCCGACGGCGACGAGGTCGCGCGGCACGCAGTTGTTCTCGCTGCGCAGGTGTTCCGTGCCGGTGAGCCGAAGCTCCGTCGAGCCGAACGTGGCGATACGGCGGGTGTTGAGATCCTCGGCGCGCCTGGCGAGTTCGGCGGCATGTGCGCCGAGCCGGTCGCGCAGCACCTCGTATGTCCCGGAGTCCACCGTCCCGGGGCCCCTCGTCCCGGAGTCCACCGCTCCGGCGCTCCTCGTCCCGGAGTCCACCGCTCCGGCGCTCCTCGTCCCGGCGCCCCTCGTCCCGGAGTCCACCGTCCTGGCGTCCCGCGTTCCGGAATCTTTCCTTCCGGCGTCCCGCGTCTTCGAATCCGTCTTCCCGGAGTCCATCGTCTTGGAGGCCGACCCGTTGCTGCCACCGGTCGGCCGGTCGCCGGCGGGCACGGCGGTGGTGGGCGTCGTCATGTGCGTGCTCGCTTTCTGCGATGGATTCCGTTCCCGTTGCGCCCACCGGTGCTGCAGACCCCCGTCCAGCAGCACCGGTGCGCGCACCGGGAGATCAGACGGCCGGGACCGAACCGTTGACGGCCGGAGCCTGGGCGGCACCGCTGTGCGACAGCGGGTCCGCCGTAGCGGTGAGCGATCCGACCGGGGTGTCCGCCAGACCCATGCGCTCCGCGGCGTCCAGCAGCTGCTGCAGCTGACCGCCCTGCGCGCCGGGGATCCCGGACTTCATCAGCCGCATCAGCAGCGCGGAAACCGTCAGGTTCTGCACGTCGCCGGTCGACACGGAACCGAGGACCGACGTCAGGTCGTCCGTGAAGCTCGACGTCCCGTCCAGCCACGGCTTCGCCAGGGTCTGCGCCGTCTCGGAGTGCCGCATGAACGAGTCCACGCCCTTGCCGAGCGAGATCGACGACATCAGCCGGTCGAAGAAGACGGACTCCCCGCCGACGATGTTGATGTCGGCGTTCTCCAGGCCTGTGGCGAGAACCGTCGCCTGCGCCTCCGCGACCTGCCGCTGGACGTCGAGTCCTGCCAGCCGGATGTCCTTCTCCGCCTCAAGACGCAGTCGGTACTCCTCGTGCCCGCGGGACGCCTCGTCCAGCGCCGCCATCGCCGCGGCCTTCTCCGTCAGGCCCGCCGCCTCGGCCTTCAGCTTGTCGCCGATGGCCGCCGCGTCCGCCGCCCCCTTCGCCCGTACGCCCTCGGCCTGCGCCAGGAGCCGTGCCTGCTCGGCGCCCGCCTCCGCACGGCCGGCCTTCTCGATCGCGTCGGCCTCCTTCTCACGGACCTGCACCGCCGCGAGGCCCTCCGCCGCGGCCTCCGCCTGGATACCCTCCGCGAGCCGCAGCTTGGCGCGGGCGTCGAGGTCCGCGGACTTCACCCGGGCCTCCGCGAGCGTGATCTCCTCGGCCGCGCGGTGCACCGCGGCCTGCTCCGCAGCCTCCGCCGCCTTGATGTCCTTGACGAGCTTCTCCTGCGCCTGAGCCTCGGCGGCGATGACGATCGTCTGCCGCTCGCGCTCGGCCTCCTCGACCGCGCGCAGTCGTTTGATCGACTCCTCCTGCTCGGCGACCGTCCGGTCCACGGCGACCCGCTCGCGCACGACCTCCGCGATGTCCCGCCGCTCGGACTCGACCTCCTTGTCGGCGGCGATCCGGGTCAGCGCGGTCTCCCGCTCCCGCGCGATGACCTCCAGCAGCCGGTCCTTCTCGATGCGCTCGTTCTCGATGGCGATGACCCGCTCGCGGTTCTTCTCCGCGACGGCGACCTCACGCGCCTGGTTCTCACGCTGGATGCCGAGCTGCTCCTCGGTGCGCAGGAACGCGCTCTGCGCACGCAGCCGCTCCTCCTCCATCACCCGCGCCGTTTCGGCCTCTTCCTTTGCCCGTACGGTGTCGATCTCGCGGCGCTGCTTGATCTCGGCGTCGGCCTGTCGGCGCTCCAGTTCGAGGATCGCCTCGCGGGCGTCGACGTTCTGCCGGGTGATCTCCTTCTCCTCCGTGCGCTGGAACTCGTTGGTGCGCACGTGCTCGACCGCCGTCAGTTCGGTGATCTTCCGGATGCCCTGGGCGTCCAGAACGTTGGTCGGGTCGAGCTGGGAGAGAGGCGTCTGCTCCAGGTGGTCGATCGCCGCGTCCTCGAGGCTGTAGCCGTTGAGGTCGGTGCCGATGAGCTGGATGATCCGGTCCCGCAGCTCGTCACGCTTGGTGTAGAGGTCGGTGAAGTCCATCTGCTTGCCGACCGTCTTGAGCGCCTCGGAGAACTTGGCGTTGAACAGCTCCTGGAGCGTTTCCTTGTCGCTCGCCCGCGCCGTGCCGATGGCCTGGGCGACCTTGATGACGTCCTCGACCGTCTTGTTGACGCGGACGAAGAACGAGATGCGGATGTCGGCGCGGATGTTGTCGCGGCAGATGAGGCCGTCGCGGCCGGTCCGCGTGATGTCGATGGTCTTCACCGAGATGTCCATGATCTCGGCCTTGTGCAGAACCGGCAGCACGACCTGCCCGGTGAAGGTGACGTCGACCTTCCGCATCTTGGAGACGATCAGGGCCTTGCCCTGTTCGACCTTGCGGAACAGTCTCGTGATGATCAGCAACAGACCTACGGCGACGAGCAGTACGGCGGCGACGAGCACGCCGATGCCCGCAGTGATGGTGTCCATGAGAGGTCCCTCGGGTGAGAGGAGGAGAGAGGTTCAGGCAGCGGACCGGGTGCCGGGTCCCGGCAGTTCTCCGGGCAGCTCCCCGAACGGCGGGAACGGGGCGACCCAGAAGAACTCCCCGGCTTCGTCGTACGCGTAGAGCAGCCCCGTGGAGCCTGCGACGAGAGGTTCCTCATCCTTGGCGGCGAGCTGTCTGACCTGTACGACGGCGGCGGAGCCGTCCCGGGCCGTGACCTCCGCCTGGCCGAAGTGCGCGTCCACCCGCCCCGTACGGATGACGCATGTTCTGCCGACGAAGTCCTGCCGGGACGGCCCGGGTTCCGCGGGAAAGAGTCTGGCCAGGGTTCGGACCAGTCGCCTGGTGACGAACCATGCGACGAGTGAGGCGGCGGCGAGCACCGCGCATGCGAGGGCGGCGTAAGGGATGCCGACGAGGCCGGAACGGCGCAGCGGCACCGAGCCGGCGAGGCTGGTGAACCACGCGACGGCGATCAGCACCGATGCCGCGACGGCGACCGGCACTCCGCCGAGCCCGGCGGCGGCGCCGGTGCCCGGCTGTGCCACGTCACCGTCGAACGAGTCGTGCTCCGCTACCCCGAGAAGTACGAGCGCCCAGAAGACGATGACGACCGCGAGAGCGGCGCTGAGCAGGACGGTGGGAAAGGAGAAGGCAGTCGCCAGGAACTCGTTCACCGGTCCGACCCCCGTTTCCCCATTGCCGAGTCACAGCATCGGGCGCATCCCCGTGCTGCGGCGTGGTCCGATAGTGACAGTCGGTCAGGGTTGCTCGCATTGCCGGATTCCGGCAATCTTTACGGGGTGTTAATGCCGGTGTGCGGCCGCATGACGCAGACGCCGGTCGCATGGTTCCGGGCAATCGATGGGGGATGACGGGTGGCAGTTGACGAAGCTCCGGAGGCGTACCTCTCGGGCTATGCGGAGATCCTGGCCGAGGTGGGCAGGACAGGGCGCCGGCTGACGCGGGACGAGGTGGAGAGCCGCAGGACGCTGGGCGAACAGGCCGCCGAGTCAGGGCAGGGGCTGCGCGCTCTGGTCATCCAGCACCTGGCGGCCACGCGGGCGGCCTGGCCCAGGACCACGTCGCCGGAGAGCGTCCTCGCGGCGGTCGAGCAGACCATCGACGCGTTCGCCGGCGGCTACGAGCGGGCGCAGCGGATGGCCGTACGCAAGGAGGAGGCCGCGCGGCGGGAGTTCATCGACGACCTGCTGTACGGACGCAGCGACCCGGGCCGGCTCGCGCAGCGGGCGGAGCAGTTCGGCCTGCGGCTCGCGCACGCGCACGCCGTCGCGGTCGCGGTGGGTCCGGAGCCGTACGACGACACGCATCCGGTGACGCGATCGGTGGAGTCGGCGCTGTTCTCCCGCTTCGGCGACCGCCGGATTCTGCTGACCACCAAGGACGACCGGTTGATCTGCGTCGTGCCGGCGGATCAGGAGGACGTCGTGCGCCACTTCGCCAAACAGGCGCATGCGGCGACGGACGGGGGCCGGGCGGCGATAGGCCGTCCGCATCCGGGAGCGGGTGGCGTCGTCCGCTCGTACGAGGAAGCCCTGAACGCCCTCGACCTCGCCGACCGTGTCGGCCTCGACGACCCGGTCCTGCACGCGGCGGACCTGCTGGTGTTCCCCGTGCTGGCCCGCGACCGTGAGGCGATGGCGGACCTGGTGCACAGTGCGCTGGGACCGCTTCAGCAGGCGCGGGGCGGCGCGCAGCCCCTGCTGGACACGCTGCACGCGTACTTCGACGCGGGGTGCGTCGCCGCGCAGGCGGCACGCGCGCTGAACCTGAGCGTGCGCGCTCTGACGTACCGCCTGGAGCGGATCAACCGGCTGACCGGCTCGGACCCCACGGATCCGCAACACCGCTACATGCTTCAGACGGCGGCGATCGGGGCCCGGCTGCTCGACTGGCCGACGAACGACCTCTAGGACCCGACGGCGCCGGCCCGGTGCCGGGATCCGACCGGTCGGGCCCCGGTGTCCGGCCTGCGCTGCGGGGCGGACACCAGGCGCCGGGACCGGGTCGGGTCAGATGTTGACGCCGAAGTCCTGCGCGATGCCGCGCAGACCGGAGGCGTAACCCTGGCCGACGGCACGGAACTTCCACTCCGCGCCGTTGCGGTACAGCTCGCCGAAGACCATGGCGGTCTCGGTCGAGGCGTCCTCGCTGAGGTCGTAACGCGCCAGCTCGTTGTTGTCCGCCTGGTTGACGACGCGGATGAACGCGTTGCGCACCTGGCCGAAGGACTGGCTGCGGCTCTCGCCCTCGTGGATCGAGACCGGGAAGACGATCTTGTCGACCTCGGCGGCCACACCGGCCAGGTTGACCTTGATCTGCTCGTCGTCGCCCTCGCCCTCACCGGTGAGGTTGTCACCGGTGTGCTCGACGGACGCGTCGGGGCTCTTGAGGTTGTTGAAGAACACGAAGTGCTGGTCGCTCAGGACCTTCCCGTTCGAGTCCACCAGCAGGGCGCTGGCGTCCAGGTCGAAGTCGGTCCCGGTGGTGCTGCGTACGTCCCAGCCGAGGCCCACGACGACCGCGGTCAGGCCCGGGGCCTCCTTGCTGAGCGAGACGTTGCCGCCCTTGGAAAGGCTGACTCCCATGGAAATCCCCTGCGCAATCCGGCGCGGGCCGCGCCATTTGACGATTCCTTTGCCCGCCCGGACAACGACCGGCACCCCACATCGGTTCCCCATGGGTCGCGGCCGGCTCCGGACCGGGTGACGAACCGGCAAAGGCGCTGCTCACGGCGGCGGGGACGGGCGGCTGCACCCGGTGGGCGGACCCGGATGCCGCACCGCTCGACGGCGGGCCGTCCCGCGTCTTCCAGCAGGGGCACACCCGCATACCTCGCCCCCGGTCTTCGGAAGGGGCCGGGGCGGCTCAGACTTTGTCCAGTGGCCGGTGCGGCTCCGCCGGCAGACGCACCGTGATCGGGTCTCCGGGCAGCACCACGCCGCCCGCGACCACCACGCTCATCACACCCGCCTTGCGCACGACGTTCCCGGACTCGTCACGGCCCACGACCTGCTTCAGCAGTCCGGCGCGGAAACGGTCTATCTGCAGGCAGGGGTTGCGCAGACCCGTGAGCCGTGCCCTGGAGACACCGGGTTATTGACCGGTCAGGGGCGCTACGAAGACAGCCAGGTAGCGAAACTCTCCTCGTGCTCCGCCCTGTTGTGAGTACGGCTGCCAACCGAGGGGGTAGGTCCCGTGCAGCGTCCGCGTGTTGCGTTCATAGGCGCCGCCGGCCCAGAGGAGTTGGCCGGCAAGCCTGCGCCCGTCATGGATGCGGAAGTCGTGATCCCGGGTCTTGTGCGTCGCCCCAGGAGACGGTGGAGCCCACAGCGATTGCGCATTGGTGACGAGAAGCGCCAGCCCATTCTGGTCCGGCCTGTCTCCGAAGCGTTCCAGCCGGGCGATATCGGTGACGAATCCAAGCCGTCCCAGGTCGGTCGCAGCGTGCGACCGTAGTGAGTACGTCTCCTGCAGGGGCCCGGCCGTCCCGGTCCATCTGTCTTTGAAGTACTTGAACTCGATGGCCGTACGGGCCGAAGGGCCGATGCACAGCAAGTCGAGGTGTTCGGCCCGCCCGTTGCCAGGAACATCCTGGCGGACTTCCAGCCTCGAATGGATTCCTGGCGCCAGTTCCCACAGAACCCGCGCGAAGCTGTGCTGCAGATCCGCTTCGGAGTGGAACACGGGGCGATCCCGTCGAAGGCGCGCCATGACTTCGGGCAGTGGCACTTCTCCTGCTATCAGCCCCGAGCCGAGCTCCACCGCACTCCCCCCGACAAACCACTCAGGGACCCGACCCGCGTTGCGGATCAGGCCCCTGACCTGGTGTTTCAGCTGTCGGGGTGGCGGGATTTGAACCCACGACCTCTTCGTCCCGAACGAAGCGCGCTGCCAAGCTGCGCTACACCCCGATGTCACCGGTGTCCCGGCGACATCGATTACTTTAGCCCACCCGCGGCCGGAGACGAAATCCGGTTTCTACCGGCCCTGAGAGGGTCTCGGGCCGGGCCCTCCCGCTCCGGACCAGCCCGGTCCCACCCGGCCCCGTCCCGGACGGGAGCGGATCAGTCGCGTGGCGTGAGGGTGAGGAGGGTGGCCTCCGGGGGGCAGGCGAAGCGGACCGGGGTGTAGCGGTTGGTGCCGCAGCCCGCGGAGACGTGCAGGTACGAGACGTTCCCCTCGGCCCGGTGGGTGGAGAGGCCCTTCACCCGGTCCGTGTCCAGGTCACAGTTGGTGACCAGGGCGCCGTAGAAGGGGATGCACAGCTGCCCGCCGTGGGTGTGGCCGGCCAGGATCAGGGGGTAGCCGTCGGCGGTGAACGCGTCGAGGCTGCGCAGGTAGGGGGCGTGGACGACGGCCAGGGAGAGATCCGCGTCCTTCTCGGGGCCGCCGAGGACCTTGTCGTACCGGTCCCGCTTGATGTGCGGGTCGTCGAGGCCGGTGAACGCGATCTCGTACCCGTTGAGCTTCAGCCGGCCGCGCGTGTTCGTGAGGTCCAGCCATCCCGCGGTGTCGAAGGCGTCCCGCATTCCTTCCCACGGGTTGTGGACGACGCCGACGGCCGGGGCGTTGCCGTTGAGGCCGTGGCGGCCCTGGGCCTTCTCGAAGAGGTAGCGGGCCGGGTTGCGGAGCTTCGGCCCGTAGTAGTCGTTGGAGCCGAAGACGTACACCCCGGGGATCTCCATCAGCGGGCCCAACGCGTCCAGAACCTCCGGCACGCCCTTGGGGTCGGAGAGGTTGTCGCCGGTGTTGACGACGAAGTCCGGGCGCAGGCCGGCCAGCGACTGCAGCCATGCCCGCTTCTTGCTCTGGCCGCTCACCATGTGGATGTCGGAGACCTGAAGCACGCGCAGCGGCCGCATCCCGCGCGGCAGGACCGGCACCGTCACCCGCCGCAGCCGGAACGAACGGGCCTCGATGCCCGCGGCGTAGACGAGACCGGCGGCTCCGGCCGCCGTGATTCCTGCCGTGATCTTCAGGGGGAGCCCGTAGCGTGCGCGCATGTGTCCATCGTCGCAGACCTGTCAGGTGCGGGAGGGCAGTGGGACGGCAGCGGTCCGGGCGCTGCGGACGGGCAGCGCGAGGAACAGTCCGAGCGCGATCCAGACGTACGTGTTGCCCCCGAGGAACCCGTCGATGCCGGACGAGTCCTTGCTCCACAGCCACACGATGCTGCTGCTCAGTACGACGGGCAGCGCGACGGCCCAGGCCATCAGCCTTCTGCGGTCCGGTCCTTCGGCTGTGCGGAGCGCGGCGTCGGCGAGTACCACGAGGGCGGGCACCAGCCAGACCAGGTGGTGCACCCATGTGACGGGGCTGATCAGGCAGGCGAGGATGCCGGTCAGCGCGAAGGCGGCGGTGTGGTCCCCGGCCACGGTCGCCCGGCGCACCCGTACCGCCCACACGGCGAGCAGCACGATCACGCCGGCGGCCCAGATCCCGCGGCTCGGCTCGTGGGGTTCCATGACCCGGGCCAGCAGGCCCTGCCAGGACTGGTTGGAGACGTACGCCAGCGAACCGACCCGGTCGGTGTCCCACAGCGCCTCGGTCCAGTAGACCCGTGACGCGTCCGGAGCGATCCACGCGGCCAGCCCGGTGGCGCCGAGCGCGACAGCGGTGGCGGTGGCCGCTGCCCGGGGCCGGCCGGTGAGGAGCAGATGGCCGATGAACACGGCAGGCGTGAGCTTGATCGCCGCGGCGATGCCGATGCCGATGCCGGCGTACCGGGCTGCCCGGCCGCCGGCGGCCAGGAGCCGGGCGTCGGCGAGGACGAGCGCCAGCAGAAGCAGGTTGACCTGGCCGAAGCTGACGGTGTCACGGACCGGTTCGAGGAGAGCGAAGGCGCAGCCGGCGAGGGCGAGGGCGTACCAGGGCGTCCAGCCCTGGCGCCGGACGATGGGCCCGGCGGTCCAGCGCACGATCACGGCTGCCGCGGCGACGTTGAGGAGCAGGCAGACCGCGACAGCGGTTTCCCAGCCCAGCAGCCGCATCGGCAGCATGCACACGGCGGCGAACGGCGGATAGGTGAAGCCGTAGCGGCTGCCCGGCACCAAGTAGTCGTATATGGCACCGCCGTTCGCCCAGTGGTGCACGGTCCCGTAGTAGACACCGAGGTCGAACCAGTCGCGATGCTTGGGCACCGTCGCGAGGAAGAGCAGGACGGCGGCGGCCAGCCCGGCGACCAGGAGGATTCTTCCGCGGGTGGTCATGGGCCACCGCCACGAGGCCTCCGTCGTGTCGAGCTGTGTCATGCCGTACTCCCAACTGGCCGGTTTGCAAAGCGATGTGTGCCCCACAGTGCCGTCACCGCGAGGAGTCCGCCGCTGATGGCGAGCAGCAACTGCGCGGCGTCAGGAGCGAATCCGTTCGGCAGTACGGCCAGCGCGAGGACTCCGCTGGCCACGGCGACCGCCCTGCGAAGCAGTCTGCCCGGTCCCGCGGCGGAGATCATAAACAAGCCCCACAGCAGGTACCAGGGGCGGATCGCTGGTCCCAGCAGCGCCACGGCCATGAGACTGAGCCCGAGCGCGTGGACCGGGCGCAGCAGATGGTGGCGGCGCCAGGCCAGTAGTACGAGGACTGCGGTTGCCGCGAGGCCGAGCAGGTGCCACGCGGTGGCCGTCACGGATGCGAATTCCCTCAGGCCGTCGCCGTCGCCGTCGCCGTCTCCTGCACCCGCGCCGGACAGCAGGGCCGTGGTGATCCGGCCGAGGGTGGAGGTGAGGGACCAGTTCTCCGGGGAGACGGGGGTGTCCAGCGCGGAGAGCCATCCGTAACCGGTGCCCACGAGCGTGGTGGTCGTCGCGGTGGTGGCCGCGCAGATGCCCAGGACCGCGAGGGCGGCGGACAGCCGTGGGGCCCGCGCCCAGGGCGGCTGCCGGGCCCACAGCACGAAGACGGCGACGAGCCCCAGCACCGCGGGCGCCTTCACCAGCGCTGCCAGCGTGATGAGCACGACCGCCGTCACCGGCCTGCTGCCCAGGGCCGCGACCAGTCCGACGCCCAGTAGCCCGAGCATGATCGCGTCGTTGTGCGCCCCGCCGACCAGGTGCAGCAGAACCAGAGGGTTGAGTGCCCCGAGCCAGAGCGCCACGGAGGGGTCCGTACCGCAGTGCCGGGCCAGGCGGGGCAGGCACAGCACCATCGCCACGACGCCGAGCAGCGCGACCAGTCGCATGCCCACCACTCCGGTCGCCACCTGGTCCGCGGAGATCGCGGAGAGGTCGGGCGAGTGGGTCACCGCGGAGGCGAAGGCGAGGAAGACGGGGCCGTACGGAGCGGGAGTGTCCCGCCACAGGGGCGCGACCTCCGCGGTGAGCGGGCCGCCCAGATGGGACGGGCCGTGGGCGTACACGTCGAGCCGCGCGTCGACCATCGCGCCTTGCGCCAGGTAGCTGTAGACGTCGCGGCTGAACAGTGGTGGTGCCACCAGCAGCGGGGCCGTCCAGAGCGCGAGTGTCGTCAGCAGCTCACGGCGTCCGGGCGGCCGTGGGCCACGCACCGCCCTGCCCATGAGCGCCCAGGCCGCCACCAGGACGACGAGCCCGAAGTACGCCCCGACGAGTCCGAGCGCGGCTCGCCCCGACTCCGGGGCGAGCACCTCCCGTACCGGCAGGGCTCCGGCGCTGACGCCGCCCGCCGCAAGGGCCGTCGAGCCGAGCAGCCCGAGCAGCCGGCATTGACGGAAGTCGACGGCCCAGTCGACCGCCCGGTCCAGAACCCGGTCCAGAACCCGGTCCAGGGCTCGGTCGACGAGGAGGCGAAGGGAGGGCACCCGCGCAGGCTGTCAACGGACGGTGTCCGGCAGGCGACGCCGCGGTCGCCTGCGAGGGGCGGTCGGGTGTCGGCGGCTTTACGGAGCGGGACGGAGAGGGCCGTTCGCCCACGCGGCTCCTCGAGGCGGTCCATGCCCCGTTTGCGCGGCCCGCCGCGAAATGCGGCGGCACGTTCCGTCGCGCACCTGACACACTTGGCCGCATGACCACGCTCAAGTCCAAGCTGCAGGAAGACCTCACCGAAGCGATCAGGGCCCGCGACGAACTGCGTTCCTCCACGCTCCGGCTGACCCTCGCCGCCATCACCAAGGAGGAGGTCTCCGGCAAGACCGCCCGTGAACTCTCCGACGATGAGGTGCAGAAGGTGATCGCGAAGGAGGCGAAGAAGCGCCGCGAGGCCGCTGACGCCTTCGCCCAGGGCGGTCGCGCCGAGCAGGCCGAGCGTGAGAAGGCGGAAGGCGTGATCCTCGACGCGTACCTCCCGCAGCAGCTGACGGACGACGAGCTGCACGGAATCGTGGCGCAGGCCGTCGAGGAGGCGAAGGCGGCGGGTGCCGAGGGTCCCCGCGCGATGGGCGCCGTCATGAAGATCGTGAACCCGAAGGTGGCGGGCCGTGCCGAGGGCGGCCGGGTCGCCGCCGCGGTGAAGCAGCTGCTCGCCGGCTGACGCCACCTCCGCAGACTCGACAGCCGGTCCCTGCACGACGGCCGGTCTCTGGCGCTTGACGCTCCGGCCACGCATGCTCACGCTCCGGCCCCGCACGCCCTCGCTGCGGCCCCCGGACACGGAAAGGGGCGCCCCGGTCCTCACAAGGACCGGGGCGCCCCTTCATGCTTGCCCGAGGCCTACGGCCAGTTGCCGCCGTTGCCACCGCCGTTGCCCTGGCCGCGGTTGTTGCCGCCGCCGATCAGGTCCGGCGGGATCGAGATCCCCGGCCACGGCTCCACGTCGCCGGGCTTGTCGTCGCCGGGCTTCTCCTTGTCCTTGTCCTTCTCCTTGTCCTTCGGCGGGTCCGGGATGTGCACCTTGTTGAACTTCAGGGCCGGCTCGCCCTCCAGCGCCCCCGACATGGCGTCTTTCCAGATCGGACCCGGGACACCACCACCGAAGACCTTCGGGTGGTACTGGCCGCCGATGGTGATGTTCTCCATCCGCACCTGCTGGCTGGCGCTGCCGACCCACACCGCGCCGGACATGTTCGGGGTGTAGCCCACGAACCAGGCGTTCTTCCGGAAGTCGGTCGTACCGGTCTTGCCCGCGCTGTCGCGGCTAGCCAGGCCGGCCTGGCGCCCCGTACCGGAGTCGATCACTCCGCGCAGCAGTGTGTTGATCGTGTCGGCCGTCCGCTCGGACAGCGCCCTGGAGCACTCGGTCTGCGGAACCTTCAGGCTCTTGCCGTCCGCAGTGGTGATCGACTCGATCGCCGTCGGCGTGCAGTAGGTACCGCGGTTGGCGAACGTCGCATAGGCGTTGGCCATGTTGAGCGGCGAGATACCGGTGGAGCCGAGGGTGAGCGCCGAGGGCAGTTCTGGCATCTTCGAGCCGTTGCCCTGCACCACGCCCAGCTTGCCGGTCAGCTCGAGGATCGGGCACATTCCGATCTCGCCGATCATCTGCACGAAGTAGGTGTTGACCGAAAGCGCCATGGCTTCCTTGAGCGGGTACGGTCCCACCTCGGACTCGTTCTCGTTCTCCAGGGTCTGCTTGCCGCCCGGATTGACCCAGGGCTTACCACTGCAGGTCGCGATCGACTCCGGGTACGGCATCTTGTACGGCGACGGATAGACCTGCGTCGGCGGCTTGCCCTGCTCCAGCGCCGCGGCCGCCAGGAACGGCTTGAAGGTCGAGCCGACCGGGAAACCGTAGTTCGAGCCGCCCATGCCGTGGTTGACCGAGTAGTTGATCTGGGTCTCGTTCTTGCCGAAGCCGTACGGCTTGGACTGGCCCATCGCAACGATCTTGCCGGTCCCGGGCTGGACGAGCGTCACCGCGGTGGCGACCTTGTCCGACTGGTACACGTGCTGCTTGATCGAGGCCTGTGCCGACTCCTGGGCCTGCGGGTCCAGCGTGGTCTTGATCGTCAGACCGCCCCGGTTCCAGATCTTGAGCCGGTCCTCCCTGGTCTTGCCGAAGACAGGGTCGGTCAGGAACGCCTGGCGCACGTAGTCGCAGAAGAAGCCCGCGCCGTTGACGGCGGTGATGCAGCCGTTCTTGGGCTTGCTGACCTTCAGCTCGATCGGGGAGGCCTTGGCCTTGTCCGCCTCGGCCTGGGAGATGTCGCGGACGTCGGCCATGCGCTGCAGCACCATGTTGCGGCGCTTGGTCGCCTCTTCGGAGTCGTTGACGGGGTCGAAACGGCTCGGTGACTGAACGATGCCGGCGAGCAGCGCGGCTTCCTCCAGCTTCAGGTCCTTGGCGTGCTTGGAGAAGTAGCGCTGGGACGCGGCCTCGACTCCGTACGCCTGCTGGCCGAAGAACGTGATGTTCAGGTAGTTCTCGAGGATCTTCTTCTTGCCGAGTTCCTCCTCGACCTGGATCGCGTACTTGAGTTCGCGGATCTTGCGGCCGAGGGTCTGCTGGGTGGCCTGGGCGACCTTGTCGGGGTCGTCGCCGGCCTCCTCGACGAAGACGTTCTTCACATACTGCTGGGTGAGGGTGGAGGCACCTTCGGAGACGCCGCCCGACTGCGCGTTCTTGTTCAGGGCACGCAGCACGCCCTTGAGGTCGATCGCGCCGTGCTCGTAGAAGCGGGCGTCCTCGATCGCGACGATCGCCTTCTGCATGTACGGGGAGATGTCCTCGAGCGGCACGACCGTGCGGTCACGCGAGTAGACCGTGGCGATCTGCCCGCCCTCGGAGTCGAGGATCGTGGTGCGCTGACTCAGTGGCGGCGTCTTGAGGTTGGCGGGGATCGTGTCGAATCCCTCGACCGTTCCCTTGGCCGCGAGTCCCAGTGCACCGGCAGCCGGCAGGGCGATTCCTGCCAGCACTGCTCCGGCGAGCACGCTGACTCCGAGGAACTTGGCGGCCTGCTGGGTCCCGGTCAGACCGCCGCCCGAGCGCTTCTTTGGCATGAGGGCAGCCTACGTTCTCATTTGCCGGACACGCATAAAGGCATTGGCCTAAGCTGCTCCCAACTGTCACAGCAGTGCGGTTCTGCATCAAGTACTGACGCCAATTCCGCTGTACCCGAATCCGGCGGAGTTGTGCCCGAAGACCCTGTCCGAATCAGGCGCATATGGCGCCCAGTGCCCCATGTGATCCAACTGAACTGTCCCGTAATGTCGGCTTTGTTGGTTATGCCCTCGGGTCACTCCCCTGGGTGATCTGCCGCGTACGCATAGTCCGTTCGGGCCATTCAAGATTGGGCCCCACGGGGGTGTTGCGCTGTGCCCACCTTCCGTAACGTCCTCAACTGGCAGCGGTGAATATGCCGCTGCCGCCGTGGGGGAGCCTCGATTCGGGAGAGGACGGCGCCGGCATGGGCTGGGTTACCGACTGGAGTGCGCAGGCAGCCTGCCGCACTACGGATCCGGATGAACTGTTCGTACAAGGAGCAGCGCAGAACAGGGCCAAGGCGGTGTGCACCGGATGCCCGGTGCGAACCGAGTGCCTGGCCGACGCGCTCGACAATCGCGTCGAGTTCGGCGTCTGGGGTGGAATGACCGAACGGGAGCGGCGCGCACTGCTGCGCAGACGCCCCACGGTCACCTCCTGGCGCCGACTGCTCGAGACAGCACGCACGGAGTACGAGCGCAGCGCGGGGATCCTGCCCGTTGCCCTCGAGGACGACGAGACGTACGAGGCGTTCGCGGCGGTCGGCTGAGGACACCCGGCCTGACTGTCTCGGCCCGAGACGTCCGGTCAGAGGCGTTCAGTCGGAGGCGTTCAGTCGGAGTCGTTCAGTCGGAGTCGTCCAGTCAATGCGCGCTCGGCTGAGGACGAACGGGCGCAGATGCTCGCTCGAGGACGGTCGGCGACCGCGGTCGGCCGGAGCCGGTCGGTGGCCAGCCGCTCGGCCGAAGACGGTCGGCAGTCGGCGGTCGCCTGCGCGCATGGCGGGACAGCGTCCCCGACACCGGGGCGGGTCAGCGTCGCGCGGCGCCGGGTGGACGAGCCGCCTGCGTGACCATGGGCGTCCGCCTGCCCATACGTCTGTGGGAGGGCGCGAACGCCGCTGTGACCGATCTCCGCGCCCTACGCCACGTCGGCCCGGGCCGGTCCGCCTGCCGCCAGGCGGTCGCCGATGGCACGCAGGCCGGCGAGGTCGTGCACGTCTCCGGGGAGGGCGGGCACTTCGGCCACCGCGACTTCCGGGTGGAGCGCGGTGAAGCGGTCACGGGTGCGCTGTTCACGCGAGAGCACCTGCATCCGTTCGGTATGCAGACGCAGCAGGCCCGCAGTCATCTGCTGCGTGGTCCGCTCTTCGTCGCTCTTCGGCTCTGCGGATGCTTCCGGGGCATTGGGCGGGGCTTCGGACGAGGCTTCGGGGGCGTGATCCGCGGACGGCGATTCGGGAGAGACGGTCGCGGCGTCACGAACACGAGTCTTCCCGGGCCCCTGATCCACAATGCCGCCCTCATCAAGATTTTCCGCGGCGGCGAGCGCCCGCTCCGCGGACAGCCGGGCCGCCCCGCTGCTGTGCACCCGGTTGAGGACCAGCCCTGCCAGCGGCATGTCCTCCGCCCCCAGCCGCTCCACGAAGTACGCCGCCTCACGCAGCGCGTCCCGCTCGGGCGCCGCGACCACCACGAACGCCGTGCCGGGAGCCTGGAGCAGCCGGTAGGTCGCGTCGGCCCGTGTGCGGAACCCGCCGAACATGGTGTCCATCGCGGCGACGAACGTCTGCACGTCGCGCAGCAGTTGGCCGCCGAGCAGCTTCCCCAGGGTGCCCGTCATCATCGACATGCCGACGTTGAGGAACTTCATCCCCGCCCGGCCGCCCATCTTCGCCGGAGCCATCAGCAGCTTGATGAACTTGCCGTCGAGGAACGACCCGAGCCGCTTCGGCGCGTCCAGGAAGTCCAGCGCCGAGCGCGACGGCGGCGTGTCGACGACGATCAGGTCCCATTCGTCGCGTGCCCGCAGCTGGCCCAGCTTCTCCATGGCCATGTACTCCTGCGTGCCCGCGAAACCGGCGGAAAGAGACTGGTAGAAGGGATTCTCCAGGATGGCACGGGCCCGGTCCGCGTCCGCGTGCGCCTCGACGATCTCGTCGAAGGTCCGCTTCATGTCGAGCATCATGGCGTGCAGCTCACCCGCCCCTCGCCCGCCGTCGTCGTCGCTCGAATCGTTCGGCGACGTCCCTTCGCGGCGGTCCTCGATGCCCTTGACCCGGCGCGGAGTGTTGTCGAGGGAGTCGATGCCCATGGACTGCGCGAGCCGCCGGGCCGGGTCGATGGTGAGGACCACCACCTTTCGGCCTCGCTCCGCCGCCCGTACACCGAGCGCCGCCGCCGTCGTCGTCTTGCCGACGCCGCCTGCGCCGCAGCACACGATGATGCGTGTGGCCGGGTCGTCGATGAGCGGATCGATCTCGAGCCGGGCCGATGAGTCCAGGGTCATGAGCCCGCCCCTTGCTTGCGCAGTTCCTTCGCCAGTTGGTAGAGCCCCGCCAGGTCGACTCCCTCGCTCAGCACGGGAAGTTCGTACGCCCCCAGCTCCAGGGTGTTCAGCGCCTTGCGCTGCTCACGCTCCAGCTCCACGCGCTGCGCGTGCTCGGCCGCCTGTTCCAGCAGCGGTGTGACGAGCCCCGCGGCGCCGGAGACGCCGGCTGCCGTGAGTGCCTTCGTGACGGCGCCGCGCCGGCCGTTCGCCGCGTCGCGCACCGCGTCCTCGTCGAGAAGGTGGGGGCGGACCATGTTCACGATCACGTTGCCCACCGGGAGGTCGGCGGCGCGCAGCTCGGCGACGCCGTCGGCGGTCTCCTGAACCGGCATCTCCTCCAGCAGGGTCACCAGATGGACCGCCGTCTCCGGAGATTTGAGGACCCGCATCACCGCCTGCGCCTGATTGTGTATCGGGCCGATCCTCGCCAGGCCCGCCACCTCGTCGTTGACGTTCAGGAAGCGGGTGATGCGGCCGGTGGGCGGGGCGTCCATGACGACGTGGTCGTAGACGTACCGCCCCTGTTTGTCCCGGCGGCGTACGGCTTCACAGGCCTTGCCGGTCAGCAGCACGTCACGGACACCGGGGGCGACAGTCGTCGCGAAGTCGATCGCGCCGATCTTCTTCAGGGCCCGTCCGGCGCCGCCCAGTTTGTAGAACATCTGGAGGTAGTCGAGGAGGGCGCGCTCGGCGTCGATGGCCAGCGCGAACACCTCGCCACCGCCGGAGGCGACGGCGATTTTGCGCTCCTCGTACGGAAGTGTCTCGGTCTCGAACAGCTGGGCGATGCCCTGCCTGCCCTCGACCTCGACGAGAAGAGTCCGCTTTCCCTCGGTCGCGAGAGCGAGCGCGAGAGCGGCGGCCACCGTGGTCTTACCGGTACCGCCCTTGCCACTGACGACCTGGAACCTGCTCACACATTCGAGCCTAACCAGTCGTGTGCCGCCCTACGCACGAGGCTGGGTGCGGGCTGCGTCACGAAGCATGCGGAGGGTGCGGCTACAGTCGGCTCCATGACCAAGTGGGAATACGCGACCGTGCCCCTTCTCGTGCACGCGACCAAGCAGATTCTGGACACCTGGGGCGAGGACGGCTGGGAGCTTGTCCAGGTCGTGCCCGGCCCGAACAACCCCGAGCAGCTCGTGGCATATCTGAAGCGCGAGAAGTCCTCGTGAGCGGCGTCGTCGACGCCAAGCTCACCGAGCTGGGACTGACGCTGCCGGAGGTCGTGCCGCCGATCGCCGCCTACCAGCCGGCCGTGATCTCGGGTTCGTACGTCTACACCGCCGGCCAGTTGCCGATGGTCGACGGCAAGCTCCCCGTCACCGGCAAGGTCGGGGCGGAGGTCACCCCCGAGGAGGCCAAGCAGCTCGCCCGTACCTGTGCGCTGAACGCCCTGGCGGCCGTGAAGTCGGTCGTCGGCGATCTGGACCGCGTCGCGCGCGTGGTGAAGGTCGTCGGCTTCGTGGCGTCAGCCTCCGACTTCACCGGCCAGCCCGCCGTCCTCAACGGCGCGAGCGAACTGCTCGGCGAGGTGCTCGGCGACAAGGGTGTGCACGCGCGCAGCGCGGTGGGCGTCGCCGTGCTGCCGCTGGACGCGCCTGTCGAGGTCGAGATCCAGGTGGAGCTCGTCCAGGACTGACCCCGAGGTTCGGGTACAGCCTGCGTACGGCCCCGTGGCCGCCGGTTCTCCGGTGGTGCGGGGCCGTAGTCGTTCGGGGCGGCCGGCCGACGGGAAGGCCAGGGCCCCCGGGGAGCCCGCAGAGAGTCACCGTCAGGACCCGCGGCGCCGTCCCGGGCGGCACGACCCATGAGGACCTGCTCCACCGCACAGGCCTCCCAGCGGTTCTTCGATCGTCGAGGAGGGCGTCCTCGTGGCGACGACCAGGAGCAACCGCGTCCACCCGATGCGCGTCGACGTGGGCGGCTGCCTGGTCGAGCAGAGGATCTGTTTCCAGGCGGCCGTACGACTGCCTGCGAACCGTAGGGGGTCGACCACCGCGGCGTCCTCTGCCTCACCACGTCGACAGCGAAGGGGTGAACGGCGGCGACAGGATCCAGCGGATCGACATCGTGTACTCGGGCGGAGCGTTTTGAACCGGAGCGCCCGGGGGCCCGTCTCCGGAAAGGAGACTCTCGAACATCGGCGCGGAAGCGCATAGCATCCGCCCATGTCCAATGGTCAGTGGTACCCGCCGGAATGGCCCGACCGTATCCGCGCCCTCGCGAGCGGCGAGCTCACCGCCGTGGCCCCCAGGCGGGCGGCCACCGTGATGCTGCTGCGCGACACAGCGACCGGCACCGCTGTCCACATGCTGCGCCGACGCACCTCCATGGCCTTCGCCGGGGGCGCGTACGCGTACCCGGGCGGCGGCGTGGACCCGCGCGACGACCGCCCGGTGCGCTGGGCCGGCCCCTCCCTGGACGTCTGGGCGGAGCGTCTCGGAGTGGACGACACCGCGTCCGCCCAGGCCATCGTGTGTGCGGCGGTGCGCGAGACGTTCGAGGAAGCCGGTGTGCTGCTGGCAGGCGGTACCCCCGACACGGTCGTCGGTGACACCACGGGCGAGGACTGGGAGGCGGACCGGCAGGCCCTGGTCGACAGAGGGCTGTCCTTCGCGGACTTCCTCGACCGCCGGGGCCTCGTGCTGCGGTCCGACCTGCTGGGCGCGTGGGCGCGTTGGATCACGCCGGAGTTCGAGCCGCGCCGCTACGACACCTGGTTCTTCGTGGCCGCCCTGCCCGAGGGCCAGCGCACCCGCAACGTCTCCACGGAGGCGGAGACCACGGTCTGGATCAGCCCCGCGGATGCCGCCGGCGGCTACGACAAGGGTGAGCTGCTGATGATGCCCCCGACCGTCGCGACCCTCAGGGCGATCCAGCCGTACGGGACGCCCGCGGCGGCCCTGGAGGCGGCGGCGAGCCAGGACCTCGCGCCCGTGCTGGCCACCGCCCGGCTGGAGAACGGAGAGGTCGTCCTGAGCTGGCCGGGTCACGAGGAGTTCACCAAGCACGTCTCCTCCGGAGGCCCGCGATGACCGATGCCGCCACTCTGCCAGGCCGGCCCCGAGGCGGGGTGTTGTCGGGGCCCGCGACCGCCCGTGCCGTGAACGTCCTCGCCCCGAACCCGTCCGCCATGACCCTGGACGGAACCAACACCTGGATCGTCTCCGAGCCGGACTCCGACGTCGCCGTCGTGATCGACCCCGGACCGCTCGACGAAGGCCACCTGCGGGCGGTCGTCGCCACGGCGGAACGAGCGGGCAAGCGCATCGGCCTCACCCTGCTCACGCACGGCCATCCCGACCACGCGGAAGGAGCCGCGCGTTTCGCGGAACTGACCCGTACGAACGTCCGAGCCCTCGACCCGGCGCTGCGGCTCGGGGACGAGGGGCTCGCGCCCGGTGACGTGATCACCACGGGTGGCCTGGAGATGAGGGTCGTCCCGACGCCCGGCCATACCGCGGACTCGCTGAGCTTCCACATCCCGGCGGACCGCGCCGTACTGACCGGTGACACGGTCCTGGGGCGCGGCACGACCGTCGTCGCGCACCCCGACGGCCGGCTCGGCGACTACCTGGACTCGCTCCGGCGGCTGCGCTCGCTCACCGTCGACGACGGCATCCGCACCGTTCTCCCCGGACACGGCCCGGTGCTGGACGACGCCCAGGGGGCCGTCGAGTTCTACCTCGCGCACCGAGCGAACCGGCTCGCCCAGGTGGAGACCGCGGTCGAGAACGGCTGGAGCACCGCGTCCGAGGTCGTCGCCCAGGTCTACGCGGACGTGGACAGGTCCCTGTGGCCGGCGGCCGAGCTCTCCGTTCGCGCGCAGCTCGAGTACCTGCGTGAACACGGCCTGATCGGGCCGGTCTGAGGGACCTCCCGCCGCCGCCGGGCGCCCGAGGAACCGGCGGCCCCCCTCCCCGCGTCCTGGTGCGCGCGATGCTCTACGCTCCGCTTGCTTTGTGACATCCGTTCTCGGGGGGAAGCCGTGTTCGTCCTGTTCGTCATCCTTGTCATCGCCGCCGCGGTGATGTTCCTCGTCGCCCGGGGCGGCGACAACAAGGGGCTGCGGCTCGGCGCGCTGGGAGCGCTCACAGCCGGTCTCTTCGCGGGCGTTGCCAGCTGCGTACACGTCATCAGCGCCTACGAGGTCGGCGTGCCCGTGACCTTCGGCAAGGTCGGCTCGCCCATGACCTCCGGCATGAACATCACGTCGCCGTTCACCAACGTGACGACGTTCTCGACCCGTCCCGTGGACCTCAACCTCTCCGACAAGGAGGTCGTCGAGGTCCGCTCCTCGCAGGGCGGTGTGATGTACGCGGAGGTGACCGTGAAGTGGGCGGTGACCCCGGCCAAGGCGGTCGAGCTGTACCGGCTCGCGGGCAGCGAGGACGCGATCCAGCAGCGCCTGGTCTTCCCCGACAGCCGGGAGATCATCCGCAACGTCTTCGCCCGTCACACGAGCGAGGAGGGCTACACCTCCGCGCGCGAGAAGATCAACGCGGAGATCGCCGACCTGATCAAGGAGCGCCTTGCGCCGCGCGGGATCGCCGTGACCACCGTGAACCTGCGCAACGTGCGGCCGTCCGAGCAGCTGCAGGACCAGATCGACCGCAAGATCCAGCAGCAGCAGGCCACCGAGCGGGCTACCGAGGCGGCGCGCACGGCGAAGGCGGAGTCGGAACGCCGCCGGATCGAGGCCGAGGGCATCGCCAGGGCCAACAAGATCCTGAACGACTCGCTCAGTGACAAGGTCCTGGCCAACCAGTGCATCGAGGCGTTCAAGGAGGCGGCGCAGAAGAACCCCGTCTACGCCGTTCCGTGCGGAGGCGGCTCCGGGAACCCGCTGATCGTGGACGGCACCAAGAGGTGACGCACGTACTAAGGGGCCGCCCGCTCGGTGCGGGCGGCCCCTTAGTGTTCGTACCGGGTGCGGACGCCGTCCGTCAGCGGGAGCGCTTGGCCAGTCGCTCCACGTCCAGCAGGATCACCGCACGGGCCTCCAGGCGCAGCCAGCCGCGCTGTGCGAAGTCGGCCAGTGCCTTGTTCACGGTCTCGCGGGAGGCACCGACCAGCTGGGCCAGCTCTTCCTGGGTGAGGTCGTGGACGACGTGGATGCCTTCCTCAGACTGCACACCGAACCGGCGCGACAGGTCGAGGAGCGCACGGGCGACACGGCCCGGGACGTCGGAGAAGACCAGGTCGGACATCTGGTCGTTGGTCTTGCGGAGCCGGCGGGCGACCGCGCGCAGCAGTGCGGTGGCCACCTCGGGCCGGACGTTCAGCCAGGGCTGGAGGTCGCCGTGCCCGAGTCCGAGGAGCTTGACCTCGGTCAGTGCGGTGGCGGTGGCGGTGCGCGGACCCGGGTCGAAGAGGGACAGCTCTCCGATGAGTTCGCCGGGGCCGAGGACGGCGAGCATGTTCTCCCGGCCGTCGGGGGATGTGCGGTGGAGCTTGACCTTGCCGTCGGTGACCACGTAGAGGCGGTCGCCCGGTTCGCCCTCGTGGAAGAGCGCGTCGCCACGGGCGAGCGTCGCTTCACTCATCGAGGCGCGGAGCTCCGCGGCCTGCTCGTCATCGAGCGCCGCGAAGAGCGGGGCGCGCCGCAGAACGTCGTCCACGAGTTCTCTCCTTGTCGACCTGCTCAGGGGACGTTGGTCCCATGATGCCGGACCGTGCTGTACCGGCCCGGGGACACTGTGCCCCGTGAGGCACCACCGGGGAACGGACCCCGGTGGTAAACAATCGTGCGATCAGTCACAACAAGTTTGACGTACTGACGCGCCTCTCCCTACGGCAGGGGCCCGATCGGGTCCTGATTGCGGGGGACCGGGGCGGATGTCGGTGGGGGCCTTTAGGCTGGCCGGGTGTCCAATTCGCCGGTGAGAGCACAGGCCGAGGGGGCTGGGAGCGTGTCCGGTAAGGAGAATTCCGCTGTGGGCGAACAGGCATCGCCCACGACGGTCAAAAAGGGCAAAACGCCCAAACCGGAATCAAGGCTGGCCATGGTCCGGCGCGCCCGCCGTATCAATCGCGAGCTCGCCGACGTGTATCCGTACGCCCATCCGGAGCTCGACTTCGAGAACGCCTTCCAGCTGCTGATCGCGACGGTCCTCTCCGCGCAGACCACCGACCTCAGGGTCAACCAGACGACCCCCGCGCTCTTCGCCAAGTACCCCACACCGGAGGACCTGGCCGCGGCGGAGCCCGAGCAGGTCGAGGAGCTCATCCGCCCGACGGGCTTCTTCCGCGCCAAGACCAAGTCGATCATGGGTCTGTCCGCCGCGATCCGCGACGACTTCGGCGGCGAGGTTCCCGGCCGGCTGAAGGACCTGGTGACGCTGCCCGGCGTGGGTCGCAAGACCGCCTTCGTCGTCCTGGGCAACGCCTTCGGCGTGCCCGGCATCACCGTGGACACGCACTTCATGCGACTGGCCCGGCGCTGGAAATGGACCGACCAGGACGACCCGGTGAAGATCGAGGCCGAGATCGCCACGATCTTCCCCAAGAGCGAGTGGACGATGCTCTCGCACAGGGTGATCTTCCATGGCCGCCGGATCTGCCATTCGCGCAAGCCGGCCTGCGGCGCCTGCCCGATCACCCACCTCTGCCCCGCGTACGGGGAGGGCGAGACCGATCCGGAGAAGGCCAGGAAGCTCCTGAAGTACGAGAAGGGCGGACAGCCCGGCCAGCGACTCAAGCCGCCCCCGGACTACCCGGGCGACCCGGCACCGGCGCTGGGCCCGATCGGGTGAAGCCACGGACGGAACGATCGAGGTACCCCGCGACGTTGAGCGTGAGGGGGTGCCGATGACACGCGCAGGAGAAGAGACGTACCAGCGGTTCGAGCAGCAGGGCGACGGCAAGGTGATCGTCGATGGTGACGTGGTCGTCACCACCGAAGGCCTGCCCGAATGGCTCGACCCGGTGGTGCGGGCCGCCGACACGGTGGAACCCCACCAGCTCAGCCGTTTCCTTCCGCCCGAGAGCGGCCACGGCCGTCAGTCCGCCGTCCTCGTCCTCTTCGGCGAGGGCGCCAGAGGGCCCGAGCTCCTACTGATGGAGCGCGCCGGCACTCTCCGGTCACACGCCGGGCAGCCCTCCTTCCCCGGCGGGGCGCTCGACCCGGAGGACGGCGACCCGGCGACCACCGGCCCCCTGCGGGCCGCGCTGCGTGAGGCCGAGGAGGAGACCGGCCTCGACCCGTCCGGGGTCCAGACCTTCGGCGTGCTGCCCAAGCTCTACATCCCGGTGAGCAGTTTCGTCGTCACACCCGTACTGGGTTGGTGGCGCACCCCCAGTCCGGTCGGGGCGGTCGATCCCGCCGAGACCGCGCGGGTGTTCACCGTGCCTGTGGAAGATCTCACCGACCCGGCCAACCGCGCGACGGCCGTGCACCCGAGGGGCCATGCCGGCCCCGCGTTCACGGTCGAAGGGGCTCTGGTCTGGGGCTTCACGGCCGGGGTCATCGACCGGATCCTGCACTTCGCGGGATGGGAGCGACCATGGGACCGCGCCAAGCAGGTCCCGCTGGACTGGCGCGCATGACAGGCTGACCCCTTGATGCGCTCCCGGCGGGGGCGTGACATCGAAGAGCGGCATCATGCCGTTGCCCCACCCCAGCCGGACAGAGCACCCGGCGACGACACTGCGAGGCAAATGACGGTGAACGTGCTGGACATCCTGTTGCTGGTCGCCGCCGTGTGGTTCGCGATCGTCGGCTATCGCCAGGGCTTCGTCGTCGGCATCCTCTCGGTGATCGGCTTCCTCGGCGGCGGACTCGTCGCGGTCTCACTGCTTCCGGTGATCTGGAACGCGCTGACCGATGACGCCGTGGTGTCCACCACCGCCGCGATAGTCGCCGTCGTGATCGTGATCGTCTGCGCCTCTGTAGGCCAGGCGTTCACCACCCACCTCGGCAACAAGCTGCGCCGCTTCATCACCTGGTCACCCGCCCGCGCCCTGGACGCGACCGGTGGCGCCCTGGTCAACGTGGTGGCGATGCTCCTGGTCGCCTGGCTGATCGGCTCCGCGCTCGCCGGCACCTCCTTGCCCACCCTGGGCAAGGAGGTCCGTAATTCGAAGGTGCTGCTCGGCGTCTCGCGTGTGATGCCCGATCAGGCCAACACCTGGTTCACGGATTTCACCTCCGTACTCGCCCAGAACGGCTTCCCGCAGGTCTTCAGTCCGTTCGCCAACGAGCCCATCACCGAGGTGAAGGCACCCGACCCGGCACTCGTCGGGAGCCCCGTCGCCGCACGCGCCAAGCAGTCCATCGTGAAGGTCGTGGGTACGGCCCCGAGCTGCGGCAAGGTTCTTGAGGGCACCGGCTTCGTCTTCGACCAGCGCCGCGTGATGACCAACGCCCACGTCGTCGGTGGCGTCGACGAACCGACCGTCCAGATAGGCGGAGAGGGCCGGCTCTACGACGCCAAGGTCGTCCTCTACGACTGGGAGCGCGACATCGCGGTCCTGGACGTCCCCGACCTGAAGGCGCGCCCCCTCGAGTTCACCGACTTCGAGGAGGGCGATGCCGAAAGCGGCGACAGCGCCATCGTGGCCGGTTTCCCGGAGAACGGTTCGTACGACGTACGCTCCGCCCGCGTCCGCGGCCGCATCAATGCCAACGGCCCCGACATCTACCACCGGGGCACCGTCCGCCGCGACGTGTACTCGCTGTTCGCGACCGTGCGGCAGGGCAACTCCGGCGGCCCGCTCCTCACGACGGACGGCAAGGTCTACGGGGTCATCTTCGCCAGGTCCCTCGACGACGCCGACACCGGCTACGCCCTGACGGCGGACGAGATCCGCGAGGACATCGAACTGGGCCGCAACGCCAACCAGCAGGTCGACAGCCAGGGCTGCGCGCTGTAGGCGGTGCTGCGGCGGATCGTCGGACGGGTGCCGCGGACCGTCGGCGGGGTCAGTCCCGAGGATGGTGGCGCAGGCGCGCGGACATCCAGCGCGCGCGGCGCCTCAGGATGCGCGGAATCCCCATCCCCTGCCCCGAATGCTCGTGGTCCTCGCTCGAGAGGCCACCTGTCTCGTGGGTGATCGGCCCACTGGCCGAGCGGCGGTTGCGTGCTGCGTCACCGAAGTCGTGCGTCCAGCCCATACCCCGACGTCTGCCCGGGCCCCATGGTCGGTAACCGTCTCAGGGACCGCCAATTGGCTTATGCGCCAGGCATTTGGCCGCTCGTAGGACAATCGTTCTTCGGGTGTGCGACGACCACTCTCGCCGGGTCTACCGGTCGGGCTCCGGATCCTTGAGCCAGTTGATCAGCTCGTTGGAGAAGGCCACCGGATCCTCCTCGTGAGGGAAATGGCCGAGCCCGTCGAACAACCGCCACCGGTACGGCGCTTCGACGTACTCCCCGGAACCGGCCGCACTGCGCGTACGCATCGCCGGATCGAGTGAGCCGTGCAGATGCAGAGTCGGCACCCGCACCGGACGCTTCATCCTGCGGTTGAACTGGATACCGTCCGGTCGGGCCAGCGATCGCACCATCCACCGGTACGGCTCGATCGAACAGTGCGCCGTGGACGGGATCAGCATCGCGCGCCGGTAGACCTCGACGGCCTCCTCGTCGAGCGGCTGCGGCCCGGACCAGCTCTCCATCAGCTCGCCGACCAATGCCGCGTCCCCGGCGACCAGTTGACGTTCGGGAATCCACGGACGCTGGAAGCCCCACACATAGGAGCCCGCGCGGCTCTGCGCGAAGTCGGACAGCATCGCCGAGCGCCACCGCCGGGGGTGCGGCATGGATGAGACAGCGAGCCGGCGCACCAGCTTCGGCCGCATCACCGCCGCCGTCCACGCCAGATAACCGCCCAGGTCGTGTCCGACCAGGGCAGCGTCCGGCTCGCCCAGTGACCGAACGACGCCGGTGATGTCGAGCGCGAGATTGGCGGGGTCGTAACCACGCGGCGTGCGGTCGCTGCCGCCGACACCTCGCAGGTCCATCGCCACGGCCCGGAAGCCAGCGTCGGCCAGCGCAGTCAGCTGATGGCGCCACGTCCACCAGAACTGCGGGAAGCCGTGCAGCAGCATCACCAGCGGCCCGTCCCCCATCTCGGCGATATGGAAGCGGGCACCATTGGCTGCCACGTCGCGGTGGGTCCAGGGACCGTCGATGCGTACGGGGCTACCGAGTGCGCCGAGGCTGCCGGAGCCGGAATCAGGGACCGTCATGCTGATGAGCGTGCCACAACCGGGACGGTGGTGTTCGCGACCCTTGCGGCCGGGGTCAAGCCGAAACCCTGTCCGAGGCCCTGTCCGAGACCCGGTCCGACACGGTGCTGCCGGAATGCTTGGTCAGTTCCACGCCGCGCGGGTGAGGCTTGGCGTTGCTCAGCACGGCGGCCGTCTCCTTGGCCGACGCGACCGCCTTCTGCGGCCCCTTGCCCTTCTTCGCCTTCTTGAGGAAGACCATGCCGATCAGGCCGAGCAGGACGGCGAGGACGACGTTCACCGCGAACGACAGCAGGAAGCACCACGCCAGATTCCAGCCCGTCCAGGCCTCGAAGCCGTAGGCGATGGCGAAACTCACCATGGGCAGTGAGAAGAGCAGCACGACACCGGCCGCGCCGAGTGCCACCCCACCGATCCCGGCCTTCTTCACGTCCTGCCGCAACTGGGCCTTGGCCAGCGCGATCTCGTCATGTACCAGCGCGGACATCTCGGCGGTCGCCGAGGCGACCAGCTGACCGAGACTGCGGTCGGCGCCGACAGCGTTCGCTGTGGTGTTGCCGGGATCGCTCATCGCTGACTCCCTCTCCATCTTCCACGGGTCCGGTGTTTCCTACGGTCCGTGTCAGATCATGCCGGACTGTCGCCACTGTCGCTCGACACCCTGGCCTCTTCCGCCCTTCTGCGGTGCTCTGCGGCCTTCTTCTCGTAGATCGCGGCCATCCTCAGGTGGTATGCCGGGTCGTCCTGCTCGTAGACGTCCGGGACCCCGGACATGTCTTCGTCGCGCTCCTCCTCGGCCGACAGCGCCTGGTAGGTGCGCACCCGCAGTCTGAGCAGCAGCCCGGCGAGGAGCGCGGCGATCAGCGAGCCCATCAGGACCGAGGCCTTGACCTCGTCCGTCAGTTTCGCGTCACCGGTGAAAGCGAGTTCGCCGATGAGCAGGGAGACGGTGAAGCCGATACCCGCCAACGTGGCGAGTGCCATGACATCCGGCCAGGCCAGGTCCTCGTTGAGTTCGGCCTTGGTGAAGCGGGCGGCCAGCCAGGTGCCGCCGAAGATGCCGAGTGCTTTGCCGACCACCAGGCCCAGGACGACACCGAGGGTCTCGGGCTGGGTGAAGACGTCTGTGAGGGCGTCACTGTTGACGGCCACACCGGCCGAGAACAGGGCGAACAGCGGCACCGCGAAGCCTGCGGAGATGGGGCGGATGCTGTGCTCGATGTGCTCGCCCGGGGACTGCTCCTCGCCTTCACGGCGGGAACAGCGCAGCATCAGGCCCATCGCGACACCGGCGATGGTGGCGTGGACGCCGCTGTTGTACATCAGCCCCCAGATGACGAGCGCGAGGGGCAGGTAGACGTACCAGCCGTGCACCTCCTTGCGCAGCAGCAGCCAGAACACCGCGAGCCCGACGATGGCTCCGCCGAGGGCCAGGAAGTTCAGGTCGCTCGTGAAGAACACCGCGATGATCAGGATCGCGAAGAGGTCGTCGACAACCGCGAGGGTGAGCAGGAAGGCACGGAGCGCCGACGGCAGCGAGGTGCCGAGCACAGCCAGCACGGCCAGCGCGAACGCGATGTCGGTCGCGGTCGGGACGGCCCATCCGGCGGTGGAGCCCCCGCCGAGCACGTTGACCACGAGGTAGACCAGAGCCGGCATCGCCATACCGCAGAGCGCGGCGATGACGGGCAGTGCGGCAGCCTTGGGGTCGCGCAGTTCACCGGCGACCAGCTCGCGCTTGAGCTCCAGACCGGCGACGAAGAAGAAGATCGCGAGCAGGCCGTCGGCGGCCCAGTGTCCGATCGAAAGATCGAGACCGAGTGAGGCCGGACCGACGTGGAAGTCGCGCACCGCCGTGTAGCTGTCGCTCAGCGGACTGTTCACCCAGACCAGCGCGGCGACCGCCGCAACCAGCAGAAGCACACCACCGACGGTCTCGGTGCGCAGGGCGTCACCGATGTAGTTCCGCTCGGGCAGGGAGAGGCGTCCGAGGACCTTGCGGGTGGAGTTGGGCGCAGCCACGTGACGGGGCCTTTCCGGTCTGACGGCAGGACGGAACACTTGCCGACCAGACTTCCCGGCGCACCTTGGATCTCACTCACGTCACTGACGCGTTCCTTACTCTACCTGCGTCGGCGCGAGACGGTCCGGCTGGGAGTGCTCATGCCCCCGGTGCGGCGCACCAGGGGCATGAGCACTCGGAGCCGCTGCCGCTCAGTCCTCGCTGGGCGCGCTGGGCAGCTTCGTCTGGATGAGGTCCATCACGGACGAGTCGGTGAGGGTGGTGACGTCACCGAGTTGGCGGTTCTCTGCGACGTCGCGGAGCAGGCGGCGCATGATCTTGCCGGAGCGGGTCTTGGGAAGCTCCGCGACCGGGAGGATCCGCTTGGGCTTGGCGATGGGGCCGAGGGTGGTGCCGACGTGGTTGCGCAGGTCGTTCACCAGGTTGTCGTCCTCGCTGGCCGTTCCGCGCAGGATGACGAAGGCGACGATGGCCTGTCCGGTTGTCTCGTCGGCGGCGCCCACGACGGCCGCCTCGGCGACCTTCGGGTGCGAGACCAGCGCGGACTCGACCTCGGTGGTCGAGATGTTGTGGCCCGAGACGAGCATGACGTCGTCGACCCGGCCGAGCAGCCAGATGTCGCCGTCGTCGTCCTTCTTGGCGCCGTCACCCGCGAAGTACTTGCCTTCGAAGCGGGACCAGTAGGTGTCGAGGAAGCGCTGGTCGTCGCCCCAGATGGTGCGGAGCATCGACGGCCACGGCTCGGTGAGGACGAGGTAACCGCCGCCCCCGTCGGGAACCTCGTTGGCCTCGTCGTCGACGACGGTGGCCGAGATGCCGGGGAGGGCGCGCTGGGCCGAGCCGGGCTTGGCGGAGGTGACGCCGGGCAGCGGCGAGATCATCATGGCGCCGGTCTCGGTCTGCCACCAGGTGTCGACGACCGGGGTCCTGCCGGCGCCGATGTGCTCCCGGTACCAGATCCAAGCCTCGGGGTTGATCGGCTCACCGACCGACCCGAGAACCCTCAGGCTGCTCAGGTCGAACTTGGCGGGGATGTCGTCGCCCCACTTCATGAAGGTGCGGATCGCGGTCGGCGCGGTGTAGAGGATCGTGACGCCGTACTTCTGGACGATCTCCCAGAACCGCCCCTGGTGGGGGGTGTCGGGCGTGCCCTCGTACATGACCTGCGTCGCGCCGTTGGCCAGCGGGCCGTAGACGATGTACGAGTGTCCGGTCACCCAGCCGATGTCGGCGGTGCACCAGTAGACGTCCGACTCGGGCTTGAGGTCGAAGACGGCGTGGTGGGTGTAAGCGGTCTGGGTGAGGTAGCCGCCGGAGGTGTGCAGGATGCCCTTCGGCTTACCTGTGGTGCCCGAGGTGTACAGGATGAAGAGCGGGTGCTCGGCGTCGAAGGCCTCGGGGGTGTGTTCGGTGGACTGGCGGCCGACGATGTCGTGCCACCACACGTCGCGGCCCTCGGTGAAGGCGGTCTCCTGGCCCGTGCGCTGCACGACGAGCACGTGCTCGACTTGCGGGCACCGGGCGACGGCCTCGTCGATCGCGGGCTTGAGGGCGCTTGGCTTGCCGCGGCGGTAACCGCCGTCGGAGGTGATGACGAGTTTGGCGTCGGCGTCCTGGATACGGGAGGCGACGGCGTCCGCGGAGAAGCCGCCGAAAACCACCGAGTGCGCGGCGCCGATACGCGCACAGGCCAGCATCGCCACGGCGGCCTCGGGGATCATCGGCAGGTAGATGGCGACCCGGTCGCCCGTGCGGACACCGAGCTCGAGCAGAGCGTTGGCGGCCTGGGAGACCTCGTCCTTGAGCTGGGCGTAGGTGATGGCCCGGCCGTCGCCGGGCTCGCCCTCGAAGTGGATGGCGACACGGTCGCCGTGGCCCGCCTCGACATGCCGGTCGACACAGTTGTACGCGACGTTCAGCTTGCCGTCGGCGAACCACTTCGCGAAGGGAGGGTTCGACCAGTCGAGGGTCTCCGTCGGTTCGGTGGCCCAGCTGAGCCTGCGCGCCTGCTCGGCCCAGAAGCCAAGCCTGTCCGCCGCGGCCCGCTCGTACGCCTCCGCCGTCACGTTGGCGTTCGCTGCCAGCTCGGCCGGCGGTGCGAAGCGCCGCTCTTCCTTCAGAAGGTTGGCCAGGCTCTCGTTGCTCACGACATCTCCCTTTCCCAGGGCGTCTTCTGTGCGTATGTGTCCCAGGCCATAGCTCATCAGCCGAAGGGCCCAGGTGACAAGGGCCTACCGGATATTGGTTTAGACCTGTGGGCGCCCCTCGTCCCCGGGCGGTGGGAACGAGGGGCCACACGTTCTCACGGACGCGGCGCGTCGGCGGTTCATTCACGGCGCCCGGACGTGCCGCGTCGGCCCGCTCGGCCAGATGGCTCAGGCGTGGGCGTTGCCCATGGCCGAAGGGGCGGGGTCCACTCTGTCGAAGACCTCGTCGATCTCGTCCTCCGATGTGCTCGTGAGGAGATACGCCTGGGCCTCGCCCACGTGGAAGTACATCCCGTGCAGCCGGAGTGAACCCTCGGCCAGTCGGCGTGCCACGGATTCATGGGCCCGCAGGTGTTCCAGTTGCTGGAGCACGTTGGTCAGGCACAGCTGTTCCACCGCGTCCGTGGGCAGCCGGCCCGAAATCCTTGCCCAGGCCCGGTGCCGGCTTTTCATCCGTTGCAGGCTGGGACGGCCGTGCCGCAGCCAGCGGGCGAGCGGTGTGGCGGTGCCGTCGGGCGGGCTGTTCAGCATGGCCTGCATCGCTCCGCAGCCCGAGTGCCCGCATACGGTGATGGAGTCCACCTCGAGGATGTCGACGGCGTACTCGATCGCGGCCGCGACGGAGTCGTCCGCGGCCTCCTCGCCGGGCAGCGGTACGAGGTTGCCCACATTGCGCACGGTGAACAGATCCCCGGGGCCACTCGCCGTGATCATGCTGGTGACCAGCCTGGAGTCGGCGCAGGTGATGAAGAGCTGCGAGGGCCGCTGGCCCTCGCGCGCCAGTCGAGCCAGCTCGTCGCGCACCAGGGGAGCGGTGTTGCGCTGGAACGAGCTGAGGCCGCTGGCCAGATGGTGCGCTCGGGTCTCCCGGGGCCGCTCACCGCAGTGGTGGTTGCGCCACGGGGTCCAAGGGCGGCAGCAACCATGGGTCTCGTCGGCGGGCTCGCTGATCCGGCCTCCGGCCCGCCCGGTCACCTCCACCGTCCCGCCATGGGCGGTGTGCGAGGTCTGCCAGTCGTGCAGCGCCTCGTACGCCGCATGGTCCATGAACGAGCCGTCCAACTCGATCACGCAGTCGGCCGCGTGGGGAACCTGGGCCAGCACCCGGCTGAGTCGGGGCACGGCGAGGAAGGTCAGCTGGCCCTGTGCACGCACCCGGTGGACACCGTCCAGCTCCGTCACTGTGATCCGCGTCCGAGTGAGCCGGTGCAGGGCGACCGCCACGGCCACGGCCACGCCGATGACCACGCCTTCCAGCACGCCTGTGAGCACGACCGCGCTCAGGGTGGCGGCGTAGACGAGAATCTCGCGGTTCCTCATCACGCTCCGCAGATGCGTGATGTTGACCATCTGCACGCCCACCACCATGACCAGCGCGGCCAGTGCGGCCAGCGGAATCAGGTCGAGGACGGGAACCAGCAGCAGGGCCGCGACCACGATCCAGAGGCCGTGCAGCATGGTGGAGGCACGGCTGACCGCACCGGCGGCCACGTTGGCCGAACTGCGCACGGCGACGCCGGTGATCGGAAGCCCGCCGAGTGCTCCCGACACGACGTTCGCCGCTCCCTGCCCCGCCAGTTCACGGTCGAGATCGGCGCGGGGGATGCGTACCGGCGGCTTCTTGCGAGCGGCGGCGAGCTTGTCGATGGCCACCGCCGACAGCAGCGACTCCACGCTGGCGACCAATGTGATGGTGAGGACGGCGGCGAGCAGGCCGAGCGCCGGCCCCTCGGGAAGCTCGGGCAGTGCGTGCGAACGCCATGAGGGAAGGTCGACCCGTGCCTGATGCAGCCCGGCGAACGTGGCGAGTGCTGTGGCTGCGGCCACCGCCGCCAGCGCTGCCGGGACCTTCCGGACAACAGTGCCCGTGCGACCGGGGATGCGCGGCCAGATCAGCAGTACGGCGACCGTCAGGACGCTGACGGACAGGGCGGCCGGGTGGAGGGCGGCCAACTGGGCCGGCAGACCCCGCACATTGCTCATTGCCGAGCTCTGCGGGGTGCCGCCGAGGACGATGTGTAGTTGTGCGAGGGCGATCGTGACGCCGATGCCCGCCAGCATGCCGTGCACGATCGCCGGACTCACGGCCAGAGCGGAGCGGGCCACGCGCACAGCGGCCAGGGCGAGTTGACACAGTCCGGCGAGGACGGTGATGGCGCAGGTGGTGCGCCAGCCGTACCTCTGGATCAGTTCGGCGGTCACCACGGTCAGCCCGGCGGCGGGACCGCTGACCTGCAGCGTCGACCCGCCCAGTCGGCCGGCGACGATGCCGCCGACGGCGGCGGCGACGAGACCGGCCTGGAGCGGGGCGCCTGTGGCGAGTGCGATCCCGAGGGAAAGCGGCAGCGCGATCAGGAAGACGGAGACGGACGCGGAGAGGTCGGCGCCCTGAATACGGAAGTGACGGCCCGGGCCGGACGGCGGGGCGTGCGGACGCTGGAAGCGGGATGCGGGGGACTGCGGGCCCGTGCGGACCGGCTCGTTCTTCGAAGGTTCTTCGGGCTGGTGAGAAGGATCGTCGGTGCGAATGGGGGCGCAGGACATTGTTCCCGTCTCCTCCGGGGCAGCGCGGTCGCGGAATGTGGGGTCGCGGCCGTGGGTCACGGCATTGCAGCGGCGGGATACTCAAACTTTCGGTAAATGGATCGTAATGCAGAGTAAAGACTCGGGCATTATTTTCCGGGCAAATAGGGCAATGTTTCACCCCATTCAGTGATTAGTCATTTCATCACGGCCCGTCGCCCGGCCTTTCCGGTCCTCCCGATGCGAGTTTGACGGCTCCGTATGCACCGCCGTCAGACAGTCGTATTGGCATAGGAATGAGGTGGGCGGATGTTGGCCGCTACGAAGAGGGGTGTCACCGTCGGCGCAGTCGCCGCGGCGCTGATCGCAGGACTCGCAGGGTGTTCAGGTCCTGGCAGCTCAGAGGTGTCGGGCGGCCCCGGGGCCAAGGAAGGCGCCGCCGGGGGGAAGGAAGGGGTCGCGGCCCCCAAGAGCGCGGTGCGCCTCATCGGTGACGGCTCCACCGCCTTCACCGGCGCCCAGCCCGGGCTGCTCGAGCCGAAACGGCTGAAGCCGGGGCAGAAGCCTCCGCAGTTTGTGGTGTTCTCCTGGGACGGCGCGGGGGAGGACAGCCAGAAGCTCTTCTCGCACTTCCGTGAAGTCGGCAAGAAGTACGACGCGACGATGACGTACTTCCTCAGCGGCGTCTATCTCCTTCCTGAGGAGAAGCGGAAGATGTACAACCCGCCGCAGCACGCCGCCGGCCGTTCCGACATCGGCTTCAACGACACCGAGGGGATCAGGAACACCGTCCGCGAACTGCGCGCCGCGTGGCTCGACGGCAACGAGGTGGGAACGCACTTCAACGGCCACTTCTGCGGCAAGGACGGCGGGGTGGGCGACTGGTCCGTCAGCGACTGGAAGAGCGAGATCAGCCAGGCCAAGTCCTTCGTCAAGAACTGGAAGACGAACGCGGGTCTCAGCTCCATGGAGCCCCTTCCCTTCGACTACGACAAGGAACTCATCGGCGCCCGCACCCCGTGCCTGGAGGGCCGCGAGAACTTCAGGCGCGCCGCGAGCGAACTCGGCTTCCGCTACGACACCAGCGGCGTCAACAACCAGGTCTGGCCGGGGAAGGATCTCGGCCTGTGGGACCTGTCCCTGCAGATGGTCCCGGTACCCGGCCGTGCCTTCGAGACGCTGGCCATGGACTACAACTTCATGGTCAACCAGTCCGGCACCGTGAAGGGCGATCCCGCGAAGCACGAGTACTGGGGCAACCAGATGCGCGACGGCCTGATCCAGGCCTTCGACCGTGCCTACGAGGGCAATCGCGCACCCCTGATCATCGGCAACCACTTCGAGTCCTGGAACGGTGGCACGTACATGCGCGCCATCGAGGAGACGATCGCGACGGTCTGTGTGAAGAGCGACGTGCACTGCGTGTCGTTCCGTCAGTTGGTCGACTGGCTGGATGCACAGGACCCGAAGGTCCTCGAGAAGCTGCGCGGCCTGGCGGTCGGACAGGCACCCAAGGGCGGCTGGGAGGGATTCCTGACCAAGCCCGTCGCCCCCGCGGCTCCGCCGGCCGAGAAGCCTGCCGGAAAGGCCGGGGCGAAGCCTGAGGGCGCTGCGGAGAAGCGCTGACCGCCCGGCAGGAACAGGCGGCCCGTCGCATGTGACGGAGCCGGGTCCCCTCCCACGGCGATGCGGGACGGGACCCGGCCGGGCCGGTCAGCCGGGCTGCGGTACAGGGATGTGCTCGCCGAGCACGAACGCCGGATCGACCTGCGCCGCCAGGTCGGCCCCGGTCTTCTCGTTGCCCCAGCTCTCCGCGTTTCTCAGATGGAAGTGCACCATCTGGCGGGTGTAGAGCTCCCAGTCGCGGGCCGCATAGGAGTCCTCAGCCGTGTTCTGCAGGGTCTGAAGGGCCATGCGGTTGTCCGCCTCCAGCAGCTCGAACCGTGCCGGGCGTCCCTTTTCCATGGCCCGCACCCACTCCGAGTGCCCGATGGTGGTGAGCAGTTCGTCGCCCACCTCCTGGCGGAGGAACTCGATGTCGTCCGGGCCCTGAACCTTGTTGCCCACGACCTTCAGCGCGACGCCGAAGTCGCGGGCGTACTCCTTGTACTGCCGGTAGACCGAGACGCCCTTGAGCGTGGGTTCCGCCACCAGGAACGTCATGTCGAAGCGGGTGAACATTCCCGAGGCGAAGGAGTCGGACCCGGCGGTCATGTCGACCACCACGTACTCCTCGTCGCCGTCGACGAGATGGTTGAGGCAGAGCTCGACCGCGCCGACCTTGGAGTGGTAGCAGGAGACTCCGAGGTCCGACTCGGTGAAGGGGCCCGTGGCCATGAGCCTGATGTCGCCGTCGTCCAGACGGACGGTGCGGGCGCAGGCGTCGTACACCGGGTTGTCCTCGACGACGCGCAGCAGCCGTGAACCCTCCCCGGGCGGCGTCGTCTTGATCATCGTGTCGGCCGACGTGATCCGTGGATTGGAGCCGCGCAGATAGTCCTTGATCAGCGGCAGATGCGCGCCCATCGCGGGCAGCGCGGACGCCTCCGCGTCGTCGAGGCCGAGCGCGACCCCCAGATGCTGGTTGATGTCGGCGTCCACCGCGACGACGGGGGCTTCGTTGGCGGCGAGGTGGCGGATGAAGAGAGAGGACAGCGTCGTCTTCCCGCTGCCGCCCTTTCCTACGAAAGCGATCTTCATGTTCACCTAGGGTAGTGGAGTGGCTGCGTCGGGTTGTCATGATGGGTGAGGAAGGCCACTCCAACGTGGGGTGCGGCGTTGGTACGCGTAGCCTCGCTGCTTATGAGTACGAACGCCTCGTCGGCCGATCCCCTCGCCACTCTCGGCACTCTGCCGGGCGTCGCCGACTCCGTGGATTCCGTGCGCAAGGCCGTCGACCGGGTCTACGGGCACCGGATCATGCGTCGGCGCGGAAACGAGATCACCTCCGAGGCGGCGCTGCGCGCGGCGCGCGGTTCCGCTGCCCTGTCCGGGGCGGACTGGGAACTGGAGGAAGTCCGCAGGCGTACGGACTTCGGCAGCGAACCGGAGGCCCGAACGGTGGGCGCGGCCCTCAGGCTCACCGCTGAAGCAGGTCAGCTGCTCTCCATCTGGCGGCAGTCGCCGTTGCGTGTGCTGGCCAGGCTGCACCTCGTGGCGGCGGGTGGTACCGCCGGCGACGAGACGGTCGGGCGGCCGCGTCTTCCCGGTGAGACGGTGGACGAGCCGCTGATCGAGGCGCCGTTGCCGGACGTGGCCGAGATGACGGGCCGTCTTGACGGCCTGGCCGAGCTGATCATCGCGGGGACCGAGGCTCCGGCCCTGGTGACCGCCGCCGTGGTGCACGGTGAGCTCCTCGCGCTGCGGCCGTTCGGCTCGTGCAACGCTCTGGTGGCGAGGGCGGCCGAGCGGATCGTACTCATCGGCAGCGGGCTCGATCCGAAGGCCATCTGCCCTGCGGAGGTCGGTCACGCGGAGCAGAGCCGGGCCGCGTACGTCGCAGCCTTCGAGGCGTACCTGACCGGAACCCCGGAGGGCATGGCGGCGTGGATCACGCACTGTGGCCGTTCGGTGGAGCTTGGGGTCAGGGAATCGACCGCCGTGTGCGAGGCACTTCAGCGCGGCGCCGCCTGAGAATGTTCGGGGGGAGGGCGGAAGGGCCCGGCTGAAAAGGGTCGCGGCGGTACCGACTTCCGGTACCGCCGCTGGCATGAGCTCCGAGTTACCATGCGTCCTCGAGTGTTGCCCATCAGGTAGGGAACTTTGCCCTCACCTGGTGCGGCTGGCCCGTAATCGACGGGTCGACGTCGCGTGGGTGCTCAGTTTTCATGCATCGGTCCGTGGGGCCTTTCTGCGTTACAGGTGATCCTTTCGGATGTCCTCGGTCTCGCGGGCCGTGACTCCTTTGTACTACTGCGGGCAGGGATGCGAAAGCCCTGCCCACACATCTTTACTTTTGGGTTCAAATACGTGCGAATTGGTTGACCGTTGACCGTTGACCGCAACGCTCAGCGGGTCGCGGCCTGTGCCGCGGCGGCGGCGCTTCGACGGCGGCCGGCGTACCAGACCAGTCCGGCTGTCGCGGCTGCGGCACAGGCCGCCACGGCCACCATCAGTGCGGGTCGTGGGGTCATGGAGAAGGCAGGCAGTCGCTGCTTGAGTCGGACGGGCCGGTTGAAGTCGAGAATCGGCCAGTCCCGCAGGGCCGCCTCACGGCGCAGGCCGCGCCCCGGGTTCACCGCGTACGGATGGCCGACCGCCGCGAGCATCGGGACGTCGGTGACCGAGTCGCTGTACGCGTAGCAACGCGTCAGGTCGTACCCCTCGGATTCGGCCAGCTCCCTGATTGCCGCCGCCTTGGTCGGACCGTACGCGTAGTACCCGACCTCCCCGGTGAAGCAGCCGTCGTCGCCCACGACCATGCGCGTGGCCACGACCCGGTCGGCGCCGAGCAGTTCGCCGATCGGTTCGACGACTTCGGCGCCGGACGTGGAGACGATGACCACGTCGCGGCCCGCGGCCTGGTGCTCCTCGATGAGCGAGGCGGCCTCGTCGTAGATGATCGGATCGATGAGGTCGTGGAGCGTCTCGGCGACGATCTCCTTGACCTGCTGGACGTTCCAGCCTTTGCAGAGGGCTGAGAGGTACTCGCGCATGCGCTCCATCTGGTCGTGGTCCGCACCTCCCGCGAGAAAAACGAACTGGGCATATGCGGTACGTAGTACGGCGCGCCGGTTGATCAGCCCGCCTTGGTAGAAGGACTTGCTGAAGGTCAGAGTCGATGACTTCGCAATGACCGTCTTGTCCAGGTCAAAGAAGGCGGCTGTACGCGGCAAGGAGTGGTTTTCCACAAGGCTGAGCATATGTGCCCGCCATTCGGCGTACGCTCGGGCGTGTGGGTTTGCCTGAGAAGGCTCTCGGGTACACCATGGAAGTCACGGATCGTTCGCGACCGTGCTAACCCGGTCCGGCTCCTCCCCCCCCGAGTCGGCCGGAGAGACGACCCCCGCTCTCCCCCCCGGCGGGGGTCGTCGCATGTCCGGGCCCGTTTCTCAACTCTGTCGGGCCGGTGAGCCGCTCGGGCGGCCTCTTTCGCTCCTTGCGCTGTACCGGACGACCCACCCCCGGATTTGTCACTTTGTGTAGTCGTCGTGGTGCTCTCCGGCAGACTTCCGGCATGTCTCCGGCACGGCTCGAGAGGGTCGGCCCTGAGGCCTCCGGGACTCACTGGTATGAGCTACGGGGATATTCACAAGTGGCTAGTTGTCCACAGTTTTTCAGCAAGATCCACACGAATTTTCACTGCCCTGCACCGTGATTCCAGCCGCGTAACTCGCGGGCCGAAGGAATCACGGATCTCGATGCGATGCGAGATCGCGGAGGGAAGGGGTGGAGATCGTGGCCGGATCCATCACATCGGAGTGCCCGCGTGCCGGGGAAGGGCGGCCTGGCGGCCCTCTGATCGTCACCGAGGACGTGGAGCTGCTGGACGATCTGCTGCGGCTGTGCGCAGCAGCGGGTGCCGAACCGGACGTGCACCACACCCTGCCCGAGGGCAGAGGCGGGTGGGAGGACGCGCCGCTCGTTCTCGTGGGTGACGACGCTGCTCCACGCTGCCGTGGGGCCTCGCGCCGGCGTGGCGTGCTTCTCGTGGGGCGCGACCAGGACGACCCGGACGTATGGCGGCGAGCGGTGGAGATCGGGGCCGACGGCGTGCTGCGGCTGCCCGATGCCGAGAGCTGGCTCCTCGACCGCATCGCCGATGTCGTGGAGGGAGTGGGACGGCAGGCTCTGACCGTCGGAGTGATCGGCGGCCGCGGCGGCGCCGGCGCGTCGACGCTGGCCACCGCGCTCGCGGTGACAGCGGCGCGCGGCGGTCGGCGCACAATGCTCGTCGACGGTGACCCGCTGGGCGGAGGACTCGACGTACTGCTCGGAGGAGAGCACACAGACGGCAGGCGGTGGCCGGATTTCGCCGCTTCGAAGGGGCGAGTCGCGGGCGGTGCCCTTGAGGAGTCCCTGCCCGAACTGCACGCCCTGCGGGTGCTCAGCTGGGACCGCGGTGATTCCGTGGTAATCCCTCCAGAGGCCATGCGGTCGGTCCTCGCGGCTGCCCGCAGGCGAGGTGGAGTGGTGGTCGTGGACCTGCCGCGCCGTGTCGACGAAGGAGTGGCTGAGGCGCTGGCCCAACTGGACCTGGGTCTGCTCGTGGTGCCGGGTGAGCTGCGAGCGGTCGCAGCCGCCAACAGGGTGGCCTCGACCGTGGGCATGGTCCTTCCCGACCTGCGGGCGGTGGTGCGCGGACCGTACGCGCCGGGACTCGACGAGCAGTGGGTGGCGGACGCCCTCGGGCTCCCGCTCGCAGGTGAACTCCCCACCGAGCCAGGGCTGCAGGCAGCCCAGTGCGGGGGATCTCCACCGGGCGTGAGCGGCCGCGGGCCGCTGGCCAGGTTCTGCACCGCTTTCTGGGAGAGGGCACTGGCCGAGGAGGGCGTCGCATGAGCTCCGGACTGCTGGAGGCGGTGCGGCAGCGGCTCGCGGAGAGCGGGGCGGAACCCACGCCCGCCCGCGTGGCGGCAGCCCTGCGGGCGCAGGGGCGGCTGCTCGGCGACGCCGAAGTGCTGGGCGGCACGGAGAGGTTGCGCTGCGAGCTGGTCGGCACGGGGCCGCTGGAACCGCTCCTGGCCGATCCGTCGGTCACCGACGTGCTGGTCTCCGCGCCCGACCGGGTCTGGGTGGACCGGGGCAGGGGCCTGGAGCTCACCGAGGTGACGTTCGCCGACGCGGCGTCGGTCCGCAGGCTGGCGCAACGGCTGTCGGCAGTCGCCGAACGGAGGCTGGACGACGCGCGGCCCTGGGTGGACGCACGTCTGCCGGACGGGACACGGATGCATGCGGTGATCCCTCCCGTGGCCGTCGGCTCCACCTGCCTCTCGCTGCGCGTCGTACGTCCCCGTGCCTTCTCCGTGGGGGAGTTGGTCGACGCGGGGACCGTGCCGCCGGGCGGGGACAGGTTCATGCGGGCGTTGATCGAGGCCCGGCTGTCGTTTCTGATCAGCGGCGGTACCGGTTCAGGCAAGACGACTCTCCTGAGCAGCCTTCTGGGGCTGGTCGGGGAGAGGGAGCGCATCGTTCTGGCCGAGGACTCGGCCGAGCTGCGACCCGACCATCCGCATGTGGTGCGGCTGGAGTCGCGCACGGCCAATCAGGAGGGAGCGGGACGCGTGACGCTCCAGGATCTCGTCAGACAGGCGCTGCGGATGCGCCCCGACCGGCTGGTGGTCGGCGAGGTGCGCGGCGCGGAGGTGACCGAGCTCCTGGCCGCTCTCAACACCGGTCACGAAGGGGGGTGCGGAACCTTGCACGCCAACGCGGCAGCAGACGTGCCGGCGCGGCTGGAGGCTCTGGGGACTGCCGCAGGGCTCGACAGGGCCGCGCTGCACAGCCAGCTGGCGGCGGCCCTCTCCGTGGTGATCCATCTCGTACGGGACGGCGCCGGCCGAAGGCGGGTGGCCGAGATCCATGTGCTGGAGCGGAACGCGACGGGCCTGGTGGTGACGGTACCGGCGCTGAGGTGGGCCAAGGGCGCGTTCCTGCCCGAAGCGGGGTGGGGGCGGCTGCGGGCCCTGGTCGGTGGTGCGCTGTGACGGCCGTTCAGACGATGTGCGCCGCGGCTCTGTGCGCGGGAGCAGCTGCGTGGCTCCTGACCGGCGGACAGGGCCGGGGCCTGCGGAGGGCACGGTTGCTGTTCGCGGATGCGGGCTCGGTGGCGCTTCCTCCGTGGTGGGCATGGGAGCGGATGCTGCCTGCCATCAAGCTCCGGAAGGAGTGGCTTTGCCTGCCGGCGGCGCTCGTGGTGGCTCTGGCGGGTGAGTCCCCGCTGCCGCTGGCCGCAGGAGCCGTCGCTGTGCCTCTGGTGCGGCGGTGGCTGCGAACCAGGGAACGAAGGAGGGACGAGGACCGGCGGGCCCAAGGGGTCATCGGTTTGTGCGGCACCACTGCGGGCGAGCTGAGAGCGGGGCTGCAACCGGCGCAGGCGTTGCTGCTCGCCGCCAAGGCGACAGATGTGCTCGGTGACTTCGAGCCGGCGGTTGTGGCGGCGGCGAGGTTCGGTGGGGACGTGCCCGAGGCGTTACGGGCGGCGGCCCGGCAACCGGGGGCCGAGGGGCTGGCCGGAGTGGCGGCCTGTTGGCGGGTGGCCGTCGACAGCGGGGCGGGCCTGGCCGCGGGGCTGGACCGCCTGGAAGCTGCCCTGAGAGCGGAGAGCGACCAGCGTGAGGACCTGAAAGCGCAGTTGGCCGGAGCGTGGTCGACCATCGCGTTGCTCGCACTGCTCCCGGCCGGGGGTCTGGCCATGGGATGGGCGCTCGGGGCGGATCCGCTGCGTGTGCTGTTCCACACTCCGGCAGGCATCGCCTGCTTGGGGATCGGTGGCCTGCTGGAAACCGCGGGACTGTGGTGGGCAGGACGGATCGTTCGCGCCGGAGAGACGGTATGAACGGGGAAGCCGTCCACAGGCTGTGGGCGATCGTGGCGGTCCTCTCCGCGGTGGCCTGCCTGGTCTCGCTGATGACGGCGAGGCGGCGCCGGAGCAGGGCTCGCGCGAGAATCCGGGCCATCCTGCGGCCGGGCCATGAATCGCGCCGCGGACGCCCGGAATTCGTGCGCCACGCCCGGAGTTGGGCCCCACTCCTCGGGGTGGCCGCCGCCGGTTGCGTGCTGATCGGTGGGCCTGCGGGTGCCGCTGTGGGGTTCGCCGCAGCCTTCGGGCTGCGCCGATGGCAGCGCGGCCGGGAGCAGCGGGCCGGCGCGGGTGCCGCAGCCGCCGACGAGTTGGGAGAAGCCGCACGCCAACTGCCGCTGGCGGCAGACCTGCTGGCCGCATGCATCTCGGCCGGGGCGGGACCCCGTGAGGCCGCTGAGGCGGTCGGTGAGTCGCTGGGTGGCCCGCTCGGCGGCCGCCTTGCACGGACGGCGGCCCAACTGCGGCTGGGCGCCGAAGCGAAACCCGCGTGGGGGTGGTTCGGGGAGACGCCGGGTGCCGAACCGCTGGCCCGCTGCCTCGAACGGGCGGACTCCACAGGAGCTCCGGCGGCAGATCCGGTGTCGCGGCTGGCCGGGCGTTACCGAGCGGACCGGGCCCGCGCGATGGCCGGCCGGGGACGCAAGGCCCAGGTGCTGATCACGGCTCCGGTGGGGCTGTGCTTCCTGCCCGCGTTTCTCGCGGTCGGGGTGGCACCGGTGGTGATCGGACTGGCGGGCGGGCTCCTCAAGGGCGACTGACAGCAGTCAACTCGACGACATGAACGGCAATGCGAACAACGGAGGTTCGGAGCATGTGGGCAATGATGCGAGGCCGGCTGCATGAGCTGCGGCGCAGGATGCGCAACGACGACGGAATGACGACGTCCGAGTACGCGATGGGAACGATCGCCGCCTGTGCCTTCGCTGCCGTCCTGTACAAGATCGTCACCAGCGGGACTGTCTCGGGAGCCCTGGAAGCCGTGATCGGCAAGGCGCTCGATGCACAGTTCTGAGGCGTCCCGCGCTGTCGGCGCCCAGAGAGACAGGGGTTTTGTGACAGCGGAGGCGGCCCTCGCGGTCCCGGCTCTGGTCCTTTTCACCATGGCCCTGATCTGGGCGCTCATGGCCGCCTCCGCGAAGATCCAGTGCGTGGACGCGGCGCGGGCCGCCGCTCGCGCCGCCGCGCGGTCCGAGCCACGGGCGGCCGCGCTCGCCGCCGGCCGGTCCGCGGCGCCGAGCGATTCCGAGATCACCCTGACACGGAGCGGGGACCTGTGGCGCGTACGTGTCGAGGCGGACGCCCCCGGGCCCGGCGTGCTGGCACTGACGCTGAGGGCCGAGGCCGTGGCACTCGCGGAGGACACCGTCGGGCGGCAGCCGGAGTCGGCCGGCACCGAAGCCGCGACCCACCCGGGAGCCCGGCCAAGGGCTTCTCCTGCAGCGGCCGTGGAGGTGAGCCCGTGACAAGGGACCGCGGCTCGGCGACCGTGTGGACAACCATGGCGATCACCACGCTGTGTGTCGTCTTCGTCGTCGTCCTGACGATGGGCCAGGCCGTGGTCGCCCGCCACCGGGCCGGGGCGGCCGCCGATTTCGCGGCGCTCGCCGCTGCCGACACCGCCCTGGACGGAGCTGCCGAGGCCTGCGCAGAGGCCGACCGAGTTGCCCGGGCGCAGGGGGCGGAGGTGGTGCGGTGCGCCGTGACGGGCGAGATCGCGGACGTGACCGCATTGGTCCGTTTCGGCGGCTACGCCCCGGCGGTCAGAGCCCGGGCGGGGCCGCCCGGACTTCCGGAGCCGCCGGCGCTGTCCGGAGCAGTTCCGTGAGCAGCCGGATGGCGCCCCGTTTGTGCAGCGGATCGTTCCCGTTGCCGCATTTGGGTGACTGGATGCAGGACGGGCAGCCCGCGTCGCACTCGCAGGAGGCGATCGCCTCACGGGTCGCGGTCAGCCATTCGCGGGCCGTGTGGAAGGCCCGCTCGGCGAAGCCGGCACCGCCAGGGTGCCCGTCGTACACGAAGACGGTCGGAAGCAGCGTGTCGGGATGGAGCGGCACGGAGACGCCGCCGATGTCCCAGCGGTCGCAGGTGGCGAACAGCGGCAGCATCCCGATGGAGGCGTGCTCCGCGGCGTGCAGGGCGCCGCCCAGTTGTTCCGGGTTGATCCGGGCGGCGTCCAGCTGATCCTCGGTGACCGTCCACCACACAGCACGGGTCCGCAGGGTGCGGGGAGGGAGGTCGAGTTTGGACTCGCCGAGGACTTCGCCGGTGATCAGCCTGCGCCTGAGGAAGGAGACGACCTGGTTGGTGACCTCCACGGAGCCGTAACAGAGGCGGCCGTCGCCCCAAGGGATCTCGATGTCGGTCTCCAGCACGGAGATGGAGGTGGTGTCACGGGCAGTGGTCGAGTAGGGCGGGCTCGCCTCGGTGACCAACGCGACGGAGTCCGCGAGGTCGAGTTGGTCGACCAGGTAGGTACGGCCCTGATGCAGATGGACGGCGCCGTCGTGGACCGCCGAGTGAGCGGCTTCCTCGTCGACCGTGCCGAGCAGCCGGCCGGTTGCGGCCTCGACGATCTGGACGGGGCGGCCGCCCCCGCCCCGGATGTCGGTCAGGTCGGCGGCCCGCTCGCGACGGGTCCAGTGCCAGCCGGAGGCACGCCGCCGCAGGAGCCTCGCGGCCTCCAGCTGGGGCATCAGCCCCTCGGCGGCGGGACCGAACAGCTCGAGGTCGGCGTCCGTGAGCGGCAGCTCGGCGGCGGCAGCGCACAGATGGGGTGCCAGAACGTAGGGGTTGTCGGGGTCGAGGACCGTCGATTCCACCGGACGGTCGAACAGGGCCTCGGGATGATGGACGAGGAAGGTGTCCAGCGGATCGTCGCGGGCGACGAGGACGGCGAGGGCCCCCTGACCGGAACGGCCGGCCCGGCCGGCCTGCTGCCACAGGGAGGCCCGGGTGCCGGGGTAACCGGCGATCAGTACGGCGTCCAGGCCGGCGACGTCCACGCCCAGCTCCAGTGCCGTGGTGGCCGCGAGGCCGAGGAGCTCACCGGAGTGCAGGGCGCGCTCCAGGGCGCGGCGCTCCTCGGGTAGGTAGCCACCCCGGTACGCGGCGACACGCCGAGGCAGGGAGCCGTCCACTTCCGAGAGTCGCTCCTTGGCGATCACGGAGATGAGCTCGGCGCCGCGCCGGGAGCGTACGAAGGCCACGCTGCGTACGCCCTGCACGGTCAGGTCGGTCAGGAGGTCGGCGGTTTCGGCGGTCGCCGTGCGACGCACCGGTGCCCCCTTCTCACCGTGGAGTTCGGTCAGTGGCGGTTCCCACAGAGCGAAGACCATCTCGCCGCGGGGTGAGGCGTCGTCGGCCACCTCCTGTACGGGCAGACCGGTGAGGCGGCCCGCGGCCACGGCCGGTTCCGCGGAGGTCGCGGAGGCGAGCAGGAAGACCGGGTTCGCGCCGTAGCGGGCGCACAGTCGGCGAAGACGCCGCAGCACCTGGGCGACGTGGGAACCGAAGACACCGCGGTAGGTGTGGCACTCGTCGATCACGACGTAGCGCAGGGAGCGCAGGAAGGAGGACCAGCGGGGGTGTGAGGGGAGTATCCCCCGGTGCAGCATGTCCGGGTTGGTGAGGACGTAGTTGGCGTACTGGCGGACCCATTCGCGTTCCTCGACCGGCGTGTCGCCGTCGTAGACGGCGGGGCGGATCCGGTTGCCCAGCGGGGCGGCGAGTTCCTTCACCGCTCGTCGCTGATCGGCGGCGAGGGCCTTGGTGGGGGCGAGATACAGCGCGGTGGTGCCCCGCCCGTTCGGGGCCTCGGCGCCGTCGAGGAGGGCGCTGAGCACCGGTGCCAGGTACGCGAGGGACTTGCCGGACGCCGTGCCGGTCGCGATGACCACGGATTCGCCGTCCAGCGCGTGCTCGGCGGCGGCTGCCTGGTGGGCCCAAGGGTGGTCGATTCCGGCGCGCCGGACGGCGCTGATCACTTCTGCCCGGATGCGGTCCGGCCAGAGCGCATGCCTACCCGGTCTGGGGGGCAGGTGCTCCGTATGAGTGATGCGCGCAGCACGGCCCGCCCCTGCGGCGAGCCGGTCGAGGACCGTGCCGGGGGAGGGGCGGTTTTCCCCGCTTCCGGGCGGTCGACTGGGACGGTGATTCTTGGCCATCGGCACCGAGTGTGTCACTGGCGTGACGGACAATGGTCCCAAGGCGTCGTGCATGGCTGCTGGTAAGTGATTGAATGCCATCGCGGCTGGCGACCGTCTTCCGGCTCCGTCGGGGAGACTTGAAGGGCGGCCGCTCGATAGCAAGGTGCTGGAGGATCCGTGGACCTGTCCCTGTCGACTCGCAATGTGTCCGGCCCTGGTGGCGACCGTACGGTCGTCGAGGTCGGTGGCGAGATTGATGTGTATACCGCGCCCAAGCTGCGCGAGCAGTTGGTCGAGTTGGTGAACGACGGCAGCTATCACCTGGTTGTCGACATGGAGGGCGTGGACTTCCTCGACTCCACCGGCCTCGGCGTGCTCGTCGGCGGCCTCAAGCGGGTGCGCGCGCACGAAGGCTCCCTGCGCCTGGTCTGCAACCAGGAGCGCATTCTCAAGATCTTCCGGATCACGGGCCTGACCAAGGTGTTCCCCATTCACACCACGGTCGACGAAGCTGTAGCCGCGACCGACTGACGTCGGCCGGACACTGCCGGAAGCATGGAGGGGCCCCGGGCATCCAGCCCGGGCCCCTGAGAGGCACGCCCGTACGTCCGAGGGGGACTGCATGGCCACTGTTGAGCTCCGCTTCAGCGCCCAGCCCGAGCACGTCAGGACGGCCCGACTGGTCGCCGCTGCCGTGGCTCGGCGTGCCGGTGTGGAGGAGGCGGTGCTGGACGAGGTCCGGCTCGCCGTCGGAGAAGCCTGCAGCCGTGCGGTCGGGCTGCACCGCAGCCATGGCATCACCGCGCCCGTACGGGTGGTGCTGGCCGATGAGGAGAAGACCTTCTCCATCGAGGTCGGTGACGAGGTGCCGAGCGCCGGTACGGGCTCCACAGCCGTTTCCGGCGGACGCGGCGGCGGGATCACGGACCTCGACGCGGATGGCGAGGACGAGATGGGCCTGGCCGTCATCAGCGGCCTCGTGGACGACGTGGATGTCTCGTCCGACGAGAACGGCGGTGTGATCCGTATGAGCTGGCCGGCGACATTGGACGCCGCCACCCCCTGAGCGCGTCCTGAGCGCGTCCTGAGCACCCCCGGGCGGAGCTTGCCGGACCGAGCCGCCCCGCGTGGGACCGTGCGGGACCGTGCGGGACCGTGCCGGACCGGACAGTCTTGGTCCGGAGGCGTCGCAGGTGCGCCCTGGACCGCCCGGGTAATCGATCTTTTGATCCCCTGATCATTCTGTTTTACCGCGACGCGAAGAGGCCCTGCTGAGCAGGGCCTCTTTCGTATTTTCTAGATCATCGCTCCGGCGTCAATGCGTTTGCCCCATTACTGCTTTCGGGGTCGATTTCGAGAGCCGATCATTTGCTGAGTAGCAAGTCAAGGTCAATTGCATTTATCGCGCACTGTTTTGATCAGGTTCCGCTCCCTACAATCCGTCCACATCTTGAGCTTGAACGTCAAGGAGGACGAATGGCGGGGCTCTTCAACCCACAGCTGATCGATCAACCCACATCTCTCGCGGCTGCGGTACTCACGGATGACAACCGGCTGATCGTTATTGTGATCGCGGTCGTCGCCGTGGCGGCGCTCGTCGTCGCCCAGCTCCTGGTGCGCCAGGTGCTCGCAGCCGGCGAGGGCACCGATTCCATGAAGAAGATCGCTGCCGCGGTGCAGGAAGGCGCTAATGCCTATCTGGCGCGGCAGCTGCGCACACTCGGCATCTTCGCCGTCGTGGTGTTTTTCCTGCTCATGCTGCTTCCGGCCGACGATTGGTCGCAGCGTGCCGGTCGCTCGGTGTTCTTCCTGGTGGGTGCGCTTTTCTCGGCGGCCACCGGATACATCGGCATGCGTCTGGCCGTACGGGCCAATGTTCGCGTCGCCGCCGCCGCTCGTGAAGCGACGCCGGCGGAAGGCGAGGCGGAAAAGGATCTGACAGCCGTCGCGCACAAGGCGATGAAGATCGCTTTCCGTACCGGAGGCGTCGTCGGAATGTTCACGGTGGGCCTGGGCCTGCTCGGTGCTTCCTGCGTCGTGCTCGTCTACGCGGCGGACGCGCCGAAGGTGCTCGAAGGTTTCGGGCTCGGCGCCGCGCTCATCGCCATGTTCATGCGTGTCGGCGGCGGCATCTTCACCAAGGCGGCCGACGTCGGCGCCGACCTCGTCGGCAAGGTAGAGCAGGGCATCCCCGAGGACGACCCGCGCAACGCCGCCACCATCGCCGACAACGTGGGCGACAACGTCGGCGACTGTGCGGGCATGGCGGCCGATCTCTTCGAGTCGTACGCCGTCACTCTCGTCGCGGCCCTCATCCTCGGCATGGCGGCGTTCGGCGACGCCGGGCTCGCCTTCCCGCTCATCGTCCCGGCGATCGGCGTGGTCACCGCGATGATCGGCATCTTCGCGGTCGCCCCGCGGCGCGCCGACCGCAGCGGGATGACCGCGATCAACCGCGGCTTCTTCATCTCCGCGCTGATCTCTCTGGCCCTGGTGGCCGTGGCCGCCTTCGCCTACCTGCCCGGCACCTATGCCGAGTTGGACGGCGTCGGCGACGCGGCCGTCCGTGCGCACGACGGGGACCCCAGGGTCCTGGCACTCGTCGCCGTAGCCATCGGCATCGTGCTGGCCGCGCTGATCCAGCAGCTGACCGGCTACTTCACCGAGACCAACCGCCGCCCTGTCCGGGACATTGGCAAGTCGTCGCTGACCGGCCCGGCCACGGTGGTCCTGGCGGGAATCTCCATCGGCCTCGAATCGGCCGTCTACACGGCGCTGTTGATCGGCCTCGGCGTGTACGGGGCCTTCCTGCTCGGCGGCACGTCCATCATGCTCGCGCTCTTCGCCGTGGCACTGGCGGGCACCGGCCTGCTCACCACCGTCGGCGTCATCGTGGCCATGGACACCTTCGGTCCGGTCTCCGACAACGCCCAGGGCATCGCTGAGATGTCGGGAGACGTCCAGGGGGCGGGCGCGCAGGTCCTGACCGACCTTGACGCCGTCGGCAACACCACCAAGGCCATCACCAAGGGCATCGCGATCGCCACGGCGGTGCTCGCGGCCGCCGCGCTCTTCGGCTCGTACCGCGACGCGATCGCCACGGCGGCCGGGGACGTGGGGGAGAAGCTGGGCGACGGCGCTCCGATGAACCTGGTGATGGACATCTCGCAGCCCAACAACCTGGTGGGTCTGGTCCTCGGCGCCGCGGTCGTCTTCCTCTTCTCCGGCCTTGCCATCAACGCCGTCTCCCGTTCGGCGGGCGCAGTGGTCTACGAGGTGCGGCGGCAGTTCCGCGAGCACCCGGGGATCATGGACTACACGGAGAAGCCGGAGTACGGCCGTGTCGTGGACATCTGCACCAAGGACGCACTGCGCGAGCTGACCACTCCGGGCCTGCTCGCCGTGCTGACGCCCATCGCGGTCGGCTTCTCACTCGGGGTCGGCGCCCTCGGTGCCTTCCTGGCCGGTGCGATCGGCACCGGGACGCTGATGGCCGTGTTCCTCGCCAACTCCGGTGGAGCGTGGGACAACGCCAAGAAGCTCGTCGAGGACGGCCACCACGGCGGCAAGGGCAGCGAGGCCCATGCCGCGACGGTCATCGGTGACACGGTGGGCGACCCGTTCAAGGACACCGCGGGCCCGGCCATCAACCCTCTGCTGAAGGTGATGAACCTGGTGGCGCTGCTCATCGCGCCCGCGGTCGTCCAGTTCAGCTACGGGGACGATGCCAACGCCGGGGTGCGCGCCGTGGTCGCGGTGCTGGCGATCCTGGTGATCGTCGGAGCGGTGTACGTCTCGAAGCGGCGCGGTATCGCCGTCGAAGACGAGGGCGGCGCGACGGAGCGCAGCGCGAAGCCGGCCGATCCGGCGGTGGTTTCCTGACACTCGTTCAACAGACCGACGGGCGGGACGGCTTGATTGCCGCCCGCCCGTCGGCCTGTGTTCCGCAGGGACAGGTGAGCCTTGTCTCCCTTGGTGCAAATGGCTTCAATAGCCCACGAATCCGGCGCACGACACGCGGTTGTCGCCCAGTTGGCGTGTATGTTCCGGGGCCGAGAGGCCTTGGAAGGGACCGATCCGGTGAACAAGAAGCTTGCGGCCGCACTGTCCAGCGGTGCGGTACTGGTACTGGCGCTGTCTGGCTGCGGCGACGACGGCGAGGAGAAGGTGAACGCCTGGGCGAAGGAGGTCTGCGACCAGGCCCAGCCGCAGATCAAGAAGAGGGCTGATGCCCAGCAGGCCATCATCTCGACTGCCGCGGACGGCAAGCCGGCCGACATCCAGGCTGCCGACTCCAAGGCGTTCGCGGACATCGCGTCCGCGGACAAGGCGCTCGCCAAGGCGGTCAGGGACGCGGGCGTGCCCCCGGTCGAGAACGGCGAGAGGCTCCAGCAGGACGCGGTGACGGAACTCGACGCCACCGCCGCCGCCTACCTCGACCTGAAGAAGCAGGTCGACGACCTCGACCCGAAGAACCAGCAGAAGTTCGCCGACGGTCTTCAGACCGTCGCGGACGGCCTGAAGAAGATCGAGCGCATGGACCAGGCGGCTCTGGCGAAGCTGCAGTCGGGGCAACTCGGCAAGGCCATGGCCAAGCAGCCCGGGTGCCAGCGGGCCAAGACGTCGAGCCCCGCCGGCGGATCGTCGGCGTAGCCCGGCAGAGCGAGTCGTAGCCCGGCGGGGCGGAGCGGGGTGCTGCACGGCGCGAGTTCCGGGTCCGTGCGGCGAGACCGGTTCCGGCCCGGAGAGCGCGGGCGGTGCGGCGCATGTCGTGCGGGCGGTGCGGTGCATGTCGCGCGGGCGGTGCGGCGCATGTCGGTGGTGGCGGCCACAATGGGCAGGTGAGTACGACCAGCCTCCCCGTGTCCGACCACTCGCCCCGGCTCCGCGAGTCGCTCCTCGCTGCTGCCTTCACCGCCGACGGGCTCCTCGACCTGCTCGGCGCGCCCGCCTATGCGGCGCTCGCCCGCAGCGAGACCGTGCCCGCGCTGCGCGCCACTCGCGGGGCCGGCGCCCTCGAGACCCTCGTCCGGCTGTTTCTGCTCCAGTGCGCGGTGCCGTACGAGAGCGCCCGCGCCGCGCTGCCCCTCGATGAGTGCGTCGCGGACGGCTGGGTGGTGCGCGACGGTGACGAGGTGCGGGCCGCTGTGGACATCCGCCCGTACGGCGGGCCGGAGGGCCAGGACTGGTTCATCGTGTCCGACCTCGGGTGCGCGGTCGGCGGAGCCGGCGGTGCGAGCGGCCAGGGCGAGGGCGTGGTTCTCGGTGTCGGGGGCGCGTCCACCACGCTCGCCGGTATCACCGTGCGCCGGCCCGTGACCGCCGCGCTTGATCTGGGGACCGGTTCCGGCATCCAGGCGCTGCACGCCGCGCAGCACGCGACTCGTGTCACGGCCACCGATCTGAACCCTCGCGCCCTGCACTTCACCCGGCTCACGCTCGCCCTGTCCGGTGCGAGGGAGGCCGACCTGCGTGAGGGCTCGCTGTTCGAGCCCGTCGGATCCGACACGTACGACCTGATCGTGTCGAACCCGCCGTTCGTCATCTCTCCGGGCGGCCGGCTGACGTACCGGGACGGTGGGATGGGCGGGGACGATCTGTGCCGCTCGCTCGTCCAGCAGGCGGGGGACAGGCTCAACGACGGCGGTTATGCCCAGTTCCTCGCCAACTGGCAGCACGTGGAGGGGGAGGACTGGCAGGAGCGGCTGCGCTCCTGGGTGCCACGCGGCTGCGATGCCTGGATCGTCCAGCGTGAGGTGCAGGACATCACGCAGTACGCCGAACTCTGGCTGCGCGACAGCGGGGACCACCGCACCGATCCCGCGCAGTACGCCGCGCGGTACGACGCCTGGCTCGACGAGTTCGAGGCGCGGAAGACCAAGTCGGTCGGTTTCGGGTGGATCACGCTCAGGAAGTCCGGTTCCGAGCGCCCCTCGATCGTCGCGGAGGAATGGCCCCACCCCGTCGAGCAACCGCTCGGCGACACCGTGCGCGCGCACTTCGCGCGCCAGGAGTATCTGCGAGACCGCGACGACGCGGCGCTGCTCGGCGATCGTTTCCTGCTGGCCGACGAGGTCATGCAGGAGCAGGTCGGGCTGCCGGGCGCGGAGGACCCGGAGCATGTGGTCCTGCGTCAGAACCGCGGCATGCGCCGCGCGACAAAGGTCGACACGGTCGGCGCCGGTTTCGCGGGAGCCTGCGACGGGAGCCTGAGCGCCGGGCAGATTCTCGACGCCATCGCCCAGTTGATCGAGGAGGACCCCGTCCTGCTGCGCGACCGCACTCCGCAGGCCCTGCGGCTGCTGGTGGACGAGGGCTTCCTGGTGCCCGCCCCTCACTGACGCAGAACTCCGGCCGTCGTCGCAGCGGTGCCGGCGGGCACGCACGGCCGACAAACGCAGTCGGCGATGGGCCAGGTGCGAGCGCCGGACGGACGAGGGACGGGAATCGGCGGAGAAATCCGGCCAAGGTTCATTTGCGGCAGATGTCCTGTGACATTCCCGCGACCGGGCGGGTGAACCCCACGTGGCGTTCACCCGCAGTTGGTGCCTGCGACGCCCGAGAGTGCCAGCCTCGCCCTTCACAGGGACCCTCGGCACCAGGGAAGGACCGGTTACGGGCATGGAGAGCGGGCCAGCGATCTTCGCCGGGACGGCATTCGCGCTGTTCGGGGCCGGACTGCTGCTGTGGACAGGAACATGCCTGCTGCAGCGTCGGCCCGTCGCCCAGGGGGTGGCCCCGGCCACAGCCCTCACCGTCACGACCGGGTTCGGTGCGGTGTTCCTCACGCTCGCGGTCTGGTGCTTCGGCCGCCTCTGACACAGGGCCGGAAGACGACGTGCCGGGTCCGGGCGGCAGGAAAGGCCGGACTCGGGTTACCGTTCGAGTGGCCGTTGCGGGCTTTTGCCGTTTGACACGGGGGCGGGTTGTACCGTCACACTCCGCAGCGACAGCCGCGCCACAGCAGCGCAGCCAGGCATGAGCACCGCATGCCGCAGTGCTGTGAGCGCCCATCGAGCGTCGACCGGAGAGAAGAGCGAAGTTGTCCCCGACCAGCGAGACCGCACACGGCGGCCGCCGACTCGTGATCGTCGAGTCGCCTGCCAAGGCGAAGACGATCAAGGGCTACCTCGGCCCCGGCTATGTCGTCGAGGCGAGTGTCGGGCACATCCGCGACCTGCCGAACGGCGCCGCAGAGGTGCCGGAGAAGTACACCGGTGAGGTGCGTCGCCTCGGCGTCGACGTGGAGCACGACTTCCAGCCCATCTACGTCGTCAACGCCGACAAGAAGGCACAGGTCAGGAAACTCAAGGAGCAGCTCGCCGAGTCCGACGAGCTCTATCTCGCCACAGATGAGGACCGCGAGGGCGAAGCCATCGCGTGGCACCTCCTCGAGGTCCTCAAGCCCAAGGTCCCCGTTCACCGGATGGTCTTCCACGAGATCACCAAGGACGCGATCCGCGCCGCCGTCGCCAACCCGCGCGAGCTCAACAAGCGCATGGTCGACGCCCAGGAGACCCGGCGCATCCTCGACCGCCTCTACGGCTACGAGGTCTCGCCGGTCCTGTGGAAGAAGGTCATGCCCCGGCTGTCCGCCGGCCGTGTCCAGTCCGTCGCGACCCGTCTCGTCGTCGAGCGCGAGCGTGAGCGCATCGCCTTCCGCTCCGCCGAGTACTGGGACCTGACCGGCACGTTCTCCACCGGCCGGGCGGGCGACGCCTCCGACCCGTCCACGCTCATGGCCCGTCTGAACACCGTCGACGGGCAGCGTGTCGCGCAGGGCCGTGACTTCGGTTCTGACGGCCGGCTCAAGTCCGGGCAGGTGCTCCACCTCGACGAGGCGAACGCCCGCTCCCTCGCCGCCGCGCTCGAGGGCGCGTCGTTCGCCGTCCGCTCGGTCGAGTCCAAGCCGTACCGCCGCTCGCCGTATGCGCCGTTCCGCACGACGACGATGCAGCAGGAGGCCTCGCGGAAGCTGGGCTTCGGGGCCAAGGCCACCATGCAGGTCGCGCAGAAGCTGTACGAGAACGGCTTCATCACCTACATGCGTACGGACTCCACCACGCTCTCCGACACGGCCGTCTCCGCGGCCCGTGCGCAGGTGACGCAGCTGTACGGTGCCGACTACCTGCCGGAGAAGCCGCGTGTCTACGCCGGCAAGGTCAAGAACGCGCAGGAGGCGCACGAGGCGATCCGTCCCTCCGGTGATCGTTTCCGCACTCCGGCGGAGACCGGGCTGACCGGTGACCAGTTCAGGCTCTACGAGCTGATCTGGAAGCGGACCGTCGCCTCCCAGATGAAGGACGCGACGGGTGACTCCGTCACCGTGAAGATCGGCGGCCGGGCGTCCGACGGCCGTGACGCCGAGTTCACCGCGTCCGGCAAGACCATCACCTTCCACGGCTTCATGAAGGCCTACGTCGAGGGCGCCGACGACCCGAACGCGGAGCTCGACGACCGCGAGCGGCGTCTGCCGCAGGTCTCCGAGGGTGACGCGCTGTCCTCCGAGGAGATCTCGGTCGACGGTCACGCGACCAAGCCGCCGGCCCGTTACACCGAGGCCTCGCTGGTCAAGGAGCTGGAAGAGCGCGAGATCGGCCGCCCGTCGACCTACGCCTCGATCCTCGGCACCATCCTCGACCGCGGATACGTCTTCAAGAAGGGGACGGCCCTCGTCCCCTCATTCCTCTCCTTCGCCGTGGTCAACCTGCTGGAGAAGCACTTCGGCCGGCTCGTCGACTACGACTTCACCGCGAGGATGGAGGACGATCTCGACCGCATCGCCCGCGGCGAGGCGCAGGCCGTGCCGTGGCTGAGGCGCTTCTACTTCGGCGAGGGCGAAGCGACCGGTGCCGCGTCGGAGGCGGGCAACGGCGACGGCGACCACCTCGGCGGCCTCAAGGAACTGGTCACCGACCTCGGCGCGATCGACGCCCGGGAGATCTCCAGCTTCCCCGTCGGCAACGACATCAAGCTACGGGTCGGCCGTTACGGGCCGTACGTCGAGCGTGGCGAGAAGGACGCGGAGGGCCACCAGCGCGCCGACGTCCCGGACGACCTCGCCCCCGACGAGCTCACCGTCGAGTACGCCGAGGAGATGCTGGCCAAGCCCAGCGGCGACTTCGAGCTGGGCACCGACCCGGCCAGCGGGCACCAGATCGTCGCCAAGGACGGGCGTTACGGCCCGTACGTCACGGAGATCCTCCCCGAGGGCACCCCGAAGACCGGCAAGAACGCGGTCAAGCCGCGGACGGCGTCGCTCTTCAAGACCATGTCCCTGGACACGGTCACCCTCGAGGACGCGCTGAAGCTGATGTCACTGCCGCGGGTGGTCGGCACCGACGCCGAAGGCGTCGAGATCACCGCGCAGAACGGGCGCTACGGTCCGTACCTCAAGAAGGGCACCGACTCGCGCTCCCTGGAGAACGAGGAGCAGCTCTTCTCGATCACGCTCGACGAGGCGCTGGCGATCTACGCGCAGCCCAAGCAGCGTGGCCGGGCCGCCGCCAAGCCGCCGCTGAAGGAACTGGGCACTGACCCGGTCAGCGAGCGTCCGGTGGTCGTCAAGGACGGCCGCTTCGGCCCGTACGTGACGGACGGCGAGACGAACGCCACCCTGCGGACCGGCGACAGCGTCGAGGACATCACTCCGGAGCGCGGCTACGAGCTGCTCGCCGAGAAGCGGGCCAAGGGCCCCGCCAAGAAGACCGCGAAGAAGGCCCCGGCGAAGAAGGCCCCGGCCAAGAAGACGGCGGCGAAGAAGACCGCCGCGAAGAAGACGACAGCCGCCAAGAAGACGACCGCCAAGACCGCCGCCAAGAAGACGACGGCGAAGACGGCGGCCAAGAAGGCGGTCTCGTCGGCCGACGAGTAGGCATCAAGGCCGAACGCGTACGGGCGCTCTGCGGCAGGGAAACTTCACACCCTTGCCACAGAGCGCCCGTATGTTCGGACACCCCTCCGGGGAGCACGCGGCTCCGGATAGGCTGGTCGAATGACGCGAGCCGAGCAGCCAGCCGAGCAGCAGGCGGTCATGAACACCGCTTCAGAGACTGCTTCAGACGCGTCGGACTCCGACGCACTCACCACGGACTCACGTGAACGGGCCGTGCGCTCCCTTCTGCGCCACCCGCCGCTGAGGCGGTTGTGGAACGCCCAGGTGGTCGGCGGCGTCGGAGACGCCCTCGCCGTTCTTGTGCTTCTGCTGCTGTCGCTGCAGGCGGCCGTGGCGTCGGGTTCGCTCGGGAGCGGATACCGCGGGGCGGCCTTCGCGGTCGCCGCGGTGCTCGGCGCCCGGGTCCTGTCCACGCTCCTCTTCGGAGCCGTACTCCTCGGTCCGATGACCTCGCTCACGGCACCGAGCGGTCCGCTGGACCGCCGCTGGACCATGATCGGTTCGGACGGTCTGCGGCTGGCGCTGCTGGTTGTCGCACCACTGTGGATCAACTGGACACCCGGCAACGCACTCGTGATTCTCCTGGTCACGGTCTTCCTGACCGGCGTCGCGGAGCGGCTGTGGACCGTCGCCCGTGAGGGCGCCGCGCCCGCGCTGCTGCCCGCGCCGCCGCCGGAGGGAGCGGCGGTACGGCCGCTGCCCGACCACCTCGACGCGCTGCGCAGGCTGTGGCAGCGCACGGGATTCGCCGTCATCCCCGTCGCGGCCGCGGCTCTGCTGGTCGCCACGCTGATCGGCAACCTGCTTGCCACCGGCATCGAGTGGTTCTCGCTGCACCAGGCGGCTCTCGGCTCCTACCTCGCGGCCGGGCTGTTCGCCGCGTCGATCTCGACCCTGTACTTCGTGGAGCTGCCGGGCTCGCAGACGCCCCGGCCGCGTTCGCCGCTCGAGGGCCTGCGCAGGCCTTCCACCGGCGACGGCCTGGACAAGGGACGTACCGGCGCCATACCGCTGTTCGTCCTCGGCTGTGCCGCGGTCACCGGGGCCATCGCCTCCGCCGCGGCCGTCTCCGTACTGCACGCAGGCGACCTGGACGGCGGGCCGGTCACCTTCGCGCTGCTGATCCTCGCCCTCATCGGCGGCACCGGTGCCGGCATCCGCGGGGCCGGCGCGGTACTGCCCTCACTGTCACGCCGCCGTCTGCTCGCCCTGGCGCTCGCGGTGACGGGCGTCGCGCTGCTCGCCATGGGCCTTGTGCCGGACACGGCGACCGGGCTGTTCCTCGCAGCGGTGGCCGGCCTCTCGGCGGGCGTCGCCGCCCACACCGGCCACGCCCTCGTCGACCAGGAGACAGAGGACTTCCGGCGGCCGAGGCTCACCGCGCACCTGCAGGCCGTCGTCCGCGTCGTCGTCGCACTGGCCGCGGTCGCCGCGCCGCTGCTCGCCGCGGCGATCGGACCGCACCGGCTGGCCGGCGGGGACTTCGTCTTCGCCCACGGCGGGGCGGCTTTCACGCTCATGCTCGTCGGGGCGCTGCTGCTCCCCGTCGCCGCGATCGTCCTCGCCAAGACGGACGACCGGTCGGGTGTGCCGCTGCGCCGCGACATCGGCGACGCGCTGCGCGGTGGCGCCGACCCGGCGCAGGCACCCGCGGCGACCGGTTTCTTCATCGCCATCGAAGGCGGCGACGGAGCCGGCAAGTCCACGCAGGTGGAAGCCCTCGCCGAGTGGATCCGTGCCAAGGGCCACGAGGTGGTCGTCACCCGCGAGCCCGGCGCCACCCCGGTCGGCAAGCGGCTGCGCTCCATCCTGCTGGACGTGTCGAGCGCCGGACTGTCCAACCGCGCGGAGGCACTGCTGTACGCGGCCGACCGTGCCGAACACGTCGACTCGGTGATCCGCCCGGCCCTCGACCGAGGCGCGATCGTCATCTCCGACCGTTACATCGACTCGTCCGTGGCCTATCAGGGCGCCGGCCGTGATCTGTCCCCGACCGAGATCGCCCGGATCTCGCGCTGGGCGACGGACGGCCTCGTGCCCCATCTGACCGTGCTGCTCGACGTCTCCCCCGAGGCCGCGCGGGAACGCTTCACCGAGGCGCCGGACCGGCTCGAGTCGGAGCCGGCGGAGTTCCACCAGCGGGTGCGTGCCGGTTTCCTGACCCTGGCCGCTGCCGACCCCGGCCGCTATCTGGTCGTCGACGCCGGCCAGGAGCCCGAGTCCGTCACCACCGTCGTACGGCACCGGCTGGACCAGTTGCTGCCCCTGTCGGACGCCGAGATCAAGGCTCGTGAGGAAGCGCGCAGGGCGGCCGAGGAGGAAGCCCGCCGCAAGGCCGAGGAGGAGGCCGCACGCAAGGCCGAGGAGGAGCGCCTCGAACGCGAGCGGCAGGAACAGCTCGCCAAGCTCCGTGCCGAGGAGGAGGAGCGCAAGCGCCGCGAGCTGGAGGAAGCGCGGCAGCGTGAGGCCGAGCGCCAGGCCGAGGAGGCCAGGCAGCGGGCGGAGGAGGCCCGGCGCCGTGCCGAGGAGGAGCGGCTGCGCCGCGAGGCCGAGGAGAAGGCCCGCCAGGCTGAGCAGGAACGTCTTCGCAAGCAGGCCGAAGAAGAGGCCCGGCTGCGCAAGGAGGCGGAGGAACGTCGCCTGGAGAAGCAGCGCAAGGCGGAGGAGGCGCTGCTGCGGGCGGAGGAGGCACGCAGGGCGGCGGCGGCCGCTGCGGCGGCGACCGCCGCCGAGTCCGCCTCCGAGATCACGGTGCCGACCCCGGTCGTCAAGCCGGACGACGTCACGCAGGAGGTCCCGGTCCCGGGCGGGTCGCACGACGCCACGAGCATCCTGCCCAAGGTCCCCGACGAGGCGGAGACGGCGATGCTGCCGAAGGTCTCCGACGACGCGGACACGGCCATGCTGCCGCCGGTGCGGGACCCCCGGGCTGTCGACGAGACGGCGGTGCTGCCTCCGGTACGTGACGCCGGGATGTCCGACCCGGCGGACCGGGTGCCGAGGGGGATCTTCCGCGACGAGCGCGAGGCGCAGGGGCACGAACGAGGTGCGGCCGGCGAGAGCGGGAACGAGCGCACCACGGAACTTCCGCAGGTGGACCCTGCCGCGGAACGTCCCCGCCGCCGCTCCGACTGGGCGGAGGAGACCCCGCTCGACGACCTTCCGACCCTCGCGGACGAGCTCCTCGGCCCGCACGAGGACGACGAGGGCGGAGGCCGCGGGCGCCGGGGCAGGCACGGCTGACGGACGCGCGGCAAGCCGGCGGACGCCCGGCAAGAGGGCGGACGACGAGAAGGAGGACCGGGCCGGTGCCCGGTCCTTCTCCATTCACGGCTCCGTGACGGAACCGGGTGGACGGCACTGTCGGTGCCCTCCCCCACAATGGGAGAGCGCAACGGGAAAGGCGGTGACGGCACATGGCCGTGTGGGACGACGTGGTCGGCCAGGAGCGGGTCCAGGAGCAGCTCTCCGCCGCCGCGCGCGACGCCGACGCGCACGTCACCGCCCACGCGGCGGGAGAACCGGTGTCCTCCGCGTCGAAGATGACGCACGCGTGGCTGTTCACCGGGCCCCCCGGCTCCGGGCGCGTCACCGCGGCGCGGGCCTTCGCGGCGGCACTGCAGTGCACAGGCCCGGACCGTGCCCTCGGCGGCACGCCCGGGTGCGGCTTCTGCGACGGCTGCCACACCGCCTTGGTCGGCACACACGCGGATGTGAGCTGGATCGCCGCCACGGGTACGCAGATCCTCGTCAGCGACATGCGGGACACCGTCCGCAAGTCGTTCACCGCTCCGGCGAACGGCCGCTGGCAGGTGATCCTCGTCGAGGACGCCGAGCGGTTGAACGAGAGGTCGGCCAACGCCGTGCTGAAAGCCGTCGAGGAGCCGGCCCCCCGCACCGTGTGGCTGCTGTGCGCGCCCTCCCTGGAGGACGTGCTGCCCACCATCCGCTCCCGGTGCCGTCACCTCACCCTGCGTACGCCGCCGGTGGCCGCGGTCACCGACGTGCTGATCAGGAGGGACGGCGTCGAGCCGGACCTCGCGGCGTCGGTGGCCCGCGCCACGCAGGGGCACATCGGCCGTGCGCGACGCCTCGCCACCGACGAGCGGGCGCGGGCCCGCCGGAGCGCCGTGCTCAAGATGCCCCTTCGAGTGGAGGACATCGGGGGGTGCCTCAGGGCCGCCCAGGAGCTGGTCGACGCCGCCGCCGACGACGCCAAGCAGGTGGCGGAGGACACGGACGTGAAGGAGACCGAGGAACTCAAGGCGGCGCTCGGCGCTTCCGAGAGCGGCCGGATGCCGCGCGGGACGGCTGGGCTGATGAAGGAACTCGAGGACAGGCAGAAGCGCCGTAAGACCCGTACGCAGCGGGACAGCCTCGATCTGGCCCTCACGGACCTGACGGGCTTCTACCGCGACGTCCTGGCGATCCAGATGGGTTCCCGGGTCGCACTCGCCAACGACGACGTGCGTGATTCCCTCGACCGCGTCGCCCGCGGCTCCACACCCGAGCGCACGCTGCGCCGGATAGAGGCGGTGGTCGCCTGCCGCGACGCGCTGGAGCGCAATGTCGCGCCACTGCTGGCGATCGAGGCGATGGCCGTCGCGCTGCGAGCGGGCTGACGGCAAAGGGCCGGGGACCGGTGCCACGGCCGGTTGACCGGTTCGTCCCTGCGAGCCGGGACCGGCTCCGGCAGCCCGCTGCCGTTACGCTCCGTTGGATGGACACCAGGCGCCTGCTCCGCACCTTCGCCCTTCCGCTGGCCACGCTCGGCCTCCTCGCCTCCGCCTGCACGGGGGGCGGCACGCCTTCCGGCGGATCCGATGCGTCGGGAGCGGCGGGACGGGCAGCACCTTCCGCGGCCCTCGAGCCGTACTACGGGCAGAAGCTGGACTGGCGCGCATGCGGCACGCCGGGCTTCGAGTGCGCCACGATGAAGGCCCCGCTGGACTACGCGGAACCGGACGGCGACTCGATCAAGCTCGCAGTCTCCCGGGTCAAGGCCACCGGGCCGGGCAAGCGGCTCGGCTCCCTGCTCGTGAACCCGGGCGGTCCCGGCGGCTCGGCCGTCGGCTACCTCCAGGCGTACGCCGGCATCGGCTACCCCGCCCCCGTCCGTGCCCGTTACGACATGGTGGCCGTCGACCCGCGCGGCGTCGCCCGCAGCGAACCCGTCGAATGCCTGACCGGCCCCGAGATGGACAAGTACACCCAGGTCGACCAGACGCCCGACGACGCCGCGGAGGCGACCGCCCTGGAGCAGGCGTACAAGACCTTCGCCGCGGGCTGCGAGAAGCGATCCGGAAAGGTCCTGCCTCATGTCTCCACCGAGGAGGCGGCCCGTGACATGGACATCGTGCGCGCGGTGCTGGGCGACGAGAAGCTGACCTACGTCGGAGCCTCGTACGGCACCTTCCTCGGCGCGACCTACGCCGAGCTCTTCCCCGACCGGACGGGCCGACTGGTCCTCGACGGGGCCATGGACCCGTCCCTCCCCGCCCGCGAACTGAACCGCGACCAGACGGCCGGCTTCGAGACCGCCTTCAAGTCCTTCGCCGCCGACTGCGTCGAGAAGACGGACTGCCCGCTGGGCCGGGAGTCCGTCGCCGACGCCACCAGCCGGCTCAAGGACTTCTTCACGAAGCTCGACGCGTCGCCCGTGGGCACCGGCGAGGACCGTGAGCTCGGCGAGTCGCTGGCCACCACCGGTGTGATCGCCGCCATGTACGACGACGGCGCGTGGCCTCAGCTGCGCTCCGCGCTGGCGGCCGCGCAGGACGGCAACGGCGCCCCTCTGCTGGCCATGGCCGACAGCTACTACGAGCGTGAGACGGACGGCTCGTACGCGAATCTGATGTTCGCCAACGCGGCCGTCAACTGCGTCGACCTCCCGGCGGCCTTCAACGGCGCCGACGCCGTCCGCGCCGCGCTCCCCGGCTTCGAGAAGGCTTCCCCGGTCTTCGGCCGCGGCTTCGCCTGGGCCGCCCTGAACTGCGGCTTCTGGCCGACGCCCGCCACCGGCAAGCCCCACCCCATCGAGGCGAAGGGCGCGGCCCCGATCGTGGTCGTCGGCACCACCCGCGACCCCGCCACGCCGTACAAGTGGGCCCAGAGCCTCGCCGACCAGCTTTCGTCGGGCCGGCTGCTGACGTACGACGGCGACGGCCACACCGCCTACGGCCGGGGCAGCGACTGCATCGACACGGCGATCAACACGTACCTCCTGGAGGGCGAGGCCCCGCGGGACGGCAAGCGCTGCTGAGGCTCTCGCCGGGGCCGTCGGGAGGTGGTTCGGGGCACCCCGAAGAACCCTGTAGACTTGGCGCCGCTGCTGATGAGAGCGTGTCCCGCGAGGATACGTACATCCGCAGCCTGCCGCCTTAGCTCAGTTGGCCAGAGCAACGCACTCGTAATGCGTAGGTCTCGGGTTCGAATCCCGAAGGCGGCTCCGTAAAGGCCCCAGGACTCACTCGCCGTGACCTGGGGCTTTTGCTTTTACCGCATTCGGCGGCGGCGCTGCGCGCGTGCTGTGCGAGTGTCGGCGGTCTCATTTCTGGTCTCAGTGGGACTCAGAACCGGGGCCGACGGAGACGACGGCGGGGGTACGAGAAACTCGCCCCTGCGCCGCATGGCGTCCTTGGACAGGTGGGACCGGCCCTTGACGTACCGTCGGGTCTGACTGATCTGCGTGTGCCGCAGGATCTCCATGATCGTGGGCATGTCGACGCCCAGTTCGTTGAGGATCGTGCCGGCGGTGTGGCGGCTTCCGTCGTACAGGCGGCGGTCATCGATCCCGGCCTCCTTGAGCAGTTCCTTGAACTCCTCGTAGTCAGCGCGGGGATCCAGCGGCCGGCCGTCCGGGCGCGAGAACACGACGTCGTGCTCCTGCCACAGTTCCACAGCAGCTTCCCGTACCGCTTGCTGCTGTGCCTTGTGGTCGTGCAGGAAGGGAACGAAGACGGGCGGGATCGGCACGGCGTTTCGGCTCTTCTTGGTCTTGGGCCGGGTGAAGGTGAGTCCGCCTTCCTTGCGCTCCGGGCAGGTGCTCGCATGCTTCGTGCACGTCGTGGCGCACGGCTTCGGGCAGCCACGCTTGTAGCCCTTGTGCGTGGTGCAGTCCGGCGGGCACGGCTCGAAGCGGTGCAGACGCCCTCCACAGGCGTGCGGATTGTCGCAGCCGTGCCGCCATGTGAGGCGCTGAAGCTGCCACTCGGGGCGGAACAGCTCCGCTTCCAGGTCGACATACGACCAGCGCAGCCCGAGCGTCTCCCCTTGCCGGAACCCCATGCCGACCCCGACAATCCATCGCATGAAGGTCGGTCGCTTCGCCGCGGCTTCGAGGAACGTCTTCGCCTCCTCCTTGGTGAAGGGATTGGCCTCGGTCTCGTCAATGCTCGGCGGGTCCACGAGCGTGGCGACGTTCTCGCCGACGATGCGGCGGCGGTGGGCGATCTTCAAGGCGCGGGACAGAATGCGGTGCACTTTCACGACGTGCGAGGGAGCGTGGCCGGCATCGAGCATGGCCCGGTGGTGGGGGAGGACGCTCTAGCCGATGTCCCGCGTGATGCGGGTGTCGCTGTGCCCGAGCGTGTCCGACACGATCTTCACGTCGATGCCGACGGTGAGCATGAGCGTGGCCGCGCCGTGCCGGCGGTCGTGCAGCCGGAGCGGCGGGAGCCCGGAGGCGGCGACGAGGCGCTCGAAGATGTCGATCACTTCCCGGGATGGAGCCAGGAGACTGATCACCCCGGGACGTCTCGCCCAACGATCTCAGGGAGGGGCGTGTGTGTCGGCCGGTGCGGCGGTGGCGGGGGACGTTGCGCCGCGCCGTCACGCGCGCCGTCGCCGAGACCGAGGCGCTGCGCACCCGGCCGCACCCCCTGGCCCGGGCGTCCGCACACGGAACCCCGCCCACCCTCATCAGGGGGTGGGGCGGGGTTTTCCGTACGTACGTGACGGCGCGGGGCCCTCACGCCCGCAGATACGCCAGCACCGCAAGCACCCGCCGGTGCCCCTCGGCGCCCACCGGCAGGTCCAGCTTGTTGAAGATGTTGCCGATGTGCTTGTTCACGGCGGCCTCGCTGATGAAAAGCTGCTTGGCCAGGCTCGCGTTGGTGCGGCCCTCCGCGATCAGCGAGAGCACCTCGCGCTCACGGGAGCTGAGCCGTTCCAGGGGGTCCTGGCGCAGCTGGACCAGCTGCTGGATGACCTCCGGGTCCACTACCGTGCCGCCGGCGGCGACCCGCTCGATCGCGGAGGTGAAGTCCGCGAGCGCGCTGACGCGTTCCTTGAGCAGATAGCCGACTCCGGCGCCGCCGCCCGAGTCCAGCAGACGCAGCGCGTACGAGCGTTCCACGTACTGGCTGAGCACGAGCACGGGCAGTCCGGGGAACTCGGCGCGCAGTCCGACCGAGGCGCGCAGTCCGTCGTCGCCGAGCGAGGGCGGCATCCGTACGTCGGTGACGATGAGGTCGGGCCGGTCGGCGCGGACCGCCTCGACCAGGGCGTCGGCATCGCCGACGGCCGCCACCACTTCGTGGCCGACCCGTTCGAGGAGGCCGATTAGGCCTTCGCGCAACAGCACGGCGTCCTCGGCGACGATCAGACGAAGCGACACGGCACCTCCACGTGCACCAGGGTGGGGCCACCCACCGGGCTCGACACCCGCATTCGGCCGTCGAGGGCGGTGACACGGTCCGCGAGACCGGTCACGCCGCTGCCCGCGGGGTCGAGTCCGCCCCGGCCGTCGTCCAGGATGTCGAGGACGAACAGGTCGGAATGGTAACGGCCGTGGACCTCGGCGCTCTTGGCACCGCTGTGTTTGGCGATGTTCGTCATGGCCTCGTTGATCAGGTAGTACATCGTCGTCTCCAGCTTCCTGGGCAGCCGCTCGGGCAGCTTCAGGTCCACGGTCACCGGGATCGGGAAGCGGCCGGCGTAGTCCTCGATGGCCGCGACGAGGCCGTGGTCGGCGAGGACTGGCGGATTCAGGCCGCGGACCAGTGCCCGCAACTCGGCGTGGGCGGTGGAGAGCTGGCTTTCCGCCTGGTTGAGCAGCTCGTCCTGCACGGAGCCCTCCTCGACCTCCAGGCGCATCATGGCGAGCGTCATGCCCAGGGATACGAGGCGCTGTTGGGCGCCGTCGTGCAGATCGCGCTCGATCCGGACCCGCTCGGCGTCGAAGGAGTCGAGCAGCCGCGCCTGCGAGGCACGCACTTCCCGTAGCTCCTTGCCCAGCTCCCGGTCCCGCGGCGCGAGGAACGTGCGGGCCATGGCCGCGCGTGCCCCCGCCCACGAGGTCACCGTGTAGGGCGAGGAGAGCAGCACGATCACGCCAAACACCGTCCACGGCCAGGTGTCGGCGGAGGTCGCGGCGATCATCGTGGCCGGCAGCCCGAAGGAGAAGCTGAGCACCAGGAGGTCGAGCCACCACAGCGCCGCGGCCGAGAGCAGCGTGAACACCAGCTCCCGCCAAGTCGCCTGCTCCTTGAGCCGGGTGGCGACCCAGCCGCGCAGACCCGGCGCATCCGGTCTGCGGTGCGGATTGGTCAGCCGGTCGAGGTCCACCAGCGCCAGCCGCCGGCGCTCCACCGTGGCCACCACCGTGGACGCGAGCACCAGACCGACCAGCGGTGCCACACCGATCAGTACGACGAGCAGGATCACGCCCACCGCCAGGCCGACCGCGAAGACGAGGACAGCCGCCGCGCCGACCAGTACACCGCCGCTCAGATACGCGAGGGAACGCCAGGGCCAGCTGGAGGTCAGAAAGCTCAGCGGACGCTGAGCCATGGCCTGCCAGGCCGTTGTGGGTTGCATGCGATCAACGTACCCATGCGGCTCTTCGGGATCTCCGTGGTATCCGGGAGAGTACGAGGGGACACCCTGGGCGCCGCGAAGGTAGAGCTGGCTCTACCCCAGGAGTAGAGAGCAGGTCAGTGCCCCGGACACCCCCGCACGGTGAAATCGATGCATGACGACGACGAGCCACATCGCCCCCACACAGGACGCGGTCGAACTCCACAGCCTCCGCAAGGTGCACGGCACCGGCGGCCGCAAGGTCACCGCTCTGGACGGCGTCTCCCTCGGCTTCCCGCGCGGCACCTTCACCGCGATCATGGGCCCCTCCGGTTCCGGCAAGTCCACCCTGCTGCAGTGCGCGGCAGGCCTCGAGCAGCCCTCCGAAGGCCGGATCATCCTGGCCGGCGTGGACATCGGACAGCAGAGCGAGAAGGAGCGTACCGAACTGCGCCGCAGGCACATCGGATTCGTGTTCCAGGCCTTCAACCTGGTCGAGTCCCTGACCGCCGCGCAGAACGTGGAGCTCCCGTCCCGCTTCGCCGGCACCAAGGCCAGCCGCGAGCAGGTCGAGCAGGCGCTCGCCTCCGTCGGACTCGCCGAGCGCGCCGGACACCGTCCCAGTGAGCTCTCCGGCGGCCAGCAGCAGCGCGTCGCCCTCGCCCGCGCCCTCGTCACCCGCCCCGACGTCCTCTTCGCGGACGAGCCCACCGGCGCCCTGGACACCGTCACCTCGCGCGAGGTGCTGCGGATGATGCGGATGCTCGTCGACCAAGAGGGCCAGACCACCCTGATGGTCACCCACGACCCCGTGGCCGCGGCCTACGCCGACGTCGTCATCTTCCTCAAGGACGGCCGGATCGCCGACCGTATCCCGCTCGACCGTGCGGCCGGTGTGAACAACGCCGCCTCGATCGCCACCCACATGGCCCAGCTGGAGGCCTGAGAGACATGCTGATCCTCGCGAACGTCCGTGAACGCTGGTCGGGGTTCCTCGGCGCCTTCGTCGCCGTCCTCGTCGGCGTCGCCCTGATCACCACCACCCTGGTCATCTACGACTCCGCCAAGGCCAAGGTCCAGCCCCGCTACGAGGCCGCCGTGGCCCTCGCTCTGCCGCCGCAGGCCGTCGACGCCGACGGCAGCCCCGAGGACCGGATGCCCTGGAGCAAGTCCGAGGCCGAGCCGCTCGTCTCCGGTCTGCAGAAGGTCCCCGGCGTCGCCGACGCGGTCGTGGACCGCTCCTTCTACGCCCAGGCGATCAAGGACGGCAAGCCCGTCACCGACGAGGGCGCCCTGGAATCCGGGCACGGCTTCTCCAGCGCGCGGATGGCACCCTACGAACTGGTCGCAGGCCGGGCTCCAGCCGCTGCGGACGAGGTCGTGGTCGACCGCGCGCTCGGTGCGGCCGTGGGCAGCGTACTGACCGTCAACATCACGAAGGGCCGCGAGTATTTCGAGGTCGTCGGCACCGTGGACGGCCCCGGCTACTACTTCAGCGAGGAGTTCGCCGCCCAGCAGCAGCCCGGCGTCTCCAACATCGCCCTGATCCCCGAGAAGGGCGCCGACACCGGCGCGATCGCCGCCGCCGCGAAGAAGATCGTCGGTGCCCGGAGCAGCGTCGTCACCGGTGACGGACGGGCCGAACTGCAGCCCGCGCACATCGAGCACAAGCGCTTCCTCGGGGTCCAGCTGATCAGCGCCATGGCATTCCTGGGCCTGTTCACCACGGTCTTCGTGGTGGCCTCCATGCTGGTCCTGTCCACCGGGATGCGCCGCCGCGAGATCGGTCTCCTGCGCACCATCGGCGCCTCGCCGAAGCAGATCCGGCGCATGATCCTCGGTGAGGCCGCCGTGGTCGGCCTGGCCGGCTCGATCGTCGGCTGCGTCGCCGGTGTCGCCGCCTCCCCGATGCTGCTTTTGATCCTCAAGGACTTGGACGTCACCCCGCCCGGCATGGAGGTCTCCGTCGCCGCCTGGCCGCTGCTCGTGGCCTCCGTGATCGGTATCGGCGTCAGCGTTACCGGCGCCTGGACCGCGGGCCGCAAGGCCGCCAAGGTCGCCCCGATCGAGGCGCTGCTCGACAGCCGCTCGGCCAACAAGGGCATGGGGCGCGGCCGTTGGATCGCCGGTCTGTCCGTCCTCGGCCTCGGTGGCGTGCTCGCCATCGGCACCGCCACTTCCACCGCCGACAGCCGCATCAACATGGCGATCTGCGCCACCATGACGCTGATCGTCGCGGCGGCCCTGCTGGCTCCCGTCTTCGTCGCACCCGTCGGCCGGGTCCTGACCGCCCCGTTTCAGCGCGGCGGCAAGGCCGCCCCGGTCCTGGTCCGGGCCGAGATGGTCGCCAACCCGCGCCGTGCCGCCTCCCTGGTGGCCCCGGTGATCGCCGCCGTCGGCTTCGCGGTGCTGCTCAGCGGCATGGTCGAGACGATGCGGGTGGCCTACCCGGCCGGTGAGGCACTGAAGGTCGCCGGCCAGACGATCGTCACGCCGGACGGCACCCCGGGCAACACCGACGAGGTCGTCGCAGTCAACCCGGTCGGCAAGGCGGCCCTGCCGACCCGCGCCTTCGTCGTGACCGAGCAGGCGCGGGACGCCGAGACCGGTGCGGCCCGTGTCCTGGACGTCCTGGGCAGCCGGAACCCGAAGTGGGCCAAGGAGGGCCAGGCCGTCCTCGGCGAGAAGACGGCCGGCGAGCTGGGCCTGAAGCAGGGCCAGGAGGTCCCGGTGCGGTTCGCGGACGGCGCCACCGTCACGCTCACCGTCGCCGAGGTGCTGCCCGACGACCCGGCCCGAGGTGACTTCGTGGTCGCCCGTGACCTGGTCCGCGCTCACGACCCGGCCGCGCTCACCGACGACATCTTCGTCCCGGCCGACGCCAAGGCCTCGGCCGCGGTCCCCGGGGTGGCGCTGCACGACGCCCTGGAGTTCGCCCTCGCCGACTACAACACCGACGCCGAGCTCACCGACTCGCTCGCCATGATGCTGATCGTCATCGCTGTCGGCTACAGCGTGATCGCCGTCGCCAACTCGATGGCCATGGCGGCCCACGGCCGGCGCCGCGACTTCGCGGTGATGAAGTCGGCCGGCGGCACCGTTCGCCAGCTCCTGTTCACCTCGGCCGGCGAGACCACCCTGGTCATCGTGATCGGCGCCGCCCTCGGTGTCCTGGTCACGCTGCCCCCGCTGGCCGGGATGGCGGCCGGACTCTCCGAGGCCACCTCCTCGGACGTGGGCCTGCACCTGAACTCCGGCGCCATCGTCACGGCCGTCATCGGCACCCTGGCGGCGGCGGTACTCGCGGGGATCGCGGTCACGTCGAAGACGCTCAAGCGGCGGGCGGCGTAAGGCGAAAGGAAGGCGAGCGGCAGAAGGAAGACACAGAAGCAAGGCACACAGGCAAGGCGCATACGGAGGAACTGGCACAGGAAGGAACGCCTCCGCGAAGGCGGACGGACACCAAGGCGGCTGCCCCGGGAACTCCCGGGGCAGCCGCCTTTGCGTGGCCACCCTTTATAGAGCCCGGATAGCACCGCTGGCTGTGCTGGTCGGCGCAAGCGCGATGGAAGGCGAAGAGAGTGACCGGCAGGCGCTGGACGCGGACTTGTCGCCCCGCGCGGCCCTCTGGGTGGGGCGGTGGGTTGGCGCTCGTCCGGGCTTCGCTGTTTCTCTCGCCTCGGCGGACCATGCGCGAGCTGCCCCGCTGACAGCACTGGCGGCCTACCGCAGCGTCGCCGTGAAGCTGCGGCCGTAGGTGTGGCGGGTCGTGATGTCGAGGCGGGTGCCGCCGGGGACGCGGCGGGTCTCGATGCCGTCGTCGGCGGCGAGCGGCCGCAGGGTGCGGCCGTAAATGGTCACCGAGACGGTGTCGCGTCTCGTCGTCGGGTCGGACACCGCGATCGACACGGTGTTGTCGGCGGTCCGGCGGAGCAGCACGGATGCCGGACCGTCGATGGCGAGGCGCTCCGCGTGGTGCGTGCCAGGGGTGAACGTGTTGGCGGCGACGATGCCGAGGCGGGTGTGCGCGATCGCCTGGAGGCGGGGGGTGTTGGCCAGGACGGAGAGCGGGCCGTGGGCGTAGCGGGCCAGTTGAGCCGCCGAGGCGTTCGGGACGATGGCGTGGGCCATGGCCACGGGCCGGGCGTCGGCTGCCTGGTCGTAGGAGAGCGTGAAGACCTGTTTGGTGACGGCGGTGTCCGGGTTGGACAGGCGGACGACGCGTCGGCTGCGGGTGACCGTGCCGAGTGTCACGGTCGGCCTGGGTCCGGACAGGAAGACGTAACCGACGGCGTTTCCCTGGTCCGCGTCGGCGTAGCGCAGCCAGGCGAGCGGGGCGGTGCCCGTGTTCTGCCAGGGCGTGCCGTCGTGGAGTTCGCCGGTGAGGGCGACGGCAGCGGTGGGCGCGGCGATACGGGTGTCGACGGTGGTCGTCACCGCCCGGTCCGCCTGGCCGCTCACACCGGCGGTGAGTACGGCGATCTCGTCGTCGAACATGAACCACGACTTCGTGGCGCGGGCGCCCTGGTAGGCGACGAAGTCGTCGGGGAGTTCGCCCGCCTGCTGTGCCGCGTACGCGGCGTCGTCGGACAGGACGAGGCCGGTCGCGCCGTACGGGCCGAGGCAGGCGCCGCCGGAGTACGCACCGGTGCCGCGCGGGAAGTAGACGTAGGTGTTCTGCGACTCCGAGGACGAGGTGAAACCGCGGCCGGGGTTGTCGTACCAGAGGGTGCCGTAGAGCTCGGGTACGGTCCGGCGGGTCTCCACGGGGGCGGTGACGCCGGCCAGGCGGTACGGGGAGACGGCGGTGAAGTAGTCGACGCCGTACGCCTGTCGCTGGTCCTGGCCGGAGAGATAGAGGTAGTGGGCGCCGTCGCCCTGGAACCACGGCGTCAGGTTCTCGCCGCTCATGTACTCGTACTTGCTGATGCGGTCCGAGCTGCGGGCCAGCGCGAACGCGTAGCCGGGCCGCCGGTGGACGGTTCTGTCCATCGCGTTGAACGCCGTGTGCGAGGCGGCGGGGCCGAGATTCCGGGCGGGCGCCCGGGAGTTCAGGACGTCGGTGTAGCGGGCGATGCTGACGGGGGAGACGAATGAGGTGGGGTCGAGACCGGCTTTCGAGGTCTGCCTGACGTACTTCACGTAGCCCTCGAGGGCTTCCCTGTCGCCGGCCGCGGTGTACGCGGAGAGGTCGACGACAGCCTCCACGACGGCGGCGACGTCCGCGTACCCGGTGCCGGTGCGGGATACGGCGCGGCCCTTGACGATCTCCATCATCCAGCCTTCGAAGATCAGCGGGGCGAAGCCGTCGGCCACCCATCCCTGCACGACGCCGACGAGGCTGCCGGCGGGCACGTAGGCCGTACCGTCGAGGATCTTGACGGTCTGGACGATGCGTGTGAGCAGGCCCTTGCCGTAGGAGCCGGTGTAGGCGACTGATGCGTGCTGGACGAAGGAACCGTCCGCGTAGAAACCGTCCGTGACGCCGTGCCGCAGGTCGTAGGGGTCGATCCGGGAGAAGACGGTGAGCTGGTCGGCGACGGCCTTCCGGATGCGGGGGTCGTCGCCGAGGACGGCTCCCTGGAGGATCCGGTTCGTCGTGATGTCGGCGAGGTTCGCGCCGGTGTGGAAGCGCGAGTCCAGGTCGACGTCGCCGTTCTTGCCGTTGCGGAGGTAGGCGTCCATGGAGGCCGCGTAGGTCGCGGTGAGGCCGGGCCGATATGCCGCGAGTTCGTCCCGGAGCAGTACCAGGGTCCTGGTCACATGCGCGGGGATTCCGATCTCCCAGTGGAACCAGTTGCCGTAGTAGCCCTTCGTCTGGTCGCCGTAGTACTTGTCGTGGAGGTGCGCCAGACCGTCGATCACCCTTCGCCGTACCGCCTGGTTGTCGCGCAGGCCGGAGGAGGTGGTGCCGGGCACACAGGTGGCCAGGGCGATCTCGTAGAGGTACTGGAACGACCGGCTCAGGTTGGGGTCGCTGGTGCCGAGCGGCACACCCTTGAAGAGCTCGTCCGCCCCGGCGCCGTCCATCGCGGCGAGGTGCGCCCGTGCCGCCGAGTCGATGGACGAGAGCTTCCGCCCGGTCTCGGGGCGGGCGTTGGACTCGTCCGTTCCCGCGAAGACCGCGACGGTGTTGCGGAGCAGCGCGGCATGGTCGTCGGCCGCTGCCGTCGCCGCCCCGGCCGGGTGGTCGGAGAGGGCCGGACCGGACCGGGGTGCGGCCTGACTCCGCAGCGGTTGTGCCACGGCAAGCAGCGTTGCCGCGGGGAGCACGGACAGCACGGAACGACGCGAGAACTCCACCTGAACGCTCCAAGATTCGGCCGGAAAGCGCTTGCCACTAGAGAAACAAGGGGGCATCGCGGTGTCAACGGGCCGGTCACCGGCATCGCCCGTGCGGCCTCAGGGGTGGCCGTGGGCACGGTCCGCGGAGCACGCTGGAGGCATGGCCGGCAACCCGCCGATCGTCGTGCACCGGATCTCCGCCTCCGGTGGCCGGCGCGTGACCGTACGCGGACGGATCATGGGGCTCGCGCACTCGGACGACGATGTGCTGGAGTTCGTCGAAGAGGCAGGCATCACGGGTACCGGGGATCTCCTCTCCGATCCGACCCTGGTGGAGTGGGCCGGTGGCCGGCCGCACCGGTACCGGCCGCTGGAGTTGCTGCCCTGAACGCGGCAGGCAGAGGGGGAACTCGGTGGGCTTCAACAACTTCGCGCGCAAGGTCCGCGACACGTCGCTTCCCCACGGGCACAGGTACGTGTCCCTGCGCTCGTGCGTGCAGCTGTACCGGCCGATCGGATTCCACGCCACCGTCGGGTATCTGGAGGCGAAGGCCGGGCCGTTCCGCAGGGACGAGACCGCTCTGCTGCGGGCCCTGGAGGTGATCGAGACCAGTCGGGCGCTGTGGCAGGCGGACGTACGTTCCTACGCGGCCTCCCGGGCCGAGGCCAAACGGCTCGGAATGCGGACTCCGCGCCCGGCGGACCCCAACCCGCTGGTACCCGCGTACTGGTACGGCGCTCGGCGGGAGGCCGCTTTGTGCGCGCTCGAGCACTGGCGGCGCGGGCCCGGAAGGGGCGAGTACGCGTACGGCGATTCGGAACGGCGGTTCCTCGACCGGCTGGCCGCGGTGGGGATCGAGACCGGGGGTGACCTGGGAGCGGACGGACGCCGGGCTCTGGCCGCGTGCGTCGAGGCGCTGGAGGAGCATCTGCGCAAGCCCGTACGAGGCGGCGACACGCTCACGCGGATGCGCCTGCGCGAACTCCTCTTCGTCGCGCGTCTGCTGCGGTCCGCGGATTCCGGCTGAGCCCTCGGCTGCCGGCGGGGTTCCTTCCGGAAGTCGGTTGAAACATTACGAGGGTGCCATCGCGTCAATGAGGTGAAGGGGTCGCCGGCGCACTATCGGGGGAGAGTGAGGAACGGGATGAGAGCGTCCCGCACGGAGGAGTACAGGGAGTTCGCGGCCAACCGCGCCGCGCACCTCTACCGCTCCGCGTGCCTCCTGACCAGTGGGGACACCCACCTCGCAGAGGACCTGGTGCAGGAGACGCTCGGCCGGATGTACGTGCTGTGGGGGCGTGTCTCCCGGCTCGACAACCCGGCGGGATACGCACAGACCGTGCTTGTCCGCTCGTTCCTCACCCACAAGCGCCGGCGCTCCGCCTCCGAGCGCCCTGTCGGGGAGTTGCCCGATTCCGCCCCGCTCCCCGGGGACGATCCCGAGCTGCGCCTCGCTCTGCTGGGAGCGCTCGGGCGGCTCTCGGCGAAGGACCGGGCAGTGGTGGTGCTGCGGTACTGGGAGGACCGAAGCATCGAGGAGACCGCCGACGCGATGAACGTCAGCTCGGCCGCCGTGCGCACCAGAGCCGTGCGGGCGCTCGCGAAGCTCCGCGAACAACTGGGCGGGAGCCTCGTCGAGTTCGCCGCTCGCTAGAACACGGCTCCGCCGCGTTCGGCGGGCCCCACGTACTTCCATTCCGTGTGTTGCGACCAGAGAGTGTGGTTCCCCATGCCTTTCGAGGACGAGCTCGGCGACGCCCTGCGTCGCACCGGAGACACCTTCCAGCCGTTCGACAGACCAGGCCTCGTGGACGGCGGCGTGACCCGCGGCCGCCGCCGGCTGGCCCGGCGGCGGGCTGCCGCGGTGACCGGCAGCGTGCTGGCGCTGTCCGTGGTGGGGGTGGCCGGTGGGTACGCGACGGGCACCCTCGGGTCGGACGGGAGCCCGGCACCGGTCGCGGCACCTGCCGAGCCGACCGCGCCGAGCGTCGCGGAGAAGGGCGCGGGGAAGGGCACGGAGGAAGACACGGTCACCAGGGAGCAGATGATCAAAACCTTCAAGGATCTGCTGCCGGAGGGGCGGACCACCCGCGCGGACGGCCGCGGCATCACCCAGGATCCGCGAGGGGTGCCGATCGGCCCCTACGCCTCCGCCGTGTTCGACGACGGCAAAGGCGCTGCGGCGATCAGCCTCAATGTGAGTGTCGTCGACCCGGCAGGCCAAAGCGCCGCGCAGTTCGTCGAGTGCCCCTCGCAGGCACTGGTGCAGCACGACGCGTGCAGCACAAAGACGCTGTCCGACGGCTCCAGGTACATGCTGTTCCAGGGCTACGAGTACCCGGACCGGCGCGTGGACACCAAGGTGTGGCGGGCCACCGTGATCACCGCAGAGGGCGTGATGGTCGACGCGAGCGAGTGGAACGCGCCCGCGGAGAAGGACGCCGAGATCAGCCGGCCGACCCCGCCCCTGACCGCGGCGCAGATGCAGTCACTGGTCACGGACGGGGCGTGGCGTTCCATCGGCGCGCAGTTGGGCAAGTACCGCGAGGAGGCCCCCGAACCCGACTCCGAGCCGGGTGCCGCGGTGGACGACGTCCTCACTTCTCTGCTTCCCAAGGACCTGAAGGTCGTCGACCGGCAGGGCGAACCCGGTTACGGGTTCGTCGTCGCCGACGACGGCAAGGGCGCAAGCTTCATCCAGGTGAACGCGCAGCGCGGTATGGGCGACGTGATGCAGGGTGCCACCGGCGACGTCACCACGCTGCCGGACGGCACCAAGGTCATGGTGCGGAAGGAGGCCGACCCCGACCAGAAGGGCGGCGAGGGAACCATCGGCTGGACGGTGGACACCGTGCGTCCCGACGGCTTCCGGGTCGTGATGATGGCCTTCAACGCGCCGGGGCAGGGTCAGGACGCCAGCAGGGCGGAGCCGGTGCTGACCATCGAGCAGATGAAGACCATCGCCCTCGACGCGAAGTGGCACAGCGCGACCGGGTGAGCGCCGGCGGTCGGCGGCCCGACCGACCATGCCGCCGACCGCCGACCGCCGACCGCCGACCGCCCACCACAGGGTGCACGGCTTACGGCGCGGGGTCGTGCAGCGTGCCTCACTTGGCGTCGGAGTAGCGCTCCACGACCGCGATCGTGAACGGGAACCGCACCGGCGTCTCCCCGAAGGCGATCCGCCCGGCCAGCTCACCGGCCGAGCGGATCGCCTCCGCGACGTCCCCGGCCTCCTCGGCGGGGCAGTGCACGATCACCTCGTCGTGCTGGAAGAACACCAGCTCCGCGCGCATCCCGGCAGTCGCCTGCCGCAGCGCCGCAAGCATCAGCAGCGCCCAGTCCGCGGCGCTGCCCTGCACCACGAAGTTCCGGGTGAAATGGCCGCGGGCCCTGGCGTCGGTCGAGGCGTAGCCGGGTGTGAACCCGCCGTCGACGGTGACCGCTTCGGCCGTTTCCTGAGGGATTCCCGCCTCGTCGTCGTCGCCCGCCCCGGCGGCCCTCGGGCTGGTGCGCCCCAGCCAGGTCCGTACGAGCCGGCCCTCCTCGCCGGCCTTCGCCGCGTCGTCCACGTAGGCGACGGCACGGGGGAACCGGCGGCGCAGGGCGGCCAGGTTCTTCAACCCGTCGCCGGACGTCTGGCCGTAGACGGCGCCGAGCAGCGCGATCTTGGCGTGGTCGCGGTCGCCGGAGAAGGCCCGGTCGGACAGCGCGGTGTAGAGGTCGCCGTCGTGACCCGCGACTTCCATCAGGCCGTGGTCCCGTGAGATCGCGGCGAGTACGCGCGGCTCCATCTGGTCGGCGTCGGCGACGACGAGCCGCCAGCCCTCGTCCGCCACCACCGCGCGCCGGATCACCTTCGGAATCTGCAGCGCCCCGCCGCCGTTGGTCGTCCAGCGCCCGGAGACGGCCCCGCCGGGCAGGTATTCGGGGCGGAACCGGCCGTCGCGCACCCAGTCCTGCAGCCAGCTCCAGCCGTGCGCCGTCCAGATCCGGTACAGCTTTTTGTACTGGATCAGCGGATCCACAGCCGGATGGTCGATCCCCGCCAGCTCCCAGCGCCGTGTCGACCGCACCCTGATCCCGGCCTGTGCGAAAGCCTTCACCACGTCCGCGGGCAGGTCGGGCCGCACACGCCGGCCGAAGGCCGCGGACACCTCGTCCGCGAGTTCCGCGAGGTGCCGCGGCTCACCGCCGCCCGCGTACCGCTCGCCGAGCAGCTCGTGCAGCACCTCACGGTGCACCTCGGCCCGCCAGGGGAGCCCGGCCCGGTTCATCTCGGCGGCGACCAGCATGCCGGCGGACTCGGCAGCCGTGAGCAGCCGCATCCGGCCCGGGTGCTCAGCGACCTCGTGTCTTCGCTGCTGCTCGGCGTACACGTCCAGCAGCGCCTCCAACGGCACGGCGACCGGCTGCGGCTCGAACAGGGAGGACTGCGAACCGGGCTCCGCCGCGAGGGCGGGAGGGTCCGACGGCACAGGAGCGTTGCGCAGCCGCGCCCAGGCGGCCGCCGCCGAACGGGGCTCGCCGAGCCGTCCCTCGTGGCCGAGCAGGAGGAGCTCGGCGGCCTCGATGTCGTAGCAGCGCTCGACGCGGACGCCGGCCGCGAGCAGCCGTGGATAGACCTGGACGGTGGACCGCCACACCCACCGGCCCACTTCGGGCCGGGAGCGGACCGCCTCGACCAGGTCGGGCTCTTCGACGACGGGCCCGGCGGGCAGACCGTCGGGGCCGAGGGGGACGAGCCGAGCTCCTTCCCCGTCAGCCGCTGTCAGAGCCCATCGTTCGCCCACGGGTTCGAGTGTGGCAGCAGGGTCGGACATCGGGTCGCCCGACGCGACCGTGCGACTTGCGATCCGGGCGAGCCTGACAAACCTGACAAACCTGATGAGGCTGACGAGCCTGACGGGCTTGCTGAGCCCGCCGCGCTCACCGCACCCGCTGGGCTCACCGTGTGAGGTCGCGGACCACGCGGGCCGGGTTGCCGACGGCGAGGACCCCGGCCGGCAGGTCCCTCGTGACCACCGCGCCGGCGCCGACGACGGTGTTCGCCCCGATCGTGACGCCGGGGCAGACGATCACGCCGCCACCGAGCCAGACGTTGTCGCCGATCGTGATCGGGAGCGCCTTCTCCCACCCCGCGCGGCGGCGCTCCGTGTCCAGTTCGTGGGCGGGGGTGAGGAGTTGGACGTTGGGGCCGATCTGTACGTCGGAGCCGATCGTGATGGGGGCCGCGTCCAGGAAGACCGCGTTGAAGTTGACGAACGTACGGTCGCCGATGCTGATGTGGTACCCGTAGTCGCACTGGAACGGCGGTCGGATGCGTACGCCTTCGCCGGTCGGCCCGAGCAGTTCACCGAGGATCGCCGCTCTGTCGGCGGGAGTGGCACCCCCGTTCGCGTTGTACGCGGCACAGAGGTCGAAGCGCCGCCGGGTCTCCGCGCCGAGTTCCTCGTCGTCCGGCAGGTACCACTCGCCCGCCAGCATCCGATCCTTGTTCTCGCCCATTTCACGGGTCCTTCCTCGTCGCGCGGTCTCCATAGAATCGATCCCGCAACGCCGCCGACAACGTTGGCGGTTCGATGAACAGGGTGGGGATCGTACGGTGCGGAGAATGACGCGGGGGCGCGTGCGTGGCGCGGCTCTGGGGGTGCTGGCGGCGGCGCTGACCGTGGGGGCGGTCACGGGCTGTTCGTCGGAGAGCGACCCCGCGAGCAGCGCTGGGGGATCGGCGAACGAGAGGCAGGAGAAGCAGGAGAAGCAGGAGAAGCAGGAGAATCCGGGGGATCGGGGGGATCGGGGGAAGGACGGCAAGGGGGACGGTGCGGCAGACCAGCCGGCGAAGGGCCGCTCGGTCGGTGCGGCCGGCTCGCCGTGCTCCATGCCGATCACCTTCGACCTGGCGGCGGACTGGAAACCGGAGGCCGTGGAGAGCGCCCCGGACGACGAGTTCGCCGCGCTTCTCGAGCAGGGTCCCGTCACCCTCGTGTGCGAGATCGACGCGAAGCCCGCAGGCAACATCGGCTTCATGCGGGTGTGGGTCGGTGCGGACGCGGGCGACGACACCCGCGAGGCGCTGGAGGCGTTCGTCGCGGACGGGGCGCGGAACCGCGAGCAGGAGGCGTACACGCAGATCGAGGCGGGGAAGTTCGCCGCCACGGAGGTGACGTACGTCAACACCGACGAGATCCTCGACGAGCCCAAGAAGGAGCGTGCCTTCGCGGTGGCCACACCGCGGGGTGTGGTGATCGTCGATCTCGGCGGGCTCGACTCCGAGGAGCACGAGCAGATGCTTCCGGCGTACGAACTGGCGAGGAAGACACTGCGGAGCTCGTAGGGAGTGCCGGTGCCCGGCGCCCGGCGGTGACCCGCCGGGCGCCTTCGCGTTTCGTGCGCCAAGGGCACCTTCCCGTACGTGCGCCGGGGCCTCACCGGGTCCGCGGGCAGCTGACCAGCGCCGCGAGTACGGCGACCACGGCGCACACACCGAGGGCGGCGCCGGCCGTTCCCCACGGCACCGTGATCGTCACGGGTGCCGAGAGGGCGGCGAGCGCGGCCCCCAGTCCCGCCAGGTTCACCACCGTGACGGCGGCTCCCAGCACCGCGCCCACGGCCACTGCGAGCAGCGACTCACCCGCGACCACCCGCAGCACCTGGCCGCGGGTCGCTCCCGCGAGGCGCAGGGACGCCAGTTCGCAGGACCGGGCGGAGCCGGCCATCAGCAGCGTTCCTCCGAGAGCGATCGTCGTGTAGACGAGGGCGATCCCGAGGACGACGAGCAGCCCGAGGCGGGTCTGCGGGCCCGTACGGGCATGGGTGGCCGCGGCCCATTCGGTCACGCCGAGGACCGTTCCGCCCGAGGTGCGCCGCAGTTCGGCGGCCAGAGCGGACAGGAGCGGAGGGGTGGTGCCGTCCCCGGCCCGTACGTCGATCCTGTCGATCGGGGCGGTGGGCGCGTTGGCGGCCGTGACGAACGCACCGTTTCCGCCGGCCCCCGTGGCCAGCACGGCGGCGACGCGGAGCCTCGCGGGACGGCCGTCGCCGAGCCACACGTCGATGTCGTCGCCGACGTCGCGGTGGCGCCACTCCTCGGTGACGACGATGGACCGGTCGTCGAGGTCCCGCAGATCGCCCGCCGCGACGGGCAGCCGAGCCAGTTCCGAGAAGGCGGCGGGGTCGGTCACCGCCCGCGCCTCGAAGCCGACGAGTGCGGTGCCCTCCTCGCGTACGAAGACGACGGTGGCCGCGGACGGGGACACGGTCGCGTCGCGCAGGCCGGGCGCGGCGGGGGTGCCGCGCCCCGACGGCACACGCAACCGGTCGCCGCTCACCACCAGTTGAGCAGCGGTCTGCTCGCGTGCCTCGGCCGCCCGCGCCGCCGCCACGGACTCGGCGGACCCGATCAGGGACCCGGCGAGCGCGACCGTGACGAGCACGGGCGCGGCGACGGCGGCCGTGCGGCGCACGGAGGCGGCGGTGTTCTCGCGCACCAGCATCCCCGTCGCCCCCGGGAGACGCAGCAGCCTCGCGGTGCGCCGTACGAACAGCGGGGCCAGCAGGGCGACGGCGGTGATCAGAATCATCGGCCGGGTCACGTACGACTTACGCTTGAGCAGGTGGGCCGGGTCCGTGGCGACCCCCCAGGCCAGCAATGCGGCACCGGCCGTCGCGAGGACGATTCCCGCCAGCAGCCTGCCGTGCGGCAGCACGCTCGTGTCGACGTCCGCCTCGCGCAGGGACTCGGCGGGACCGATGCGTCCGGCCCGGCGGGAGGCCGCCCACACTCCCGCGAGCGTTACCACGAGTCCCGTCCAGAACGCCGTATGAAAGGGCCAGGTCACGTCCTCCCGGATCGCGAACCACTCGGGAGCCAACCCTCCTTCGACCAGGGCCCGGGCGAGCAGCGGCGCACCCCGGGCACCCAGCGCGCAGCCGACTGCGGAGGCGAGGAGGCCGACGACCAGCGATTCGGTCAGCAGCAGCCGGCGGATCTGGCCGGGCGTCGCTCCAGCGGTCCGCAGCAGACCGAACTCGCGCCGCCGCAGGGCCACCGCGAAGGCGAATGTCGAGGAGACGACGAAGACGGAGACGAAGGCGGACACCCCGCCGGCCGTGCCGAGCACCGAGTTGACGGCGACGAGGGCCTGCGCGTCGCGATCCGGTTCGGGGTCGGCCAGACGGCGGTCGTCCCCGGTGAGAACCCGGGCTTTCGCGCCCACCAGTTCTCGCACCGCGGCGACGGGGGCGTCGACGCCGACCGCGTCAGGGCCGCCGCTGAGCACCACGGGACCGAGTTCCCGCAGTTCGTCCACCAGTCCGCCGTCCACAGGGTGTGGATGGGCCAGCGGTTTGGACACCTCGCTCGTCCTGGGCCCGCGCCGCACCTCCACGGTGAGTCTGTTCTGTCCCATGACGACCACCGGCGACGACGCGAACCGTTCCGGCGGGCGTCGCGGCGCGTCTAGCGTGGAGGCGAGGCCGAGGCCCATGGCCGTGAGCAGACCGACCCCGAGCGCGAGTGCGACGAAACTCGCGACGAAGGTGGCCCAGCGGGTCCGCAGCGCGGCGAAGGCGACGGTCAGCACGGTACGGCCTCCAGACCCGCGAGACGCGTCGCGACCTGCTCGGCCGTGGGCGCGGCGAGGTCGTCGCCGACTCGCCCGTCGACCAGGAGGACGACCCGGTCGGCGAAGGACGCGGCCACCGGATCGTGGGTGACCATCACGATCGTCTGCCCCTCCCCGTCCACCAGCCCTCTGAGAAGCCGGAGCACCTCCCGACCGGTGACGGTGTCGAGTGCTCCTGTCGGTTCGTCGGCGAACAGCACGGCCGGCCGCGTGATCAGGGCACGGGCCAGCGCCACCCGCTGCTGCTGCCCTCCTGACAACTGGCCCGGGCGGTGACCCGCCCGCCCCTCGAGACCGACCCGGGCGAGCGCCTCGCGCACACCGGCATGCGACGGCCGCCGTCCGGCCAGCCGCAGTGGCAGCCCGACGTTCTGGGCGGCGGTCAGTGACGGGATCAGGTTGTACGCCTGGAACACGAACCCGATACGGTCCCGCCGCAACAGCGTCAGCCGTCGTTCGCTCAGCCCGCCGAGCGGCACTCCGTCGATCTCCACGGCCCCCGACGTGGGCCTGTCGAGCCCGGCGGCGCACTGGAGCAGCGTGGACTTGCCGGACCCGGAGGGCCCCATGACGGCGGTGAAGGTACCGGAGGTGAAGTCGAGGTCGACGCCGTCGAGGGCGATGACGTCCCGGTGCACGCGGCGGAGCGCGGTGAGCCGTACGGCTGTTGTGGTCATGACTCCAGGCTTTCGTCGGCGGAGGCTGTGATCACGACCACTGGAGGGTGTTTCCGGGGTATGGCCTGCCCCACCCCGCAGGACCGCCGGAGGCGCCCGTGGGACCATCCGAGGTATGAGAACGGTCGAGAAGGCGCTGGCAGCGGCGCTGTACGCGGAGGGCGACGACGCGCTCGACACCGGCGCGTCCCTGCTCGCCGCCGACCCCTCCGCCGACGAGGAGCTCCGCCTGCGCGGCGAGCAGTTCGTACGGCGGGCCTGGGAGCGCGGCTGGCAGCCGGCGGATGTCCTGCGGCTGGTCCGCCGCGACCTCGACGAGGCGCACGAAGGGCTGGCCGCCGATCTGATCGCGGCGGAGACGCGGCGGTACGGCTCGCGTCTGGCACCCCGTTTCCAGGCGCAGCTCGTGGACCTGGGCGACCTGCAGCCGCCGAGGTCGGACCGCTTCTCCCACGCCACCGCCCTGCTGGAGCTGTTCCGTCTGCTCGCCCGCCTCCCCGCGATCGAACCGGTCGGGCCGGTTCCGGGAGAGCCCCTGGCCGCGATACCGGCGTCGCCGTTCGAGCCGCGGATGCTCGGCCGTATCCGCGCGCTGCTGGCGAAGGCGGAGGCCACCGGCTTTCCGGAGGAGGCGGAGGCGCTCACGGCCAAGGCGCAGGAACTGATGGCACGCCACAGCATCGACGAGGCCCTGCTCGCGGCCCGCACGCACAGCCCGGACGTCCCGTCGGCATGCCGCATCGGTGTGGACGCGCCGTACGAGACGGCGAAGGCGGTGCTGCTCGACGCGGTGGCCGGCGCGAACCGGTGCCGCGCGGTGTGGAACAGCTCCTTCGCCTTCTCCACCGTCGTCGGCTTCGAGAGCGACCTCGAGTCGGTCGAACTGCTCCACACCTCACTGCTCGTCCAGGGGGCGACGGCGCTGGCCAAGGCGGAGTCCGCACAGCGCGCGGGCGGGCGCCGGCGTACGAAGACCTTCCGGCAGTCGTTCTGGACCGCGTACGCGAGCCGCCTCGGCGAACACCTGGCCGCGGTGGCCGACGAGGTGGTCACCGCGGATCTGCTCCCGGTCCTGGCCTCGCGCGACGTGGCGGTGACCTCCCACACCGACCGGATGTTCCCGCAGACGACGACCACCCGCGTCCGCGGCGCCACGGACCTCGACGGCTGGCAGGACGGCCGCGCCGCGGCGGACCGGGCGGAGCGGCGGGGGCCCGCGCCGTCGGCCGGCGATGTCGAGCGGCGGCCACGGCGGTAGCGGCGGAGGGGCGGGCGGACCACGCCGCTCGGTACCACGCCGCTCGGCACCGCGCCCTCGGCACCGCGCCCTCGGCACCGCGCCCTCGGCGCCGAGGCGTCAGGAGGCCGTTCCGGGCGGCCCCGACCTGTCACGGGCCGTTCCGCACGATTCCGCGTCGCCCATCGGTGAATTGTCCGTAAAGGCCGTTACGCTCGGCTCATGAGCTGGCTCCGGGCGCTGAGGGAGACCGCCCGTTCGGGTCTGAAGATCGAACGGCAGCGGCTGGAGCCTCTGGTGGCGCTCCGTGGCGCCGCCGGGCTCGCGCTCGTCGTCGGTGCCGCCCTCGCACTCTTCGGTCCGGCCGTCGCGGTGAGTTCCGCCTTCGGTGCCTTCCAGGCGGCGATCGCCACCTTCCAGCGAAGCTGGCGGCCGCGACCCGTCCTGGCGCTCGTCTCGGGTGCCACGCTCGCGCTGTCCACCTTCCTCGGCTATGTCACCGGTGCCCATGTCGTCCTGTTCGTCGCGCTGTTGACGCTGTGGACGTTCCTCGGCGGCCTCGCCTGGGCCGTGGGCCCGACCGTCGGCATCATGGCCTCCTCCAACATCGCCATCATGCTGGTGACCGTCACCCTGCCCACCTCGGTCGCCGCCGCGGCGGTCCACGCCGCGATGATCGCCGTCGGCGGCATCGTGCAGGCCCTCCTCGTCGTGATCTTTCCGGTACGCCGCTGGGGTGCGCAGCGGGACGCGCTCGCCGACGCGCTCGCCGCGGAGGCCGACTACGCGCGCAGGCTGCGCCACGACCCGACCGCGTCCTTCGACCCGGCGCCGCTGATGCACGCCCGCAGCGCCGCGGCCGTCACCCCGCGGGAGGCCAGGCGCAGGCCGGCCGAACTGCACGGCACCCGAGGGGTCGCCGAACGCATCAGGCCCGTGCTCGCCTCCCTCGCGGATCCGGCGGTCGGTGTACCCGCCGAGGGACCGGCTCGCGAACGGGTGCGTGAACTCCTCGACGCGGCGGGCACCGTGCTCGACGCCGCCGCGCGTGCCGTACGGCACGGGGCAGAAGGGGTACGGGTGTCGCCGGCCGCGGCCGCCGCGCTGCGGACGCCCGACACCGGAGCCGTCCTCACCGGGCCGCCCCGCCGGGCGGCCCTCCGGCTGACCGCGCTGCTCGACGACGTCCGGGACACGGCACGCGGAGCCGGCACGGCCGAGTCCGACCACCGCACACGGCTCGGGCTGCTGCGACTGGTCCCCGATGCGGTGCGTGCCGTGCGGCGCGAACTGCGCCCCGGATCCCCCGTCCTGCGGCACGCCAACCGCTCCTCGGTGGTGGTGGCCGCCGGCTATCTCCTGGGCACCCTGCTCCCGTTCGGCCACGGCTACTGGGCGCCCCTGACGGCGGTCATGGTCATGCGGCCCGACTTCTCGCAGACGTACGGCCGTTCCGTCGCCCGGCTGTGCGGCACCCTCGTCGGTGTGGGCGCGGCGACCGCGGTGGTGCAGGCCGCCCACCCCGGCACCTACGTCAGCGCGGGCATCGCCGTCCTGTGCGCCTTCGGCATGTATCTGGTGATGCGCACCGGTTACGCCGCGGCCAGCGTCTTCATCTCTGCCTATGTGGTCTTCCTGCTCGGCACAGGCGGCGAGGACTGGGCCCAGACCGTGCCCCAGCGGGTGCTGCTGACGCTTCTCGGCGGATTGCTCGCGATGCTCGCGTACGCGGTGTATCCCGCTTGGGAGACCCCGCGTCTGCACCACCGTCTCGCGGACTGGCTGCTCGCCAACGGCCGTTACGCCGCAGCCGTCCTCGACCGCTACGCCGACCCCGCCGGACCCGACCGCGAGGACCCCGACCACTTCGACGCCTCCGCCCACCGACCCGACGCCTCCGCCGACCACCCCGACGCCTCCGCCGACCACCCCGACGCCTTCGCGGATCGCACCGGTGCCGAGGACGTCCGCCGGGCGTTGCTCACCTCGCGCGACACCCGTATCGCCTGGCGGGAGGCGCTGAACAAGGCGCGGTACGAACCGGTGCGTGCCCGGGTGCTGTCCCGTGCGACGGCGGAGGACGCGGGCCGGGCGCTCGCCCAGGCCGGCAGGGTGGCCATGCTCATCGAGGCGCATCTGCCCGAGTACGGCGCGGGCCGTGACGCCGAGCCGGTGCCGGCCGCCGCCGCGCTGGCCGAAGTGCTGCGCCACGCCACCGAGGAGGCCGTCCAGGAGGTGCGGGAGCACCGGGTGCCCGACTGGGGCCCGGTCCACGAGGTGGTGGACCGGTGGGGCACGAAGGAGGCGGCCGACGCGGTGCTGCGGGGCGGCGCCGTCCAGCTTCTGGCCGCCCTGGACGCCCTGGCCGATGCCCTCGCCGCGGGCCGGGGCGACGACGGGCCGCGGACCCCTGAGGGATCCGCGGCCCGGTGATGTGTGCGGCAGGACCCGGCCGGTGCCGTCAGGGAACCTGGAACTCGGTGGGCAGACCGGTCGGCAGGCCGTCGGGCAGTTCGCCGTCCTCGCTCTTCTTGAGCGTGTCCTTCTTGCCGGCGTCCCAGGAGATGACCAGCGTCGTACCGTCGTTGGACTCGATCGAGCCCATCGTGCGGTCGGTGTTCCCGTCCGCGCACTTCAGCGACAGCATCTGCTTGCCCATGTCCTGGACCTCACCGGTGCAGGCGTGGCCGTCGGCGACGAGGGCGGCGTTGCCGCCCGTGACGGAGAGCGCGACCGGCTTGCCCTCGCTCGTACCGGTCCAGGTGCCTTCGATGTCGCGGCTCCTGCCCTCGCCGCCGGTGTCGCCGCCGGTCTCCGCGGGTGAGGCGGAGGCCTTGGCGTCCTTGCCGGCGTCGTCGCTCTCACCGCTGCCGCATCCGGTGAGTGCGAGGGCGGCGAAGAAACCCGCCGCGACGGCCGCTGTACGTACGAGCTTGGGCATTGCTCGATCCCCCTGTTCGGTGGCAAGACGGCGCCAAGCTACCAGGAGGACTTGCGCACTCCGGGGAGAAGGCCGGCGTGGGCCTGCTCACGCAACCGGACCCTGGACAGGCCGAACTTCCGCAGGTGGCCGCGGGGTCGGCCGTCCACTCCGTCCCTGTTGCGCACGCGCGTGGCGCTCGCGTCACGCGGCTGACGTCGCAACTCCGCCTGAGCGGAGCGCCGGTCGGCCTCGCTCGTGCCCGGCCTGCGGATGATCTCCTTCAACTCCGCCCGCCGTGCGGCGTAGCGCTCCACGACCGCTTTGCGGTGCTCGTTGCGTGCGACCTTGCTCTTCTTCGCCATCAGATCTTCACTCCCCGGGCGCGGATGCGGGCCACGGCGGCCTCGATGCCGATCACGTCGATGGTCTTGACCGCCCGGGCGCTGAGCGTGAGACGGACGTGGCGGCCCTCGCCGGGGAGCCAGTACCGCTTGTGCTGGATGTTGGGGTCGAAGCGGCGGGACGTGCGCCGGTGCGAGTGGGAGATCCGATTGCCGAAGCCGGGCGCGGCCCCGGTGAGCATGCAGTGCGCTGACATGGTGATGCACCTCTCGTGGACGGGTTTGGTAATGGAAATCATTTCCATTTATTGTAGCGGCATGGCTCGCAACGACATCCGCCTGGTCATCAAGCTCCGCTCCACCGCGGGCACCGGCTACACCTACGTCACCCGCAAGAACCGCCGTAACGATCCCGACCGGCTGACCCTGCGCAAGTACGACCCGGTCGCCGGGCGCCACGTCGACTTCCGAGAGGAGCGCTGAACGATGAAGCCCGGAATCCACCCCCGCTACGCCCCCGTCGTGTTCCGCGACAAGACCGCCGGGTTCGCCTTCCTCACCCGGTCGACCGCCACCAGCGAGAAGACGATCGACTGGGAGGACGGCAACTCCTACCCGGTCATCGACGTGGAGATCTCGTCCGCGAGCCACCCCTTCTACACAGGGACGGCACGCGTGCTCGACACCGCCGGACGCGTCGAGCGCTTCGAGCGGCGTTACGGGAGCCGACGGTGACGCTGGCCGTCGCGCTCGTCGGCGGACTGCACGCCGACGCCCGCCGGGCCACCGTGGAGCGACTGCTCTCCGCGGTGGCAGGCAGCGTCGCCCTGCATCACGACCTGTCGACCGCCGAACACGGCACCGTCGTCCGGACCGTCCGCGACGCCCACGGTGTCCGCGACACCGGCGACACACCCCTGGTCAACGACTGCGCCTGCTGCGCACTGCGCGAGGACCTGGTCCCCGAACTGGCGCGGCTCGCGGAGGAAGGCGGGACCCGTCTCGCGATCGTGGAGCTCTGGGACTCGGTCGAACCCAAGGCCATGGCAGAGGTGGTCGCCGCGCACGGCGGTGAACACCTCGCGGTGACCTCGGTGATGACGGCCGTCGACCCGGCGCTGCTGCTGCCCTACCTCGGCAACGGCGACGACCTCTCGGAGGCGGGCCTCGCCGCGGCCCCTTCCGATCAGCGCACGATCGCGGACACCTGGGCACGCCAGCTGGAGTACGCCCCGGTCCTCGCCGTCGTCGACGACGGCGAGGCCGACGAGGAGGACCGTGCGCTGCTGACGCAGTTGCACCCGACCGCCCACCGGATCCCCGTGGACAGCGACGAGCTGGTCGCCGCGGCCGTCGCCGGCTTCGACGTGGAGGCCGCCGCGGCCGCGCAGCACCCGGCCTGCGCGCTGCTCCCGCAGGAGGCGGACGACTGCGGCGTCGGCACCTATGTGTGGCACCGCAGCCGGCCCTTCCATCCCGAGCGGCTCTACCAGGCACTGGAGGACCTGACCTGCGCCGCCGCTCGCAGCCGCGGCAGGTTCTGGCTGGCCGACCGGCCGGACACCCTGCTGGCCTGGGACGCGGCCGGGGGAGCGCTCTGTGTGGAGAGCGCTGGTCCCTGGCTCGCGTCGCTGCCGGACGCCGCGTGGGAGATGGTCCCGCCGGTGCGCCGTGCCGCCGCCGCGCTGGACTGGCACCCGGAGCACGGGGACTGCTGCCAGCACCTGGTGTTCACCTCGCCGGGCCTCGACCGCGAGGGCCTGGAACAGCTCCTCGAGTCGTGCCTGTTGACCGATGCCGAGTACGCCGCCGGCCGTGAGGCCTGGAAGCGCCTGCCACCCGCCTTCGACTCCCTCCTGGAGGTCTGACATGTCACCCCGCCGCACCGACCCGCGCAAGCCGCTGAAGTCCCGCCCCAATCCGCTGGACCGGGCCGGTATCACCTATATCGACTACAAGGACACCGATCTGCTGCGGAAGTTCATCTCGGACCGCGGGAAGATCCGCAGCCGCCGGGTGACCAAGGTGACGGCGCAGCAGCAGCGTCAACTGGCCCGGGCAATCAAGAACGCCCGCGAGATGGCGCTGCTTCCGTACTCCTCCTCCGCCACGGGCCGCTGAACGGAGCGGGTTCCCGAACGACGTACCACCGGGCGGTACCCGATCCCATGATCACGGGGATGGCACCGATTGCCGGGGGCAGACGTCTATACGTCCGAGAGCGCAGCTGTAACCGCGGCAACACCCCGCGTGCACGTGCATCTGCTCATGCATAGGCCTCATGCATACGCCTCATGCATCTGCATATGAACACAGCTATGATCCCGGATAGTTGAGACCTGCACCTTGCACCCCGGGAGCGACTTGTGCACCACGTGTACAACGGCATGGCGGCCACGGAGCTTCACGGGGTCGTCTGGCAGAAGAGCAGGCACAGCAACTCACAGGGCTCGTGCGTGGAGTTCGCCAGGCTGCCCGACGGCGACGTGGCGATGCGCAACTCGCGGCACCCCGACGGGCCCGCGCTCGTCTACACACCGGCCGAGATAGAGGCGCTCCTTCTGGGCGTCAAGGACGGCGAGTTCGACCATCTGGTCGCGGGAGCCTGAGGCTCGTCCGCGTCACGCGGCACTGACGCCGGGCCGGAGGATCCTCCGGCCCGGCGTCTGCCGTTCACGGAAGCCCGGACCGGTGCGAAGAAGTGCCCCGAACGGAGAAGCCCTCGGACGGAGAAGCCCTCGGACGGAGAAGCCCTCGGACGGAGAAGCCCTCGGACGGAGAAGCCCTCGGACGGAGAAGCCCCCGGGCGGAGAAGCCCCAAGGTGGTCCTAGCCCACGCGGAACAGTGCCCAGACCACCTTGCCGCGCAGGGATCCGGCGAGCGGGTGCCAGCCCCATCCGTCACTGAAGGAGTCGACCAGGAACAGCCCGCGGCCGGACTCGGCGGAGAAGTCCTCCTCCGCCTCCCGGGACCTGGGGCCGTCGTGGCTCGGGTCGCGCACCGCGCACACCAGCCTGCCCGTCCACCGCATCAGGTGCAGCCGGACCGGCGACTCCTTGGCGGGCTCGCGTGGAGCGCTGTCTGCCGGCAGGGCGTGGCGCAGGGCGTTGGTCACGAGTTCGGAGACGACCAGCGCGACATCGTCGAACCGTTCGTCGAGCTCCCACTGGTCCAGGGTGTTCTTCGTGAACCGGCGGGCACCGCGGACCGCTTCGAAGCGGGCGGGAAGGGTGCACGAGGCCGAGCTGGAGACGGCGGCGGGATCGATCGGGGGAAGGCCCTGCCGTAACGGCTCGAGCATGGTGGATCCATTCGGTCCCATGCGAGGCACTCCCGGGAATCGCGGCTGTGACGCTACAACACGAACGAGCACGCAGGTGCGCGGCAACCATGGTTCCGAATGCGTAGGTCAGATGCAAGGGCAGATGCACGTGCACGCGCCGTTCCTGTCCGCCCCGTGCCGTTTCTTGCTCATATCTTCCTCAGATCTCTTCCGCCCTCTTCCCACCCGCTTCCCATTTGTGTAATCGAATGAGTACGGGCTGAAGCGTTTTGGTGGCAGAATCCGCCTCTTGGGTTCGGGGGGACCCGGCGGACAGCATCGGATCACGTGAACAGAGCGAAGCACAGCAGGGATGTGGAGGGCCGAGATCGTGACGGCAGGTGAGGCAGCGTGGTCGTGGGGGGACTCCCGCGCCGAGGGTCCGGGCGGAGGGTCGCTGGTGCGGCGCATCCTGTTGGGTTCACAGCTCAGAAGGCTGCGGGAATCGAGGGGCATCACCCGGGAGGCGGCCGGCTACTCGATCCGTGCGTCCGAATCCAAGATCAGCCGTATGGAGTTGGGTCGGGTGAGCTTCAAGGCGCGTGACGTCGAGGACCTTCTGACGCTGTACGGGGTCGCCGACGACAACGAGCGCGGTTCGCTCCTCGGGCTCGCGAAGGAGGCCAACGTCGCGGGCTGGTGGCACAGCTTCGGCGACGTGCTCCCCGGCTGGTTCCAGACGTACATCGGTCTCGAGGGCGCCGCCTCGCTGATCCGTATCTACGAAGTGCAGTTCGTGCACGGGCTCGTGCAGACCGAGTCGTACGCGCACGCCGTCGTCACCCGCGGCATGCCCGACGCCCCCCGGGCCGAGATCGACCGCCGGGTCGCGCTGCGGCTCGAGCGCCAGAAGACACTCGTCTCCGAACGCGCCCCTCATCTGCATGTCGTGCTGGACGAGGCGGCCCTGCGCCGTCCGTACGGCGACCGGGCGGTGATGCAGGCTCAGCTGCGTCATCTGATCGAGGTCTCCGAGCACCCGAACATCACCCTGCAGGTGATGCCGTTCAGTTTCGGCGGACACGCGGGTGAGAGCGGCGCGTTCACCATGCTGCGCTTCCCTGAGTCGGACCTCTCCGACATCGTCTATCTGGAGCAGCTGACCGGCGCGCTGTATCTGGACAAGCGCGAGGAGGTCGCCCAGTACGAGCGGGTGATGGAGCGGCTGACGGAGGACAGTCCGGATCCGGCCGAGACCCGTGACCTTCTTCGGGGACTGCTCCAACTCATTTGAAACGTAAGTACGATGACGCCACATCAGTCCGTGCTCATGCCTCTGGAGTAAGGGATCACATGTCCTTCTTCACCGACCTGGCCCAGCAGTACATAGACGGCGAGTGGAGGTCCGGCAGCGGCTCCTGGGACATCATCGACTTCAATCCCTACGACGGGGAGAAGCTCGCCTCCATCCCCGTGGCCACGGCCGGCGAGGTGGACCTGGCCTACCGGGCGGCGGAGCGTGCGCAGCAGGCCTGGGCGGACACCAACCCGTACGCCCGCCGGACGGTGTTCGAGCGTGCCCTGCGGATCGTCGAGGACCGTGAGAAGGAGATCACCGAGGCGATCATCGCGGAACTCGGCGGTACGCACCTCAAGGCGGCCTTCGAGCTTCACCTCGCCAAGGAGTTCCTGCGCGAGGCGGTGCACCTGTCGCTGCGCCCGGAGGGCCGCATCCTGCCCTCGCCGGTCGACGGCAAGGAGAACAGGGTCTACCGCGTGCCGGTCGGTGTCGTCGGCGTCATCAGCCCCTTCAACTTCCCCTTCCTGCTGTCGATCAAGTCGGTGGCGCCCGCGCTGGCTCTCGGCAACGCCGTGGTGCTCAAGCCGCACCAGAACACCCCGGTCTGCGGCGGTTCGCTGGTGGCCAAGGTGTTCGAGGAGGCGGGTCTGCCGGCCGGTCTGCTGAACGTCGTGATCACGGACATAGCCGAGATAGGCGACGCGCTCATAGCGCACCCGGTCCCGAAGGCGATCTCCTTCACCGGCTCCGACAAGGTCGGCCGCCACGTGGCCACGGTCTGCGCGGCGAACTTCAAGCAGGCCATCCTCGAACTCGGCGGCAACAGCGCACTGATCGTGCTCGACGACGCCGACATCGACTACGCGGTGGACGCCGCGGTCTTCAGCCGCTTCGTGCACCAGGGCCAGGTCTGCATGGCCGCCAACCGCATCCTGGTGGACCGGTCGGTCGAGAAGGAATTCACCGAGAAGTTCGTCGCGAAGGTGCGGACCCTCAAGGTCGGCGACCCCGCCGACCCGGCCACCCACATCGGCCCGCTCATCAACTCCTCGCAGGCGGACGCCGTCTCCTCGCTCGTGACGCAGACCGTGGAGGCGGGGGCGACGGCCCTCCTGCACGGCGGCACGGAGGGCAATCTGGTCTCCCCGTCGGTGCTGACCGGGCTCCGGGCCGACTCCCCGGTCCTGTCGCAGGAGATCTTCGGCCCGGTGGCGCTGATCGTCCCGTTCGACGGGGAGGAGGAGGCGGTCGCGATCGCCAACGACACTCCGTACGGCCTGAGCGGCGCGGTGCACACCGCCGACGTGGAGCGTGGTGTGCGGCTCGCGAAGCGGGTGAACACCGGCATGATCCACATCAATGACGGCACCGTCCACGACGAGCCGATCGTCCCCTTCGGCGGCGAGAAGCAGTCGGGTCTCGGCAGGCTGAACGGCGACTCGATGCTGGACGCGTTCACCACCCAGAAGTGGATCTCGGTGCAGCACGGGCGTTCGCGCTTCCCCTTCTGAGGAACCCACCCGGCCCCGGGCCCTTGCGGACAGGACCTGACCGCAAGGGCCCGTAGCTTTCGAGGTGTCGGCAGGAGGGGCGCAGGGCCCCCCTCGATCCGGAAGGCGGACCCCATGGTCACTCACGTTCCCTCGGAAGCACACGGCGACGAGCGCGGCGCCCTCCTCTCCTTCGTGGAGGCGCAGCGCGGCGCGATCCGGCGTTCTGTCCTCGGGCTGACCGAGGAGCAGGCCGCGAGCCGGCCGAGCGCCAGCGAGCTGTCCTTGTCCGGTCTGCTCAAGCACGTGGCCGAGATGGAGCTGAACTGGCTGCGCATGGCCCAGGAGAAGCCCAACGAGAGGCAGCGTTCGGCGGAGGACTACGGCGACAGCTTCCGCCTGGTCGGGGAGGAGACGGTCCCCGGGACGCTGGCCTTCTGGGACTCGGTCGTCCGGGAGACCGAGGACTTCATCCGCTCCGTGCCGAGCCTGGACGACACCTTCCCGCTGCCTCCGGCGCCCTGGTTCCCGAAGGACGGCCGGGTCTCGATGCGCTGGATGATGATGCACCTGGTCGAGGAGATCGCCCGGCACGCGGGCCACGCGGACATCATCCGCGAGTCCCTGGACGGCAAGGGCGCCTTCGACCTGGTCGCGCTGGAACAGGGAGGCGACTGGGGCGCGTGACGACCGCTGCGTACCCTGGTCAAAGTTGATCAGGAGGTACGGGGATGTCAGCGATTCGGCTGCTGGTCCTGGGCGCCGTGCGTCAGCACGGACGCGCGCACGGCTACCAGGTCCGTAACGACCTCGAGTACTGGGGTGCGCACGAGTGGTCCAACGCCAAACCCGGATCGATCTACCACGCGCTCAAGCAGATGGCGAAGCAGGGGTTGCTGCACGCCCACGAGACGGCTCCTTCCACCGCCGGCGGGCCGCCGCGCACCGAGTACGAGCTCACCGAGCAGGGCACAGAGGAGTTCTTCTCCCTGCTGCGCGAGTCGCTGACCGCCCACGACCAGAAGACGGACGTGCTCTCCGCGGCTGTCGGTTTCATCGTCGACCTGCCGAGGGGGGAGGCCGTGGCGCTGCTGAAGGAACGGGTGCGCGGCCTGGAGGAGTGGCGCTCGTCGGTCACCGAGTACTACACGCCGGAGGAGGGGCCCCAGTCCCTGGGGCACATCGGCGAGATCATGAACATGTGGGTCGCGTCGGCGGACTCGGGCGCCGAGTGGACTCGTGGGCTGATCCGCCGGATCGAGGAGGGCGCCTACTCCTTCGCGGGGGAGGGCGAACCGTTCGTCGCGGTGCGGCCCGACGGGGAGGCGAACCCCTATGCCACGGGCGAGCCGCATGAGGGCGATCTCCAGTAATCAAGTTTGACGAGTGCTCTCCGGGCGGCTATCTTTCTCCGAGTAGTCAAGTTTGACTATTGATGGTCGGAGACGTTGGAGGAGATGGATGACGGACGCGATCGTCGTCGAGGGAGTGCGGAAGAGGTACGGGGACAGGCACGCCCTGGCCGGACTGGACCTGACGGTCGCGCGCGGCACCGTGCACGGCGTGCTCGGGCCCAACGGTGCGGGCAAGACCACCGTCGTGCGCGTCATGGCCACCCTGCTGCGGCACGACGAGGGCCACGTGCGCGTCGCAGGACACGACGTGCGCACCCAGCCGGCCGAGGTCCGCAGGCGCATCGGACTCCTCGGCCAGCACGCCGCGGTCGACGAGGAGCTCGGCGGCCGGCAGAACCTGGAGATGTTCGGGCGGCTGTACCACCTGGGCGCACGCCGGGCGGGCACGCGAGCGGACGAACTGCTCGAACGGTTCGGGCTCGCGGACACCGGACGCAAGCCGGTCAAGCTCTACAGCGGCGGCATGCGCAGAAGGCTCGATCTCGCGGCCTCCCTGATCACCGACCCGGAGGTGCTGTTCCTCGACGAGCCGACGACGGGCCTCGACCCACGCGGCAGGGCCGAGGTGTGGAGCTCGGTGCGCTCCCTGGTCGGCGCCGGCACGACCGTGCTGCTCACCACGCAGTACCTCGAGGAGGCCGACCAGCTGGCCGACCGGATCTCGGTCGTCGACGCCGGCCGGGTGATCGCGGAGGGCACCGCGGACGATCTCAAGGCCAGGACCGGCGGTGACCGGATCGACGTGGTCCTCCGCGACACGGACCGGCTCGATCTCGTCGCCTCCCTGCTGCCGGGCGAGGCGAGTGTCGACGCCGACCGGAGGCTGGTCAGCGCGCCGGTGAGCGACCGGATGGCCGCACTCACCGAGACCGTACGGGCACTGGAGGCGGCCGGGATCGACGCCGAGGACCTGGCCGTGCGCCGGCCCACCCTCGACGAGGTCTTCCTCCACCTGACCAAGGAGAACGCGGCATGAGCGGCTACGTACTGACCGATTCCTGGACCATGACCAGGCGGGAACTCGCCCACTGGGCACGCCGGCCCGTCCAGGTCGTGGTCGGGCTCGTCTTCCCCGTGATGCTGCTGCTGATGTTCGGCTACCTCATCGGCGGCGGCCGGGGCGTGGAAGGGGCCTACGTCGACTTCCTGGTTCCGGGCATGCTGGCGCTGACCATGGCGTTCGGCCTGGAAGCGACGATGCTCGCGGTCACCCAGGACCTCAACAAGGGAGTCATCGACCGCTTCCGCTCCATGCCCATGGCGTCGTCGGCCGTGCTCGTCGGGCGCAGCTTCGCGGACATGCTGCAGTCGGCGCTCAGCCTCCTCGTCATGATCGGGGTCGGACACGCCATCGGCTGGCGATGGAACGGCGGCCTCGGGGCACTGGCCGGCGCCGTGGGGCTGCTGCTCCTGCTGCGCTTCGCGATGCTGTGGATCGGCATCCACCTCGCGATGGTGGCCGGAAAGCCGGAACTGGTGCAGGCGGTCCAGATCCTCGTGTGGCCGGTGGGCTTCCTGTCCAACGCCTTCGCCACCCCCGCCTCGATGCCGGGCTGGCTGGGCGCGGCCGTCGAGTGGAACCCGATCTCGGCGACCGCGACGACGGTCCGTGACCTGGCCGGGATTCCGGACGTGGCCGAGGGCTCGTGGCCGGCGGAGCACGCGCACCTGCTCGCGGTGGCCTGGCCGCTGCTGCTGGTGGCGGTCTTCTTCCCCCTGGCGGTCGGCCGCTTCCGCCGCCTGGGCCGCTGAGGCGCGGCGTCGAGCGGCACCGTACGCCGTGGCGGCGGCGTGCCTCCTTCGGCGCCCCCGCGGTGGAACGCTGACATCGCGGGCCTCCCGCGGGCTTGCACCTCACGCGACGTGAGGCAGCAGCCTTGGGCACGCAACGGAAACGAAGGAGCGAAGGCGATGAGCTACTCCGTGGGACAGGTCGCCGGTTTCGCCGGGGTGACGGTGCGAACCCTGCACCACTACGACGAGATCGGCCTGCTGCGGCCCAGCGGCCGGAGCGGCTCCGGCCACCGGCGGTACGACGACGCCGATCTCGACCGGCTGCAGCAGATCCTGTTCTACCGCGAGCTCGGCTTTCGCCTCGAAGAAGTGGCGGCACTCCTGGACGACCCGGACCTGGACCCGCGGGCCCACCTGCGGCGGCAGCACCAACTGCTCTCCGCCCGGATCACCAGGCTGCAGGAGATGGCCGCCGCCGTCGAGCGAGCCATGGAGGCGAAGAAGATGGGCATCAACCTCACGCCCGAGGAGAAGTTCGAGGTCTTCGGTGACTTCGACCCCGACGACTACGCGCAGGAGACCGAGCAGCGCTGGGGCGGCACCGACGCCTACAAGGAGTCCCAGCGCCGTACGGCCTCGTACACGAAGGAGGACTGGCTGCGGATCAACCGCGAGGCCGAGGAGATCACCCGCCGTTTCGTGGCGCTGATGGAGGCCGGCGCGGAGCCGGAGTCCGAGGCGGCCATGGACGCCGCGGAGGATCACCGCCTGTGGATCAGCCGCAACCACTACGACTGCACGTACGAGATCCACACCTGCCTCGCCGAGATGTACGTCACGGACGAGCGGTTCACCCGCAACATCGACCGGGCCGGGGCGGGTCTGGCGGCCTACCAGCGGGAGGCGATCCTCGCCAACGCCGTCCGCCGGCTCTGACCCGGGCGGACCGGCCGGGGGCCGCGGTGCCCCGGGCCGGCCCGCCGCCGCGCCCCGGGCCGGCCCCGGTCGGGTGGCCTGCCGTTCATCCGGCGTCCGCGGGCAGCCGGTGGAACCCGGCATCACTCGTATGCGTTGATAGCTTTGGGCAGCCGAACATTCCCATGACTATCACCACAGGAGCCCGGACCTCGTGAACACCCTTGCGCTCGGACCGAGCTGGCTCGACCCGGACTACCTCATCACCACGTTCGGTCTCATCGGTGTGCTGGTCATCGTCTTCGCCGAGTCCGGTCTGCTGATCGGATTCTTCCTGCCCGGCGACTCGCTGCTGTTCACCACGGGTCTGCTGGTGACCGCCGACAAGATCGACATGCCGCTGTGGCTGGTGTGCACCCTGATCGTGCTCGCCGCCGTCATCGGCGACCAGGTCGGCTATCTCTTCGGCCGCAAGGTCGGCCCGGCCCTCTTCAAGCGCCCCGACTCGAGGCTCTTCAAGCAGGAGAACGTGGAGAAGGCGCACGACTTCTTCGAGAAGTACGGCCCGAAGTCCCTGGTCCTCGCCCGCTTCGTGCCCATCGTGCGTACGTTCACGCCGATCATCGCCGGTGTGAGCCGGATGAACTACCGCTCGTTCGTCACGTACAACGTCATCGGCGGTGTCCTGTGGGGAGCCGGCGTCACTCTGCTCGGCGCCGCGCTCGGCAACATCGACTTCGTCCACAAGAACATCGAGGCGATCCTGATCCTGATCGTCCTGATCTCGGTCGTCCCGATCGTGGTCGAGTTCCTGCGGGCCCGCTCCAAGGGCAAGAAGGCCGCGGCCGCCGACTCCGTCGCCGCCTCCGCCCCCGACGACACGATCCCGCCGTCGTCCCCGCGCGGCGGCCGTCACGCCAAGCGCTGACGCTCCCGCCGGCTCAGAAGCCGCGCGTCCGCTTGGCCGCGCGGCGTCCGCCCGGGGTCTCCGCGCCCGGCGGGGCCCCGGTCACCCCCGGCACCCGCAGGAACAGCCGGGAGATCTCGCCGCCCAGGTTCACCCCGATCGCGATGGCCAGCGCCAGGGCGGCCGCCTTGCTCAGCGAGGCGAGACCGGCGTTGGTGTTGCCCCGGGCGATCTCCAGCAGACCGAAGTACGTGGCACTGCCGGGCAGCAGTGGGCCGATGGCGGCCGTCACGTACGGCAGCGCGGAAGCGAACCGGTACCGCGACAGCATCTGCCCGAACAGGCCCACCAGGCCCGCGGCGGCGGCTGTCGCGGCTACCGGCGAGACCCGGCCGACATCCGCCAGGGCGCCGTAGACGACCCACGCGACACCGCCGTTGAACGTCACCAGCGCGACCGTGCTCCGCTCCTGCTGGAGCATCACGGCGAAGCACAGCGACAGGCCCATCGCCGCCAGCGTCTGCGGCACCGGCCGCGCCACGCTGTGGATCGCCGTCTCCGGATTGAGCCCCGCGTCCAGCGCCAGGCCCAGATACAGCACCGACAGCACGCCGACCACGATGGCGACCACCAGATAGCCGACCTCCAGCAGTCGCGCGGCCGCCGTGATGTAGAAGCCGGTCAGCCCGTCCTGCACGCCGGCCACCAGCGCCCGCCCGGGAATCAGCGCGAACAGCCCACCGGTGATCACCGCGGACGCCCTCACCTCCAGCGGTGACAGGCTCAGCGCCACGCCCACCGCCGCCGACGGCATCGCCGCCGTGACGAACTGGTAGAACTCCGGCAGCCCGCGCCCGGCGCACAGCCAGGCCAGCCGGTCGCCGAGCATGGCACTGACCGCTGCGGCGAGGAACACCACCAGATCACCGCCCACCAGCACCGACGCCGATCCGGCAAGCAGCCCGCCGGCCAGTGTGAGCGCCCACCCCGGATAGGGGTGCCGGTTACGCCGGATCTCGGCGAGGCGCCGGTACGCCTCCTCCAGCGTGACGTCCGACTCCTCGACACTGATGTCGTGGACCAGTCGGTAGACAGCGGCGAGCCGCGTGTAGTCGGTGCCACGCCGCCGCACGGTCCGGTTCGCCGTCACCGGGTCGTCGACCAGGGACGGCTGATAGGTGATCGACAGCAGGGTGAAGGTGACGGTCGGCTCGCAGCGGTCCAGCCCGTAGGAACGGCAGATGGCGAACATCGCCGCCTCCACGTCCTCCGCGCCCTCGCCGCCCGCCAGCAGCAACTCCCCGATACGCAGGGTCAGGTCGAGCACACGCGGAACCGCGGGACCGGCCTCGTCGTGCCGGTGCCCGGTCTCCGGCACCGGGCGCTCGCCCACCGGCATCCGCAGCATCGCCCGCATCCGGTCCTGCCAGGGCGCGCCCTTGGTGAGCCGGACGACGGGGATGCCGTGCGCCGGAGTGAACGCCGGCGGTGAGTTCCTGAAGCTGTAGACGCTCGGCGGGGCGAACGCGGAGCCCTCGGGCTCCGCGGGCGGTTCGGGCGCGAGTCCGGTCGGTACGGCGAACTCGGAGCTGGGGTGGTCCTCTTCCGGTGCTTCCGGCTGGTCCACCCCGGCAGGCGGGATGAACGCGCTGCGCGCCTCGTCGGACTGAGGCTTCCGGTCTTCCGGACCCTCGGGCTCCGCCACCACTCGTCGTCCTCGCTCCCTCTCGTAACCGTCCCTCGACCGGCGCTTCTGCCCAGTATGGGCACGGACATGGGGGGATACGCGACGCGGGCGGGACACCCAAGGTGTCCCGCCCGCGTCGGAGTGCTCAGCTGTGCGGCGTCAGTGCGCGCCGCCCTGCGCCTCGAGACGCTTGAAAGAGGCCTCGATCTCGGCCTCGGCCTCGGCGCGGCCGACCCAGTCGGCGCCCTCGACGGACTTGCCGGGCTCCAGGTCCTTGTAGACCTCGAAGAAGTGCTGGATCTCGAGGCGGTCGAACTCGGACACGTGGTGGATGTCCCGCAGGTGCTCCACACGCGGGTCGGACGCCGGCACGCACAGCAGCTTGTCGTCGCCGCCGGCCTCGTCCGTCATACGGAACATGCCGATGGCGCGGCACTTGATGAGGCAGCCCGGGAAGGTCGGCTCGTCAAGGATGACCAGCGCGTCCAGCGGGTCGCCGTCCTCGCCGAGGGTGTTCTCGACGAAGCCGTAGTCGGCCGGGTAGCTGGTCGAGGTGAAGAGTCGACGGTCAAGGCGGATCCGACCGGTCTCGTGGTCCACCTCGTACTTGTTCCGCGAACCCTTCGGGATCTCGATGGTGACGTCGAACTCCACGGGTGGCTCCTCCATGATCAACACATAGCAAGACGCTCTACTGGTGATTAAGTGTCCCTCACGCACATGTGTGATCGCGAAAGGGGCTGGTGCGAGGTGCCGAAGGTCAGGACGTGGCAGCTTGCAGCAGGTGCTGCCGTGGTCGGCCTCACCCTCGCCGCCGGGGCGGTGACCGCGGCGGGGCCCTGGGACTCGGGTCAGCGTACGGCCGAGAGGGCGCGCGCGGCGGCCGTCGGCCCCACGGGTGGCGCACATCACGAACCGCCGGCACCGAAGCGTCCCGCGCCCGCTCCCAGCGCCGCTCCGGTCCTCGCGGCCCTGGGCGGTCCGCGCACAGTGTCGGCCGGGGAAGGCAGCACCCCCGGTGACCTGCGGAAGATCCTCGATCCGCTGCTCGCCGACCCCGCCCTCGGCACGGCGCCCGCGGCCTGCGTCGTCGACCTCGCCACCGGCGAGCGGCTGTACGGGCGGCGCGCGGAGGCCTCCATGGTCCCGGCGTCCACCGTGAAGATCGCCACGGCAGCCGCGGCACTCACCGCGCTCGGACCCGACCACCGCATCCCCACCACGGTCGTCGCGGCTCCCGGCACCAAGGAGATCACGCTGGTGGGCGGCGGCGACGCCACCCTCGACAGGACCCGCCTCGGCGAACTCGCGGACCGGACGGCACGCGCCCTGCGGGACCGGAGGCAGACCGCCGCGCTCCGGCTCGAGTACGACGGCTCGCTCTACCAGGGCCCCGCCCTCCACCCCATCGGCCCCAACGCCAACATCGCCCCGGTCAGCGCCCTCATGGTCGGACAGGGCAGGCTCGACGACCGCACGACCGGAGCAGCCGCCCGCGGCGCCGACCCGGCCCGTGAAGCCGCCCGCGTCTTCGGCCGGATGCTCGCCGAACGAGGAGTCCGTACCGGCACTCCCGCCCCCGGCCGCGCGGCGGCCGAGGCCGTACCCCTCGCTCAGGTCCTGTCCAGGCCCCTGTCGCTGGTCGTCGAGCGGATGCTCACCACCAGCGACAACGACATCGCCGAATCGCTCGCCCGGCAGACCGCCGTCGCGACCGGTGAGAAGGCCTCCTTCGCCGGCGCGGAACGGGCCGTCACCAAGCAGCTCGCACGGCTCCAGCTGCCGCTCGCCGGAACCCGCTTCGCGGACGGCAGCGGGCTCAACCGCCGCGACAAGGTGTCCGCCGCGCTGCTCACCACCCTGCTGGCCCGCGCGGGGGACCCCGCCCATCCCGAACTGCGGCCGATCCTCACCGGACTACCCGTCGCCGGCTTCAGCGGCACGCTCGAGGACCGCTACTCCGACGCCTCCGCGGCAGGCGGCCTCGTCCGGGCCAAGACGGGCACCCTCAGAGGCGTCGACAGCCTCGCCGGCACGGTCGTCGCCCCGGGCGGCCGACTCCTCGGCTTCGCCTTCCTGGCCGCGGACACCCGTTCCGCGTACGAGGCCCGGCCCGCCCTCGACCGCCTCGCGGCCGCCCTGGCGTCCTGACCGGAACAGGCCTCGAAAGGACCTTGAAGGACCTTGACGGGACGGGGGAGCGAATCGGCGGGCGACGACACCTCTCCGCAGCCGGAGTCGAGAACGTACGGTTGACGCATGACGAGCATCGGTGGTGCCGAGATGGTCGACTGGAACCTCGCCGCGGCGACCGCGACCCGCTTCGTGCGGCCCGGTCCCGACGTGACCCGTGACGAGGCGCGTGCCGTCGTCGCCGAGTTGCGCCGGCATGCCAAGGCCTCGGAGGAGCACGTCCGGGAGTTCACCCGGATGATCCCGGAAGGCGCTCGGCCACGGGACACCCCGGTCCTCGTCGTGGACCGGGCCGGCTGGGTCAAGGCGAACGTCGCGGGCTTCCGCGAGCTGCTGCGGCCGCTGCTGGACAAGATGCAGGAGCGGCGCTCCGGCACCCCCGGCGGCGCCGTGCTCGGTGCTGTCGGCGGCAAGGTGACCGGTGTCGAACTGGGGATGCTGCTGTCCTTCCTGGCCTCGCGGGTCCTCGGCCAGTACGAGACCTTCGCGCCGGGCACCCGGGATCTGCCCGCCGGTGACCCCGTCGACGGCAACGGGAACGGCGGCGGACGACTGCTGCTGGTCGCGCCCAACATCGTCCACGTCGAACGCGAACTGGAAGTGGACCCGCACGACTTCCGGCTCTGGGTCTGCCTCCACGAGGAGACCCACCGCACCCAGTTCACCGGCGTGCCATGGCTGCGCGACCATCTGGAGGGTGAGATCCAGTCATTCCTCGGCGAGACCGAGATGGATCCCATGACCGTCCTCGAGCGGCTTCGCGAGGCGGCCCAGTCGCTGGCCGGGGCGCGCCCGGAGGGCGAACAGGACGAGGGCGGCCACTCCATCGTCGAAATCGTGCAGACCCCGGCCCAGCGCGAGATCCTCGGCCGGCTGACCGCCGTGATGTCCCTGCTGGAGGGCCACGCCGACTTCGTGATGGACGGCGTCGGCCCCGCGGTGGTGCCCTCGGTCTCGGAGATCAGGGAGAAGTTCCAGCAGCGCAGGGCACGCGGCGCGAGCAGGCTGGATCTGGCGCTGCGCAAACTGCTCGGCCTCGACGCCAAGCTGAGGCAGTACCGCGACGGCGAACGCTTCGTGCGGGCCGTGGTCGAGGAGGTGGGCATGGAGGGCTTCAACCGGGTCTGGACCTCGCCGAACACGCTCCCCACCAAGTCGGAGATCGCCAAACCGGCGGACTGGGTCGCGCGGGTGCACCGCAAGGGAGAGGGCGCACCGTAGGGGCGAGTTGCGAATCGCGGGCGGGCGGCGGCAGGCGGGCGCCTCTCCAATCACCCGTCCGAGGGACCGTGGGCTGTGGATAGGCGTGCAATGCTCGGGTATTGACTCGGTTCTGTCACCATCGACGCACTCTGAGTGACCATTCTCCGAGTGGCGATCTTCGTCCTCCGGCCGTTCCTGATCGTCACGACTCGACCGACCGAGACACCCCTCCCTCCCGAACCGTTCATGAAGGGCACCGGACATGGGTCCCCATCCTGCGGTCGCGGCGATACGCCTGGCGGTCCGCCGCGTACTCCACGACGTACTCACCGACCAGACGGAATCAGCCGCACGCTTCGCGCACTCCGCCCCGGGCCCGTCGCCCGCGGGTGAAGCCCCGCTCGTCCTCGTGGCATGTTCCGGCGGCGCCGACTCCATGGCGCTCGCCTCGGCCCTCGCCTTCGAGGCCCGCAAACTCTCCGTGCGCGCCGGCGGCATCACCGTCGACCACGGCCTCCAGGAAGGCTCCGCAGGCCGGGCCGCCGAGGTCGCCGCCCGCCTCACCGCACTCGGGCTCGACCCCGTGGAGGCCGTCGCCGTCAGGGTCGGCCGCGAAGGCGGACCGGAGGCCGCGGCCCGCGACGCCCGCTACGGCGCCCTCGACGCGGCCGCGGAGCGTCACGGCGCCGCCGCCGTCCTCCTCGGCCACACCCGCGACGACCAGGCCGAGACCGTGCTGCTCGGCCTCGCCCGCGGCTCCGGCATCCGCTCCCTGTCCGGGATGGCCGCCGTGTCGGGCACCGAGGGCCGCTATCGCCGCCCCTTCCTCCAGATCGACCGGCAGACCGCCCGCAAGGCCTGCATGGTCCAGTCGCTGCCCGTCTGGGACGACCCGCACAACGCCGACCCGGCGTACACACGTTCCCGCCTGCGCCACGAGGGACTGCCCGCCCTCGAGAAGGCGCTCGGCAAGGGAGTCGTCGAGGCCCTCGCCCGTACCGCCCAGCTCTCCCGCGACGACGCCGACGCCCTCGACAGCTGGGCCGCCGACGCGGACGCCTCCGTACGGGACGACAGCGGCATGCTGGACTGCGCCAAGCTCCATGTCCTGCCCCCCGCCGTACGGCGCCGGGTGCTGCGCCGGGCCGCCATCGAGGCCGGTGCGCCCGCCGGCTCGCTCTTCGCGCGGCACGTCGAGGAAGTCGACCGGCTCATCACCGGATGGCGTGGTCAGCAGGCCATCAACCTGCCCGGCCGGGTCCAGGCGCGACGCCAGGGTGGCAGACTGGTCATTCGGCAAGGCTGAACCGCCGAGAGAAAGCGACGCGGGTGAACGAGAAGGACATGGGCACCGACCTTCAGTCGGTGCTCATCACCAAGGAAGAGATCGACGCGAAGCTCGTCGAGCTGGCCGCGAAGATCGACGCAGAGTACGCGGGCAAGGACCTGCTCATCGTCGGAGTCCTCAAGGGCGCGGTGATGGTGATGGCGGACCTGGCGCGCGCGCTGTCCTCCCCCGTCACGATGGACTGGATGGCCGTGTCCTCGTACGGCGCGGGCACGCAGTCGTCCGGCGTGGTGCGCATCCTCAAGGACCTGGACACCGACATCAAGGGCAAGCACGTCCTGATCGTCGAGGACATCATCGACTCGGGCCTGACGCTGTCCTGGCTGCTGTCGAACCTGGGCTCCCGCGAACCGGCCTCGCTCGAGGTCTGCACGCTGCTTCGCAAGCCGGACGCGGCCAAGGTCGCGATCGACGTGAAGTGGATCGGCTTCGACATTCCGAACGAGTTCGTCGTCGGTTACGGACTGGATTACGCGGAGAAGTACCGGAACCTCCCGTTCGTGGGCACGCTCGCGCCCCACGTGTACGGAGGCTGAAGCTCAGGCCCGCCGGGGAACCAAGCCCGCCTTTTCGCCGTTGGAGCAGGGGAAGGCGGTTCCCGGCGGCCATGCTGAGGTACCGTCCGAAGAACAGTTGTCTTTTCTCACAGCAGCATTTACCTACGGGCAGGAGGGACGGGGCGACACCGCCCCGTATGGATGGACGTGAAGCGATACTTCCGTGGGCCGGTCATGTGGATCGTGCTGGCCGTCCTCGCCGTGGTCGTGCTGATGCAGGTCGTCGGCTCGTCCGGCGGCTACAAGACGGTGGACACCGGCAAGGTCGTCCAGGCGATCGACAAGAACCAGGTCAAGCAGGCAAAACTGACCACTGGTGACGAGCAGATCATCAAGATCGAGCTCAAGGAGGACCAGAAGGTCGACAACAGCAGCAAGGTCCAGGCCAGCTACATCGGCACCCAGGGTGCCGATCTGGCCGACAAGCTGCAGGAGAAGTTCCAGGCCGGTGAGATCGAGAAGGGCTACACGGTCTCGCCGTCGAAGCAGAGCCCGTTCGTCTCGGTCCTGCTCTCCCTGCTGCCCTTCGTGCTGATCGTCGTGGTCTTCCTGTTCCTGATGAATCAGATGCAGGGCGGCGGCTCCCGAGTCATGAACTTCGGGAAGTCCAAGGCCAAGCTGATCACCAAGGACACCCCCAAGACGACCTTCTCCGACGTGGCGGGGTCCGACGAGGCGGTCGAGGAGCTCCACGAGATCAAGGAGTTCCTGCAGGAGCCGGCCAAGTTCCAGGCCGTAGGCGCCAAGATCCCCAAGGGTGTGCTGCTCTACGGCCCGCCCGGTACGGGCAAGACGCTCCTCGCGCGTGCCGTCGCCGGTGAGGCGGGCGTCCCGTTCTACTCGATCTCCGGTTCCGACTTCGTCGAGATGTTCGTCGGTGTCGGTGCCTCCCGGGTCCGTGACCTGTTCGAGCAGGCCAAGGCCAACGCCCCGGCGATCGTCTTCGTCGACGAGATCGACGCCGTCGGCCGGCACCGTGGCGCGGGCCTCGGCGGTGGCCACGACGAGCGTGAGCAGACGCTGAACCAGCTGCTCGTCGAGATGGACGGCTTCGACGTGAAGGGCGGCGTCATCCTGATCGCCGCCACCAACCGGCCCGACATCCTCGACCCGGCACTGCTGCGCCCTGGCCGCTTCGACCGGCAGATCGCGGTCGACCGCCCGGACATGCAGGGCCGTCTGGAGATCCTCAAGGTTCACCAGAAGGGCAAGCCGGTGGCCCCGGACGTCGATCTGGGCGCCGTCGCCCGGCGCACGCCCGGCTTCACCGGTGCCGACCTGTCGAACGTGCTGAACGAAGCAGCGCTGCTCACCGCGCGCAGCGACAAGAAGCTGATCGACAACCACTCGCTGGACGAGGCGATCGACCGTGTGGTGGCGGGCCCGCAGAAGCGGACCCGGATCATGTCGGACAAGGAGAAGAAGATCACCGCGTACCACGAGGGCGGTCACGCCCTGGTCGCGGCGGCTTCACCCAACTCCGACCCGGTGCACAAGATCACGATCCTTTCCCGCGGCCGTGCCCTCGGTTACACGATGGTGCTGCCGGAGGAGGACAAGTACTCGACCACGCGCAACGAGATGCTCGACCAGCTCGCGTACATGCTGGGCGGGCGCGCGGCCGAGGAGCTCGTCTTCCACGACCCGACCACGGGTGCCGCGAACGACATCGAGAAGGCCACCGCCACGGCCCGGGCGATGGTCACGCAGTACGGCATGACCGAGCGGCTGGGCGCGATCAAGTTCGGCGGTGACAACACCGAGCCGTTCCTCGGTCGCGAGATGTCCCACCCGCGCGACTACTCGGAAGAGGTCGCGGCGCTGGTCGACGAAGAGGTCAAGAAGCTCATCGAGACCGCGCACAACGAGGCCTGGGAGATCCTCGTCGAGAACCGCGACGTCCTCGACAACCTGGTCCTCCAGCTGCTGGAGAGGGAGACCCTCGGCAAGGAGGAGATCGCGGAGATCTTCGCCCCGATCGTGAAGCGCCCGGCCCGTCCGGCGTGGACCGGTTCCTCTCGCCGCACGCCGTCCACGCGTCCGCCGGTGCTCTCGCCCAAGGAGCTGGCCCTGACCAACGGCGCCGCGAACGGTGCCGCGTCGTCGGCGGCCACGGTGACCGATGTCACCAAGGCCCCCGCCGAGCCGGTTCCCGAGGAGCGTCCGGAGGCCTGACCAGGCGGTTTACCGCCTGGGGCGGCCCGCCCCGGAATGACCGCCGCGCCTCCCAGGTTCTAGCCTGGGAGGCGCGGCGTTTTCGCGCCACATCGGAGCAGAGGATCGAGGCAGCACAGATGACCGACCCGGTGACGCTGGACGGCGAGGGTTCCATCGCCGAGTTCGATGAGAAGCGGGCTGAGAACGCCGTCCGTGAGCTGCTCATCGCGGTCGGCGAGGACCCGGACCGCGAAGGGCTGCGCGAGACGCCTGCGCGGGTGGCTCGGGCGTACAAGGAGATTTTCGCCGGGCTGTGGCAGCAGCCCGAGGATGTCCTGACGACGACGTTCGACCTCGGCCACGACGAGATGGTGCTGGTCAAGGACATCGAGGTGTACAGCACCTGTGAGCATCATCTGGTCCCCTTCAGGGGCGTCGCTCATGTCGGCTACATCCCTTCGACGAGCGGCAAGATCACCGGCCTGTCGAAGCTGGCCCGCCTGGTGGACGTCTACGCCCGCCGGCCGCAGGTCCAGGAGCGGATGACCACGCAGATCGCCGACTCCCTGATGGAGATTCTCGAGCCGCGGGGCGTCATCGTGGTCGTGGAGTGCGAGCACATGTGCATGTCGATGCGGGGTATTCGCAAGCCCGGCGCGAAGACAATCACTTCGGCGGTCCGCGGTCAGCTGCGTGACTCGGCGACGCGCAACGAGGCGATGAGCCTCATCATGGCCCGCTGATCCCACCTGCTGCACAGAGGGCACTTCTTGTGGCAACTCCCGCGATTTACTGGGGAGTTGCTGCAAGTATCGGTCGTATGGACCGGCTGTCGACGATCCTTTCGACCACGGAGGTCGAGGGCGGCACGCTGCTCTGACGGATCGAGGTCCGGCCGATGCCGAGGTCCTCTGCTGACCGGAGCCGGACCAGCCGCCGCCCACGGACATAGGCCGACGCGCGTGGCCCAGCAGGCGTCAGAGCGCCCGGGCCGCGCCGCCGCCGTTGGTGTCGTCGTCCTCGGGGAGCTTGCAGACCCGCTCGAGGAAGACGGCCGCCGCGATGACCGCGACGCCGGCCAGCACCGCGAAGCCCGCGTAGATCGCCTGGTCACGGCGAGCGGGGATGTCGAGGGAGCCGAGCAGGAACACGCCCGTGCCGCCGTACATGCCGCTGACCAGCGCCACCACCAGGGCGCTCGCCTGGCCGAAGACGACCGCACGGGCCGCCATCAGCGGCTCGACGCCCTTCGCGCCCGGACGCCGTTCGCGCTGGGCGCGCAGCCGGGCGCGGATCGAGAGCGCGGTCGCCGCGAGAACGGCCGCGATGGCCGCCAGCACGATCGGCGCGGCCAGCGGCACGCTCGGCAGCGTACCCAGTGAGTCCCACAGGCGGGCGCCGCCCCAGGACAGCACTCCTGCCGCGGCGAAGAGACCGGCCAGCACACCGAGCCGTAGTTGCTTCACCGAGAAAGCCGCCCTTCACCTGTCACTCTCGACCTCACTCCCGCTGTGGGAGATCGGCCCGCGCGAGATCGTCCCGTACGAGCCTAACGACTACTCGGGCAGGCGCAGTTCCAGGTCGTCCCTCGGCTGGACGCCGCCGACGCCCACACCGGCGAGCAGTTCGGCCACCGCGCCGCGGCCCGGCAGCTGTGCCTCCGGCTCGACGTCGTGCCACGGGGCGAGCACGAAGGCCCGCTGATGGGCGCGGGGGTGCGGCAGCGTGAGGGTGGGGTCGTCCGAAACGACGTCCGCGTAGGCCACGATGTCGACGTCGATGGTGCGCGGGCCCCAGCGCTCGTCGCGGACGCGGTCGAAGGCCTCCTCGATGGCCTGACCGCGCTCGAGGAGGGACGACGGCGGGAGTGTCGTCCTGATCACGACCACCGCGTTGAAGTACGAGGGCTGGCTGCCGGGGTCGACGCCCCACGGCTCGGTCTCGTACACCGGTGAGACGGCTTTCACGCGCAGGCCCGGCGTGTCCTCGAGGGCGTCGATGGCGCCCTGCAGGGTCTCCAGGCGGTTGCCGAGGTTGGAGCCGAGGGAGAGGACGGCGTCCTTGGGGTTGGACAGGGTGACGTCGGCGGCATCGACCTGCTCCGTGACGGAGGACGGCACCGGCTGCACGGTCGGGTCGCTTGCTGCCTGGTTCATACTCGGCTCCGGGTGATCGTGACGGTGACATCGTCGAAGGGCACCGTGATCGGGGCGTCCGGCTTGTGCACCACCACCTGGACCTCCTCCACGACGTCGTGCTTGAGGCATACCTGGGCGATCCGCTCCGCCAGCGTCTCGATCAGATCGACCGGGTCGCCCTCCACGACGGCGACGACCTCCTCCGCCACCACGCCGTAGTGGACGGTCTTCACCAGGTCGTCGTCGGCCGCCGCGGGGCGGGTGTCCAGACCGAGTACCAGGTCGACGATGAAGGTCTGGCCCTCGTCCCGCTCCTTGGGGAAGACGCCGTGGTGCCCACGGGCCTTGAGGCCGCGCAGCGCGACACGATCCACGCGAATCACTCCTGCTTCTGTAGGTCTGCGGGCACGCGGCCACGTGCGGATGGCTCGGTGCCCGCGTTCGAATCTACCTGCGGGCACCGACACAACCTGCCCACGGGGGCCGTGGACGGCTCACATGAGGCTGGTAGCCGCGTATACCCGCGGAAGGGTGCCACCGAACCCCTCATCGGGTTCGTACCCACTTACGAGGGGCTGTTCTCGTCCTCTTCACCGTCTGTTTCCGTCAGTACGGGCGAGCCGTGGTGCGACCAGATCTTCCAGCCCTCCGGTGTGCGACGGAACACATTGGTGGCGACGACGAGCTGTCCGACCAGCGGCCCGAGTTCGCCGCCGTCCTCTGCGGGGCCGCCGCTGAGGATGTTCTCCGTGCAGGTCACCAGCGCCGTGTCACCGGCCACGTCCACCTTCACGTCGGTGAGGAAGAACTGGATGTACTCGGTGTTGGCCATGATCAGCGCGTACGAGCGGAGCACCTCGCCGCGTCCCGTGAGGACCGGCCAGCCGGGGTGGATGCAGGAGACGCCGTCGTTCAGCCAGAGGTCGGACAGCTGGTCGAAGTCGCCCCGCTCCATCGTCTCGTAGAAGGCGGTGTTCGCCTGCTCCACGAGCTCGGTGTCGGTCAGGCTCACCGGGCGCCCGCTACGGCCCGCGCGACCCGTACGGCGTCGGCCGTGGCACGTACCTCGTGGACACGGACCGCCCAGGCGCCCTCATGGGCCGCGATGGCAGAGACGGCGGCGGTGGCGGCGTCCCTCTCACGGGCCGGCGGAGGGGCCCCTTCCTCGGCCAGTACACGGCCGAGGAAGCGCTTCCGGGAAGCGGCCACGAGTACGGGCCGGCCGAGCGCCCGCAGGTCCGCGAGGTGTGCGACGAGGGCGAGGTCGTGCTCGGCCTCCTTGGCGAAGCCGAGACCGGGGTCGATGACGATGCGCTCGGGCGGGATCCCGCCCTCGACGACGGCCTCCATACGGGCGCGCAGCTCCGCGACCACGTCGGCGACCACGTCGCCGTACACCGCACGGCTGTTCATGTCCTCGCTGAAGCCCCGCCAGTGCATGACGACGAACGGGGCCCCCGTCGCGGCCACGACCGGGACCATCCCGGGGTCGGCCAGGCCGCCGCTGACGTCGTTGACGAGCACCGCGCCCGCCGCGACCGCCTGCTCCGCCACGCAGGCGCGCATGGTGTCCACCGAGACGGTGACGCCTTCGGAGGCGAGGCCCCGCACGACGGGGACGACCCGGCGGAGCTCCTCGTCCTCGTCGACCCGGCTGGCGCCGGGCCGGGTGGACTCGCCGCCGACGTCGATGAGGTCGGCGCCCTGGTCGACCAGGCCGAGGCCGCGCTTGATCGCGGCCGTGGTGTCGAACCAGCGCCCCCCGTCGGAGAAGGAGTCCGGTGTCACATTGACGACTCCCATGACCGCACAGCGATCCCACTCCGGCAGGCCGTCGGCCGTGCCCCGTCCGCGCAACGTACTCATGGAACCCAGCCTAGGCCCGTACGGGCGGCGCCCATGACACTGCCGCACGAGCCCGGCTCGCGGCTCTGCCGGGCCGGGCCGCAGTCCCGCTCGACCCGCGGCCGCACTACGCGGCGCGGGCCTCGCGCGCTTCCGCCTGCGGGACCAGGTGCGCGCAGGGGCGGGGAGCGGGCGCGGGGCGGCTCCGGCCGAAGAGGCGGGGCAGCGCGAGGCTGACGAAGCCCTCGGCCTGCATCGCGGCGAAGCCGATGCGAGGCAGGTCGCGGGTGCTGGGGAAGACCACGAAACGGGGCTCCCAGCGGGGCCGGAACTTGGCGTTGAACTTGTACAGCGACTCGATCTGGAACCAGCGGGACAGGAAGACGAGCAGTCCCCGCCACATCCGCAGCACCGGGCCCGCGCCGATCTTCTCCCCCCGGGCCAGCGCGGAGCGGAACATGGCGAAATTGAGTGAGACCCGCTCGACCCCGAGGTCGGGCGCGGCCTGCAGGGCGGCGACGATCAGCAGTTCGTTCATGCCCGGGTCGGCGGACCGGTCCCGGCGCATCAGCTCCAGCGACATGCCGTCCCGGCCCCACGGGACGAAATGGATGACGGCCTTCAGGTCTCCGTGCGGGGACGTCCCGCTCTCGTCGCCGCGGTGTGCGGTCGCGATCACGGCATCACCGTCGGCCGGGTCGCCGATCCGGCCCAGCGCCATCGAGAATCCGCGCTCGGTGTCGGTGCCGCGCCAGTCGGCGGCGGCGCGGCGCAGTTGCTGGACCTCGTCCTCGGTGAGGTCACTGGCGCGGCGTACGCGGGTCGAGTAGCCACCCCTTTCGATGCGCTTCACCATTTGGCGCACGTTGCGCATCGCGCGCCCGGTGAGCGAGAAATCCGCGACGTCCACCACCGCCTCGTCGCCGAGTTCCAGTGCGTCGAGGCCGGTCTCGCGGGTCCAGACCTCGCCACCGGTCTCGGAGCAGCCGATCACGGCCGGCGTCCAGGAGTGTGCCTTCGCCTCGTCCATGAAGCGCTCGATGGCACCGGGCCATGCCTCGACGTCGCCGATGGGGTCGCCGCTGGCCAGCATCACGCCGGAGACGACGCGGTAGCAGACGGCGGCCTTGCCGCTGGGCGAGAAGACGACGGCCTTGTCGCGGCGGAGCGCGAAGTGGCCGAGCGAGTCGCGGCCGCCGTGGACGGTGAGCAGATCGCGCAGTCGGCGCTCGTCGTCCTGGGTGAGGCGGGCTGCGGGGTGTTCGGGCCGGAAGGCGAGGTAGATGGTGGTGACGGCGGTGAGCAGGCCGAGTGCGCCGAGGCAGTAACCGACGGTCCAGGAGACGCCGTCGGAGTAGGAGACGGGGCCTTCGAAGCCGAAGAGCCCGTAGATGACGTGTTCCAGGCGGTCGGTGAGACCGGGGCTGCCGACGGTCCTTCCCGGGTGGGCGCTGACGATCACCAGACCCAGACCCAGTGAACCGGCCCCCATGAGCACGAAGTTGGCGAGAGCGCGCCAGCGGCTGCGAGGGTCGGGAAGGGCGGCGAACTCGCCGCGGTGGCGCAGCAGCAGGGCCAGCAGTGCGAGGGAGAGCAGGACTCCGATGACGGAGTGCCGGTAGACGAACTGAGCGGCCGCCCCTGCGGGGAGCAGGACGACGGCGGCCCGCCAGGCCCGGCGCTTGTGGCGCTTGATGCCGTGCGCGAGCAGCAGCAGAAGCATGCCCGCGCTCAGCGACAGCGCCGCCGCGAAGGGTCCGGTGGCGCCGGGCAGCACCTCGGCGAGCGCGTGCATCCGGCTGTGCCGGAAGCGCGGGAAGATCCCGGCAGCGATGTCGAGCAGGCCGACGAACGTGCAGGCCGTGCCGACCATTGCCGGCACCGTCTCGGGCCGCGGTCCGCGCAGTACGCGGCGCACCCGATTCGGAACCGATCCTGATTTGTCCCCATCTACCGTTGCAGACATCGCTTCCCGCTGTTCCCGTGATTCCGGATGATCCGTGTCCAAGGCCTCAGGTCGGTCGGCCCGGACGATTCGCGCTCACTAGGACGGCACTTCGGTGGGGCGGGTTCATCGGCATCGGAAATTCGTGAACCGGAAGGCGTACCCGACTCATGGGTCTGACCAGCAACAAAGTTCTGGCCTTGGCCGTCCTCGTGGCGGTGCTGCTGTTCGCCGCCACCGTGTGGCTGTGGCCGAGGCTGGCCCGGCGCGGGCCGCGTGCGGTGGCCGGACGCGTGGGTCTGCTGCTCGCCACCCAGCTCTCGCTGTTCGCCGCGGTGGGTCTCGCGGCGAACAACTCCTTCCTGTTCTACGGCTCCTGGGCCGACCTCTTCGGGCAGGAGCAGGACATGGGCGTCGTCGTGGACCACTCGGCCGGAACCCATCTCAGGATCGTGGAGAAGCGCAGGCCGGATGTCCCCGGCGGCTCGCAGCCGACGAAGGCCGGCCAGATCCACAAGGTGGTCCTGTCGGGCGAGAAGTCGGGGATAGACAGCCCGGCCTATGTCTATCTGCCTCCGGAGTACTTCCGCGAGGAACACCGGAACCGCTCGTTTCCGGCCGCCGTCGTACTGACGGGATACCCGGGGACCGCGGAGAACCTGCTCAAGGGGCTGAAGTACCCGAGGACCGCTCTGGACCAGGTGACGAGCGGGCGGGCACAGCCGATGATCCTGGTGATGCTGCGGCCGACGGTCGCGCCGCCGCGGGACACGGAATGCGTGGACGTGCCCGGAGGGCCGCAGACGGAGACGTTCTTCGCACAGGACCTGCCGAAAGCTGTCGCCGGGACCTATCGGGTGGGTACGCACGCGCGCAACTGGGGCGTCATCGGCAACTCCACCGGGGGGTACTGCGCGCTGAAGATCGCGCTGCACCATCCTGAGCGGTACTCGGCGGGCATCGGTCTGTCCGCCTACTACAAGGCGGCGGAAGATCCGACGACCGGTGACCTCTTCCACGGCGACGACCGGAAGCGCAGGCGTGCCGACCTGCTGTGGAGCCTGGACCATCTGCCGCAGGGCAGGTCGTCGTTCCTCGTCACCACCTCCGAGCAGGGCGAGAACAACCTCAGGGCGACGCAGGCCTTCATCAGCAAGGTGAAGTCACCGGCGCGCGTTTCCTCGATCGTGCTCGACAGCGGCGGCCACAACTTCAACACCTGGCGGCGTGAGATCCCGCCCGCCCTGGAGTGGCTCGGCGGCCGGCTCAGCGCTTCCTGATCGGGCCGGCTCAGCGCTTCCTGACCGGGCCGGCCGGCGGGACCGTCCCGATGGACTCCAGGGCGACCTCCGCACGGGCGATGTCCTGGGCGTCCGCGTCGATCGAGCGGCGCAGCGCCTCGTGCAGACGGGCCGGCGTGAGGACCCCGAGGAACCGGCCGGTCTCCTCCTTGTCGATCACCGCTATCCAGCCCGCGTCGTGCTGGAGCATCGTGGAGAACGCCTGCTTGAGGGAGGCGCCCACCGGCAGCCAGGCCTCCATGCGGCGGGCGTGGTCGCGTACGACGCCGTGTCCGCGGGCCCGTTCGGCGGAGATCCAGCCGTGCAGGTTCTCCTCGCCGTCCAGGACGACGGCCCAGCGGGAGCCGAGGTCGCGGGGGAGCGGGTCGTCGAGGTGGACGACCGGCGGTTGTTCCAGGTCCTCCGGCTCGATGGGGGTGACGGACAGCCGCTTGAGCCCGCGGTCGGCGCCGACGAAGTCGGCCACGTACGGGGTGGCGGGAGCGCCGAGGACGGCGGCGGGCGCGTCGAACTGCTCGATCCTGCCCTGTCCGTAGACGGCGATGCGGTCCCCGAGACGCACCGCCTCCTCGATGTCATGGGTGACGAACAGCACCGTCTTGCGGACCTGCGACTGGAGCTTCAGGAACTCGTTCTGCAGATGCTCGCGTACGACCGGGTCGACCGCGCCGAACGGCTCGTCCATCAGCAGCACCGGCGGGTCGGCCGCCAGTGCCCGGGCCACTCCGACGCGCTGGCGCTGGCCGCCGGAGAGCTGCTCCGGGTACCGGTCGCCGTACACCGACGGGTCGAGGCCGACCAGGTGCAGCAGTTCGGCCGCCCGCTCACGGCTCTTGGCACGCTTGACCCCCAGGAGGTGGGGGACGGTGGCGGTGTTCTCCAGGACCGTCTTGTGCGGGAAGAGCCCGACCTGCTGGATCACGTAGCCGATACGGCGACGGAGTTCGACCGGGTCGGTCTCCGCGATGTCCCGTCCGTCCACGTGGATCCGGCCGCTGCTCGGTTCGATGAGCCGGTTGACCATCTTCATCGTGGTCGTCTTGCCGCAGCCGGACGGTCCGACGAGCGTGACCAGTTCACCCTCCGCGACCTCGAACGAGAGATCGTCCACAGCCGTGGTGCCGTCCGGGTACCGCTTGGTGACGTGCTCGAATCGGATCATGACTCCCCATTGTGACGCGTGCCGTGTGAAAGCCATGTTGCTGCAATGTGGCGGTCCTGGGGGATTGTCGGTGCCCGGGGATATGGTCGAAGGACGGTCACGGACATACGTTCCGCGTCACGGGGGAGGTGGGAGTGGATGATTACGGGGTGGGCGAGTACGGAGCGCGCGGCGCAGAGCTGCCTCGCGGCGAACGACTGGATCTGCGGCGAGTACCTCCGTACCCGCAGCCAGGAGCTGACCGAAGCGACCGTCCAGCATGTCTGGATCACCGTCGTGTCGGTGCTCATCGGGCTGGCGGTCGCCTTCCCGCTGGCGCTGCTGGCCCGCGCCAGGCCGCGGTTCGCCGGTCCGGTGCTGGGGCTCACCACGCTGCTCTACACGATCCCTTCGCTGGCCATGTTCTCGCTGCTGCTGCCGTTCTTCGGGCTGTCCGCGGCCCTTGTGGTGACCGGACTCGTGCTCTACTCCCTGACCATTCTCGTGCGCAACATCATGGCCGGGCTGGAGGCGGTGCCCGCGGAGGCGCGTGAGGCCGCCCGCGGCATGGGTTACGGCCCGGCGAGGATGCTGTGGGAGGTGGAACTGCCTCTCGCCCTGCCGGCCCTGATGGCCGGCATCCGGATCGCGACCGTGTCGACGGTCGCTCTGACGACAGTGGGCGCGCTCGTCGGCAAGGGCGGCCTGGGCAACCTCATCGACGACGGGGTGCAGACCACGTTCAAGGCGCAGGTGCTGACCGCGTCCGTGCTGTGCGTGCTGCTCGCGGCGGTCGCCGATCTGCTGCTTCTCGGCGCTCAGCGGCTGCTCACCCCCTGGACCCGGATACGTACGACGGAGGCGAAGGCCTGATGGGCGCGGTCACCGGCGCGTGGACCTGGCTCACCACCGGTTCCAACTGGGCCGGGGAGGGCGGTGCCTGGCACCGGCTCGGCGAGCATCTCTACGTCAGCGGGGTCTCCCTCGTGCTGGCCTGCGCGATCGCACTGCCGATCGCGCTGTGGCTCGGGCACATCGGCAGGGGCGGCGCCCTCGCGGTCAACATCTCCAACGCGGGGCGGGCCGTGCCCGTCTTCGCGGTCCTCGCTCTCTTCATGCTGACACCGCTGCGCAGCGCCGGTTACGTGCCGACGATCATCGCGTTGGTGCTGTTCGCCGTGCCGCCGCTGCTGACCAACGCCTACGTGGGCATGCGCGAGGTCGACCGGGCGGTGGTGGAGGCCGCGCGGGGGATGGGCATGTCGGGCGGCCAGGTCTTCGCACGGGTCGAGCTGCCCCTCGCGTATCCGCTGCTGATGACCGGACTCAGGTCGGCCGCCGTCCAGGTGGTGGCCACGGCCACGATCGCCTCGATGGTCGGGCAGGGCGGCCTCGGCCGCATCATCACCGCCGGGTTCAACACCTACAACACCCCGCAGGTGGTCGCGGGCGCACTGCTCGCGGCGCTGCTGGCGCTGCTCGTGGAAGGGGCGCTGGTGGCCGCGGACCGGCTGCTGAGTCCCTTGCGCAAGTCCGTGCCGTCGCCCGGCTGAGCTCACGTGCAACCCCTTATGTCGCTTTCCATGTCGCTGTGGACGGAGAACCTGATGAGCAAGACCTCGCGCATCGCGGGTGCGGTACTCGGTGTGGTGGCCCTGACGGGTTCCCTCGCCGCGTGCGGCGGTGAATCCCTGGAGAAGGAGAAGGCCGGCTCCGCGTCCGGCAGCGGATCCGGGAAGAAGGGCACGCTCGTCGTCGGTGCGGCCGCGTTCACGGAGTCCAAGGTGCTCGCCGAGCTCTACGCACAGCTGCTGGGCGACGCCGGGTACAAGACGTCGATCACCACGGTGAAGAACCGCGAGCTGTACGAACCGTCCCTGGAGAAGGGCGAGATCGACGTCGTGCCGGAATACGCGGCGACGCTCGCCGAATTCCTGAACGCGAAGGTGAACGGGCCGAAGGCACCCGAGGAGAAGCCCGTCGCGTCGGGTGATGTCGGCTCGACCGTGAAGGCGCTCACCGAGCTCGCGGAGCCGATCGGGCTCAAGGTGCTGCCCGGCGGAGAGGCCGTCGACCAGAACGCCTTCGCCGTCTCGAAGGAATTCGCCACGAAGAACAAGCTCAAGACGCTTTCCGATCTCGGCGCGTCGAAGCTGAAAGTGAAGATCGCCGCCGGTGACGAGTGCGAGGTTCGGCCGTTCTGCGCGCCGGGTCTGAAGAAGACCTACGGCATCGACGTGGCGGGCATCGACCCGAAGGGTGTGGGGACCCCGCAGGCCAAGCAGTCCGTCCAGGACGGCGCCAACCAGATGGTGCTCACCTCCACCACCGACGGCACGCTCGCGGGCTACGACCTGGTGGTCCTGGAGGACGACAAGAAGCTCCAGAACGCGGACAACATCCTTCCTGTCGTCAATGCGAAGGACGCCGGCAGTCAGGAGATCGCCGATGTCCTCGCGGCTCTCACCAAGGTGCTGACCACAGATGATCTTGCAGAGTTGAACCGCAAGGTGGACGCGGAACGGGCGAAGCCCGAGGATGTCGCGAAGGCATATCTGGAGTCCGAGGGACTGCTGCGGAAGTAGCCGCGGGACGGCCCGGCGTTCAAAGGGAAGAGATTTGCCGGGCCGAGACCCCATTCGCTGTCTACGCACGGTAAATTTCTGGCCATGCCACGAGGACGCCACCGTCATTCCCCACCCCTGCACAAGCTGCTGCCCCCCTCGGCGGTTGCCGGAGCGTCGGTTCTGTGTGCCTCCGGCGCGTGGTTCGTCGGCGATGCGGTGGTTCTGCGTGTGCTGGTCGCGGCCGCGGCGGCCGCCGCCGTCACCGGGGCCGTCCTGATGCGCAGTTGGGACCGCAGCGCCGGGCGCAGGGTCGCCGAGCTGACGCGCGGGCGCGCGAGCGACCAGTGGAAGGCCGAGGAGCGCACCGCCGAGCTGGAGGCGGACGTCGAGGAGTCACGCGAGCTGCGCCTCAAGCTCGACGCGAAGCTCCGTGCCAAGCGGGTCGAGCTCGCCGCCCTGCGGAACGAACACGCGGCGCTGCTGCGGCGGTACGCGACCGCGGAGACCGAGCGGGCCAGCGCCCTGGAAGGTCGCAGACAGCTCGCGATCGAGGCGGCCGCACCGGCGAAGGCGTTGCTGCCCGCCGGTTCCACGCCGACGCCCTCCACGTTCCTGCGTGCCGCCAAGGCACTGGAGGACCTGTCGCGCAACGGTGCGGCGCAGGAGGCCAGACGTACCGTCGAGGAGGCCCGCCGCCGGGACCTCGCGGAACGGGCACAGGAGGCTGACGAGCCGCAGGGGAAGCACGCGGCGGGCGCCGGGGCCGAGCAGCATGTGCGCCCGTCGTCCGCCCTCCCGGCCCGTCGCGCGGTCCCGGCCGCCGCGGCGATCGTTCCTTACGGCCGGCGCTCGCGGGTGAAGCGGCCGGAGGGTGGCTTCGACTTCTTCGGGACGGGCAACGGCGGCGCCGCGACAGGCGTCACGGCGGCCGGCGGCACCGGCGGCACTGGCGCGAACGGCGCCTCGGCCGGTTCCGGCGGGACGCCCCGGGCCGTGGAGGCACCCGGTGTCGTGAGGGCCATCGAGGCGCCCGGCACCCAGAAGGCGATCGAGGCCGTCCAGCACGAGGACCTCGCCGACGTGGTGGGTGAGGAGGCCCTCGCGGCGCAGCGCGTGAGCGGCCCCCGCGTGGTCGGCAAGGTCATCGACCTGACCGCACACGACGAGACGGAGCAACTGGACGTCGCGGGACTGCGCAACGCGGTTTCGTAGAGCGGCGGACGGCGGCGGCCACGGCCTCGTGCCGGCCGCTCAGTGCCGTCTGCTCTCCTGCGTGTCGCCCACCCGTGCGCGCGGTGCCGCCTGCCGAAGCCGCCTGCCCGCCGGTGTCGCCACCCGCGCGCGCGGTGCGCCGGCCGGGGCACGATCGCCGGCCGGCGTCCGCTCACTTGTCGATGTCGCCGACGACGAAGAACAGCGACCCGAGGATCGCGACCATGTCGGCGACCAGCGTCCCGGGCAGCAGCACCGTGAGCGCCTGGATGTTGTTGTACGACGCCGAGCGGAGCTTGAGCCGGTACGGGGTCTTCTCGCCCTTGGAGACCAGGTAGTAGCCGTTGATGCCGAGCGGGTTCTCGGTCCAGGCGTAGGTGTGGCCCTCCGGTGCCTTGAGGACCTTCGGCAGCCGCTGGTTGATCGGGCCGGGCGGCAGCTCCGCGATCCGGTCGAGGCAGGCGTCCGCCAGGTCCAGCGCGTTGTGCGTCTGGTCCAGCAGCACCTCGAACCGGGCCAGGCAGTCGCCCTCCTGCCGGGTCACCACCTTCAGAGCGTCCCGCAGTTCGGCGTACGCGAGGTAGGGCTCGTCGCGGCGCAGGTCGAAGTCGACGCCGGAGGCCCTGGCGATGGGGCCGCTGACGCCGTAGGCGTGGACGGCGTCGGCGGAGAGCACACCCACCCCGCGGGTCCGGCCGCGGAAGATCTCGTTGCCGAGGACGAGGCGGTCGTACACGTCCATCCGCGAGCGGACATCGGCGACGGCACGCCGCACACGGCCGAGCCAGCCGGCGGGCAGGTCCTCCTTCAGCCCTCCCACCCGGTTGAACATGTAGTGCATCCGGCCGCCGGAGATCTCCTCCATCACGGCCTGCAGCTCCTCGCGTTCACGGAACGCGTGGAAGACCGGGGTGATGCCGCCCAGTTCCAGGGGGTACGAGCCGAGGAACATCAGGTGGTTGAGGACCCGGTTCAGCTCGGCGAGGAGCGTACGGCACCACACGGCACGCTCCGGCACCTCCATACCGAGCATCCGCTCGACGGCCATGACGACGCCGAGCTCGTTCGAGAAGGCGGAGAGCCAGTCGTGCCGGTTCGCCAGCATCACGATCTGCCGGTAGTCGCGCGCCTCGAAGAGCTTCTCCGCGCCCCGGTGCATGTATCCGACGACCGGCTCGGCCTGTCGGATGCGCTCGCCGTCCAGCACCAGGCGGAGACGGAGCACGCCGTGCGTGGAGGGATGCTGCGGTCCGATGTTGAGCACCATGTCGGTGCTCTCCGCCGCGCCGCCGATGCCGACCGTCGTCTCCGTCATGCGAACCAGTCTCTCACTGGCGGTCCCACCCGCTGCATGAGCCAGGTGAAGTCCCCGAGCCCGCCCCGCGCGGTCAGCTCCGCCGCCTCACCGGCTCGCGCGAGGGCACGGACGTACCCCGCCGGGTCCGACGACGCCATGGTGAGCGGCGGGCGCTCGCCGGTGACGCCCAGCCGCCGCAGGGCCTCCCGCTGACCGACCAGTTCGGCGCCGGGCGCCGCGCACGCGTCGAGCGCCACATGGGCGGTGATGTCGCAGCTTCCGTCCGGGACGGGGCGCACCTCGCGGCCTTCGCGAAAGCCCGTCAGCGTGCCGAACGGCGGGCGGGTGCGGGACGTGTGCGCGTAGTCGGCGGCAACCGCGAGCCCCGCCGTCAGGCCGCTCACCGCGGTGGTCCACGCCTCGTCCCTGGGCCGGCCGATCTCCGCGCGGGTCCCCGGCTCCGTCAGCGGCCACCAGCGGGCGAGCCAGTCCGCGTCCGGTCCGGTGACCTCGTCCCCGAGGCGCTCCTCGCCGTCCTCCCGCACCAGCACTCTGCGGACCACCCCGTCCGCGTCGACCTCCGCGACGTCCACCGGGACGTTGTCGAGCCACTCGTTGGCGAACAGCAGCCCTCGCACCCCCCGCGGCACGTCCGCCAGCCACTCGATGCGCGGGTCCAGACCCCTGGGCCGCTGTGCGCGCTCGACACCGTACGCACGGACCCGGAAACCCGGCGGGAGCGCGGCGAGGACGCCGGTCAGCAGTTCGCCCCGGCCCGCGCCGACGTCGATCAGGGCCGGCTCCTCCAGCCCGTGCGCCTCGGCGGTGCCGGTCAGCAGCCGGGCGACCGCGGCCGCGAACAGCGGCGACGCGTGGACCGATGTACGGAAGTGGCCGGCCGGTCCCTCCGGCCGCAGGAAGAAGCCGCCGGGGCCGTAGAGCGCGGTTCCCGCGGCGGCCCGCCACCCGCGCCACCCCTCGGTGTCATACGTCACGGGCACCAGTCTCCACCTTGCGGAGTACGCCTCCGCTCACCGGATCGCCCCTCCGGTTGACCCATGCACCTATCCGCCTTCCCTACTCTGGGTTACGTGCAGCGCCTCTACGACTTCATCCGCAGACACCCGACGGGCGTCGACACCTTCTGGGCCGTCGCCTTCTTCGGCGTCGCCATTGTGTGGGTGAGTCAGATGCCGGGAAGCGGACGGCACACGGCCGCCGCCTCGGGCGTCGCCCTGGCACTGAGCCTGGTCGTCGCGCTGCGCCGCCGTATGCCGGAGAAGATGCTGATCGTCGCCGCCGTGACGGGCGTCGCGCAGCTGGCGTTCGACGTCCGCGTCAACCCGGCCGACTTCGCGATGCTGGTCATCATCTACACGGTCGCCGCGACGGGCACGCCGCGCTGGGCCTCCCGACTGGCGCTGATCGGCGGTGGCTGCGCGGCTTCGCTCGCTCAGATCCGCTGGCCGGAGCAGGCCAGGGTCTCCGAGCGGATCTTCCTCACCGTGGTACTGAGCCTGCCGTTCGTCCTGGCCTGGGTCCTCGGTGACTCGATACGCACCAGGCGCGCCTACTTCGACCAGCTCGAGGAGCGCGCCACCCGGCTGGAGAAGGAGCGCGAGGCGCAGGCCAAGGTCGCCGTGGCGGCGGAGCGCGCCAGGATCGCCCGCGAACTCCACGACGTGGTCGCGCACAACGTGTCGGTCATGGTCGTGCAGGCCGACGGCGCCGCCTATGTGCTGGACGCCGCCCCCGACCAGGCCAAGCAGGCACTGGAGACGATCTCCAGCACCGGCCGCCAGGCGCTCGCGGAGATGCGCCGGCTGCTCGGCGTGCTGCGCACGGGCGACGCCCCGGAGAGCGGCGAGTACGTCCCGCAGCCCGATGTGAAGCAGATCGAGGACCTGGTCGAGCATGTGCGCGGCGCCGGTCTGACCGTCGACTTCAAGATCGAGGGGACACCCCGGCCGCTGCCCAGCGGTGTCGAGCTCACCGCCTACCGCATCGTGCAGGAAGCGCTCACCAACACCCGCAAGCACGGAGGCCCGGAGGCCGGGGCCAGCGTGCGTCTCGTCTACTTCGACGACGGGCTCGGACTGCTCGTGGAGGACGACGGCCGAGGCTCCTCGCACGAGCTGTACGAGGACGGCGGCGCCGACGGCCACGGCCACGGACTCATCGGCATGCGTGAACGCGTCGGTATGGTCGGCGGCACGCTGGACGCCGGACCGCGACCGGGCGGAGGCTTCCGCATCAGCGCGCTGCTGCCCCTCAAGCCCGCCCACTAGAACCACTTCGGACCAAGGGACGGAACAGACATGTCCATCCGCGTGATGCTCGTCGACGACCAGGTGCTGCTGCGCACCGGCTTCCGCATGGTGCTCGCCGCCCAGCCGGACATGGAGGTCGTCGCGGAGGCGGGCGACGGTGCGGAGGCGATCGAGAACCTGCGCGCCACCGCCGTGGACGTGGTCCTGATGGACGTCCGTATGCCGCGGCTCGACGGGGTGGAGGCGACGCGGCGCATCTGCGCGGAGCCGGGCGCGCCGAAGGTGCTGATCCTGACCACGTTCGACCTCGACGAGTACGCCTTCTCCGGTCTGAAGGCCGGTGCCAGCGGTTTCATGCTCAAGGACGTACCGCCCGGTGACCTGCTCGCCGCGATCCGCTCCGTGCACAGCGGCGACGCGGTCGTGGCACCGTCGACCACCCGTCGGCTGCTGGACCGCTTCTCCCCGATGCTGCCCAGCGCGGGTCCGGAGCCCCGTCAGAAGGAGCTGGAGAAGCTCACCGAGCGCGAACGCGAGGTGATGCTGCTCGTCGCCCAGGGGCTGTCCAACGGCGAGATCGCCGGCCGCCTGGTGCTCTCGGAGGCCACCGTGAAGACCCACGTCGGCCGCATCCTCACCAAGCTGGGGCTGCGCGACCGTGTGCAGGTGGTCGTGCTGGCCTACGAGACCGGGCTGGTGCGGGCGGGCGGCGGGGCCGGCTGAACCGTCCGGCCGTTGCCGCCGGCCCGGTCCGTCAGCGCAGCACCGTCTCGAGGAAGTCGCTCCCGAGCCGCGCGACGACGGCCACGTCCAGCTGGTGGAGCACGTAACGGCCGCGTCTGCGGGTGGAGATCAGCTTCGCCTTCTTCAGCACGGCGAGATGACGGGAGACCTCCGGCGCGGTGATGCCGAGGGAGTCCGAGAGCTCGCTGGTCGTGTACGCGGCCCGGCCGAGGTTGCGGCAGACCCGCATCCGCATCGGGTGGGCGAGGGCTTCCATACGCAGCTTCAGCAGTTCCACGGACGCGGCGCCCGGCAGCTCAGGCGCGCCGATCGGGTACTGGATCACCGGCTGCCAGCCCGGGGCGTGCAGCACCATCAGATGCGGCCAGCCGAAGCTCGAGGGCAGCAGGGTGAGTCCGGCGCCGACGGCGGGGTCGGTGGCGGTCGTCCGCCCGTCCGCCAGTTTGTCGGCACTGATCGTGGAGCCGTTGTCGTCGAGCGTCAGGGCCGGTGAGACGGCTCGCAGCGCCTCCGCGAGCCCTTTGTGGCGCAGCAGTTCGCCCTTGTGGCGGGCGTCGGCGGCGAGCTGTGTCGAGACGCGTCCCCAGGTGTCGCCGAAGAACGCGTCCTCGCAGTCCTCGAAAAGCCGTCGCAGCCAGGCGCGTACGGAGGCGGGGTCGGCCATCAGCCGCCGGGTGAAGTCCAGTTGCCTGGGGCCGCGGTTGGCCGCGAGGTCGAGGGCGTGCGCCCGCCTGACAGGGTCGACGAGAGGGGAGGGCGCGCCCGTCGAGTACGAGGTGGCGCAGGTGAACTCCAGTGCCGAGGACACGAACCGCTCGTCGTCCAGCCGGTCGAGAAGGTCCAGTTCCTCCTTGAGGCTCGCGCCGATGCGGCCGGGGCGCGGCGGCAGTCCGGCGAACGGCATGAAGATGTCCGAGAACGTCGACCGCCACAGGAAGTCCGCCTCGTGCAGCCGGTCGGCGAGGTCCGGCTTGAGCCCGGCGGCCGTCGCCGTGGCCCAGGCGTGCAGCCCCGGATGGTGCCCGGGCTCGTGGAGGGCGTGGAGGGCCACGCCCAGCTCGGCGAGTGGGGAGATGTCGAAGACGATGCGCTCGGGGGGCAGGCCCGCGATGTCGATGGTCACGCTCACGACTCCATGGTGCGTGGTGCGGGGGCCCGCACCACGACGTTTGACGTCCGCCGTCAATCGACGCGACGCGAGCGGCCCCGGGGACGCAGCGTGAAGCCATGAACGCGATGCAGCAGCACATGATCGACGTGTACCGGGCCGCCCAGAGGGGCGACACGCCTCCGCCGCTTCCCGGCGGCCACGACACTCGGGTGCTCGGCGAGGCCCGGACCGATCGCCGCGTCCGTGCGGTGCTCGCGGGCCGCTCGCTCCGGACCGCACGGGGCGCCCGCGCCGCCGCCGGTGACCGGCGGTCCTGCTGAGACGTCCGTCCGGGTCAGGGCCGTCCGAACGGGGCCGCGGGTGGTGCGACCGCGGTGGCGGCGAGGTCGAGGCGGCGTACGAACTCCGAGACGGCGGCCTCCACGTCCCGCGCGGTCCACTCCAGACCCTCCGCCGCCACGGTCACCTCGGTGACGGAGACGCCCGGCGGGCAGTCCTCGGAGAACCAGCGGCGGAACAGCGTCACACCCGTGTCCTCCGACTGGGTGAGCGCCGCCTCGTTCAGCACGTTGGCCCCGTACGGGAGCCACACCTGGAACTGGTGCGTGTGCGGAACCGCCGGGTTGACGCGGGACCAGGGGACGGCCGAGGCGCGGAGCGCGTCCGTGAGCGCGGCGGCGACGACCTTCGCGTGGGCCACGTACGAGGGCAGCCGGGGCAGCTCCCGCTCGAGGCCGACCATGGCCGACAGGGCGGCCGGGTACTGCTGGAACAGCTGGCCCCCGTACCGGTGCCGCCAGGCCCGCGCCTCCTCCGTCAGCTGGACGGGACCGGCGAGCACCGCGCCCGACATGCCGTCCAGGGACTTGTAGAACGAGACGTAGACGCTGTCCGCCAGGGACGCGATCTCGTCGAGCGGGCGGCCGAAGTGGGGGGCGCACTCCCACAGCCGCGCGCCGTCGAAGTGCACCACCGCGTCACGTTCCCGGGCCGCCTCGACGACCGCCACGAGTTCCTCCCAGGCCGGCAGCACGAAGCCCGCCTCCCGCAGCGGAAGCTCCAGCATCAGCGTGCCGAAGGGCTCGTCGCAGTCGCGCACCTCGTCGGCCGTGGGCAGCCGCGGCCCGGTCGTCGGATGGACCGTGCGCAGCCCGCTCACCACGGAGAGGGCGGAGCGTTCGTGCACCTCAGGATGGGACCGCGGATGCAGCGCCACCGTCGGGTTCCCGGTGCGGGCCGCCCAGCAGCGCAGGGCCACCTGCTGTGCCATCGTCCCGGTCGGGAAGAACACCGCGGACGGCAGGCCGAGCAGGGTGGCCGTACGTCGTTCCAGCTCCTCGACGACGCCGTCGCCGTAGACGTCGGTCCAGTCGTCCAGGTCGTACACCTCGCCGGCGGCGCCGGCGAGCGCAGCCAGACGTTCCCCGAGCCGCCGGTCGGCGGAGGCGCGGGACAGAACACGGTCCGACGCGCGCCACGCGGCGAGACGCCGCTTCCTCAGATCGTGCCCGGTCCCGTCGTGGCCGGTCCCGTCGTGCCCGGTCTCGGCCCCTCCCGTCCCGACCTGCCCGGTCGCCACCTCTCCGGTCTCCTCCTGCCGGATCCCGGTCGACCGGTTCTCGTCCTGCGGCTTCTCGTCCTGCGGCTTCTCGTCCTGCTCGTTCACAGCGCTCGTGTCCGTCACGGTCCGATCATCGCCCACAGCCTGTGGACAACGGCGGGGGCGCTGGAAACGCTGGCGTAGCATCGTGACGAGTAATCGTCCGGTACCCCCGCGGACTGGAACGGAAGGCACCGCCGCGTGAATGCCACAGCACCACAGGAACCGCTCGACCCGCGGGACCGCCCCGCCCGCCTGACCGTCGGGGTCGTCGGAGCGGGCCGGGTCGGGCCCGCCCTGGCCGCCTCCCTGCAGCTCGCCGGCCACCGGCCGGTCGCCGCGTCCGGCGTTTCCGACGCGTCCGTCCGCCGTGCCGCCGCCCTGCTGCCCGACGTCCCGCTGGTCCCGCCCGCGGACGTGCTCGCGCGCGCCGAGCTCGTCCTGCTGACCGTCCCGGACGATGCCCTGCCCGGCCTCGTCGAAGGCCTCGTGGACACCGGCTCCGTACGGCCGGGACAACTGCTGGTGCACACCTCCGGCAGGTACGGCACCAAGGTCCTCGAGCCCGCCATGCGCGCCGGGGCGCTGCCGCTCGCCCTGCACCCCGCCATGACCTTCACCGGCACGGCGGTCGACGTGCAGCGGCTGGCCGGCTGCTCGTTCGGCGTGACCGCGCCCGAGGAGCTGCGGCTGGCCGCGGAGGCCCTGGTCATCGAGATGGGCGGAGAGCCCGAGTGGATCGAGGAGGGCAACCGCCCGCTCTACCACGCGGCCCTCGCCCTCGGCGCCAACCACCTCGTCACCCTGGTCGCCCAGTCCATGGAGCTGCTGCGAACCGCCGGTGTCGCCGCCCCCGACCGGATGCTCGGCCCCCTGCTCGGCGCGGCGCTGGACAACGCCCTGCGTTCCGGTGACGCCGCCCTGACCGGGCCGGTCGCCCGCGGCGACGCGGGCACCGTGGCCGCGCACGTCTCCGAGCTCCGCAAGCACGCCCCCGCCGCTGTCGCCGGCTACCTGGCGATGGCGCGTACGACCGCAGACCGCGCCCTCGCGCACGGTCTGCTCAAGCCGGAGCTCGCGGAGGATCTGCTCGGCGTACTGGCCGAGGGGGACCTGCGATGAGCCGCCACTTCGAACTCGTACCGACGCGTGAGGGCCTGGCCCAGGTCGTGGCGCAGCGCGCCGTGCCCGGCCGCACCGCCGTCGTCATGACCATGGGAGCACTGCACCAGGGGCACGCCGCGCTGGTCCGGGCCGCCCGCGAGCGGGTGGGCGACAACGGCTTCGTGATCGTCACCGTCTTCGTCAACCCGCTGCAGTTCGGCGTCGGCGAGGACCTCGACCGCTACCCCCGCACGCTCGACGCCGACCTCGGTACGGCACAGGAGGCGGGCGCGGACGTCGTGTTCGCGCCGTCCGTCGACGAGGTCTACCCGGCCGGCCGGGTAGAGGTCCGCATCACTGCGGGCCCCATGGGCGAGCGGCTCGAAGGCAGGACGCGCCCCGGCCACTTCGACGGCATGCTCACCGTCGTCGCCAAGCTGCTGCACCTCACCGGCCCCGACGTGGCGCTGTTCGGGCAGAAGGACGCCCAGCAGCTCGCCCTGATCCGCCGGATGGTCCACGACCTGAACTTCCCGGTCGAGATCGTGGGCGTGCCCACCGTCCGCGAAGAGGACGGCCTCGCGCTCTCCAGCCGCAACCGCTACCTCTCCGTGCCCGAGCGGCGCACCGCACTGGCGCTGTCCCATGCCCTGTTCGCGGCCGGTGACCGCCTCGCGGCACAGCAGGCACTCCACGCCCGCGCGGAGGCCGTGCCCGCCGCCCCGAGTCGTGCCGCCGCGCTCTCCAAGCTCGGCGAGGCCCGTGCCGCCGCCGACGCGCACGCGGTCGCCCAGGCATGGCCGCCCGTCGGCGCCGACGCCGTCCGCGCCGCCGCACGGGCGGTGCTGGACGACGCCGCCAAGTCCGAACCGCCACTGGCCCTGGACTATGTGGCCCTCGTCGACCCGGCCACCTTCGAGGAGGTCGCCGACGACCACACAGGCGCGGCGGTCCTCGCCGTCGCCGCGAAGGTCGGCTCGACCCGCCTCATCGACAACATCCCCCTGGATTTCGGGACCGCGTCCACCGTGTCCACCGCGTCCACCGCGTCCTCCGGGACCGCCCTGACCGACGGAGCCGCCTCGTGACCGGAATACGGCTGACCGCCCCCGCACCGGGCTGGGCCATCGCGGCGGACGTCGTCGTGGTCGGCTCGGGCGTCGCCGGCCTGACGGCGGCGCTGCGCTGCGCCGCGGCCGGCCTGGACACGGTCGTCGTCACCAAGGCCCGCCTCGACGACGGCTCCACCCGCTGGGCGCAGGGCGGCATCGCCGCGGCGCTCGGCGAGGGCGACACCCCCGAGCAGCACCTCGACGACACCCTGGTCGCGGGCGCGGGCATGTGCGACGAGACCGCGGTGCGGGCCCTGGTCACGGAGGGCCCCGACGCCGTGCGCCGGCTCATCGCGACCGGCGCGCACTTCGACACCGACCCCGCCTCCGGCGAGATCGAGCTGACCCGCGAGGGCGGCCACCACCGGCGTCGCATCGCGCACGCCGGCGGCGACGCGACCGGCGCGGAGATCTCCCGCGCCCTCGTGGACGCGGTCCGTGACCAGGGACTGCGCGCCATCGAGAACGCCCTGGTCCTCGACCTGCTCACCGACGCGGACGGCCGCACGGCGGGCATCACCCTGCACGTCATGGGCGAGGGCCAGCACGACGGTGTCGGGGCGGTCCACGCGCCCACGGTTGTGCTCGCCACCGGCGGCATGGGGCAGGTCTTCTCCGCGACCACCAACCCGGCGGTCTCCACCGGTGACGGCGTCGCTCTGGCGCTCCGCGCCGGCGCGGAGGTCTCCGACATCGAGTTCGTGCAGTTCCACCCCACGGTGCTCTTCCTGGGGGCGGACAGCGAGGGCCAGCAGCCGCTGGTCTCCGAGGCGGTACGCGGCGAGGGCGCCCATCTCGTCGACGGCGACGGCGTCCGCTTCATGGTCGGGCAGCACGAACTGGCCGAGCTCGCCCCCCGCGACATCGTCGCCAAGGGCATCATGCGCCGCATGCGGGAACAGGGCGCCGCCCACATGTTCCTGGACGCACGGCACTTCGGCGCCGAGATGTGGGAGCACCGCTTCCCCACGATCCTGGCCGCCTGCCGGGCCCACGGCTTCGACCCGGTGACGGAACCGATCCCCGTCGCGCCCGCCGCCCACTACGCCTCCGGCGGCGTCCGCACCGACCTGCACGGCCGCACCACCGTCCCCGGCCTGTACGCGTGCGGCGAGGTCGCCTGCACAGGCGTCCACGGCGCCAACCGGCTGGCGTCCAACTCACTGCTCGAAGGACTCGTCTTCGCGGAGCGCATTGCCGCCGACATCGCCGACCGGCGGCCCTGGCCCGTGGTCGCCGCGGTAGCGCCCCGGCAGCCGTCCCTGCTGCCGCTCATCGCCCCCGAGGAGCGCGCGGGAATCCAGCGGACCATGTCGCACGGCGCCGGCGTTCTGCGCTCCGCCGAGTCGCTGGCATCCGCCGCTGCCGCTCTCGAAGCGGTGTACGCGAACGCCGTGCAGGACCGGGAGGGGTCCGGCAAGACCGCCGAGCCCGGCGTCGAGTCGTGGGAGACCTCGAACCTGCTCTGTGTCGCCCGTGTGCTGACCGCTGCCGCGCTCGAGCGCGAGGAGACCCGCGGCTGCCACTGGCGCGAGGACCGCCCGGAGCGCGACGACACCGAGTGGCGCCGCCATCTCGTCGTACGGATCGAGCCGGACCGCCGGCTCGTCGTCGGCCGCACCGGCTCGACGGCCTTCCCGCCCACCGATACCTTGTCCGTCCCCGACGCCCCCAGGGAGCCGTAACCGTGAGCACGCCCGATGAACGTCCGAGCCCCGTGGACGTACCGCTGATCCAGATCGGCGCCCCGGCCGGCGACAGCTGCGGGGACGACTGCGGCTGCGCCGAAGAGGCGTACGAGTGCGGGCTCGACCCCGCCCTCGCCACGCTCCTTGCCGAGGCCGGTCTCGACCCGGTCCAGGTCGAGGACATCGCGCACCTGGCCATCGAGGAGGACCTCGACGGCGGCGTCGACGTGACCAGTGTGGCGACCGTCCCCCAGGACGCCGTCGCCACCGGCGACTTCACCGCCCGTGAGGCCGGGACGGTCGCCGGGCTGCGGGTCGCGGAGGCGATCCTGTCGATCGTGTGCACGAACGAGTTCGAGGTGGAGCGGCACGTCGAGGACGGCGACCGGGTCGAGGCCGGCCAGAAACTGCTCTCCGTCACCGCGGGCACGCGCGACCTGCTGACCGGCGAACGCAGCGCCCTCAACATCCTCTGCCGGCTCTCCGGCATCGCGACGGCCACCCGCGCCTGGGCCGACGTCCTCGAGGGCACCAAGGCGAAGGTCCGCGACACCCGCAAGACCACGCCCGGCCTGCGCGCCCTGGAGAAGTACGCGGTCCGCTGCGGCGGGGGCGTGAACCACCGCATGTCGCTGTCCGACGCAGCGCTCGTCAAGGACAACCACGTGATCGCCGCGGGTGGCGTCGCCGAAGCCTTCAAGGCCGTCCGGGACCGCTTCCCCGACCTTCCGATCGAGGTGGAGGTCGACACCCTCGACCAGGTCCGCGAAGTGCTGGACGCGGGCGCCGACCTGATCCTGCTCGACAACTTCACCCCTGCCCGGACCGCGGAGGCCGTGGCGCTCGTCGCCGGCCGCGCGATGCTGGAGTCCTCCGGCCGCCTCGTGCTCGACAACGCCCGCGCGTACGCGCAGACGGGCGTCGACTACCTCGCGGTGGGCGGGCTGACCCACTCCTCCCCGATCCTCGACATCGGCCTCGACCTCCGCGAGGTCGAGCGCTGATGCTGCTCACCATCGACGTCGGCAACACCCACACCGTCCTCGGACTCTTCGACGGCGAGGAGATCGTCGAGCACTGGCGCATCTCCACCGACTCGCGCCGCACCGCCGACGAGCTCGCCGTGCTGCTGCAGGGCCTGATGGGCATGCATCCGCTGCTCGGTGACGAACTCGGCGACGGCATCGAGGGCATCGCGATCTGCTCCACGGTCCCCTCCGTGCTGCACGAGCTCCGGGAGGTGACCCGCCGCTACTACGGCGACGTCCCCGCCGTCCTCGTCGAGCCCGGCATCAAGACCGGTGTGCCGATCCTGATGGACAACCCCAAGGAGGTCGGCGCGGACCGCATCATCAACGCGGTCGCCGCGGTCGACCTGTACGGGGGCCCGGCGATCGTCGTCGACTTCGGTACGGCCACGACGTTCGACGCGGTCAGCGCGCGGGGGGAGTACGCGGGCGGCGTGATCGCGCCCGGCATCGAGATCTCCGTCGACGCGCTCGGCGTCAAGGGGGCGCAACTGCGCAAGATCGAGCTCGCCCGCCCGCGGAGCGTGATCGGCAAGAACACCGTGGAGGCGATGCAGTCCGGCATCGTCTACGGCTTCGCGGGTCAGGTGGACGGCGTCGTCCAGCGTATGAAGCGCGAGCTGGCAGAGGACCCGGAGGACGTGACGGTGATCGCGACGGGCGGCCTCGCGCCGATGGTCCTGGGCGAGGCGGCGGTGATCGACGAGCACGAGCCGTGGCTGACGCTGATCGGGCTGCGGCTGGTGTACGAGCGCAACGTCTCCCGCATGTGACACCGCTCGGTCGGGTCCCGGCGCGTGTCCGTGACGCTCCGCCCTCCCGGCCGGACGGGCCCGGCCGCGCCCCGGGGCGCGGCGCCTTCTGTGCACTGCCTCGGCGCGGTCCGGTCCGGGACTCGGGCCGCGTCGTGCCGCGCCGCGCCCACGGGTGGAGCGTTAAGCGGATTTTGGGCAATTAGGACGTAGCGTCGGGACATGCCCACGCCATACGGATCCCGTGGCGGCATGGCGTTCGGTGCGGACGAGCTGCGTGTGCTCCGACGCGCCCTCGCCGTCGCCCTTCACCCCGTCCCCCTGGCCGACGACGACGTCCAGGAGTGTCTGCGCCTGGCCGACTCCGTGGACGAGGCCGTCCGCGAGGCAGGCCGGCTGCACGCGTTCCTCCTCTCCGACCTCGCCCGCTACCGCGACGCCCTGCCCGGCACGGCCACCGGCTATCTGGAACGCCTCCAGGACGCCCTGGCGGCCGGCTACGAACCCCGTCCGGACGATCTGGCCGCCCTGCGGGGTCTGCGTGGCAACCCGGCCGCCGCGGCCGTCCTGCGTCGCTGCCGGGCGCTGACCGAGCAGACGGTGCGCGGCCGGATCGCCGGCCGCGTGGTCACCGTCCCGGCGCCCGCCGAGGCGCCCCGCCGCGTACGCCTCACGGCGCTCCCCGGTGGCCGCGCCGCCGACGCGCCCAAGCCCAAGCCGCAGCCTCAGCCGGAACCGCGGCCGCAGCCCAAGCCGCCCGCGCCGGACGACCGGCCCGTGCCCAAGCCCTCCGAGGTGTTTCCGCCACGCCGGAAGCCCGTGCCGCCGCCGGAGCAGTGGGCCGTCGGCTGAGGGCTGTCCCGTAATCCGCCGTGGATCGGCGCGCGGCGTCAGATGCGGTGCATCGCGAGGCGGAGGGTCGACCTCGTGCTGGATGTACCCGGGCGTTTCGACAACGCGGCGAGGTGCCGTGGCTGTCGTCGTGCGCCCAGCGGGGATTGCGGGACAGTCCTTGGTTACCCTGGACGGCATGGACTACGTTTCCGCGCTCGTGCCCCCCGTGGTGATGGCCGCCTTCTTCATCGGCCTGGTCGTGACGATCGTCAAGAGTCAGGGTGGCCCGAACAAGGCCAAGGAGGACGCGGTCGTGGACGCCGCCCTGGCCCGTGCGGATTCCGGCCCGCAGGCCGGACGCGACAACTGAGAGCCGTCCCGGGGACGGCGGTGGACGTACGGCGGAATCTCCGCCGTGCGTCCTTTTTGTTACGTCAATAGTCGGTTGATCACAGATCTCCCACTATGGTGGCAATGTGCCCCGCCAATTGGGAGAGCTCGAAGACGCCGTCATGACACGGATCTGGCAATGGAACCGGCCGGTGACGGTCAGGGAAGTGCTCGAGGACCTGCAGCAGGAACGGTCCATCGCCTACACCACCGTCATGACGGTAATGGACAATCTTCATCAGAAGGGCTGGGTCCGCAGGGAAGTCGAGGGCCGGGCCTATCGATATACGGCGGTCTCCACCCGCGCCGCCTACTCGGCCGCACTGATGAACGAAGCCTGGTCCAAGAGTGACAACCCCGCGGCGGCTCTTGTCGCCTTCTTCGGCATGATGTCGGCCGAGCAGCGCGAGGCGCTGCAAGCCGCTGTACGTCTCGTTCAGGGGACCGAGCCCGCCGAGGACCCCCGACCGCCGGGGCGATAGCGTCGGGTCATGTCTTATGCCGCAGCAAATGCCTTCACCGTCCGGAGGGCGAGGACCGGTGATGTGCGTGACGTGCGCCGACTCGTGGATCCCTACGTCGGTGAAGGCATCCTGCTCGACAAAGCGACGGTCACCCTTTACGAAGCGATCCAGGAGTTCTGGGTCGCCGAACGCGACGAGGACGGACTCGTTGTCGGTTGCGGCGCTCTCCATGTGATGTGGGAGGACCTCGCCGAAGTTCGTACTCTCGCCGTCGACCCCGCCTTCAAGGGTCACGGCATCGGCCACCGGGTTCTCGAGAAGCTGGTGGCAACGGCGGGCAGGCTGGGAGTGCGCAAGGTTTTCTGCCTCACCTTCGAAGTGGACTTCTTCGGTAAGCACGGCTTCGTCGAGATCGGTGAGACTCAGACGCCGGTGGACACCGATGTGTACGCCGAGCTCCTGCGTTCCTATGACGAGGGTGTCGCCGAGTTCCTCGGGCTCGAACGAGTGAAGCCGAACACCTTGGGCAACAGCCGGATGCTTCTGCACCTGTGATCGGTGCCGGATGCCCGGATCCCTATGTCCGAATCGCGCACGTTTCCCGCGTTCTCGCGGTTGTGAACCTCTGTCAAGGGTTTGTGTTTTCCAGAGAAAAGCGGTTTCCTTTCCGCGTACTGCATTTTCGATGAAAGGAAATCCGGTGGCACAGAAGGTTCAGGTCCTTCTTGTCGATGACCTCGACGGTGGCGAGGCGGACGAGACGGTGACGTTCGCTCTGGACGGCAAGACCTACGAGATCGACCTCACCACCGCCAATGCGGACAAGCTCCGGAGTCTGCTCGAGCCGTACGCGAAGAGTGGCCGGCGCACCGGTGGCCGCGCCGCGACCGGTCGCGGCAAGGGTCGCGCGGCGGCCGGCGGCAACAAGGACACCGCCGAGATCCGCGCCTGGGCGAAGGCGAACGGCTTTGAAGTCAACGACCGCGGCCGAGTTCCCGCGACGGTTCGTGAGGCCTATGAAAAGGCCAACGGCTGATCGGTGGTCCGACGCGCATTCGTGCGTGCCGTACGCAGCAGCCGGACGCGGTGGCACTCTGTCGCCGCCGTGTCCACCAGCCGTACGAGATCGGGGGCACCTCCACTGCCCCCGAGTCCGGTGAGAGCCGGAAGCGGTTCCTCGCGCCCCGGTACCGGGGGGCGCAGCCACACGGCGGCTCCCTGAGCGCCAGGACGCCCGGGCGGCGGCGGAGCGGTGATCGCTCCGCCCGCGCCGAGGGCGGTCAGATCGAGATCCACTCCGCGCCATTCCAGCCAGTCGAGCAGCCCCGGCAGCTCCTCTGCGCTTCCCGCGGCCACCAGCAGCCGCATTCTCCGCCCCATGAGGGCGACGGGGCCGGTGCGGGCCACCCGGCGCAGCACGGCGGCTCCGGCGTCCACGGGCAGATCGAGGACGTCGAACCGCAGCCCGGTCGCCAGGCGGACGGGGCTGCCGTCCGTCGCCGCCCAGCCGAGCTCGCGGCGGTACCACCGCGCGGCACTGCCGTCGAAGGGAGTGCGGGGTGGCGGGACCGTCAATGGCATGTCCCGGGAACTTGGAACCCGTCCCGGAAGTTACGGAGGGTGTGACATCCGTTGCGGTTCGTCGCGGAAACGGGGACGCCGAAGCGCGTGGAACGGCGCAAGGTTGTTCGCCCGTAGCTGAGGGACGGGGTGCGTGCCGCATGGAGTGTCAGTGACGGCGGGTAAGACATTCCTAGTGGGGAGGGGCGACACGCTCGCAGGGCAGTCTCACGTTCGCCATCGGCGTAGTGATGGTGGGGGTAACTGCCTGGCCTGCGGGAACATCGTCTCGCACCATCGGGTTGGAGCAGTTGTCGGCGTTCAGGGGTCAGGAGGCCACAGACGGGTGTCGGCAGTTGGAATGAGCGGTCCCCGCTTGCGGGACTAAGCTGCGGAAGGACAGGGAGGGGACCGACCCCTTACTGCCTGACCGCTCTGAGGAGCGATTAACGATGTTCGAGAGGTTCACCGACCGCGCGCGGCGGGTTGTCGTCCTGGCTCAGGAAGAAGCCCGGATGCTCAACCACAACTACATCGGCACCGAGCACATCCTCCTGGGCCTTATCCACGAGGGTGAGGGTGTCGCCGCTAAGGCCCTGGAGAGCCTCGGGATTTCGCTCGAGGCGGTCCGCCAGCAGGTGGAGGAGATCATCGGTCAGGGCCAGCAGGCCCCGTCCGGCCACATCCCCTTCACGCCCCGTGCCAAGAAGGTCCTGGAGCTTTCGCTCCGCGAGGCTCTTCAGCTGGGCCACAACTACATCGGCACCGAGCACATCCTGCTCGGCCTGATCCGCGAGGGCGAGGGCGTCGCCGCCCAGGTCCTCGTGAAGCTGGGCGCCGATCTCAACCGGGTGCGGCAGCAGGTCATCCAGCTGCTCTCCGGGTACCAGGGCAAGGAAGCCGCCACGGCAGGCGGCCCGGCCGAGGGCACTCCCTCGACCTCCCTCGTCCTCGACCAGTTCGGCCGGAACCTCACCCAGGCCGCTCGTGAGTCCAAGCTCGACCCGGTCATCGGGCGCGAGAAGGAGATCGAGCGGGTCATGCAGGTGCTGTCCCGCCGTACCAAGAACAACCCGGTCCTCATCGGCGAGCCCGGCGTCGGAAAGACGGCGGTCGTCGAGGGCCTGGCGCAGGCCATCGTCAAGGGCGAGGTGCCCGAGACCCTCAAGGACAAGCACCTCTACACCCTCGACCTGGGCGCGCTGGTCGCCGGCTCCCGCTACCGCGGTGACTTCGAGGAGCGCCTGAAGAAGGTCCTCAAGGAGATCCGCACCCGCGGCGACATCATCCTGTTCATCGACGAGCTCCACACCCTGGTGGGTGCGGGCGCCGCCGAGGGCGCGATCGACGCCGCGAGCATCCTCAAGCCGATGCTGGCGCGAGGCGAGCTGCAGACCATCGGCGCCACCACGCTGGACGAGTACCGCAAGCACCTGGAGAAGGACGCCGCGCTCGAGCGCCGCTTCCAGCCCATCCAGGTCGCGGAGCCGTCGCTGCCGCACACCATCGAGATCCTCAAGGGCCTCCGCGACCGTTACGAGGCGCACCACCGGGTCTCCATCACGGACGAGGCGCTGGTCCAGGCCGCCACGCTGGCCGACCGGTACATCTCGGACCGCTTCCTGCCGGACAAGGCGATCGACCTGATCGACGAGGCCGGCTCCCGGATGCGTATCCGCCGGATGACCGCGCCGCCGGACCTGCGCGAGTTCGACGAGAAGATCGCCGGTGTCCGTCGTGACAAGGAGTCCGCGATCGACTCCCAGGACTTCGAGAAGGCAGCCTCGCTCCGCGACAAGGAGAAGCAGCTGCTGGCGGCGAAGGCCAAGCGGGAGAAGGAGTGGAAGGCCGGCGACATGGACGTCGTCGCGGAGGTCGACGGCGAGCTGATCGCCGAGGTCCTCGCGACCGCCACCGGCATCCCGGTCTTCAAGCTGACCGAGGAGGAGTCCTCGCGTCTGCTGCGCATGGAGGACGAGCTCCACAAGCGCGTCATCGGCCAGAAGGACGCCATCAAGGCCCTTTCGCAGGCCATCCGCCGTACGCGAGCCGGTCTGAAGGACCCGAAGCGCCCCGGTGGCTCGTTCATCTTCGCCGGCCCGTCCGGTGTCGGTAAGACCGAGCTCTCCAAGACGCTCGCCGAATTCCTCTTCGGCGACGAGGACGCGCTGATCTCCCTCGACATGTCGGAGTTCAGCGAGAAGCACACGGTTTCCCGTCTCTTCGGTTCGCCCCCCGGATACGTGGGCTACGAAGAGGGCGGCCAGCTCACCGAGAAGGTGCGCCGGAAGCCGTTCTCCGTCGTTCTCTTCGACGAGGTGGAGAAGGCCCACCCCGATATCTTCAATTCCCTTCTGCAGATCCTGGAGGACGGTCGTCTGACCGACTCCCAGGGCCGCGTCGTGGACTTCAAGAACACGGTCATCATCATGACGACCAACCTCGGGACGCGGGACATCTCCAAGGGCTTCAACCTGGGCTTCGCCGCACAGGGCGACGTCAAGTCGAACTACGAGCGGATGAAGGTCAAGGTCAACGAAGAGCTGAAGCAGCACTTCCGGCCCGAGTTCCTCAACCGCGTCGACGACACGGTCGTCTTCCACCAGCTGACCGAGGAAGACATCATCCAGATCGTCGACCTCATGATCGCCAAGGTGGACGAGCGTCTGAAGGACCGCGACATGGGCATCGAGCTCAGCGCCACGGCCAAGTCGCTCCTCGCCAAGAAGGGCTACGACCCCGTCCTGGGCGCCCGGCCGCTGCGCCGGACGATCCAGCGCGAGATCGAGGACATCCTGTCGGAGAAGATCCTCTTCGGCGAGCTGCGCCCCGGTCACATCGTGGTCGTGGACAGCGAGGGCGAGGGTGAGGAGAAGAAGTTCACCTTCCGCGGCGAGGAGAAGTCGGCTCTGCCGGACGTCCCGCCGATCGAGCAGGCGGCCGGTGGCACCGGTCCGAACCTCTCGAAGGACGCGTGACGCCCTCGCGGCCCGCGTGATGTGACGGTGGCCGGGCCCCGGACCCCATTGGGTCCGGGGCCCGGCCCCTTTTTTCGCCGATGCGGCGCTCAGCCGCCCACGCGGGTCAGCAGGACGCCGGTTTCCGCCAGGAGCATTCGAGGCCGGCCTCGGGTTCCGCGGTCCGGGTCCCGGGGGACACCCGGGCGATGGCGTCGCCCTCGGCCGCCGTGTCGGAGGAGGCCAGCGTGACGACGACCGCGTCCTCGATGCTCTTCACCGAGGAGGCGAGGTAATTGTTGAGGACCACGCTGTAGACGAGCTCGCGGCCGCCCGCGTCGGTGACGTAGCCCGACAGTGCGGACGCGCCTGTGAGGGAGCCGGTCTTGCCGACGGCATTGAGCGCGGCGGGGGTGCCGCACATGCGGGACCGCAGGGTGCCGCCGACCTCCCGGTCGGGAGCGCAGGCCACCGGGAGGGACGCGTACCAGTCCGCGAACCAGGGGGCGTCCCGGACCGACAGCAGCAGGGTCGCCAGTTCTTCCGCCGGGAACAGGTTCATCCGGGACAGGCCGGAGCCGTCCGCCTGCCGGAGCGTGGACGTGGAGACGTCCTCCTCGGCCAGCTGGGCGCCGATCGCCGCGAGGCCGGCCTCCCATGTGCCCCGGCCGGACGTGTGGTGGCCCATGGTCTTGGTCAGCGCCTCCGCGTGCATGTTGTTGGAGAGCTTCATGAAGGGGTGCATCAGCTCCTTGAGCGGCATGGAGCGGTGGGAGGCGAGCAGCCGCGCCCCGGGTGGGGTCGGACGGCCGAGGCGGGTGCTGCCGTGGACCCGTACGCCGTGTTCGGCCAGCGCGTCCGCGAACACGGCGGCCGCGTAGCCGGTCGGTTCCCAGACCGCGATCCACTCTTTGGAAGTGGCCGCGCCGACGGGGACGGCGCCGTCGACCGTGATCGTGTTGGTGCCGTGCTCCCGCGAGACGGCCAGGGTGTCCGGCCTGCCCTTCTCGACCGTGGTGGCGCCGATCTCCACACGTACGTAGTCGGTCGGAGGGGTCAGCCTCACCGCCGGGCGGTCGCCCGGCCGCTTGCCGGGTGTGACCTCGACGACGACCGTGCCGGCGTCGTAGTCGGTGTCCGGGGCGAGAGTGAGCGCGGAGATCTGTGCGGAGTAGTAGGCGGACTCGTCGTCTGCGGCCCAGGAACGTCCGAGGCGCTGGTCGTCGAAGCGGGTGTCGTCGGCGACGAGACGCCCGGTGACGCTTTCGACGCCTGACGCGGCGATGTCGGCGGCGAGCCGCCCGTAGTCAGCGGCGAGCAGCGTCGGGTCACCGCTGCCGCGCAGGTACAGGTCGCCGAAGAGGGTCGGGCCCCGGCGGTGGCCGGTGGCCAGCACGTCGGTGCTGTAGCGGTGCTCGGGGCCCAGGACGGCCATGGCGGCGGCCGAGGTGGCGAGCTTCGTGTTGGAGGCGGGCATCAGACGGTCGTCGCCGTCGCGCTGATAGAGGCGCTCGCCGGTGGTGGCGTCCGCGATGACGACGCTCACCGCCCCGCCGTCCATTCGCGGGTCGGCGAGGACCTTGTCCAGCGCGCCCTTGAGACCGGTGTCGGAGGGGCCGGCCCCGGCCGGCGAGCTCCAGGTGAGTGTGCAGGCGAGGCCGACGGCCAGGGGCCAGATCCATGCGCGGTGCGGCGCGCGGCGACGTACACGAACCAGGGGTCTGCTCATGACGGGAGGATCCCGGAAGGCGGGGTCCTCGGGAAGGACGCGCGGCGGGTCTTCCGGGCGCTGATTTCCGCCGGTTCATGTGGCCCCGGTCACCGGATCGGCCCTTTTCCACGCGAATCCACCCGCCTTCACGAGTGCCGTTTCAGGTGGCCTGGCTCACGATTCCGGGGGTCTCGCGGGGACCCCGCAGTGACAAGGCGCACAGGCCGTTCCGAGCCTACTACGCGGCTTAGTGACCCGTATATCCGTTTTGACCCACGGGGTGGAGGTGATGGGCCCGGGACCTTCGGCCTCCCGGGCCTCCGGGCGGGAAGGGGGAGCGCCGTTCCCGCAGCCCCATGGGCCGGAAGTGGGCTTAAACCGTCTCGACCGGGGCATAAGTGGTTCCATTTTCAAGCGGCCGGGAGGGGCTGGGGAGGGAGTCAAGGGCCGTATTTCCGGAGCTGTTCCTACGACGTCATGTCGTAGATGGGGGGTTTGAGGCGACTTGGGGGCTCGGGTTACCAATGTGGAGCCAGCCCGGTGAGCGTGCCGGGTCCATTCATGCCTGGAGGTTCTCCCGTATGTCGAAGCGCACCATGATCCAGCTCCGCCCGTCCTCGTCCGTGCTCCGTACCCGTGGTGCCGTCGTGGCCGCCGGACTGAGCGCCGCGATGGTCGTCGGAGCCGGTGCGGGTGTCGCCTCCGCCGATGCGGGTAAGGCGGGCAAGCCGGCCGTCGTCGACGCCGCCTCCGCCGTTGCCGCCCAGGCCGACGCCCAGGCGAGCGCCGCCAAGGCGAAGGCCGCCAAGAAGCCGGCGAAGGCGAAGGCCGCCAAGAAGGCCCCCGCGTGGGTCAAGCCCGTCAGCAAGTACACGCTGACCGCGAGCTTCGCGCAGGGTGGCGCCATGTGGTCCGCCAAGCACTCCGGCCAGGACTTCGCCGTGCCGATCGGCACCCAGGTCAAGGCCGCCGGTGCCGGCACCGTCGTCAAGGCGGGCCCGAACGGCGGCGGCGACGGCCCCGCGTACGGCAACGCCGTCGTGATCAAGCACAGCAACGGCAAGTACTCCCAGTACGCCCACCTGTCGAAGATCAACGTCTCCGTGGGCTCGAAGGTCAAGACTGGTCAGAACATCGCCAAGTCCGGCAACACCGGCAACTCGTCCGGCCCGCACCTGCACTTCGAGATCCGCACGACCGCCAACTACGGCTCGGCGCTCAACCCGATGTCGTTCCTGCGCTCCGCCGGCGTCAACCTGTGACGCACGCCTGAGCCGCACCACCAGGCCTGATGGCCCCGCCCCTCCCGGGCGGGGCCTCAGCCTTTGGTCCGCGACCGCTTCCGGCCGCCGGCCCCACGGTCCCGCTCCTTCTGCGGCAGCACCGGGAAGCTCCCGGTGTTCGTCGGCGCGTGCTCCGGCAGCCAGAGCACCGCGATCGCCCCGCCGGAGTCCCCGACCGGCGTCGCGCCCTCGGGCGCCGCGTTGCGGAAGGTCAGCCGGGCGCCGAGCACCCTGGCCTGCCCCGCCGCGATCGTCAGCCCCAGACCGTGCCCCGTGCCTGCCCGGTCGCTCGCACCCGTACGGAACCGGCTCGGCCCCTCCCGAAGCAGCGCCTCCGGAAAACCGGGCCCGTGGTCCCTTACCCGCATCACCCGGCCCTCCACGGTGACCTCGATCGGGCCCCGGCCGTATTTCGCGGCGTTGGTGAGGAGATTGCCCAGGATGCGCTCCAGCCGCCTCGGGTCGGTGTTGACCCAGGAACTGTGCACGATCCGGACCTCCGCGTCGGGATGGAAAACGGCGACCCGGCGGCCGACGAACTCGCCCAGCTCGATCTCCTGCAGCTCGGCCCGCTCGGAAGCGCTGTCCAGCCTCGCCACCTCCAGCACGTCCTCGACCAGCGTCCGCATGGCCTGAGCCCGGTCCCGCACCAGCTCGGTGGGACGGCCGGGGGGCAGCAGCTCGGCCGCCGTGAGCAGTCCGGTGACAGGGGTGCGCAGCTCGTGCGCGATGTCCGCGGTGACCCTCCGCTCGGCCTCGATGCGCTCGTTCAGCGCGTCCGTCAGCGCGTCGACGGCGCGGGCCAGGTCGTCGGTCTCGTCGCGCACCACTCCGCCGATGGCGTCCCGCACCCGCACGTCGTGGATTCCCTGCGCGACGTTCCCCGCCGCCGCGGCGGCCTTGCGCAGACGGCGCGAGAGCTGGCCGCCGATCAGCACACCGAGCGCCGAGCCGGCGAGGACGACGGACAGGGAGCCGATGATCAGGGCCCGGTCCAGGGCCTGCATGACGGCGGCGCTGCGCCCGGCGAACTCGGTGTGCAGCGAGAGCACGTCGCCGTCCGCGAGGGGTACCGCGGCCCAGATCTCCGGCGTCCCATCGTGACCCTCGTCGACGTACGAGCCCCGCCGGTTCTCGCGCATCAACCGCTGGAGCTCAGCGGGGAGCGCCGGATCGTTGATCTTGCTGTTGAAGCGCGGATCCTTGTTCTTGGACGTCTCGTACCAGCGCTGGGCGAGCAGCACCCGGTCCATCTGCACATCGCGGGCGTTGTCGAGCATGGAGACCCGGGCCGCGTTGTGCACGACCAGGCTGAGCGCCATGGCGATCAGCGCACCGACCGCCGCGATGGCGATGCTGATCTTCCAGCGGACGCCGGTACGCAGGACGAGACGCTTCATACGGCCGGCCTCACGCCTTGAGCTTGTAGCCGAAGCCGCGGACCGTCTCGATCCTGTCCTGGCCGATCTTGGTGCGCAGTCGCTGCACATGGACGTCCACGACCCGCGTGTCGCCGCCCCAGCCGTAGTCCCAGACCCGCGCCAGCAGCTTGTCGCGGGAGAGCACGGTGCCGGGGGCGGCGGAGAACTCCAGCAGGAGCCGCATCTCGGTCGGCGTCAGCGACACGGGCAGGCCCGCCTTCAGCACCTCCATGCCCTCGGTGTCGATCGCCAGGTCACCGAAGGTCAACGCCCCGCCCTGTTCCTCCTCCGCCGCCCGGCCCGCGTCCCCCGCCGCGCCGCTCGCGTGCCCGAAGCGGCGCAGCACGGCGCGGATACGGGCGACCAGCACGGCACCGTCGAAGGGCTTGGTGACGTAGTCGTCCGCACCGGCCTCCAGGCCGAGCACCACGTCGATCGAGTCGGCGCGTGCCGAAAGCATGATCACCGGGACGGTCGACTCGTCGCGGATGCGGCGGCACAGACTCACCCCGTCCAGCCCCGGCACCATGACGTCCAGCAGGGCGATGTCCGGCCGGTTCGCGCGGAAGGCCTCCAGGCCCAGCAGCCCGTCGGGCACCGCGGTGACCGTGAATCCGTCCCGTTCCAGCGCGAGCTGGGTGGCCTCGCGGATGACATCGTCGTCCTCGACGAAAAGGACATGGGTCTCGGCCATCCGGCTGCTCTCCCCGTTCTCTCAGTTCTCGCTGGGCGCGGGCGCCTCCGTGGCGACCACCTCGCCCTCGCCGACAGCCCGGCTGAATTCGTTGCGCACCCAGAACTGCCGGGTGAACTTGTCCTGTGACCAGCGGTAGGTGCTCACCTCCTCGCCGGACGGCTCGGCCACCGGGTCGTTCTTCGTGTACACCTGCTTGGTCACCACCAGGTCGCCGCGATCGACCGCCGCGTAGACCGCCGGCTCCTCCACGGCGAACACGTTCTCGTACGACTCGCCCTTCTCCCGGTACACATACGTGCCCATGCCGACCGCGTCCCCGCAGGTCAGCACGTTGACGATGACGTCCGGCGAGTCGTTGCCCGTGAGCTGCGCGTACGAGGTGTCGACGGGATACGAATCCTTCGCACAGGGCCGCAGATCGGCCTTCACCCGGGGGCTGACCTTGGGATCGGCCATCAGCAGCCCGACGGCGTCGACCGAGCCGGTGAACTGCTCCGCGGCGCCGGAAGGCGCCGGTGAGGGAGCGGCCTTGCTCGCGGCCTCCGAGGGCGCCGCGCCCTCGTCCTGCACCCCCGTGCCCCCCGTGGAGCAACCGGTCGCGAGCAGGACCGCGGCGACGAGCCCGGCCGTCGCCGTACCGCTCGCCGCCATGGTCCTGCTGCTGCACTTGCCTCTCAGGCCGCGCACCGCTCCTGCTCCCGTCCGTCACGCCGATCGGCCCGCCGCGTCTCCCGGCGCTCCAGGGCGCGGGCGTCCAGGTCCCGTGCCTCGAGCTCCTGACGGAGCCGGGCGAGCGCCCGGTGCAGCGTGCTCTTCACCGTACCGGCCGACATCCCGAGCGCGGCGGCGGTCTCCTCGGTGCTCATCTGCTCCCAGTGCCGCAGCACGACGACGCTGCGCTGCTTGGGCGCCAGCACCTTGAGCACGTCCATCAGCAGGGCGCGGTCCGCGCGCTGCTCGGTGCCGTCCTCGACGCACGCGTCGGGCAGCTGCTCGGTCGGGACCTCCTCGAGCTTGCGGGCCCGCCACCACTCGGTACGCGTATTGATCATCACGCGGCGAAGGTACGCGTCGGCGAGTGACTTGTCCGCGATCCCGTCCCAGCGGCCGTAGGTGCGCACGAGCGCGGTCTGGAGCAGGTCCTGCGCGTCGACCGGGTCGGGGACGAGGCGCCGGGCACTGCGCAGCAGCGCCTCCTGCCTGGTGCGTACGTACTCCTCGAATTCGAGCACCTCGCCGTGCGCCATTCCAACCGCCTCCGTCCCCGTGAACCCCGTGTGTGCCTGCGTTCCTCGCGTCACAAGAAATTACGGAGCGGTTGTCACGGCGCTGTGCGGAGCAGCCCTCGGACGGCGCACGGCCATCCATCGGTTGTGTAACAGCGGATGTTTCAGCTGGGGTGGAAGGTGGGTACAGGGGGCGGATCAGCCCTGGGGAAGGCGGTAGCGACCGTTCTCCAGCGGCTCGACCAGTCCGTCGGCGACCAGCCCGTCCAGGGCCCTGGCCCGCTGCACCGGCTCGTGCCACACCGCGTCCAGCGCCGCCTGCGGCACGGGATTGAGGGCCTCACGAAGCACGGCGAGCAGCTTGCCGCGGACCTGGCGGTCCGTGCCGGCGTACGTCTGGCCGCGGCGCGCCGGGCCCTCGTGAGCCGGCTTGCCCGCCAGCCGCCAGGCACACCGCTCGGAGATCGGGCAGCGCGCGCAGTCCTCGTTCTTCGCGGTGCACACCAGAGCGCCGAGCTCCATCGAGGCAGCTGCCCAGCGGGCCGCGGTCCGCTCCTCCTCCGGGAGCAGCAGGCGCGCCAGCCTGCGCTCTGCGGCGGTCGTCGCGTTCGGCGGGTACTGGATGCCGGTCGCGGCGCGGGCGAACACCCGGCGGACGTTGGTGTCCAGGACCGCGTGCCGCTGCCCGTAGGCGAACGACGCCACGGCCGCCGCCGTGTACTCGCCGATGCCCGGCAGCGCGAGAAGCTGCGCGTGCTCGGTCGGGACCTCGCCGCCGTGTCGCTCCGTTATCGCCTGCGCGGCACCGTGCAGACGAAGGGCCCGCCGGGGGTAGCCGAGCCGGCCCCAGGCGCGGACTGCCTCGCCGGGAGCCTCCCGCGCGAGGTCGGCGGGGCGCGGCCAGCGGGCCAGCCACTGCTCGTACACGGGCAGGACCCGGTTCACCGGGGTCTGCTGAAGCATGAACTCGCTGACCATCACGCCCCAGGCGCCTGCTTCGGGGCGACGCCAGGGCAGGTCGCGGGCGTGCTTGTCGAACCAGGCGATCACGGGGGTGTGGAGCGAGGCGGGGTCGACGGTGTCGGACGTCTGGGTTACGTGAGTGACAGTCATGGCACACCGATCCTGGCACGTCCGCGGGTGGGTGTGCGGCAACCGCGTCCGCCGGGCACGCCCGGGGGCGTGTCCGGGGGCGTGGAGGTCCGCCCCGCCCGCCCCTCGGTGGGGCGGCAGCCGGGCCGGGGCGGTGTCCCGGCCGGGCCCGGTACGCCGCTGGGCGGGAACCCGGCCTTCCGGGCGGCGCGTCTGCCTGTGGCAGCCGGGGCAAAGAGCCGAGGAGCGGCCGGGGCAAGGAGCTGCGGAACGTCGTCCTCTGCCTGGTGACGGGCCGGGTGCCGCTCCGACGGTGCCGGCCCCGCTCCGGGCCACTCGAGGCAGCCGGTCCGGCGGGGCGGCCCGCTGGACGCCAGGACGTCTGTACGCCGGTTGTGGAGGCGAAGTCCCCGGAACCCGCGCGGCGGCGGGTCCGGGGCCCTGAGCCTCGGCTCCGGAAAAGGGCGGAAGAGGGCGGGGGAGAACCCCCGGATCAGGCGCGGGGCTCGTACGCGTCGCGTTCCGCGGCCACCACGGGCGCCACGCCCGGGCCGGCGAACCACGCCATCAGCGGTGCCCGGCTCGACCGCATGGTGTTCAGCAGTACACCCGCCGGGCGGAGCAGAAGCAGGACGAACACGGTCGCGACGGCCGCGCCGGCCACCAGCCCCGTCAGTACGTCGTGCGGATAGTGGACGCCCACGAAGACCCGGGAGAACGCCATCAGCAGCGCCATCGGCACGGTGAGCAGGGCGATACGCGGCCACGCGAGCGCCAGCGCGATCGCCGCCGCACCGGCGATCGCCGCGTGGTTGCTGGGGAAGGACCAGTCGCCGGGCGGCGGGCACGGCACGAGCGACGCCGCCGCGTCGGCGACCGTGCGGCAGGGACGTTCCTCGTCCACGACCGACTTGAGCGACTCGCTGACCACATAGCCGAAGGCCGTCGCGAGCGGAGCGAGCACCGCGTGGGCGATCGCGCGGGTGTCGCCGGTCCGCGCCCGCCACCAGGCGACGAGGAACAGCACGCCGAAGAGCAACAGCCCCGCCTCCGTCCAGAGTTCGGCGAGGTGCTGCACCCAGGACGGAGTCGTGTGGGCGAAGTCGAGGATGTCCCGGTAGAGATCGCGGGTGATGCTGCTGTCCATGGTCACGGACCGTACCTGCTCGGCCGGGACTGTCACCCCCGGCTATCGTCCACAGCCGCCCCTGACGAAAGTAACGGCCTTGTGAGCCGCGGTCCGTGATGATGATCAGCAGAGTTTGGAAGCAGGGCGGCGGGTGGGGCGGGAGTTGGGCCGGATCTCTCGTAGAGTTTGGGCCGTGGGATCTCTGCGCAATCCGATCGGGCCGCTCCCCTCCTCCATCTACTGGCGACGGAGGGCAGTCGCGGCGTCGCTGGTCGCGCTCCTCGCCGTGCTGATCGTCTGGACCGTCAGTACCACCGGAGACGGTGGTGGCGCGGACGGCAAGGGCGCAGGCGGCACGAGTCCCGCTCCCACGATCACGCCCGGGCCCGACCAGTCGGGGCCCGCGATCAGTGAACAGCCGGGCGGGCGCGACGAATCGGGCGGGGACGAGGGGGGCGACGGCGGCAACGGCTCCGGCGGCTCCGGCGGTTCGGGCGGCAGCACGGACGGCACGACGGGCGGTGCTTCGAGCGGTGCCACCGACGGCGGGGCGAGCGGTGGCAGCGGCACGGCGGGTGCCACAGCCGGTGGCGGCACCGCAGGACGGCCCGTGCCGGCGGGTCCCTCGCTCCCCGACTGCGCGCCCGGATCGCTGAAGCTGACGCTGCGCAGCGCCAAGGTCGCCTACGAGCCCGGCGAGAAGCCCCAGTTCCGGCTGGTCGTCTCCAACTCCTCTGCCACGACCTGCAAGGCCGACTTCGGCCCCACGGCGGCCGTGTTCACCGTCACCGACGCGGAGGGCGACAGCGTGTGGTCCACCAAGGACTGCCCGCGCCCCGCCGGGAGCCGTCTGCTCCAGGTGCCGGCGAAGTCCTCGATCACGCACACCGTGCAGTGGGACCGCGGACGGAGCGCCCCGCAGTGCGCGACGCCTCCCGCCGCCCCCGTTGGGCCGGGCACCTACCTCGTGGAGGCCAGGTTCCAGGGCGCCACCGTGCCGGCCTCGTTCCGCCTCGAGAAGGGCTGAGCCGAACGGGAGCGGCCGCTACACGTACCGCTCGAGGATCGAGGACTCGGCGAGCCGTGACAGGCCCTCCCGCACGCTGCGGGCCCGCGCCTCACCGACGCCGTCCACCGCCTGCAGGTCGTCGACACTGGCGGCGAGCAGCTTCTGCAACCCGCCGAAGTGCTCGACGAGCCGTTCGATGATCGCGCCGGGCAGCCGGGGAACCTTCGCCAGCAGACGGTAACCGCGCGGCGAGACCGCGGAGTCGAGCGTCTCCGGGGAGCCGCTGTAGCCCAGGGCCCTCGCCACGGTGGGCAGTTCCAGCAGCTCCGCGTGGCTGAGGGCGTCGAGCTCGGCGAGCGCCTCCTCGACGGTGCGGGAGCGCTGGGGGCCCCTCCCGGGCGCGGCCCGGGGGGACGTGGGCTCCGGCACGTAGTCGCGCACGACCAGTTCGCGCTCGGGCTCCACGCCCGCGATCAACTCGTCGAGCTGCAGGGCCAGCAGCCTGCCGTCGGTGCCCAGCTCGACCACGTACTCGGCGATCTCGGTCGCGATCCTGCGCACCATCTCCAGTCGCTGCGCGACCGCCGTGACGTCCCGGACCGTGACGAGGTCCTCGATCTCGAGGGCCGAGAGCGTGCCCGCGACCTCGTCGAGGCGGAGCTTGTACCGCTCGAGGGTGGCGAGGGCCTGGTTGGCACGGGAGAGGATCGCCGCCGACTCCTCCAGGACCCGGCGCTCACCGTCCACGTACAGCGCGATCAGACGCATCGACTGCGACACGGACACGACCGGGAAGCCGCACTGCCGGGACACCCGGTCCGCGGTGCGGTGACGGGTGCCCGTCTCCTCGGTGGGGATGGACGCGTCGGGGACCAGCTGCACGCCGGCCCGGAGGATCTTGGAGATGTCCTTGTCGAGGATGAGCGCGCCGTCCAGTTTGCACAGCTCGCGCAGACGGGTGGCGGTGAACTCCACGTCCAGCACGAAACCGCCGGTGCACATCGACTCGACGGTCTTGTCCATGCCGAGAACGATCAGGCCTCCGGTGTTGCCGCGGAGGATGCGCTCCAGGCCGTCGCGCAGCGCGGTGCCGGGGGCGACGGCGCTCAGGGCGGCGCGGATCAGCGCTTCGTTGCCGGAGCCTCCGCCGGACTTTCCGGGTGCTGATGCCCCGTCCTTGGCTGCCACTGCACTCCTCCGGCTCGTACGGGTGGGCGAGACCAGGGCAAAGTCTACCGGCGCGCCTCGTCCTCCCGTGGGGCGTCCGCCCGCTCTTTGCGCGAGGCGCCGCCGGAGCCCTGCTGACGGCCCCTCGGGAGCACCCTCAGAGCATCGCCCATGTCGGCGACCTCGGTCACCTTCATACCGGGCGGGATCTTCCCCGGATCGGAGGGGACAAGCGCATGGGTGAAGCCCAGGCGGTGCGCCTCGGCCAGCCTCCGCTGCACCCCCGTCACCCTCCTGACCTCGCCCGCCAGGCCGACCTCGCCGATCGCGACCAGGTTCTTCGGCAGCGGTGTGTCGCTGGCGGCCGACGCGAGGGCGAGCGCGATCGCCAGGTCCGCGGCCGGCTCGGAGAGCTTCACTCCGCCGACCGTGGCGCTGTAGATGTCGCGTTTGCCCAGGGCGCTGATCCGGCCTCGCTGCTCGAGCACGGCCAGCATCATCGAGACCCGCGAGGTCTCCAGACCGGAGGTGGTGCGGCGCGGGGAGGGGATCTGGGAGTCCACGGTCAGGGCCTGCACCTCGGCGACCAGCGGGCGGCGTCCCTCGAGGGTCACCGTCAGACAGGTGCCGGGAACCGGCTCGTCGCGGCGGGTCAGGAAGAGGCCGGAGGGGTCCGCGAGTCCGATGATGCCCTCGTCGTGCAGCTCGAAGCAGCCGACCTCGTCGGTCGCCCCGTAGCGGTTCTTCACACCGCGGACCAGGCGAAGCCGGGCGTGGCGGTCGCCTTCGAAGGAGAGCACCACGTCCACCAGGTGCTCCAGCAGCCGCGGTCCGGCGATGGCGCCGTCCTTGGTGACGTGGCCGACGAGCAGCGTCGACATGCCGCGCTCCTTGGAGGCGCGGATGAGCGCGCCCGCGACCTCCCGGACCTGTGCCATGCCGCCGGGGGCGCCGTCGATCTCGGGGGACGCGACGGTCTGCACCGAGTCGAGGATCAGCAGCGAGGGTTTGACCGCGTCGAGGTGGCCCAGCACCGCGGAGAGGTCGGTCTCCGCCGCGAGATAGAGGTGGTCGTGGAGCGCCTTGATCCGGTCGGCGCGCAGCCGGACCTGGCTCGCGGACTCCTCGCCCGTCACATACAGCGTGCGGTGCTCGTCGCTCGCGGCCTTCGCCGCGACGTCGAGCAGCAGCGTCGACTTGCCGACGCCCGGCTCTCCGGCGAGCAGCACGACGGCGCCGGGGACCAGGCCGCCGCCGAGCACCCGGTCGAGCTCGGCCACGCCGGTGGACCGGGCGGTCGCCTGGCGGCCGTCGACCTGCCCGATGGGCAGTGCGGCGGTGGAGACCCGGCCTGCGGCGGTGGTGCGGACGGCGGGCGCGCCGTACTCCTCGACGGTGCCCCAGGCCTGGCATTCGGGGCAGCGGCCGAGCCACTTGACGGTCGTCCAGCCGCACTCGGTGCAGCGGTAGGACGGCCGGTCCTTCGCGGATTTCGTACGGGCAGCCATGCGCAAACCGTAGCCGGGACCACTGACAGCGCAGTCCCTGCACCGAAAGGGGGACGGCATTCGGGCCGGAATTCGCCATTCCTGTCCCCCTTCGAGGGAACTGTTCACCCGTTGGGATTAAAAGTGCTCAAGGGGTACGAACAGGCTGTGCTCCTGCCCCTACGGTCACGGAGTGACGAGCAGCAGGCTGGAACCCCCTCCCCACACCACCGGAGCACACCGGACGCACCGACGCGCCCCCCGGATGTCGCACGGGCAGCCGCCCGCACGTTACGAGCCGTACCTGGACGGCCTGTTCACCTACTGCCTGTCCGTGCTGTGCGATCACGACGCGGCCACGGCGGTGCTCGGTGACGTCCTCGCCATCGCCGAACGCCAGCACGGGCGCTGTCCGTCCGGCACGGCAGAGCGGAAGGCCTGGATGTACGCGCTCGCACGGTGGGCCTGCCTCCGCCGGCTGACCGAACAGCGGCGCAGGCGGCAGGGCGCGCACACCGGGCGGCCCACGGCCCCGGAAGAACCCGCGCCGCGCGTGCCGCCGAATACCGCGCAGCGCAGACGTGCCGAACTGGCCCTGCTGGCCTGGCCCGAGGCCGCCGGCACCACGCCGGAGCAGCGTGAGGCGCTGGAACTCGCCGTGCGGCACGGCCTCGGCGCCGCCCAGATCGCCTGCGTCCTCGGGAGGGAGCGGGTCGCCACGCGTGAGCTCCTCGCCGCCGCCGCCTGCGAGGTCGAACGCACCCGTGCCGCGCTCGCGGTCGTGGAGCGGGGCAACTGCCCGGCCGTCGGCCGGCTCACCGGGGACAACCGGGTGCTGCTCTCCGCCGCACTGCGCCAGGAGCTCGTACGGCACGTCGACGACTGTCCGCGGTGCCGCCGCGCGGCCGAGCGCGCCGGAGCCGGCGGGCCGTGGCCGGGGTCGGCCGTCACACCGGCCACGCTCCCGCTCGTCGAGGCGCCGCGGACCGCCGCGTACGCGGCGATGCTCCATGTACCGAGGGCACGGGCGGGGGGCCCGCGGTTCGGGCCCGGCGGCTTCCCCCTTGACCCCAAGGACCATGCCGCCCGGCGCGACCGGATCCGTGCGAGGGCGGTGACGACGACGGTCGTGGCGACGGTCGTGGCGGCTCCCGTGCTCGCGTTGTGGGCGGCGTACCGGGGGGCGCCGCTGACGGGCGAGGCGCGCGGTCCCGCTGCCAGCGCGGACGAGCGGGCGGACGGCGGGGCCGCGGCCGACCCGTACGACCACTACGAGAACGCGGGCAACGCGAGCGCGACACCGGACCCGCGGTTCACGGCGAACCGGCGTTCGCCGGACGTCTCGGTCGAGGTGATCAGCGCGGACCTGCCCGCGTCGCCTTCCACTCCCGGCCTGCCGGGCCCCGGAAGGATCACGGTCGAGGCGGAACCGGCCGGCGACAGCACCCGCATCACGCTCACGGCGTCCGGTGGATCACCCGTGCGGTGGTCGGCGTGGACCAGCGCTTCCTGGCTGTTCACGAGCCTGTCCTCGGGCACGCTGAACCCCGGCGAAACGATCACCCTGTACGTGCTCGTCGACCAGGCGCGGGAGCCGGCGGGGCCGTGGGTGGCGCGAGTGGGCATCGATCCGTCGGGGGCGGTCGTCTCGATCCGCGGCCACGGCGCGGGGACCTCGGCGCCTCCGTCGTCGTCGGATCCGGATCCGACGCCGCCGTCGAGTCCTCCGTCGACCCCGCCGCCGTCATCCCCGGACCCCGACCCGACCCCGCCGTCCTCCAGCCCGCCGCCGTCGTCGCCTGACCCCGACCCGACCTCGGATCCGACCCCGTCGGAAGACCCGCCGGTCACGCCTACGGGCTGAGGGCACGGGGGCCTGCTTCCCCCGCCCGTCCTCCTCCCACTGACCCGGCGGCCAGGAGAGGGTCCCGTCCCGAAACGGGGGCAGGCCCCGGTCCGGGGTGGCGTGCTGCGCACGGGCTTGGGGCTCTGCGCTTCGATCGTCGGCGGGGCTGGATCTGCCCCGACCGGGGTGCTGATTTCGCGGGGCGAGGCCCGAGCTCGGGCAGGGATCGCCCGGCGGCGGCGTGGGACGTGCTTCCACTCGCGGCCGCCAGGTCGTAGGGGAAGCGCTCGAGGCCATCGCGCGAAGCGCGGTGCCCCGCCCGCGCGGAGCCGCGCACCGACGTGCGGGGCGGGGGACCGGCTCCGCCCCGCAGCGAGTGTCAGCGGGGCGCCGGATCGGCGGGGTGGGGTGCCAGCAGGGGCAGCGTCGACGCCAGACGGGCCTCGCACAGGCCGGCGAGGACGTCGTAGGCCGCCTTGCCCATCAGCTCCGTCAGCTCCGGGCGGTACGTCACGTACAGCGGATCGCCGGCCCCGTGCGCCGAGGTCGCCGAGGTGCACCACCAGTGGAGGTCGTGGCCGCCGGGGCCCCATCCGCGACGGTCGTACTCGCCGATGGAGATCTGGAGGACGCGCGTGTCGTCGGGCCGGTCGATCCAGTCGTACGTGCGCCGCACCGGCAGCTGCCAGCACACGTCCGGCTTGGTCTCCAGCGGCTCGCGGCCCTCGCTCAGCGCCAGGATGTGCAGCGCGCAGCCCGCGCCCCCCGCGAATCCGGGACGGTTCTGGAAGATGCACGAGCCCTCCCAGCGCCGGGTCTGGCGCTCGCCGTCGTCCTCGTCCTCCTGCACCCAGCCCGTGCTCGTACCGACGTCGTGGAACTGCCACACCTCGGGCGTGAGGCGGGCCACATGCTCGGAGACGCGCTGCTCGTCGTCCTCGTCGGAGAAGTGCGCCCCCAGCGTGCAGCAGCCGTCGGACGCGCGCCCTGCCTGGATGCCCTGGCAACCGCTGCCGAAGATGCAGGTCCAGCGCGAGGTCAGCCAGGTCAGGTCGCAGCGGAAGACCTGCTCGTCGTCCGCCGGGTCGGGGAACTCCACCCAGGCACGGGCGAAGTCCAGGCCCTTCTCGTCTGCTTCGGCTCGGATCGTCGTCAACGGGTTGGCTTTGCCCGGCTTCGCCTTTTTCGTCTTTGGCACGGGTCCAGCGTATGCGTGCGGCAGCAGTAGCGTTCCGCCCATGAGACTCGGAGTCCTCGACGTCGGATCGAACACGGTTCACCTGCTGGCGGTGGATGCCCACCCCGGCGCGCGGCCTTTGCCCGCCCACTCCCACAAGGCCGAACTGCGCCTCGCGGAACTGCTCGACGCCGACGGGGCCATCGGCCCCGCCGGGATCGACCGCCTCGTCGACACGATCGCCGACGCCCTTCAGGCCGCCGAGGACAAGGGCTGCGAGGAGGTCCTCGCCTTCGCCACCTCCGCCGTGCGCGAGGCCACCAACGCGGACGCGGTGCTGGCGAGGGTCAAGGACGAGACCGGGGTCGTGCTGACGGTGCTCAGCGGCGAGGAGGAGGCGCGGCTGACCTTCCTCGCCGCCCGTCGCTGGTACGGCTGGTCGGCCGGGAAACTGCTCGTCCTGGACATCGGCGGCGGCTCCCTGGAGATCGCGTACGGAATGGACGAGGAGCCCGACAAGGCGGTGTCCCTGCCGCTCGGCGCGGGGCGTCTCACCGCGGGCATGCTGCCGGGCGACCCGCCCGACATACGGGACGTGAGGGCGCTGCGCCGCCATGTGCGGGCCGAGATCGCCCGTACGGTCGGGGAGTTCAGCCGCCTGGGCAGGCCCGACCACATCGTGGCGACGTCGAAGACCTTCAAGCAGCTGGCCCGTATCGCCGGCGCGGCCCGTTCCGCCGAGGGGCTTTACGTGCAGCGTGATCTGAGTCGCAGTTCGCTGGAGGAATGGGTGCCGAAGCTGGCCGCCATGACCGTCGAGCAGCGTGCCGGTCTGCCCGGCGTGTCCGAGGGCCGGGCCCGCCAGATACTCGCGGGAGCCCTGGTCGCGGAGGGTGCGATGGACCTCTTCGGCGTGGAGGAACTGGAGATCTGCCCGTGGGCGCTGCGCGAGGGACTCATTCTGCGCCGCCTCGATCACCTCACTACCGGCTAGTTCTGCCCCGTACCCTGTCCCCGTGGAAGAACCAGTCGTGCGTATCCCGGATGCGAAGGTTGTCCTGTCGACGGCTTCCGTCTATCCGGAGTCGACGGCGACAGCCTTCGAGATCGCCGCGCGCCTCGGCTACGACGGCGTCGAGGTCATGGTGTGGACCGACCCGGTGAGCCAGGACATCGAGGCGCTGCGCCGGCTCTCGGACTATCACCGGATGCCCGTCCACGCGATCCACGCGCCGTGCCTGCTGATCACGCAGCGGGTGTGGTCCACCGATCCGTGGGTCAAGCTCCAGCGGGCACGGGCCGCGGCCGAGAAGCTCGGGGCGTCGACGGTCGTGGTGCATCCGCCGTTCCGCTGGCAGCGCCAGTACTCCCGTGACTTCGTCAGCGGGATCTGGCGGATGGCGAACGAGACGGACGTGCGCTTCGCCGTGGAGAACATGTACCCGTGGCGGTACCGGGACCGCGAGATGCTCGCCTACGCCCCGGACTGGGACGTCACAAAGGACGACTACCGCCACTTCACGATCGACCTCTCGCACACGGCGACGTCCCGTACCGACACCATGGCGATGGTCGACCGCATGGGCGACCGGCTGGGACATGTGCACCTGGCCGACGGCCGGGGATCCGCGAAGGACGAGCACCTGGTGCCGGGCCGCGGCGACCAGCCGTGCGCGGAACTGCTGGAGCGGCTCGCCCGCACCGGTTTCGACGGCCATGTCGTCATCGAGGTCAACACCAGGCGCGCCATGTCCGCCGCCGAACGCGAGGCCGATCTCGCGGAGGCGCTGGCCTTCACCCGGCTGCATCTGGCCTCGGCCAGCCGCATCTCATGACGCAGGAGCGCAGGGGGCGCGGGCGCCCGGCCCGCAAGGCGGCCGAGGAGGGACCGGGCGCCAGGGAGCGCATCCTGCAGGCGGCCCGTGACGAGTTCGCGGAGCGGGGCTACGACAAGACGACCATGCGCGGCATCGCCAGGGCGGCGGGAGTGGACGCGGCCCTCGTCCACCACTACTTCGGCACCAAGGACGAGGTCTTCGCGGCGGCCATCGAGGTCTCCTTCGAGCCCGCGATGATCGTTCCGCAGATCCTGGGTCAGGGCGCGGAGGGCATCGGCGAGCGCCTGGCGCGCTTCTTCATCGGTGTCTGGGAGAACCCGGCGACCCGTGCTCCGCTGCTGGCGGTCATCCGGTCCGCGCTGACGCACGAGGCGGCGGCCACGGTGCTGCGGGGTTTCGTGCTGCGGCGCCTGCTGGAGCGGGTGGCCGGCGGGCTCGACGTACCCGATCCGCAGTTCCGGGCGGAGCTCGCCGCCTCGCACATGGTGGGCATCGCGATCCTTCGGTACGTGATCCGGGTGGAGCCGTTGGCCTCCGCGGAGCCGGAGGAGATCATCCGTATCGTGGCACCCACGCTGCAGCGGTATCTCACCGAGCAGGACCCGGCAGGGCCCGCCGCGCCCGGCGGGACGGCGACCGGAGGCTGAGCCGGGCGTCCCGTATCCCGGACATGCTGTCCAGATCTTGGAGCGGCGGCGTACGCTCGTGAACAGACCCATCTGCCTGAAGGACACCTGAGGAGCGAGCGACGATGCCCGAGCTGAGGTCCCGCACTGTCACCCACGGCCGCAACATGGCGGGCGCCCGCGCCCTTATGCGGGCGTCGGGCGTAGCGAGCGAGGACATCGGCAAGCCGATCATCGCCGTCGCCAACTCGTTCACCGAGTTCGTGCCCGGTCACACCCACCTCCAGCCGGTCGGCCGGATCGTCTCCGAGGCGATCAAGGCCGCGGGCGCGGTGCCCCGCGAGTTCAACACGATCGCCGTGGACGACGGCATCGCGATGGGCCACGGCGGGATGCTCTACTCGCTGCCGTCGCGCGACCTGATCGCCGACTCCGTCGAGTACATGGTCGAGGCGCACTGTGCGGACGCGCTGATCTGCATCTCCAACTGCGACAAGATCACTCCGGGCATGCTGATGGCCGCGCTGCGCCTGAACATCCCGACCGTCTTCGTCTCCGGCGGCCCCATGGAGTCCGGCCGGGCGACGCTCGTCGACGGCACGGTCCGCACGCTCGACCTGGTCGACGCGATCTCGGACGCCGTCAACGACAAGATCTCGGACGAGGACATCCTCCGCATCGAGGAGAACGCCTGCCCGACCTGCGGCTCCTGTTCCGGCATGTTCACCGCCAACTCGATGAACTGCCTGACCGAGGCCATCGGCCTCTCGCTGCCCGGAAACGGCTCGGTCCTCGCCACCCACACCGCCCGCAAGGCGCTCTACGAGAACGCCGGCACGACGGTCGTCGACATCACCCGGCGGTACTACGAGCAGGGTGACGAGTCCGTCCTGCCGCGCAACGTCGCCACCTTCGAGGCCTTCGAGAACGCCATGGCCCTCGACATCGCCATGGGCGGCTCGACGAACACGATCCTGCACCTGCTGGCCGCCGCCCAGGAGGCGGGAGTCGAGTTCGGCCTCGACGCGATCGACGCCGTCTCACGCCGGGTGCCCTGCCTGGCGAAGGTCGCGCCGAACGTCGGGAAGAACCGCACGTACTACATGGAGGACGTCCACCGCGCCGGCGGCATCCCCGCCCTCCTGGGGGAGCTGCACCGCGCAGGACTGCTCAACGAGGCAGTGCACTCCGTGCACAGTCCGTCGCTCGCCGACTGGCTCAAGACCTGGGACGTGCGCGGCGGTTCTCCGTCCGCCGAGGCCGTCGAGCTCTGGCACGCGGCGCCCGGCTGCGTGCGCTCCGCCACCGCCTTCTCCCAGTCCGAGCGCTGGGACGCCCTGGACGAGGACGCCGAGGAGGGCTGCATCCGTTCCGCGGAGCACGCCTACTCCAAGGACGGCGGGCTCGCGGTCCTGCGTGGCAACCTCGCCGTGGACGGCTGTGTCGTGAAGACCGCCGGCGTCGACGAGTCCATCTGGACCTTCGAGGGCCCCGCCGTGGTCTGCGAGTCGCAGGACGAGGCCGTCGACAAGATCCTCCGCAAGGAGATCACCCACGGCGACGTCGTGGTCATCCGCTACGAGGGTCCCAGGGGCGGCCCCGGCATGCAGGAGATGCTCTACCCCACGTCCTTCCTCAAGGGCCGCGGCCTGGGCAAGACCTGCGCCCTGGTCACCGACGGCCGCTTCTCCGGCGGCACGTCCGGTCTCTCCATCGGCCACGCCTCCCCGGAGGCAGCCTCGGGCGGCACGATCGCGCTCGTCGAGGACGGCGACCGGATCCGCATCGACATTCCGGGCCGCACGATCGAACTCCTCGTCGACGAGGAGACCCTGGCCTCGCGCCGTGACGCGCTCGGCGGCGTCTACGCGCCCAAGGGCCGGGAGCGCAAGGTGTCCGCCGCCCTGCGCGCGTACGCCGCGATGGCGACGAGCGCCGACAGGGGCGCGGTCAGGGACGTGTCACAGCTGGGCTGACCGGCCAGGCTCACGAAGGACCCGGCACGCTCACCAGCGTGCCGGGTCCTTCGCGTCCACGGCGAAGACGGAGCCGTCCGGGGCGGTGGCGTACACCGTGCCGGCGGCGGTGACCGGCGCGGGCAGCAGGGACGCGAAGGTGGAACCGTCGTCGGCCATCCGCAGGCCCGTCTGCCCTGTGATCCTGCCCAGCCGGGCGTCGACCGCGAGCAGACGCCCGTCGGCGGCGGACAGGTAGACCGCGCCCTCACCGGCGGCCGGTCGTGAGAGATGGGCGACCCCTGTTTCCAGGCGCCACAGCTCGGCGTCCTTCGCACCGGCGCCGGGCCGGGCCGTGTCGACAGCGGTGAGCGAGCCGCCGGCACCGGCGATGTAGACGACCTGTCCCGCCACTGTTGCCTGGGCCTGGTCGACCGGCACGGTCAAAGGGGTGCGGCGCACGTCGTGACCACCGGTCGCGGTGTCGAGCGTCACGACCGCGCGCGTGAAACCGTCGGTGCCGACGGAGAGCAGATGCAGTGACGTGTCCGAGAGCTGTACCGGTGTCAGCGAGCCGGACAGACGTTTCGTCCAGAGGAGCTCACCGTCCATCGGGTCCACGGCACTGATCAAGGTCGACGTCCCGTCGGGGGAGGGGGCGGCGGCGAGCGCCGGACCCTCGCCGGCGGGGTCGAAGGCCCACTCGGCACCCGGGCGGCCGTGCTGCTTCTGCCAGCGTTCCTCGCCCGTCGCCGCGTCGACGGCGCGCACCAGACCGCTGTCGGTCACCAGCAGGACCGTGTTCCCGACGGGGTGGACCGTCGAGTAGGAGGAGATGTCCAGGTGCCAGCGGAGCTCGCCCGTCGCGGGGTCCAGCGCCTCGTAGCGGCCCCCGCCCGGCGTCACCACATGCAGCAGCCCTGCGGCAGGCCGGGGCACCAGGCTCTCGTCGCTCTGCCCGGCGGCGTTCCGGGGCGACTTGTTGTCGGCGGCGGACCAGACACGACTGCCGTCGGCCGGGTCCAGGCGGGTGGCCTTCGTACCGGGGCCGGCGCAGTAGAGGGCGTCGCCGTCGGCGGAGCACACGGGGGCGGCGTCCGCCGCGTCGTCCCGCAGGGTGATGCTCCAGGGGCGGAAACGCCGGTCGTCGACGGGTGCCACGGGGGCGCCGTCGTCCATGACCGCGCCGATGACGACGGCGCCGGCGGATGCCAGGACGGTGAACGCGGCGGCGGCGAGGGCCCAGCGGGTGCGGCGGCGCCTGAGGGGAGCCGCCTTCTCCGCCTTCGCAGCTTTCGGCGTGGGAGCGGGAGCGGCCGCCGGTTCGGAGTTCTCGACGGGGTCGGGCTCGCGCTGTGCCGGTATGTACGCCTGGGTGTCGTACGCGGAGGACGGCGAGGACGCCCGCAGCGCGACCATCAGTTCGTAAGGCGTCGGCCGCTCCCGGGGGTCCTTCGCGAGACAGCGCGCCAGCAGCGGTACGAGGTCCTCCGGGACGCCCGCCAGGTCGGGCTCGTTGTGGACCACCTGGTACGCCACGATGTACGGGCTGTCGGAGTCGAACGGGCCACGCCCGGTCGCCGCGTGGACCAGCACCGCGCCCAGCGCGAAGACGTCCGCCTCCGGTCCCACCTCCCGCGGGCGCTGGAACTGCTCGGGCGCCATGAACGGCGGCGTGCCGATCAACTTGCCGGTCTCCGTGCGCAGATCGCTGTCGACGGGACGCGAGATGCCGAAGTCGATGACTTTCGGCCCGTCTGCGGCCAGAAGCACGTTGCTGGGTTTGAGATCGCGGTGCACCACCCCGGCGCGATGGATGTCGCGCAGCGCCTCCGCGAGACCGGCGCCCGCCCTGCGGAGCTCGGCCGGAGTCAGCGGGCCGTTCCGTTTCACCCGGTCCGCGAGCGTCGGGCCGTCGATGAACAGGGTGGCCATCCAGGGCCGGTCGGCGTCCGGGTCGGCATCGACCACCGGCGCGGTGAACGCGCCGCTGACCCGGCGGGCCGCGGCCACCTCCTGCCGGAACCGTGCCCTGAACTCGGGGTCCTGGGCGTGCTCGGCATGGATGACCTTGACCGCGAGCCGCAGACCGGAGGCGGAGGTGGCCAGATGGACGACACCCATGCCTCCGTTGCCCAGGCATGCCTCGAGGCTGTACTGGCCCGCATATTCCGGATGCTCCGCTTCCGGGAACGGCCCGGTGCTGCGCAGCGGTGGCATCTCCCACCCCCGTCTGATGGTGCGCACGCGCGACGCTCGGAGCCTAGTCGATGATGCGTGCGATCCAGCCATGGCTTGCTAGCCTGCGCGCGGCGCAACGCCACTCATTCACGTAGGCGGGGGAAGACCAATGGCTCTTGAAGAGACGCACGACGCAGAGGTCCCGAACGCGGAGGTCCTGAACGCGGAGGTCCGGGACGCGGGGGCTTCGGACGCGGACACCTCGAACGCGGCGGCCGGTGCCGACGCGTCCGAGGCGGACACCGAATCGATCGGGACCATGACGGCCAAGCGCTACCCGGTCGCACCCGGGGTCCGCCTCAACGTCCGTTCCGGCCCCGGCACCAACTACCGGCTGGTCAAGATCCTTCCGTACGGCGCCACTGTGCCGATCAACTGTCAGAAGGCCGGCGAGACCATCACCGGCCCGTACGGCACCACGAACCTCTGGGACAACATCGCCAACGGGCAGTTCGTCTCGGACGCGTACGTGTACACCGGCAGCGACGGCTACGTCGCGCCGCGCTGCTCCTGACCCCTGCCCGGCGCAGCGGGGATAATCGACCCGTGAGCGAGCACAGCGAGCACAGCAGGAGCGCCGGGACCGGCGGGAGCACGGCGAACACCGAGGGCACCGCGAGCACGACGAGCGGCGGCGGTCCGGAGCCCGAACCCATCCGTTTCTTCGGCACGACCTGGGTCGGCCACGACGGGGGGTACGGGCTGCGCCGGGCCGGCGTCGCCGTCGGCTCGCTGATCACCGCCTTCGCTGCCGCCCTCGTGCTGCGCTTCGCCTATCAGGGTCTCGCGATCGCCGAGGTCGGCAGTTTCGTGAACGTCCTCGTCATCGTGATGTTCGCCGTGTGCAGCGCCATCGCGTTCCGCAAGACCTGGGAAGGCTTCTCGCGCCGCCCAGACGGCTCCCGGGCAGAGGACTCGCTCCGCAGTCTCAAGACGATCGGCTTCATCGGGTCGCTGATCGCCTACTCCCTGCGCTGCCTCCTCGAGGCTCCCGGCGAGAAGCTGCGCCGCACCGAGTACGAGGCTGCGGTCAAGCAGTACGAGAAGCGCCGTGGCTCCCGCTCCGGCAACCCTGCCGCCCGCAGGCGGAAGGGCGGCAGCCCCGGGCGCAGATGATCGCGCCCGTAGTCCCGCACCGTTCGCGGCCCGCGCCCGGCCACGCCCCACAGGGGGTGTGGCCGGGCGCGGGTGCTTGACGGCCCGGCAGCACCCGGCGCATTATTCATCACATGATGAATTCCTCCGGGGTCGCCGTGCTCGCCCGCGGTCTCACCGTCGTACGGGGAGACCGCACCGTCCTGCGCGATCTCGACTTCACCGTCCTCCCCGGCCGGATCACCGGTCTCCTCGGACCTTCCGGATGCGGCAAGTCCACGCTGATGCGCGCCGTCGTCGGCACTCAGGCGAAGGTCACCGGCACCCTGGAGATCCTCGGCATGCCGGCTGGAGCCGCCGAACTCCGCTCCCGGATCGGCTACGTCACCCAGGCGCCGTCCGTCTACGACGACCTCACCGTCCGTCAGAACCTCGAATACTTCGCGTCCGTCCTCCTGCCGGGCCGCCGCAGCCGCGACGCCCGCCGCGAGTACGTCGCCCGGGCCATCGAGGACGTCGATCTCGCCTCGCACGCGAACTCCCTCGCGGGCCGGCTCTCCGGCGGACAGCGCAGCCGCGTCTCCCTGGCCGTCGCCCTGCTCGGCACCCCCGAGGTGCTCGTCCTCGACGAACCGACCGTCGGCCTCGACCCCGTCCTCCGCCGCGACCTGTGGGACCTCTTTCACCGCCTCGCCGACCAGCGCGGCGCGACGATCCTCGTCTCCTCCCACGTCATGGACGAGGCCGAACGCTGCCACCGCCTCATCCTGATGCGCGACGGCACGGTCCTCGCCGAGGACGCCCCCGACGACCTGCGCGTACGCACCCGCTCGGAAACCGTCGAACAGGCCTTCCTCCACCTCGTCGACCAGGCCAAGGCCCCTCAGGAGAACGCCCGATGACTCCCGCCCGCACCTTCGCCACCGCCGCCCGCGTCCTGCGGCAGCTCCGCCACGACCCGCGGTCCATCGCCCTGATGATCCTCGTGCCGTGCGTGATGCTCTTCCTGCTGCGCTTCGTGTTCGACGGCAGTCCGCAGACCTTCGACTCCATCGGCGCCTCGCTGCTCGGCATCTTCCCGCTGATCACGATGTTCCTGGTGACCTCCATCGCGACCCTGCGCGAACGCACCTCCGGCACGCTCGAACGACTCCTCGCCATGCCGCTCGGCAAGGCGGACCTGATCGCCGGGTACGCGCTGGCCTTCGGACTCGTCGCCGTCGTCCAGTCCCTGCTCGCCACCGGCCTCGCGCTGTGGGGCCTGGGCCTCGACATCACCGGCTCCCCCTGGCTGCTGCTGCTCGTCGCACTCCTCGACGCACTGCTCGGCACGGCGCTCGGGCTGTTCGTCTCCGCCTTCGCCGCCTCCGAGTTCCAGGCGGTCCAGTTCATGCCGGCCGTGATCTTCCCGCAGCTGCTGCTGTGCGGCCTGTTCACGCCCCGCGACAAGATGCAGCCCGTCCTCGAGGCGATCTCCGACGTGCTGCCCATGTCTTACGCCGTCGACGCCATGAACGAGGTCCTGCGTCACTCCGACGTCACCGGCGACTTCGTCAGGGACGTCCTGGTCGTCGCCGCGTGCGCCCTGTTCGTACTGGCTCTGGGCTCGGCCACCCTGCGCCGCCGCACCGCCTGAGCGGATCCGCCCGCGCCGGCCCGGGCCGCGGCCGGGGTCCGTACCGACCCTTGGACCACCACGGCACCGCCCCGCCCCCGGTGACAGGATGTCCGCAGTTGTCCCCAGCGGCGAGGTGAACAGAGCAATGACCCAGACAGTCGCAGTCCTCGGTACGGGCAAGATCGGTGAAGCCCTGCTCAGTGGCATGATCCGCGCAGGCTGGCAGCCCGCCGATCTGCTGGTCACCACCCGCCGCACGGACCGCGCGGACGAACTGCGCAGCCGCTACGGCGTCGAACCCGTCACCAACGCCGAGGCCGCCAAGCGCGCCGACACCCTGATCCTCGCGGTCAAGCCGCAGGACATGGGCAAACTCCTCGACGAACTCGGCCCGCACATCACCGCGGACCGTCTTGTCATCAGCGCCGCGGCCGGGATCACCACGTCCTTCATCGAGGAGCGCCTCGCCGCGGGTACCCCGGTCGTCCGCGTCATGCCGAACACCCCCGTGCTGGTGGACGAAGGCATGTCGGTGATCTCCGGGGGCAGCCACGCCACCACCGAGCACGTCGTGCACGCCGAGGAGATCTTCGGCGGCGTCGGCAAGACCCTCCGCGTCCCCGAGTCCCAGCAGGACGCCGCCACCGCTCTCTCCGGGTCCGGCCCGGCGTACTTCTACTTCCTCGTCGAGGCCATGACCGACGCGGGCATCCTCCTCGGCATCCCGCGCGCCCAGGCCCACGACCTGATCGTCCAGGCCGCCATCGGCGCCGCCGTGATGCTCAGGGACAGCGGGGAGCACCCGGTGAAGCTGCGTGAAGCAGTCACGTCCCCCGCCGGCACCACGATCAGCGCCATCCGCGAACTCGAGAACCACGGAGTACGGGCCGCCCTGATCGCGGCGCTCGAAGCGGCCCGCGACCGCAGCCGCGAACTCGCCTCCGGCAACGGCTGATCCCCCGGTCACGGCTGATCCCCCCGGTCACGGCCGGTCAGCCCACCGCGGCCGACACCAGCTCCTCGGTGGACACCACCTTCGCGAACCCACCGCCGTGCAGCGACACGGCGGTGGCCCGCGCCAGCTCCTCCGCGCCCAGCGTCCATCCCCACGGCCCCGTCAGGCCGAAGGTGTACGTCGCGTCCAGGGCGAAGAGCACCTCGTAGCCGAGGTTCCCGCCCATCCGTGCCGTCGTCTCCGCGCACATGTTGGTCTGGATGCCGGCCACCACGACCTGGTTCACCCCTGCCGCCCGGAGCCACGAGTCCAGATCCGGCGATCCGTAGAACGCCGAGTTGACGCTCTTCGTCACCAGCAGCTCCGCACCCGTTCCCCGGCCGCGCCTCTCTTCCACGTACGCCTTGAACCCGTTGCCCTCCTGCCCCGGCCGCAGCGGCGAGTCGGGCTGCACCGAGTCGTGCCGTACGAGGACCACCGGCCGGCCGCTCGACTGCCAGGCATCCAGCAGGGCGGCGATGTTCTCGTCGGCTCCGGGGTTGTTGCGGACACCCCAGAACTCCTCGTCGTCGAACCCCTTCATCACGTCGATCAGCACCAGCGTCGCGTTCTCCTCGATCTCCATGCCCCCAGAGTGCTGCCCCGCAGGCCGCGGCCCCAGAGGTATGAAAGACAGCGATCGATGGTTTACTGCCAGGATGGTGGCCACCGTTCAGCCCCAGCGCATCGCGCTGCTCGCCTTCCCCGGCGTCCGCGCCTTCGACGTGTCCGTCATCTGCGAGGTCTGGGGCGTCGACCGCACCGACCGGGGCGTTCCCGCGTTCGAGCTCCGGCGCGCCGCGGTCGACCGGACGCCCGTACCCCTTCGCGGCGGACTCACCCTGGTCCCCGACCGCACACTGGCCTGGCTGTCGTCCGCCGACCTCGTGATCGTCCCCGGACTCGACGACCATCTCCGTCCCGCCCCGGAGCCCGTCCTCGACGCCCTCCGCCGTGCCCATCGCCGCGGAACGCCCGTCGCCGCCCTCTGCGGGGGTGCCTTCACCCTCGCCCAGGCCGGGCTCCTCGACGGCCGCCGCGCCATCACCCACTGGTACCTCGCTCAACTGTTGCGCGAGCACCATCCCCGGGTCACCGTCGTCCCGGACGCGCTCTTCATCCATGACAGCAACATCTGGACCTCCGCCGGAACGGCCGCCGGGATCGACCTCTGTCTCCACCTCGTCCGCACCGTCCACGGCGCGGAGGCAGCGGCGACGATCGCCCGCTCGATGGTCACCGCACCCTTCCGTACCGGCACCCAGGCGCAGTTCATCGAGCACCCCACCCCGGGCAGCGACAGGGATGCCGACGCGCTCGCCGCCGTCCGCGCCCACGCGCTCGCCCACCTCGACGCACCGCACACCGTCGACACCCTCGCCGCCCGCGCGGGCATGTCGGCGCGGACCTTCGCCCGTCACTTCAAGGCCACCACCGGCACCACCCCGCTCAACTGGCTGATCGCACAGCGGGTCGCGGCGGCACAGAAACTGCTGGAACTGACCGACCACCCCCTCCCGGAGGTCGCCCGCCGCGCGGGCTTCGGCAGCGAGGTCACCATGCGGCAGCACTTCGCCTCGCACCTCGCCACCAGCCCACGCGACTACCGGTCGGCGTTCCGTCAGCCGGCCGGCAGCAACCCGATCGCCCGGTAGGCGGCGTCCACGGTCGGACGGGCCATCCCTCTGGCTCGCTCGGCGCCCTTCCTCAGCACTTCGTCGACGTGCCCCGGATCCGCCGCGAGCTCTGCGTGCCTCTCCCTGATCGGTTGCAGCAACTCGAGCACGGCTTCGGCCGTGTCCTTCTTCAAGGCCCCGTAGGACGCGTACTCACCGGCCAGCTCCTGAGGCCTGCGGTCCGTGCAACCCGAAAGGATCTCGAGCAGATTCGCGATGCCCGGGCGTGTCGTGGGGGCGTACTCGACGTCGTGCCCGCTGTCCGTGACCGCACGCATGACCTTCTTGCGCACCACGTCGGCATCGTCGAGCAGATAGATGATCCCGGCCCCCTGCTCGTGGGACTTCCCCATCTTCGTAGTGGGGTCCTGCAGATCCATGACCCGCGCCGCCACCGGAGGATGCGTGGCCCTCGGGACGGTGAACGTGTGCCCGTAGCGCTGGTTGAAGCGCACGGCCAGATCCCGGGTCAGCTCCACATGCTGTGTCTGGTCCTCGCCCACCGGCACTTCGTCGGTCCCGTACGCCAGGATGTCCGCGGCCATCAGCACGGGATACGTCAGCAACGACAGCCGCACACTCTGCCCGGCGGTGCGGGCCCGCGCGCCCTTCTCCTTGTACTGGATCATGCGCCGCAGTTCGCCGTCGGTGGCGGTGCATTCGAGGATGTACGACAGCCGGGCGTGTTCATCCACATGGCTCTGTACGAACACGGTGCACAGGTCCGGGTCCAGACCCGCCGCCAGCATCAGCGTCGCCGCCTGCCGGCTGAGTCTGCGCACCCGGGCCGGGTCGTGCTCCACCGTGAGGGCGTGCAGATCGACCACGCTGAACAGGGCGTCCGCCTGGTGCTGGTCCACTTCTGCCCACCGGCGCAGGGCTCCGAGGTAGTTGCCCAGTGTCAGATGCCCCGTGGGCTTGACCCCGCTGAAGATCCGCTTCATGTCGTACTCCGTCTCCTGATCGGAGCCGCCGCCTTCAGCGGCCGGACCTCCGGGAGGGAGATACGCGAACGGCCGCCGAAGCGGCGGCCGTGAGTGCATGCGCAGGTGCCGGCCGCCGTCAGGCGGCCCACCACTGAAGGAAGCACGTACGCGATGTCATGCGCCCAACACTACTACCTGGGGGCAGGTTGACAGGGGGTTTCCGCGTCCGTAGTGTTCTCCGGGTTGCCCGACGTGAGCACCGACTCCGGTCGGCCCCGGGCAGCCAATCCGCAGGACACACTCGAGCTGGTGGCTTTACATGCCGTCTGTCTTTCGTGTGCCTTTGCGGAATGAAGAATCTGCGTTCGAAAGGGCGCCGGCCCCGATTGGCTTCGGGGCGGAGGATTCCGCTAAAGTCTCACTCGTCGGAACGGCCCAACAGTCGCGAGGACAACACCCGCTGACTGGGAATCAGGCCCGAAAGAGTCTGATAGAGTCGGAACCGCCGGAAGGCCGAAAGGCCGGAAAGCACACCGAGGAAATCGGATCGGAAAGATCTGATAGAGTCGGAAACGCAAGACCGAAGGGAAGCGCCCGGAGGAAAGC